>NZ_JAGYWD010000009.1:0-226998 GCF_018587885.1 Pseudomonas sp. VS40 | reverse complement strand
TCACTGCCGACCATTCTCCAACTGCTGCCCCGCAATCCAAATGTGGGAGCTGGCTTGCCTGCGAAGGCGGCCTCACTGCCGACCATTCTCCAACTGCTGCCCCGCAATCCAAATGTGGGAGCTGGCTTGCCTGCGAAGGCGGCCTCACTGCCGACCATTCTCCAACTGCTGCCCCGCAATCCAAATGTGGGAGCTGGCTCCTACACTGCGATCGCTCACCGCTGAATATCAGATCACATCCACGCCAACGTGGATGGCATCATGCCGCCAGAACTCCAGGTCGCAGTCAATCAAACGCTGGTGCTGGTCATAGTTGACCCGGGCGATCCGCAAGCCTGGGCTGCCCACTGAGACGCGCAACGCGGCGGCAGCTTCCACTGGCAGTGATGTCGGCACGATTTCAAAGCGCACGCGCCCGTAGTGGAGGTCGTACTTGCGCGCATACAGTTCAGTCATCGACTGATTCAAATCGCAGTCCAGAATCCCCGGGAAATACTGCGGGTTCAGGTAGTGCTCCACATACAAGACCAAACGCCCATCGATCCGTCGGCCCCGGCAGATCTGGATCACGCTGGACAGCGCCGGCAATTGCAACCAGGCGCACACCGCTGCCGACGCCGGTTGCAGCCGCGCGGAGATCACTTCGGTGGACGCCACCCGCCCCTGGTCGCTGACCATGGCGTGAAAGTGGCTGCGTTGCATCAGGTTGTAGGCCAGCCGTGGCGGCGAGACAAACCAGCCGCGCCGCTCCTCGCGATAGATCTGGCCCTGGGCCTCCAGTTGTAACAAGGCTTCCCGTACCGTAATCCGAGTGGTACCAAACAACTCGCTGAGCTTGCGCTCGGCGGGCAGTTTGCTGGCAGGCGGCAGCAGGCCATGGTCGATCTGCTCTTGCAGCGCCAGGCCGATGGATGTCACCGCCTTGATTGCCTCATCACGCATCAACGTTACCTATCTGGACTAGACCAGCACCGACAAGGTGCACAAACCGCTCCGTAAATGGGCTTGCACGGTTGCCTGCCAGCCTAGGCATTACAGATGACCGACAGATGACAGTCCGTGTGCATCCCCATAGCACACCCTGCAATACATCGGCCAAGTCCCAGCCCTGCGGGCACTTGAGCATGGTCTACGCTAACTCTGCGACTAGCGACATCAGCGATTTAAAAACGACATCGACATGAAACTGTCATCCATCGAGCCTAGATTGGCTCAGGTATTGCTGACCTAGACCAACACCACCGCAAACGTCGACAAAAACGCAGCGTTGAAAACGCCCAAAGGAGCTTCGGATGAAACAGCTTTTCCTGGCATCACTGTTAGGCTCGACCATTGCCATGTGCACCGCCGCCATGGCCGCTGATACCGATCTAAAAACTCTTGAAGCCGCCGCGAAAGCGGAAGGCGCCGTCAACAGCGTCGGCATGCCCGATGACTGGGCCAACTGGAAAGGCACTTGGGAAGACCTCGCCAAGACCTACGGCCTCAAGCACATCGACACCGACATGAGCTCGGCCCAGGAAATCGCCAAGTTCAAGGCCGAGAAAGACAACGCCAGCGCCGACATCGGCGACGTAGGCGCAGCGTTCGGTCCGATTGCGGTGAAGCAGGAAGTCACCCAGCCGTACAAACCGTCCACCTGGGCCCAGGTCCCGGATTGGGCTAAAGACAAGGACGGTCACTGGGCATTGGCCTACACCGGCACCATCGCGTTTATCGTCAACAAGAAGCTGCTGCACGGTTCTGAAGTGCCCACCAGCTGGGCTGACCTGCAGAGCGGCAAGTACAAGGTCTCGATTGGTGACGTAAGCACCGCGGCACAAGCGGCCAACGGTGTACTGGCAGCCGCCATCGCCAATAAAGGCGACGAAAAGAACATCGCCCCCGGCCTGCAGTTCTTCACCAAGATCGCCCAGCAAGGCCGTCTCTCGCTGTCCAACCCGACCATCGCCACCATGGAAAAAGGCGAAGTCGAAGTGGGCGTGGTCTGGGACTTCAACGGCCTGAGCTACAAGGCCAAGATGGCCAACCCGGATGACTACGTGGTGCTGATCCCCTCGGACGGTTCGGTGAAATCCGGCTACACCACCATCATCAACAAATACGCCAAGCACCCGAACGCCGCCAAGTTGACACGCGAATACATCTTCAGCGACGCCGGCCAACTGAACCTGGCGAAAGGCAATGCACGTCCGATCCGTGCCGAAACCGACCTGAAACTGCCGGCTGAAATCGCCAAGAACCTGATCCCCGGCGAGCAGTACACCAAGGCCAACCCGCAGCCGATCAAGGATGCCGATGCCTGGGAAGCCACGTCCAAAAAGCTGCCACAGCTGTGGAATGAACAGGTCATCGTAGAAATGAAGTAATCGAAGCAAACCTCTGTAGGAGCCGGCTTGCCGGCTCCTACCGATCTGATGCCCCCTGATCCAAGCCCATCTGTTGCGGAGCGCCAGCCCCCATGAAGCACACTGTCATCCTTGTCGTGCTCGACGGCCTGAACTTCGAGGTTGCCCGACACGCCATGGGGCACTTGCAGGCCTATGTCGGCGCAGGACGCGCAGCCCTCTACAAGCTGGAATGTGAACTGCCCGCCCTGTCCCGCCCGCTGTATGAATGCATCCTGACCGGCGTACCGCCGATCCAGAGTGGCATCGTCCACAACAACGTCTCGCGCCTGTCCAACCAGCGCAGCATTTTCCATTACGCCACCGACGCCGGCCTTACCACGGCGGCGGCGGCCTATCACTGGGTCAGCGAGTTGTATAACCGCACGCCCTTTCTCGCGGCCCGCGACCGTCACACCGACGACAAGGCGTTGGCGATCCAGCACGGGCATTTCTACTGGAATGACCACTACCCGGATTCCCACCTGTTTGCCGACGCCGAAAGCCTGCGCCTCAGACACGCGCCTGACTTCCTGGTGGTGCACCCGATGAACATCGATGACGCCGGCCACAAGCACGGCCTCGATACCGCGCACTATCGCAACAGCGCACGGGTGGCCGACATCGTCCTGGCCGACTACCTGCAAGGCTGGCTCGATGCCGGTTACCAGGTGCTGGTAACCGCTGACCACGGCATGAACAACGACCGCTCCCACAACGGCCTGCTGCCGGAAGAACGCGAAGTGCCGCTATTCGTGCTCGGCGACGCGTTCAGCCTGGACCCCAGCGCCGCGCCGAAACAGACCGAGCTGTGTGGCACCGTCTGCGAACTGCTGGGCGTGCCCCACGACAAACCTGTCTGCCGGGAGCTGTTGAAATGATCCGTGGCAAATGGCTGGCGCTGCTCTGCCTGGTGCCGTTCGCACTGTTCTTTATCGTGTTCGAAATTGCCCCGCTGGTGTGGGTACTGATCAACAGCCTGCAAACCGAAGAAGCTGGCTGGGGCGTGGAAAACTTCACGCGGATCTTCAGCTCGAAGTTCTACCTGCAAGCGATTCAGTTCAGCCTTGAGATCAGTTTCTACTCAAGCATCTTCGGCATCATCATTGCTGTGCTGGGCAGTTACTCGTTGCGCCGGGTGGATTCGCCGTTGCGCAACTTCGTGACGGCCTTTGCCAACATGACCAGCAACTTTTCCGGTGTGCCCCTGGCTTTCGCGTTCATCATCCTGCTGGGGTTCAACGGCAGCATCACCCTCATGCTCAAGCAGGCGGGGATCATTCAGGACTTCAACCTGTACTCCAAGACCGGGTTGATCATCCTCTATACCTACTTCCAGATTCCATTGGGTGTGCTGCTGCTTTACCCGGCCTTCGATGCATTGCGCGAAGACTGGCGTGAGTCAGCGTCCCTGCTGGGCGCTAGCGGCTGGCAGTTCTGGCGGCATATCGGCCTGCCGGTGCTGACCCCTGCCTTGCTCGGCACCTTCGTGATCCTGCTGGCCAATGCCCTCGGCGCCTATGCCACGGTCTACGCCTTGACCACCGGCAACTTCAACGTACTGCCGATTCGCATCGCGGGGCTGGTCTCCGGCGATGTGTCCCTCGACCCGAACCTGGCCAGTGCCCTGGCCGTGGTGCTGGTGGTGCTGATGACCGTGGTCACCGTGGTCCATCAACTGCTGCTCAAGAGGAGCTACCATGTCTCGCGCTGAAGCCGGCCCGGCCTCCCTCTACCACCGCGTGGTGGTGTACCTGTTGTTTGCGATCCTGGTGTTGCCGCTGATCGGCACCTTCGTCTATTCCATCGCCAGCAGTTGGTCGGCGACGATCCTGCCCGCCGGTTTCACGGTGAAATGGTACGTACAGCTGTGGAGCGACCCGCGTTTCCTGATGGCCTTCGGGCAATCGTTGCTGGTGTGCGTGGGCGCACTGGTACTGTCGGTGGTGTTGATTTTGCCGCTGCTGTTCGTGGTGCATTATCACTTTCCCAAGCTGGATGCGCTGATGAACATCCTGATCCTGCTGCCTTTCGCGGTGCCACCCGTGGTGTCGTCGGTGGGTTTGCTGCAGCTGTATGGCTCCGGGCCGATGGCGATGGTGGGCACGCCGTGGATCTTGATCGGCTGCTACTTCACCGTCGCGCTGCCGTTCATGTACCGGGCGATCACCAACAACCTGCAGGCGATCAACCTGCGCGACCTGATGGACGCCTCCCAACTGCTCGGTGCCAGCACCTGGCAGGCGGCGATCCTAGTGGTGCTGCCCAACCTGCGCAAAGGCCTGATGGTAGCGCTGTTGCTGTCCTTCTCTTTCCTGTTCGGCGAGTTCGTGTTCGCCAACATCCTGGTGGGCACCCGCTACGAAACCCTGCAGGTCTACCTGAACAACATGCGCAACAGCAGCGGCCATTTCACCAGTGCCGTCGTGATTTCCTATTTCTTCTTTGTGCTGGTGCTGACCTGGGCCGCCAATATCTTGAACAAGGACAAAAGCCAATGAGCTTCGTCAGCGTCCAACACCTGCAAAAAGGCTACGCCGGCACCCCGGTGTTCAGTGACATCAACTGCGAGATCGCCAAGGGCGAGTTCGTCACCCTGCTCGGCCCGTCCGGTTGCGGCAAGTCCACGCTGTTGCGTTGCATCGCCGGGCTGACCTCGGTGGACAGTGGCAAAATCCTCCTTGATGGCCAGGACATCGTCCCGTTGAGCCCGCAGAAACGCCATATCGGCATGGTGTTCCAGAGCTATGCACTGTTCCCCAACATGACCGTGGAACAGAACGTTGCCTTCGGCCTGCGCATGCAAAAGGTCAACGCCGACGACAGCCACAAGCGCGTGCAAGAAGTGCTGCAATTGGTCGAGCTCAAGGACCTGGCGGGCCGCTACCCGCACCAGATGTCCGGCGGCCAGTGCCAGCGCGTGGCCCTTGCCCGCTCGCTGGTCACCCGCCCGCGCCTGTTGTTGCTGGATGAGCCGCTGTCGGCGCTGGATGCACGCATTCGCAAGCACCTGCGCGAACAGATCCGCCAGATCCAGCGAGAATTGGGGCTGACCACCATCTTCGTCACCCATGACCAGGAAGAAGCCCTGACCATGTCCGACCGGATCTTCCTGATGAACCAGGGCAAGATCGTGCAGAGCGGCGATGCCGAAACCCTCTATACCGCGCCTGTCGATGTGTTCGCCGCCGGCTTCATCGGCAACTACAACCTGCTGGACGCCGACAAGGCCACCCAGTTGCTGCAACGCCCGATCAACAGCCGCATCGCCATTCGCCCGGAGGCCATCGAACTGAGCCGCGACGGCGAACTGGACGCCCTGGTGCGCAGCCACAGCCTGTTGGGCAACGTGATCCGCTACCGCATCGAAGCGCGCGGCGTGGAACTGGTGGTGGATGTGCTCAACCGATCGGCCGACGACCTGCACCCGGACGGGCAACGCCTGGCACTTTCCATCGACCCCAGTGCCCTGTGTGAAGTAGCCTGATGCAACGTTTCATTTGAGAGAGCATGACGGATGGCATTGGTAATTTTTGATCTGGACGACACCCTCATCCACGGCGACTGCGCCACCCTGTGGAGCGAGCAGATGGGCCGCCTGGGCTGGGTCGACCCCGAGTCGTTCATGCGCAAGAACAACGAGCTGATGGACGCCTACAGCCAGGGCAAGCTACGCATGGAAGACTTCATGGACTTCAGCCTGGAGCCGATGATCGGCCGCACGCCGGAAGAAATCGAGCACTTGGTGGAGCCCTGGGTCGAGGACGTGATCGAGCCTCTGATCTACAGCGACGCCACCAAGACCATCGCGCGCCATCGCGCCAATGGCGACCGGATCCTGGTGATCTCGGCGTCGGGCACGCACCTGGTCACGCCGATTGCGGCGCGGATCGGCATTGATGAAGTGCTAGGGATTGAACTGGACGTCAGCCATGGCGTGTACAGCGGGCGTACCGCGGGTGTACTGACGTACCGTGAAGGCAAGATCACGCGTCTGCTGGCGTGGTTGGAACAGGAAGGTGAAACGCTGGAAGGCGCGTATTTCTATTCGGACTCACGCAATGATCTGCCGTTGCTGCTGAAGGTGGATCATCCGCAGGTGGTGAACCCGGACCCGGTACTGCGCGAACACGCCGAAAAAGCTGGCTGGCCAATCCATCACTGGACCTGATTGAACCGAGATCAAAATGTGGGAGGGGGCTTGCCCCCGATGGCAGTGTGTCAGATGAAGAATTCTTCACTGTCCCACCGCCATCGGGGGCAAGCCCCCTCCCACATTGACCGCATTCAGCTCAAACTTTCGTCGATCACCAACACCAACTTCCCGGAAATCTGGTTGGTCGCCAACTCGGCAAACGCCGCCTCGGCATCCTTGATCGGGAAGGTCTTGGCCAGTTGCGGGCTCAGCCGCCCTTCGACAAACAGCGGCCATACATGCTGGCTCAAGTCGCTGAACAGGTCCGCCTTGAACTGATCACTGCGGCTGCGCAAGGTCGAGCCTAGTAGCTGGATACGCTTGCCCAGCACCTGGGCCAGGTCCAGTTGCGCGTCGCGACCGCCCATCAATCCGATCAATACCCAGCGCCCATCGAGGGCCAGCAGCTTGAGGTCCAGTGCTGCATAGTTGCCACCGACCGGGTCGAGGATCACATCGAACGGCCCGAAATCCCGCAGTCCTTCGAGCCCGTCGGTCCGTACCACACCGCCCTGGGCGCCGAGTTCCTCGCAGTAGGCCAGGCGTTCCGCCGAGCCGACGCTGACCCAGCACGGGCTGCCAAACGCCTTGCACAGCTGGATCGCCGCCGAGCCCACGCCGCTGGCGCCGGCATGCAACAGCACTTTCTCACCCGGCTTGAGGCCCGCCAGTTGGAACAGATTGAGCCACGCCGTGCTGTACACCTCAGGCAGCGCCGCCGCTTCAATCAGCGACAAGCCTTCCGGCGCGGGCAGCACGTGGCGCGCATCCACCACCACTTCTTCGGCCATGCCGCCACCGGCGAGCAGTGCGCAGACGCGGTCGCCGACTTGCCAGGATGAGCCCGCCCCCACTTCGCTGATCACCCCGGAACACTCCAGGCCCAGTACGTGACTGGCGCCTGGTGGTGGTGGATAAAGCCCTGCACGCTGTAATAAATCGGCGCGATTGAGGCCCGCTGCCGCCACGCGAATGCGAACTTGCCCTACATCGCAGGTAGGACTGGGTTCTTCCAACCACTCCACATGACCGTCAACGCCTTGCAATGCTTTCACAGTGCCTCCATAGTGAGTCTGGACTGAGCCCGTAGCTGTATCGCCGGGCTTTTTGCATTATGCGACCGGACCATATGGAACCGGCTCCCTCAAAGACGGCCTAATATGCGTTATCAATTGCCCCCGCGTCGAATCAGCATGAAGCATTTGTTCCCCTGCACCGCCCTCGCTCTTTTCATTGGTCTCGGCTTCGCGTCGATGTCGACCAATACGTTCGCAGCCAACAGCTGGGACAACCTTCAGCCGGATCGCGATGAGGTGATTGCCAGCCTTAACGTCGTCGAGTTGCTCAAGCGCCATCACTACAGCAAGCCGCCGCTAGACGACGCGCGCTCGGTGATCATCTACGACAGCTACCTCAAGCTGCTGGATCCGTCGCGCAGCTACTTCCTGGCCAGTGATATCGCCGAGTTCGACAAGTGGAAGACGCAGTTCGACGACTTCCTCAAGAGCGGCGACCTGCAGCCCGCCTTCACTATCTACAAGCGTTACCTGGACCGCGTCAAAGCGCGTCTGGACTTCGCCCTGGGTGAGCTGGACAAAGGCGTCGACAAGCTCGACTTCACCCAGAAGGAAACCCTTCTGGTGGACCGCAAGGACGCGCCTTGGCTGACCAGCACCGCCGCCCTCGACGACCTGTGGCGCAAACGCGTCAAGGACGAAGTGCTGCGCCTGAAGATCGCCGGCAAAGAGCCGAAGGCCATCCAGGAGCTGTTGACCAAGCGCTACAAGAATCAACTCGCGCGTCTGGATCAGACCCGTGCCGAAGATATCTTCCAGGCCTACATCAACACCTTCGCGATGTCCTACGACCCGCACACCAATTATCTATCGCCAGATAACGCGGAAAATTTTGATATCAACATGAGTCTGTCGCTGGAAGGCATCGGTGCCGTCCTGCAAAGCGACAACGACCAGGTCAAGATTGTGCGCCTGGTGCCGGCAGGTCCGGCGGACAAGACCAAGCAGGTCGCCCCGGCCGACAAGATCATCGGTGTTGCCCAAGGCGACAAAGAGATGGTCGACGTGGTCGGCTGGCGCCTGGACGAAGTGGTCAAGCTGATCCGCGGGCCGAAAGGCAGCGTGGTGCGCCTGGAAGTGATTCCGCACACCAATGCGCCAAACGACCAGACCAGCAAGATCGTGTCCATCACCCGTGAAGCGGTGAAGCTCGAAGACCAGGCTGTGCAGAAGAAAGTCCTCAACCTCAAGCAGGATGGCAAGGACTACAAGCTGGGGGTGATTGAAATCCCGGCCTTCTACCTGGACTTCAAGGCCTTCCGTGCTGGCGATCCGGACTACAAGTCCACCACCCGCGACGTGAAGAAAATCCTCACTGAGCTGCAGAAGGAAAAAGTCGACGGCGTGGTCATCGACTTGCGCAACAACGGCGGCGGCTCCCTGCAGGAAGCCACCGAGCTGACCAGCCTGTTTATCGACAAGGGCCCGACCGTGTTGGTACGCAACGCAGACGGCCGTGTCGACGTGCTCGAAGACGAGAACCCGGGTGCGTTCTACAAAGGCCCGATGGCATTGCTGGTCAACCGCCTCTCGGCGTCGGCCTCGGAGATCTTCGCCGGCGCCATGCAGGACTACCACCGCGCGCTGATCATCGGCGGCCAGACCTTCGGCAAAGGCACCGTGCAGACCATCCAGCCGCTGAACCACGGCGAGCTGAAACTGACGCTGGCCAAGTTCTACCGGGTTTCCGGGCAGAGCACCCAGCATCAGGGCGTACTGCCGGACATCGATTTCCCGTCGATCATCGACACCAAGGAAATCGGCGAAAGTGCCCTGCCGGAAGCCATGCCGTGGGACACCATCCGCCCTGCGATCAAGCCGGCGTCGGATCCGTTCAAGCCATTCCTGGCGCAGTTGAAGGCTGACCACGATACCCGCTCCGCCAAGGATGCCGAGTTCGTGTTCATCCGCGACAAGCTGGCCCTGGCCAAGAAGCTGATGGAAGAAAAAACCGTCAGCCTCAATGAAGTGGACCGCCGTGCGCAGCACTCCGACATCGAGAACAAGCAACTTGTACTGGAAAACATCCGCCGCAAGGCCAAGGGTGAGGATCCACTCAAGGAACTGAAGAAAGAAGACGAAGATGCACTGCCGGCCGAGGCTGACAAAACCAAGCCGGAAGATGATGCCTACCTGGCCGAGACAGGCCGGATCCTGCTGGACTACCTGAAGATCACCAAGCAGGTGGCCAAGCAGTAAATGATGGCGATTTAATGTGAACGCTCCTTGGAGTGTCATCATATAGACATCATTCTGTCGTGAAATGAAGGACTGCAGGTTTCAAGCCTGCGGTCCTTTTTTTTCGATCGAGATCGCCATGACCATGACCGAACAGCTGAATGCATTGGGCTCAATCCTGGCTCAAGGCAGTTTGCACAGCCTGTTCCAACCGATCATCTGCCTGTCTGAACGGCGCATTCTCGGCTACGAAGCCCTCAGCCGTGGCCCCTCCAACAGCCCGCTGCACTCCCCCGTCGCCCTGTTCTCGGTGGCCGGCCATGCCGGGCGCCTCAGCGAACTGGAAATGGCCTGTCGAGAAAGCGCCTGTCGACGCTTCAGCGAACAGAAGCTGCCGGGCAAGCTGTTCCTGAACATTTCGCCGGAATCCTTGATGGAAACCGCGCACCAACCGGGACGCACACTGCAACTGCTGCGCGACTTCGGCATTCCCCCCAGTCAAGTCGTGATCGAACTCACCGAACAAACGCCGACCGATGACTTCGACCTGCTGCAAACCGCCCTGCATCATTACCGTGACATGGGGTTTGCCATCGCACTCGATGACCTGGGCGCCGGGTATTCCAGCCTGCGACTGTGGTCGGAGCTGCGCCCGGATTACGTGAAGATCGACCGGCACTTTATCGATGGCATCCATCAGGACGCGCTCAAGCGCGAGTTCGTCGGCTCCATCCTGCAGATCGCCAAGGCTTCGCGTGCCCAGGTGATTGCCGAAGGCATTGAGTTGCCCGAGGAATTGGCGGTACTGACGGAGATGGGCGTAGACCTGGTCCAGGGCTACCTGCTCTGCCGACCGCAGGAGCAACCGCCACAGGAAGCACGCTTGATGCTGCCTAAGCCCGACAGCGCCAACGTGGCGCTGAATGATGAAGGCAGTGACCTTAGCGCCCTGCTCAGCGAACAACCGGCGATGGACCAGGACACCGCCACCGCCCAGGTGCTCGAAGCGTTCCGGCGCCAGGCCAACCTCAACTCCCTGGCGGTCCTGGATGGGCGTGGGCACCCGATCGGTATCGTGCACCGGCACTTGTTGTCGGACGCGCTGCTCAAGCCGTTCGCCACCGACCTGTTTGCGCGCAAGCCCATCAGCCGCTTGATGAGCACCGACTTCCTGGCGGTGGAGCTGAGCCAGTCCCTGCAACAGGTCAGCCGCTTGCTCACCAGCCGCGCGCGGCAACGTATCGAAGAAGATTTCATCATCACCCTCAATGGCGACTACTTGGGCCTTGGGCGGGTGATCGATGTGCTCAAGCTGATCACTGAATTGAAGATTCAACAGGCGCGCTACGCCAACCCGCTGACCCTGCTGCCGGGCAATGTGCCGATCCAGCAATGCCTGACTCGCCTGCTGCAACAACAGCGGGAGTCGGTGATCTGCTACGTGGATATCGACAGTTTCAAGCCGTTCAATGACATCTACGGCTATGGACGTGGGGATGAGGTGTTGTTGTGCCTGGCGCAGTGCCTGAACGACCGCGTCGATCCCAGCCGCGACTTTGTCGGGCATATCGGTGGCGATGACTTTTTACTGGTGCTCGGCCCGCAGGATTGGCGCAAGCGCCTCAACCAGCTGCTGGACGACTTCCACACCCAATGCCGACGCTTCTACCGCGCCGAGCACCTGGATGCTGGCTGTTTCGTGGCGCTGAACCGCCAGGGCGTGCGCCAGGAGTTTGCGCTGCTGTCGCTGTCCATCGGCGTGGTGCATTTGTATCCACAGGCCTGTGGACAACTCGATGCCAGCCAGTTGGCGGAACTGGCCTCGCAAGCCAAACACCATGCAAAGGACATGGCCGGCTACAGCATACATGTGATCGACAGCATGGACGCGCTAGCCCAGGCGCTTTAGGCCTCGGCGGATTCCGGATACTCGTATTCGAACACCCGCACCACTTCCGATGCATGCCAGGAGGCAGCGGCCACGCCATCCGACGGCCCACTGAAACGCCCCAGGCGCTCCACGCATTCAAAAAACCCGGTACGCGGCAAGCGGCTGGCCCCCTGGCTGATCACCAGCGAGCTGCGCAACGGCTGCTCGGCCTTGGCGTCCAGCGCCGCCAGGTGCTCCAGGGCGGCAGCCAGGGTTTGCATGGCCGGTGTGGGAAATTGCAGGCGCTCCAGCAGCGCACGGTAAGTCAGCAGATGGCGCTGGCGGCGCGCCTGGTCCAGTTCGTTGAGTAACCCATCCCAGTGTTGACGGCTGATACGTAGGCTCAAGATTCATCCCTCCAACCTGCAACGCCCAATTCCCAGGCCAGGCTGCGGCGGATCGCGGCATCCGGCTGGCGCTCACCACTTTCAATCAATCCAAGGTATGACGGGCTGATACCCACGGTACGCGCCAGGGTCTCGATCGCCAGGCCCTTGGCTTCGCGCAAGCCGCGCAGGTCTGCGAGCGGGCGCAGGTCCTGGTCGGGGACGGCTTGGGCAGTCGATGCAGACGGAAGTAGCGTTGGTTGTAGCTGACCGGCAGCTTTTAGCAGCGCCTGGTACTGGTCCCATGGCAACACCGCGTATTCGGGTTCGCCATTGCGTGAAATTATCTGAATATCCATGACTGCCCCGTAGGATAACTGCACTTACTTAGTAAGCTCTTTCCTTAGGAGTGTAATCCTAACAGCCACAAAGGTCGCAGGGGGATAGCCACGTCATGGGTTTTTTTGCGGGTTTTCCTTGGCCAGCAGCGCTGGCGTCGCAGGCAGGCGCTCAACCACGGCGAGCTTCTCCGGGCGTTGGGCGTCACGCCAGGTGCGAAAGGCCCTCAGTTCGCCTTCCAGGGTCTTCATGACCCATGCCAGCACGGCAATGTCATCGAGCATGCCGAACATCGGGATAAAGTCCGGGATCGCATCGATCGGGCTCAGGAAATACATCAGCCCCGCCACCACCGAGATCAGCGCCTTGGGGCTGATCGACCGGTATTCGCCGCGCCAGTAGGCCAGGCACAGGGCTTGGAGCAACTTGAGATCATCCTTGAGCTTGCCCAGCCGGTTGCCCTGGCTCGAGCCTTTGGCGGCGACCGCGAACAACAGCGTCGGCAAGCGCCCGCGACCCAGGAGGCGTGCGGCCATGGGCAGGAAACGGGTGAAATTGAAGGGTGGTTTCATGGGTCACTCCAGTTCCAGGCGACATAAAAGGTTATCCACACAAATTGTGGATAACCTTGTGAACAGAGCCTATTTTCTGGCCTGAAAGCCACGTAGTACAAGGCTTGCAGTCAGATCGGGCGTTTTTTGCGCACATAAAAAAAACCCAAGATTTCATTGACTTGGCATTGATGTGCGGCTACCCGTACTCGAGTCTTATATCAGACTGTTACCTGCCACAGACGTTCGTTTGGATCTGCACTGGCTTCAATGTGGGAGCTGGCTTACCTGCGACTGCGGCGTTTTGTCATAGAGGGCGGGCTGATCCACCGCTATCGCAGGTGAGCCAGCTCCCACATTTAGAAATGTGCACCTCCCAGAAACAACAACGCCCCGTCGAGACGGGGCGTTGTGTGTTCAGGCGCCGATTACTTCTTGGCGGCAGGTGCAGCAGGCGCTTCAGCCTTGGCTGGGTCCTTGATGGCCAGCAGCTCCAGGTCGAAAACCAGCACGGAGTTGGCTGGAATCGCCGGGCTCGGGCTCTGTGCGCCGTAGGCCAGGTCGGAAGGAATGTACAACTCGACCTTCTCGCCCACGTGCATCAGTTGCAGGCCTTCGACCCAACCCGGGATCACGCCGCTGACCGGCAGGTCAATCGGGCTACCGCGATCCACGGAGCTGTCAAAGGTAGTGCCGTTGGTGAGTTTGCCGGTGTAGTGCACAGTCACCACGTCAGTCGGCTTAGGCTGAGGGCCGTCGGCTTTCTTGACGATCTTGTACTGCAGACCGGAAGCGGTGGTGACGACGCCGTCTTTCTTGGCGTTGTCTTCGAGGAATTTCTTGCCGGCGGCTGCCGACTCTTCGCTCATTTTGGTCATGCGTTCTTCAGCACGCTTTTGCAGTGCGGCGAACGCTTCAACCAGTTCGTCGTCTTTGAGCTTCTGCTCTTTCTTGCCGACAGCATCTTCGATGCCTTGGGCTACTGCTTTGGAGTCCAGGTCATCCATGCCTTCTTGGGCAAGGCTCTTGCCCATGTTCAGGCCGATGCCGTAGGAAGCTTTCTGCGCCGGGGTTTTCAGCTCTACGCTGGTCTGCGAATCACAACCCGCAAGTACCAGGCTAACCAGGGCCACCGCCGCCGCCAACCGATGCTGTTTCATGCTATTTCCTTGTTCATGCGCCAAAAGGGCATTCGAATAAAGTCGCGAGCTTATCAGGCGGCCACGACCAATGGCTACCGGCATCTGAGCAGGAAACTTCTGATAAGTTCACGTGTTTAAAAGCATTTTCATTCATGATGTAGGCCCGCGACGGATCGCGGACCGCCTGTTCCCAGGCTCATGGCCACTTGCCGCACCCGTGGCGTGGTGGCATAACAGCGCTACACCTCGACAAGGCCGAGACAAGGATAGCCATCTTGCGCATTTTTTCCCGTGTTTTACTCCTGATACTCACTGTGCTGGGCATCGTCCTGGCTGTGGTGCTCTACTACACCGTCAACCCCAAGCTGCCGGATTACACGCCCGTGGAGCAGGTGCACTACCAGGACCAATGGAGTGCCGCCGACCGCCAGACCTATTACTTCACGCCCCAGGGCACCCAAGTGAAAGGCCTGCACTACGATTGGTTCACCGCCCTGGAACTGCCGTTTTCCGAGCGACGCTTCGCCGCGCCGGAGTACCTGGCGCGCTTCGGTTTCCTGGTCGACCCCAAACAAGTGCCCACCACGCAAAACCCTGGCAACCTGCCCGTGGGTTTCGCCCGGCATAAAAACCCCGGCAGTAACGTCGACTACCTGGACATCACCTGCGCCGCCTGCCATACCGGCGAACTACGTTTCAAAGGCCAGGCCCTGCGCATCGACGGCGGCTCGGCCCAACACGTGCTGCCCTCCAGCGTCCCGACCCTGCGCGGCGGCAGTTTTGGCCAGGCCCTGGTCGCCAGCCTTGCCGCCACCTATTACAACCCGTGGAAGTTCGAGCGCTTCGCGCGCCACGTGCTGGGGGATCGCTATGACGCAGAGCACACACAACTGCGCCAGGACTTCAAGCAGTCGCTGAACCAGTTCCTCAAGGTGGCCTGGAACGATACCCACCGTGGCCTCTACCCCACCGAAGAAGGCCCTGGCCGCACCGACGCCTTTGGCCGTATCGCCAATGCCAGTTTTGGCGATGCCATTTCCCCGGACAATTATCGCGTCGCCAATGCCCCCGTGGACTACCCGCACTTGTGGGATATCTGGACCTTCGACTGGGTGCAATGGAACGGCTCGGCCCAGCAGCCCATGGCACGCAACATTGGTGAAGCCTTGGGTGTGGGCGCGACGCTGACCTTTTTCGACGCCGCCGGCCAGCCGCTCCAGGGCGATGCGCGTTACCCGTCCAGTGTTCGGGTGCGCGACCTCAACCTGATCGAAGAAACCCTGCAACGCCTCAAGCCACCGACCTGGCCCGAGGACCTGTTCGGCGCCATCGACAAGCCCCTCGCCGCCCAAGGCCGCGCGCTGTTTGCCGAAAACTGCGCCGGCTGCCACGTGCCCAGCATCACCCAGGAAAATGGCCGCCCGGTGCAGGCCCTCAAAATGCTGCCCGTGGACTACATCGGCACCGACCCCGGCACCGCCAGCAACATTGCCGACCAACGCTACGACCTCAGCGCCCTGCAATGGGACCCGGCGGAACTGGCCAGGCTCAACGTCGAGTTGCACCCCACCCCGACCGAGCCGCTGGACCTGAAAAAGATGTCCGTGGCCAAGGGCCTCGCCTACGTCACAGCCTTCGTCGAAGCGCACGCCTACCGCGCCGCCGGCGTGACCCCGGCCGAGCGCCCGCGCCTGGACGGTTACGGCCTGCCCATCGGCGTACGCGAGTTGCGCGCCTACAAGGCACGGCCGCTGGCTGGCGTGTGGGCCACCCCGCCGTTCCTGCATAACGGCTCGGTGCCGACGATCTACCAGTTGCTCTCGCCCCAGGACGAGCGCAGCACCACCTTCTATAAAGGCACGTTCAACTACGACCCGCGTCATCTCGGCTTCGAGACCGAGGCGTTCAAGAATGCCTTCCTGTTCGACACCCGGATCACCGGCAACCACAACAGCGGCCACGAATTCCGTGCTGGCGCTCGTGGCAACGGCGTCATCGGCCGTGGCCTGCTGCCGCAGGAACGCTGGGCGCTACTGGAATACCTCAAAGTGCTGGGCGGCCCGCTGGAGCAACAACTGCCATGATGATTCGATCCCGATACGACCAACCCTCCCTGCTTGCCCGCCTCTGGCTGCGCATCGGCGCGTTCCTGGGCAAGGCCTTGCTGTGGCTGGTGGGCCTCGGCCTGCTTGGCTGGCTAGCCGCTAGCGCCTGGTACGCCTGGCAGCACAGCGGCCCGGTGTCGCCGAACGAGCAGATTCCGCCCGGCGAGGCCGCCATGACCCAGGGCATCATCCAGACGGCGGTGCGCATCGTTGACCAACACCGCGAAGGCACACGCTACCTGCGCGATGCCCACGCCAAGGCCCATGGCTGCGTGAAGGCCGAAGTCAACGTGCTGGCCGATCTGGACCCGGCATTGCGCCAGGGTGTGTTCGCCGAGCCGGGCAAGACCTGGCAGGCGCTGATACGGCTGTCCAACGGCAACGCCTATCCGCAGTTCGACAGCATTCGTGATGCACGGGGCATGGCCCTCAAGCTGCTGGACGTGCCGGGCAAGCAACTGCTGGCCGACCAGCAGACACGCACGGAACAGGACTTCGTGATGTTCAGCCACCCGAACTTCTTTGTCAGTGATGTGGCGGAATACGCACAGAACATCGGCGCCCAGGCGGATGGCAAAAAAGTACTGGCGTTCTTCCCCAAAGTCGACCCGCGCAGCTGGCAAGTGCGCCACTTGTTCATCGCCCTGGCCACCTTGGCGCCGGCCCCGGCCAGCCCGACGCAGACCACGTACTTTTCGGTCTCGCCCTACAAGTTTGGCGCGGCCAACGCCAAGTTCCGTGTCGCGCCTGATCCGCAAAGCTGCCCGGAGTATGTGTTGCCAAAGCAGAATCAGGACCTGCCGAATTTCCTGCGCAGTGCCTTGAGCCAGCAGTTGTCTACCGATCGCGTGCCGGCGTGTTTCGTGCTGCAGATCCAGCGGCAGAACCCGCAGAAATTCATGCCCATCGAAGACACCAGCATCGAGTGGAAGGAAAGCGACGCGCCGTATGAGACGGTGGCCAAGGTGCGGATCCCGGCGCAGGACTTCGATACCCCCGAGCAGAACCTGGCGTGCGACAACCAGTCGTTCAACCCCTGGTTCGGCGTAGCAGAGCATCGCCCCATCGGCGGCATCAACCGCTTGCGCAAGGCGGTGTATGAAGCGGTCAGCGATTACCGCCACAGCCGCAACGCCCCGTAAAAAGTGCGTAACAATAGGCCCGCCCGCATAAGGATTGCGTCGGGTCTATTGAGCCGCTTTCTCCCCGCCTCTACCGTGAAGACCTACTTCATCACCTGTAGGAAACCACCGTGGAAAGCTCAACCCTCGGCATGCTCGTACTCACCCTGATTGCAGTGTTCGGCACCGCGTCTTTTTGTTTCGAGCACT
This sequence comes from Pseudomonas sp. VS40, assembly GCF_018587885.1. Classification (NCBI taxonomy): domain Bacteria; kingdom Pseudomonadati; phylum Pseudomonadota; class Gammaproteobacteria; order Pseudomonadales; family Pseudomonadaceae; genus Pseudomonas; species Pseudomonas sp. VS40. The sequence goes on along the minus strand of NZ_JAGYWD010000009.1, from coordinate 209,438 downwards.
TGGCGACGCGTCAGACCCGCAAGAAAAAAACCGGCCAACGTTGACCTTCAGCCAGATCACTCGACCTCGGCAGCCTTGGCCAGTAACCATTGACGAAAACTGCGCGCAGCCGACGGCGGGTTGCGGTGGTGGGGTTGCATCAGATGCAGGCGGCCCCGGCTGTGCATGGTGTGAGGCAAGGCCATTTGCAGGCGCCCGGACGCCAGATCGTCTTCCAGCAGACTCTTCCAGCCCAGTGCGACGCCGTGGCCCATCACCGCCGACTGCATCAGCAGTTGATAGCTGTTGGTACGCAATGCATGGCGCGGGGTGTAGTAGTCGGCGCCGGCGTCGGCGAACCAGTCGGTCCAGGTCAGCCAGTCATGGTAGTGGTCCTCGACGATCAACAAGGTGTGAGCGTGCAACAAGTGGTGCAGATCGCGAATCGGGCCGTGGCGTTCAATGTAGCCGGGGCTGCACACGGTGATGACCTGCTCGCTGTCGAACACCGGCGACAACTCCAGGCCAAGGGGCGCGGCCAGTTCATCCAGGTGATAGAACAGGCCCAGGTCATATTCGCTGACGTCCAGGTGGCTGGGGCTTTCGCTGCACAGGATGCGGATGTCCAGGTCCGGGTGCTCGCGCTGGAACTGCGGTAACAGGCCGGCGAGCCAGATCGAACTGATGGTGGGCGTGCTGGCCAGGGTCAGTTGGCGGTCGGCGCCACGCCGGCGCAACTCGGCAGACTCACGGTCGAGCTCACGCAACAGACGCTGGATGGTGCGGAAATATCGGACCCCGGCGGGTGTCAGGCTCAGGCCCTGGGCCAGCCGGTAAAACAGCGGGCGGGCCAGGTCTTCTTCGAGGCGCTTGACCTGGCGGCTGACCGCACTCTGGGTCAGGTTCAGCTCATGGGCCGCCTGGGTAAAGCTCAAATGGCGGGCAGCCGCCTCGAAGGTCTGCAGGCAGTTGAGGGGCGGAAGATCGACGTTTCGGCGCGACATGAGCAGGTCCATTGGCAGTCACGGGCCTGGGTTTGCCCAGGCCCGCAGAGATCACGTTGGCAGGCATCCTGCCAGTTGCCCGCTCACAGCGCGACCCTGGCCACGCGTTTACTCCATTGCCGACGGTGTTCCAACTGGCCGTTTTCCCAGGCGGTCTGCTCCGCTTCGATGTAGAACCACTCGGCATCGGCGTGCACGCTCAGCAGGCTTTCCACTTCCACGGCCCACTGGTCACGGCCCACGCGGTAGTGCCACTGAATATCGGCACGCGTCGACAGCGGGTCCCAGGGCAAGGTGCGGTATTGCTCGGTGCAACGCTGGTCCACCGACAGGCCGTGGTCGATAAAACGCACCGCGCCCAGGTCATCCTCGATTTTGACGCAGACTTCACCACTGCCGACATCTTCGATCAACGTGCGTTTCGGCGCGGCGGCGCGCAGGACTTCCATGGCGACCGGGGTCGCCGCCTGTGGCGCTTCGAACGGGCAGTCCACCGCCTTGCCGTTGAATACCGGCAGTTGCAGGCTTTGCAGCGTCGGCAGCAAGGTCAGGGTGGTCAGCTCGCGACTCGGCCACAGCAGCGGAAAACTCGCGGTGCTCAACGCCAGGCGTAAACGGTAGCCGGTGGGTAGGCGCATGCCGATGTGATCGAGGTTTAACTGCACGTCCATCGGTTCATTCGGAACTACAGGTGTTACGTGGGAAAGGTCCTCGCGCAGCGTGAGATTGAGCACGCCGTAGCTGATCTGCGTGACGTGGCCCTCCGGGGATACTGCGTTCAACCGGGCCACCAACTGACCACAGGATGTGTCACTGGCCACGCGCAGCTTGAGGCGCGCATCACCGAGCAGCGCCAAAGGTTCGGTCAAGGGTTGGGAGTCAAAGCACAGCGAGTGGGCATCATCACGGCGCTGGTCCGTCGGGCCATCGGGGCCAAACCAGATCGCGCAGTATTCACCCTGGTGCAGGCCGGTGGTCAGCGGCGAGCAAATGCTGCGCGGTGCGGCCAAAGGTTGGATGCCAGCATTCAAGCCGTGTTCGCCGAGGCTGAAATCGCGCCATTGCACCTGCGGATCCGGCCAGCCCGCTGTCTGCACCCAGATACCCGGCCGTTCAGCGTAACTGCCCTTCGGCGGCAGAACATCCTGTAGGTAAAAAGTGCAGGCTGCGTCATCCATCACCCCGTTATCGACGCCCTTGAGCCAGTGATCCCACCAGCGTTTGGCTTCTTGCAGAAAGCCGATGGCCGGATTGGGCACGGCGAAATGCGGGTATTTATGAATCCAAGGACCGATCATGGCCTTCTTCGGCCCCGGCAGGTTTTCCATCAGGCGCGAAACGGTATTGCGGTAGGCATCGCCCCACCCGCCCACGGCATAGACCGCTGCCTTGATCTTCGAATAGTCCTCGCACACCGAGCCATGGCGCCAGTAGTCATCACGGGTCTGGTGCTGCAGCCAGGTCTCGGCGAGCAACGGCATGGCGTCCAGGCGTTGGTGCCAGAGATCTTTCCAGCCATCGCCGACCAGCACAGGATCGGGCACGGCAGCGCTGAAGTTGAGCATGGTGGCGGCCCAGCCGAAGTTCTCCATCAGCAGGTTGCCGCCCTTGTAATGAATGTCGTCGGCAAAGCGGTCATCGGTGGAGCACAGGGTGATGATCGCCTTCAGCGCCTCGGGCTGGCGCGCCGCGACTTGCAGGCCGTTGAAGCCGCCCCAGGAGATGCCCATCATGCCGACATTGCCATCGCACCAGGGTTGCTGGCACAGCCAGTCGATCACTTCGAGGGCGTCTTCCTGTTCCTGCAGCAGGTATTCATCGGCCATCAACCCCTGGGATTCGCCATTGCCACGCATATCCACACGCACACACACATAGCCCTGCCCCGCCATCCACGGATGGGTCAGCGCATCACGCACGGCAGTGCCATCGCGCTTGCGGTACGGCAGGTATTCCAGGATCGCCGGGAAGGCCTGCGAGCCGGCGACTTCGGGCAGCCAGATACGGGCAGCCAGTTGGGTGCCGTCCTTCAAGGGGATCAGGCAGTGCTCGATTTCACGGACCTTATAGGCAAACTCGGTAACGATTTCCATCGGTAACTCCAAACGCGTTTATTGCGAACAAACGGCTCCCCCACGCCCGCAGGGGAGCGCGTGGGGAGGCACACAAGGTGGTTGGGTCTAGCGGGCAAATTCCGCCACGGGGCTGGTGCCGCGCAGCTCGGGCTCGGTGGCCGGCCGGACGTTTTTCACATCGAGCAGCGCCGGGTTCTTCAGCCAGAAGATCAACGAGGTACTGGCCAGCAACACCAGGATCATGCCCGGCAAGCCGCCGAGGTTGGAGAGCATCTTCACCCCGTCGATGCCGACAAACGCGACCATCACCCACGAGACCGAGCCGATGATCAGGCCCCAGACAATCTTCAGCAGCGGGTTGCCGTCCAGGTCGGAATCGGCGGTCACGCCTTTGCTGCACAGGTTGGCGATCACGTCGGTGCTGGAGTCGGCCGCGGTGACGAAAGAGATGAACGCGACAAACAGCAGGAACGCGATCATCAGGCCGCTGGCCGGCAATTGCTGGAACATCTGGTACAGCACGTGCTCCACGCCCTGCTCGTTCAACACCCGGTTGAGGCTGCCGTCGCCCAGCGCATCGAAGTACAGGCTGGTGCCGGAGAAGATGCAGATCCACACCGCCGTGAACAACGCCGGGTAGAGCATGTTGATATGGATGAATTCACGCACGGTATAGCCACGGCCGATCTTGCCGAGGAACAGCGCACTCACCGGCGCCCAGGCAAACCACACCGACCAGTAGAACACCGTCCAACTGTACGGCCAGGTGTCGCCACTGGCGGCGCCGGTGAACAGGCTGCGGCTGAAGAAGGTGTCGAGGTACACGCCAAGGGACTCGACGCCGAGGCTGAACATGTACAAGGTCGGCCCGCACAGCAGCACGAACATCCCCAGGGCCAGCATGATCCAGGTGTTGAACGAGGACAGCATCACAATGCCTTTTTGCAGGCCGCTGGCGGCCGAGGCGACAAAGGTGATGACGATGATCGCAATGATGATAGCCAAGCGAAACGGTGTGGTTTCACCGCCAATGTACTGGGCCAGGCCACCGGCCAGGGTCAGCGCACCCGTGCCCAGGGACGAGGCCATGCCGGCCACCAGCGCGAACATCGCCAGGGTGTCGATCAGCCCGGCGTAGCGCTTGACCCGCGCGGCCCCCAGCAGCGGCTCAAGCATGGCGCCGATGGAGAAGTTGCTGCGACGGTTATAGAACACCAGCGCAAACACCAGCGAGGGCACCAGGTAGATGGCGTAGGGCGTGATGGTCCAGTGCAGGAACATCGTCGACATGGCAAAGCTCTTGGCCGCCGAGCTGCCCGCTTCGATTGGCTGGCTGGTGGGTGGGCCGTACAGGTGATAGAGCGGTTCGGCGGTGGTCCAGAACAGCACGCCCACTGCCAGCGTGGTGCACAGCGCCACCATGAACCAACGCCATTTGCTCAGCAGGGGCTGGGCGTCTTCACCGCCGATGCGCACCTTGCCCAGCGCGGAGAAGTAGACGATAGCGGTCAGCACGACCATCGCAAACGAGCCGGCGCTGAACAGCCAAGAGAAGTTTTTCAGGATCAGGTTGTTAAGCTGTTTGCTGACCGCCAGGAAGGCATTCAGGTCGACGTAGCTGGCGATCACCGCCGCCAGCAGAATCAGGAAAGTTGGCCAGAACACCAACGGACGCAGTGGATATTTCATGTAGAGCCATTCCCCTTGCAGACTATTTTTATGTGAATGAGCGGGTACGGCAGCATCCTGCTGCCAGTCACTCGCCTGGAAGTCTTCGCGTGGCTATTAATAAACGTTTAAGCGGCCGAGGGCGCAATCAACCAATGTGCATGGGGGTATTCCCTCACGTCATGGCGCACCAGCACAGTTCAGGGCAACTAGGCAGTGCACAATGGCAAGGCGCCAGGAGGATAAATCGCGGACGAAAAAAAGCCCGCTCAATGAGCGGGCTTCTTGTGGTGACCTGGCGTTCAGCGTTCCAGGTAACCGAATATGGCGCAGCGGACGGGACTCGAACCCGCGACCCCCGGCGTGACAGGCCGGTATTCTAACCGACTGAACTACCGCTGCGCGTAACACATGAAGCGAATGGTGGGTGATGACGGGATCGAACCGCCGACCCTCTGCTTGTAAGGCAGATGCTCTCCCAGCTGAGCTAATCACCCTTCGTTTCGGTGTGGGCGGCATCATACACTAAAAATCCGCAATGTCTTGATTTAAATGCACTTTATTTGAAATATTTTCTCGTCCAGAGCAAACCCCAGCAAAAACGGGCTTCTGCGCCCTCAAACGCGAGTCTATTGCGTTTACCCGTGGCTTGGCCGCACAATTAAAAACCATTCTCAATAACGCCTGAGCCACGCCTATGTCTGTGGGTGAACCGCCATTCCAACGGGAAATTACCCAGCTCTACAGCGAGCATCATGGCTGGCTGCTCACCTGGCTGCGCCGCAAACTGGGCTGCCGGCAGAACGCAGCCGACCTGGCGCAGGATACCTTTGCACGCATTCTGAACGCGCGCGAGTCTGTCGCCGGCATTCGCGAGCCCCGGGCGTATTTGAGCACCACCGCCAGGCGCCTGCTCATCGACCAGGCGCGGCGCAAGCAGATCGAACAGGCCTACCTGCAGGAACTGGCCCTCACCGTGGACGCGCTGGAAGGGTTTCAATCCCCGGAGCAGATCCACACCACCCTCGAAGCCCTCGAACAGATCGCGTTTATCCTGGAAGGCATGCACGAATATTCGCGCCAGGCATTCGTGCTGTATTACCTCGAAGAAATGACCCAACAGCAAATCGCCCGACAGCTCAAGTTGTCGGAACGCACCGTGCGCAAATACCTGATCAAGGCGCTCATGCATTGCGGCCACAGTATGGACACTGATTGAGCATGCCGGACGCCCACCCACAGATCGAACAACAAGCGGCCGAATGGCTGCTGCGCCTGCACGACGGCGAACTGAACGAGGCCCAGCGACTGGCGTTCGAGTGCTGGAAACAGCAAAGCCCGCAACACGCCGCAGCGGCCGCCCGCATGGAAGCCGTTATCGCCCGCATGCAGGCACTGCGTGGCAAAAAAGCCCCGGCACGGGCGGCGCTGAACGCAGCCTTTGCCCAGCCCAAAAACCGTCGACGCAAAAACGCCGTGCGCGCGCTGGTAGTGGCCTGCAGCCTGGCGATTCCGGCAGCGGCGTTGTTGGTCAGCCCTTATCCGCAGCAATGGATGGCCGATGTGCGCAACGGGCCAAGCCAATGGCAAACCCTGCAACTGGCGGATGGCTCAACGCTGACCCTCAACGGTATCAGCGCGGCAAATCTGCATTTCGATAGCAAACAACGCCGTATCGAATTGCTGCAAGGCGAAATCCTGGTGCAGGTGGCCCACGACACCACGCGGCCGTTTGTCGTGCAGACGCCTCAAGGCACCCTGCGAGCGCTGGGCACACGGTTTGTGGTCAAGCGAGACGGTGATGTCACCGTGCTGAGCATGCTCGAATCCCGCGTGGCCGCACACAGTGCCAACGGCGAGCAGACGCTGGAAGTCGACGCAGGCTCACAAGCCTTGATGCGTTCCAGCGACGTTCGCCTGGCCGGCACTGTCGACCCGACCAGCATCAACGAAGCCTGGCGTCGCCATCAACTGGTCGTGGAGAACAAGCCATTGCCCGAGGTCCTGGACGAAATCGCCCGGCATCGCGCCGGCCGCGTGCAATTTGATCGCCGTGCGCTGCAAGGCCTGCGAGTGTCTGCCGTGATCCCGCTGGATAACAGCGACCATGCCTTGCAATTACTCGCGCAAACCTTGCCGATCCAGGTGCAGGCCTTCACCCCTTGGTTGATCGTGGTAAGCCCCGAGACACCGCCCAATAAATAATTATTCGCATTTGCTTCCGGTTTTTTCGAGGCTGCCCGTCAAGGAAGGTAATTCGACACATAAAGGACTGCCTTCACCATGCACACCCCTTCCTACCCGCGCGGACGCTTTCGGCTCCTGAAAAGCGCGCCGCTGTCCCTGGCCATGCTCACCGCCACTACGCTGAACATCAGCATGGCCCAAGCCGATGCCGTCAGCGTTGCAGCCCAGACCTACGACATCCCCGCCGGGCCGCTGGGCAGTTCGCTCAACCGCTTCGCCCAGCAGGCCGGTGTGGCGATCGTGTTCCAGTCCCACGAACTGGAAGGCCTCAAAGGCCCAGGCCTGAAAGGCAATTACGCGATCCAGGACGGTTTCGACAGGTTGTTGCAAGGCAGCGGCTACCGCGCGGTAAAAGGTGATCAGGTCTATGCCCTGCAACCCGCCCCCACCGCCGGCGACGGCAGCCTGGAACTGAGCCCGACCCAGGTCAGCGGCAACCAACTCGGCAACGTCACCGAAGACACCGGTTCCTACACGCCCGGCACGATCGCCACCGCCACGCGGATGGTGCTGACACCCAAGGAAACCCCACAGTCGGTATCGGTGGTCACCCGCCAGCACATGGATGATTTCGGCCTGAACAACGTCGATGACGTGATGCGCCACACACCCGGCATCACCGTTTCAGCCTTCGACACCGAGCGTACCAACTACTACGCCCGGGGCTTCTCGATCAATAACTTCCAATACGACGGCATTCCGTCCACGGCGCGCAACGTCGCTTACTCGGCGGGCAACACCCTGAGCGACATGGCGATCTATGACCGTGTCGAAGTGCTCAAGGGCGCCACCGGCCTGCTCACTGGCGCGGGTTCGCTGGGCGCGACGATCAACCTGGTGCGCAAGAAGCCCACCGCCGACTTCAAGGGGCATGCGACCCTCGGGGCCGGTTCCTGGGACAATTACCGTAGCGAGCTGGATGTCAGCGGCCCCATGACCGAAAGCGGCAACGTGCGTGGCAGGGCCGTAGCGGCCTACCAGGACAAACATTCGTTCATGGACCACTACTCGCGCCAGAGCCCGACGTACTACGGCATCATGGAGTTCGACCTGTCACCCGATACCCTGCTCACGGTCGGCGGTGACTATCAAGACACGCTGCCAAAGGGCTCTTCGTGGTCGGGCAGTTTCCCGTTGATCAACTCCAGAGGCGACAGCAATAGCGTCAAGCGCTCGTTCAACAACGCTGCCGACTGGAGCAGTTGGGAGCAATACACACGCACCGTATTTGCCATGCTCGAACACGACCTGGGCAATGGCTGGGTGACCAAGCTGCAACTGGATCACAAGATCAACGGCTACCACGCCCTGATGGGCTCGATCCAGGGTGACCAGCCGCAGCCCGACGGCACCGCGCAACTCACCTCGGGCAAGTACACCGGGGAAACCGTCAGCGATTCCGCCGACCTGTACGTGAGCGGTCCCTTCAGCCTGGGCGGTCGCGAACATGAACTGGTGCTGGGCGGTTCTATCAGCGCCTCGGAATGGAAAGGCAAGGGCTACTGGAACCTCTCCCCCAATATCGTCGACTTCAATAACTGGCACGGCCACGCCACGATACCGGACTGGGGCCGCGCGCAATCACTGACCGACGACACCGTGCGCCAGACAGGCGCTTATGTGACTACCCGCCTGAACCTCGCCGACGACCTCAAGCTGCTGCTGGGCGGGCGTGTGGTCAACTATCAGGTCACGGGCTACAACCCCAACTACCGTGAGTCCGGGCGTTTCGTCCCTTACATCGGTGCAGTGTACGACCTCAACGACACCTATTCGGTCTACGCCAGCTACACCGATATCTTCATGCCGCAGGAGAATTACAACCGCGATCGAGACAACAAGCTGCTTGAGCCGGACGAAGGCCAGAACTGGGAACTGGGCATGAAAGCCGACTTTTTCGACGGTCGCTTGAACGCCAGCGCGGCTTACTTTGAAATCCACGAATCCAATCGCGCACTGTCGGATGACGAGTACAACAACCAGACGCCCATCCCGAACAACTACGCCTACAAGAGCAGCAAGGCCGTCACCAAAGGTTATGAGCTGGAAATGTCCGGCGAGATTGCCCCTGGCTGGCAACTCCAGGCCGGCTACACCCACAAGGTGGTGCGCGACGACAAGGACGAGAAGATCTCCACCTTCGAACCTGAAGATCAGGTCAAGCTGTTCACCACCTACAAGCTCAAGGGCAACCTGGACAAGCTGACCGTCGGCGGTGGCGTGCGCTGGCAAAGCGTGGGCTGGCAGGACATCTACAACAACCCGCACAGCCAATACGAAGAGTTCTCCCAGGATGCCTATTGGCTGGTGGACCTGATGACCAAATATCAGGTCAGCAAAAACCTGTCGGCCACGCTGAACGTCAACAACCTGTTCGACAAGCACTACTACACCAACATCGGCTTCTATAACTCCGCCGCTTACGGCGAGCCGCGCAACTTCATGGTGACCACCCGCTGGGATTTCTAGCCCCCAATAAAAAACGCCGCCGATCATTGAAAATGATCGGCGGCGTTTTTATCGGCTTTTGCAAAGCCCAGACAGCAAAAAGCCCGCTCAATGAGCGGGCTTCCTGTGGTGACCTGGCGTTCAGCGTTCCAGGTAACCGAATATGGCGCAGCGGACGGGACTCGAACCCGCGACCCCCGGCGTGACAGGCCGGTATTCTAACCGACTGAACTACCGCTGCGCGTAACACATGAAGCGAATGGTGGGTGATGACGGGATCGAACCGCCGACCCTCTGCTTGTAAGGCAGATGCTCTCCCAGCTGAGCTAATCACCCTTCGTTTCGGTGTGGCGCGCATTCTACGGAGCGACCCTGGGTCTGGCAAGCACTTTCTTAAATCTTTTTTTTGATAGCTTCCAATGGCTTAGGCAGGGTTGGCCTGGGGCGTTATCAAGACAATAATGCCCCCCTTTGTATAAAGGAGAGACTCACCCCATGTGGTTCAAGAACCTGCTTATCTATCGCCTGACCCAAGATCTGCCTGTTGATGCCGAGGCGTTGGAAGCGGCCATGGCCACCAAACTGGCGCGCCCGTGTGCAAGCCAGGAGTTGACCACTTACGGTTTCGTCGCGCCTTTTGGTAAAGGTGAAGACGCTCCCCTGGTTCACGTCAGCGGTGACTTCCTGCTGATCGCCGCGCGCAAGGAAGAACGTATCCTGCCGGGCAGCGTGGTGCGTGACGCACTGAAAGAGAAAGTCGAAGAGATCGAGGCCGAGCAAATGCGCAAGGTCTATAAGAAGGAACGCGACCAGATCAAGGATGAAATCATCCAGGCTTTCCTGCCCCGCGCCTTTATCCGTCGCTCGTCGACCTTCGCGGCCATCGCGCCGAAACAAGGCCTGATCCTGGTCAACTCCGCCAGCCCGAAACGCGCCGAAGACTTGCTGTCGACCCTGCGTGAAGTGATCGGCACCCTGCCCGTTCGCCCACTGACGGTAAAAACCGCACCGACGGCGGTCATGACCGACTGGGTCACCACCCAGAAGCCGGCCGATGACTTCTTCGTCCTCGACGAGTGCGAACTGCGCGACACCCACGAAGACGGCGGCATCGTGCGCTGCAAGCGCCAGGACCTGACCGGCGAAGAGATCCAGCTGCACCTGACCACCGGCAAAGTCGTGACCCAACTGGCCCTGGCCTGGCAGGACAAGCTGTCCTTCATGCTCGACGATAAAATGACCGTCAAGCGCCTGAAGTTCGAAGACCTGCTGCAAGACCAGGCCGAACAGGACGGCGGTGAAGAAGCCCTGGGCCAACTGGATGCCAGCTTTACCCTGATGATGCTGACGTTTGGCGACTTCTTGCCGGCGCTGGTTGAAGCATTGGGCGGTGAAGAGACTCCGCAGGGTATCTAAACCGTGTGAAATTCAAAATGTGGGAGGGGGCTTGCCCCCGATAGCATTCTGTCAGTTAAAACACCTATGACTGACAGACTGCAATCGGGTGCAAGCCCCCTCCCACATTTGATCGAATCCAACAAAAAAGGACATCCCCATGCGCGCACTCGCCGCCTTGAGCCGCTTCGTCGGCAATACCTTCGCCTACTGGGTGTTGATTTTCGCCGTCGTCGCCTTCCTCGAACCCGGCTGGTTCATTGGCCTTAAAAGTGCCATTGTCCCGCTGCTGGGCCTGGTGATGTTCGGCATGGGGCTGACCCTCAAACTCGATGACTTCGCCGAAGTCGCCCGCCACCCCTGGCGTGTGGCATTGGGCGTGGTTGCGCATTTCGTGATCATGCCGGGCGTGGCGTGGTTGCTGTGCCAGGCCTTCCATCTCCCCCCGGAAATCGCCGTCGGCGTGATCTTGGTCGGTTGCTGCCCAAGCGGCACCTCGTCCAACGTGATGACCTGGCTGGCCCGTGGCGACCTGGCGTTGTCGGTGGCCATCGCCGCCGTCACCACCCTCCTCGCCCCGCTGCTCACGCCAGCATTGATCTGGCTGCTGGCCTCGGCCTGGCTGCCGGTGTCGTTCATGGAGCTGTTCTGGTCGATCCTGCAGGTGGTGCTGCTGCCGATCGTGCTCGGCGTGCTGGCGCAACGCGTGCTCGGCGATCGGGTTCGGCATGCGGTCGATGTGCTGCCACTGGTGTCGGTGGTGAGCATCGTGATCATCGTCGCGGCGGTGGTTGCCGCCAGCCAGGCGAAGATCGCCGAGTCGGGCTTGTTGATCATGGCCGTGGTGATGCTGCACAACAGCTTTGGCTACCTGCTGGGTTACTTCACTGGCCGCGTGTTCAAGTTGCCGTTGGCGCAGCGCAAGTCGCTGGCGCTGGAGGTGGGCATGCAGAACTCCGGGCTGGGCGCCGCACTGGCCAGTGCGCATTTTTCGCCGCTGGCGGCGGTGCCGAGTGCCTTGTTCAGTGTCTGGCACAATATCTCCGGTGCATTGCTGTCGACTTACTTCCGCCGCATGAGCGAAAAGGAAGACCGTCGCGCCCTGGAGAACACCCCGCAAACTTGATCAGCCGAGCACTTTTCGGCACTCTAACGCGCTTCGTGGGGACGACCCCGCGACGCGCTCAAGCGACTACTCCGGGGACGACCCCACCTAGTGTTAGGAGGTCATCATGTCCTGGATCATTCTGTTTTTCGCGGGTCTGTTTGAAGTCGGCTGGGCCGTCGGCCTGAAGTACACCGACGGTTTCAGCAAGCCACTCCCCACCGCCCTGACGATTGCCGCCATGGCCATCAGCCTTGGCCTGCTGGGGCTCGCCATGAAGGAACTGCCGCTGGGCACCGCCTATGCCATCTGGACCGGCGTGGGTGCAGTGGGCACCGTGATCGCTGGGATTATCCTGTTTGGGGAATCCATGGCGTTGTTTCGGTTGGCCAGCGTGGCGTTGATCATTTGTGGGCTTATTGGCCTGAAAATCTCCACATAACCCTTGTAGGAGCCCGCTTGCGGGCGATGGCGGCCTGAAGATAGCCATCGCCGGCAAGCCGCGCTCCTACAGGACCGTGCCGCGCAGCTGAGTAACTTTCTCCTGCAACTGCGCTGGGGTCGCCGACTCGACCGCCACCGGCTCACCCGCCACCAATACCACCCGCGACCAGATGCGATGAAAGAAGCCTTTGTTCGGATCGCGGCTGAAGAAACTCCCCCACAACCCTTGCAACGCCATCGGAATCACCGGAACCGCGGTTTCTTCAAGGATGCGCGTCACGCCCCCGCGAAACTCGTTCATCTCGCCATTGGCGGTCAGCTTGCCCTCCGGGAAGATGCACACCAACTCCCCTTCCTTCAAATACTGCGCAATGCGCGTGAAGGCCTTTTCGTAGATCTGGATATCTTCGTTGCGCCCCGCAATCGGAATCGCCCCGGCGGTGCGGAAGATGAAGTTGAGCACCGGCAAGCGGTAGATCTTGTAGTACATGACGAAGCGAATCGGCCGACGCACCGCGCCGCCAATCAACAGTGCATCCACAAACGACACATGGTTGCACACCAACAACGCCGCGCCTTCATCCGGGATCGCCTGCAGGTTGCGATGCTCCACGCGGTACATGGAATGGCTGAGCAGCCAGATCATGAAACGCATGGTGAACTCGGGGACGATCTTGAAGATGTAGGTGTTGACCGCGATGTTGAGCAGCGACACCACCAGGAACAGTTCCGGGATCGACAGCTTGGCCACGCTCAGCAGCAGGATCGACACGATGGCCGAGACCACCATGAACAGCGCGTTGAGAATGTTGTTCGCGGCGATTACGCGCGCGCGTTCGTTCTCGGCGGTACGCGACTGGATCAATGCATACAGCGGCACGATGTAGAAGCCGCCGAATACACCCAGGCCGAGGATATCGAACAGCACCCACCACGCCTGGCCGTAGCTGAGCACGGCAAGCCAATCGTTGGCCTGGACGTTCTGCGGGAAGCCGCCGGAGTGCCACCACAGCAGCAGGCCGAACACCGTCAGGCCGAATGAACCGAACGGCACCAGGCCGATTTCGACCTTACGCCCGGAGAGCTTTTCGCAGAGCATCGAACCCAGTGCGATACCCACCGAGAACACCGTGAGGATCAGTGTCACCACGGTCTCGTCGCCGTACAACCACTCCTTGGCGTAGGCCGGGATCTGCGTCAGGTAGATCGCACCGACAAACCAGAACCACGAGTTGCCGACGATGGAGCGCGAAACGGCCGGTGTTTGCCCCAGGCCCAAGCGCAGGGTGGCCCAGGATTCGCTGAAGATATTCCAGTTCAAGCGCAGTTCCGGGGTCGACGCCGCCGCGCGCGGAATGCTGCGGCTGGCCAGGTAACCCAGCACCGCTACGCCGACAATCGCCACGGACACCACGGGGGCGTAATGGGTGGACGACATCATGATCCCGGCGCCGATGGTGCCGGCCAGGATCGCCAGGAACGTGCCCATTTCCACCAGGCCGTTGCCGCCGACCAGCTCATCGTCATGCAATGCCTGGGGCATGATCGAGTACTTCACCGGGCCGAACAGCGCCGAGTGAGTGCCCATGGCAAACAGCGCGAGCAGCATCAGCTCCAGGTGATTGGTGAGGAAGCCCGTCGCGCCCACGGCCATGATCACGATCTCACCGATCTTGATCGCGCGGATCAACGCGTCCTTGTTGAATTTCTCGCCAAACTGCCCGGCCAGGGCCGAGAACAGGAAGAACGGCAGGATAAACAACAATGCGCAGAGGTTGACCCAGATCGAGCGGTCACCGTCGATAGTGAGCTTGTAGAGAATGGCCAGGATCAGCGATTGCTTGAAGATGTTGTCGTTGAAAGCGCCCAGCAACTGGGTGATGAAAAACGGCAGGAAACGCCGTGTGCGCAGCAAGGTGAATTGCGAGGGGTGGCTCATCGTCCGTGTTCCTGCGTGGCCTGTTTTTTGTAAAAGCGTTCAGGCCACGACTTTACCTAATCCTGCTTACTTATTCGCTAGTCCCGCAATGCACGGCGAAACAAAAAGCTCACCTTTATAGGCGCCCTGCACGGTGCGCTTGGCGACGATCAGCCACATCAGCGCCAATGCCACCACCAGCACGCTGCCAAAAACGCTGAAGAACCCCAGGTGCAGCAGGCTCGCCAGCTTCAGCGTCGCCAGGGCATACACGCCCAGCGGGAAGGTGAAACCCCACCAACCGAGGTTGAACGGGATACCGGCGCGCAGGTAACGCAGGGTGATCAGCACCGCAATCAGCATCCACCACAGGCCGAAGCCCCACAACGTAATGCCCGCTACCAGGCCGAGGCCGTTGGCGATCTCACCAACACCCGGCAAGCCATTGGCCGCAAAGATCGCCGGCGCATCGCCCCCCAGCAGCAACATGCCCAGCGCACCGGTGCCGATGGGACCCAGGGCCAGCCAACTCGACGCGGCCATGTTGGCGTGGGGCAGTTTGTGCAGGGCCATGCGCAGCATCAGGATGGTCAGGATGCTGAACGCCACCGGCAACGAAAACGCCCACAGCACATAGCTGGTCACCAGCATCACCAGTTGCGAATGCGCGTCTGCCAGGTGCGGTGCGAGCAGCCCACCACTGGCCGCGGCAACTTCAGCGGCAACCACAGGCAGCAGCCAGACGGCGGTCATCTGGTCGATGCTGTGTTCCTGGCGTGTGAACATCATGAAGGGGATAAGCACGCCGCAGGCCAGGGCCATGGCCACGTCCAGCCACCACAGGGTTTCAGCCAGCGGTATCACACCGGCGCCCCAGCGCGGCAGGCCAAATAACAGCAAGCCGTTGAGAATCGTCGCGAGCCCCATGGGGATGGTGCCGAAAAACATCGAGACGGTGGAGTGACCGAAAATGCGCCGCGCCTCGTGGAAAAACATCACCCAGCGGGCCGCGTACAACACGCTGAACAACACAAACAGACCGATGGTGAACACCCACAACGCCTCGGCGATGGCGTGCAGGCCAGGCAGGTTGACTGGCAACTGCGCCAGGGCCAGTGCCAGCACACCAGTGCCCATGGTGGCGGCAAACCAGTTCGGCGTGAACTGGCGGATCACTTCCCGTGGACGGGTCAGGTGACTGAAGGGTTTGTAACTGATGCTATTCGAGCAGGTCATGATGGCAATCCTCTTCCTCGCATGAGGGTGAGACCATGGTAGAACCGAATCGAATATCTATATAACGGGTAATATCTCTATCTGTTATCTACTTTACCTATATATCGTCAGACGCTGCCTTCGCACTCGATCACCAGAATCCGCGCCGGCCCTTGCGGGTGGGCCACGTGCTCGGTGCCCACGCTGGCGTAAAAGATGTCCCCGACGCCCAGCTCCGCCACCTGTTCGAAACCATTGTCGCGGTAGTGCATCTGCACCCGGCCATCGAGCACCACAAACACTTCTTCGCCGTCGTTGATATGCCAGCGATAGGGCTGGTCGGTCCAGTGCAGGCGCGTGGTGATGCCATTCATGTTGGCGATGTCCAGCGCCTCCCAGGCACGGCTGCCGGTGAAGTCCTTGCTGCGGATGATCTTCATGCGCGAATCTCGATCAGGCGGATACGGGGCCCTGATTATTACCCATCAGCCGCCTGTCGTCGCCCTCACGCGCGCCGAATCCTGCAACAGCAAGGCAATGAGCGCACCGACAGCCAGCAGGATGAGGACCGCGCCGTAGCCGTCGGTGGTGGCGATCAGGCCAAAGCTGCGAATCAGGTTGCCCGCCAGTAACGAAGGCAAGCAGAACGCCAGGTAGCTCAGCACATAGAACGCCGACATCAGCCCCGCGCGCTCGTGGGGCAAGGCCAACGGCACCACACTGCGCAAGGCGCCAAGAAAGCCCGCGCCAAAGCTACTGCCGGCGATCAGCGTGGCGATGAAGAACAGGGGCAGGCTGGCGCTGTGCACCGCCGTGAGGATCAGCGTTACACCGATGGCCAGCAAGCCGGCGCCGAGACGCAGCACCTTGTCGGCCGGACGATTACGCAAGGTAAAGATCATCAACGCGCCGCTCAGGGTCAGCACGGCCACCAGGCCGCCACCGATCAGGTTGGAGGTAGACCCGGTGGCGGCCCGCACCAGCGACGGGGCCAGTGACAAGTAGAAGCCACCCATCGCCCACACCGCCACATCCACCGGCAATGACAGCCACAACGCCCGGCGTGCCTGGGGCGGTACATGCAATGTTGGGCGCAGCGACGCCAGTGCGCCGGGGATGCGGCTCACCGTTTCCGGCAGGCGCCATACGTAGAGGGCCTGCAACAGCATCAAGGCCAGCAACGTCCAGTAGATCAACTGGGTCGGGAGGGGCGCGAATTCCACCAGCAGACTGCTGCCCATCGCCCCGCAAGCCATGCCCAAGAGCGGCGCCACGCTGTTGACCAGCGGGCCCTGTTGGCGGTCGGTGTCGAGCAGTGCCGCGCCCAATACGGCGGTGGCCATGCCAGTGGCAAACCCTTGCAACGTGCGGGCGGCAATCAGCCAGGCCACGCTGCCTTCATTGATAAACAGCAGCATCGCCAGCATATCCAGAAGCAGCGCAGCAAAAATCACCGGCTTGCGCCCCAGGTGGTCCGACAAAGAGCCGACGGTCAACAGCGCCGCCAGCAGGCTGAGGGCGTAGACACCGAAGACCAGCGTCAGCATGCCTGCCGAAAAATGCAGGCCTTCCTGATACAGGTGGTACAACGGCGTCGGCGCACTCGAAGCGGCCAGGAAGGTCAGCAAGGTGATCGCGAGAAACACCAGGCTGGAACGATGGGAAACAGGACTGGACATGCACACGCTCCGCTAAAGCTAATATTTTGCTTTTGCAGAGTGTGCTACCCGCCAGCGCTTAAAGCAAATTCTTTGTGTTAAGGTCACAAACATGGCGATAAAAGAAGGCCTTCGCCCGGGGGGCCGCAGTGCCCGGGTACAAGAATCCGTCCATTCGGCGGTGCGTGAACTGCTGGAAGCCCACGAGCGCTCCAGCGTCACCGTGCCCATGATTGCCACACGCGCAGGCGTCACGCCCTCGACTATCTACCGGCGCTGGGGCGACCTCTCCGTGCTGCTCGCGGACGTGGCCCTGGCGCGCATGCGCCCCGACAGCGAACCCGCCAACACCGGCAGCCTGCGCGGCGACCTGCAGGCCTGGGCCGAGCAATACCTGGATGAAATGAGTTCGGAGCCGGGCCGCAACATGATGCGCGACCTGCAGTGCACGATCACGCCGGGATACTGCGTGAGCATCCTGAGTGGGCAGTTGCAGGCGATTGTCGATCGCTACCCGCAAAGCACGCCGCCGAGCGTGGACCACCTGATCAACCTGATCGCAGCGCCAACGGTGTTTCGCATTCTATTTTCGAACGCCCCGCTGACCGTGCAAGAACTGCACGCCCTGATCGAACTGGCACTCAACGCCTGAACCTCCCCTGTAGGAGCCGGCTTGCCGGCGATGGCATCATCTGGGTATACCTGATGTACCGAATCGTCGGCAAGCCAGCTCCTACACGTATCTGCCTTTGATCCAACCACTCAGGCCGGCTGTCAGGCCGCCGTGCTCTTGCTTTTGATCTTGATCCTAGGCGCCCCGTCAAACACGCTGGCCGGAATTCGACAGGGATTTGGGGGGTAAACCGGCAGGGATGCCGGTTTAGCCGCCCCGCGCCATGGATGGCGCGTGGCGGCGGCCCCCCAAATCACTGGCGGATTACGGGCACACCGAGCCTAGGCGAGGTGCCGAGTGTTGGGGCAAGAGCCCTTTGGTTACTTTGGGGCTTTTCCAAAGTGACCCGCCGTAAGGGCGGAACCCATACCAGCCGTTACCCAAATAACGGATATGTACCCGATCAGATCCAACATCCAGGTCGGCTGTCAGGCCGCCTTCGCAGGCAAGCCAGCTCCCACAGCGGTGCAAAAAAAACGGCCTCATCCGAGGCCGTTTTTTCATTGCGGATCGCTGCTCAGGTACGCATCCCACGCCCGCTCACCAACAACCGCGCACAGCCGATATACAACACCACCGTGGCGACGATCATAAAGGTGATCGCCACGCTGATCTTGATATCCGACACCCCCAGGATGCCGTAGCGAAAGGCGTTGACCATGTGCAATACCGGGTTGGCCAGCGACACAGTCTGCCAGAACGGCGGCAGCAGCGTGATGGAGTAGAACACCCCGCCCAAGTAGGTCAGCGGCGTCAGCACAAAGGTCGGGATGATCGAAATATCATCGAAGTTGCGCGCAAACACAGCGTTGATGAAGCCCAGCAGCGAGAAGATCGTCGCAGTCAGCACCACCACCAGAATGGTGACGCCAAGGTGATGCACCTGCAAATGCGTGAAGAACAACGACAGCAGAGTCACGATCACGCCCACCATCAGCCCGCGCAGCACGCCACCCAGGGTGTAGCCAATCAGGATGGTGTGCGGCGACACCGGCGACACCATCAGTTCTTCGATCGAGCGCTGGAACTTGCTGCCGAAGAAACTCGAGACCACGTTGCCGTAGGAGTTGGTGATCACCGACATCATGATCAGGCCCGGCACGATGTACTCCATGTAGGTGAAGCCACCCATGTCGCCGATCTGCCGGCCAATCAGGTTACCGAAGATCACAAAGTACAAGACCATGGTGATCGCCGGCGGCAGCAGGGTCTGCGGCCAGATCCGGGTAAAGCGTTTCACTTCGCGATAAACGATGGTTTGCAGCGCGACGAGGTTGGGTTGCAGTTCGGAACTCATACCGCCACCTTCGCCAGATTTTTCTCCACCAGGGACACGAACAACTCCTCAAGGCGATTGGTTTTGTTACGCAGGCTCAGCACTTCAATTTGCTGGGCCGCCAACTGGGTGAACAGCGCGGTGATGCCCATGGCCTTGTCCACCTGCACTTCCAGGGTGTGGCTGTCGACAAGCCGGCTCGGGTAGCCCAGCAATTGCGGCGGCACCGACAGGTTGTTCTTCAAGTCGAGCAAAAAGGTTTCCACATGCAACTGACCCAGCAGGTTACGCATGCTGGTGTTCTCGACGATGGTGCCGTGGTCGATGATGCCGATGTTGCGGCACAGCTGCTCAGCCTCTTCCAGGTAATGGGTGGTGAGGATGATGGTGATGCCCTTCTCGTTCAGCTCGGTAAGGAAGGTCCACATCGAACGACGCAGCTCGATGTCCACGCCAGCGGTGGGTTCATCGAGGATCAGCAGGCGCGGTTCGTGCACCAGTGCGCGGGCGATCATCAGGCGGCGCTTCATGCCGCCGGACAACGAACGCGAAGGCACATCGCGCTTGTCCCACAGGCCCAGTTGGGTCAGGTACTGCTCGGCGCGTTCCTTGGCGACTTTCGCCGGGATGCCGTAGTAGCCCGCCTGGGTCACGACGATGTCGAAGGTCTTTTCAAACTGGTTGAAGTTGAATTCCTGGGGCACCACGCCGATGGAGCGCTTGAGCGCCGCCGGGGATTTGTCCAGGTCGTGGCCGAAGATATTCACCGAGCCGCTGGTCTTGTTGACCAGGGTGGAGAGGATACCGATGGTGGTGGATTTGCCGGCGCCGTTAGGGCCGAGCAAGGCGAAGAAGTCACCTTCGGCGACGTCCAGATCGATACCACTCAGGGCCTGGAAACCGTTGCCGTAGGTTTTGGTTAGCTGCCGGATGGACAGAGCGGAACTCATATCGGAATACGCACCAAAGAAGAGAATAGAAAGAGTAGATGGGGGCGCAGCCCAGGTAGTTCAACGGCGGCGCATGACAAGCATGGTGCTTGCCCGCGCCGCACAAGTACAGTCACCCGTATTAATAGTGGGTATTAAGTCAACGCAGTCATGACCGCCTTGCGGTAGGCCGGGCGCTGTTGCAGGCGCTGGTACCAGGCCTCTAGATGGGGCATTGCCGGCCGTTCGATGGGCATTTCAAACCAGGCGTAGATGAAGCTGCCCAGGGGGATATCGCCCATGCCGATCTCCTTACCCGACAGATACGGCTGTGTAGCGAGCGCCTGGTCGACGGTCTTGAGCACATCGATGCAGGCCTGGCGCCCGGCGTGGATGGTGTCCCAGTTTTGTTTTTCCGCCGGGGTGCGCAGTACGCCCCAGAACACGATCTTGAACGGTTCGGCAAAGGTGGAGGTGGTCCAGTCCATCCATTTTTCGGCGTTGGCGCGGGCCTTCAGGTCACTCGGGTACCAGTTGGAGGCCTGCTTGGCGCAGAGGTAGCGCACGATGGTGTTGGACTCCCACAGCACAAAGTCGCCGTCCTCGATCATCGGCACCCGGCCATTGGGGTTCAACGCGCGGTAGTGCGGCGTGTCGACCACACCAAAAGCCCCGCCCGCATCAATTGCCTCATAGTCCAGGCCGAGTTCTTCGGCGCACCACAGTGCCTTCCTGACGTTTGACGAATTTTTACGACCCCAGATTTTCAGCATGACCGCGCCTTATTGTTGATGAACATGGCTTGATGAACGCAGCAGCATACGCCGGTTCACGCGCGGCTTAAATCGCTCTGCATATCGCCCAGCAGGGTCGGCATGTCCTCGCTGAACAAGTGGGGATAACACTGCTGAATATGCGCGAAGAAAAACGCCTCGGGCACGTCAGGAAATTGCCCGTGGTCGACCACGTATTCCATCGAACGCTGGCCCTGGCGGTTGAACGCGTGGAAGACACTGTCGTTGACGCCGTCGAAGTCCAGCGGCGGAACGTCGAACACATCGCACAGTTGCTGGTTGAACGCGGGCGTGGCCTTGACCCAGCGACCCTGCAGGTAAAGCTCGGTATAACCGTGCATGGCAAACACATCACTCTTGAGCAAGGCGAGCAGGCGCGGCGTCGACAAGTGATTGCGCACGTCCGCCAGGCCGATGCGCGCCGGGATGCCGCAGTGGCGGGCGCAGGCCGCCAGCAAGGTGGCTTTGGGCACGCAGTAACTTTCGCCGCTGGCCAGGGCGAAGCTGGCGTTCAAGGTGCCTGGGTCACGGCTGAAGGTGTAGGGGTTGTAGCGAATCGCCTCACGCACGGCGTAGTAAAGGCTGACTGCCTGGTCACTAGAAGCCGCGCGGGTTCCGCGATGTTTTTCGGCGAACTCCACCACCGCAGGGTGGTCACTATCGATGAAGCGGCTGGGACTCAGGTACATATCCATGAGCGTGATCTCCGGGGTAAGCCTGGAGTTTAACGACAGGTCTGCCACAGCGATAACGACGAATCGGCCAAATGTCGGCGCCTGTTGCCAGGTGCTCCCAGTACAACTTGTAACACCCTGATCACCCCGCTTGCTCGGATGCCGACTAAGCTCCCTGGTGGTTTCGCCCCTGGTTTCACGGAGGATTGAATATGCTGTTGTTGTGGATACTGGTGCTGGTAATCGGCATTGCCTACCTCGCACACCGCCGCGTCGCCCCGCTGCCCGCACTGGGTGTGGTCGCCGTCTACCTGCTGGCGATGGGTGCCTGGAGCCACGCACCGGGTTGGCTGCTGCTGATCTTCTGGGTGTTGATCGCCGTCGTGGCCGCTCCCCTGCTGCTGCCCGACCTGCGTCGCCAATACTTCACCAAACCGCTGTTCAGCTGGTTCCAGAAAGTCTTGCCGCCGATGTCCGAGACCGAGCGCGACGCTATCGACGCCGGCACCGTGTGGTGGGACGGCGAGCTGTTCAGCGGTCGCCCCGATTGGGACAAGTTGCTGGCCTACCCCAAGGTCCAACTGACCGAAGAGGAACAAGCGTTCATCGACGGCCCTACCGAAGAACTCTGCGCCATGGTCAGCGACTGGGAAATCGGCCAGGCCATGGACCTGCCGCCGGCGGCCTGGGAACACATCAAGACCCACGGCTTCTTCGCCCTGATCATTCCCAAGGAATATGGCGGCAAGGGCTTCTCTGCCTATGCCCACTCCCAGGTCGCGATGAAACTCGCCACCCGCAGCGGCGACCTGGCCTCGACCGTGATGGTGCCCAACTCCCTCGGCCCGGCCGAGCTGTTGCTGCACTACGGCACCGACGAACAACGCAACCACTACCTGCCCCGACTGGCCCGTGGCGATGACATCCCGTGCTTTGCCCTGACCGGCCCGCTGGCCGGCTCCGATGCCGGCGCCATGCCCGACACTGGCGTGATCTGCAAAGGTGAATGGGAAGGCAAGGAAACCCTCGGCCTGCGCCTGAACTGGGAAAAACGCTACATCACCCTCGGCCCCGTCGCGACCCTGCTGGGCCTGGCCTTCAAGGCCCATGACCCGGACCACCTGCTGGGCGAAGAGGAAGACCTGGGCATCAGCCTGGCGCTGATCCCGACCGACACGCCCGGCGTGGAAATTGGCCGTCGTCACCTGCCCTTGGGCGCCGCGTTCATGAACGGTCCCAACTCTGGCAAGGATGTGTTCATCCCCCTGGAGTTCCTGATCGGCGGCCAGGAAATGCTCGGCAAGGGCTGGATGATGCTGATGAACTGCCTGTCCGTGGGGCGTTCGATCTCCCTGCCTGCGGTGGGCACCGGCGCGGCCAAGTTCACCAGCCTGGTGACCGGCCAATACGCCCAGGTGCGCGAGCAATTCAACGTGCCGCTTTCCGCCTTTGAAGGTATCCAGGAAGCCCTGGCGCGCATCGGCGGCAACGCCTGGCTGATGGACAGCGCACGCATGCTCACGGCCAATGCCGTGGACCTGGGGGAAAAACCGTCGGTCCTCTCGGCGATCCTCAAGTACCACCTGACCGAACGCGGTCGCGAGTGCATCAGCCACGCCATGGACGTGCACGGCGGCAAAGGCATCATCATGGGCCCGAACAACTACCTGGGTCGCAGTTGGCAAGGCGCGCCGATCTTCATCACCGTGGAAGGCGCGAATATCCTCTCGCGCAACCTGATGATCTTCGGCCAGGGCGCGATCCGTTGCCATCCATTCGTGCTCAAGGAAATGGCCCTGGCCGGCCGCGAAGACCACGACCAGGCGCTGAAGGAATTCGACGGCCTGCTGATGCAACACATCGGCTTCGCCGTGAGCAACGCCGCCAGCACCCTGGTGCTGAACCTCGGCGTGGGCCATTTCGAGAAGGCTCCGGGCAATCGTTTGAGCCAGGGTTACTTCCGCGCGCTCAACCGTCAGGCTGCCGCCTTCGCGCTGTTGGCCGACCTGAGCATGATGCTGCTGGGTGGCGAGCTGAAGCGGCGCGAACGCCTGTCGGCACGCTTGGGTGATGTGCTGAGCCATATGTACCTGGCGTCGGCTGCACTCAAGCGGTACCACGACCTGGATTCGCCGGACCACCTGGAACCGCTGTTCGCCTGGGCCATGGAAGAAAGCCTTGGTGAATCCGAGCGTGCGCTGGATGAACTGCTGAGCAACTTCCCGAACAAGGTGCTGGGTTGCCTGCTGCGGGTCATCGTGTTCCCGTTCGGGCGTCGCCATACCGGGCCGTCCGATGCACTGGATGCCGAAGTGGCCGCGGTGATCGGCCGTGCCAAAGGCGATCCGACCCTGGAAGAGTTGCTGGCCGGCTGCTACCGCCCGCAATCGGCGGAGGACCCGGTGGGCGCCCTGCAACATGCCTACGACCTGCTCGGCGCCAGCCATCCGCTGCAGAAAAAACTGCACACCGCGCTCAAAAGCGGCCAGGTCAAACCGACTGCCGGGGAACACGCCATCGATGCGGCGCTGCACGCCGGCGTGCTGCAACCCGCCGAAGCGCAAACCCTGCGTGACGCTGAAGCAGCGCGGCGCAAGGTGATCGACGTGGATGACTTCAGCAAGGAAGACCTGACCCAGGCTGAGGGCAAGGTCCGCTGAGTCGAGCGGTCATATAAATACGGGCGCGAGAGCTATATACTCTCGCGCCCGTTTTTGCTTTAGAGGACTTATCTCGTGTCCAACGTCGTTGCCGATCATCTCGTCTTGCTCGACCACTTGCGCAGCATCCTGGTTGCCGTCGGCGAAGCCGAACAGGTGCCCGAGGAAAGCCACACATTGTTCCTGGAGCGTTTCGACGAATTGCGCGCCCTGCTGCCGATCGACCCGATCGAAAGCCAATACCTGGGCCAGGACCTGATGAGCCAGGTCATCCTGCGCTACCCGCAAATTGCCCACCTGGTGCCGCGCGACCTGCTGTGGTTCTTTGGCGGTGACTGCCTGCACTTCATGCCCGACGAAGAACTGGACCTGTACCAAGCCCTGGAAGAACGTCGCTTCGAAGCCGAACAGAACGACGAACCGTTCGACTGGAACCAGGAAAAACAGCTGCTGGCCATGCCGGACGACCAAAGCAAGCACTGATTCCCTTGTAGGAGCCGGCTTGCCGGCGATGGCGGCCTTGAGTCCTGCACTGGGTTCAAGGGCCAATCGCCGGCAAGCCGGCTCCTACAGTTTCGACCGCACTCCTACCGTTTGCGCAACGTCGGCTCCTTCGCCATGCACGCCACCAGATAATCAATAAACACCCGCAACTTCGGCGGCAGATACCGCGTGGGCGAATGCAGCAACCACGCCTCGCCGTGGTAGGACGCAATAAAGTCCCACCCTGGCAACACCTGCACCAACCGCCCCTCCTCCAATGCATGCCGCGCCGTAAAGTACGGCAAGCTGCCAATGCCCACATGTTGCAACACCGCATCCAGCCGCACCCCTGTGTGGTTTGCCGCGTAACGCCCGCGCACTGCGACCGTCACCGCCTTGCCGGCCTGGCGAAACTTCCAGCGTGAATCCCCCGGCGTCTCTCCCAGGTAGATGCAACTGTGTGCCAGCAAGTCCTGGGGGTGGCCCGGTGTTCCATGCTCGGCCAGGTACTGCGGGGTCGCGCACAACAGATGCTCGATGGGCAGCAACTGCCGGCCGACCAATCCCGGTGGCGGGCTGTCGGTGATGCGGATGCTCAGGT
Organism: Pseudomonas sp. VS40; assembly: GCF_018587885.1. NCBI lineage: Bacteria > Pseudomonadati > Pseudomonadota > Gammaproteobacteria > Pseudomonadales > Pseudomonadaceae > Pseudomonas > Pseudomonas sp. VS40. The sequence goes on along the minus strand of NZ_JAGYWD010000009.1, from coordinate 184,192 downwards.
CGACGTTGTCATCAATCATGTCCACCTGCCGGTCCTCAAGGATCAGTTGCACATCCACCTTGGGATAACGCCGCAGGAACTCCGGCATATGCGGGTGCACCACAAAGCGCCCCACTGCCTTGGGCACGCTGACCCGCACCAGCCCTTCGGCTTCATGGGTGAACTGGCCGCTGATCTCCATGACCGAACGCGCCGCGTTGACCATCTCCTGGCACCGCTTGAACACCTCTTCACCACCCTCGCTCAAACGCAACTTGCGCGTGGTGCGTTGCAGCAACCGTGTGGCCAGGGCCTTCTCCAGGCGCGAGATGCTGCGGCTCACCGATGAAGGCGAGGCGCCCATTTGCCGGGCGGCTTCGGAGAAGCTGCCGGTTTCCACTACTTTGACGAAAATCGCCATTTCGCCCAGCAATGGCAACGGTAGATTGATGCTCATGGTGCACAGGTCCATTGATAATTGAGCGGATTATCACCCATCTACGCACTATTTATACTGCCGGTAGAACCCTGATGCGGATGTAGATCATGACCGAGCGCCTGTTTTTCACCCACGACCACCTGACTGCCGAGCTGGAGGTGTTGAGTTGTACACCCCATGAAGACCAGTTTGCGGTGATCCTGCAATCGACGATTTTTCACCCACAGGGCGGTGGGCAACCCTTCGATACCGGTTGGCTCGGTGAGAGCAGCGTGCTGCGCGTGATCCAGGAAGGCGATCGCGTGGTGCACTACGTCGACCGCCCGCTGGCACCTGGCCCGATCACTGCGCGGGTGGATGAACAGCGTCGCGCACTGCACACTCGGCTGCATTCCGCGGGGCACTTGATCGGCAACGTGGGCGAGACCCTGGGTTGGATGCCGATCAAGGCCCATCACTGGCCGGGCGAAGGCAAGATCACCTTCATCCGTGGCGAAACCGCGCAAGCCATGGAAGCCGAGACGATCCAGCAACAGGTCAACCGATGGATCGCGGCAGACTACCCGCGCCATATGAACCTGGAAGACGGCACCCGCGAAGTCGGCTTTGGCGAGTTGCCCGCGTATGCCTGCGGCGGTACCCACGTGCAAACCTTGGGTGAACTGGGCCAGGTGACCATCCTGGCCCTTTCCGAAAAAAAGGGTGCGCTGTCCGTGCGCTACAGCCTCAACGAAACCGCGCCGCTGTAATCACCACAACCCCAGCAGGAGCCGGCTTGCCGGCGCCTACAGGATTGCGCCGGGTCGGCCGGACTCGTTCACAAATGATTTCAAGGTCGAAACGGTCGCCGCAGGGTCGCGCGGATCGGTAATCACACGAAAGTGCGTCAGCATCTTCTGCGCCTCCACTTCCACCGACACATACCCGCGCTGGCGACTGTCGAAGAACTTCACATGGGGATTGAGCGGCAGAATCTTGCTGAACGCCTCAAAGGGCGGCCCATCAGACGTCACCGACGTGCCGACGAACTCAGTGGCAACCACCGGCGAGTCCGGGTTGCTGGCATCCGCATGCAAGTCCGTCACCCAGAACGAATGGATATCGCCACCCCAGAACACCGGGTTCTGGACACGATGGCGCTCGATGGACGCCAGCATCCGTGAGCGGTTGGCCATGTAGCCATCCCAGCCATCGGTCCAGCGTCCCGGCTTGTGATTGGTCAGGTCGCGCTGGGTCAGCGGCGCGACCAGCAGGTCCTGGGCGATGATGTTCCACTGCGCCTTCGACTGGGCAAAGCCCTGATCCAGCCAGGCTTCCTGTTGCCAACCGAGCATCGTACGACCGGGGTCGCGCAAATCGTGGCAAAGGTTGTCGGCGATATGCCCTTGGTGACTGCCATTGGCCAAGATGCAGGGTTGTTCGGAGCGATACTGTCGGCCGTCCAGCACATGGAAACGGGCCAACCGCCCGTAGTCCAGGCGCCGATAAATGCGCATGTCCGCGCCTTTGGGCAGGCTGCTGGCACGCAGCGGCATGTGTTCGTAGTAAGCCTGGTAGGCCGCCGCCCGCTGCTGCAAGAATTGCCCGACCGGGATCTTCGGGTCCTGGGACCAGCGGTTGGCGTAGTCATTCTGCACTTCGTGATCGTCCCAGGTCGCGACGCTGGGCGCTGCGGCGTGCAGGGCCTGTAGATCCGGGTCGGTTTTGTACAAGGCATAGCGGTTGCGGTAGTCACTCAAGCTCACCGCATTGCCGCTGCCATGGGGGCGAATGATTTTGCCCGAATCCGCCGCGTAGGAACTGTCGTAGATGTAGTCGCCGAGAAAGAACACCAGGTCGGGCTGTTCTTGCGCCAAGTGGCGATAGGCACTGAAATAGCCACGTTCCCAATGCGAGCACGAGACAAACCCCAAGCGCGCCGACGTCATGGCATGCAACGCCGGCGCCGTGCGCGACTGCCCCACCGGGCTTTGCGCGCCGAGCCCTTCGAACTGATACCAATACGGCCTGCCCGGCTCCAGTCCCGCCACCTCCACATGCACCGAGTGCGCCCAGCGCTCGCTGGCCATCACCTCGCCCTGGCGCACCACGCGAGTCATCGCCGCATCGCTGGCAACCCGCCAACGCACCGGCACTGAACGGCTCAAGCCACCACGACCGTCCGCGGCATTGAACAGCGGCGCCAGGCGCGTCCAGATCACAAACCCATCCGGCAGCGGATCCCCGGAGGCCACGCCCAGGGTGAACGGATATTCCACCCCGGCACTGCGGGCAAACGGGCTGAGGATCGAAAAGGTGGTAGCGACCGCCAGCCCGGCAAGTACCCGGCGCCGGCCATGATCCACCTCGCCCCTCACAGCCGGTACTCCCAATCCTCACGCAGGGTGGCGAACACCAGCAGGTCTTCATGCACGCCGTTCTTGAAGAACGCCCCGCGCCTGCAGCCTTCGTACTGCAGGCCGATTTTCTCCATGACCCGCGCCGATTCGTTGTTGCGGCTGAAGCACTGGCTGCCCACGCGATGCAGGCCGAGTTCGGCAAAGCCGTAGTCCATCAACGCGGTCGCGGCTTCGGTGGCATACCCCAGGTTGCGCGCGTCCGCCGCCGCCCAGCCGCCTAGGTGCCCATAGTGATGATCTGCATGGATGCGCAAGCTGGCAACACCGATCAACTCGCCGGTGTCACGCACATGCACGCCAAGACTCAACAGCCCCGTCGAACGATATTTCTCCTGCATGCCATCGATAAAATCCTGCGCCGTTTCCAGGGTGTAGGGCGATGGAATACTGGCGGTGTTGTCGGCGATCTTCGGGCCGTTGGCGAGGGCGCACAACCTGTCGGCCTGGTGTTTTTCCAGGGCGCGCATTAACAGTCGCGGGGTGGACAACTGTGGCAGTTCACTACTCATTTCCGGGGGCCCTCGATGTAAAGTTTTTGAGAATGCCCCTGCCGCATGTCAATTCTGTTACGTCACAAAAATGTCTTGCGATTCACCTGTAAGACGCGTCCTAGAGCCCTCAAAACGTCAATTAAAGTTAACCAATCGGTCATTTTTGGTTGTTAGCGTGTCGCCCCTAATTCAATAACGGGGTAACGGAATGAGAACCTGGGACGAACCGAAAAAACGCAAGGCGCACATCGAACTGATCCCGATGATCGACGTGATGATGTTCCTCCTGGTGTTTTTCGTACTCGTGAGCCTGAACGTGATTCCGGCCCTCGGCATGAAGACCCAACTGCCGAGTGCCAGCAGTTCGCAGCAGCTCAAGCCACAGAACAAATTCATCCTCACCTTGGGTCTCGAAGGCCAACTGCAGTTGGATGGCAAGGACCTGACAGTCGATGCGCTGGTACCGGCGTTGAAGGCTGCCGAGAAGCCCGACACCAAGTCGACCATCATCGTTAACAGCGACAAAGGCGTAGAGGTTTCGCGCCTGGTCGAGGTGATGGACACCCTGCGCCTGGGTGGCTTTACCTCCGTGTCCATCGCCACGCGTAAGTCCTGATCATGTACGTCCTGTTTCGTGCGCGTCAGCTGCTCGGCAGTGTGCCGGCCCTGATCGCCCTGGTGCTGATTGCACTGGGCATCCAGTCCCAGACGTTGAAGGTCGAGCCGGTGTATGACGAGTCGGCGGTCGAGTTGGCGCTGGTCGAGCCAGAGCCGCAAGTGATCCCCGAGCCGGTGGTGGAACAAGAGCCGCCACCGCCGGTGATCGAGGATGAAGAGTCCGAGCCGGCCCCGCCACCGCCGCCACCTAAACCCTTGCCGAAACCCAAGCCTGAGCCCAAGCCAAAAACTGTGCCCAAGCCAGTGGTCGCCAAGCCAACGCCCGCCCCGACACCACCACCGGTCGCCGCCAAACCGGCACCCGCGCCCGTTGCCCAGGCTGCGCCAACGCCGGCGCCGCCGGCCCCCCCCAAAGTCGACGGCCAAGCGTTGGAAGGCGGTTACCTCAAGGGTTTGCGCAATGAGTTGGACACCTACAAGCAATACCCCACCGGCCGCCAGGCCTCCCTCGAACGCCCGACCGGCGAAGTGGTGATCTGGTTGCTGGTAGACCGCCAGGGTCGGGTTCTCGACTCCGGCTTGCAGACCCAGGCCTCGAGCATGTTGCTCAACCGGGCCGCCACCAACAGCTTGCGCCGTATCAAGCAGGTCAAGCCGTTCCCCGAGCAAGCCTTCGGGGGGCGCAATGAGCAGCGCTTCACCGCCACCTTCAACTACAGCGTGCAATAAGCACCCGACACCAGGACGACAGTGATGAGGTTCACACGGATTCATCTGGCACTCGTTGCCGCAAGCATGGGCCATGGCATGGTTATGGCCGACACCAGCGACAGCGACGTCGGGACCATTGGGGTCCAGGGCAAGGCCACGGCAGGTGGCGGCTACATGGTGCAGGAAGAAAGCATCAAGGGCCGCTCCACCGTGACCAAGGAGGCGCTGGATAAACAGACCGCCACCGGTAACGCCGTGGACAAGCTCAAATACACCCCGGGCTTGAACATCTCCAGCGAAGACGCCACCGGCCTGTCGGGCTTTCGCTTCACCATGCGCGGCCTCAACTCCGACCAGGTGGGCATGTCGGTTGACGGCATGCCGATCAACGACTCCGGCAATTACGCGCTGTACTCCAACCTGCTGGGCGACCCGGAAAATATCGAGCAGATCTTCGTCACCCAGGGCTCGGCGGAAGCCGACGGCCCGCACATCGGTTCCAGCGGCGGCAACATCGGCATCGTGACCATTCGCCCGACCAAGGAAACCGGCGCGTTCGTCAAACAGATCATGGGCAGCAACGCCACGCGCAAAACCTTTGCCCGCCTCAACACCGGCGAGATCAATGGCCTGAGCAACTGGTTGTCGGCGTCCCATACCGAAGGCCAGATGTGGCGCGGTTCGGGCGCCGTGCGCGCGGACAAAGTCGAGTGGAACAGCTTCTTCGACGCTGGCGATGGCAACACCGCCAACCTGATCCTCAAGTACCACGAGCAGGACAACAACAGTTACAGCCAATTGACCAAGGCCCAGTACCAGCAGAACGGCCGCAAGTACGACCCCTACCCGGCCACGCCTACGGTGGGCAGCAACGGCAAGTACAACAGCTATTACGCCCTGGCGCAGAACCCCTTCCAGACCTTCACCGCCGTGCTCAACACCCAGTTCAAGCTGGCAGACAACCTCGCACTGTCGGTGATCCCGTATTACTACTGGGGTAACGGCAGCGGTGTCGGTTCGTCCAGCTATGCACTGAACCGTGGCTCGAACCAGGGCGGTGTATTTGACCTGGGCAACCTGCCTACCGGCGCCCAGTACAATGCCGATGGCACCCCGAACAGCGGCGTGTACTACCGCCCTTCGCGCACACAGACCTGGCGTCCGGGCATCACCACCAAGTTGAACTGGGACCTGGGCGATCACAGCGTGCAAGTGGGCTACTGGTACGAGCGCGCACGCCAAAGCCAGACCCAACCGTTCATTCCGCTCAAGGCCAGCGGCAAACCGGTCGACACCTGGCCGGACTCCAACGACGCCGTGGTCGATGCCAATGGCAACACCATCCAGGGCCGCGACCGCTTTACCGTCACCCCCGCGCAAAAGGTCTGGGCCCAGGACACTTGGTACATCAACCCGGACTGGACCCTGGTGGCGGGCCTGGCCTACATGAACGTCAAGCGTGACGGCACCAACCACGGCAGCCTCACCGAGCAGGCGGAAAAACGTAACCAGACCTACAACAAACTGCTGCCCAACGTCGGCCTCAAATACCAGTTGGATGAGCGCGACCAGTTGTTCTACAGCCTGTCGCGCAACATGCGCATCCCGCAGAACTACGTGCTGTACGACAAGGGCGCCGGCTCTATCGACGCCAAGCCGGAAACCAGCTGGAACCACGAACTGGGCTGGCGCTACACCGATGACGACATGACCGTAGCCGCCACCTTGTTCTACATGCAGTTCAAGGACCGCCAGGTGTCGTCGCGCGACATCAACGGTGACTTCGCCGACATCAACGCCGGGTCCGTCAACAACAGCGGCCTGGAACTGGAGTGGAGCGGCCTGCTGCCCAACCACTTCAACTACTACACCTCCTACACCTACACCAAGGCCGAACAGCAGGACGACCTGACCGTCTACAACGCCGGCCAAGCCATCCTCTTGCCCACCAGCGGCAAGCAGTTCGCCAACGTGCCGAAGAACATGCTGGCCGCCAACATCGGCTACGACGACGGCCGCTTCTACGGCACCTTCGGCGGCAAGTACACCAGCAAGCTCTACGGCGACCTGACCAACGACGAAGCCATCTCCGGGCGCACCGTGTTCAACGCCGGCGCCGGTATCTACCTGCCGGTGGACAAGAAGGTGGTCAAGGACGCAACGCTGCGCCTGAACGTCGACAACCTGTTCGACAAGAAGTACCTGGACGGCGTGTACACCACCAAGACCAACGCGGCCACCTACGGCGGGTTCCGCGACGGCGACCCGGCCTACATCGTGGGCCTGGAACGCACTGTGACGGTTTCCCTGGAAGCCAATTTCTGACGGCGAGGTAATTGAACATGGACATGAACCTGCTCCACGACATCACCTTTTATGTGATGTATGCCGCGATGGCCATCGCGATCTTTATCACCATCGAGCGCGGTATCTACTTCGCTTACGTACGCCGCCAGGCCCGCGCGCTGACCGAGGTGCTCGGCGCCCACGTACACAGCGAGCGCGACCTGCCGGAAAGCTTGACGCGCCGTGACAGCCTGCCGCTGAACATGGTGCTGCCGGTCCTGGCACAGAAAGCGTCGCAAGGGTCGCGCAAGGACCTGGATGACGTCATCGAAACCCAGTACCTGACCACCCGCGCACCGCTGGCCCGCAGCCTGTGGATCATCGAAACGATCACCACCGCCGCGCCGCTGTTGGGCTTGCTGGGCACCATCCTCGGCATCATCGACACCTTCAAGGCGCTGGCCACGGCCGGTGTGTCCGACCCAGGGCAGATTTCTGGTGGCATCGGCACGGCGTTGTTCGCCACCGGCCTGGGGATCGCCATCGCGCTGTTCTGCGTGGTGTTCCACAACTTCTTCCAGGACAGCCTGGAGCGCATCAACGACCAGCTAAAAATCCTGCTGATCCGCGCCGCCACCGGTGCCCGCGTGCAGAGTGAACTGCCGCACCTGGTGCCAACGCCGCTGCATAGCCGCACGGCGTAAACGTTCAAGCGGGCGCGCAATGCGCCCGCTTTCTTTTGTGATGGGAATCCCTATGTCTGTTTCCTTGAAATTGCGCATCGCAGGCTTGGCCGGCTTGCTGATAAGTCCGCTGGCCCAGGCGGACTTTTCGATTCCGGGGTTTGAATTGGTGCACACCGTGCCAGTGGACACCGCCCTCGGCACCGACGACCTGCGCCAGCCCGGCCCGGTGTGGAGCGAGCTGTTTGACGGCGCAAAAAGCCGTATCGATATCGGCCAGTTCTACGCTGCCGATCACCCAGGCTCGGTGATGGACGGCGTGATCGAACGCCTGGAAGCCGCCGGTAAGCGCGGTGTGAAAATTCGCTTTTTGCTGGAAGAAAAAGGCATCAAGTTGTCGGAAGCGTCCACCCTTGAACGCCTGCGGGCGATCCCCAACCTGACCTTTCGTGTGCTGCCCTACGCGCGCGTGAGCGGTGGAATCATCCACGCCAAATACCTAGTGGTGGATGGCAAGCAGGCCTTTGTCGGCAGCCAGAATTTCGACTGGCGCTCCCTGGAACACATCCACGAAACCGGGCTGCTCATCACCAACTCGACCGTGGTGAGCCAGGTGCAGGCGATCTTCGAGCAGGATTGGAAAGCCCAGCAGGCCTTGACCGACAACCAACCGGTGCCGCTGCCTGCCACGAGCAACGAACCACCGCGCACCGGCAACTACCTGGTCGCTAGCCCGCAACGCTACAACCCACCGGGCGTAGGCGATTCACAGCTGGAACTGCCGCGTTTACTGAGCGAAGCAAAACACGAAGTGCGCGTGCAACTGCTGGACTACGCCCCCCTGTCCTACGGACCGGACAAGACCCGCCCGTACTACGCGGTGATCGACAATGCCGTCCGTGCGGCGGCGGCACGTGGGGTGTCGATCAAGCTGATGGTGTCCAACTGGAATACCGACACGCTGGAACTGCCCTACCTCAAAAGCTTGGCGGTGCTGCCTAACGTCCAGATCAAAATCGTCACCCTCCCCGAGGCCAAGCAAGGTTTTATCCCGTATGCGCGAGTAATCCACAGCAAGACCATGGAGATCGACGGACAGGTTGCCTGGATCGGCACCAGCAACTGGCTGGGCGGGTATCTGGATAATTCGCGCAATCTGGAAGTGGTGATGCGCAGCGAAGCGATGGCCAAGCGTGTCGGGGCATTGCATGAGCAGTTGTGGGATGGGCCGTATGCCAAGGCGTTGGGTGTGACGGCTGAGTATGCGGCTCCGCACCCGGGAACCTTGTGATACGAAATCGGCTTGCGGACATTTGAATTCTGGCAATTGGCGGCTAGCCTTTTCAGGCTCCGGACGCAGCTTTAGCGGTGCTGCGCCCGGAGCCCACCCACACGAGAGCACAGCCATGAAAACCGCTACCCTTCGCACCTTGTGCGCACTGCTTCTGCTTATCTCCCTCAGCGCCTGCGTCAACAACTCGCCAGCAGTCATGCTGGTCACCTATGCCGATGGTACTCGGGGCCTCAAGACGCCCGTGGATACAGGTGCACCGGGCCCCTCCCAAGGCGACCTGTTTGTCTATGACCAACCTTTGCAGGATCAGGGCGGACAGGACATCGGCAGCAACAGCGGCTACTGCGTCACCACACTGCCTGGTGCTCACAGCCAGTGTCAGTGGACATTGATATTCATGGATGCCACCGGGAACATCGTAGGTACCATTGTCGTAGGCGGACAAGAGCATGAAACAGGCCTTTCCACCGTAGCCATTCTGGGCAGCACCGGGAAGTATGGAGGTTTTACAGGACACATGAATTCCGAACCCATGCCCGACGGCAGATTCAAGCAAACCTTGTATCTGGTTCCCCGCTGACCCTGCAAAAACGCCGCTCATGAAGACGCGGCGTTTTTTATTGAAGTAAGATATTTCCTTCATTCGCATCTCCCCTCCCACGCCTTCGCAGTGGTAGTGTGTGGAAATGTTTCTGACAGTTTGATCAGAAACTTCCCACTTACTACCTGCAAAGGAATGCGTCTTTCCATGCACTTTCCACTCAAGCAACTGGCCGCTGCCACCCTGTTCGCGGCGAGCCTTTCGGCCATCACCAGCCCCGCTTTCGCCAACATCACTCCAGACCAAAGCACAGCGATTCTGAAGCATTTCAACGAAACCTCCGTCACCGATTTCCGTGGTTTCCTCGGCACCCTGGCCAAGGGCGACCTGGGCAAGACCAGTGACGTGGGCCCGGCGATCAGTGCGTTTCTTGATAACAAAACCTTGAGCGCGGATCAGCAGAACGAGATCAATCGCCTGCTCGGTATCTACACCCGAGTGAAGTACGGCAAGGCCGCCACCGAAACCCTGCGCGAGCTGGTGGAAATCCCGACCTTTAACGTCGATGGTGTGCCGCAGTACAAGAACCCGGAATTCATCAAGATCGCCGGCAAGATCCAGGACCTGGCCAAGGCCTTTAACCTGAACTTCCGCAACATTGATAACCGTGTGTACGAAATTTCCCTGGAAGGCAGCGGCGATGAAGTCGTCGGCATCCACGCCCACGCCGATGTGGTGCCGGTGACGCCGGAGAATTGGGTGCTGAAAGACGGCACCAAGCTCGACCCGTTCAAAGTCACGCTGATCGGCGACCGCATGTATGGCCGTGGCACCGAGGATGACAAGAATGGCATCGTGGTCGCCATGTACGCCATGAAAGTGATCAAGGAAGAGAAGCTGCCGCTGGCGCGCAACTTCAAGCTGCTGGTGGACACCACCGAAGAAACTTCCGGCGACGCGATCCCCTACTACTTCGAAAAGAATCCGACACCGCAATACAACCTGGCACTGGACGGTGGCTACCCGGTGGTGATTGCCGAAAAAGGCTACGGCACGGTGATGGCGACGTTCCCGCGTCGCAAGGGTGAAGGCAAAGGCGCGGAAATCATCTCGATGACCGGCGGCATGGCTACCAACCAGATTCCGTCGGCGTCGGTGGCGACGTTTGTCACCGACAAGCCAGCCGAATTGGCCGCCAGCCTGCAAAAAGCCGGCACTGAATACGCCAAGAACAACGGTGGCGATTTTGAAGTGGCCGCCAAGGTCGACGGCAAAAACGTCAAGCTGACGGTCACCGGCGTGTCCGCTCACTCGTCCGAGCCGGAGTCTGGGGTCAACCCGGTCGCGCGCATGCTGGAGCTGATCCACAGCGTCGACGGCAAAATCGCCCTCAAGCACAACCACATCACTGACGCCGCGCGTTATGCGTCCGACAACTGGGGCCTGGATTACCTGGGCGGCAAGTTGGGCGTGGGCTTCTCCGATGAGTTCATGGGGCCGCTGACCACCTCGCTGACCTTTGTCGGCCTGGATGACAAAGCCTTCAAGCTGGCGGTGAACCTGCGGGTGCCAAAGGGCAAGTCGCCGGAGAAACTCAAGGCCGAGATTGCCGACAAACTGAGCGCCTGGGACAAGCAATCCAAGGTCAAGGTGGACTTCACCTACTTGGTCGCAGAGCCGATGTACCGTAACCCTGAAGGCGAATGGGTCAAGGCCCTGCTCGCAGTGTCCACCGAAAACCTGGGTATGGAGCACAAGTTCGGCACCTCGGCCGGCGCGACCTCCGTGCATGAACTGCCCAACGGCGTGCAATTCGGCCTGGCGCGTCCGGAAGTGAAGTACACCGGGCACACCGACAACGAGTTCAAGACCGTCGACCAGTTCCTGCTGGACCTGCAGATCGTCACCGAGATGATGGGCCGTATCGGCCAGTTGCCGAAGCTCTGATAAAAAGCAGCCCGCCGCAACGGCGGGCTCTTCAGGCTTGGAGCATCAACATATCCTCGAAAAAACCACCGACCGGTTCCGTGGGATGGCACAGCTGGATTTCCAGCACCCAGGCCATTTCGCTCGGCGGGATCTCCAGGTCCGCCAGCACCTTGCTCTCGAACAACGCGTGGGGGAAATCCGCAAGGCGGTGCCCTGCAAGGTTACGCGCCAGCCTCCAGCCTTTTGACACCGCGCTCTGTTCGGCAAAGTCATACAGTTCGCGACCTGTGAGGCCGCGCATCCAGGCTTCGCGAGTTTCGTCGAACACCTCATGCAGTGCGGTCTTGCACGCCAGGTGCAGCGGCGCGTCACCGAACACAAAGGTATCGCCGTAGTCGCCTTCGTAACCGTCCCACACCGGGCCCAAATCAACCACGACGATATCGGTGGCGCGCAGCCTGCGCTGGCGGTCAATGCCTTCGCGCGGTGGGCGTACTGTGTCGTCGCCAAAGCGGATATACGTCGGGTGCCACGTGTGGGACGCGCCCATGGCCTGCAGTTGTTCGGCGGCCATGTCGAGGGCTTCGCCGGTGGTCATGCCAACCTTCAGGCGACTGGCGATCGCCGCCAGGGCGCGGATGGATTGGTCACGGGCCGCCAGCATGCCGTCAAACGAGTAGCGCGGGCCGACTTTTTCCCAGATCGGGTCAAACGCGGGTGACGGCGTTAGCGCGCCGGAGCGCCCACTCGGCACAAAGGCCTCGGCGACAAACCGGTGAGCCGGCAAACCTGCGTCGAGGCACTGCTCGCGGGCCTGGCGGATCATTGCGCCGTTACCACACGCGTACACCTGAGCGTGCTCCCAGGCATGCCCGTGACTCAACGCAACCTCCTGCACCCTGCCCTGCGACGCCAGCACCGGATGCCAGCAAAATCGCGGATGCTCGGCGCTCGCGTCAGCCAGGAAGGCACGGTCATAAAAGTCCGTCGGTTGCGCCCCGCCCCAGTACAGCGTGACCTCGATGTTGCGTGCCAATGCAGTCAGCAGTATCGGCTTGATGCCCGCATAACCGGTGCCGGTGGCGAACAGGACGACAGGGCTGTCGTCCGTGTCCTGCCAGGTGCAGGCACCAAAAGGTCCTTCCAGTTGCACCAGATCGCCGGCTTCCAGGTCGCCCAGGATGGCCTCGGAAAACAGCCCGCCGCTGACCCGGCGAATCTGGAAGACCAGGCGCCCATCGTCTTCGGCCGGCAGGTTGGCGATCGAGAAACACCGCGAGTCACCGTCAACCAGTCGGAACTTGAGGTACTGGCCCGCCCGCACCGCCAATGGTCTATCCGGCATCACCACCAGCTCAACAATGTCGGGGGCCAGCGCGCGCTTGCTCACGACCTGTGCCTCGACCATCAGCACCGGCGTGTCCAGCGACCAGCCGGGGATTTCCAGGCGCATGTCGCCGCAGGCATGGCTCTGGCACAACAGCATTTCATTCGCCGCCAACGGATAGCACGGCGCGGGGGCACCTGGCCCCAGCTGCTTGGCCCGGTACTCCCCTTCTGCGACCACCACCTTGCACGATCCACAGGCCCCGCGCCGGCAGGAAAACGGCACGGACAGGCCATTGGCGAGCATCGCATCGAGCAACAGCTCGTCACCGGCCTCAAAGGTTTTCCCCGAGGGGGACAGTTCGATGACATGACGTGTATTCATAACAACCTCGGGGTGAGTGAGGCTTGATTGTTGCGCTAGACTAGGCCCATTAAAACCTCCAGTTTTGGATACTTCAGATGGTCCAGATGCGAAAATGGCGCCCGCTGCTCAAGCTGGACGAAAGTGGCAACCAGGCGTCCTACCGCAAGATTGCCGAAGGCCTGGTGACTGCAATCGTGGAAGGCCGTCTGCCGCCCGGCACCTTGCTGCCCGGCACGCGGGAAATGGCGCAGTTGCTCGACGTCAACCGCAAGACCGTGATCCTGGCCTACGAAGAGGCCCTGACCAAAGGCTGGCTGGTCAGCGAGCCGCGACGCGGGACCTTCGTCAATGCGCAGTTGACGCCCAAGCCATTGCCGAGTCGCGCGCAGCAGTCCTTCGCACCGCCCATCCTGGCGCAGGCGAACGCCCCGTATTTCACTCAGAACGCCCAGGTGACGGCCCTGCAGCATCGGCAGGGGGCGCTGTTTTTCGATAACGGCACCAGCGACCACCGTTTGCTGCCCCAAGCCGTCCTGCATCGCTATTACCGCAATGCCCTGCGCAACAGCTTTGCCTCCAACACCGTGCGCTATGGCAGTGAAGGCACCGGCTATGAGCTGCGCTGCGCGCTGGCCGAGATGCTGCGCAATAACCGTGGGCTGACGGTCAGCGCCGAGAATATCTGCCTGACCCAAGGCACCCAGATATCGCTGTACCTGACCGCCAGCCTGCTGCTCAAGCCGGGCGATGTGGTACTGGTGGAGCGCCTGAGCTACCCGCCGGCATGGGAGATTTTTCGCAAGCTGGGCGCGCAACTGGTCACGGTGGACGTAGACGACGAAGGCTGTCGAACGGACCAGATCGACCGCCTGTGTCGCGAACATAACGTGCGGATGATCTATCTCACGCCGCATCACCAATTCCCTACCACCGTGAGCCTGCACGCAGCACGGCGGCAACAGCTGCTGGCATTGGCGGCGCAGCACGACTTCTGCATCATCGAAGAAGACTACGACCACGAATATCACTTTAACGGACGGCCCTACCTGCCCTTGGCCAGCGACCGCTCGCAACGCCATGTGATCTATGTCGGGTCGTTATCCAAGGCGCTCGGCTCAACGTTTCGCTGCAGTTATGTGGTCGCCCCCGCGCCGGTGGTTGAAGCCCTGCACAGCAACGCTGCATTGATGCTGGGGGACGCCGATGCAGTGGCGCAGAAGATGCTCGCGGACCTGATCAACAACGGCGAACTCAAGAAGCACCTGCGCCGGGTATCGAAGGAATACCGTGCACGCCGCGAAACCTTGCAGACATGCCTGCATGCGGCGTTTGGGGAGCGGATCAGCGTGCGGGAGCCCGAAGGCGGGCTGGCGCTGTGGGTGCGGTTCGACGATCAGATAAACGTCGACCAGATGGTGGCAACCGCCGTGGACCATGGGCTGGTCGTGCGCAGTGGCCGGCAATTTTCGCCGCTGGACCAGCCAGAAAATGCGCTGCGCCTGGGCTTCGCCTCACTCAACCAGGACGAGATCCGCGAGGCTACATTACGCCTGGCCAACGCGGTGAACGCGCACGCACACGCGCAAAAAAATGCCGATCATCACTGATCGGCATTCGGTCAAAGCGGCAGCAGGAAGCGGGATTTCTCTTCGGCCCGGGCAAGCTCCGGGAATTCCAGCAGCAACGCCCGGTTGCCCCGGCCAATATGCTCCATCACCGCCCGCGTGATGTACTCACGCACCATGCCCGTCGAGACGTAATACATGGCCCAGGCTTGTTCGGGCGTACAGTGGCCGATCTGCTCTTCGATTTCCTTGTACGCACTGTCATCGTTCGACTTCACGTCACGCTGATAATAGCCTTGGCCCATGATTGATCTCCTTGACTGGAACGTCTGCGACAGCTGCATAGCCAACCGCTGGACATGCCTATTCATTCACGCGATCACGTCCCACTCTTCACCTTGGTCCACACACGCGTGCGGATCCGCTCCAACTTCAAGGGCAGCGGCTCAAGGGGCACCAAGGTGGCAATGGTCTCTTTGGACGGATAGATCCAGGGGTTGTCGCGCAACTTCTGCTCGACCAACTCGGTGGCATCCTTGTTGGCGTTGGGGTACAGCGTGTGGTTGGAGCTCTTGGCTATGACATGCGGGTCGAGCATGTAGTTGATAAACGCCAGGCCTTGCCGGGCATGGGGCGCATCCTTGAGCAGCACGAAGTTTTCCGACCACACCAGCCCACCTTCACGCGGCAGGCTGTAGGCGATCTTGCGGCCGGTTTTGTTTTTTTCATTGATGGCCTGCGCCGTCAGCGCCCCGCTCGCCCAGCCCACCACCACACAAATATTGCCGTCGGCAAAGTCAGCATCCGTTCTGGATGAATCGAAATAGAGCACGTAAGGGCGGATCTTCAGCAACAACGCCTGGGCTTTCTGGTAGTCCTCAGGGTTCTGGCTGTTGCTCGGCAGCCCGAGGTAATGCAAGGCGATCGAAATGATTTCACTCGGGGAGTCGAGCATCGCCACGCCACACGACTTGAGCTTGCTGATGTTCTCTTCCTTGAAGATCAGGTCCCAGCTGTCCACCGGAGCATCGTCGCCCAGGGCGGCCTTGACCTTGTCCACGTCATAACCAATGCCGGTGGTGCCCCACAAGTAAGGCACGGCGTAGCGGTTACCGGGGTCATTGGCTTCGAGCAGTGCCAGCATCGCTGGATCGATGTGCGAGAAATTACTCAGTTGGGAGCGGTCCAACGGTGCAAGCACGCCGGCCTGGATCAGGCTGGGCAAGACATTTGAGGTGGCGACGACGACGTCATACCCGGTGCGTCCGGCCATGACCTTGCTCTGCATGATCTCGGCGCTGTCGAAGGCATCCAAGTGCATCCGGGTACCGGTTTTCTGCTCGAATTCCTTCGGCGTTTCCGGCGCGATCAGCCCGAACCAGTTGTACAGGTTGACCCGTGATTCGGCCGCCGAAACCGGCGCACTGACACATAGGCAGACCAACACAGACATAAAAATGCCGCGCAAATGGGGTTGACTCATATAGCTATCCTTGTCAAAAACGACAGGCCATCATGGCCTTCATCCATTGGGGGGTGAATATACTCGGCACGTCCGATTAGTAAATACCTATAAGTACTTAGCCCCGTTCAACGCATCACTAACCCTAAAGGGGTAGTAAATGTCGCTCGACCTTCACAACCTGGCCTGGCATCGGTCGGCCGGGACGCTGATCATGCAGCTCAACCGCCCGGCCTTCTGGAGCTCGCTGGTTCGCGTGTTAAAGGAATACGTGCAGATCGACAACTGGGTGGTGCTGATCTTCAGCGACCAACACGTGCGGGTCATCAGCATGACCGAAGTCGCCGATGCGGATGAAGTGGACGCGCTGACCCAGCGCTATGTAAAGGGGCTGTACCTGCTGGACCCGTTTTACATCGCCAACCGAGAGCAGCCGCAGAGTGGTTTTTTTCACCTGTCCGACATTGCGCCGGAGCACTTCCTGACCACCGAGTACTACCACCAATATTTTGCCCAGTACGTCAGCGTGGATGAGGTGCAATACAACGTCCAGCTTGATGCCGACAGAACGTTGTGCATTTCATTGGGCAGCAACGTGCGCTACAGCCCACAGCAGATCACCACGCTGGACATCATCAAGCCCTGGGTGATGGCATTGATGCATCAACGCATGTGCTTTGAGAGCGATGCAGAAAAAAGCCAGGCCGAGCCGCCGCCTTGGTCAGAGGCCATCGTGCAATTGGGCGCACAAATCACTGTGCGGGAAAAAGATGTGCTCAGGTTGCTGTTGAGCGGTTTTTCCAACAAAGAAATCGCCGGCAAGCTGAACCTGTCGACGGAGACCATCAAAGTCCACCGTCGCAACCTCTACAACAAACTGAACATCAAGTCTCAATCCGAGCTGTTTGCGCGTTTTTTCATGCCCGGGCAGGAAGCCCTCACAGCGCACTGAACGGCGCCGCAGCAGGCCTGCGGCGTTTGCGCACAAATCACGCACACACAAAAACGCCGATCATCGCTGATCGGCGTTTTCATTGAATATGGAGCGGGAAACGAGACTCGAACTCGCGACCCCGACCTTGGCAAGGTCGTGCTCTACCAACTGAGCTATTCCCGCAAATGGCGTCCCCTAGGGGACTCGAACCCCTGTTACCGCCGTGAAAGGGCGGTGTCCTAGGCCACTAGACGAAGGGGACACACAACTGAAACACATGGTGTGTATTTCAGTGTCCAGAGATTAAATCCGAAGATTATGCCCTGGTTTCACTCAGTACCGCCCGAAGGCAACACTGCTTAAATTTGGAGCGGGAAACGAGACTCGAACTCGCGACCCCGACCTTGGCAAGGTCGTGCTCTACCAACTGAGCTATTCCCGCATATTGGCGTCCCCTAGGGGACTCGAACCCCTGTTACCGCCGTGAAAGGGCGGTGTCCTAGGCCACTAGACGAAGGGGACACACGTACAACATTCACTCCCTACCGCGTTTCGCTGTGTGCTTTACGCTGTAAGTGGCGCGCATTCTATGGATGGATTGAAAGGTCGTCAACCCCCAAGGATAAATTTATTTAAATCAATGACTTCGCCCTGCTTTCCGGGCCCTGGCGGGCATTCTGCCCGTCCGGCCCTTGACGCCTATATTCTGGCGCCCGACAAGACGCTATAGTTCGTTCCAGCAAATGATGGCAATGTGCATCCATGCAGGGAACGCCTTTCTATATAGAAGCAAAGTACCCGGGCAACTGGTCGATCAGTCCTATCCGCCGGATGGCCCAGTCACTACACTCCACTGTAAACCCTATAAAGAGGTCACACCGGTGACACCACTCATGATCACCCTGCTGGTAATAGCCGGGATCGCAATACTGATCGCCATTGGCTACATGAACCACGTGGTGGAAAACAACAAGCTGGAAAAGAAGCGCACCGAGATCGAACTCAACGATCGCCTGCGCCGCTGCGGTGAAATCACCGAGACCTTCCCCGGCCAGTTGATGACCCCGGCGCTCAAGCTGTTACTGACTCGCCTGGAACTCAACGTCAACCAGCGCCTGTTGAACCTCAACAAAGGCAGCGCACCGATCAAGGCCCGCATTGCCGAGCTGAATACGCTGGTGGCCCAGGGTGAATCCATCCCGGTGAACAACCCACCCGCGCCGATCCAGACCGAAGCCAAGGCCAAGGACGTGCGCTTCCTGCTCGAAGCCCTGCATGGCCAAGTCACCCGCGCGGCCCAGGACGGTTTCCTGCCGGCCAACGAAGCCAAGCACTGGATCAGGGAAATCCGCCATATCCTGGTGTTGCTGCACATCGAATTCTTCAACAACCTCGGCCAGCACGCCCTGCAACAAGGCCAACCGGGTCAGGCACGCCTGGCCTTCGAACGTGGCGTGCAGTACCTGCGCAAACAGCCGGAGCCGGTGATCTACAGCGCACAACTGCAACAACTGGAAGCCCAACTGGCCCGCGCCAACTCCACCGTGCTGACCAACAGCAAACCGGCCGAAGACGAAGTCAACGAACTGACCGAAGGCCTCAAGGTGGTCGACGCCGACGCCGAGTGGAAGAAAAAAGTTATTTACGACTAATGATGCCCTCTCAGTGCATAGGTGCCTAACAACGCTGTAACCACCACCCCCAAACCACGATGCGAAGCGAGTCGCTGTTGATCGTGATCGTGATCGTGATCTTGATCTTGATCTTGATCTCGCTTTTGATCTTAGGCGCCCCGTCAAACACGCTGGCCGAAATTCGACAGGGATTTGGGGGGTAAACCGGCAGGGATGCCGGTTTAGCCGCCCCGCGCCATGGATGGCGCGTGGCGGCGGCCCCCCAAATACCTGTCGGATTACGGGCATACCGAGCCTAGGCGAGGTACCGAGTGTTGGGGCAAGAGCGTTTTGCTTACTTTTGCGCTGTTCAAAAGTGAGCCGCCGTAAGGGCGGAACCCATAGCAGCCGTGACCCAAATAACGGATATGTACCCGGTCAGATCCAACATCCTGGTCGGCTGGCAGGCCGCCATCGCAGGCAAGCCAGCTCCCACATTTTTAAATCTCGGGATGACAGTTAGATTGTGGTCGGCTGTCAGGCCGCCTTCGCAGGCAAGCCAGCTCCCACATTTTTGGATTGCGGGGTGACAGTTAGATTGTGGTCGGCTGTCGGGCCGCCTGCGCAGGCAAGCCAGCTCCCACATTTTTGAATCGCGGGGTGACAGTTAGATTGTAGTCGGCTGTCGGGCCGTCTTCGCAGGCAAGCCAGCTCCCACATTTTTCAATCGCGGGGTGACAGTTAGATTGTGGTCGGCTGTCAGGCCGCCTTCGCAGGCAAGCCAGCTCCCACATTTTTGAATCGCGGGGTGACAGTTAGATTGTGGTCGGCTGTCGGGCCGCCTTCGCAGGCAAGCCAGCTCCTACAGTTTGGATCTCGGGGTGACAGTTAGATAGCTGTGGCTTGTGGTCCAGCACCATCCCCAGACGCCCCCTGTGGCAAACCCAGTTCGCCACATGCCATCACTTTGCATCTATCCCCCCGCCTCCGACTAGCGTACAAAAGTGCCCCTTACTCCACGAAGTCAGAGGCCTGCTATGCCTGTCGCCGTCATTGATGGACAACCACTGCACTACGTCGACCAGGGCTCAGGCCCCGTCGTCCTGCTGGGCTCAAGCTACCTATGGGGCGCCGACATGTGGGCGCCGCAGATCGAAGCCCTGTCGCAACAATACCGCGTGATCGTGCCCGAGCTGTGGGGCCATGGCGAATCCGGCCCACTGCCGGCGCACACCCGCTCTCTTGACGACCTCGCGCGCCAGGCCCTGGCCTTGCTGGACCAACTGGACATCCCCCAGATCAACCTCGTGGGGCTCTCCGTCGGAGGCATGTGGGGCGCACGCCTGGCGTTGCTGGCGCCGCAGCGCATCAACAGCCTGGTGCTGATGGACACGTACCTGGGCGCCGAGCCCGAAGCCACGCGCCAGTACTATTTCTCGCTGTTCAAGATGATCGAAGATGCCGGTGCCATCCCTGAGCCCTTGCTGGACGTGGTCGCGCCGATCTTTTTCCGCCCGGGTATCGACCGCGAATCAGCGCTGTACCAGGATTTTCGCAGGCAATTGCAGGGCTACTCCAAAGAGCGCCTGCTGCAGAGCATCGTGCCCCTGGGCCGCTTGATCTTCAGTCGCGAGGCTGTGCTGGAGCAGTTGCCACGCCTGGACGCCGACACCACCCTGGTGATGTGTGGCGAGCAGGACAAACCACGCCCACCCGCCGAGTCCGAGGAAATGGCCGGCCTGATTGGCTGCAGCCTGATCCTGATTCCAGAGGCGGGCCATATCAGCGCCCGGGAAAATCCGGACTTCGTCAACGAAGCGCTGCTGACCTTCCTCGCCAACAACGCCTGACCCCCCTTCCCTGTGATCGCTGCGCCAACGCGGCGATCACAGGCGGAAATGCCCCACCATCCCTTTGAGCTCCGCCCCCAACTGCGCCAGCTGGATGCTCGACGCGGCGTTGCCCTGCATGCTCAGCGCCGACTGATCGGCACTGGCGCGGATACTGGTGACACTGCGGTTGATCTCTTCGGCCACTGAGCTTTGCTCCTCGGCGGCCGCGGCGATCTGCTGGTTCATCTGCTGGATCAACGACACCGCCACGGCGATGCTGCCCAGGGCACTCTCGGTTTCCAGGGCGTCGCTCACCGCCAGCTTTACGAGCTCCCCGCTTTGCTGGATCTGCTGCACCGACGACTGGGCCGCGCTGCGCAAGCTACTGATCAGGCGCTCGATTTCTTCGGTGGATTGCTGGGTACGCTTGGCCAGGGCCCGTACTTCATCCGCCACCACCGCAAAGCCACGCCCTTGCTCGCCGGCACGGGCGGCTTCGATGGCGGCGTTGAGGGCCAGCAGGTTGGTCTGTTCGGCCACGCTCTTGATCACACTCAACACCGTGCCGATATTCTGGATCTCGACGCTCAGGCTCTCGATGCTGGCGCTGGCACTGGTGCTGGAGGTGGCGAGCAATTCAATGCGCTGCAGACTTTGGCGCACCACCTGCTGGCCACTGTCGACCTTGTCGTCTGCGGTTTGTGCAGCTTGCGCGGCCTCTTCAGCGTTGCGTGCCACGTCGTGTACCGTGGCGGTCATCTGGTTCATCGCCGTGGCGACCTGCTCGGTTTCTTCTTTCTGGCTGCTGACCTCGACGTTGGTCTGCTCGGTGACGCTGGACAGCGAATGCGCCGAGCTCGCCAGTTGCTCGATACCGGCTTGCAGGCCGCTGACCATCTGGCTGAGGCCGTTGCCCATCTGTTGCATGGCCTGCATCAGTTGGCCGATTTCATCGCGACGGCTGACCTCCATGCGCCCGCTCAAGTCGCCGGCGGCAATCTGTTGGGCTACCGCGATCACACTGCGCAGCGGGGCGACGATCAACCGGGTAATCACCCACGCCGCAATCAACCCTACCAGCAAGGCCAGGGCCGACGAGCCGATGATCAGCATCGCGCTTTTCTTCAACTGCCCCTGCATGGACTGGTCTTCAGCGTCATACGCCTGGTTGACCCGGCTGACTACCTCACCCGCGCGGTCATGCAGCTGTTTGTAGACCACCTTCTCCTGGGCCAGCAAGCCGGTGTACTCACCGAGTTTTTCACTGAAGGCGGCAATATGCCCGGACACTTCGTTGAGCACAGTCTGGTAGCCGGGGTCCTTGACCGAGGTCTTCAGTTGCTCGACCTGGGCCAAAGCCTGGTCGGCCTGCTCGATCTTGCCCTGTTCGGTTTCTTCCTCGCTCACCTTGCGGCTCTGGTCCAGGCGCACCCGCGCTTCGTTCATGGCTTGCAGCATCAGGCGCGACACCTGGCTGACTTGCCCGGCCTGCTCGATGAATTCGGCACCCTCCTTGCCCTGGCTTTCCTTGAGGCCATAGGCACCGTCATCTGCCAGCCCGGCTTGCAGCACATCGAGGTTATTGGCCACGCTGGACACCGACCAACTGGCCATTTCCAACGCCAGGTCCTTGGTCTGGGTCAGTTCGACAAACTCATCGAACGCCTTGCGGTAAGCGGCCAGGGCCTGCTCGACGTCGGTCATGACCGGCACATTGGTCGCCGACTGGGCCTTGAGGCTCGCGGCAAGGGCCGCCAACGCGTCGACACTTTCATGCAGCGCGTCGACGGCCTTGGGGTCGGCATGCAGCGCGTAGTCCTGCTCGATCAGGCGCACTTTGAGCAAGCCGCTGTTGAGCGAGGACATGGCCTTGAGGCCTTCGAAACGCTGGCCAACGGTTTGCAGGGACCACACGCCGATCGCCGCGACCACCGCCGTCAACAGCAGCACCAGGGTGAAGCCCAAGCCCAGTTTTTTTGCCATACCGAGGTTGGCGAATTGTCGTTGCACGGCCGAAATCATTGCACTTGAATCCTCTTGCAATGGCAATTGCCATCGAGCCCGGTTTACACAGGCGAGATTCGCAACCACAAGGCACTGAGCACAAGTCGTTGGCGCCACAATAATGGCAAAAAGCTACACGCTCGTCGTTTTCAGAATGGTCGAGGTCGATCTGGCGGGGCCCATGGCCCGGAACAACGCCAAGGCGCGTTGATCCGCCGCATAGGCTACATTAATGCGCAGCCAGTCGCAGGGCTCATGGGTTGGACTGAACAGCGCCCCCGGCGATAACAAAACCCCGAGCCGCCGCGCACAAGCCTGCAACCGCGACCGATCCCCCGACCCCGGCCGCGCCCACACAAACATCCCGCCGGCCGGAGCAGTGAACACCTCCCACTCCTCGTCTTCCAGCACCTGCAACGTGGCAGCCATTTGCGCATTCAGGCGCTTGCGCAAACGCTGCACCCACTTGCGGTAGGTGCCGTTGGCCAGCAGCGTGGCCACCACCGCCTCGGCAAATCGCGAGGTACCGAAGCCGGTCAAGGTCTTGAGACTGGCCAATTGCCCGATGATCGCCGCGCTGGCACTCAGGTAACCCACGCGCAAGGCGCTGCTCAGGGTCTTGGAAAAACTCGATACGTAGATCACCCGGTCATCATGGGGCAACGCCGAAAGCCGTGTGCAACTGGCGTGCTGCAGGTCGCCGAAGACATCCTCTTCGATGATCAGGAAATCTTCGCGGCGCGCCAGCTCCAGCAAACGCTCGGCCACCGTGCGGCTCAGGCTGGAGCCGGTGGGATTGTGGTACAGGCTGTTGATGAACAGGCACTTGGGCCGATGCTGCTGCAACAGCGTTTCCAGCGCCGGGATGTCCGGGCCACCGCGAGTGCGTGGCACCAGCAGCAGTTGCACGCCGTGGAACGCCAATTGCCGATAAAGGTTGCCGTACCCCGGCGTTTCGACCACCACGCAATCGCCGGCCTTGAGCAATGTGCGGATCAGCAGGTCCTGGGCATGGCTGGCGCCGGCCGTGGTGAGGATGTGGTCAAGATGGGTAGCGATGTGGACCTGGCCCAGGCGCTTGAGCAATTGCTCGCGCAACGCGGGCAGCCCCAAGGGCGTGCTGTAGTTGAACAGGCCAGCGGTGTCGGTACGGGTCACTTCGCGGACCGCGTAACTGATGTCATCGCTTTCACGCCAGGTATCCGGCAACCAGCCGCAGCCCAGTTTCAGCTCACCCAACGGGTTATCGGCGAAGGCTCCCCAGTCTTGCTCGGCCCCTTCGTACCACTGGCCTTCGTGCGACGTCGGCGGTTGGGCAACGCTGAAACCCGAACCTTGTTTTGAAACCAGCACTCCCTGCGCGACCAATCGTTCAAACGCCTCGATCACGCTGGACTGGCTGAGCAGGTTATCAAGGGCCACCTGGCGAACGGACGGTAAGCGTGTGCCAGGGCTCGCCCCACTCGTGCGAATCCATTGCGCCACCGCGCTGATGATTTGCTGCACCACCGGTACAAGGGCTTGTCGATCGATCCCTAAATCCATGCGCCACTCACTTCACTGTCTGTTATTCAACCCAAGACAGTTAAGCACAGAAGCCCACCCCGGCCGCTCGCCAAGTTTTATTAAAGTATTGATTTTATTGAGTTATTTACCTGTTGATACACAATCTGACAAGGCACGGTGCCAGCTATGGAAATACCTCACGCCCCCCACACCGTTTTCGAATGAAGGGCGACCCGAGGTCCTAGATAGCCGTCGCGCCACCGTCCACCGCCAAGGCTTGGCCGGTGGTAAAGGCCGCACCGTCGCTGCACAGGTACAGCACCGCGCTGGCGATTTCCTCGACCTTGCCAATGCGTCCCACCGGGTGCATGGCGGCGGCAAATTCGGCCTTGCGTGGGTCGGCTTCGTAGGCACGCCGGAACATATCGGTATCGATCACGGCCGGGCACACCGCATTGACGCGGATTTTCTTCTTCGCATACTCGATGGCCGCCGATTTGGTCAGGCCGATCACGGCATGCTTGGACGCGGCATAAATGCTCATCTTAGGCGCCGCGCCCAGCCCCGCGACCGATGCAGTGTTGACGATCGCCCCGCCGCCCTGGGCCAGCAGCAGCGGCAATTGGTGCTTCATGCACAACCACACGCCCTTGACGTTGACCCCCATGATCGCGTCGAACTCATCCAGGCTGCCGTCAGCCAGCTTGCCTTTCTCAATCTCGATGCCGGCATTATTGAAGGCGTAGTCCAGGCGGCCATAGGCGGCGAGGGTCTGGGCCATCAATTGCTGTACTTCGGCTTCCTGCGTGACGTTGCAGCGCACAAACAGCGCTTCGCCACCGGCCTGGTGGATAAGGGCGACGGTGCCTTCACCGCCCGCTGCATCCAGGTCGGCAACCACTACCTTCAAGCCTTCGGCGGCGAACGCCAGCGCGGTAGCGCGGCCAATACCGGCGGCGGCGCCAGTCACCAGGGCAACCTGGCCGGAAAACGTCATGCTCATGGAAGATGTCCCGTGGGAAAAATAACTGTGGGTCGAGTCTAGCCAACGCCGCGCCGAGCGCGTCAGCACTATCAGAAGGCCAGTTGAGGCTGCATGAATCGCAGTGATAAGAGCCACCGCCCGACTATCAGCAGTGCCTATCGAGCGGCATTCGCGCCCTCGGTGAACCTTGCTCCCAGACTGTTCAAGGTCTATCACTTCAGGTTCATTTCCAGAAGAGTCGCTGCCATGACCGCCCAGACCAATCGCCAATTCCTGCTCGCCAAGCGCCCGGTCGGCGCGGCCACCCGGGAAACCTTCACCTATCAGGAAGTGCCCGTGGGCACGCCCAAGGACGGCCAGGTGCTGGTGCGCAATGAATACCTGTCCCTCGATCCCGCCATGCGTGGGTGGATGAATGAAGGCAAGTCCTACATCCCGCCGGTCGGCATCGGTGAAGTAATGCGCGCCCTCGGCGTGGGCAAAGTGATTGCCTCGAACAACCCAAAGTTTGCGGTCGGCGACTACGTCAACGGCGCCTTGGGCGTACAGGACTACTTCCTGGGCGAGCCTCGGGGTTTCTACAAGGTTGACCCGACACTGGCCCCGCTGCCCCGTTACCTGTCGGCCCTGGGCATGACCGGCATGACGGCTTACTTCGCCCTACTGGACACCGGTGCGCCCAAGGCCGGCGAAACCGTGGTGATCTCCGGTGCGGCCGGTGCCGTGGGCAGCATTGCTGGGCAAATCGCCAAAATCAAAGGCTGCCGCGTGGTGGGCATTGCCGGCGGCGCAGACAAATGCAAGTTCCTGGTGGACGAACTCGGCTTCGATGCGGCTATCGACTACAAAAGCGAAGACGTACCCGCCGCACTCAAGCGCGAGTGCCCCAAAGGCGTAGACGTGTATTTCGATAACGTCGGCGGCGACATTCTCGACGCAGTGCTCAGCCGCCTGGCATTAAAAGCCCGCGTGGTGATTTGCGGTGCCATCAGCCAATACAACAACAAGGAAGCCGTGAAAGGCCCGGCCAACTACCTGTCACTGCTGGTCAACCGCGCACGCATGGAAGGCTTTGTCGTCATGGATCACGCCGCCCACTTCGCCGCCGCCGGCCAAGAAATGGCCGGCTGGATGGCCCAGGGCAAACTCAAGAGCAAAGAAGACATCGTAGAAGGGCTGGAAACCTTCCCCGAGACGCTGATGAAGCTATTCAACGGCGAAAACTTTGGGAAACTCGTACTCAAAGTCATCTGAAAAAGCTGCCCCAACGTAACCACGATGCGAAGCGAGCCGCTGTTGATCGTGATCTTGATCTAGCTTTTGATCTGGCTTTTGACCTTAGGCGCCCCGTCAAACACGCTGGCCGGAATTCGACAGGGATTTGGGGGGTAAACCGGCAGGGATGCCGGTTTAGCCGCCCCGCGCCATGGATGGCGCGTGGCGGCGGCCCCCCAAATCCCTGTCGGATTACGGGCACACCGAGCCTAGGCGAGGTGCCGAGTGTTGGGGCAAGAGCCCTTTGGTTACTTTGGGGCTCTTTTCCAAAGTGACCCGCCGTAAGGGCGGAACCATTAGCAGCCGTTACCCGAGTAACGGATATGTACTCGGTCTGATCCAACATCCCGGTCGGCTATCAGGCCGCCTTCGCAGGCAAGCCAGCTCCCACATTTTTAGATCGCGGGGCTACAGTTAGAGAGTGATCGGCAGTCAGGCCGTCTTCGCAGGCAAGCCAGCTCCCACATTTGGATTGCGAGGTGACAGTTAGATTGTGGTCGGCGTTAGGTCGCCATCGCTGGCAAGCCAGCTCCTACAGTTAGATCGCGCGGTGATAGTTAGATTGTGGTCGGCTGTCGGGCCGCTTTCGCAGGCAAGCCAGCTCCCACAGTTTTGGATCGCGGGGTGACAGTTGGAGAGTGGTCGGCTGTCGGGTCGTCTTCGCAGGCAAGCCAGCTCCCACAGTTTTGGATCGCGGGGTGACAGTTGGAGTGTGGTCGGCTGTCGGGCCGCCTTCGCAGGCAAGCCAGCTCCCACATTTGGATCGCAGGGCAGCAGTTGAAGAGTGGTCGGCAGTTATGCCACCGTCGCTGGCAAGCCCGCTCCCTCACTTGGATCGCGGGGCTTCAGTCAGACAGCGGCCATCGGTCAGGCCGCCTCCAACAGGACGTCTCGGTCAGGCGATTTCGGCAACAACCGCCGCCAACGCCTTGGCCGGATCAGCCGCCTGGCTGATCGGCCGGCCGATCACCAAGTAATCGGAGCCCGCATCCAACGCCTGCCGCGGCGTCAAAATGCGCCGCTGATCATCCTGGGCACTGCCCGCCGGACGAATCCCCGGGGTCACCAGTTGCAGCGACGGGTGCGCAGTTTTCAACGCCTGGGCTTCCAGCGCCGAACACACCAGGCCATCAAGGCCAGCTTTCTGTGCCAGCGCTGCCAGGCGCAACACCTGCTCCTGAGGCTCAATGTCCAAGCCAATACCGGCCAGGTCCTCACGCTCCATGCTGGTCAGCACAGTCACACCGATCAGCAACGGCTTAGGCCCGCTACGCTGTTCCAGCACTTCACGGCAGGCACTCATCATGCGCAGGCCACCGGAGCAATGCACGTTGACCATCCACACGCCCATCTCGGCGGCAGCCTTGACCGCCATGGCAGTAGTGTTCGGGATATCGTGGAATTTCAGGTCGAGGAACACCTCGAAACCTTTGTCACGCAAGGTGCCGACGATTTCTGCGGCGCAACTGGTGAACAGTTCCTTGCCGACCTTGACCCGACACAGCTTCGGGTCCAACTGGTCAGCCAGCTTCAGTGCGGCGTCACGAGTGGGGTAATCCAGGGCGACGATGATAGGAGTCTGGCAGACGGACATTGGAATGGGCTCTCAGGCAAGTCGAAATCGGCGCGGATTGTAGCGCAAGCAGCGCCGTTGCGGGATCCGATGATCGGTAAATACTGACCAAGCGCCATTGGGCGGGCGTTTTCGGGCAATTATTTCAAAGCTGATACATTCACGACATGCCCCCAACACGCCCCACGGCTAGCCTCGCTCGCACGACCCACCGACCAGCACTTCCAGCCATGGGGCTGGGCGCCTATGCTGACCGCAACAACAGGGCAGATGATCGCATTATGCATACCCCTTCCGTCTCCATGACCGACGAGCAAAAAGGCGCGGTGATCGTTGATGATGATGTGCCGATCCGCGAACTGCTGATCGACTACCTCGCCCGCTTCGGCATCCTGGCCACCGGTGTCACCGACGGCACCGCCATGCGCCAGGCCATGCAGGCCGAAACCTTTGACGTGGTCGTGCTCGACCTGATGCTGCCAGGCGAGGACGGCTTGTCGCTGTGCCGCTGGCTGCGCGCGGAATCGGACATCCCGATCCTGATGCTCACCGCCCGCTGTGAACCCACCGACCGCATCATCGGCCTGGAGCTGGGCGCCGACGACTATATGTCCAAGCCCTTCGAGCCGCGTGAGCTGGTGGCACGCATCCAGACCATCCTGCGTCGCGTGCGCGATGACCGCACCGAACAGCGCGCCAATATCCGCTTCGACAACTGGCGTCTTAATAGTGTGCTGCGCCAACTGGTGGCCGACGATGGCCTGGTGGTGCCGCTGTCCAACGCCGAATTCCGCCTGCTCTGGGTGTTTATCGAGCGTCCGCGTCGGGTGCTGAGCCGCGAGCAATTGTTGGATGCCGCCCGTGGCCGCTCGATCGAAGCCTTTGATCGCAGCATTGACTTGCTGGTGTCGCGCCTGCGGCAGAAACTCGGGGATGACCCCAAGGCGCCGCAACTGATCAAGACCGTACGCGGCGAAGGCTACCTGTTCGACGCCCGGGATATCGGCTGATGCGCAACGCCTTCAACACGCTGTTCGGTCGGCTGTTTGGCGTGTTGTTGGTGGCCATTGTGCTGGCCCACGTGCTGGCAATCTCCTGGTTTCGCTACTACGGCCCGCCCCCGCCGCCACCGCCCCGGGAAGTCTTCGTGGAGCAGCCGGACGGATCCATGAAGCCGCTGCACAAGGAGCATCGCCGCCCCTGGTTCGGTGGCCCGGTGGTGCCGCTGACGTTCCAATTCATCTCGCTGATCATTGCTGCCTGGTACGGCGCCAAGCTGCTGAGCCGGCCGATCCAGCGCCTGAGTGAAGCCGCCGAGCGCTTGAGCCTGGACCTCGACAGCCCACCTCTCGACGAGTCGGGGCCACGGGAGGCACGGCAGGCAGCGTCGACCTTCAACCTGATGCAACGACGTATCCGCGAACAGGTCAGCCAGCGTGCGCGCATGCTCGGCGCGGTGTCCCATGACCTGCGCACCCCGCTGTCACGCCTCAAGCTGCGCCTGGAACAGATCGAAGACACCAAGCTGCAGGGCCAGATGCGCCAGGACCTCGACGACATGATCGGCATGCTCGACGCCACGTTGAGCTACCTGCACGAGCAACGCACCAGCGAAACCCGGCATTGGCTGGACGTGCAGGCGTTGGTGGAGTCGATGAGCGAAAACGCCCAGGACCAAGGCTCTGATGTGCAATTCGCCGGCACCTGCGCGCCGCTGCAGGTGCAGCCGATGGCCTTGCGTTCGTGCCTCAACAACCTGATCGACAACGCCTTGCGCTATGCCGGCACGGCGCGCATCGAACTGACGGACAGCCGCGAAGCCCTGGTCATCCGCGTGATCGACCACGGCCCCGGCATCGCGGCGGACAAGCGCGAGGCGGTTTTCGAGCCGTTCTATCGGCTTGAGGGCTCACGCAACCGCAACTCCGGCGGGGTCGGCCTGGGCATGACGATTTCCAAGGAGGCTGCGGAGCGCCTCGGCGGTCGACTGGAACTCGAAGAAACCCCAGGCGGTGGCTTGACTGCAGTGATGTGGTTGCCCAGGACCTGACCCCGGTTCCCATGGATCACAGCGGTTTGTCTTCTCGGCGTCCCTGGGCCTGGGTCGCACTCCAATCCATCAACAGGCTATAGGCCACCGCCAGCAGGGTCGGGCCGATAAACAGGCCGATGAAACCGAAGGCGATCAAGCCGCCGAACACCCCGAGCAGCACAATCACCAGCGGCAGGTTGCCGCCACGGCTGATGAGGTAGGGTTTGAGCACGTTGTCCACGCCGCTGATGATGAACGTGCCCCACACACCGAGGAACACCGCGTAGGTGTAGTCGCCTTTCCAGGCCAGCCAGGCCGTGGCCGGGATCCACACCAGCGGCGGGCCCATGGGGATCAGGCTGAGCAGGAAGGTGACGATACCCAGCACCAGCGCACCCGGCACGCCGGCGATCAGGAAACCGATCAGCGCCAGCACGGCCTGGGCGGCGGCGGTGCCGATCACGCCGTTGACCACCCGCTGGACCGTCCCCGCCACCAGTTCGATGTAGTAGCCGGCGCGGTCGCCGATCAAGCGCTCCAGCAGACGGTGGACGAACATCGCCAGGCGCGGCCCGTCCCGGTAGAAAAAGAATACGAAGACCAGGCTCAGGGTCAGCTCCAGGATTCCACCGCCGATCTGCGCACTGCGCGCCAGCAGCCAATTGCCGACTTGCCCCAGGTACGGCTTGATGCTGACCATCAAGGCTGCGCCCTGCTGGTCGATGCTGTCCCACATCGCCACCAGCCGTTCGCCGACAAAGGGGATCGAGCCAAGCCAGGTGGGCGCCTCCGGCAGGCCATCGACCTGGATATCCTTGATCAACGCCGTCGCATCGCGCACATGGTCTGCGAGATTGAAACCCAGCCACACCAGCGGCAGCGCCACCAGCAACATCCAGCACAACGTGAGGATGCCGGCGGCCAAGGATTCGCGACCGCCCAGCCAGCGCGTGAGCAGGACCATCAGCGGCCAACTGGCAAACGCCAGCACCGCGCCCCAGAACAGCGCCGACCAGAACGGCGCCATCACCCAGAAGCTGGCACCGAACAGCACCAGCAGCAGGATTTGCACCAGTAGGCGATCGTTATTGGGCATGGAGTATCTCTAGAAGAAGGCTGTAGGAAGAGAGCTTAGGCGAACGGCGCGGGTCCGCTCGCCTTGTGACGGTCAGCGTATCAGATGCAGGTGCAGGCCTTTGGTTTCAGCGGCGCCGGTTTCCATGCGCGCAGCGCGCACACCTTTGTCGACCAGGGCTTGGCGCCAGGCTTCGGCGTTCGGGCCGGTAAGGCTGACGCGCAAGGTGGTATCGAGGTTCAACCCACGGGAAATCAGGGTCAGCCAGGTGTCGTCAGGGTCGCCGCCGAGCGCGGGGAAGTCCAGCTCGCCGGTGCTTTTCAACTCACGCAACAGCGTGGCCGACGTGGGCAACAGGTCACCCAGCGGCGCGTTGGCATCCAATTGCTCCACATGCAGGTAGGCGCGGCGATTGCCGCGGGTGATGCCGTACAGCGCCACCAGGGAATTGTCCTGGGGGGCTGCCAGGCGCAGCAGCAGGTATTCCTGCTGGCCGTCGGCGCCCACCAGCTTGGCGTTGCCGAATACTTCATTGGCCCACAGGCTGCTTTCGCCGCAATCGCGGGCCTGGCACCAGAACAGTAACTGCGCGCCCTTCGCCTGCAACGCTTCGCGCGTTGCGGTAAAAGCTGCACTGGAGGTGTGTTCGGCGGGCAATTCGTAGGTAATTGCCGTGGCTTGCCCACGGGCGGTGGCCTGGCCTTCGTAACGCAGTTGGCCGCTGATCTTGCGGATCGCGCCCATAGGGTAGATGCGCTCCTTCTCTTCGGCCGGGCGGTAGTCGACGATCTGTGAGTCGACCTGACGGGACACTGCCGGTAAATCCTGGCTTCCCGGCACATCGGCGGCGAACACCAGGGGGCTGAAACAGCACAGCCCGAGGGCACGGATACATCCTTTACGAAGGCTCATCGGATCAATGTGCCCTGGCCATCGGAGAGCACAGCGGTGTTGAGATGGTTCATGGTTGACTCCCTTTCAATCCGCCCAGCCTCGGCAGTTGACCGCGCCAAGTCAAGGCGTGGAGAAGAACCGATTGAAACAGTCTGCAACAAGGACCGCGCCGGGCTCGTCATTCAGGTGTAAATGATGGCCACCCGGCAGCGTGGTTACCGTAAAAGGTAGCTGAGAAAGCAATTCGGAATGTTTCGCCAGCATGCCGTCGGCGGCCACCACCAACTGCGTAGGGCAACTTACCCGCCGCACGAAGGCCATCGCCTGCTCATCGGTCAGACGCACCGGCGACGCCAGGGTCAAGCGGCTGTCGGAACGCCAAGTATAGCCGCCCGGCACCGGCATCAAACCGCGCTGGGCCAGCAGTTCTGCGGCTTCACGGCTGACCGCCACCACGCCTTTCATGCGCGCCTCCACCGCTCGGTCCAGGGTGTTATAGACCGGCTTGCGCTTGTCCTGCAGGTTCAATTGCGCCTGCAACGCCATGCCCAGGCGCTCGGCGGCGTTCTCACCGCTGGCCGTCGGTGGGATCACACCGTCGATCAATCCCAGGTGCGTCACGCGCTCCGGCAACGCACCGGCCAGCACCAGCGACACAATGGCGCCGAGGGAGTGGCCAAGTAATGCAAAACGTTTCCAGCCCAGTTGCTCGGCGACTTGCAGCACATCGAAGACGTAATCCCACAAGGCATAACCGGCCCCCGTAGGACGATGCGCCGAATGCCCATGCCCGGCCATGTCCAGTGCAACGATGCGCAAGCCTTGGAGTTTCGGCGCCAGTCGCGCAAAGCTGTTGGCGTTGTCCAGCCAGCCATGCAGGGCGATCACCGGCAAACCGTCCTCGGGACCGAACAGATGGGCCGCCAGTTCGATATGCGGCAGGCTCAGGCGCACTTCTTCGACCGGTGTGCTCATGCGCAACTGCGCTCGCGGGCTTGCCAGCGGGAAAACAGGTTTTTGATCAAGGCCGCGGTGTCCTGGGGGCGTTCAAGGGGGAACATGTGGCCGCCGGGCATGGTGAGCATTTCGCCCATGGGCAGGCGCCCGACGCCGCTGGCGTGGTGACGCATCACCACCCGGCTCTGCCGGCCGCGCACCACCGCCAGCGGCACTTTCAACTGGCGCACCTGACCGGGGCTGGTGTGGGGCACGCCCCGGTAGATGCTGATTTCGGTGGCCGGGTCGAAACGCAGGCGCAGGCGGTCACCGACCTGGTGCAGGCCGTGTTGCAGGTAAGCGTCGAAGCATTCCGGGTCAAAGCCACGGAACAAGGTCTTGCCGGCGAAATAGCTGCGCGCGGCGTCCAGGTCGCTGAACTCTTCGCGGCGTCCCAGGGTGCGCCCGGCCGGGGTCAGGCGGTCGATAAAGCCGAAGCGCTTGGCCGCGCGGATCACCCAGCGGTCAGCACGGGTCAGCACCGGCGAATCGAGCATGACCACCCCGCGATACAGCTGCGGGCAGCGCATGGCCGCGTGCAGGTGCAATACGCCCCCAAGGGAATGGCCCACGCCCCACACCGGTTCAGGTTGCTGCTCCAGGTGATGGATCAACTCGTCCACCAGGTTCTGCCAGTTATCGTCCACCGGAAACCGGGGGTCGTGACCGTGCTGCGGCAGGTGAGCCACCGCGTATTCCGGGGCCAGCGCGGCGAACAACTTGCCGTAGGTGGCCGAGGGGAAGCCATTGGCGTGGGCAAAAAACACGTGCTGCGACATACCAGATCCATCTACAAAAACAGAGATTGATTGTCACCATGCCCGGCCGGCACAGCAATGACTGTAACTGCCAGGAATGATGACACTCATGCCACGCCTATCGCGCCGGTGGGTTCTCGCCCAGTGGCACCACGGCCATGGTCAGCCGCGAGACGCAACTGGCCTTGCCATCGTCGCTGGTCAGGCGGATGTCCCAGACCTGGGTGGTGCGGCCGATGTGGATCGCCTTGGCCACCGCCGTCACGCGCCCGCTGCGCACACCGCGCAGGTGGTTGGCGTTGACCTCCAGCCCCACGCAATAGAACTTGCTGGCATCGATGCACAAGTAGGCGGCCATGGAACCCACGCTTTCGGCCAACACCACCGACGCACCGCCATGCAACAAGCCGTAGGGCTGATGGGTGCGATGATCAACCACCATGCTGGCTGTCAGGGAGTCGTCGTCAAAGCTTTCAAAGCGAATGTCCAGCAGTTCACCGATGGTGTTTTTCTGGATCGCATTGAGTTGATCGATATTCGGTTGAGTGCGCCACAGGCTCATGCCGTTGTCCTTTTTGGTTTTATGATGAGCCTAATCCTGCCACAGAACGGATTCGGAGCGCTCGCTCCAGGCTTGGAAATGTGCACCGTAAGTCGATTCGATCACGTTGCGCTTGATCTTCAGGGTCGGGGTCAGGAAGCCGTTTTCCACCGCCCAGTTGTCTTTCACCACCACCAACTGGCGCAGGCGTTCATGTTTATCCAGCGCCTGATTGACCTGTTCCAGCCAGCGTTCAAGGCTGCTGCGCAGTGCGTGCGGGTCTTCGTTTACCGCCGATAACACGCACAGCCCAATCGGCGCGGTGAGACCATCGCCCACCACGCACACCTGCTCGATACGCGCATGTTCGGCCAGGCGGTTTTCAATCGGCGCGGGAGCGACGTATTTGCCTTTGCTGGTCTTGAAGATTTCCTTGAGCCGCCCGGTCAGGCGCAGCCGGCCATCGGCATCCTGCTCGCCCTTGTCACCGGTGCGCAGGAAGCCATCGGCGGTGATCGTCTCGGCGGTTTTCTGCGGGTCCTTGTAATAGCCGAGCATGGTCGCGCCGCTGCGCACCTGGACTTCGCCCGAGGGGTCGATGCGCACGTCCACACCGGGGCACGGCAGGCCGATCCAGCCGAGGGTCTGCTGGCCGGGTCGGCACACGTGGGAGTAGCCACAGCTCTCGGTCATGCCATACACTCCAGCACATCCAGGCCCAGGCGCTGATACCAGCGCAGCAGCGCCTCGGGCACCGGCGCCGCGCCGGACAGCGCGATGCGCAACGCATCCAGGCCCAGGCCGGCGAGCACCTTGTGGCCCACGCGCTTGCCGATAAAGGGCAGGCGCAGCAGGAAGTCGAGGCGCTTTTCCGGGATCCTGGCGTAGACGCCCATCTGGAATTTGGTCCAAATGCGCGGCACACCAAACAGTGCGGTCGGACGCGCCCTACGCAGATCAGTCAGAAAGGTATCCAGGCTTTCGGCGAAAAACACCGTCTGCCCGGTGTAGATCGCCGCCATTTCCACAAACATCCGTTCTGCCACGTGACACAACGGCAGGTACGACAGCAGCCGGTCGCCCTCCCCCAACCCGAACAACTCGGTGCCACGGGTGGCGGCAAACCCCAGCGCGCCGAAGCTGTGCATCACGCCTTTGGGCAAGCCGGTGGTGCCGGAGGTATAGATGATGGTGGCCAGCTCTGCGGCGGCCGGCTGAGGATTGTCCTGGATCGGCGAGCTGGCTTGCAGGTCGGCCCAGGTGAAATTGAATGCGCCCGGCGGGCATAACGGCAAGCTAATGGTCGGGACATCGGACGGCACGCCGGGCGCCATGGCTGGCCAGTCGTCAAGCTTGCCGATAAACACCAGCGCCGCCTCGGAATGGCTGAGCACATGGGCAACGGAGTCGGCGGTGAGGTTGGGGTACAGCGGCACCGAGACATGCCCGGCCATCCAGATCGCCAGGTCGGCGATGATCCAGTGGGCGCAGTTTTTCGAGATCAGGGCAATGTGCGAGCCCTGAGGCAACTCCCGGGCGCGCAGCCAGTGCGCGGCGCAGCGGGCCTGGTGGCCGGCCTCGCTCCAGGTGAGGCGTTGGACCTGGCCGCCGCCGACGGGCTGGACCAGAAAAGTCTGGCGCGGATGTCGCGCTTCACGTTCAAAGAAGACCTGCAACGGCAAACGAAAAGCGACGGGCATGGGACGCGCTCCTTTGTGGTCCGATGATAGCCAACCAAGCACTTGCTCGGTTGACTATATAGCACACACAAAGCAGCGATAACGCCTACGGATTCTTCACACTGACCAGGTTCATCAGCCCTGCCAGCGGGAAATCTCCCTCCAGTTCCGCCAGGCTGGCGGTGTGCATCGGCTGCGGCTGACGCTGATGGCCATGCTGCAGGAAGCTGATCAGGCTGCCCACCAACGGTTGATGGCTGACCAGCAGCACGTTGTCATCGCTGTCGAGGTTTTGCAGCACCAACTGCGGGTTGCCCTCCGGTGTCAGCCACGGCACCGTGCGAATCTGCGGCTCAAAACCCAACGCCTCACGCACCAGGTGTGCGGTCTGTTGCGCCCGCACATAGGGGCTGGCGATGATCGCGCTGAGGGGCTGACCGATCAGTTGCGCAGCACTGCGCAACACTTCGGCGCGGCCATGCTCGGTGAGGTTGCGCTCGGCATCGGTGCGCGCATGCCCTTCGGCCTCACCGTGGCGCAGTATCCACAGCTTCACAGCTTCGGCTCCTCGTCACGCACCGGGTGTGGCGCGGGCGGCACGCTGTGGGCGGTTTCGCCCTCGGGCGCGCGGGGGGTGGGCCAGTCGGCGAACGGCCAGGGCTTCTGTTCGGTGTGGAAGCTGCCGAAACGGCCGATCTGTGCAAGGAACTGGCTGAGGCTGTCGCCGAAGTTCATCAGGCCCAGGTTCGGCGCGCCGTAGACGAGGCGGTAGATCAACTGCACCACCACCAACGCACCGAGCAGGAACTGCGCCACCTGCCACACCAGGGCAAACACCAGCATCCAGAGGATGCGCAAGGCAATGGATTCGTACTTGGGGGCTGCTTTCGGATCGTTCATGACGCGTTCCTCAGTTGAAACCACTGGTGGAAATAAAGTCGACATCGGTTTTCGGCTCGGCGCGCATCAGCAACTCGATGACTTGGTTCAAGGTGCGCCCTTCAAACAGGATCGCGTGCAACCCGGCGACCAGCGGCATATACACACCGACTTCCTGGGCCTTGGCCTTGAGCACCTTGAGGGTGTTGACGCCTTCGGCCACTTCGCCCAGGCGCGTGACCGCGTCTTCCAGGCTCAAGCCCTGGCCGAGGGCGAACCCCACCTGGTAGTTGCGGCTTTTCGGCGAGGAGCAGGTGACGATCAGGTCGCCGACGCCGGCCAGCCCCAGGAACGTCATCGGGTTGGCGCCCTGGTTCACTGCAAAGCGGGTCATCTCGGCCAAGGCACGGGTGATCAGCATGCTTTTGGTGTTTTCGCCCATGCCCAGCGCCACGGCCATGCCGGCGATGATCGCGTAGACGTTTTTCAGTGCACCGCCCAGCTCGACGCCAAAGCGATCGCTGCTGGCGTAGACCCGGAAGGTACGGCCATGCAGCACCGCCTGGACGCGCTCGCACAGTTCCTCGTCTTCACTGGCCACCACTGTGGCGGTCAGCGCGTGCTCGGCGACTTCCCGCGCCAGGTTCGGCCCGGACAGTACGCCAATGCGCGCCTGGGGCGCGATCTCTTCGAGGATCTCGCTCATCAGCTTGAAGGTTTGCGCTTCGATGCCCTTGGTCAGGCTGACCAGCAGCTTGCCCGCCAGGCGTTCGGCGTGGGGCGCCAGCACCGAGCGCAAGGCGCTGGAGGGCAGCGCGACGAAGCACAGGTCGCAGGCGGTGAGGGTTTCCAGCAGGTCGGTAACAGGCTCGACGGCCGGATGAATCTTGATGCCTTTGAGGTAACGCGGATTTTCCCGGTGCACCCGGATGGCCTCGGCCTGTTCGGGATCGCGCATCCACTGGCGCACAGCGTGACCGTTCTCGGCCAGCAGGTTTGCCACGGCGGTACCAAAACTTCCGCCTCCCAGGACCGCGATAGGGCGCTGTTCAGTCATATGCAATCCGTTAATCCATACCAGTGGCGATGCCGGCATTATACGGGCCGACCCGCTTGCGGCCAGCCCCCGTATCAATTCGTGCGTTTGTCGGAAAATGCCAGGTTTACATGAAGTAATTGCAAGTCCGGCGACTGGCAAAAGGCCCCACCTCAGTTAACATGGGCGGCTATCCGCAATTATCAAGGCCGTGCCGTGTATTTGGGCCCTCCTCCTCGCTCATCCCTCTGGTTGATGTTGTTGTGCAGCGCACCGGCGCTGGCCGACGACCTGTTCCTCGACAGCCAGCCGCTGCCCCAGGTGCTGACTGCCACGCGCCTCAAGCAATCGGCCGCCGCCGTGCCCGGCAGCATGACCGTGATCGACAGCGAGCTGATCAAGGCCAGCGGTGCACGGGACATCAGTGAGCTGCTGCGCCTGGTGCCGGGGATGATGGTCGGCTACACCACCGGCAACCAGGCAGCAGTGAACTACCACGGCACCAGTGCCAGCGATGCTCGGCGCATGCAGGTGTTGATCGATGGCCGCTCGGTGTACCGCGCCGGCCTGGCCACTGTGGACTGGAGTGACATTCCGGTGGCCATGGAAGATATCGAGCGCATCGAAGTGTTCCGCGGCCCCAACACCGTCAGCTATGGCGCCAATGCCTTGATGGCAGTGGTCAACATTCTTACGCGCTCACCGGCCAACAGCCACGGCACGCGGGTCAAGGTGGTGCGCGGCGAACGCGGCATCAATGACTTCTATGCCAGCCAGGGCGCGGGCTGGGAAACCGGTGACTTGCGCCTGTCCCTCTCCGGGCAACAGGACGACGGCTTCGACAGCGATGCCGCAGGCGCCGACCGCCGTGACAGCCGGCGTCTGAACCGCTTCAGCCTGGCGATCAGCCAGACGCTGAACACGCAACAAAGCATCGACTTGCAGCTGGATGCAAAGGAAGGCACCAACCAGCGTCCTTATACCTACAGCCCGGTATTTGCCGGGATTACCGAAGGCGGCAACAATTCCGACGTCACGGCCAAGGACTACGCCGGCTCCCTGCGCTGGAACTTCGACTTCAACCCAGACCACAGCCTGTATATCCAAGGCTCGGCGCAACAGTGGGACCGCCGGCAAATCTGGAAGGCCTGTGACGCCAAGGTGTCGTTCAGCCCCGAGTTGACCCAGCTGTGGCAGATGAACCCCAACTACGCCGAACTGCTCGCCCGGCACATGGACACCTACAGCCAGGGCAGCGCACCACCCGGCAGCGCCGCCGAGCAAGCGCTGGCCAACCAAGTGCTGCAGCAATGGCGCGACGGTGCCAGCCAGAGCGTGTGCGGTGACATCGACCAGAGCACCCGCGAAAGCCGCTATGACCTGGAGGTTCAGGACACCCTCAGCCTGTCCGACAGCCTGCGCCTGGTCAGCGGCATGAACTACCGCTACGACCGCGCCGACTCCGACACCTACTTCAACGGCACCCTGGACGACACCACCTGGCGCCTGTTCGGCCAGTTGGAGTGGCGTGCCAGCGAGCATTGGCTGCTGCAAGGCGGCGCCATGTATGAAGACACCCACCTGAGCGGCAACTCGCTGACGCCCCGGGTGGCGGTCAACTACCTGATCAACCCGCGCCACGGCCTGCGCGCGGTGTACTCCGAAGCGATCCGCTCACCGGACATGTTCGAGAACAACGTCAACTGGAGCTACCGCGTCACCAACCTCAGCTCCCCCGCCTATGGGCAGACCACCGGGCAATACTTCGTAAAGACCCGGGGCCCGGGCAACCTCGATAAAGAGATGATGAAGTCACGGGAACTGGGGTACAACGGCTTCTTTGCCGACATCGGGCTGAACATGGACGTGAAACTGTTCTATGACGAGATCACCGACATGATCAGCTCGCCGCTGCGCAATAACCAATACATTGCCAGCAACGCCAACAGTTCGCGGTTCACCGGCGCCGAATCCCAGTTCGACTGGCGCGTGAGCAACGCCGACCGCCTGCGGCTGACCTATGCTTACATCGACGCCACCAGCAGCAACCCGCGGGACAAAGCGCAGACCGCGCGCAACAGCGGCTCCGCCGGTTGGTTGCGCGAATGGGGCCGAGGCTGGTCCAGCGCGCTGTTCTACTACGGCGATGACGCGCTCAACCAATATCGCTTCGAACGGGTCGACCTGCGGGTGGCCAAGCGCATTGCCCTGGGCAAAGCCAACGTGGAGCTGGCCGGCATGTTGCAGGAACGCCTGGATAACCAGCCCACCACCTGGGCCGACAACAATTATGACCATCGCCATGTGCTCTACTTCAGCGCGGAGTTAGAGTTCTGACATGGGCGACTCGTCACGGATGACCTGCTTCTTTATCACTCGGCGCTGGCGACGCGCGGTGCTGCTCGCGTGCCTGCTATTCAGCGCGCCAGCCTGGAGCGCCGATATCCTGCTGACCGCCGCCGAAGACGGCGCCGGCGTGCAGGCCTTCACCCAGGCCCTGGCCCAGCAACGCCCCGAAGACCACGTCACCTTCACACCGCTCAAAGACATGCCGGCCCCCAGCCGCCTGCCGGCCAACACACGGCTGATCCTGCTCGACCTGCCGGGCCTCGACTGGCGTTTGCAGGACACCCAGGGCCCGCCGACACTGGTGCTGCGCATCAGCCGGCTGCAGGCCCACCAGCGCCTGGGCAGCACCCAGCACCCACGCATCAGCCTGCTGTGGAGCGACCCGCCGCTGGAGCGCCAACTGCGCCTGATCGCGAGCATCCTGCCCCAGGCGCGGCGCATCGGCGTGCTCTATGGCGCCGACAGTGAATTTCTCCTGCCCGAACTGCGCCAGCACGCCACGCCCCTGGGCCTGGAGATCGTGCCGCAGCTCTGGGGCAACATTAATGACAGTCGGCCGCTGCAAACCCTGTTTCGCAACAGTGACGTGCTGCTCGGCCTCGACGACCCGCAGTTGTACAACCCCAAGACCGCGAAGAACCTGTTGCTGAGCAGCTACGCCCAGCAACTGCCGCTGGTGGGCCCGAACGCGGGCTTTGTGCGCGCCGGCAGCCTGGCCAGCACCTACAGCGACCAGGCCGACTGGCTGACGGTGCTCGACCGCTTGCTCGACCATCCACCGGGGAACTGGCCGCGCTCGCTGTACCCGGAACGCTTCAAAGTCGTGGGCAACCCGCAAGTCGCCCGCTCACTGGGGATCGAACAGGTGGACGAAGCCAGTGTCGCCACCCGATTGGCCGAAGGAGAAAAACGCCCATGACCTTGCGTCGTCGTTGGGACATCAACACCCGCACCCAGCTCATCACCCTGGGCCCGGCGCTGTTGCTGACGTTGCTGTTGATCAGCTTCTTCACCTTCGTGCGTATCCAGGACCTGCGCCAGGAACTGGACCACACCGGCCAGCTGATCGCCAACCAACTGGCGCCCGCCACCGAGTACGGGGTGATTTCCGGCAACAACGATGTGCTCGACAGCCTGTTGCGCGCCACGCTGGCCACGCCCCACGTGCGGTTCCTGGAGATCCAGGACAGCAGCGAGAACATCCTGGTGTATGTCGAGCAACCGTCGGAAAAACATGACCGCTCGCTGTCGGTCAAAGTGTTCCAGGCGCCGATCCGCCTGCAACACATCCAGTTGGGCAATGACTTCTTCCAGGACAACCTCAACGAACCCAAGGCGCCGCGCGCGGACTACCTGGGCCGGGTGATCGTCGGCATGTCCAACGACGCGTTCAGCCAGCGCCAGCAAGAGATCCTGTTCAAGGCCGGCATCCTCGCGCTGTTCGCCCTGCTGTTTACCTTCCTGCTCGCCAGGCGCCTGGCCGCCAGCCTGTCGCAGCCGATCAGTGCCATGGGCCACGCGGTGAAGGCCATCCAGCAAGGCGACTACAAGACCCCGCTGCCCATCGTGGATGACTCGGAACTGGGCGACCTGTCGCGGCATATCAACAACCTCGCCGAGGGCCTCAACCAGGCCAGTCGCGAACAGCAACAAGCCATGGCCCAGTTGATCCAGACCCGCGAAGAGGCTGAGCGCGCCAACAACGCCAAGTCGGATTTCCTGGCGATGATGAGCCATGAGTTGCGCACGCCCATGAACGGCGTGCTGGGCATGTTGCAGTTGCTGGAAACCACCGAGATGACCGAGGAGCAGACCGAGTACGCGGCGCTGGCCTCCGAATCCACCGAGCATTTGCTCAAGGTCATCAACGACATCCTCGACTTCTCGCGGATCGAACGCGCCGCCCTGGAGTTGGAGCACATTCCATTCAACCTCGCGGACCTGATCAACAGCTGCGCCCAGGCATTCCAGCACAGCGCCCAGCAGCGCGGGTTGGCGCTGCAGCTGTCGATCCCGCCGGGGATGGACGCCTTGCGGGTGCAGGGTGACCCGACGCGAATCCGCCAGATCCTGGTGAACCTGATCGGCAATGCCTTGAAGTTCACCGAACACGGCAGCGTCAGCGTCGAGCCGCACTGGCAGACCCTCGACCATGAACTGGTGTGGTTCACCTGCACCGTGCGCGACAGCGGCATCGGGATTTCCACCGAACGCCTGGAATTGATGTTCGACGCGTTCCAGCAGGCCGACAGTTCCATTTCAAGACGTTACGGCGGCACCGGCCTGGGCCTGCCCATCGCCCGCACCCTGGCCGAACGCATGGGCGGCACCCTGCGCGCCCAGAGCGAAGAAGGCCGTGGTTCGGTGTTCACCCTGGAAATCCCCCTGGCCATCGACCAGCACAGCGTGCCGGCCATTGCCAGCGATGCCGACGGCAAGGCCAGCGCCGGCAATGGCCGGCATGTCCTGCTGGTGGAAGACAACCCGGTCAACCGCACCGTGGTCGAAGCCATGCTGCGCAGCCTGGGCTTTGAAGTGAGCCTGGCCGCCGACGGCGCCGAAGCGATCCGCAGCGCCGAGAGCCTGATTTTCACGGTGATCCTGATGGATTGCCGGTTGCCGCTGATCGATGGCTACGAGGCCACCCGGCAAATTCGCCAACTGCCGGGCTGCGCCGACCTGCCGATCATCGCCCTCACCGCCAACGCCTTGCAGGGTGACCGGGAAGCCTGTTTGGCAGCCGGAATGAACGATTACCTGGCCAAGCCGTTCAAACGCACGGATTTGCAGCAAATCCTGCAGCGCTGGGTGCAATAGCGCCGCGCCATCAGCCAACTCCGACTGGCGTGAAAGACGAAAGTGCGGCAGTCTTAGGCACCCGAACGGGCCCATAAACAGGCCCGGTTTAAAATTTCAGTGAACAAGTGTACATTCAGTGCCTTGCCGCTGTGACTTTCACTACAACGC
The DNA here is from genome assembly GCF_018587885.1 of Pseudomonas sp. VS40. Taxonomy (NCBI): domain Bacteria; kingdom Pseudomonadati; phylum Pseudomonadota; class Gammaproteobacteria; order Pseudomonadales; family Pseudomonadaceae; genus Pseudomonas; species Pseudomonas sp. VS40. Next base: position 141,174 of record NZ_JAGYWD010000009.1, on the reverse strand, counting down.
AATAGTCTATGTGTAGGCTGCCGACATGAGGCATGAACGCTTCATTCGGTTCGGGAAGATTTGCCCTACCCTGCCGCATGGGATTATTGAGGAGCTCGCATGACCAAACAAAACGCCTTTACTCGGGAAGACCTGCTGCGCTGCAGTCGCGGTGAGCTGTTCGGCCCAGGTAACGCGCAACTGCCCGCCCCGAACATGCTGATGGTGGATCGCATCACCCATATCAGCGAAGAGGGTGGCAAGTACGGCAAAGGTGAATTGGTCGCCGAGCTGGATATCACCCCGGACCTGTGGTTCTTCGCCTGCCATTTCGAAGGCGACCCTGTGATGCCAGGTTGCCTGGGCCTTGACGCCATGTGGCAACTGGTCGGTTTCTTCCTCGGCTGGCAAGGCCTGCCGGGTCGCGGTCGCGCCCTGGGTTCGGGCGAAGTGAAGTTCTTTGGCCAGGTCCTGCCGACCGCCAAGAAAGTCACCTACAACATTCAGATCAAGCGCGTCCTCAAGGGCAAGCTGAACCTCGCCATCGCCGATGGTTCGGTGAGCGTCGACGGTCGCGAGATCTATACTGCCGAAGGCCTTCGGGTCGGCGTATTCACTTCCACTGACAACTTTTAAGGGTTATCCGCATGCGCCGCGTCGTTATCACTGGTCTGGGCATTGTTTCTTGCCTGGGCAATGACAAAGAGACCGTCACCGCTAACCTGCGTGCAAGTCGCCCTGGCATCCGCTTCAACCCGGAATATGCCGAAATGGGTCTGCGTAGCCAGGTTTCCGGCTCCATCGACCTGCCCCTCGAAGAACTGATCGATCGCAAGATCTATCGCTTCGTCGGCCACGCTGCCGCCTACGCCTACCTGGCGATGAAAGACGCGATCGCCGACTCCGGCCTGAGCGAAGACCAGGTATCGAACGTACGCACCGGCCTGATCGCCGGCTCCGGCGGCGCATCGACCCTCAACCAGATGGAAGCGCTGGACATCCTGCGCGAAAAAGGCGTGAAGCGCGTTGGCCCGTACCGTGTTACACGGACCATGGGCAGCACCGTTTCTGCCTGCCTGGCCACGCCGTTCCAGATCAAGGGCGTGAACTACTCGATCTCCTCCGCGTGCGCCACCAGTGCTCACTGCATCGGTACTGCCGTCGAGCAGATCCAGCTGGGCAAGCAGGACATCGTCTTCGCCGGCGGCGGTGAAGAAGAGCATTGGAGCCAGTCGTTCCTGTTCGACGCCATGGGCGCGCTGTCCACCCAGTACAACGAAACCCCGGAAAAGGCCTCCCGCGCCTACGACGCCAAGCGTGACGGTTTCGTCATCGCCGGCGGTGGCGGCATGGTGGTGGTCGAGGAGCTGGAACACGCTCTGGCCCGTGGTGCCAAGATCTACGCGGAAATCGTTGGCTACGGCGCGACCTCCGACGGCTACGACATGGTTGCCCCGAGCGGTGAAGGCGCCATCCGTTGCATGCAGATGGCCATGTCCACTGTGGATACTCCAATCGACTACCTGAACACCCACGGCACCTCGACTCCGGTCGGCGACGCCAAGGAAATGGAAGGCGTGCGTGCGGTATTCGGCGACAAGGCCCCGGCCATCAGCTCCACCAAGAGCCTGTCCGGTCACTCCCTGGGCGCCGCCGGCGTTCACGAAGCGATCTACTGCCTGTTGATGATGGAAGGCAACTTCATGGCCGGTTCGGCCAACATCGACGAGATTGATCCGGTGGTGGCTGACATGCCGATCCTGACCAAGACCGTTGAGAATGCAAAAATCGACACCGTGATGAGCAACAGCTTCGGCTTTGGTGGCACTAACGCTACCCTGGTGCTGAAACGCTGGCAGGGTCAGTAAGACCTGTAGCTTGATTGCATGAAAAAGCCCCGACTGGTTCGGGGCTTTTTTGTGGGTAATGGATTTGAGACCGAGTCGGCTTCATCGCAGGCAAGCCAGCTCCCACATTTGAAACGCATTCCCCTGTGGGAGCTGGCTTGCCCGCGATAGCGCCAACTCGGTACCCGGCCCTACACCGAAAACCGCGCCACCATCGTGTTCAGGTCCACCGCCAAGCGCGACAACTCCTGGCTCGCCGCACTGGTCTGATTCGCCCCGGTCGATGTCTGATGCGCCAGGTCGCGGATGTTCATCAAGTTGCGATCCACCTCCCGCGCCACCGCCGCCTGTTGCTCGGATGCGCTGGCGATTACCAGGTTGCGCTCGTTGATCAAGGTGAACGCCGACGCAATTTCCTCCAGCGCCGTGCCCGCCGACTTGGCGATATCCAAGGTCGAACGCGCCCGCGTATTGCTCTGCTGCATCGAGCTGACCGCCTGATCGGTGCCCTGCTGAATGCCGCTGATCATCTGCTCGATTTCCTGGGTCGACTGCTGGGTGCGATGGGCCAGGGCGCGCACTTCATCAGCCACCACCGCAAAGCCACGCCCGGCATCCCCGGCGCGTGCGGCTTCAATGGCGGCATTCAGCGCCAGCAGGTTGGTCTGCTCGGCAATCGAGCGGATCACGTCGAGCACCTTGCTGATCCCATAGACCTTTTGCGCCAGGTCCTCGACCTGCGTCACGTTGTCGGTCACGTCAGTGGCCAGCGCCTCGATGGACACCACCGTCTGGTGCACCTGCTCGCGCCCGTGCTGGGCAATGCGGTCGGACTCGCGTGACGCCTGGGACGTGGCCACTGCATTGCTTGCCACCTCCTCCACCGCTGAGGTCATCTGATTGACCGCCGTGGCGGCCTGCTCGATTTCCTGATTCTGCTGGTGCAAGCCGCGGGTGGCGTCTTCGGTCACGCAACTGAGTTCTTCCGAGGCTGACGCCAACTGGTTGGAAGACTCGGAGATACGCCGGATGGTGTCGCGCAGGTTCTCCTGCATGCCCTTGAGCGCCTGCTGCAGGCGCGCCGGCTCGTCGTTGCCACTGACGCTGATCTCGCCCGTCAGATCGCCACTGGCCACGCCCTGGGCCACTTTCAACGACTGCGCCAGGGGCAGCACGATGCTGCGCGTCAGCCACACCGCCAGGCCGATGGTGATCAGCGCCGTGAGCACGATCATGCCGACCACCCAGCTGCGCGACTGGCTGAACACGCTCTGCGCCAGGCTGGCCGCCTGGTTGGCGTTGGCTTTGTTGAGGTTGACCAATTCGTGCAGGGTCGCGGCCATTTCATCGGCGATCTGGTTCATCTCGCCATTGACCACCCTGATCGCGTCTTCCAGCTGGTTGGCCTTGGAAAACCCCATGACCTGCTCCTGGCGTTGCAGGTATTGCTGCTCCTGGGCCTTGAAGCGATCAAACAGCGTGCGTTCCTCGGGCAGCACAATCAGCGCCTCGTAGAGAGTCTGCGCATGATGCAGGCCGCTTTTCAGGTCGCCCAGTTTCTGTTCGTTCTGCGCCAGCGCCTGGGAATCGCGGTTGACCAGCAGGCGCAAGGTCAGCGCCCGAACACGCAGCAAGTCCTGACTCATCTGCCCCACCGCCATCACGCTGGGCAGCCAGTTGTTCTCCACCTGGTCCGATTGCTGGCGCATATTGGCCATCTGCAACAGGGCAAAGCCGCCCAGGGCAAATACCATCAACGCCAATAGGCCAAACCCCAAGCCCGCGCGCGGGGCGATATTCAGACTTCTGATACTCATGCCTTGGCTCCTTCCAATTGCGCTGCATCCATTTGCAGCTGGCTCTTGAAAGGTATCGGCCTATTGCTCGTTTTGCGTAAGACGAAAACGCGATATCAACGCGCTACACCATCGCTCGGCGCTTTAGGCAGGATCGCCAAAAAGTTGTCCCGTGCGACTTTGCGAGCGACGTCCTCCGGCAGGGCATCCAGGAACGGGTCGAAGCGGCGCATTTCCTTACCGAGCTTGTTGAACCGCCCTACAACGTCCGAGCCCAGCATAAACCGCTCGGGGAAGCGCTCCACCAGCTTGACCCACTCCGGGCGCGGCAGCCCTGCGTCATCCAGCAAATACGGCGTGAGCATGCTCCAGGACAGGTCGATGTACAGGTTGGGGTAAGTCTCCAGCAGGCGGCTCAAGGTCGGCAGCAAAAAGTCCATCTGCACCTGATGGCGGTGGATTTCCTTACTGGTGCCGGCATGGGCCCAAATGAAGCGGGTATGGGGATGGTTGCGCAGGGGCTGCTCGACCTCGGCCAGGTACAGCGGGTTGCGCTCGCGCTTGGAGGTGATGTTGGAGTGCAGCATCACGGGCAGGTCATGTTCCGCCGCCAAGTGATAAATGCGGGTCATGGCTTCGTTATTGGCGCGTGGGGTGTCGCCGGCGGTGATGGCCGTGAGGTCGTCATGGCGGGTGAAGACTTCGCCGATGCCCTGCCACAGCCCCGGGTTGAGGTCGAGCATGCGCTGGATATGGGCCGCCGAGTTCTTGTCGTTGGGGTTGAAGCCGGACAGAAACGGATGAAAGCGTGGGCGCTGCTCAGGGGGCAGTTTGTTGACCGCTGCGGCCACGATCACGTCGGTGGCGCTGTACCAGTAGGCATCGGCATCGTCACCGGCGTAGTAGCGCGGGCGCTTGGGTTCGTCTTCGTGCCATTTCTTTGCGACCGGAATGCCGGAAATCATCACGTGCTCGATGCGGTTGTCAGCCATCGCCTTGAGCAGCTTGTCCATGCCGGCGGTTTCCTGGAAAAAATCGACGTAATGCAGGTGCGCATCGCTGTAGGCATAGTCGCGGGCCTGCACGGCAAGGCTGCTGGCGGTGAGCAACAGGGCAAGGCTCAGGCGGGTCCAGGGCACGGTAAAACCTCGATAAGGGCTGATACGGGTAGACCTTTTGCGCCCTGCCGGGGTTCATCCGGCAAAAAACGCGGAACACCGAAGTGCCAGCATGCTCTATAACTGCATGACCTTCATCCTGCCATCTTGTGAGGTTTGCCATGCCAGTTACCGTAAATACCCTGAACCAGGACAACTTCCGCCATAGCGTCACGATCAACAACCACGAGTTGTTCACCGACCTGCCCAAAAGCCTGGGTGGCGATGATTCGGCGCCCTCCCCCCATGACTACTTCGACGCCGCACTGGCCTCCTGCAAAGCCCTGACCGTAAAGCTTTACGCACAGAAAAAAGACATCCCGTTGACCGGTGTGACCGTGGAAGTCACCCACGATGCCGCCGAAGAACAAAAGGGCAAATACACACTCAACGTCAAGCTGACGCTCAAGGGCGTACTCACCGACGAACAGCGCGATGAACTGCATCGCGTGGCCGATCGCTGCCCGGTGCACAAGCTGATGACCACCGCCGAGATCAGCATCGACACCCAACTGTCGGAAGGCGCGTTCAGCCAATAGCGGCAACCTCCCGTCGAGCGGGTTATGCTCAGCAGCATCTAACCCGCTCAGACTGGGACGCACCATGACCACCCTTACCGTGATCCGCCCTCGCCCCGAAGATGTCGAAGGCCAACCTATCCTGCGCCCGCTGCCTTCGCGAGAATGCCGCAGCGTCGGGCCTTTTGTGTTTTTTGACCACATGTTGCTCACCCGCTATGCGCCGGGTGACGGCATGAATATCCGCCAACATCCGCATATCGGGCTGTCGACCCTCACCTACCTGTTTGAAGGCGCGTTGCAGCACAAAGACAGCCTGGGCTCGGACCAAGTGGTGCAGGCCGGCGACGTCAGCTGGATGACCGCCGGCAGCGCCATTGCTCACGTCGAACGCACCCCCGAAGCAGTCAGGGCCGAAGGTTTCAGCCTGCACGGGTTGCAGGTGTGGCTGGCCTCCCCCAAGGACCACGAGACTGGGCCGGGGCACTACAGCCATCACCCGGCAGCCAGCCTGCCGGTGAGTGACAACCTGGGCGTGCAGATACGCCTGATCGCGGGCGATGGGTTCTGCCTCAAATCGCCGGTGCCGGTGCTGTCGCCCACGCTGTATGCCGAGGTGCAGATGCAAACGGCCACAACCCTGCTGATTCCGGATGAGCATGAGGAACGCGCGGTGTATGTGCTGGAGGGGGAAGCGCAGTTGGACGGCGAGACGCTTGAAGTGCACAGCCTGGTGGTGCTGCCGGCTGGTCAGGAGATGACACTGTTTGCCGAAAGCGATTGCCACCTGGTGGTGTTTGGCGGTGCGCCGCTGGATGGGCCTCGGCGGATCAATTGGAATTTTGTCGCGAGTGATCCGGCGGTGATCGAACAGGCCAGGCAGCGGTGGGCGGCTGGGGATTGGCCGACGGTGCCGGGTGAGTCTGAAAGAATTGAGTTGCCGGTGAGGTAGCATTCGCGAGCAAGCCCGCTCCCACATTTGACGGTGTTCACAAATCAAATGTGGGAGCGGGCTTGCTCGCGAAGAGGCCAGAACAGGCGCTGAAGAATCAGCCCTTGAACACTTCATCCAGCAAGTTATGCATCGACTGGAAAGCCCGCTTGGCCGTCTTCGCGTCGTACATCATCTTGCCCGGCACATTCGCATGCGGGTCGGTGAAGGAATGCACCGCGCCGCCGTAGCTCAGCAATTGCCAATCCACGCCGGCCGCGTTCATTTCATCTTCGAACGCCGGCAGTTGCTCTTTAGGGACCAACGGGTCAGAAGCGCCATGCAGGACCAGCACTGAGCCCTTGATGTTCTTCGCATCCGCCGGGTTTGGCGTGTCGAGGGTGCCGTGGAACGAGATGGCAGCCTTGACCGGCGCACCGGTACGCGCCAGCTCCAGGGAGCAGCAACCGCCGAAGCAGAAACCAAAGGTCGCCAGTTTCGAGGTATCAACCGCTGCCTCGGTCTGGCCCTGCAGTTGCTCGAAGGCCGCCTGCATGCGCTTGTTCAACAATGCACGGTCGTTCTTCAACGGCATCATCGCAGCGCCGGCTTCATCGCCATTCGACGGGCGTACGGTCTGCCCGTACAGGTCGGCGATCAGTACCACGTAGCCCTTGCCGGCCACGCTTTTGGCAATTTCTTCAGCACCCGCACTCACCCCCATCCAGTTCGGCGCCATCAGCAGGCCGGGCAACGGGCCCGTGTGGCTGGCATCGAACGCGAGGCGGCTTTCGTAAGACTGGCCATCAATCTGATAGACCACGGAACGTACAGTGACTTGGCTCATCATTTACTCCAGTTGAGGTGCACTAGAACGAAAAAACCCGCCGAAGCGGGTTTTTCTACAACGGGGTCAGACCGACAGCTCTACCAACAACTTGTTAAGGCGGCGCACATAGGCAGCCGGGTCTTTCAGGCTGTCACCAGCGGCCAGGGCCGCCTGGTCGAAGAGGATGTGCGACAGGTCGCCAAAACGCTCTTCGCTCTGCTCGCCATCGAGCTTCTCGATCAGCGGGTGAGCCGGGTTGAATTCGAAGATCGGCTTGGAATCCGGAACCTTCTGGCCGCTGGCTTCGAGGATCTGGCGCATCTGCATGCCCAGGTCCTGCTCGCCGATGGCCAGGATCGCCGGGGAATCGGTCAGGCGGTGGGAAACCCGCACTTCGCTGACCGCATCGCCCAGGGACGCCTTGATCCGCTCAACCAGGCCCTCTTTGGACTTGGCGACTTCTTCGGCTTCTTTCTTCTCTTCTTCGGAATCCAGGTTACCCAGGTCCAGGTCACCACGGGCCACGTCGACGAAGGACTTGCCATCGAACTCGTTGAGGTAGCTCATCAGCCACTCATCGATACGGTCAGTCAGCAGCAGCACTTCGATGCCTTTCTTGCGGAAGACTTCCAGGTGCGGGCTGTTCTTGACCTGTGCGTAGGTTTCGCCGGTGAGGTAGTAGATCTTGTCCTGACCTTCCTTGGCGCGCGCCAAGTACTCGGCCAGCGACACAACCTGCTCGCCGTCGTCGCCCTGGGTGGAGGCAAAACGCAGCAGGCCGGCGATTTTTTCCTTGTTGGCAAAATCTTCCGCCGGGCCTTCTTTCATGACCTGGCCGAAGTTTTTCCAGAAACCTTTGTATTGCTCAGGCTCGTTCTTCGCCAGTTTTTCCAGCATGTCGAGCACGCGCTTGGTCAGCGCCGACTTCATGGAGTCGATGATCGGGTCTTTCTGCAGGATTTCCCGCGACACGTTCAGCGACAGGTCGTTGGAGTCGACCACGCCTTTGATGAAGCGCAGGTACAGCGGCAGGAAGGATTCCGCCTGGTCCATCACGAACACGCGCTGCACGTAGAGCTTCAGGCCTTTTGGCGCTTCACGCTGGTACAGGTCGAACGGGGCACGGGCCGGTACGTAGAGCAACGAGCTGTATTCCAGCTTGCCTTCGACCTTGTTGTGGCTCCAGCTCAGCGGGTTTTCGTAGTCGTGACCGATGTGCTTGTAGAACTCCTGGTATTCCTCGTCCTTGATCTCGGTACGCGGACGGGTCCACAGCGCGCTGGCGCGGTTGACCACTTCCCATTCCTGGGCAGGTGCCTCTTCGCCTTCGGCGGCCGCTTGTTCTTTCGGCAGCTCGATCGGCAAAGCGATGTGGTCGGAGTACTTCTTGACGATGTTGCGCAGGCGCCAGCCATCGGCGAATTCGTCTTCACCGGATTTCAGGTGCAGGACGATGCGGGTACCACGGTCGGCCTTGTCGATAGTGGCGATTTCGAACTCGCCCTCGCCTTTGGACGACCAGTGCACGCCTTCGCTGGCGTCGAGGCCGGCGCGGCGGCTGAATACTTCAACCTTGTCGGCCACGATAAAGGCCGAGTAGAAGCCCACGCCGAACTGGCCGATCAGGTGCGAATCCTTCTTCTGGTCGCCCGACAGGTTCTTCATAAAGTCGGCAGTACCGGATTTGGCGATGGTCCCCAGGTGGGTGATCGCATCTTCGCGGCTCATACCAATACCGTTGTCTTCGATCGTGACGGTCTTGGCGTCCTTGTCAAAGCTCACACGGATTTTCAGTTCGGCGCCACCTTCCAGCAACTCAGGCTTGGACAGGGCTTCGAAACGTAATTTGTCGACAGCGTCAGAGGCGTTCGAGATCAATTCGCGAAGGAAGATTTCCTTGTTGGAATACAGCGAATGGATCATGAGGTGCAGCAGTTGCTTCACCTCGGTCTGGAAGCCCAGGGTTTCCTTTTGAGTTTCCACACTCATGGTCATCAAACTCCAATTGGATGGCAGTGGCCGCGCCCTAAAGGGTTGGCGGCGGGTTGTCATCAAAGTTGGGGGCTAAGACCAGGATTTCAAGGGCTGCTTGGTTCCTCGATCTTGAAATGCGCGCGGGCAGTGGCGATCGGCTCGGACGCAGTGCTTTGCCAGGCGGTAATCGCCACGTTCGCCACCCGTCGGCCCTGGCGCCACACCTGGCACTTGGCGTAAGTGTCGCGAAACTGGCCGGCGCGCAGGTAATCCAGGGAAAAATCGATGATTTTCGGAAAGCCTGGCGCGCCGGTGAACACCAGCAGATGCAATGCAGCGGACAGCTCCATGAAGCCCGCAATCACGCCGCCGTGGAGAGCCGGCAATATAGGGTTACCAATATTGTCCTTGTTGGCCGGCAATCGAAACAGCAACTCATCCCCCAGCCGGGTGCATTCGATGCCGATCAGCTTGGCGTAGGGAACCAGGCTCAGCAGCGCCTCGTAATCGCCGCGCTCGTGGGCCTGCTCCAGGCGAGTCTTGAATCGGTGCGTCATGGTTGCTCTCCCTTGATCGTGTTGCCCAGTCCTTGCGCGCCCTTGAGGCGCTTGCCCATGCGCATGAATGTGCCCACCACATGGGCGATGGGTTCCTGCGGATCGTCCTGGTAGGCAAAGCCACGGGTGAAGATCACGTCGGTGGTCACCCGGTAGCATTGGGCAAAGCCGTACACAGGTTTATGTGGCGCGGCGGGATGCATGTAGTCAACGCGCAGGTCCAGGGTCGGGCACACTTCGAATTCGGGTAAAACGCACAGGGTAGCCATGCCGCACGCGGTGTCCATCAGCGAGGTCAGCGCGCCGCCGTGGATCACGCCGGTCCGGGGGTCGCCAACCAGATGCGGTGCGTAGGGCATGATCAGCGTGATGCCGTCTGCGTTGGCATGATGAGCGGTAATACCCAGCACTTGGCAATGGCGCAAGGCCGAGACAAAGCGTGTCGCACGCTCTAACAAGGGGTTTTCGGTCATTCGTTCCAGACTCTTATTAGTGTTGATCCGCAGAATGGGTGGGGCGGGCAAAAGTTCCGGCTAGTCAGCGATTTATATATCTATGGAATAAAAGGAACTAATGCCGAACCGCCATGCTCGAAAGGCCAGTAGATATCTTCAATAAGGAGAAACACCCCATGCGCAAGACTTTAGCTATTTCCATGATGTTGGCCGCTGCCCTCGGTCTCGCTGCCTGCGATAAGAAATCCGAAGACAAAGCCCAAGACGCCGCAGCACATTCTGAGCAAGCTCAGAAAGATATGGCCAAGGCTCAGGATAAAGTGAACGACGCTGCGAAAGAAAACGCCGATGCTGCCAAAGCTCAGGCTGAATCGAACGAAGCCGCCGCAAAAGAAGCAGCACCTGCTACCCCTGCCACCGGTTCTTGAGACCGCGGTTTGAAATAGCTTCGCTGCAAAAAGAAAGCCCGCTTAGATAGCGGGCTTTTCTTTGCCTGGCTTTTTTATTTGAAGGGTTAGTTAACCGGCTTCTTTAACCGCTTCCGGTGGCGGTGTGTCCGTCTGGGTATACACCATCACTTGCAAGACGTCGGAGTGAAACTCCCGACGGTACAGCACCAACACCACCCCACTGCTCATCAACATGAACAACCAGGGGCTGACAAACCACGCCAGCATGGTCATGCCGAAGTAATAAGCCCGCAGGCCAAAGTTGAACTGGTTGGCGGCCATGGAAATCACCCGCGCCGCCCGCAGGGCAAACGCCCGGCGCTCCTGTTCGGACACATGTCGCTCGCCGATCATCGGCGCCGAGCCCACCAGCACCGCCGCGAAGTTGTACTGGCGCATGCACCAACTGAACGTGAAGAACGCATAGACAAACACCAACGCCAAACACAGCAGCTTGATCTCCGACATGCCCTGGGAAGCCTGTTGCACCATGGGGATATCTGCCAGCAACGACACCGCACGCTCCGAGGCACCCAGCACGGTAAGAATACCGGCCAGGATGATCAGGGTGCTGGAGGCAAAGAATGAGGCATTGCGCTCCAGGTTGCCGATCACACTGGCGTCGGCGATACGGTTATCGCGCAGCAGCATCCGGCGCATCCAGTCTTCGCGATACAGGTGCAGCACACTGGCCAGGCACGCGGTATCCCGGGCCTTCCAGGTGGCATAACGGGTGTAGCCGCCCCAGCACAGGACGAACCAGAGCGCGGCAAGCAGGTGGATCTGATTGGTTTCGACGAACGACATGCGGGTCCTATCAACGTTGGTTGGGTGAACACAATCTATTCTTGGAGCTGGCAAGCCAGCGCCTACAGGATCGTGTTCTATAAGCATAAAAAATGCCCCGTATCGATTGATACGAGGCATTTCCTTGTAACGTAAACCCGGTTATTTAAGCGATGGCTTCGCTGCGCTTACCGAGCATGCGATCGACCCCAAACGCTACGGCCAGTGTCATCACCGATGGCACTAACCACGCCAGGCCCTGCTCGCTCAGTGGCAGGTGCGCCAACTGCGCGGGCAGCCAGTCCGCCAGGCCCGCGCCCTTGAGCGCGTCGATGCAACCGAAGATGAACGACACCAGCATTACCGGGCCAACGATGCGGCCCTGCTCCTGCCAGAAGTCTTTGCAGAAGCTCAGCGCCACCAGCACGATGCACGGCGGGTAGATCGCGGTGAGCACCGGGATCGAGAACGCAATCAGCTTGGTCAGGCCCAGGTTCGACACAAACAGCGAGAACAGCGCGAGGATCACCACCAATGCCTTGTAGGACAGCGGCAGGATTTTGCTGAAGTACTCGGCGCAGGCGCAGGTCAGGCCCACCGCAGTCACCAGGCACGCCAGGGAGATCAGTACCGCCAGGAAGCCGCTGCCCAAGGAGCCAAACGTGTGTTGCACATAGGCGTGCAGCACCGCCGCGCCATTGCTGGCACCGGCCGCCACGGCATGGCTGCCCGAGCCCAGGCGGAACAGGCTGACATACACCAGGGCCAGGCCCACGCCGGCAATCAGCCCGGCAATGATCGCGTAGCGGGTGATCAACTGCGGCGATTCCACGCCACGGGAACGAATGGCGTTGACGATCACGATGCCGAACACCAGGGCGCCCAGGGTATCCATGGTCAGGTAGCCATTGATGAAGCCTTGGGAGAACGGTGCAGCCACGTATTCCGGCGTGGCAACGCCCACATCACCGGCCGGCAAGGCAAACGCGGCGATACCAAGGATGGCCAGAGCGATGATCTTCAGGGGCGCCAAAAAACGCCCAACGGTGTCCAGCAGTCGACCTGGGTACAGGGAAACGAAGAACACCACCAGGAAGTACACCGAGCTGTAGAGGAACAGCGCCAGCGGGCTTTCGCCGGTCAGCGGCGCCAGGCCCACCTCGAACGAGACGGTCGCGGTACGCGGGGTGGCGAACAGCGGCCCTACCGCCAGGTACGCCGCCGCCGCCAGCAGGCCACCGGCGATCTTGCCGATCGGGCTGCTCAACGCGTCCATGCCGCCGCCAACCTTGGCCAGGGCGATCACGGTGACCACCGGCAGGCCAACGGCGGTGATCAGGAAGCCCAGCGCTGCCATCCAGACATGAGGCCCGGACTGCAAACCAACGATAGGCGGGAAGATGATGTTGCCAGCGCCCACGAACAGGGCAAACGTCATGAAGCCCAGCGCCAGGATATCCTGGCTTTTCAACACTTTCATTTGAGGAAATACCACACTACTGAATCGGAATTTAGAGAGGGATTCCCTATGGATGAGGGAAATACTGCCGGCCCTTATGGGAGCCGACCGGTCTAGCGCGCGGCTTCCTTTTGGGATGCGGACGCATAAAGAGGCGGCTAGGGTACAGAATTGGGCTGACAAACGCACTGTTGCGGGGCGGACTGTCCGATAAGCGACATCTCTATGTCGCGTTTTCATACTTAATCTGGCAATGCAGATAAATCTGGGAGGGGGCTTGCCCCCGATGGCGGAGTGTCAGTCACTGTATTTGTTAACCGACCCACTGCAATCGGGGGCAAGCCCCCTCTCACATTTTGATCTTTATTAAACCCCAGAACGCACAAAGGCCACCCGAAGGTGGCCTTTGTGGGGTGAAGCGTCAGCTAAGCGCGAGGCTTACTTGACAGCCCAACCGGTCAGCTCGGCCAGGGCCTTGCCGATGTCTGCCAGCGAACGCACGGTTTTTACGCCTGCGTCTTGCAGTGCAGCGAATTTCTCGTCTGCAGTGCCTTTGCCGCCAGAGATGATTGCGCCAGCATGGCCCATGCGCTTGCCAGCAGGGGCAGTCACACCAGCGATGTAGGAAACAACCGGCTTGGTTACGTGTGCCTTGATGTAGGCAGCCGCTTCTTCTTCAGCCGAACCGCCGATCTCACCGATCATTACGATCGCTTCGGTCTTCGGGTCTTCCTGGAACAGCTTCAGGATGTCGATGAAGTTCGAACCTGGGATCGGGTCACCGCCGATGCCGACGCAAGTCGACTGACCGAAACCGGCGTCAGTGGTCTGCTTCACAGCTTCATAGGTCAGGGTGCCGGAACGGGAAACGATACCGACTTTACCTGGCAAGTGAATGTGACCTGGCATGATGCCGATCTTGCATTCGCCTGGAGTGATCACGCCTGGGCAGTTAGGGCCGATCAGGACTACGCCCAGCTCGTCGCACTTAACTTTAGCGTCCAGCATGTCCAGGGTAGGAATGCCTTCGGTGATGCAGACGATCAGCTTGATGCCGCCGAATGCTGCTTCCAGGATCGAGTCCTTGCAGAAAGGAGCTGGAACGTAGATCACGCTGGCGGTGGCGCCAGTGGCAGCTACAGCGTCTTTCACGGTGTTGAACACTGGCAGGCCCAGGTGCTCGGTGCCGCCTTTACCCGGTGTTACGCCGCCAACCATCTTGGTGCCGTATTCAATGGCTTGCTGGGTGTGGAAACTACCTTGCGAACCGGTAATACCCTGGCAGATAACTTTGGTGTCTTTATTGATCAGGACGCTCATTATTTGCCCTCCGCAGCTTTGACAACTTGTTGAGCAGCGTCGGTCAGGCTGGTAGCCGCGATGATGTTCAAACCGCTTTCTGCCAGTACTTTAGCGCCCAGTTCAGCGTTGTTACCTTCAAGGCGAACAACAACCGGGATTTTAACGCCAACTTCTTTCACTGCACCGATGATGCCTTCGGCAATCATGTCGCAACGAACGATGCCGCCGAAGATGTTGACCAGTACTGCAGCGACGTTGGAGTCGGACAGGATGATCTTGAAGGCTTCGGTTACGCGTTCTTTGGTAGCACCACCGCCCACGTCGAGGAAGTTGGCTGGTTTGCCGCCATGCAGGTTGACGATGTCCATGGTACCCATGGCCAGGCCAGCACCGTTGACCATGCAACCAATGTTACCTTCCAGCGCTACGTAGTTCAGTTCGAACTTGGCAGCGTGCGCTTCGCGCGGATCGTCTTGCGACGGATCGTGGAAAGTCTTCAGCTTAGGCTGACGGTACATGGCGTTGGCGTCGATGTTGATCTTGGCGTCCAGGCAGTGCAGATCGCCGTCAGCCTTGATCACCAGCGGGTTCACTTCCAGCAGGGCCAGATCGTGATCCTGGAACAGTTTGGCCAGACCTACGAAGATCTTGGCGAACTGGGCAACTTGCTTGCCTTCCAGACCCAACTGGAAAGCCAGCTCGCGACCCTGGAATGGCTGAGCGCCAACCAGTGGATCGATAGTGGCTTTCAGAATTTTTTCTGGGGTTTCGTGAGCGATCTTCTCGATGTCCACGCCACCTTCGGTGGACGCCATGAACACGATGCGACGGCTCGAACGGTCAACGACAGCGCCCAGGTACAGCTCTTTAGCGATATCAGTGCACGATTCAACCAGGATCTTGGTGACTGGCTGGCCATTGGCATCAGTCTGGTAAGTCACCAGACGCTTGCCCAGCCACTGCTGTGCGAAGGCCTTGGCGTCTTCTTTGCTGCGAACCAGCTTAACGCCGCCCGCTTTACCGCGACCACCGGCGTGGACCTGGGCTTTGACAACCCACTCGCTGCCGCCGATTTTGTCGCAAGCTTCTGCTGCTGCTTCCGGGGTGTCTACTGCGTAGCCCTTGGAAACTGGCAGGCCGTATTCAGCGAACAGCTGCTTACCCTGATACTCGTGAAGATTCATGCTTTTTACCGTCTTCGTTAGGTACTGCGCATTCGGCGCTGCGCTCATTATGAGTGCCGCGCCACCTGTGACTGCTGCTTGCGCAACTTGCGGGGCTCAAGGCCCGTAAAGCTGCGCAAGACTGCGTCCAGCGGATATTCCGCGGTGAGTCTTGCGCGCAAGGCTCACGACGGGCAACTCCGCCGTGGTTTCTTATTATCTCGCTTAGCGCTTCTTCTTGTTGGCGATGTGGATGGCGCCGCCATTCACTGCCAACGCGGCTTCATGCAGCGCTTCGGACAGGGTCGGATGAGAGAAGACCATCATGCCCAGATCCTCGGCACTGGTGCCGAATTCCATACCGATCGCGCCTTGCTGAACCAGTTCTGCAGCGCTTGGGCCAATCACGTGGACGCCCAATACGCGGTCAGTCTTGGCATCAGCGATGACTTTGACAAAACCACCGGTGTCGTTGGCTGCCATGGCACGGCCAGAAGCAGCGAACGGGAAGGTGCCGACGTTAACTTCAACGCCTTCAGCTTTCAACTGCTGTTCGTTCTTGCCGACCCATGCAATTTCCGGGTGGGTGTAGATAACCGATGGGATCAGGTCGTAGTTCATCTGGGTTTTGTGGCCCTTGATGCGCTCGACAACCATGATGCCTTCTTCGGAAGCCTTGTGCGCCAGCATCATGCCGCGAACCACGTCACCGATGGCGTAGACGCCCGGCACGGTGGTAGCGCAGTGATCGTCAACGTGGATGAAACCACGCTCGTCGATGTTTACGCCGCTGTCGGAAGCCAGCAGGTCGGTGGTCACTGGACGGCGACCCACGGCCACGATCAGCTTGTCGAACGTGATGGTCTGCTCGCCGTCTTTGTCGGTGTAGGTCACGACAACTTCTTCACCGTTGACCTTGGAACCGGTCACACGGGCGCCCAGCTTGATGTCCAGACCTTGTTTGGTCAGGGTTTTCAGCGCTTCTTTCGACACGGCGGTGTCGGCAGCCAGCAGGAACGTGTCCAGGGCTTCCAGCACGGTGACTTCAGAACCCAGGCGGGACCATACCGAACCCAGTTCCAGGCCAATCACGCCAGCGCCGATCACGCCCAGGCGCTTAGGCACGGCTTGGAATTCCAGGGCGCCGGTCGAGTCGACGATCACGTTCTGGTCAACCGGAGCCGGTGGAATGTCGATTGGGCGTGAACCTGGAGCCAGGATCACGTTCTCGGCTTCGATGACTTCTACCGAACCGTCTGGCTTGGTGATTTCAACTTTCTTGCCCGCCAGCAGCTTGCCGTGGCCTTGCAGGGAAGTCACGCCGTTGGCCTTGAACAAAGTGGCAACGCCGGAGGTGAGGCCTTTAACGATGTTGGCTTTACGGCCGACCATTGCGGGTACGTCCATGGTCACGCCAGCATGGTTGATGCCGTGGATCGCGAAACCGTCTTGGGCTTCGTGGAATTTCCAGGAGCTGTCCAGCAGCGCCTTGGAAGGAATGCAACCGACGTTCAGGCAAGTACCGCCCAGTGCCAGTTTGCCTTCCTTGTCGGTGTATTTTTCGATGCAAGCAGTCGAGAGGCCCAGTTGTGCGGCCTTGATGGCGGCGACGTAGCCGCCAGGACCGGCACCAATCACTACAACGTCAAATTTCTGCGACATGAAAATAGTTCCTCTATTCAGCGACAAGCTTCAAGCGACAAGCCGCAAGCCAAGCTGCTTTTTCCTACAGCTTGTAGCTCGCAACTTGCCGCTGCGTCTTTAGATGTCCAGCAGCAGACGAGCCGGGTCTTCCAGCAGGTTCTTGATGGTCACCAGGAAAGTCACGGCTTCTTTACCATCGATCAGGCGGTGATCGTAAGACAGTGCCAGGTACATCATCGGGCGGATCACGACTTGGCCGTTGATGGCCATCGGACGCTGGATGATGTTGTGCATGCCCAGGATCGCAGCTTGTGGCGGGTTGACGATCGGGGTCGACATCATCGAACCGAAGGTACCACCGTTGGTGATGGTGAAGGTACCGCCGGTCATCTCGTCGATGGTCAGCTTACCGTCACGGGCTTTCTTGCCGAAGGTAGCGATGCCGCCTTCGATTTCAGCCAGGCTCATCAGTTCGGCGTTACGCAGTACCGGCACCACCAGGCCACGGTCGCTGGACACGGCAACGCCAATATCTGCGTAGCCATGGTAAACGATGTCGTTGCCGTCGATGGAAGCGTTGACTGCCGGGAAGCGTTTCAGCGCTTCGGTGGCCGCTTTCACGAAGAAGGACATGAAGCCCAGGCGCACGCCGTTATGGGACTTCTCGAACAGGTCCTTGTACTTCGAGCGCAGGGCCATGACTTCAGTCATGTCGACTTCGTTGAAGGTGGTCAGCATCGCCATGTTCGACTGTGCTTCAACCAGGCGCTTGGCCACGGTGGCACGTACACGGGTCATCGGTACACGCTTCTCGGTGCGGTCGCCAGCGGCGAACACAGGCGCAGCGGCAGCCGGGGCAGCAGCCTTGGCTGGCGCGGCGGCTGGCGCGTTTTTCTTGGCTTCAACAGCGGCAACCACGTCTTCCTTGGTGATGCGACCGTCTTTGCCGGTGCCTTTGACGGACGCCAGGTTGATGCCGTTCTCTTCAGCCAGCTGACGGGCAGCCGGTGCAGCGATCGGGTCTTCAGCGCCAGCAGCCGGAGCGGCGGCAGGAGCCGAGGCAGCAGCAGCCGGTGCAGCAGCGGCGGCAGGAGCGGCAGCAGCAGCGCTGCCCTCTTCGATCGAGCCCAGGACTTCGTTCGACAGAACGGTAGCGCCTTCTTCGGCAACGATTGCACCCAGCACGCCGTCAGCTTCGGCCAACACTTCCAGCACAACTTTGTCGGTCTCGATGTCGACGATCAGGTCGTCACGCTTTACGGCGTCGCCTGGTTTCTTGTGCCAGGTGGCAACGGTGCCATCGGCAACCGATTCCGGGAATGACGGGGCTTTGATTTCGATAGCCATTATCTGTGGGTCCTTAAAATTCGGTTTCAGTCAGCGCGAAGGCGTTAAACAGTGAAAGCATCTTGCAGCAGTTTTTCCTGCTGCTCGGCGTGCATCGACGCATAACCACACGCAGGTGCAGCGGAAGCATCACGGCCGGCATATTCCAGGCCCAGGGCCTTGTTGTGGTTGCCGATGCTGCGACGCAGGTGATGCTGGCTGCTGTACCACGCGCCCTGGTTCATCGGTTCTTCCTGGCACCACACCACGTTAGTGAGGTTGGTGTAAGGCGCGATGGCCTCCATCAGGTCGTCTTCCGGGAACGGGTAAAGCTGCTCGATACGCACGATGGCGATGTCTTCGCGGCCTTCGGCACGGCGTTTTTCCAGCAGGTCGTAGTAGACCTTGCCGCTGCACAGCACCAGGCGAGTCACCTTGGCCGCGTCCAGCGTGTCGATTTCTGGAATAACGGTCTGGAACGAACCATCAGCCAGATCTTCCAGGGTCGAGATGGCCAACTTATGACGCAACAGCGACTTCGGCGTCAGCACTACCAGCGGCTTGCGCAGCGGGCGGATCACCTGGCGACGCAGCAAGTGGTAGATCTGGGCCGGGGTAGTCGGCACGCACACCTGGATGTTGTGCTCGGCGCACAGCTGCAGGTAACGCTCCAGACGGGCCGAGGAGTGCTCAGGGCCCTGGCCTTCATAACCGTGTGGCAACAGCATGGTCAGACCGCACAGGCGGCCCCACTTGTGCTCGCCGCTGGTGATGAACTGGTCGATAACCACTTGGGCACCGTTGGCGAAGTCGCCGAACTGGGCTTCCCAGATCACCAGCGCGTTTGGCGTGGTGGTCGAGTAACCGTATTCGAACGCCAGCACGGCTTCTTCGGACAGGAACGAGTCGTACAGGTCGAAACGTGGCTGGCCTTCGTACAGGTTCTGCAACGGGATGTAGGTGCCCGCGTCTTTCTGGTTGTGCAGCACGGCATGACGGTGCGAGAACGTACCGCGGCCGATGTCCTGGCCGGTCATGCGGATCGGGTGGCCTTCGAACGCCAGGGTCGCGTACGCCATGGTTTCGGCGTAACCCCAGTTGATCGGCAGGCCGCCGGCTTGCATCTTCTGACGGTCTTCGTAGATCTTCGCAACCTGGCGCTGCACCACGAAGCCTTCTGGAATTTCCAGCAGCTTGGCGGACAGTTCCTGCAGGGTCTTCAGGTCGAACGAAGTGTCGTGACGCGCAGTCCAGGCGTGGCCCAGGTACGGACGCCAGTCCACGAACAGCTCTTTGTTCGGCTCTTTGACCAGGCTTTTCACCACATGCAGACCATTGTCCAGCGCGTTGCGGTATTCATCGACTTTCGCCTGAACACGCGCATCGTCAACCACGCCGGCCTTGGTCAGGCTTTCGGCGTACAGCTCACGGGTGGTGCGCTGCTTGGTGATCTGCTGGTACATCAACGGCTGGGTGCCGCTTGGTTCGTCGGCTTCGTTGTGACCGCGACGGCGGTAGCAGACCAGGTCGATCACCACGTCACGCTTGAACTGCATGCGGTAGTCGATGGCGAGTTGGGTCACGAACAGCACGGCTTCCGGATCATCACCATTCACATGGAGGATCGGCGCCTGGATCATCTTGGCAACGTCGGTGGCGTACTCGGTGGAACGCGCGTCCAGCGGGTTGCTGATGGTGAACCCGACCTGGTTGTTGATGACGATGTGAACGGTACCGCCCGTCTTGAAGCCGCGAGTCTGCGACATCTGGAAGGTTTCCAGGACCACGCCTTGACCGGCGAATGCCGCGTCGCCGTGGATGGAAATCGGCAGGACCTTCTCACCCGTGGTGTCATTACGACGATCCTGGCGAGCACGCACCGAACCCTCGACCACTGGAGAAACGATTTCCAGGTGGGATGGGTTGAAGGCCATGGCCAGGTGAACTTCACCGCCGGTGGTCATCACGTTGGACGAGAAGCCCTGGTGGTATTTAACGTCACCGGAACCCAGCTCGACCTTCTTCTTGCCTTCGAACTCGTCGAACAGCTCACGCGGGTTCTTGCCGAAGGTGTTGACCAACACGTTCAAGCGACCACGGTGGGCCATGCCGATCACGATTTCCTTGGTGCCGTAGGAACCGGAACGCTGGATCAGCTCGTCGAGCATCGGGATCAGGCTTTCGCCGCCTTCCAGGCCGAAACGCTTGGTGCCCGGGTATTTGGTGCCCAGGTATTTTTCCAGGCCTTCGGCAGCGGTTACGCGCTCGAGCAGGTGGCTGCGTACGTCGGCAGACAGCACCGGACGACCACGCACACCTTCCAGGCGATGCTGGAACCAGTGGCGTTGCTCGGAATCGGTGATGTGCGTGAACTCAGCGCCAATGGTGCGGCAATATGTCTGCTGCAACGCTTCGTGAATTTCGCGTAGGCTCGCTTCCTCTTTGCCGATGAACAGGTCGCCGGCACGGAAGGTCGTATCAAGATCGGCATTGGTCAAGCCGTAATGATTGATCGACAGGTCAGCAGGTGCAGGACGCTTCCAGAGCCCCAGCGGGTCAAGCTGGGCCGCCTGGTGGCCACGCATCCGGTAGGCCTGGATCAGTCGCAGTACTTCAACTTGCTTCTTCTCGTGCTCACTGCTCACGCTCCCGGCGGAAACCGGTTGGGCGCGGCGCTGGTTCTTTGCCAGCAGCACAAACTGATCGCGAATTGTTGCATGCGATACATCGGTGGCAGCGTTGCCGTCTGAAGACAACGTCTGAAATTTGGTGCGCCATTCTTCTGGCACAGCGTTAGGGTCGTGCAGGTAGAGCTCATAAAGCTCTTCCACATAGGCAGCGTTACCACCTGAAAGATAGCCGCTGTTCCACATGCGCTGCATCACGCTTTCTTGCATGCTTGGTCACCCTCGATTTGGGGACACCACCGGCGAAAACACCGAGTTTGCTTGCAAAAGGCCAAGTGCAGCGACCAAAACAAGCCACTTAGGATCACGCTGATAGTTCGGGTACCAACCCGAATGCCCCTGCTTGTCTCATTTCTTCAAAATAAGAGCCGCGGCTTTGTAAGTCGCTGCTCAAGTTAAAACTACGGCGCCGGTTGAAGCCTGCGCCGTAGCATTTACGGGCACAACGGTCCTGCCTTTACTACAACGTCGGTTACACGCCGCTCTGCAGCAGCATGTTACGGATGTGACCAATGGCCTTAGTCGGGTTCAGGCCTTTGGGACATACGTTGACGCAGTTCATGATCCCGCGGCAGCGGAATACACTGAACGGGTCATCCAGCGAAGCCAGACGCTCGGACGTCTTGGTATCACGGCTGTCTGCCAGGAAGCGGTACGCTTGCAGCAGGGCAGCTGGGCCCAGGAACTTGTCCGGGTTCCACCAGAAGGACGGGCACGAAGTCGAGCAGCAAGCGCACAGGATGCACTCGTACAGACCGTCGAGCTTCTCGCGCTCTTCCGGGGACTGCAGACGCTCGATGGCCGGAGCCGGCGTATCGTTCTGCAGGAACGGCTTAACTTTCTCGTATTGCTTGTAGAAGATGCTCATATCGACGACCAGGTCACGGATAACCGGCAAACCTGGCAGAGGACGAACGATCAGCTTGTTGCCTTTAACGACGGCGGACAGCGGCGTGATGCACGCCAGGCCGTTTTTGCCGTTGATGTTCATGCCGTCGGAACCGCATACACCTTCACGGCAAGAGCGACGATAGGAGAAACCTTCGTCCTGCTCTTTGATCAGTGCCAATACATCCAGCACCATCAGGTCTTTACCACCGGTATCGACCTGGAATTCCTGCATGAACGGCGCAGCGTCCTGATCAGGGTTGTAGCGATAAACACTGACTTTCAACATGGCAGCCACCCTTAGTAAGTCCGAATCTTCGGTTCAAACGTCGGAACCGTCTTCGGCGAGAAGTTCACGGCACGCTTGGTCACGCGCTTGTCACCCGGGAAGTACAGGGTGTGGCACAGCCAGTTTTCGTCGTCGCGATCTTCAAAGTCTTCACGGGCGTGGGCACCACGGGATTCCTTACGAACCTCGGCGGCGATTGCGGTCGCTTCAGCCACTTCCAGCAGGTTTTGCAGTTCAAGGGCTTCGATACGAGCGGTGTTGAACGCCTGGCTCTTATCGTTGATCTTGACGTTGGCAATGCGCTTGCGCAGGTCAGCCAGCTGGGCGATACCCTTCTGCATGTATTCGCCGGTACGGAATACACCGAAGTAGTTCTGCATGCAGCTTTGCAGCTCGCGACGCAGGGTAGCCACGTCTTCGCCATCAGTGCGCTCGTTCAGAGCGTTCAGGCGCGCCAGGGCGGCCTCGATGTTGGCGTCGGTAGCGTCGTCGTATTCGATGCCGTCGGTCAGCGCCTTTTCCAGGTGCAGGCCGGCAGCACGGCCGAAGACCACCAGGTCGAGCAGCGAGTTGCCGCCCAGGCGGTTGGCACCGTGAACCGATACGCACGCCACTTCGCCTACAGCGAACAGACCGTGGATGATCTCGTCCTCGCCTTCGGCGTTCTGGGTGATCGCCTGGCCATGAATGTTGGTCGGCACGCCGCCCATCATGTAGTGGCAAGTCGGAACAACCGGAACCGGAGCAACCACCGGATCAACGTGGGCAAAGGTCTTGGACAGCTCGCAGATACCTGGCAGGCGGCTGTGCAGGACTTCTTCGCCGAGGTGATCGAGCTTCAGCAGTACGTGGTCGCCATTCGGGCCACAGCCGTTGCCGGCGATGATTTCTTTAACCATCGAACGAGCCACAACGTCACGACCAGCAAGGTCTTTCGCGTTCGGAGCGTAACGCTCCATGAAACGCTCGCCGTGCTTGTTGATCAGGTAACCGCCTTCACCACGGCAACCTTCTGTAACCAGTACACCAGCGCCGGCAATGCCGGTCGGGTGGAACTGCCACATTTCGATGTCTTGCACCGGTACGCCAGCACGCAGTGCCATGCCAACGCCGTCGCCGGTGTTGATCAGGGCGTTGGTGGTCGACGCGTAGATACGGCCTGCACCGCCCGTCGCCAGCACGGTAGCCTTGGCGCGGATGTAGGTGGTTTCACCGGTTTCGATGCAGATGGCGATTACACCGACGAATTCGCCCTGGGCGTTTTTCACCAGGTCGACCGCGTAGTACTCGTTCAGGAACGTGGTACCGGCTTTCAGGTTGCCCTGATAAAGGGTGTGCAGCAGCGCGTGACCGGTACGGTCGGATGCGGCGCAGGTACGGGCAGCCTGCCCGCCTTTACCGTAATCCTTCGACTGGCCGCCGAATGGACGCTGGTAGATACGGCCTTGCTCGGTACGGGAGAACGGCAGACCCATGTGGTCCAGCTCGAACACCGCGGCCGGGCCTTCCTGACACATGTATTCGATAGCGTCCTGGTCACCGATGTAGTCGGAACCCTTGACGGTATCGTACATGTGCCAGCGCCAGTCATCGTTCGGGTCGGCGGAGGCGATGGCGCAGGTGATGCCACCCTGGGCCGATACGGTGTGGGAACGGGTCGGGAACACCTTGGTGATCACGGCAGTCTTGTGACCGCCCTGGGCCAGCTGCAGCGCAGCGCGCATGCCAGCACCGCCGCCACCAATAATGATGGCGTCGAATGAAATAGTTGGAATGTTAGCCATGAATCAGATACCCCAAAGAATCTGCACACCCCAGACGAAGTAAGCGAACATCGCGACGCCGCATACTGCCTGGAAGAGGAAACGTACTGCAGTCGCGGACTTGCCCAGCGCCATCGGCGTCAGGTAGTCGGTCGCGATGGTCCACATGCCTACCCAGGCGTGTGCGCCCAGGGCAACAAGGGCCAGCAGACTGAAGATTCGCATCGCATTGTGGGAAAACAGGCCGTGCCATTGCTCATAGCCGATGCCCGGGTTTGCGACGAGGTATCCGATCAGGAAAATGAAATAAGCCGCGAGAACGACCGCAGACACACGCTGTGCCATCCAGTCATAGAGGCCCGAACGCGAAAGGTTCGTAACGCTGGTTACCATATCCAAACTCCTGCCAGAACGATCAGCACCACGGAAATGGCGATGATGATTTTCGAGCCCAGGCGGCCGCCTTCCAGCGTCTCACCGATGCCCATGTCCATGATCAAGTGGCGCACACCGGCTACCAGGTGATACAGAAGAGAAGACAGGAGGCCCCATGCTACGAACTTGGCCAGCGGGCTGGTCAAGCATGCCTTCACCTCGGCGTATCCTTCCTCGGAACCCAGGGATTTGCTCAATGCATAAAGCATGATGCCCAAGCCCAGGAACAGGATGATGCCGGAAACACGGTGCAGGAACGACGTAACGCCGGTGATGGGGAGTTTGATGGTCCTTAGGTCTAGGTTTACAGGTCGTTGGCTATTCACGGCTTTTTTTCACACTGAAGAGCCCCTAACAATCAGGGCAAAGTTGTTGGGGAGTGCACTGGTCAGGTAAGCACCACCCAGGGAGTGCGACCCCCAATGAAAGCAAGCCCAAAAGCCCTTGGCGGTCGGTGGCCGAGTATAGACAGTTAGGTTACTAATGACAACGCGCACTCCTCACCCTAATAGCGGATTGCGCTGGAGGAATAAAAGGCGTAAATGGCAGGCAATTTCGAGGAAAAAGTACGGTTAAAGCCTTCTGGCGCAAGACTTTAGGCAAATTGACATCTGGATTTATATCAATATAGTGGTGCGGGCCCTGCGTGGGGGGTCTGTCTGATGATTTGAAGCATAAATAGGAGGCCACATGGCTGACAAAAAAGCGCAGTTGATCATCGAGGGCGCAGCCCCCGTCGAGCTGCCCATTTTAACCGGCACCGTTGGTCCCGATGTTATCGACGTACGGGGCCTGACGGCCACGGGCCGTTTCACATTCGACCCAGGCTTCATGTCGACCGCCTCTTGCGAGTCGAAGATCACCTATATCGATGGTGACAATGGCATTCTGCTTCACCGCGGCTACCCGATCGAGCAACTCGCCGAACAGTCGGACTACCTGGAAACCTGCTACCTGCTGCTAAATGGCGAGCTGCCAACAGCCGAGCAAAAAGCCCAGTTCGTCAGCACCGTGAAGAACCACACCATGGTTCACGAGCAGTTGAAGACCTTCTTCAACGGCTTCCGTCGCGACGCCCACCCGATGGCCGTCATGTGCGGCGTGGTCGGCGCCCTGTCGGCCTTCTATCACGACTCCCTCGACATCAATAACCCGCAGCATCGCGAAATCTCCGCGATCCGCCTGGTTGCCAAGATGCCGACCCTGGCCGCAATGGTTTACAAGTACTCCATGGGTCAACCCATGATGTACCCGCGCAACGACCTGACGTACGCGGAAAACTTCCTGCACATGATGTTCAACACGCCGTGCGAGATCAAACCGATCAGCCCGACGCTTGCCAAGGCGATGGACCGGATCTTCATCCTCCACGCCGACCACGAGCAGAACGCATCCACCTCTACCGTCCGCCTGGCAGGCTCTTCGGGTGCCAACCCGTTCGCCTGTATCGCCGCCGGTATCGCCGCACTCTGGGGCCCTGCCCACGGCGGTGCGAACGAAGCCGTATTGACCATGCTCGATGAAATCGGCGATGTCTCGAACATCGACAAGTTCATCGCCAAGGCCAAGGACAAGAACGATCCGTTCAAGTTGATGGGCTTCGGTCACCGGGTCTACAAGAACCGCGACCCACGCGCCACCGTCATGAAGCAGACCTGCGACGAAGTGTTGAAGGAACTGGGCATCAAGAACGATCCGCAACTCGAACTGGCCATGCGCCTGGAAGAGATCGCCCTGACCGACCCGTACTTCATCGAACGCTCGCTGTACCCGAACGTCGACTTCTACTCGGGGATCATCCTCAAGGCGATCGGCATTCCAACCAGCATGTTCACCGTGATCTTCGCCCTGGCGCGGACCGTGGGCTGGATCTCCCACTGGAAAGAAATGCTCTCCAGCCCGTACAAGATTGGCCGCCCGCGCCAGCTGTACACCGGCTACGAGTCGCGTGACATCACCAAGCTGGAAGATCGCAAGTAAGCATCGCTTAGTTGCACTGAAAACGGCCTCCCTTAGCGGAGGCCGTTTTTATTTGTGCAGGATTTGAGAAACAGTTTTGTCAGATCAATCCCTAATTTATAGAGAAAAAAATACCCCGGCCTTTCGACCGGGGTTTTTTCCTATCCAGCTACGACCTTAGTGAGAAACCGCCCCACTCGACCCCAGGCCAGTTTGCGAACGCACAAACTGCGGGAAGTACAGCGCACGCTCTTTCTCTGCTGCCGCCGACTTGTCGGTAATGGAGAAGAACCAGATGCCGACGAACGCAATGATCATCGAGAACAGCGCCGGGTACTCATAAGGGAAGATGGCTTTTTCATGGTGCAGGATCGAGACCCAGATGGTCGGGCCCAGCACCATCAGGCCAACGGCACTGATCAAGCCCAGCCAGCCGCCAATCATCGCGCCACGAGTGGTGAGGTTTTTCCAGTACATGGAAAGCAGCAGCACCGGGAAGTTACAGCTGGCGGCAATGGAGAACGCCAGGCCAACCATGAACGCGATGTTCTGGCTTTCGAACAGGATACCCAGGCCAATCGCCAGGACGCCCAAGGCAACGGTGGTGATTTTCGAAACGCGAATCTCATCCTTGTCGTTGGCCTTGCCTTTCTTGATCACGCTGGCGTACAGGTCATGGGACACCGCCGACGCACCGGCCAGGGTCAAGCCGGCAACCACCGCGAGAATGGTGGCGAAGGCCACGGCCGAGATGAAGCCCAGGAAGATACTGCCACCCACCGCATTGGCCAGGTGCACCGCCGCCATGTTGTTGCCGCCCAGCAAGGCGCCTGCCGCATCCTTGAACGCCGGGTTGGTGCTGACCAGCAGGATCGCGCCAAAGCCGATGATGAAGGTCAGGATGTAGAAGTAACCAATGAAACCGGTGGCATAGAACACGCTCTTACGCGCTTCTTTAGCGTCGCTGACGGTAAAGAAGCGCATCAGGATGTGTGGCAGGCCAGCCGTACCGAACATCAGCGCAAGCCCGAGGGAGAACGCGGAAATCGGGTCTTTCACCAAGCCGCCGGGGCTCATGATCGCCTCACCTTTAGGGTGAACCTTGATCGCCTCGGAGAACAGGGTATTGAAGTCGAAGTTGACGTGCTTCATCACCATCAGTGCCATGAACGAGGCACCGGACAGCAGCAATACAGCCTTGATGATCTGTACCCAGGTGGTCGCCAGCATGCCGCCGAACAGTACATACATCACCATCAAGATACCGACCAGGATCACCGCAACGTGGTAGTCCAGGCCGAACAGCAGCTGAATCAGCTTGCCCGCACCGACCATCTGCGCAATCAGGTAGAACGCCACCACCACCAGCGAGCCACAGGCCGAGAGGCTGCGAATCTGGGTCTGGCCCAAGCGATAGGACGCCACGTCGGCAAAGGTGTACTTGCCCAGGTTACGCAGGCGCTCGGCGATCAGGAACAGAATGATCGGCCAGCCCACCAGGAAGCCGATCGAGTAGATCAGGCCGTCATAACCAGAGGTGTAGACCAGCGCGGAAATCCCCAGGAAGGACGCCGCCGACATGTAGTCACCGGCAATCGCCAGGCCGTTCTGGAAACCGGTGATCTTGCCGCCGGCCGCATAGTAGTCGGCCGCCGACTTGTTGCGCTTGGAGGCCCAGTAGGTGATGCACAGGGTGGCGCCGACGAACGCGACGAACATCACGATGGCCGAAACGTTCAGGGGTTGCTTGTGCACTTCACCGGTCAATGCGTCCGCCGCCCAAACGGCCGGGGCAAAGAGCGAAGCGCCGAATACTGCCAGTAGACGCCGGATCATTGCGCAGCCTCCTTGAGAATCGCATTGTTCAGGTCGTCAAACTCGCCATTGGCCCGGCGCACGTAGATGCCGGTCAGGATGAAGGCGGACACAATCAGCCCGACGCCCAGGGGAATGCCCCAGGTAATCGACGAACCGGGGCTGAGCTTGGCCCCCAGTACTTGTGGCCCATAGGCAATCAACAGGATGAAAGCGGAGTAAAGCCCTAGCATGATCGCCGAGAGAATCCAGGCGAACCTTTCCCTTTTTCTCACCAGCTCCTTGAAACGCGGGCTGTTTTGAATCGAGAGGTAAATGCTGTCGTTCATTGTTTTTATCCTCGCAGCACAGCTTTTTTATTATTGGAACGTATCCACTGTATGCGGCTGCCGTAGAGGTTCCAGACGACCTTAGTAGTAGAAGGAGATAGCAACTTCGCAAGTTTTGCGTCGAACAAATAAACAGCAGCCTGAAATACAGGCGAAAAAATGTGGGAGCGGGCTTGCTTGCGAATGCAGTGGTTCAGTCAACTTATGCATCGACTGACACACTGCTTTCGCGAGCAAGCCCGCTCCCACATTAGGTCTGCGGCGTACTTTCTACCGGTTATTGGTTACTTACCGGTCCACTCGGCGACACGCTCAGGGTGCTTGGCGACCCAATCCTTGGCCGCTGCATCAGGCTTGGCGCCTTCTTGAATCGCCAGCATGACTTCGCCGATTTCATCCTTGGAGGCCCATTGGAATTTCTTCAGGAAGGCCGCGACTTCCGGCGCTTTCTTCTCCAGGCCCTTGCTGCCGATGCTGTTGACGGTTTCAGCAGCACCATAAATCCCTTTTGGATCGTCCAGGAAACGCAGTTTCCACTTGGCGAACATCCAGTGTGGCACCCAACCGGTGACCGCAATGGATTCCTGTTTGTCTTCGGCACGGGTCAGCTCGGCGATCATCGCCGCACCCGAGCTGGCTTGCAGCTTGTAGTCCAGGCCATAAGCCTTGATCGCCTCGTCGGTCTTGAGCATCACGCCTGAACCGGCGTCGATGCCGACGATCTTGTTCTTGAAGGTGGTGTCGGTCTTGAGGTCTTCAATGGACTTGGCCTTGACGTACTCCGGCACGATCAGGCCGATCTTCGCGTCCTTGAAGTTGGGGCCGTAGTCGACCACCTTGTCCTTGTTCTTGGCCCAGTACTCACCGTGGGTCACCGGCAGCCAGGCAGATAGCATGGCGTCGAGCTTGCCGGTGGCCACGCCCTGCCACATGATCCCGGTGGCGACCGCTTGCAGCTTGACGTCATAACCGAGCTTGGCCTTGATCACCTCTGCCGCCACGTGGGTGGTGGCAACGCTGTCGGACCAGCCATCCACATAGCCGATGCTCAGGGTCTTGCTGTCGGCGCTGGCCAGTGTGGAGCTCATCGCAACTACCAGAGTGGCAGCTGCGCCCAAGAGTCGTCGCATCTTCATAGTACTTCCCCGAAAGTGCTGCGCCCGGCGGATGCCGAGCGACGTCAACCTGTTGTTATGTGGTGCACCGCGCCCCCTTCACGCGCATCGATCACGGTAGTGCGCCGTCAGCGGAGTACTGACACTTCGATCATCAACCTGCTCGGGTGTTGGACCTGCTCTGTCAGCGACATCCTACAAGCAAGGAACGACATCACATCGCCAGCAGGATGCTTTGTAGGACTTGACGCCAAAATCCCGCCCGAACTTTGCATGTCAAAATTATGCAGCCCCACTGGGTCGGGCCAAATCCGGGTAAGATGCGCGCCTTTGCTCTTCCAGATAAGCCGACCATGCCCGCGACTGCCCGCTTCCCCGCCCTGCCCTATTGCTTCGCCTTGATCCTCGGCCTGCTGGCCCTGTTCGCTTACTGGTATGGCCTCGGCCGGCCCGTGGTGCTGCCTGATGTCGCCAGTGCCACGCACAAGATGCAGTGCGCGTCCTACACCCCATTCGATAAAGACCAATCGCCGTTCGACCAGCCGTTCACCCTGCGCCCCGAACGCATGGACGCTGACCTTGCGCTTCTGGCGACCCGCTTCGAGTGCATCCGCACCTACTCCATGACCGGCCTGGAAGCCTTGCCGGAGATGGCGCGCAAGCACGGGCTGAAAGTAATGGCCGGGGCCTGGGTCAGCAGTGACCCGGTGGCGACCGCAAAGGAAATCAACGAATTGATCGCTTCGGCCAACGCCCACCCGGATGTCGTGACTTCGGTGATCGTCGGCAACGAAGCCTTGCTGCGCAAGGAAGTGACCGCCAAGCAGCTGGTGGCGCTGATCCATACGGTCAAGAGCCAGATCAAGCAGCCGGTGACCTATGCAGATGTGTGGGAGTTCTGGCTGCAGCACCCGGAAATCGCGCCGGCGGTGGACTTCCTGACCATCCACCTTTTGCCGTACTGGGAAGATGACCCGTCGGGCATCGACCAGGCCCTCAAGCACGTGGGCGATGTGCGCCAGACCTTCGGCAACAAGTTTGCGCCCAAGGACATACTCATCGGTGAAACCGGCTGGCCGAGCGAAGGCCGCCAGCGCGAAACGGCCGTGCCGAGCCGGGTGAATGAAGCCAAGTTCATGCGCGGCTTCGTGGCCATGGCCGAGGCCAATGGCTGGCGTTACAACCTGATCGAAGCCTTTGACCAGCCGTGGAAGCGGGCCAGTGAAGGCGCCGTGGGTGGTTACTGGGGCCTGTTCGATGCCGATCGCCAGGACAAGGGCATCCTCGCCGGGCCGGTAACCAATGTGCCGTACTGGCCGCTATGGCTGGGCGTGGGTGGGATCATCCTGTTGGGCACCTTGGTGTTGGGCGGACGTGTACGCACTACCCGCGCGGCAATTGCCCTGCCACTGCTGGGTGCGGTAGCGGCCTGTTCCATTGGCACCTGGGCCGAGCTGACCCGCGTGACTGCGCGCTTTAATGATGAATGGGTGTGGGCGGGCTTGCTGGTGGTGTTGAACCTGCTGGTACTGGCCCATGCAGCACTGGCCCTGAGCTCGCGAGAAGCTTGGCGCGCACGCGCGTTCAATTGGTTGGAGCAGCGCGCGGGCTGGCTGGTGGCAATTGCCGGGTTTGCCGGTGCCGTGATGATGCTGGCGTTGGTGTTCGACCCACGCTACCGCAGCTTCCCGAGTGCCGCGCTGGTGTTGCCGGCCCTGGTGTACCTGGCGCGTCCGGTGACCGGACCACGTCGGGAGATTGCACTGCTGGCCTTTATCATCGGTGCGGGCATTGCGCCGCAGTTGTACCGTGAGGGGTTATTGAACCAGCAGGCTTGGGGCTGGGCGGTAGTGAGCCTGCTCATGACGGCAGCCTTGTGGCGCTGCTTGCGGGTACGCAAGATTTAACATCGCTACCGGGGGCAAGTCGAACCGTCGCACCGCCCCTCCCACATTTGGAATGCATTCCCCTGTGGGAGGGGCGGTGCGACGGTTCGACTTGCCCCCGATGAGGCCCCATCAAGCAACGCGGGGCTTCCTGACCAAGCGCAACCCCGCAATCACCACCGCAAACACCGCAAACGTGGTGTTGTACAGCGCCAGTGCCGGCAACCCGAACACCATCCCCAGCACCGCCAACCCCCAGCCCGCACGTCCCGGCACAAAAAATGCCAGCACCGACGTGATCAGCGCTGCCCAGCCCAGCACCTTGAAGTGGATCATCAACCCAAGGTTCGAACGCAGCTGGCATTCCCAGCGACTCGCCTCGTCCGCGCAGAGCCCCACCCACTGGCCATCCTCCATAAAGCCATAGCGCGCACCGTAACTGGCGGCCAGCCACAGTGGCAGTGCAATAAGCAGCAAAATCAGCGGGAAACGACGGGACATGGGGTACTCCGATAGGCAAAAACGGCGCTCAGCTTAATGCCCCGGCAGCCGTTAGCAAGGCGCATACACACAATTAGTGTTCACCAAAGCGTGGCAAAGTGTATCGTCTGGCTACTATTACCCCGATTCCGACGTTTTTTTCCGACATTTCGTGCCGCGTGATGGCACTTCGGCGACTGGACGGCGGTCATAGCCTGCGAACTTCACTAAGTACGTTTCCTCCTAGGGATTAAGTCATGCTCCGTTCCTTGCGCTGTGCTGCCTTGCTGGGCAGCCTTTTTCTGAGTGCGTCAGCACTGGCCGTCGACATCGACCAAGCCAGCTATGGCTACCCTTTGACCAACCCGTTTGAAGCGACTATCGCCACCACCCCGCCAGACCTACGGCCTAAGCTACCGAGTGATGACGAGATCAACCAATCCGACTACACCCTGAACATGCGCCCTGAGCGCGAGTTCAGCCTGCCGGACAACTTCTGGGCGGTGAAGAAGCTCACCTACCGCATCGCCAAGCAGGACCGCGCCGCGCCGCTGATCTTCCTGATCGCAGGCACCGGTGCGCGGTTTGACAGTAGCATCAACGAATACCTGAAAAAGCTGTATTACCAGGCCGGCTACCACGTGGTGCAGCTGTCGTCGCCGACCAGCTTCGACTTCATCAGCGCCGCCTCGCGTTTTGCCACCCCGGGGATCACCCAGGAAGACGCGGAAGACATGTACCGCGTGATGCAAGCCGTGCGCGCGCAAAACGCTTCGCTGCCAGTGACTGACTTCTACCTCACCGGCTACAGCCTCGGTGCCCTGGATGCAGCGTTCGTCAGCAAACTCGACGAGACCCGTCGCAGCTTCAACTTCAAGAAAGTGCTGCTGCTGAACCCGCCGGTCAACCTCTATACCTCGATCACCAACCTCGACAAGCTGGTGCAGACCGAGGTCAAGGGCATCAATAACACCACCACCTTCTATGAGCTGGTGCTGAACAAGCTGACCCGCTACTTCCAGCAGAAGGGCTACATCGACCTGAACGACGCCCTGCTCTATGACTTCCAGCAATCCAAACAGCACCTGACCAACGAACAGATGGCCATGCTGATCGGCACCTCGTTCCGGTTCTCGGCGGCTGACATCGCCTTTACCTCGGACTTGATCAACCGCCGTGGCTTGATCATCCCGCCGAAATACCCGATCACCGAAGGCACCAGCCTCACGCCGTTCCTCAAGCGTGCACTGCAATGTGACTTCGACTGCTACCTCACCGAACAAGTGATCCCGATGTGGCGCGCCCGTTCCGACGGCGGCAGCCTGTTGCAACTGGTCGACCAGGTCAGCCTGTATGCCCTCAAGGACTACCTGCACACCAACCCGAAGATCGCCGTCATGCACAACGCCGACGACGTGATCCTCGGCCCTGGTGACCTCGGTTTCCTGCGTAAAACCTTCGGCGATCGCTTGACCGTCTACCCGCTGGGCGGCCACTGCGGCAACCTCAATTACCGCGTCAACGCCGACGCCATGCTGGAGTTCTTCCGTGGCTAAATATCTTCTGCTGCTTGCCGCCTTGATGTGCGCGGGCGTTGCCAATGCCGACAACAGCAAGGCCCACGAGCCGGTCAATGTCGGCGCCGACGGTTTCAAGGAGCCGCTGACCAAGCTCAAGTTCAACCCAGGGCTGGACCAGCGTGAGTTCGAGCGCTCGTCGCTCACCGCACTCAACGTGTATGACCCGCTGGAATCGTGGAACCGTCGCGTGTACCACTTCAACTACCGCTTCGACCAATGGGTGTTCCTGCCGGTGGTCAACGGCTACACCTATGTGACCCCCAGCTTCCTGCGGACCGGCGTGAGCAACTTCTTCAACAACCTGGGCGATGTGCCCAACCTGTTGAACAGCCTGCTGCAGCTCAAGGGCCACCGCTCGCTGGAAACCACCGGCCGCCTGCTGGTCAACACCACCATCGGCATCGCCGGCCTGTGGGACCCGGCCACCGCCATGGGCCTGCCGCGCCAGAGCGAAGATTTCGGCCAGACGCTGGGCTTCTACGGCGTGCCCGGCGGCGCTTACCTGGTGCTGCCGATCTTCGGGCCGTCGAACCTGCGCGACACCACCGGCCTGATCGTCGACTACGGCGCGGAAACCCAGATCAACTTCCTCAACGTGTCCGAAGTCAGCTCCAACCACCCGGAAATCTGGGCATTGCGTGCAGTGGACAAGCGTTATCAGACCAGCTTCCGGTATGGCCAGATGAACTCGCCGTTCGAGTACGAGAAGGTGCGCTACATCTATACGGAATCGCGAAAGCTGCAGATTGCCGAGTAACCGCCCACAAAAAAGGCCATTCGATTGAATGGCCTTTTTTATTGTCGCGCGATCAAGCCTTAGCAGTTTTCCAGAGCTTGCCCACCCCGCTGACCACCGCCAACACCACCGCCCCGGCAATGATCCCCGCCACGCCATTCAGCAGCGTCGGCACCAACCACGCCACCCCACCTGCGCCCTGGCTCACCGTCTCGATCCAGTGATGCACCACCGGCACGCCATGGGTGAGAATCCCGCCGCCCACCAGGAACATCGCCGCCGTACCGATCACCGACAGGCTCTTCATCATGTAGGGCGCCGCGCGCAGAATGGCGCCGCCGATACTGCGCGCCATCTGGCCGGGCTTCTGGGTGAGCCACAGGCCCAGGTCATCCAGCTTGACGATGCCGGCCACCAGCCCGTAGACGCCCACGGTCATGACGATAGCGATACCGGACAGCACGACCACCTGCTGCATCAGTGGCGCATCAGCCACGGTGCCAAGGGTGATGGCGATGATCTCGGCCGAGAGAATGAAGTCAGTGCGGATGGCGCCTTTGATCTTGTCCTTTTCGAAGGCCACCAGGTCGGTGGCCGGATCGGCCACGGCCTCGACCAACTGCGCATGTTCAGCATGATCGTCGGCCTTGCTGTGGAGGAATTTATGCGCCAGCTTCTCGAAACCTTCGAAGCACAGGTAGGCACCGCCGAGCATCAGCAGCGGCGTCACCGCCCACGGTGCGAATGCACTAATCAGCAAGGCGGCCGGCACCAGGATCAACTTGTTGACGAACGAACCTTTCGCCACTGCCCACACCACGGGGATTTCCCGCTCGGCGCGCACCCCGGAGACCTGCTGGGCATTGAGCGCCAGGTCATCGCCGAGCACGCCGGCGGTTTTCTTCGCCGCCATTTTTGTCATCAGGGCTACGTCATCGAGTACCGCGGCGATATCGTCGATCAACACCAACAAGCTGCTTCCTGCCATGAATCGGGCTTCCATTAGAGAGGGATGCGCCGAGCATAGCGCGGCGCAACGCTTTACGGGCACATTGTTGAGGCCCGCAGATGGCCGGTGCTACCATGCGCAACCGCCTGTCATGGCAAGGAATCACTGGGTTTATGAGCACCATTCGCGAGCGCAATAAAGAAAAGATCCTGCGGGCGGCGAGCGAGGAGTTCGCCGACAAAGGCTTCGCCGCGACCAAAACCAGCGACATCGCCGCCAAGGCCGGGCTGCCCAAGCCCAACGTCTACTACTACTTCAAGTCCAAGGACAACCTCTACCGCGAGGTGCTCGAAAGCATCATCGAGCCGATCCTGGCCGCTTCCACACCGTTCAACCCGGACGGCGCGCCCAAGGAAGTACTGAGCAACTACATCCGCTCGAAAATCCGTATCTCCCGCGACCTGCCATTTGCCTCCAAGGTCTTTGCCAGCGAAATCATGCACGGCGCCCCGCACCTCAGCGCCGACCAGGTCGAACAGCTCAACGCCCAGGCCAAGCACAACATCGCCTGTATCCAGGACTGGGTGGATCGCGGCCTGATCGCGGCGATTGATCCCAACCACCTGATGTTCAGTATCTGGGCAGCCACGCAGACCTATGCGGATTTCGACTGGCAGATCTCGGCGGTGACCGGGAAGGCCAAGCTGGATGAAGCGGATTATGAAGCGGCGGCGCAGACGATTATTCGGTTGGTGTTGAAGGGGTGTGAGCCGGACTGATACACCGCGGTGCCTGTGCCATTCGCGAGCAAGTCGAGTCGTCGCACCGCCGCTCCCACAGGTGTTTTGTGCCAGACACACCATGTATGAACACCGCAAAACCACTGTGGGAGAGGGCTAGCTCGCGAAAGCGCCCTCCCAGACACATCCTGCCAAAAGCCTGCCAATCAGCATCAGCCATCGAGATCTAGCCTCTCAGGACACCATCTGAAGAGAGGCCAAGGAATGCCTGATCAACCCGCTTCAAATCGTCTGCGTATTGGTCGCTATGACGAGCCCAATCGCATCTATTTGTTGACCAGCAACACCCTTGATCGAATACCTATATTCAATGATTTCAAACTGGGTCGCCTGGTCGTACAGCAGTTCAGGATTGCCCAGAATCAGGGATTGGTGACTTCCCTGGCCTGGGTAGTGATGCCCGATCATTTCCATTGGTTGATCTCCCTGGAAAAGGGCTCGCTTGCCGATCTGATGCGTCAGGTGAAGTCTAAAAGCACGCGAATCGTAAATGCGGTTTCCGGCCGTCAAGGACGTCTATGGCAACCAGGTTTCCATGACCATGCCGTACGGCGGGAAGAAAGCCTTGAAGGAATAGCCCGGTACATCGTGGCCAACCCTCTGCGGGCGGGCCTCGTGAAGAAGTTTGGCGACTACCCTCTGTGGGACGCCATTTGGCTTTGACGGGGTACCGAGTCGCTGTCATCGCGGGCAAGCCCGCTCCCACATTTGAACGAATTCACAAATATAAATGTGTGAACCCAATCAAGTGTGGGAGCGGGCTTGCCCGCGATAAGGCCCGACAGATCAGCAAAAAACTAGGCAGACACCCCCGCATCCGCCATCAACCCCACCCCTTCGATCGCCGTGATCGCACACTGCTCATCAATGTCCGACGTATCCCCGCTGATCCCGATCGCCCCCAGCACCGCACCTTCCGGATTTCGAATCAATACCCCACCCGGCGCAGGCACCACGCTGCCCTGCCCCAGGCTGTTCAGCGCAGCGATAAACGCCGGGCGTTGCTGTGCGTCCAGTGCCAGCAGGCGCGAGCCCTTGCCAAGGGCAATTGCGCCCCAGGCCTTGCCGATGGCGATTTGCGGGCGCAGCAGGCTGGCGCCGTCTTCGCGTTGCAGGGTGATCAAATGGCCGCCGCTGTCGAGCACGGCGATGGTCAGCGGCGCAGCGCAGATGGTGCGCCCTGCACTGAGGGCCTGGCTGGCCAGCTGGGTAGCGAGTTTCAAGGTTAAAGCGCTCATGGTGCCGTCCTTCTTTTGTTATTGGGAAAGCGGTGGAGGTCTGAATGATCAGATGCTCGATCAAACAAATAGAACACAATGAATTTTTATTTTGTATACAATATTTTCGCACAAAGGCTCCACACGTCGAAAAAAGTGCTTCCGACGAACGCAAAGGCCAGATTAGAAAATGCATTGACCTGCGCCGCCCGCCGTGAATACACTTTGAACAGACACCACTTGTATACAATTACAAAACGCAAGAGGCACCAAAATCATGAGCAAAATGAGAGCAATCGAAGCCGCAGTCCTGGTGATGCGCCGTGAAGGCGTAGACACCGCCTTCGGTATCCCAGGCGCCGCGATCAACCCGCTGTACTCGGCCTTGCAGAAAGTGGGTGGCATCGATCACGTCCTTGCTCGCCACGTTGAAGGCGCCTCCCATATGGCCGAGGGCTACACCCGCACCAAGGCCGGCAATATCGGCGTGTGCATCGGTACCTCGGGCCCGGCGGGCACCGACATGGTCACCGGCCTGTACAGTGCCTCGGCCGACTCGATCCCGATCCTGTGCATTACCGGGCAGGCCCCCCGCGCCCGGATGCACAAGGAAGACTTCCAGGCCGTGGACATCACCAGCATCGTCAAGCCGGTGACCAAGTGGGCGACCACCGTCCTGGAGCCGGGCCAGGTGCCCTACGCCTTCCAGAAAGCCTTCTACGAAATGCGCTCCGGCCGCCCAGGCCCGGTGCTGATCGACCTGCCGTTCGACGTGCAGATGGCCGAGATCGAATTCGACATCGACGCCTACCAGCCGCTGCCCCTGGCCAAGCCTTTGGCAACGCGCATCCAGGTCGAGAAAGCCCTGGCCCTGCTGGACCAGGCCGAACGCCCACTGCTGGTCAGCGGTGGTGGCGTGATCAACGCCGACGCCAGCGAGCTGCTGGTTGAATTCGCGGAACTCACCGGCATCCCGGTTATCCCGACCCTGATGGGCTGGGGCACCATCCCGGACGATCACCCGCAAATGGTGGGCATGGTCGGCCTGCAAACCTCCCACCGTTATGGCAACGCCACGCTGCTCAAGTCAGACGTGGTGCTGGGCATCGGCAACCGCTGGGCCAACCGTCACACCGGTTCGGTCGAGGTCTACACCGAGGGCCGCACGTTCATTCACGTCGATATCGAGCCGACGCAGATTGGCCGCGTATTTACCCCTGACCTGGGCATCGTCTCCGACGCCGGTTCCGCGCTGACGATGTTTATTGAAGTGGCCCGCGAGTGGAAAGCCGCCGGCAAGCTCAAGGACCGCAGTGCCTGGCTGAACGACTGCCAGCAGCGCAAAGCCACCCTGCACCGCAAGACGCACTTCGACAACGTGCCGGTCAAGCCACAGCGCGTTTATGAAGAAATGAACCAGGTGTTTGGCAAAGACACCTGCTACGTCAGCACCATCGGCCTGTCGCAGATTGCCGGCGCGCAATTCCTGCATGTGTACAAGCCACGTCACTGGATCAACTGCGGCCAGGCCGGACCGTTGGGCTGGACCATCCCCGCCGCCCTCGGCGTGGTCAAGGCCGACCCGAGCCGCAAGGTGGTGGCGCTGTCGGGTGACTACGACTTCCAGTTCATGATCGAAGAACTGGCCGTGGGTGCGCAATTCAAGCTGCCGTACATCCACGTGGTGGTGAACAACTCCTACTTGGGCTTGATCCGCCAGGCCCAGCGCGGGTTTGAAATGGACTACTGCGTGCAGCTGTCTTTCGACAACCTCAACGCGCCGGAACTCAACGGCTATGGCGTAGACCACGTCGCCGTCGCCGAAGGCCTGGGTTGCAAGGCCCTGCGTGTGTTCGAGCCAAGCCAGATCGCGCCGGCCCTGCGCCGCGCCGAGGAAATGATCGAAGAATTCAAGGTTCCGGTGATCGTTGAGATTATTCTGGAACGCGTGACCAACATTTCCATGGGCACCGAGATCAACGCCGTCAACGAATTCGAAGATCTGGCCCTGGTCGGCAACGATGCGCCGACTGCCATTTCCCTGCTCGATTAAGGAGAACCTTATGCCGCGTTTCGCCGCCAACCTGTCCATGCTGTTTACCGAACAGGACTTCCTTGCCCGTTTCAAAGCGGCCGCCGATGCCGGCTTCCAAGGGGTCGAGTACCTGTTCCCGTATGAATTCAGCTCTGCCGAAATCAAGGCACAACTCGACGCCCACGGCCTGACCCAGGTGCTGTTCAACCTGCCGGCCGGTGACTGGGCCAAGGGCGAACGCGGCCTGGCGTGCCACCCGGACCGGGTCGAGGAATTCCGTGCCGGGGTCAAGCTGGCGATCGCCTATGCACAAGTGCTGGGCAATACCCAGATCAACTGCCTGGCGGGCATCCGGCCACAAGGCGTTGACGACGAAACCCTGGAAAAAACCTTCGTCGCCAACCTCAAGTACGCCGCTGAAAAACTGCAAGCGGTGGGCATCAAGCTGGTGATGGAAGCGATCAACACCCGCGACATCCCAGGCTTCTACCTGAACAACACGGCGCAGGCCCTGTCGATTCGCGAGCAGGTCGGCAGCGACAACCTGTTCCTGCAATACGACATCTACCATATGCAAATCATGGAAGGCGACCTGGCCCGCACCATGGCCGCGCACTTGGAAGAGATCAACCACATCCAGCTGGCCGACAACCCGGGCCGCAACGAGCCGGGCACCGGGGAGATCAACTACCGCTTCCTGTTCGAACACCTGGACCGCATCGGTTACCAGGGTTGGGTCGGCTGCGAATACAAGCCGCTGACCACTACCGAAGCGGGTCTGGGCTGGCTCAAAACCCATAACGCCATCTAACCAACGCCCCAAAACCCCTATGTGGGGGGCGGGCTTGCTCGCGAAAGCGGTGTATCAGTCGACGCACCTGTTGAATGAAAGACCTTCGCGAGCAAGCCCGCTCCCACATTTAGACCTCCTGTGTTTGGCAGACCGGGTCAGGTCTGCCCATCGAATAAAAAGAGGAATTGATCATGGCTAAAATCGGATTCATCGGCACCGGCATCATGGGCCAACCCATGGCCGCTAACCTGCAGAAAGCAGGTCACCAACTGTTCCTCTCCGAACACCACGGCAAGGCCCCGCAAGCCCTGATCGATGCTGGCGCCGTGGCCCTGGCCAGCCCACAGCAAGTGGCGCAGGAAGCCGAGTTCATCATTGTGATGGTGCCCGACACCCCACAGGTCGATGATGTGCTGTTCCGCAAAGACGGCGTGGCGGCAGGCCTGTCGCCAAACAAAGTCGTGATCGACATGAGCTCGATCTCCCCCACCGCCACCAAGGCGTTCGCGGCGAAGATCAACGAGGTCGGCGCGCAATACCTGGATGCGCCGGTGTCCGGTGGTGAAGTCGGCGCCAAAGCCGGCACCCTGAGCATCATGATCGGCGGCGAGCCGCAGACCTTTGAACGCGCCTTGCCGCTGTTCCAGGCCATGGGCAAGAACATCACCCTGGTGGGCGGCAATGGTGATGGCCAGACCGCCAAGGTCGCCAACCAGATCATCGTGGCGCTGAACATCCAGGCGGTGGCCGAAGCGTTGCTGTTCGCCGCCAAGAACGGCGCCGACCCGGCCAAGGTGCGTGAAGCGCTGATGGGTGGGTTTGCTTCGTCGAAAATCCTCGAAGTGCATGGCGAGCGCATGATCAAGGGCACCTTCGATCCGGGCTTTCGTATCAACCTGCACCAGAAGGACCTCAACCTGGCCCTGGCCGGTGCGAAGGAGTTGGGGATCAACCTGCCGAACACCGCCGGCACCCAGCAGGTGTTCAGTACGTGCACGGCGATTGGCGGCGGTAACTGGGACCATTCGGCGCTGATCAAGGGCCTGGAACATATGGCGAATTTCTCGATTCGCGATAAGTAAGTGTTCACTTGAAATGCAATCCAGTGTGGGAGCTGGCTTGCCTGCGATAGCGGTCTTCCAGCTAGAGATTTGCTGCCTGACACACTGCTATCGCAGGCAAGCCAGCTCCCACCTTTAATCCCTATTCCAAGTCTCACCCCTAATAACAAGAATCCCCGGGAGCCCGCTTATGTCGGTCGATCCGCAACACCTGCTTCGCGAGCTGTTTGCCACAGCCATCGACGCCGCCCACCCCC
This sequence comes from Pseudomonas sp. VS40, assembly GCF_018587885.1. NCBI lineage: Bacteria > Pseudomonadati > Pseudomonadota > Gammaproteobacteria > Pseudomonadales > Pseudomonadaceae > Pseudomonas > Pseudomonas sp. VS40. The sequence continues at coordinate 99,928 of NZ_JAGYWD010000009.1, read as the reverse complement.
GGCAAGTCCTCGAACCCTACCTGCCCGCCGACCGCAGTGGCCGTGTGATCGTAATCGGTGCCGGCAAGGCCGCCGCCGCCATGGCCCTGGTTGTCGAAAACTGCTGGCAGGGCGAAGTCACCGGCCTGGTGGTCACCCGCTACGGCCATGGCGCGCCGTGCAAGAAAATCGAAGTGGTCGAAGCCGCCCACCCGGTGCCCGACGCCGCTGGCCTGGCCGTGGCCCAGCGCGTGTTGGCGTTGATCAGCAACCTTGGCGAAGACGACCGTGTGATCTTCCTGCTGTCCGGCGGCGGCTCTGCCCTGCTGGCACTGCCCGCCGAAGGCATCACCCTGGCCGACAAGCAGGCCATCAACAAAGCCCTGCTCAAATCCGGCGCCACCATTGGCGAGATGAATTGCGTGCGCAAGCACCTCTCGGCGATCAAGGGCGGTCGCCTGGCGAAAGCAGCCTGGCCGGCCACGGTGTACACCTATGCGATTTCCGATGTGCCGGGCGACCAGCCCACGGTGATCGCCTCCGGCCCCACGGTCGGCGACCCGAGCACCTCGCAACAGGCCCTGGCGATCCTCAAGCGGTATGGCATCGAAGTCCCCGCCGCGGTACGCAGTTGGTTGCAGAACCCGGCCTCGGAAACCGTCAAGCCTGGCGACCCAGTGCTCTCGCGCAGCCACTTTCAACTGATCGCACGCCCCCAGCAATCCCTCGAAGCGGTGGCGGTAAAAGTCCGCCAGGCCGGGTTCAGCCCGTTGATCCTCGGCGACCTCGAAGGCGAAGCGCGGGACGTGGCCAAGGTGCACGCCGGCATCGCCCGGCAGATCGTCCAGCATGGCCAGCCGCTGGCGGCGCCGTGCGTGATCCTCTCCGGTGGCGAAACCACCGTGACCGTGCGCGGCAATGGCCGTGGCGGGCGCAATGCGGAATTCCTGCTGAGCCTCACCGACAGCCTCAAGGGCCTGCCCGGCGTGTATGCCCTGGCCGGTGACACCGACGGCATCGACGGCTCGGAAGACAACGCCGGCGCGATCATGACCCCGTGCAGTTACCGGCGCGCCGAAGCCCTCGGCCTGTCGGCCAGCGACGAGTTGGATAACAACAATGGCTACGGCTATTTCGCCGCCCTCGACGGTTTGATCGTCACCGAGCCGACGCGCACCAACGTCAACGACTTTCGCGCCATCCTGATCCTTGAGACTGCCAAACATGACGCCTGACAAAAAGGTCAAAATCCTCGCCACCCTAGGCCCGGCTACCGACGGTATCGATGACATCCGCGAGCTCGTGGAAGCCGGGGTGAATATCTTCCGGCTCAACTTCAGCCACGGCGACCACGCCGACCATGCACAACGCTACCAGTGGATTCGCCAGGTGGAGCGCCAGTTGAATTACCCGCTGGGCATCCTCATGGACCTGCAAGGGCCGAAGCTGCGGGTCGGGCGTTTTGCCGAGGGCAAGGTGCAGTTGGTGCGCGGCCAGGCCCTGCGCCTGGACCTGGACCCGACCCCGGGCGATCAGCGCCGGGTCAACCTGCCCCACCCGGAAATCATCCAGGCCCTTGAGCCCGGCATGGACTTGCTGCTGGATGACGGCAAATTGCGCCTGCGGGTGATCACCAAACATGCCGACGCCATCGACACCACCGTGCTCAATGGCGGCGAATTGTCGGACCGCAAAGGTGTAAACGTTCCACAAGCCCTGCTGGAACTGAGCCCACTGACCGCCAAGGATCGGCGCGACCTGAGCTTCGGCCTGGAACTGGGTGTGGACTGGGTGGCACTGTCGTTCGTGCAGCGCCCGGAAGATATCCGCGAAGCCCGTGAGCTGATCGGCGACAAGGCCTTCCTGATGGCCAAGATCGAGAAACCCTCGGCCGTGCAGCGCCTGCAGGAAATCGCCGAACTGAGCGATGCAATCATGGTGGCCAGAGGCGACCTGGGCGTGGAAGTGCCGGCCGAGAGCGTGCCGCAGATCCAGAAGGACATCATCAGTACCTGCCGCCAGCTGGGCAAACCGGTGGTGGTGGCGACGCAGATGCTGGAGTCCATGCGCTTCTCTCCGGCGCCGACCCGTGCCGAAGTCACCGATGTCGCCAATGCCGTGGCCGAAGGCGCCGACGCGGTGATGCTGTCAGCGGAGACCGCCTCCGGCGAATACCCACTGGAAGCCGTGCAGATGATGAGCAAGATCATCCGCCAGGTGGAAAACGGCCCGGACTACCAGACCCAACTGGATGTCAGCCGGCCCAAGGCGGATGCCACGGTGTCGGACGCCATCAGCTGCGCGATCCGCCGTATCAGCAGCATCCTTCCGGTGGCGGTACTGGTGAACTACAGCGAGTCCGGCAGCTCCAGCCTGCGCGCGGCGCGGGAGCGGCCGGTAGCGCCGATCCTCAACCTCACGCCCAACCTGTCCACGGCGCGGCGCTTGAGCGTGGCGTGGGGCGTGCATTCGGTGGTCAATGACCGGCTGCGCCAGGTGGATGAGGTGTGCTCCACGGCGCTGGAGATTGCCCAGGCACAGGGGATGGCGGAGCGTGGGGATACGTTGGTGATTACGGCGGGGGTGCCGTTCGGGCAGCCGGGGTCGACCAACTCTTTGCGTATAGAGACGTTGATCTAGCGCCTGTTCGGGCCCCATCGCGGGCAAGCCCGGCTCCCACATTTTGATCTGCGAACACAGTCAAATGTGGGAACTGGCTTGCCTGCGATGGGGGCAACTCAGTCTCACTGACTAACCACCATGCACAACCCCACCTGCCCCGACTGGGCCGAAGCGCTGCTCAACGGCTTCAGCCAGATCTTCCTGCAACGCCAGCCGCTGTGCGGCCTGCTGTGCCTGCTGGCGATCCTGATCGGCGCGCCGACCTTGCTCGGCGGCGCCTTGTTGGGTGGCGTCGCGGGCTTGCTCACGGCCCAGCGCCGGGGCTATCCCAAGGCCGAGCGCCAGGCCGGGCTGTATAGCTACAACGGCGTACTGCTGGGCTTGTTGATCAGCCAGCACTTCGCCTGGTCGGCCTTGCTGCCACCGCTGATCCTGGCGGGCGGCGGCTTGAGTGCGATCCTCACGCGGCAATGGTTGAAGCACGCCAGCCAGCCGGATGACTTGCCGGCCTATACCGCGCCGTTTGTCCTGCTCGGCTGGTTGCTGATAGGCACAGTACCTGACAGCACCTTTAGCCTGAGCGAACCCGACACCCTGGCCGCGCTCACCGCGCCCTTCACCGGGCTGGCGCAAATCATGCTGCTGGACCAGCCAGTGGCCGGTGCCTTGATTGCACTGGGCCTGTGGCTGGCCAACCGCCGCGCCGCCGTATGGGCCTTGGTCGGCTCCACCGCCGGCGTGCTGATAGCGCTGTGGCTGCAAGAACCCGCCAGCGCCCTGCTCGGCCTGCACAGCTACAACCCGGCATTGGCGGCGCTGGCCCTGAGCCAGGTGCGTCGCCACCCCTGGTTGCCGCTGCTCGGCATCCTGCTGGCGATCCTTCTCACGCCAGGCTTCGCCGCCCTGCACCTGCCGGCATTGACCGCACCGTTCATCCTCGCCTGCTGGCTGGTGCGCGCAGGCGGTCGCGTGCTTCAGAAACCCCGCATGGACAGGCCCTTCGAATCCCCCTAGGCTTGCTCGAACTTCGTTTCAGGCGGGATTTATGGACAGCAACAACGACTGGCGCCAGCGGCTCTACGTCATGGTTTTTCAAAGTGACACGGTCGCCGGGCGGCGCTTTGACGGCATCTTGCTGCTGATCATCCTCGCCAGCCTGGTGATCGTGATGCTCGACAGCATCGACCAGATACACCAGAACTACGCCGATGTGCTGGCCTATATCGAATGGGGCTTCACGCTGATCTTCCTGATCGAATACGGGTTGCGCCTGTATTGCTCGCCGAAGCCGTTACGCTATGCCTTCAGCTTTTATGGGCTGGTGGATTTGCTTGCCATCGTCCCCGGCATCCTTGCGCTGTATTACAGCGACGCGCAGTACCTGCTGATTATCCGCATCATTCGGATGCTGCGGATCTTCCGCGTGCTCAAGCTCAGTCCGTACCTCAAGCAGGCCAACTACCTGATGGCGGCGCTGCGCGGCAGCAAGCAGAAGATCGTGGTGTTCCTGGTCAGCGTGTGCACGCTGGTCACGGTGTTCGGCACCTTGATGTACGTGATCGAAGGCCCGGAGCATGGCTTTACCAGCATTCCCAAGGGCATCTACTGGGCCATCGTGACCCTGACCACCGTAGGCTTTGGCGACATCGTGCCCAAGACCCCGCTGGGCCAGGTGATTTCGTCGCTGGTGATGATCACCGGTTATTCGATCATTGCCGTACCTACCGGTATTTTCACCGCCGAACTGGCCAGCGCCATGCGCGGCGAACAGCTGCAGACCGACTGCCCGGTGTGCAAGAAGAACAGCCATGAGCCGAATGCCGCCTTCTGCTCGCGCTGCGGGAGTAACCTTTTCCGTAAAGTGGAATAAGCAAAGTACGTTTTAATCTTTAAACGTCTATGCGGCGCCCGCTATAGTCGCTGGCAAATTGCCCCTACTCAATCGACCACCTTCTCGAACAACAAGGAATGAGCAGTGAAAAAACTCGTTAGCGCCTCCCTCCTGGCCGCCGGCCTTGCCCTGGCGGGCGCCGTCCAGGCCGCCCCCGTCACACTGCTCAACGTCTCCTACGACGTGATGCGCGATTTCTACAAGGACTACAACGCTGCGTTCCAGAAGCACTGGGAAGCCGAGCACCCGAACGACAAACTGACCCTGCAGATGTCCTTCGGCGGCTCCAGCAAACAAGCGCGCTCGGTGATCGACGGTCTGCCGGCTGACGTGATCACCATGAACATGGCCACCGACATCAACGCGTTGGTCGACAACGGCAAACTGGTGCCGGACAACTGGGTCACCCGCCTGCCGAACAACAGCGCGCCGTTCACCTCCGCCACCGTATTCATCGTGCGCAAAGGCAACCCGAAAGCACTGAAAGACTGGCCGGATCTGTTGAAAGACGGCGTGCAGGTGATCGTGCCCAACCCGAAAACCTCGGGTAATGGGCGCTACACCTACCTGTCGGCCTGGGGCTATGTGCTGAAGAACGGCGGCGACGAAAACAAGGCCAAGGCCTTTGTCGGCAAGTTGTTCAAGCAGGCACCGGTGCTGGACACCGGCGGCCGTGCCGCCACCACGACCTTCATGACCAACCAGATTGGCGACGTGCTAGTGACCTTCGAGAACGAAGCCGAGATGATCGCCCGTGAATTCGGCCGTGATCAGTTCGAAGTGATCTACCCAAGCGTCTCCGCCGAAGCCGAGCCGCCGGTGTCGGTGGTCGACAAAGTAGTCGAGAAGAAAGGCACCCGCGTGGCCGCCGAGGACTACCTGAAATACCTGTGGTCGCCGGAAGGCCAGGAAATCGCCGCCAACAACTACCTGCGTCCACGTGACCCGAAAGTGCTGGCCAAGTACACCGACCGCTTCCCGAAAGTCGACTTCCTGTCGGTAGAGAAGACCTTTGGTGACTGGCGTACCGTGCAGAAGACCCACTTCAATGATGGTGGGGTGTTTGACCAGATCTACTCCGGTCAATAACTGAATAAACGCGGTAAAACAGTGGGAGCGGGCTTGCTCGCGAATGCGGTGTGTCAGTCAACAGATTCATTGGCTGATCCACCGCATTCGCGAGCAAGCCCACTCCCACATTTGGTTCTGCGCCAGACTTTACATTGGCGGTGTCACACCATCTTTACCGGCTGAGATGGCCTGCGCGGTAATGGTCCCATCCGCCCCCTGCGCCGCAAACAACACCACCTTTACCCCCGGCTTGAGCAGGCTGCGATCGCCCGGTTCCAGGTTGACGATCGGCACATCCTCCGGCACCACGATCTTCTGTTCGCCGCCTTTGTATTTCACGGTCAACGTCCGCCCGTTGCTGACCACCAGGTCGCCGACGGTGCCGTTGGTCATGCTGCTGCCTTCCTTCAAATCAAATGCACGATGCCCGTCGCCGGTGCCGGCCATGGCCGGTGGAAACACGTGCACTTCCAGCGCCGTCAGGCTGCCGTCGGCGTTGGGCATGGCGGCGGAGCCGATGTAGCTGCCCGGCTTGATCTCATCGATCTTGGCCAGGGTGACTGCGCGCACCTGGGTAGCCGGGGTGAGGTGCACGATGACTTCCTCACCGCTATTGACCTTGACGTGCATCGCATCGCCCTCCATCGCCGTAATGGCGCCGCGTACACCTACGCGTGGGGCTTCGGCAGCCTGGGCCAGGCCCACAGCCATGGCGGCGGCGAGCGTGGAAGCCAGGAGCATTTTGTTCAACGTGATTTTCATGACCATCAATTTCCTGTTTCGGCAGTTGTGCCTGAATGTATCATCACCCTTCGCGCAGAAAGTTAACGATTCACTCATCATTACCGGGCATGAGTGTTATCACTGCCAGCGGCCTACCCGGGCTACGGTGTTGTCTTTAGGCTCGCACCACTTTCCTTCGCTTTTATGAGAACACCATGAACGCTACGTCCCACGCTACAACCACCATGACCCGGAGCATGGTGATGCTGTTCGCGTTTTGCTGCGGTGCCATCGTTGCCAACATCTACTACGCACAACCGATCATTGAACTGATCGCCCCGGACATCGGCCTCACACCCGCCATGGCCAGCCTGATCGTGTCGCTGACGCAAATCGGCTACGCCCTGGGCCTGTTTTTCCTGGTGCCGTTGGGTGACCTGCTGGAAAACCGCAAGCTGATGATTGCCACCACCGTGCTCGCCATCGTCAGCCTGTTGGGTGCAGCGGTCACCGAGCAGCCGAACCTGTTCCTGCTGGTGTCGCTGCTGGTCGGTTTCAGCTCGGTATCGGTGCAAATCCTGATTCCGCTGGCCGCGCACCTGGCGCCCGCCGAGTCCCGTGGCCGGGTGGTCGGTAGCATCATGGGCGGCCTGTTGCTCGGTATCCTGCTGGCACGGCCGGTGTCCAGCGTGGTGGCGGACCACTTCGGCTGGCGCGCGATGTTCATGGCGGCGGCGGCGTTGATGGCGTTTATCAGCGTGGTGCTGCTGATCACCATCCCCAAGCGCCAACCCGACCACAGCGCCAGCTATGGCCAACTGTTGCGCTCCCTCGGCACCTTGCTGCGTGAGCAGCCGGTATTGCGCCAACGAGCGTTCTACCAAGGCTGCATGTTCGCCACCTTCAGCCTGTTCTGGACCGCCGCCCCACTGGAACTGGCGCGCAATCACGGCCTGAGCCAAAGCGAGATCGCCCTGTTCGCCCTGGTCGGTGCGCTGGGTGCGATTGCCGCACCCATCGCCGGCCGCCTGGCCGATGCCGGTCACACCCACCGCGCTTCGCTGCTGGCCATGCTGTTCGCCGCGCTGAGTTTCCTGCCGGCTTTCGTGCACCCGTTGTACAGCGTGATCGGCCTGGCGGTGACGGGTGTCGTCCTGGACTTCTGTGTGCAGATGAACATGGTGCTCGGCCAACGCGCCATCTACGCCCTGGACGCCAACAGCCGCAGCCGCCTGAACGCGCTATACATGACCAGCATTTTCATCGGCGGCGCCTTCGGCTCGGCGATTGCCAGCAGCGTGTATGAACATGGCGGCTGGCTGGGAGTGATGCTGGTGGGCAGTGCATTCCCGCTGGTGGCGTTGCTGCGTTTTCTGAGTGCTTCCCGTGAGACGTCAGTAGCAACTGCCTGAGGTATTGGCGCCCTTTGCCAAAGCCGCCCGCCAGTGATGTAGGGCAGCTTTGGCTGGGTCATCGCCCAAGAGGACGCAGTGCCCTCAAGTACGTGAGGATAGCGACCGATAATAGGCTGAGTTCAACTTCATCCCCACAATGTCCCCGGCCCTTATCACCTTAGGACTGTTGACAAGAAAATCGGTGTACTGGTCTCCATCCAAATCAACGGCAACCCAGTACCGATCGTCTTCATATGACTTCCTGATGTAGACCTCACCCGCCCTACCCGAGAACCTTTCTACCTGTGTCAACGTGACACCCGACTTTGCAGCCATGTTGGAGATATCAAGCTTATCCTTGCCACTTATGAAGTCATCCAAGGTATCGAACTTGCGGCAGTTCGATTCAGAAGCAGAATTGTAGGTGTGCGTCTTGCCGTCCCTAGCGTCTTTTGTATCGCCCTCTCTTTTTGTCCTTGGCGTATCGGACGTTGAAGGAGGGGTTGGATCCGTCGCTGTCGGCGTACCTTTGGTTGAGGTCGGCGTGGGTTCGATTGGGATGGCTGGCTCAGGCGTGACCAACAAATCCATGTAATGAATTTTCCCTTTACTTTTCACCTGAAAGTCGGGTTTTCCATTCCCTGTCATGTCGATAGACAAACTTCCCTCAGCGGTGCTCTCGTTGTAGCTCAACACGGCATCGCCAGCACGGCCGGTAAAGGAATCAACCACATAAAGATGTTTCAAGGCAGCGCGGTTCAACAACTCGTACAGGCCTATTTTGTCAGTGCCGCTGACAAAATCCAGAATCTGATCAGGCGACTCTGGCGTGGAATCTGCGGCGCCTTCAAAGACAAAAACATCTGCCCCGCCCCCGCCTTCAAGCGTATCCGCTCCATTCCCACCCTTGAGGCGATTGCCGACCTCGTTACCGATCAGGGTGTCATCACCGGAACCACCGACAGCATTTTCCACCGTGACGCCTTTGGCGATGGAAACATTGTTATTCATGCCTCCGACGTCCGAAAAGGATTCGGCATTCAGGTTGATCTTCTGATTTTGGCGAAAACCGGAGAAGTCCAGGGTATCGATCCCACCACTGTCCCAAACGTTGAAAATAGGTTTGTCCTTGGCGCTCTCAAGACTGTAGAAGTCTCGACCGGTATTGGAATTGAAACCGTAGATCGTGTTGGTTTTTCGAGTATCGGTGTTCGCACCGTATAACCTCTGCACCGCAGCGATATCGTGCAGCATGGGGGCAGCGATTTTCTTCCCGTTGTAAGGATGATCGCCAAAAGACGCATTGCGGTAGCTCATGGCGGTGTAGGCGGTTGAGTCCTCCTGATAACTCGGGCCCGCTCCGTGAGGATGCTCAAGGCCAAGGGCATGACCGAGTTCATGGACCGCTACCAGATCAAACTGCGTCCCATGTTCCAGCTTTCCATCAGCACCGCCAGTACCGATATTTACCGATCCCACCGAGTTCCCCGTGGGCAGGGACGCGACGCCCCCACCGAATCCTGGTATGGCTGAGATATTGAGGGAGCCATCACGCCCTTGGGTATTCTCCTTGAACGTCACGTTGGTCACCTCCGCCCAGGACTTGAGACTCTCCCTGATCCGCGCCTTCTGATCGGAGGTGAATCTCGCGTCCAACGTATAAGAAAGGTCGACTTTCCCATCGTTGTCTTTATCCATCCATTTAAGCCCCCTTCGAGTAAGATGTTTCGCCGCCTGATCCGTCGTGTAGGAAGTTTGACCCATCGCCGATCTCATAGCGTGATAATTCAAAGCCCCAGCCGTGCTCGCAACTGTGGGAATATTTGTTGTTTTCATGAACCGCCCTCTGGATTTTCAGTAGCAACAAGACAACGCTCTACATAAGAGCAACTTACTAACAAACACACTATTAACTCAGCTGCAAAATCGCACGTAATAAATACACCAAACAAGCACATTACTTATACAAAGTGAAACGCTGGCCACTCACTGAAAACAAATAACCGATTAAAATTTATATCAACTTCTGTTCTTAGAAACTGTTAACGACTGGCGACAGTGTTTACATTTCCAAGCGTTTACCGGAACCACCCGAATATCCACTTCGCGGCGCTCGAGATACCTGAAAGTATTTGTTTGCCCACCCGCTCTAGCAGCCCGGGACCGTACCCTGGAGCCGGGTGGGGAACCGGTTCTGGCGTGGAGTCTGGCCCGGGATCAGGTTCCGGTTCTGGAGTGGGCTCTGCCGTGGGTTCGAGCGTGGGTAAGGGCGTCACGGCCGCGCTTTCACCGCTCCAGATCACATCCGCCTGCTTGATTTCACCCTGGCTGGTGATCAATAGATCAGCCTTACCCTTGCCCTTGGTATCCACCGACAGTGTGGAACGCCCGGTTGCCGCGTCGTGACTGAGCACGGCGTCGCCCGCACGCCCACTGAGGGCATCAGCGAAGGTCAACGACGTGAGACCCGCCTCTCGAAGTACGCCGGCCACATCGATTCTGTCGCTGCCGCTGGTGAAGTCCTGGATAAAATCAGGTGCCTGCGGTGTTGAATCGCTGACGCGGTCGTACACAAACGTGTCGGCACCTGCACCGCCGCGTAACGTGTCGCTGGCGCCTCCACCCTTCAAGCGGTTATTGGCGTGGTTACCCGTCAACGAATCGCTGCCGGAACCGCCAATGGCATTCTCCACGACCACGCCCTTGGCGATCGACACGTTCCCCCGTAGCCCCCCGACATCCGAAAACGCCTCGGCATTGAGGTTGATGTTTTGTCTGTGGCCAAAGCCGGAAAAATCCAGGGTGTCCTCGCCGCCGCCATCCCAGACGCTGAACACGGGTTCGTCGCGGGCGCTCTTGAGGCTGTAGTGCTCACGCTCGGTGTTGGAGTTGAACCCATAAACAGTGTTGGTATTACGAGTGCGCATATTCGCCCCGTACAGGCGCTGGAGGGCCGCAATATCGTCAATCATGGGCGCAGCCGGTTGCTGTCGGTTGAAGTCATGCCCCGGTTGCTTACGCTCCGACCAATAGCTCATGACGCTGCGGGCCTTGGTGTCCTGCGCATAGTCAGCATTGAACTCATAACTTCCACCGCCGTTATAACGGCCCGGATGTTCCAGGCCCAGGGTGTGCCCCAATTCATGGACCAACAAGGACAAGAAGTGACTACCCACTTTAGGGTTGGCGCCCGCGCCTCCTGTGCCTACATTTGCCGTTACGTTCGATTGGTACTGGTTGGGAAAGTCTGCCCAGCCCGACCAGGAACCCGGCATGCCTCTTATGACAATGGCCCCATCCACATGGGCACTGTTTTCGATAAAGGAAATGTTGGCAACGTCGGCATAAGACTTCAATACCTGCCGGGCACGTTCTTTCTGATGCGCGGTAAAACCGCTAGAGAAACTAAAGCCCACCACAACTTTACCGTCTCGATTTCGATCATGAAACTTGAAGTTACCTCGCGTTATCTGCTTAGCCGCCTGATCGGTATTTAACGACTTCTTATTACTTGGCCATCGGAAAGCGCCGTTATCAAACGCTGACATCAGGGCGTGCGACGGGTGCGCAGGCGGTTGCTGGGAAGGCTGCCTGACCGGAATATGCATGACGATTAATACTCTGGGTGGTGAAGAGCAATCCGTCCATGTAGGTGAAATACAAACGCTGACCCATCCGTTGTCAGGTGAATAAAACTCCCAAATTAATCACCCCTTCGCCACCCCTATTGCTTTGCAATACCGCTTAATAAACACACCCGTAAAAAAAACACACCACTGCCATTAGAAAACCTGTTATCTCGACATACTAAAATCGATAGACACTTGATTTTCCGCACGAAAAACCTTGTGAACAAACAACTAAATTCAGTCAGGATCTTAATTTCAAACATTAGGAAACCAACCAAACATACTTGAATAAAATCAGGCGAAAGTACCGCCCTTATCTGACAGCCTCGCCTCCAGCCGTTCGCGTTGCTGCCCAGTCATGGCCTGACTGCCCTAGGACCGCACCAACTTCTCCAATGCCGCGTCCGCCAAGAATGACGAGCGGCTTTTGACCTTGTGCTCTCGCACATAGCGGTCGATGCGCTGGATGACATAACCGGGCAGGGTCACATTGACCTTCTCGGTTTTGCCCAGGTAGGGCGTGACGTCCAGTTCCAACATACCCCAGCCCATCCCGGCGTAGTCCTCGTGGGCATGGTACTGGGCGACCGACGTGGGCATCGGAATCGTCCCGCCCTCTGCGGCGATCTCTTGCAGCATGATGTGCGCGACTTCCACGGCGGCGTTGTACGCCTCTTCAAAACTGTCCCCGGCGGTGACTGCACCTGGGATATCGGGGATCTGGATACCGGTGGCAGTGAAGTCATCGCCCCATTCGATACAGATTGGGTATTGCATGAATGTTCTCCTTAAAACTGAAACAAGCCGGCGCGTTTCCTGATGCTTCTGACGGTGCCCAGCGGCAAGTCCTTCTTTGGATGGGGCACTGGAAGGGTGTACGGGCTATAGCGATGGGTAAAAATATGATGACTTCCCGTGACCCGATCCAGCACCCAACCTGCCTCTTGCAGTTCCTTGATCAATAACCTGCTTTGCACCCGAGCCTCCTTGGCTTGGCCTGAATAAAAGTAACCCTGGAGTTATCTTTACTCAAGCACAAAATTCACACGCCTGACTGACGGCTGTTTTACTGAATATTGAAAGTACGCTACGGGAAACGCATGACACCGGCAGCCCATCGCCTTAGGCTTGAGCGCCGCCCAGCCAACAGGAACACCCGATGGACCGTCTCACTGCCATGGAAACCTTCGTTCACGTCGTGGAGACCGGCTCTTTCTCGGCCGCTGCCAAGCGCCTGGGCATCGGCCAACCCGCCGTGTCCAAAAGCATCGCGCAATTGGAAGCACGCCTGGCCGTGCGGTTGGTGCTGCGTTCGACCAGGGGCCTGACGCCCACCGAGGCAGGCCTGGCGTTTTTCGAAAAAGCCAAGAGCGCGATTTTCGAAGCCGACGAAGCTGACGAGGCCGCCCGTGGCGCGGGTGCAGGATTAACGGGCAACCTGCGGGTCAGCGCCGGCGTGACATTCTCCCGCATGCGGATCATTCCCAACCTGGGCCCCTTCCTTGACCAGCACCCTGGCCTGAACATCGACGTGTTGCTCGACGACCGCATCCTCAACCTGGTTGAAGATGGCATCGACGTCGCCCTGCGTATCGGCAACCTGAGTGACTCCGGTCTTACTGCTCGCCGGCTAGGCCAAAGCCCAAGCCGGGTGTTCGGCACACCGGCCTACTTCGAACGTTTCGGCGAGCCACAAAGCCCGGCAGATATCCTCAACCACCAGGCCGTGATCTACAGCCTCGGGGAGAGCCCGCTCTGGCCCTTCAAACAAGGCCCGCACGAGCAGGCCATAGCTGCTCGCGGGCGCTTGCGCGTCACTTCTTCCGAAGGCTTGCGCGCTGGCGTGCTCGCCCACCACGGCCTGGCGATGACGTCCGAATGGATGTTCGGCCCGGAATTGGCAAGGGGCGAGGTGAAAGCTGTGTTGACCGACTGGGAACTCCCGCCGAAGGATCTCTGGGCGGTACTACCGACGGGTCGAATGCCGAGTGCCAAGGCCAAGGCGTTTATCGAATACGTTGAAGGGTTAATGGCGTAGGGCCGTCCTGTATCCGTCGACTGATCGAATACCGATCACCTGTAGGCGCCGGCAAGCCGGCTCCTACGCGGTTGGGGGTGTTCAGATGATCCGGCCATCCCAGCCGACCGTGACATGCCGTGGCAACTCGCGGCGATGTTCCAGCAACCAGGCGTCCAGCGTATGCCCTACATGGGTCAATACGCCCAACTGCGCGCCGGTGTCCTCGATACTCTGCAACGCCAGCGTCAGGTCATTGTGATTTCGCGGCGCTTGCGGCTGCGGCGGCATGGAGCAATCCAGCACCAGCACGTCCAATGGTTCGCGTTGCAACCAGGCCAGGGTTGCCGGTGGCAGACCGACGGTGTCGGTGAGGTAGGCGATGCGTCGCCCCTCGCCTTCCAGCAGGTAGCCCAGGGTTAGCTTGGAATGCTGCAACGGCAACGCTGTGACGCTCAACTCGCCAAATTGGCGTGTTTCAAACTCGGCAAGGGGCTGGCTGAAATCCAGGATGCCAGGATGCTTGTACAAGTCCGACAACCCCTCCGGATCCGCTGGGCCGTGCACCGGAATCACCCACCCGTGCCCCCAGCGCAGGTGCAGCAAACCCTGGGCATGATCGGCGTGGTAGTGGGTCTGGAAAATCCCGTTGAAGCTGCGCGGCGGGAAGCGTTCGGTGAGGTCGGGCAAACCGCTGTCGATCAGCCAGCGCTGGTCGCCGCATTCGATCAGTGCGCTGCACGGGCGGCGGCGCAGGCTTTCGTCGCTGTGCGCCAGACCGCACGCGGGGCATTCACAGCCGTACACCGGGACTTGCCGCGCGTCACCGGTGCCGAGCAGGGTCAGGCGCATGCCGAATGACCGTGGTCGAGGCAGCAGAGCAGGCGCTCGACCGTATGAGCAAGCGGACCGGAGTTATCCAGCACAAACAACCCTGCCCCGTTGCCGGCAATCAGCTCGGCGGTAAACCGCGCATTGCGTGCCAGCCGCGCTTCGATGTCCGCCAGCGCCTCACGCCCGCGTGCGATCAAGCGTTGGCGCAACACCGCCTGATCCACCGTCAGCAGCAGCACCAACGCCGTCGGGTAGCGTTCGCGCGCCTGCGCCAGGTGCGCGCGCGAGCCGTTGACCAGCACGTCGTCACCCGCCGCCAGCCAGTCGTCGATTTCCTTGGGAATGCCGTAGGACAACCCATTGGCCTGCCAACTGAGGGCAAACGCGCCCTCGCCCTGCATCGTCGCAAATGCCTCGGGGCTCACGCCCTGCGCTGCTTCGCCCACCGCTTCCGCCGAGCGGGTGATGACGCGGCGCACAATGCGGCAACCGCGCTCGGCCAAACGGGGGCGTGCGGCGTCCAGCAGGCTGTCCTTGCCCGAGCCGGAAGGCCCGATGAGATAGATCAACCTGCCTGCCATCAAAACACCCTCTTCGCTTGTCGCCATACTTGTTGCACCACAGGAAGCCCTTCGCGGCTGCGGGCCTGGACCAGGTCGGCACGCAGGCCAAGGGCTATTTCGCCGCGATCCTTGAGGCCTGCCGCTTGTGCGGGCGCCAGGCTGATCATCTTGACCGCCCGCGACAAGTCGCCGCCGTCCTGCTGGTCGGCCAGCACGAACGCAGCCTGCAACAGGCTGGCCGGGTAGTAGTCGCTGGAAAGTATATCCAGCAATCCCTCGCCCGCCAGGCCCGCGGCGGCCACATTACCCGAGTGCGACCCACCGCGCACCACGTTCGGCGCGCCCATCAAGACTTTCATGTTCAGCGCCTGGCAGCCCTTCGCGGCCTCCAGGGTGGTGGGGAATTCGGCGATGGTCATGCCGTAGCGCGCCGACTCCTCCACATGGGCCAGGGTCGCGTCGTCATGGCTGGCCACCGACAGGCCACGCGCCAGGCAATGCTCGACGATCGCCGCGCGATAGCGGTCGCTGTACGCCAGGGAGTTGGCCTTTTGCAGCACGATGAACGCGTCCATGGTTTCGTCGTTCAGGTGGTACTTGCCCATGTAGTACTCACGGTACTTGGATTCGAGCACGAACTGGCGCTGGCCCGGCGAATGGTCCATCACCGAGACCAGTTGCACCAGCGGGTTTTCCACCAGGTCGCGGAACACGCTGAGCGTGTCCGGGTGGCACAGCTCGCAACGCAGGTGCAGGTGGTGCTCGGCGCGGGTCAGGCCGGCGCCTTCCGCCTGGGCGATGGCGTCGAGCATCGCCGGCAGTTTCTTCATGCGGTTGCCCTTGGGGTTCACGTCGCCGATGGACACCGCGTCGAACACCGTGGTGATGCCCGCTGCGATGATCTGCGCATCGTGGCTCAGCACGGCCGACGTCGACGGCCAGTCCACGCCGGGGCGCGGGGTCATGTGTTTTTCCAGGTTGTCGGTGTGCAACTCCACCAGGCCCGGCAAGAGGAAATCACCGCCCAGGTCTTGGGCCTGGGGCAGCTGGCTGCGGCCTTCGGCGAGGTCGACGATCTTGCCGTCGCGCAGCACCACCGAACCCAGGAACATGCGATCAGCCATGACAATCTGGGCATTACTGAGGATCTGTTCAGCGGGCATGGGCGTATTCCTCTGCGGCAACGGGCGTGGGGGTCATGTCGAAATGGCGGTCGGCCACCGCTTCACGGGCGGCGCGATCGTGGAAGATGCCGATCAGCGCGGCGCCCCCGGCCTTGGCTTCGTTCATCAGTTCCAGCACCACCTGGCGGTTGTTGTCGTCCAGGGACGCGGTGGGTTCGTCCAGCAGCATCACCGGCCAGGCCACCATGAATCCGCGCGCGATATTCACGCGCTGTTGCTCGCCACCGGAGAACGTACCGGGCGCCAGTTGCCACAGACGCTGAGGGATATTCAGGCGAGTCAGCAGATGTTCGGCGTGCTGTTGTGCATCGGCTTTCGACCAGCCACGGGCCAGGGCGGGCTCCATCACCACATCCAGGCAGGCCACGCGGGGGATCACCCGCAGGAATTGGCTGACGTAGCCCAGGGTCTGCTGGCGCACCTGGAGAATGTCGCGCGGCTCGGCGCCGACCAACTCCAGCCACTCGCCAGCATGGCGCACGCGAATGCTGCCACCCGCTGGCAAATAGTTACCGTACAAGGTGCGCAGCAAGGTGCTCTTGCCCGCGCCGGACTGGCCGTGCAGCACCAGGCATTCACCGCCCTGCACACTGAACTCCACCCCACGCAGCACATTGAGTACCACGCCGCTCTGCTGGTGCAGGGTGAAGGTTTTCGAGAGGTCACGGACCTCGATCAAGGCATTCATCATGGCTGCAATACCGAAGACACCAACAGTTGAGAGTAAGGGTGCTGTGGATCGTCGAGGATCTGGTCGGTGAGCCCGGTTTCCACCACCCGCGAGCGCCGCATCACCATCAAGCGGTCTGCCAGCAGGCGCGCCACGGCCAGGTCGTGGGTGACGATCACCACGGCCAGATCCAGCTCGCGAACCAAGCTGCGCAGCAAGTCGAGCAGGCGCGCTTGCACCGACACGTCGAGGCCGCCGGTGGGCTCGTCCATGAACACAAGGCGCGGGCTCGACACCAGATTGCGGGCGATTTGCAGGCGTTGCTGCATGCCGCCGGAGAAGGTGCGCGGCAAGTCATCGATACGCTGCGGGTCGATTTCCACCTGGCTCAACCAATCGAGACCGGCACCGCGCAGTTGCGTGTAATTGCGCACGCCCTGGGCCATCAGGCGCTCGCCGATGTTGGCGCCGGCTGACACGCCCATGCGCAAACCGTCGCGAGGGTTTTGTTCGACAAAGCCCCATTCGGTACGCAGCAACGTGCGGCGCTCGGCTTCGCTGGCGCTGTACAAATCCAGCCATTCGCCGTCCTTGCTGCGGTAGCCGATGCTCCCCGCCTGCGGTGGCAGCCGGCCGCTCAACAGCGAGAGCAAGGTGGACTTGCCCGAGCCGGACTCGCCGACGATGCCCAGCACTTCGCCGGGGTACAAATCGAAGCTCACGCCCTGGCAGCCCTTCTCCGGGCCGTACAACAGGGACAGGTCACGCACTTGCAGTAGCGGTGCGCCGGCTTTTTGCTTCAAAAGAACCTGGCTCATTGGTTGTTCTCCAGAACCCGTTGGGCGCAATACCAGGTGTCGGAACAGACAAAACTCTGGGTTCCCGCATCGTCCAGAATCAGCTCATCGAGGAACGACTCATGGCTGCCGCAGAGGGCGCAGTTGTGCTCCCATTTCTGTACTTCGAACGGGTGGTCTTCAAAGTCGAGGCTGGTGACCTGGGTATACGGCGGCACCGCGTACAGGCGCTTTTCGCGACCGGCGCCGAACAGCATCAGCGCCGGGCTCATGTCGAGCTTGGGGTTGTCGAATTTAGGGATCGGCGACGGGTCCATCACGTAGCGCTCGTCGACCATCACCGGGTAGGCGTAGCTGGTGGCGATATGGCCGAAGGTGGCGATGTCTTCGTAAAGCTTCACGTGCATCACCCCGTAATCATTCAAGGCGTGCATAGTGCGGGTCTCGGTTTCCGACGGTTCGATGAAGCGCAGCGGCTCGGGGATCGGCACTTGGTAGACCATGATCTGGCCAGCCTGCAGCGGCGTCTCCGGGATGCGGTGGCGGGTCTGGATCACCGTGGCGTCCGGTGTGGCTTCGGTGGTGGCGACACCAGCGGTACGGGCGAAGAAGCGGCGGATGGAGACGGCGTTGGTGGTGTCGTCGGCGCCCTGGTCGATGACCTTGAGCACGTCATCATCCCCCAGGATCGCGGCGGTCAATTGCATGCCGCCGGTGCCCCAACCGTACGGCAATGGCATCTCGCGGCCACCGAACGGCACCTGGTAACCCGGGATCGCCACGGCCTTGAGCAAGGCGCGGCGGATCATGCGTTTGGTCTGTTCGTCGAGGTAGGCAAAGTTGTAGGCCGTGTCATTCATGGCGGGAGCCCTCGGCGGGTTGACGCAGTTTGCGGATCAGTTCCAGCTCGGACTGGAAGTCCACGTAGTGCGGTAATTTGAGGTGCGAGACAAAGCCGGCGGCCTCGACGTTGTCGCAGTGCGCCAGCACGAACTCTTCACGCTGGGCCGGCGAGACGATCTCTTCGTTGTATTCCCCGGCGCGCAGCGAGCGGTCGACCAACGCCATGCCCATGGCCTTGCGCTCGGCGTGCCCGAACGCCAGGCCATACCCGCGCGTGAACTGCGCCAACTCGGTGGCCGAGCCGACGAACTGGTTGACCATCTCGCACTCGGTCACCTCGATGCTGCCCAGGCAGATGGGAAAACCCAATTCTTCCGGGTCGATCCACACCTCCACATCGCCGATGCGGATCTCGCCGGCAAACGGGTGGTTGCGGCCGTAGCCACGTTGGGTCGAATAGCCCAGTGCCAACAGGAAACCTTCATCGCCTCGGGCCAGGGCTTGCAGGCGTTCGGCGCGACTGGCGGGGTACTCCAGCGGGTCGCGGGTGATGTCGGCGACGGTGGCGTTGTCGTCGGCTTCATTCTTGATCAGGCCTTCTTTGGCGAGCAGGCCGAGCACCCGTGGGCAGGCTTCGATGCGCGCATCGGGCGTGGTTTGCGGGCCTGGATATTCACCTTCGGCCAGCAGTGCAAAATCCAACAGGCGATGGGTGTAGTCGAAGGTCGGGCCGAGCAATTGACCGCCCGGCACGTCCTTGAACGTGGCCGACAAGCGCCGGCTCAGCGACATGTGCGCGGTATCGATCGGCAGGCTCGGGCTGAAGCGCGGCAGCGTGGTGCGGTAGGCACGCAGCAGGAAGATCGCTTCCACCAGGTCCCCCGCCGCTTGCTTGATCGCCAGCGCGGCAAGCTCCTCATCGAACAGCGAGCCCTCGGTCATCACCCGCGCCACGGCCAATGGCAATTGCTCGCGGATTTGCGTCACGCTCAATTCAGGAATCGCGGTGTCGCCCCGGCGCTTTTTCGCCAGCAGGCGGTGGGCATTGTCGATGGCCTGTTCGCCACCTTTGACGGCTACGTACATCAGGCGTGCTCCTCTGCGATGCGGCTGCTGCGTGGCAGGCCGATCAGGTGATGGCCGGCGGCAAACAACACATCCAGGCCACGGGGGAAGGCTTCGCGACGCTGACGTTCCTGCCAGAAGGCTTGTGGCACCGGTAGGTGCACCTGGCGCGGGGCCTTGATGCCCGGGCCGCGCCAGAGCAGGCCGCGACCGGACTCCAGGTCGGTGAGCTGCACGAGCAAGGTGCAGGACTGGTCGGGGTAGCGGTCATTGCCGTGGTCGAAGCCGCTGAGGTCGAGCAGGTCCTGTTCACCGAGCAGCGCGAAGGCCGCGTCTTCGCGATTCGACGTCAACGGGCAGCCGCAGTGGAAGGCCAGGTTGGCGCGGATCAGCGGCGTGTCGAAGCTCGGTGAAAGCCACAGCGGCGTGTCGCCGTCCAGCAGCGCGAGGCACAGTGCATAGGTGGCCGGCGCCAGCCCATCGAGGCGCGGCGCGGACGGCAGGTGTTGGATCAAACCGGGTTCTGCCAAGGCTTTGAGGGCCGCACGAAAACCGCGCTGGGCATCCAGCACCGGGTCGACAAACGCCGGTTGCAACAGTTGCGCATTCATCAGTTTTCTCCTCGCACGAGGGTGAAGAACTCGACCTTGGTGGCCGCGGTGTCGGCTTCTTTTAGCGCGCGGCGCTGAGCCTGGGCACTGGCCAGCGCGGTGATCAAATCGCTGAGCCAAATGCTGGGTTGAGTGCCTTGCAGGTGAGCGTCGGCCAGGGCGGCCAACTCGGCATGGACCTTGTCGCGCCCGGCCAGGTAGCTGTAGCCGGTGCGGCCATCGGCCAGGCGCACCACGCAGCGGGTCACACTCATTTCGCCGACGTTGAATGGCGCGCCATTGCCGCCCATGCGGCCACGCACCAGGGTCATGCCGACTTCCGGGGCACGGATCAGTTGGTATTCCGCGTCTTTCAACGCGGCTTCGTGAGGTTGCAGTTCACTGAGTTGGGCGCGGGCGAGCACACCAATCCAATGCTGACGCGGGGACAGATTCATCAAGGTCTCCATCAGGTCACCACTTGGTACTGGAAGCGATCCGAACGGCTGGTGGACTGCGCCAGCTCCACCGGGCGGCCGTCGCGATCGCAGGAAAGGGTAAAGACGGTAAGGGCCGGCAAGTGCCGAGGCATCAGCAGCAGCGCGGCTTCATCACGGTTGGGCAAACGCGCACCGATCAGGCTTTGGGTGCGGGTCAGCGGTAGGTCACGTTCGCGCAGGTATTGGCGCAAGGAACCGCCGTTGTAGTCGGCCAGCAACGGCGCACGGCTGGCGCAGTAGCGGTGGCGGATCAGGCTGACGGGCTGGTGGTCGAGCTTGCGCAGGGTTTGCAGTTCGATCATCGGCGCCATTTCGGCGATGCCCAGGTGCTGTGCTTCATCGCGGCTGGCGTAGCAGTAGCGGCGCTTGAGCAACAGCGCCTGCACGCCCACGCCCTGGGCCGACAGCGACTGGCTGTAAGAGGTCTCGGCGCCCATCGAGTAAATCAGCGGGCGGTCGAGCACCTGGGTGCCCTTACCCTGGCGGCGCAACAGGCTGCCCTCGAACACCAACTCATCGATGGCGCGGCGCAAGGTGTGGCGGTTGACGCCAAAACGCTCGGCCATGTGCACTTCGCCGGGCAGGAAGTCACCGGCCTGGTAGCTGCTGAGTTCACGGCGCAGGATGTCCGCGAGTTCGCGGTACACCGGCTCATCTTGTCTAGACAACTGCATGCTTAAAAAAAGCGCCGCGCGGGCACCCCTCCGAGGTCAGATGAACTGCTTGCGCAGGCGTTGGGACAGCACGTCGATCAAGCTCACCACCACGATGATCACCAGCAGCACCGCGCAGGTTTGTACGAACTGGAAGGCGCGGATGTTTTCCCAGAGGATCACGCCGATCCCGCCCGCGCCGACCATGCCCACCACCGTGGCCGAACGCACGTTGGCTTCGAAGCGGTACAGCGCGTAGCTCACCCACAGCGGCATCACCTGGGGGATCACGCCGTAGATCACTTCCTGCAGGGCACTGGCGCCGGTAGCACGCACGCCTTCCACCGGGCCTGGGTCGATGGCTTCGACGGCTTCGGCAAACAGTTTGGCGAGTACGCCGGTAGTGCTGATCCACAGGGCCAATACGCCGGCGAACGGACCCAGGCCGACCGCAACGACGAACAACATGGCGAACACCATTTCGTTGATGGAGCGGAACGCGTCCATCACCCGGCGCAGGGGTTGGTGTACCCACCAGGGGGTGATGTTGTCGGCGCACAAGATGCCCAGCGGCACCGAGCAGACGATGGCCAGCACCGTGCCCCAGAGGGCGATTTGTACGGTGACGATCATCTCCTTGAGGTAGGAGCGCCATTCGTGGAAGTCGGGCGGGAAGAAGTCGGCGGCGAAGGTCGCCATGTTTCCGGAATCGCGGTACAGCGCCAGCGGGTTCATTTCCGCGCCGTGCCAGGCCCAGGCCAGCAGGACCAGGAACAGGCCCCAGCCGAGGTATTGCGGCCAAGTTCTTTTACCCACTGCTTCAGCATGCAAAGTGGTCATGGTTGTCCTCGATCTAAATGTGGGAGCTGGCTTGCCTGCGATGGCGGTCTGTCAGTCACAAATGTGCTAGCTGATACACCGCAATCGCAGGCAAGCCAGCTCCCACAGGGGTTTAGCCGTTGGCTGCGGTCTTTTTGTCGAGCTCGGAGATGCGTTGTTGCAGCTTCGCCAGGTCGGCATCGATGTCGGCGAGCTTCTTGGCCTTGTCAGCCGCTTCCAACTTGTCGTCGGCGCTGATGGTGGTGCGCTGCTTGAACAGCTCCAGCTGGCGGATCGGCAACAGTTGGTCGTCGCTGGAAGGCAGGAACTTGCCCAGCTGCATGTTCTTCAGCACGGCCTTCTCTTCATCGGTGTCGCCGTAGTGGGCGAAGAAGTCGCGGATCTTGGTTTTCTCGCTGTCGCTCAGCGCCTTGCTCCACACCATCGGGTCGGCCGGGATCAGCGGTGATTTCCAGATCACCTTGAGCATCGCGGCCTTGTCCGGCTGGGTCACTTCAAGACGGTCCCAGCTTTCGGTGTTGAAGGTGGCCACGTCCAACTGCCCCTTGGCCACGCTCAACGCGTTGACTTCATGGCTGGAGTTCAACGTGCGCTTGAACGCCGTGGCGGCATCCACGTTGTTCTTGGCGAACACGTAGTAGCCCGGCACCAGGTAGCCCGAGGTGGAGTTCGGGTCACCGTTGCCGAAGGTCAGGTTCTTGGCATTCTTGAGCATGTCCTCGACGTTGTTGATCGGGCTGTCCTTGCGCACGATCAACACGCTCCAGTAACCGGCGGCACCGTTGGCGGCGGCAGTCTGGGCGAAGATCTCGCCGTTGGAGCGGTCCACCGCTTCCATCGCGGCCTTGTTGCCGAGCCAGGCCACATCGACCTTGTTGAAGCGCATGCCCTGAATCAGGCCGGCGTAGTCGGAGGCGAAAGTGGCGTTGATGGTCAGGCCGGTCTTCTTGTGCATGTCATCCAGGAACGGCTGCCAGATGCTCTTGAGGTTCTGCGAAGACTCGGTGGACATGATGCCGAAATTGATGGCTTTGTCGGCCGCGTAGGCATTGCCCATGGCGACACTGGCCAACAACGCGGCGGACAGAAACACTTGGCCGATACGGTTCAACATGGAAGGAATTCCTGTGGGTCGTGAGTAGGGTTTCAAGCGCGTGCCAGGGCCAGCCGAGGGGTCACGGTGGTGTGGCGGGAGTGGTCGGAAAACATCAGGCTGGTGTCGACGTCGGCACCGTACAAGTCATTGAGGAACTGGCTGCTCATCGCACTGCCCTGCCCGTCGAAATGAATCCGACCGCCCTTGAGCGCCACGGCCCGCGGGCAATAACGCATGGCGTAATCGACTTGATGCAGGGTCACCACCACGGTCTTGCCGTCGCGGCGGTTGATGTCGGCGAGGATCTCCATCACCTTGCGTGCTGACTCCGGGTCCAGGGAGGCGATGGGTTCGTCGGCGAGGATCACCTCGGCGCGCTGGGTCAAGGCACGGGCAATCGCCACGCGTTGCTGCTGGCCGCCAGACAAGGTGGATGCACGTTGAGCAGCCAGGTCGGCCAGGCCCACACGTGCCAGGGACTCCAGGGCAAACGCCTTTTCCTCGGCATTGAACAACCCCAGGTTGCCGCGCCAGCGCGGCATGCGACCCAGGCAACCGAGCAGCACGTTGTCGAGCACGCTCAGGCGATTGACCAGGTTGAACTGCTGGAAGATGTAGCCGATGTCTGCGCGCAACCGCCGCACCTTGCCATTCAAGCGCCCACTGGCCTGCACTTCCCGGCCCAACACCTTGACGCTGCCGCCATTGCTCTTGTCGCAACAGGCCAGGCCGGCCAAATGGCGCAACAAGGTGGACTTGCCGGAACCGGAAGCGCCAATCAGCGCGACCATCTCACCTGCGGCAACGGTGAGTTCGAGGTCGACCAATGCGGATTTCTTCGCAAAGGTCTTGTTCAAGTGATCGACATGGATAGCGTGAGTCATGGGCTTCTCTGTCTTGTTTGAACAGCCAGGGGATGGCTGCGGTTGAGTTCAAACGACAGTAGGCGCGGGAGGTGTCAGTGCTATTACTTGCACATGACTGGAGGGGGTCGGCTGGATGAAGGTTTTGTGAAAGGTTGGAAGTGGATCTAAAAGCAACCCCAGCTAAGTAGTGAATGGGCTTTTTTGTGGTGAGCGGGCTTGCTGTGGTGAGCGGGCTTGCCCCGCGCTGGGCTGCGCAGCAGCCCCAGTAAGGCCACCGTGTTCATTCAGGCAGCGCCGTCGCTAGGTTCTGGATAGCTCGGGTCGCAAGCAGGTGCTGGCAGTGGTGCAGATGATTGAGATTGCGCAGTTGTTGGTGGATGAAGCGCTGAATCGGGCGTGTCCGGTGGCCTGACAGCCGATGAGGTCTCCTGTGGGAACTGGCTTGTCGGATCGCCGCACCTCTGCGATGGCGGTTTAGCTGCAATTGATTCGGTGCCTGACACGCCGCCATCGCGGGCAAGCCCGGCTCCCACAGGTGATCTTCATTGGATTGGAGACCATGTTTCACAGGCAAGAAAAAGGCGACCCGAAGGTCGCCTTTTGTCATTGTGCGTATTGCTTGCTCAGTCCCGGCGGTACGCCTTGCACGTCGGTCTCTTCCCACGGCCCGTTCGGGCTGATCGAGCGGCTCCAGCCGTTGCTCCAGCGGTAGTAGGTGCGCTGGCGGTAGAAGGTGTCGGGCTGTTCTTCCAGCACATACACCTGCATCTTGCCGTCCCAGTGGCTGGCCGCGCCCGGTGGTGGGGCGAAGGTCGGCGATTTGGTCGGCACGGGTTTCGGTGCTGGAGTCACCGGGCCCGAGGGCTTGGTGCTCGGCTGGGTCGACGGGCCTGACGGTGGGATGGTCGGGCCGGTGGGCGCAGGAGGTGGGCGGTGGACCGCACAAGCGCTCAGCCCCAATACCAGGCTGAGCAAGGTGATGCGTGCAAATGCGGTCATAAGCGTTTCCTCGATTACTTGTCCGGACTGTCGATGGTCAGCTGCTGCACGGCAGTGGTGCTGCTGGCCAAGGGTTGGCTGCGGCCGATCCATTCGCCAGCGGTCGGAACACCGGCCCGGGATATGCGCGCAACCAGTTGGACTTCGGGGAAGTTCGACAGTTTCAACTGCGGCATCATCGCGTCGGCATCGCCCAGTTCAACGGTGATCGGCAGCTCGGCGACGGTGACGCGCTTGGCCGCCAATGGCGCTGGTGGGCCGGAGACCGCGCGGGCGAAGATGAATACGCTGTCAGTGGGCAGGGCTTTGGCCTTCACGTCGGCGCTCAGATCCACCCGAACTTTCATCGCGGCTTTTTGAGAGGCGACGGTGCCGCCGTTTTCTTTCAGCTTCTCAGCTGCGCGATCAATGCCACCTTGCAGGGCTGCACGGGAATTGTCTTCCGGTGGCAGTTGCGCCAACAGCCGGTTCCAGTAGTCGATCGCTTCCTGATAACGCTGGCCTTCAAACGCCGCGATACCGAGCAGGCCGAGGCTGGTGACTTCCTTCGGATCAAGCTTCAACGCCTCGTCCGTCAGCGCCTGCACCTTGGGCGACCACTGTTTATTGTCGGCAAAGTATTGCGCCTGGGCCCACTGGCCGAGCAGTTCCGGCTGACGACCGGCCAGGGCGACGGTGCGCTCGAACACTTTGGCCGCATCGGCGGAGCGATCCTGGGCCATGTAGGCACGACCAAGGAAGTACAGGCCTTCCGGCGAATCCGGCTGGGCGGCGGCAGCACGTTCCAGGCGGTGGGTCATGTCTTCCATGGACACCGGCGGCTGGGAGAATTCGCGGGTCAGTTCAACCTTGTCGCTGGCCCCGTAATGCAGGTACAGCGCAACGCCGAGGACCGGCACCAAAAACGCTGCCAGCAATGGCAGTGGCTTGCCCAGGCGCGATTCGCGGGGTTTCTCCAAGCCTTCCGTGTCAGCCAGCAATTCACGCGCCGCTTCGGCGCGGCCGGTGTCGAGTTGTGCGGCGTTGAGCACGCCTTCGTCCTGCTGCACTTGCAGCTCGGCGACACGTTCTTGGTACAGCGCCACGTTCAACGCGGTGCGGTCCTCTTCACGCTGGGCGCGGCGGCCGCGCAGCACAGGGATCAACAGGAAACTCAGGGCAATCAGAAGCAGCAAGCCGGCTGCGAGCCAGAAATCAATCATCAGTCTTGGTGTCCAGCAATTGGTCGAGGCGTTTACGCTCATCCAGGGACAGCGCGTCGGAACCATCGGTCGGCGCGGCGCGGCGACGGCGCACGATCACCGCCATCACCACCACGCCCGCCAGCAACAGCCCGGCAGGGCCGAACCACAGCAGCGCGGTCTTGCCGGTGAGGGCCGGTTTGTAGCGCACGAAATCACCGTAGCGGTCGACCATGAAGTCGATGATCTGCTGGTTGTCCTTGCCCTCCCCCAGCATGCGGAAAATCTCTTTGCGCAGGTCGGCGGCGATGGGGGCGTTGGAGTCGGCGATGTCCTGGTTCTGGCACTTGGGGCAGCGCAGTTCCTTGGTGAGTTCGCGGAATCGCTCGCGGTCACCGTCCTTGGCGAATTCATAGGTGTCGATGGCGGCGTGGGCCACGCCGGCCAACCCCAGCGCCAGCACCGCAGCGGCTAACAGACGCTTCATGGCTTGGCCTCATCGACCAGCGCCTGATACTTGGCAGCCAGTTGTTCGCGCCAGACCACCTCGTCGATCACGCCGACGTACTTGTCGCGGATCACGCCCTTGGCATCGATAAAGAAGGTTTCCGGAGCGCCGTAGACACCGAGATTCAGGCCAAGGTTACCGTCTTCATCGCGGATATCCAGCTGGTACGGGTTGTGGAACTCGGCCAGCCATTTCAAGGCTGCGGCGTTGTCGTCCTTGTAGTTGATGCCATAGATCACCACGCCCTTCTCGGCCAGCTTGTTCAACACCGGGTGCTCGACGCGGCAGGAGATGCACCAGGTGCCCCACACGTTGACCAGGGCGGGTTTGCCCAGCAGGTCGGCCTGGGTCAGGGTCTTGTCGCCCTGCACCGTTGGCAGGCTGAACGCCGGGAACGGCTTGCCGATCATGGCCGAGGGCAGCTCGGCCGGGTCCAGATAAAGACCGCGATACAGGAACACCGCCACCACCAGAAACATCGCCAGCGGTACCACCATCAACCAACGCTTCATGCCGCCGCTCCCTGCAGGCCGAGGGCTTCACGCACCCGGCTCTTGACCTTGACCCGATAACGCCGGTCCATCGCGGCCAGCAAACCGCCGAAACCGGTGAGCAAGCCGCCGAACCAGATCCAGCGCACAAACGGTTTCACATGCACCCGCACCGCCCAGGCGCCCTCGCCCAGGGGTTCACCCAGCGCCACATAGAGGTCGCGGGTGAAACCGGCGTCGATACCGGCCTCGGTCATCATCGAACTCTGTACGGTGTACAGGCGTTTTTCCGGGTGCAGCACGGCGATCTCTTTACCGTTGCGGACGACGCGTACCGTGCCTTTGTCTGACGTGAAGTTCGGCCCTTCGAAGTGCTTGGCGCCTTCGAAGATGAAGTGGTAACCGGCCAGGTCCATGGACTCGCCCGGTGCCAGGCGCAGGTCGCGCTCGGCGCTGTTCTGGCTGGAGAGCACCACGCCCAGGGCGCACACGGCGATGCCGATATGGGCGATCTGCATGCCCCAGTAGCTGCGGGTCAGGGTTGGCAGGCCTTTGATCAGGCCTTTGTGGCGGGTCTTGTCGAAGAGGTCGCGCACGCCGGCCAGCAATACCCAGGCGGCGAGCAGGAAGGTGGCGAGCACCGCCCAATTGAAGTCGCCGTAGGCAAACCCGGCGATCACCGCCAACGCCACGCTGCCGAGCAGCACCGGCATCAGCATGCCGGCCAGCCATTTGACCGGCGTGTCTTTCCAGCGCACCAGCACGCCGACCGCCATCACCACCATCAACAGGCCCATCAATGGGATAAACAACGCGTTGAAGTACGGCGGGCCCACCGACAGCTTGGCACCGCTCAAGGCGTCCAGCACCAATGGGTACAGGGTGCCGAGCAGGATCATCGACGCGGCCACCACCAGCACCAGGTTATTGCCCAGCAACAGGGTTTCCCGCGACCACAGGTTGAAACCGACCTGGCTCTTGACCACTGGCGCGCGCAACGCAAACAACGTCAGGGAGCCGCCGACCACAAACAGCAGGAAGATCAGGATGAACACGCCGCGCTCAGGGTCGGACGCAAACGCGTGCACCGAGGTCAGCACGCCCGAACGCACAAGGAATGTGCCGAGCAGGCTGAGGGAAAACGCCGCGATAGCCAGCAGCACGGTCCAGCTCTTGAACACGCCGCGTTTTTCGGTGACGGCCAGCGAGTGAATCAGCGCCGTGCCGACCAACCAGGGCATGAAGGAGGCGTTTTCCACCGGGTCCCAGAACCACCAGCCGCCCCAACCCAGTTCGTAATAGGCCCACCAGGAGCCAAGCGTGATACCAATCCCGAGGAACGCCCAGGCGACGATGGTCCACGGCCGCGACCAGCGCGCCCAGGCCGCATCGAGGCGTCCGCCAAGCAAGGCGGCGATGGCGAAGGCGAAGGCCACCGAGAAACCGACGTAACCCATGTAGAGCATCGGCGGGTGCACGATCAGCCCGATGTCTTGCAGCAGCGGGTTGAGGTCATGCCCGTTCGCCGGGATCTGCGGCAGGATGCGGCTGAACGGGTTGGACGTCATGATCAGGAACAGCAGGAAGCCGATGCTGATCATGCCCATCACCGCCAGCACCCGCGCCAGCATCACTTGCGGCAGTTGGCGCGAGAACACCGACACGGCAAAGGTCCAGCCGCCGAGGATCAACGCCCACAGCAGCAGCGACCCTTCGTGGGCGCCCCACACGGCGCTGAACTTGTAGTACCAGGGCAGCGCGCTGTTGGAGTTATTGGCCACGTAGGCGACGGAAAAGTCGTCGGTCATAAAGGCGTAGGTCAGGCAACCGAACGCGAACAGCAGGAACGCAAACTGGCCCCAGGCAGCCGGCTGCGCCAGGCTCATCCATAAGCGGTCACCGCGCCAGGCGCCGAGCAATGGCACTACGGCCTGGACGATGGCAAAGCACAGGGCGAGGATCATCGCCAACTGGCCCAGCTCCGGAATAAACAGTGCGGACGTCATGGCTTAGCCCTCCTTGGCAGGCGTTGGCGCGGATTGGCCGCTGTCTTTCAGGGCCTTGGTGACTTCCGGCGGCATGTATTTCTCATCGTGCTTGGCCAGCACTTCATCGGCCACCACCACGCCGTCAGCGTTGAGTTTGCCCAGGGCGACGATACCTTGGCCTTCGCGGAACAAGTCCGGGAGGATGCCGCGATAGGTGATGGTCACGGCTTTGTTGAAGTCGGTGACCACGAAGGTCACGTCGAGGGAATCTCCGGAACGCTTGAGCGAGCCCTTTTCCACCATGCCGCCGGCGCGGATGCGCGTGTCGACCGGCGCTTCGCCATTGGCGATCTGGGTCGGGGTGTAGAACAGGTTGATGTTCTGCTGCAGGGCACTCAAGGCCAGGGCCACGGCAATGCCGACGCCGGCCAGGATGGCAAGGATGATCAACAGACGCTTTCTACGCAGCGGATTCACTTATCGGTCTCCCGGCGCAGACGACGCGCCTCTTGTTGCAGGTAACGCTTGCGAGCCAGGATCGGCATGGCGACGTTGAGGGCCAGCACCGCCAGGCAGATGCCATAGGCCGTCCAGACATACAGGCCGTGATGGCCCATGGCGAGAAACTCGCTGAAAGAAGCAAAACTCATGCGCGCGCTCCCAGGCTGCTTTGCACTTCGGCCTTGACCCAACTGGTGCGGGCTTCACGCTTGAGCACTTCGAGGCGCATGCGCAGCAGCAGCACGGCACCGAAGAAACAGTAGAACCCCAGCACCATCAGCAGCAGCGGTGCCCACATTTCCACGGGCATTGCCGGTTTTTCGGTGAGGGTGAAGGTGGCGCCCTGGTGCAGGGTGTTCCACCACTCCACCGAGTATTTGATGATCGGGATGTTGATCACGCCAACAATCGCCAGCACCGCACAGGCCTTGGCGGCGCTGTCACGATTGCTGATCGCGTTGCCCAGGGCAATCAGACCGAAGTACAGGAACAGCAGGATCAACATGGACGTTAGTCGTGCATCCCACACCCACCACGAGCCCCAGGTGGGCTTGCCCCAGATCGCGCCGGTGACCAGCGCCACGGCGGTCATCCACGCACCGATGGGCGCGGCGCATTGCAGGGCCACGTCCGCGAGTTTCATCTTCCACACCAGGCCGACGATGCCGCACACCGCCAGCATCACGTAGCAGGACTGGGCCAGCATCGCGGCAGGCACGTGGATATAGATGATGCGAAAGCTGTTGCCTTGCTGGTAGTCCGGCGGCGCGAAGGCCAGGCCCCAGACCAGGCCGATGCCGATCAGCAACACGGCGGCGACGCTCAACCACGGCAGCAGCTTGCCGCTGATGCCATAGAACCATTTGGGCGAGCCGAGCTTATGAAACCAGGTCCAGTTCATTGCTGTTTCCATCACGGTGGCCTCTTGTCTTGGCAAGAAGCTCTCAGGGTCTTTACTGGCTAAGGCATAACGCTTAGCCAGACCTCATTATTCGCCGACGCTGATCTTCAGGCCAGCCGCTATAGCAAAGGGTGTCAGGGTTACCGCCAGGGCGGCAAGGCTGCCAAGCCACAGGAGATAACCAGTCGCCGGCATGCCCATGAGCGCGGCTTGCAAGGCGCCGCTGCCCAGGATCAATACCGGGATGTACAAAGGCAGAATCAGCAGGGCCAACAACAGGCCGCCCCGCTTCAAGCCCACGGTCAACGCTGCGCCCACCGCCCCCAACAGGCTGAGCACCGGCGTACCGAGCAACAAGGACAGGAGCAACACCGGCAGGCATTCGACGGGCAGGCCCAGCATCATCGCCAGCAGCGGCGAGAGCAAGACTAGCGCCAAGCCGGAAAAAGCCCAGTGTGCCAGTACCTTTGCCAGTACCAGAAGTGGCAAAGGGTGCGACGAAAGGACCCACTGTTCGAGGGAACCGTCTTCGAAATCACTGCGAAACAGCCCGTCCAGCGAGAGCAGGACCGACAAAAGCGCCGCCACCCACACCAGTCCGGGGGACAAGGTTTGCAACAGTTTAGTCTCGGGACCGACCGCCAACGGAAACAACGCGATGACAATCGCAAAGAACACCAGCGGGTTGGCCAGTTCGGCCGGGCGACGGCACAGCAGCCGCGCTTCGCGGGCGACCAGCAGGGCGAAGACGCTCATAGCGACCACCGGCCCAGGTCAAGGTCGCGGTAGCCAGCAGGCATGCGCGCCAAGGTGTGGTGAGTGGTGAGGACGACCAGGCCGCCCTGCTCGCAATGGTGGGCCAGGTGTTCTTCCAGCTGGGCCACGCCTTGTTTGTCGAGGGCGGTGAAGGGTTCGTCGAGAATCCACAGCGGCGGGCCCGGCAGGTACAAACGCGCCAGGGCCACGCGACGCTGTTGGCCGGCAGACAGGGTGTGACAGGGCACGTCTTCGAAGCCCTTGAGGCCGACAGCGGCCAGGGCCTGCCAGATGGCGTCGCGCGAAGCGCGATGATGCAGGGCGCTGAGCCAGCTGAGGTTTTCCTCGGCGGTCAGCACGTCCTTGATGCCGGCAGCGTGGCCAATCCACACAAGATTGCGCGCCAGCTCAGTGCGTTGTTCGTTAAGGGGCTTGCCGTTGAGTCGAACTTCACCGGCGGTCGGCTGCATCAACCCCGCCAGCAGGCGCAGCAAACTGGTCTTGCCGCTGCCGTTGGGGCCGCTGACCTGCACCATGTCGCCGCCCGTCAGCCGCAGTTCGAGGTGCTCGAACAACAGGCGCAGGTCGCGTTCACAGGAGAGCGCTACGGCTTCAAGAAGAGGGCTGGTCAAAAGATCGCGGGCCTTTACGGTTCAAGTCGGCGGTGCAGCGGCCGTTAAAGAGAAATGCACAATAACGGCTTTGGCGACCGATTTTAGAGAGCTGGATCAAATAGTTGTGAGGTTTTTACCGCTCTCTTTGCAGACGGGCGGCATTATACATGTGATGCCCTACTCTAAAGAGGGCAATTTCCCCAGAGACGACGCGCGCGATGACCGGTGAGATCAACCTTCCTACGCTTCCACCCGCCCCGCCAGCCGGGCCTGGCCCTGCGCCCGCAGCCGGTGAGTTGCTGAAACTGCTGGAGCCACAGATCGGCCTGATCGACCCCGGGAAAACCGCGAACGCTGAAGTCATCGCCCTGAAACAAGGCGGTGAAGCCTTCCAGTTACTGCTCAAACTGACCCTTGAAGGCGGTCGCCAGACCCTGGTGCAGGCGAGCAGCCCGCAGCCGCTGCCGCTGGGCAGCAATGTCGCCGTAAGCCAGACGACTGCGGGCAACCTCACCCTGAGCTTGCAACAGGCCTTGAGCGCCAATGTCGCCGCCCTCACCCGCATCGACACCCACCAGATGCCGGTGGGCACGCTGTTGCAAGCCAAGGTGCTGACCACCCAGATGCTGCCCCAGGGCACGGCGCAACCGGCGATCTACCGCTCGCTGGTCACCGTGCTCAACAACGCCCTGGCGGGCGCGACCCTGACCGTGGAAAGCCCGCAACCCCTGCGCGTCGGCAGTTTGCTCAGCGCCGTGGTGCAAAACGCGCAGACCCTGAGCTTTGTGCCGCTGAGCGGGCTCAAGGATCAACTGGCCGTCACCCAGCAACTGTCAACCCAGCAAAGCCGCCAAGGCTCACTGGACGCGGTGTTCACCGCGCTGCAGAACCTGCCCCGTGGCGACAGCACCTCCGCCGACCTGCGCGCCGCCGCCGACCGTCTGCTGGCCGCCTTGCCGGACCTGGCCCAGGTCAGCAATCCCAAGGTACTGGCGCAAGTCATCCAGAACAGCGGCGCCTTTCTGGAAGCCAAGCTGCTGGCCGGGCAAAACCCGCAGATCCCACCGCTGGACATGAAAGGCGCGCTGCTGCGCCTGGTCGCGGACTTGCTGCCCGCCCTGCCCGCCAGCACCAATATGAATGCCATCCTCGCCGCCAATACCCTGGCCCAAGTGCTTCCCAACTTTGTGCGCAGCCCCCTGAACACCCTCGGCCAAGTCAGCGCCCGGCAGTTGCCTGCCGGATTCCCGCTGCCCGAGCGACTGATGGCGAAGCTCGAAGGCGAAGGCGACCTGGAAAATCTGCTGCGCCTGGCCGCCGGGGCCATCTCGCGGTTGCAGAGCCACCAGTTGTCGAGCCTGGAACAGACCGGCACCACCGCCGACGGCCGCCTGCAGACCACGTGGCAGCTGGAAATCCCGATGCGTACGTTGCAGGACATCGTGCCGCTGCAGGTCAAATTCCAACGCGAAGAACCCGCACCAGACAAAGACCAGCCCGAGCGCAAGGACAAGAAGGACGCCAAGCAAATGCTCTGGCGCGTCGAACTCGCCTTCGACATGGAGCCGTTGGGCCCGTTGCAGGTCCAGGCGCAATTGAGCCAGGGCAAACTGTCCAGCCAGTTGTGGGCTTCCCGGCCTTTCACCGCCAGCTTGATCGAAAGCCACTTGGGCAACCTGCGCGAACGCTTGGTGACCTCCGGCATCAACGTCGGCGACCTCGATTGCCACCTCGGCACACCGCCGCGCGGGCCTAAAACCGGATTGGAGCAACGCTGGGTGGATGAAACCGCATGAAGAACCCGCCGCCACCGCGCCAGGCGATTGCCCTCAAGTACGACGGCCAGCAGGCGCCGACCCTGACGGCCAAAGGCGACGATGCCCTGGCCGAAGCCATCCTTAAACTGGCGCGCGAGAATGAAGTGCCGATCTATGAAAACGCCGAGTTGGTGAAGCTGCTGGCGCGCATGGAGCTGGGCGACAGTATTCCGGAGGAGCTATACCGCACGGTGGCCGAGATCATTGCGTTTGCGTGGACGTTGAAAGGCAAGTTCCCGGTGGGGTATGACCCGGACGCGGGACCGGTGGAACGCGACGTGACGGAGCGTGGGGACGACTACTGACTCACCGACAACACAAAACTAACTGTGGGAGCGGGCTTGCTCGCGAAAGCGGTGGATCAGTCAGCACATTTAGTGGCTGAAACACCGCATTCGCGAGCAAGCCCGCTCCCACATTTTTGATCTGTGTTCAGTTCAGGACTTCACTGAGCGGGATGAAATTGACGGTATCGCCGATCTCCAACGTCGTGCCTTCCAACACCTCCACAAACCCTTGCGCCCACGCCGCACTGCGCAGCACGCCGGAGCTTTGGTTGCGGTAGATGATCGCCTTGCCCTGTTCGATCCGCCCGCGCAGGTACTCACGGCGGTTGCCTGGCTTGGGCCAGTCAAACCCCACCGGCACTTCAACGCGCAGCGGCTCGACGTCTTGCACGCCCTGGCGGCGCAGCAGATAAGGGCGTGCCAGCAGCGCGAAGGTCACCAGCGTCGAAGCCGGGTTGCCCGGCAGGCCGATCACCGGCACGCCACGGAAGTGGCCGAAGGTCAGCGGCTTGCCCGGTTTGATCGCCAGTTTCCACAACGCCAGCTCGCCCTCCTCACGCAGGGCGATGCCGAGGAAGTCCGCCTCGCCCACCGATACACCGCCCGTGGACAGTATCAGGTCGACCGCGCCCAGGCCTGCCAGGCAGTTCCGGGTTTTCTCCAGATCATCCGGCAGGATGCCCGCGTCGATCACTTCACAGCCCATGCGGGTGAGCCATGAGCACAACACCCGACGGTTGCTGTTGTAGATCTGCCCCGGCCCCAGCGGCAAACCGGGCTCGATCAACTCGTCGCCCGTGGACAGCACAGCCACCCGTGGGCGGCGGATCACGGCGAGGCGGTCATGGCCGAGGGAGGCGGCCAGGCCCAGCTCGATCGGGCCCAGGCGCGTGCCGGCGGTGAGCACTAACTCGCCGACGGTGGTTTCCTGGCCTTGGGGGCGGATGTTCTGGTCGATGTGCAGGGCTTCGGTGAAGCTCACGCGCTCATCGGCGTGCACCACGGCATTTTCCTGCATCTCGACACAGTCGGCACCTTCGGGCACCGGGGCGCCAGTGAAGATGCGCGCGCAGGTGCCGGCGGCCAAGGGTTGTGGCGCCTGGCCGGCGAAGATGCGCTGGCTGACCACCAGAGGTTCACCGGTCCAGTCCGCCAGGCGCACGGCATAACCGTCCATGGCGCTGTTCGGCCACGGCGGCAGGTCGAGGGTGGAGACCAGGTCCTGCGCCAGTACGCGAGCGTCGCAGTCCGCCAGGGCCAAGGTTTCCTGCTCGCGGATCGGCGCGGCTGCGGCCATGGCCAGCAGTTGTTGCAAGGCGTCTTCCACCGGCATCAGGGCGCCGGTCTTGCCGGGCTTACCCACGGGATTCACAAGGCTCGGCCTGCTTCAGGTGCGGCACGAAATTGCACGGGCGGTGACGGTTGTCCAACTGCTCGGCGAGGATGCCGTCCCAGCCGGTACGCACCGCATTGGTAGAGCCCGGCAGGCAGCACACCAGGGTGCCATTGGCCAGACCGGCCAGGGCGCGGGACTGCACAGTGGAGGTGCCGATGTCGGCCACGGAAATCTGGCGGAACAGTTCGCCAAAGCCGTCGACCTGCTTGTCCAGCAGGCAGCTGACCGCCTCGGGTGTGCTATCACGGCCGGTGAAGCCGGTGCCGCCGGTGATCAGCACGACTTGCACCACGTCTTCGGCGATCCAGTGGGCGACCTGGGCGCGGATCTTATAGAGGTCGTCCTTGAGCAGCACGCGCTCGGCCAGGTGGTGGCCGGCGGCGGTGAGGCGGTCGACGAAGACCTGGCCGGAGGTATCGGTTTCGAGGGTGCGGGTGTCACTGACGGTCAGTACAGCGATGTTCAGGGGTACGAAGGGCGCATCTGCCTTGGTTTTCATGGCACGGTCCGGTTGTCGAAGGAACAGCCCGATGTTATATCACAGGCCCCTATTTACCTGCCGCAGCGGAACCGCCATGTCGACTGATTATTCACCCCTGCCCTGCTCGATCCTGCTGCTGTCGGGTGGGCGCGGCCAGCGCATGGGCGGGCAGGACAAAGGCTTGCTGGAGTGGCGCGGGCAACCTTTGATCGCGCACTTGCAGCGCCTGGTGCGCCCGCTGACAGACGATCTGATCATCTCGTGCAACCGTAATCATGACCGGTACGCACCGTATGCCGACCAACTGGTGAGCGATGACAGCCCGGACTTTCCCGGCCCGCTCGCGGGTATCCGTGCGGGGCTCGCCGCCGCGCGTCATGGGCACTTGCTGATATTGCCGTGCGACGTGCCGCAGATCGACGCCCGACTGCTCGCCGAACTGCGTGAGACCGCAGGACGCAACCCTCGGTGGCCGGTGATGGTGCGCCATGGTGAGTTTTGGGAACCGCTGATCTGCATCGTCCCGACCGCCCTGCGGGACGCGGTGGATAGCGCCTGGCACGCGGGCGAACGCAGCCCGCGCAAGATCTTCCTGCAACAGGGCGGCGTGGGCCTGGAGTGCCCGGCGAATGACCCGCGCCTGGCCAACCTTAATACGCCGGAGCTGTTACAGACGCCGTCGGGCGTGTCAGAATGAACCTCGCACAAGGAACTTTGTCGACGCCGTACGCGTCACAAGGTCAGCTATTTAAAAGAATTCTCTCGGAGACGAACTCATGACTCAACGGACCATCGCCGCTCTCATGCTTGCACTGGGCCTCGCCACCCTCGCCGGTTGCGCCTCGCCAACAGTGATCACCCTGAATGACGGTCGCGAAATCCAGGCCGTCGACACCCCGAAATACAACGAAGATTCGGGTTTCTACGAATTCGAACAACTTGACGGCAAGCGCACCCGCATCAACAAAGATCAGGTTCGCACCGTTAAAGACCTGTAAATCTTAGCGTTTGCCAACAAGGCCCGCCTCGCGCGGGCCTTGTTGTTTCTGGCGGTTACCAGTCGAGGGTGATCTGGCTGCGAAAGCTGCGTTCGACACCTGTGACCGGGTCGATAAACCGCACGCCCTGGGCCAACAGCTTCAGCGGGTTGGCGTAGTCGTCCACGGCCTCCTTGATCACATCGGGGTAGAACGGATCATTACAGATACTCGCGCCGAGTGCGGTCATGTGTACGCGCAACTGGTGCTTCTTGCCGGTGACGGGGAACAGGCCGTAGCGCCATAGATCGCCATTCTTTTCCCGCACTTCCACAGCCGTTTCGGTGTTCGCGGCACCGGCGCCTTCCTGCATACGAAAGAACGGCTCGCCATCCACCATGCGGCTTTTATGCACCAGGGGGAACGTCAGGCCTGGCAGGGCCGGCGCGATGGCTTCATAGAACTTATCGATCTGGCGTGTGGGAAACAGTTGCTGATAAGCCGAGCGGCTGGCCGGGTTGGCCGAGAACAGCACCAGCCCCGCCGTATGCCGGTCGATGCGGTGCAAAGGCACCAGTGACGGGTTGTCCAGACGGCGAATCAAGCGGCGCAGCAGGGTTTGCTCGACGTACTCCCCGGCCGGCGTCACGGGCAAAAAATGCGGTTTGTCGGCGACGACGAGATGCTCGTCGGCATACAGGATGGTTTCCTGCACCGGGATGGCTTTCTCGTTGGGCACTTCGCGGAAGTAATAAATACACAGGCCTTCCTTGTAGGCCAGGTCCAGGCTGATCGGGCTGCCGTTGATGTCCAGCACCCGGCCCCGGGCGATGCGGTCCAGCCAGTGTTCACGGCCAATCGCCGGGAAGTGCTCGCACAGGCAATCGAGCACCGTCGCCCAAGGGCCGGGCGGCAGGTACAAGGTGCTGGCTTGGTGCTGGGACGCAGAAAAACCGGATGTGGACATGGATGTGCTCGAAGCCTGGAAAAAACAGGCTGGCATTATCCCGCATGCAGCGGGATTGAGCCTAGGGCGGATCTCAGGCCTTGGCCAACTCCGCCCGCAGGAGCTTCGAGGCACTGGCGGCCTCGGTGAACTCCTTGAGCCAGCGCAGCACGTCCACCGCTTCCCAGCGGCCTGGATCGTACAACGCGTACAACAAGCCCTGATACCCCACCACGTCCAGCTGCTTGTGGTAACCGGCACGCTGGAACAATGCCTCGATCTCGGCAAAGCAGGTATTGAAATGCACTTTGTTGAACGGCGTCTTGCCTTCCGTGACCAGGCCATCGAGGCGCAGCTCATTCACCGCGTCGCGCACAACGTCGGCGGACATGCGATTGACGCTGCTTTTTAGTTGTTCGACATTCACCACGGGCGTTCCCTCAATTCAATCGCTGTACAAACATACAGTAACTTAATATTTGGAAACCTGCCATCGCATAACACTCAACGAAGGAAGGTCACGACCTGTTGTGTGTCAAAAGGCCAATCCAGTTCCGCCCCGGTGTCCACCCGGCGAAGCACCGGAATCCGCAGGCCGTAGGCCACGGTCAGGTCGTCGGGATCGGTGATATCCACCAGCTCCACCAACAACCCGTGTTCGACCAACGGCATGATTTCAGCCTCGGCAATCTCACAAAGATGGCAACCCAGGGTGCCGAATAACTGGCATTCAGGAAGCATGGCGATTGGACCTGGTCAGAAAGTAGGCCAACATTCTAAGCCCGCTGGCGGCATGAAGCCCACCACCACAAAAACCCTGACCCAGGTCACCATGGCCTATAACTGATTCAGCGATTCTCGCGGCTTTTTGCCTGCCCCTTTGCAACGGAGATGCGTGTGTTTGCCAACCTGCTGATCATTCTGGCCTCATCCCTGGTGGTGATTGCGCTGTTTCGCCGGCTGCAGTTGCCGCCCGTGCTGGGCTACCTGTGTGTCGGCCTGGCCGTGGGGCCCACTGCGCTGGACTGGGTGAATGACAGCGAAGAGCTGCCCGACCTTGCCGAACTGGGCGTGGTGTTCCTGCTGTTTTCCCTGGGCCTGGAGTTTTCCCTGACGAAGATGCTCGCCCTGCGCCGCGTGGTGTTTGGCCTGGGCAGCTTGCAGGTGCTGGGTTGCGGTCTAGTCCTGGGGCTGTTGTTGATGATGCTGGGTGTCGCACCGGGCATCGCCTTGATGTTGGGTGCCGGGCTGGCCTTGTCATCCACGGCCATCGTCAGCAAGGAGTTGACCAGCCTGGGGGAGATCTTCAGCAGCCATGGCCAGAATGCTATTGGCGTGTTGCTGTTCCAGGATGTGGTGGCGGTGCTGCTGCTGACCCTGGTGCCGGTGTTTGCCGGCACCGGCGAGCAAGCCTGGTATTGGGCGTTGCCACTGACCCTGGGCAAGACCGTGGTGCTGTTTGTCGGCCTGCTGCTCGCCAGCCGTTGGTTGTTGCCGCGTTTGTTCCATGAGGTTGCCGCGTCCCATTCGGCGGAGCTGTTTGTGCTGCTGGCGCTGGTGATTGTGTTGCTCACCGCCTGGCTCACGCACCTGCTGGGGCTGTCCCCTGCCCTCGGTGCGTTCCTGGCCGGCATGCTGCTGGGAGAAAGCCACTACCGCCATCAGATCGAGGCGGACATCCGTCCGTTTCGCGACATCTTGCTGGGGCTGTTTTTCGTCAGCATCGGCATGCTCATCGACCTGCAGCTGTTTGTCAGCCATAGCCTGCTGATCCTCGGCCTCACCCTCACGCTGATGCTGGTCAAAGGCTGCGTGGTGGCCGCGCTGGTCAAACTGCGCGGCAGCGACAGCGAGACCGCCTGGCGCAGTGGCCTGGCCCTGGCCCAGGGCGGCGAGTTTTGCTTTGCGTTGATGGCGCAGATGCAGCAGAGCCGGTTGATCCCCGACGAATTCAACGGTTTGCTACTCGCTGCCACCTTCTGTTCGATGCTGCTGACGCCCCTGCTGTTACGCGCCGCCCCAGGCATCGCCCTGCGCCTGCACCGCAAGCCCAACCAGCAAGTGCAACTGGAAGAAATCACCGCGCTGAACGCCGAGCTACGCGGGCACGCAGTGATCTGCGGCTATGGCCGCGTCGGCCAATCCATCGGACGTTTTCTGCGCAAGGAGCAACAGGCGTTTATCGCCCTGGATGACGACCCGGAACGGGTGCAGGAAGCGGCCACCGAGGACAGCAGCGTGCATTATGGCGATTGTCGGCGTGGCGCCCTGCTCAGTGCGGTCGGCCTGGAACGTGCGCGGCTGGTGGTGATTGCGGTGGACAACAGTGATGTCGCCCTGGCGGTGCTTAAAGAGGCACGCCGGATCAACACCGAGGTGCCGATCCTGGTGCGCACCCGCGACGACAGCCAGCTCGCCGAGCTGAAAGCCGCAGGCGCCAGCGAAGTGGTGCCCGAGCTGTTGGAGTCGAGCCTGATGCTCGCCTCCCACGCCTTGATCCTGCTGGGCCTGCCGGACCAGCAGGTACAGGCGCGGGTCGATGAGGTGCGACAGAACCGCTATCGCCTGCTGCACGGTTTTTACCGGCAGGCAGACGAGCCGATCAATCCTGACTGACCGCACCGATCTTGTGGATCGACAGGTCCGCGCCGTAATACTCCTCTTCCTGGCTCAAGCGCAGCCCGTATACGCGCTTGATCACGCCATACACCACCAGCCCGCCGACCAGCGCCACCAGCACGCCAAGGGCCGTGCCGATCAACTGGCTGATCAGGCTCACGCCGCCCAGGCCACCCAGGGCGGTCTGGCCGAAAATGCCGCAGGCAATGCCGCCCCACACGCCACACAAGCCGTGCAACGGCCACACACCGAGTACATCGTCGATCTTCCAGCGATCCTGGGCGGCGATGAAGAACCACACAAACAGACCCCCCGCGACGGCCCCGGTGACCAGCGCGCCCACCGGGTGCATCAGGTCGGAACCGGCGCAGATCGCCACCAACCCCGCCAACGGGCCGTTGTGCAGGAAGCCAGGGTCGTTGCGGCCGATGATCAGGGCCGCGACGGTGCCGCCGACCATCGCCATCAGCGAGTTGACTGCCACCAGGCCGCTGACACCGTTCAAGGTCTGCGCGCTCATTACGTTGAAGCCGAACCAGCCGACGATCAAAATCCACGAGCCCAGCGCCAGGAATGGAATGCTCGACGGCGCAAACGCCACCAGGCGCCCTTCGCGGTAGCGCCCGTTACGCGGGCCGAGCAACAACACTGCCGCCAGGGCCAGCCAACCACCCATGGCATGGACCACCACGGAACCGGCGAAATCATGGAAGCTGGCCCCGAAGGTCGCGAGCAACCAGGCCTGCAGGCCGAAGTTGCCGTTCCACACCATGCCTTCGAAAAACGGGTAGATAAACGCCACGATCAATGCGGTGGCGCAGAGCTGTGGTGCAAACCGCGCGCGCTCCGCAATCCCACCGGAAATAATCGCCGGGATCGCTGCCGCGAAGGTCAGCAGGAAGAAGAACTTCACCAGGCCATAACCGTGGTCGGCACTGATGACCGCCGCCGGTTGCATGAAGCTCACCCCGTAGGAGATCCAATAGCCTATAAAGAAATAGGCCAGGGTCGAGATGGCGAAGTCGCTGAGGATCTTGGACAGGGCGTTGACCTGGTTCTTCTGGCGCACCGTGCCGACTTCCAGGAACGCGAAGCCGGCGTGCATGGCCAGGACCATGACCGCACCGATCAGGATAAACAGGGTGTTGGAGCTGTGGACAAGCGTGTCCACCGCACTTTGCAAATTTTCCATGGAGGTTGGCAGGCCTGCAATAAAGGCAAAAAGCACCAAAGCGGTTCAAGCCGGGGTTGCGCGCACTAAATTGGCTCCACCGGTCCCACCCCTCTTCAGAGGGTGTGAACCGCTTTAGCGCAGCGATCAACACGACAGGCCGTTGCCGACAGGGTTTTTCCGCGAGTTTCAGTTATTTAGGGTAAGGTTTTTCAAGGCATTGCCCAGGGCCGCCCGGATTCAGCGCAGGCCCAGGGGCCTGCGCACCAAGGCAAAGCAAAAGCTGTACCACACAATTGAACTGAACCTTCACCGACGCCGGTGACTCGAAAACAGACGTACACGATCAGCCAATCACGGAGATAACCATGGCCAGAAGAACTGCAAAGACTGCTCAAGAAATACTGATGGCGGATTTTCAAACCCTGGTGACTGATACCGAAAGGTTGCTGGACGACACCAAAGTGCTCGCTGGTGACCAGGCCGATGAGCTGCGCGCCAAGATCCACGACACCCTGCTCCAGGCCCGCGAAACCCTCAAGCAGACGGAAGATTCCCTGCGCGAACGCGGTCAGGCGGCCGTCACCGCGACCGAAGATTACGTGCAGGCCAACCCTTGGCAGTCGGTCGGCATTGCCGCCGGCGTGGGCTTTCTGATCGGCCTGCTGGCTACAAGGCGCTAAATCATGTCTATCGGCGAAACTGGCTCGTCCACAGGGACAACCTCTAGGCGTCTGGGCGCGGCCGTGTTGGGCTTGCTGCACAGTCACGTCGAATTGTTTGGCATCGAATTGCAGGAACAGAAGGCTCGCACCGTCAGCCTGCTGCTGTTTGCCGGCCTGGCGCTGGTGTTTGCGCTGCTGTTGCTGGTGGGGCTGTCGACGCTGGTGATGATCCTGGTATGGGACACCGGCTATCGCCTGACCGGGATCATCTGCCTCTGCGTGTTCTACACCCTGGCCGCAGCGTTTTGCGGGGTGCGCTTGAAAGCGGCGGTGTTCGATGAATCCACGCCGTTCCACGCCACCCTCGAAGAGCTGGCCAACGACCGGGAGCGCCTGTTGCCATGAGCATGACTGAAATGCCTCAAAACACGTCGCGGCGCGAAATGCGCAAGGCGCTGATTCGCCTGCGCATGGAAATGCACCGTCAGGAGATCCGCCACGAGTCCCAGCAATTGATGCTGCCTTTGAACAAGGTGCGCACCATGGGGCAGAGCTGGCAGGACGGCCTGGGCATCAAGCACGCGCCGCTGTGGGGCGTGGCCGCCGTGACGCTGATGGGTTTCTTCACCGGCAAAGGTGCCAAGGGTGGCGGTATCGGTAGCCTGACACGCCTGGTGCGCCTGGGTGCCGGCTTGATCCCGCTGATCAAACTGGCCATGCAGGGCACTTCGCGTAAAAGTTGAGGCTGGCTGGCTGCATTCTTGCTAACAGAATCGGCCCGGCCCTCGTTTTCGAGGGCCGGGCCTTTTTTCGCCACCTCTCTTAAGGAGGCCCCGTGATCGACGGGCAACCGCTCGCCTGCTTCCAGCCGTTTATCGACACCGCCACCGGCCGCATCGCCGGCGTCGAGGCCCTCGGCCGTCTGCGCCAGGCTGACGGCCGCCTGCAGTCCGTGGGCCCACTGTTCGCCGACCCGCGCACGCCAGGCGTGGCCTTGCGCCGTCTCGACCGGCAGTTGCGCGACAATGCGCTGAGCCGCCTGCATGAAGCCCCCGAAGACTGGTTCCTGAGCCTGAACATCTCGCCGCGCTGGATCAACCGCCTGCGCCCGGGCCAAGCCCTGCCGAGCCTGAAGCAGATTCACAGCCATGGCGTCGACCCGCGACGCATTGTGTTCGAGATCACCGAACTGGGTGGCGACATCCAGCGCCTGTCGGACGTGGTGGTGCGTTATCGCGAAGCCGGTGCGCGCATCGCCATTGACGACTTTGGCGCCGGCTATTCCCAACTCGATCGGGTACTGGCGTTGCAGCCGGACATTCTCAAGCTGGACATGCGCTTGTTTCAGGACGCCGCTCGGGGCGGGCCAAGCAGCGAAGTGGTGCGTGCGCTGGCGCAGATGGCGGAGAAGACCGGGTGCTGGATCATTGCCGAGGGCGTGGAGACCGAAGCGCAGTTGAGCTTCGCCCTGGAGTGTGGCTCGCGTTATGTGCAGGGCTATCTGTTCGCCCAGGCGCAGCTCGAATGGTTCGCCACCGACGCCTTCGTGCCGCGCTTCGCCCAATTGCGCACCGCATACGTCCAGCAAAAACTGGCTGAGCGCGGGCGCATCATGCAACTGCGCCAGCAGTTGGCCGAACTGATGAAGATCCTGCAAACCTGGGCCCAGGCACAGGCGCCTCTGAACCAGCTGCCGCCGTTGCAGGCCTTTCCCTGGCTGCTGCGCTTCTACCAGTGCGACCGACACGGCACGCAACTGACGCCCAACTTCGAATGGCGCCAAGACGCCTGGCAAGCCGACAGCCGTTACTTGGGCCACAACTGGTCGTGGCGTCCGTATTTCTATCACCTGCTGGCCGAAGGGTGGGAGGAGCGACGCTTGACCCTGTCCTCGACCTACCGCGACGCGACCACCAACCAGTACTGCCTCACCGCCGGACAATTCTTCAATAACGGTCAGCGTTTGCTGTTAATCGATATCGACGCCGTCGGGCTGTAGATTTTTGCTTGCCCAGGCGGCACTGAACCGGGAAGCTGGGAGGGTCATTCACCGCACGGAGAGTACCCGCCTTGGATTGGCCCACCCTGCTGACTCGCGAACGTCTTGGCAAGCCGCTGCATAGCCCGGAAGAACTGGGACGTAGCCCGTTTCACAAAGACC
Organism: Pseudomonas sp. VS40; assembly: GCF_018587885.1. Classification (NCBI taxonomy): domain Bacteria; kingdom Pseudomonadati; phylum Pseudomonadota; class Gammaproteobacteria; order Pseudomonadales; family Pseudomonadaceae; genus Pseudomonas; species Pseudomonas sp. VS40. Next base: position 55,642 of record NZ_JAGYWD010000009.1, on the reverse strand, counting down.
ATGACCGTATTATCTTCTCCGGTGCATTCCGCCGCCTGGGGCGCAAGACCCAAGTGCACCCGGTCTCCAGCAACGACCACATCCACACGCGCCTGACCCACTCCCTGGAAGTCAGCTGTGTGGGACGCTCCCTCGGCATGCGCGTCGGCGAAACCCTGCGCAGCGCCCTGCCCGACTGGTGCGACCCGAGCGACCTGGGCATGGTGGTGCAATCGGCCTGCCTGGCCCATGACATCGGCAACCCGCCGTTCGGACATTCCGGCGAAGATGCCATCCGTCATTGGTTCCAGCAGGCCGCAGGGCGCGGCTGGCTGGATGACATGAGCAGTGCCGAGCGTAATGATTTCCTCAACTTCGAAGGCAACGCCCAGGGCTTTCGCGTGCTCACCCAGCTGGAATACCACCAGTTCGACGGCGGTACCCGGCTGACCTACGCGACCTTGGGCACTTACCTGAAATACCCTTGGACCGCTCGCCACGCGGACTCCCTGGGCTATAAGAAACACAAGTTCGGCTGTTACCAGAGCGAGTTGCCGATCCTTGAGCAGATCGCCCACAAGCTTGGCCTGCCGCAACTCGAAGAACAGCGCTGGGCGCGGCATCCGCTGGTGTACCTGATGGAAGCGGCGGACGACATCTGCTATGCCCTGATCGACCTGGAAGATGGCCTGGAAATGGAGTTGCTGGAGTACGCCGAAGTCGAGTCGCTGCTGCTTAACCTGGTGGGCGATGACCTGCCCCAGACCTATCGCCAACTCGGTGCCCAGGACTCGCGTCGACGCAAACTGGCGATCCTGCGCGGCAAGGCGATCGAGCATTTGACCAACGCGGCGGCAAGCGCCTTCGTCGAGCAACAGGACGCCCTGCTGGCCGGCACCCTGCCCGGCGATCTGGTGGAGCACATGCATGGCCCGGCCAAACGCTGCGTCCTGGATGCCAAGGACATGGCGCGCAAAAAGATCTTCCAGGACAAGCGCAAGACCCTGCATGAGATCGGCGCCTACACCACCCTGGAAATCCTGTTGAATGCCTTTTGCGGTGCGGCCCTTGAGCAGCACGGCGGGCGTACGCCGTCGTTCAAGAACCGGCGCATTCTCGACCTGCTGGGCAACAACGCACCGAACCCTCAGTGGCCGCTGCACGCCTCGTTCCTGCGCATGATCGACTTTATCGCGGGCATGACCGACAGCTATGCCACCGAAATGGCGCGGGAAATGACCGGGCGTTCCAGCCCTCAATAACGAACACGATCAAGCTGCCTGTTGCCTGAAAGGAATAGACCTACGAAGGGAACAGAGTGGCCTGATCGAATTCGCACAAACACCCGATGAATAATCACGCACGCTCAGGGCGACCCAGGCGAACTGTTCCTACGCGCCCCCCCATTGACGCTTGACTCATCGTGTGCAGCCAATGCCCAGTTACCCGCTCCGTATCCTGTTGGTAGAGGATCATCCCTTTCAACTCCTCGCCACCCAGTGCCTGCTCAGGAGCTTCGGCTTCGCACGGCTGACCACCGCCGAAAACGCCGAGCAGGCCATCTGCCTGATGTCCAAGGCCGAGGCGCCCTTCGACATCATCCTGTGCGACCAATGCCTGCCCGACCTGCCGGGCCTCGAGCTGATTGACATCGCCAATCGCCGACGCTTCACCACCACCGCCATCCTACTGAGCGGATTGCCTGCGGCAGAACTCGCCAGCCTGATCGCCCAAGCCGCGGAGCGCGGTCTGCCGCTGCTTGGCTATTTATCCAAGCCGTTGAACAAGGACGAACTTGCGCGCTTGATCTGCCCATTACTCAGGCTGAAGATGTAGGACTTTAAACATCACCACTTGGAAAAGTTGCCTATGCAGTGCCAGTTAGTTCCAGGCCACCTGCTTTTAACTCATTCAATTTAAATCCACTGCTGTATCGCTTCACAATGCCTTAGCAACTGGTAGGCCTTTGCCTTTTTTAATGTAGGAATTTTCCTGTTTTATATCTACTCCTGCCCAAGCTCATGCTCCTGCCTTCTCTTCTGAGCTAATGTGCCCGCTTTATTTGCACTTGCACGGAATGTGATCATGAACTCAGTTTTTATTATCGATGACCACCCGGTTATACGGCTTGCCATCCGAATGCTGTTGGAGCACGAAGGCTACAAAGTGGTGGGTGAAACGGACAACGGTTGCGACGCCATACAAATGGTCCGCGAGTGCTTGCCGGACCTGATTATCCTCGATATCAGCATCCCCAAGCTGGACGGGCTGGAAGTGCTCTGCCGATTCAACGCAATGAACACACAGATGAAAACCCTGATCCTGACAGCCCAGTCTCCTACGCTATTCGCCACACGCTGCATGCGCTCGGGCGCCGATGGCTACGTGTGCAAGGAAGGTGATCTCAGCGAATTGCTGAGTGCTATCCGCGCAGTTTTATCCGGTTATAACTACTTTCCCAGCCAGGCATTGACCGCCAATGGTGCCGATGGCGCGGAATCCCAGGAACTTGAATTATTCAAGACCGTCAACGACCGGGAACTCATGGTATTGCAACTTTTTGCACAAGGTCGCACCAACAAGGAAATTGCCAAAGGTATGTTCTTGAGCAACAAAACAGTAAGCACTTACAAAAAAAGGCTAATGCAGAAACTTCAAGCCAAATCCTTGGTAGAACTTATCGAGATGGCAAAACGAAACGCGCTAGTGTGAGAAAGCGGATGCCCAGGCGTATAAAGGACTATCTGATTACATTGAGTGCCGGTTTGTGCTTCAGCACCGCCGTGCTCGCAAACCAGCAAACGGGCCCGGAACACCTCACCTTGTTGAGCCGCGCAGGCTCGGTTCAACTGGAAACCCACCTGAACAAGGCTCAACGCCAATGGCTGCAGAACAAACGCGAACTGGTGCTGGGTGCCGCGTCCCCTGACTACCCCCCGTTCGACCTGACTTCCAGTGGTCGCGACTATGAGGGGCTCACAGCCGACTACGCCGGCCTGTTGGCCAAGGCAGTGGGCTTGCCGGTAAAGGTCTTGCGCTACCCAACCCGAGAGGCCGCCATCCGCGCCCTCGAAACGGGCGATATTGATTTATTGGGCACCTCGAACGGCTTCGAGGCGGCAAACCCCAACCTCACGTTGTCCGAACCCTATGCCGTCGACCAGCCGGTACTGGTCACCCGCGAAGGAGAAACCCGCAGCCTGACGGATGGCATGGCCGGGATGCGGCTGGCCCTGGTCTACCACTACCTGCCGCTGGCCGAGGTGGAAAAGCTGTACCCCGAGGCGATCATTCGTGCCTATCCCTCTTATCAGAATGCCTTGAACGCGGTGGCATTCGACCAGGCCGATGTGTTCCTCGGCGATACCATTTCCACCCATTACATGATCAACAAGGGCTACCTGAAAAACATCCACATGGCCAACTTCGGTAAACACGAGGCCTATGGGTTCAGCTTTGCCATGCCCCAGCATCAAGGGATGCTCTTGAGTATCGTCGATGCGGTACTGTCGGCCGTGCCCACCAATGAACGGGAAACGATCACCAAACGCTGGAGCGCCGGCAGCGATATTTTGCTGACCGACCAGAAGCTGCAACTGACGCAACGCGAGGAGCGCTGGCTGAACGAGCACCCGGTGGTCAAGGTGATCGTGAATGAAACCTTCGCCCCCCTGACGTTCTTCGACGCTGACGGCAACTTCCGTGGCATCACCGCCGACCTGCTGGAACTGGTCCGCCTGCGTACCGGGTTGCGTTTCGAGATCCAGCGCGGGCGTGACGTGAATGCAATGATCCAACAGGTAGACGACGGCAAGGCTGACATCATCGGCGCAATCGTGCCGAGCGCTGAACGCGAAACACAACTGAACTTCAGTCGACCCTACCTGGAAAACTCCTATGTGATGCTGACACGCAAGGAGCCCGACGCGCCCTCGAGCCTGGAGCAGTTGGCCGGCAAGCGCCTGGCAATCACCCAGGGCAATCCTTTGGAATCGATCTTGCGCCGCGATTTTCCCGAGATCCAACTGGTAAAGGCCAGCGACACCTTCAAGGCCTCGGAGCTACTGGCCCAAGGGCATGTGGAAGGCGCGGTCAACTCGCTGGTGGTCGCCAACTACTTCCTGTCGTCCCAGGTATTTCAGGACAAACTTCAGATCAGCACCAGTATCGGCACCTTACCCGCGACGTTTGCACTGGCTACATCACGCAGTGCCAACGAACTCAGCTCGATTCTCGATAAGGCATTACTGAGCATCGCCCCGGATGAGCTGGGCGTGATCAACAGTCGCTGGCGTGGCTACACGGCCGCCTCCGACAGCTACTGGCGCAATTATCACCAATTGATCGCTCGCATCATCATCGGCACCGGGCTTTTACTGTTGGTCTCCCTGAGCTGGAACGCCTACATGCGTCGCCAGATCAAACATCGCCAGATGGCCGAGCGGGCCCTTAATGACCAGTTCGAGTTCATGCGGGCATTGGTCAATGAAACCCCGCACCCCATCTACGTACGTGATCGTAAAGGCATGCTGCAGACCTGCAATGACAGCTACTTGCAGGTATTCGACGTCAAGCGCGAAGACGTGATCGGCAAAAACGCCATCCAGATGAGCACCGCCCTCGAAACCGACGCGACGCAGTACCACGCCGATTACCAGCGGGTGATGGCCGAAGGCAATCCGCTGATCCTGGACCGTACCCTGCATATTCATGGCAAGAAGCTGACGATCTACCACTGGATCCTGCCGTACCGCGACTCTACCGGGGAAGTACAGGGGATCATCGGTGGCTGGATCGACATCAGCGAGCGACGCCAACTGTTCGATGAAATCCGTGCGGCCAAAGAGCGCGCCGATGAAGCCAATCGGGCCAAGAGCACGTTCCTCGCGACCATGAGCCATGAAATACGCACGCCGATGAATGCGGTGATCGGCATGCTGGAGCTGACCCTCAAACGCGCTGACCAGGGTCACCTCGATCGTCCTGCCATCGAAGTCGCGTACAACTCGGCCAAGGACCTGCTGGAGCTGATCGGCGATATCCTCGACATTGCACGCATCGAATCCGGCCGCCTGAGCCTGGCGCCGGAGCGGGTCAACCTGCGTGAGGTGATCGAGTCGGTGGTACGTGTCTTCGACGGCCTGGCGCGCCAGAAAACCCTGAGCCTGTCCCTTGAGTTCAAGCCAGACCACGACGACACCGAAGTGCTGATCGACCCGCTGCGCTTCAAGCAGGTGCTGTCCAACCTGGTCAGCAATGCCATCAAGTTCACTGAGATGGGCCAGGTAAAAATCAAGGTGGAGGTGGTGCCCACCGAACTGGCGCAGCAGGTCGAGATGAAACTGGTGGTCGAGGACACCGGGATTGGCATCAGCCGGGATGATCAGTTGCGCCTGTTCGAACCGTTTGCCCAAGCGGACAATTCCGGCCAGCTTGCCAGGAGCGGCGCCGGCCTGGGGCTGGTGATCTGCCGTAGCCTGTGCGCGATGATGGGTGGGCAACTGAGCCTGAGCAGCGTGCCCATGGTGGGTACCCAGGTGCATGTCAGCCTGAAAATGACGCGTCTGCAGCCGGAACAGGCAACGCATGAACTCAAGCCCGAGGCGCCTACCACCGCTCCGGTACTCAATGTGCTGGTGGTGGATGACCATCCGGCCAACCGCCTGCTGATGTGCCAGCAGTTGGGTTACCTGGGTCATCAGTTCACCGCCGCGCAGAACGGCGCCACTGGTTTCCAAGCCTGGCGCCAAGAACGTTTCGACCTGGTCATCGCTGACTGCAACATGCCGATCATGAATGGCTACGAGTTGAGCCGCTCGATCCGCGAGTACGAACAGCGCGAGCAACTGGTGCCGTGCGTAGTGTTGGGGTTCACCGCCAACGCCCAGCCCGAGGAGAAGCAACGCTGCGCCCAGGCAGGCATGAACGATTGCCTGTTCAAACCCATCAGCCTCACGGCACTGGAGCGGCAACTGGCGCAGATCGCCCCCCCACCTACCCACCTGCACCTGGACCTTGGCAACTTCGAGGCCCTGACCGGCGGAGATCCACAGTTGAGCTGGCGTTTGCTGGAGGAGCTGTTGAGCAGCAGTCGGCAAGATCGCCAGGAGCTGAAGGCGCTGGCCGCTGCGCACGCCCCACTCCAGGACATCATCGAGCAGGCGCACAAGATCAAGGGCGCGGCGCGTATCGTTCAGGCCACCTCACTGGCTGCGCACTGCGAGACCCTGGAGCAGGCGTGTGCCCGCGGCGCTGAATGGGCACAGATAGAAACAGATGTGAAAGCCCTGGAAAAGCTCATGCTGGAACTCGAGAGGTTGCTTAAAGTGCAGCTTCACAGCCTGGATAGCGTGTAAGGGGCGGTTGCCGCCCCTCACCTGATCAGCAGTCGGTCAAGCGCAGGAAAATCGCCGCCAACTGTTCGATACCTACCTGGTCCTGGACGGTAAAACGCGCGAGTGATGGGCTGTCGAGGTCAAGGACGCCAATCAGTTTGCCGTCCTTGACCAGGGGTACCACCAGTTCGCTGTTCGATGCACTGTCACAGGCAATGTGCCCAGCAAACGCGTGAACATCCTCCACTCGCTGGGTTTGCCGCGACGCCGCCGCCGCACCGCATACTCCACGGCCAAACGGAATACGCACACAGGCAATCTGGCCCTGGAATGGTCCGAGCACCAGTTCTTCGTTGCGGTTGAGGTAGAAGCCGGCCCAGTTCAAGTCATCCAATTGGTTGAACAGGAACGCCGAGAACTGCGCGCTGTTGGCAATGAAGTCACGTTCATCGGCCAGCAGCGACTCCAGTTGCGCGCAGAGCATGGCGTAGCCATCAAGGCCAGTACCGGCGCTGGTTAGATCGATCATGGTTGACGCTCCAACAATTTGAGGCCCACCCAGTAGCGGGCGAATTGATAGGCACAACGGCCGTTACGGTTGCCGCGACCGGTGGCCCAGCGCACGGCAAGGATGTCGAGGGCTTCATCGCGCTGCCACTGCAAACCGGCCTTGTTCGCCAGCTCGCCGATCCAGTGCTCCACCACATCCAGGAAATGCTCCTGGGTGAACGGGTAGAACGACAGCCACAAGCCGAAACGGTCGGACAAGGCGATCTTGTCCTCCACGGCTTCGCTTGGGTGCAGTTCGCCATCCACGCGTTTCCAGTTGTCGTTGTCGCTCTGGTTTTCCGGCACCAGGTGGCGGCGGTTGGAGGTGGCGTACAACAGTACGTTTTCCGGGGCTTGTTCGAGGGAGCCGTCGAGCACACTTTTGAGCACGCGGTAATCACCCTCGCCGGCCTCGAACGACAGGTCGTCGCAGAACAGGATAAACCGCTGCGGCAGCTTGACCAGTTGCTCGACCACTCGTGGCAGGTCCGCCAGGTGGTCGCGCTCGATTTCGATCAGGCGCAAGCCGGCCTTGGCGTGCTGCGCCAGCAAGGCACGCACCATGGACGATTTACCAGTGCCACGCGACCCCCACAGCAGTGCATGGTTGGCGGGCAGGCCGTCGATGAATTGCTGGGTGTTGCGCGCCAGTGTTTCACGTTGCTTGTCCACGCCGATCAGGTCAGACAGGCGCATCTCCAGGCTCACGTCCAGGGGCAACAGGAAACCACTGCGGCCTTCACGCTGCCAGCGGGCAGCCAGGCACTGGTTCCAATCGATGGTTTGGCGCGGCGCGGGCAACAAGGGTTCCAGGCGGGCGAGCACTGCGTCGGCCCGCTCAAGAAAGGCGTTCAATCGAGAATCCACGATTATTCCTCTGGCAAGTTCTTGCAAAAGATGGCGTATTGGCAACCCTGCGGCAGACCGCACGAGGCTGCGTAAAAAACGATTCATGCCGGGTAAGCCAGAGCCTGTGGATGTTCAGCTATGCTTGCCGGGCGAAGGGAAACGTGAAGTGGTTCAACACTCAATGGATATCAAGTTCGCCCACCGCTTGTCTTATAAACAAGCCAGATTGACTGTGCTGGTCGGTTTCGTCTTGGGAACCTTGCTCAGCCTGATCCAAATCGGCATTGATTATGCCAGCGAAGACGCATCCATCAACCGTGAAATTCGCTCACTGATCGAAATCAGCCATAACCCCGCGTCACGCATCGCCTACAACATCGACGCCGAACTGGCCCAGGAACTGACCCTGGGCCTGCTGCACTCCCCCGCCATCATTCACGCCCAGTTGATCGACAACAACGGCGTGGTGCTGGCCGATGTCGACCGGCCACGCAAGGAGGGCACCTACCGCCCCCTGAGCGACTTCATGTTCGGCGCCAACCGCCATTTTGAAGACCGCTTATTCCTCAGCCATATGCCCAACGAATCCCTCGGCGTGCTGCGCCTGGACGTCGATACCTATGCCTTTGGCAGCCGCTTTCTGCACCGTGCCGAAATCACCCTGCTCAATGGCTTTGTCCGCAGCCTGTTGCTCACCGGCATCCTGCTGGGCTTGTTCTACGTGATGTTGACCCAGCCGCTGGTGCGCATTATCCGTGAGCTGAGCAACCGCAGACAGGCCCGCCTGGACTGCCCGCCCGGCCACGAACATGACGAAATCGGCGTACTGGTGAACGTCGCCAACCAACAGTTCGAAAACATGGAGACGGAGATCCAGCAACGCCGTCACGCCGAAGATCGGCTGACTGAATACCTGGGGCAACTGGAAGACATCGTCTCCGCCCGCACCCTGGAGCTCAAGGCCAGCAACCAGCGCCTGAGCCAGTCCAACGATGAACTGGAAGCGGCGAAGATGCATGCACTCGGCATGGCCCAGGCGCGGGCCGCGTTCCTGGCCAACATGAGCCACGAAATCCGCACCCCGCTCAACGGCCTGCTGGGCATGATCGCGCTGTCGCTGGACAGCCCGCTCAACGCTGAGCAGCGCCAGCAACTGTCCATCGCCCATGATTCGGGCAAAGTGCTGGTGGAGCTGCTCAACGATATTCTCGACCTGTCCAAGTTCGACGCCGGTCAGCTGGAGCTGGAGCGCATACCGTTCGACCTGGGCTCACTGGTGGAAGACACCGCCAACCTGTTGTCGCAGAACGCCGCGCCGAGCGTTGAACTGACCTGCCTGATCGACCCGCAATTTCCCGCCCAAGTCCTGGGCGACCCGACCCGGGTGCGGCAAATCGTCAGTAACCTGCTGTCCAACGCCTTGAAATTCACGCGCTTCGGCCGGGTGGACGTGCGCCTCAGTGCGTTGGAGGGCCGGGTACGCATCGAGGTGTGCGACACCGGTATCGGCATTGCCCAGGAAGCCCAGGTGAAGATCTTCCAGCCGTTCACCCAGGCTGGCGCCGGTATCACCCGCCAGTTTGGTGGCACAGGCCTGGGGCTGGCCCTGACGCATAACCTGTGTGAAGCCATGAAGGGCCGTTTGAGCATCAGCTCGGAGGTGGGCTTCGGTAGCCAATTCTGCGCCGACCTGCCGCTGCCGATCCATTTGCCTGCGGTGCAACCGACACCGCTCACGGGTGAAGTGATCGCCATCACCAGCGCCGGCAGCGGCCTGACCGAACTGCTCACCACCCTGCTGCCCCATTGGGGGCTGACACCGCATTGCTACCCGCGTGATGAAGACTTGAGCGGGCACAGCCCGGACCTGTTGATCACCGACTGCCCGGAATGCCTGTTCCGCCTGCGGCCGTCCATCAGCGCGCCGATCCTGCTGGTGACCGCCTATGGCAATTTCATGCCCAGTGAAGAAGTCGCGGCACTCGCGCCCTTGCAGCAACAAGCACGCCCGCTGAGCCGCAATGCGCTGTATCAGATCCTGCAACGAAACCTGCGCAGCGATGCGCAACTGATCCTCGACCCGATCCAGATGGAAGCCGCGCCCCTGGCCCATCGCGCGCGCATCCTGCTGGTGGAGGACAACCCGGTCAACCAACTGGTGGCCAAGGGCATGCTCAGCAAGCTGGGGTGCGAGGTGGTCGTCGCGGCTCACGGCGGCGAGGCGCTGAAGTTTCTGGAGGAGCAGCCCTTCGACATGGTGTTGATGGACTGCAATATGCCGGTGATGGATGGCTATGAGGCCAGCCGGCAGATTCGCCGCAGCGGGCGCTGGCCGGACCTGCCCATTGTCGCGTTAACGGCCAATGCCTTGTCAGAAGAACGCGAGCGGTGCAGGGCCGCAGGCATGAATGACTACCTGGCCAAACCGTTTCGTCGCGAAGAACTCAGCGGTTTGCTGGAGCTGTGGGTGCCGAAGACGACACGTCTCTGATCTGCCCGAGCAGCTTGTCCAGGCCATCGCGCAACGTGTCGGCCTGGTTCAGGTCGATGCCGCTGTCGCACAGCAGTCGGGTCTTGAGGCCCTGGGTCTGATCGCGCAAGTGCACACCGGCTTCGCTCAGGCTCAAGTGCACTTCCCGCTCATCCTTGCTACTGCGCTGGCGCCGGACCCATTTGAGCTGCTCAAGACGCTTGAGCAACGGCGTCAGCGTGCCCGAGTCGAGCATCAAGCGCTCACCCAAGGCCTTGACCGTGGGCTGCGCCGGCGCTGCTTCGTGCCATTCCCACAGCACCAGCATCACCAGGTATTGCGGGTAGGTCAGGCCCAACTCATCGAGCATTGGCTTGTAGGCGCGGGTCACCGCCCGGGAGGCGGCGTAGAGCTTGAAACACAGTTGATGGTCGAGGGCCAGGGAGACGGTCATTTGAGCAGGGCTTCGATCTCTTGGGTCAGGTCCTGCGGCTTGGTGGTCGGGGCAAAGCGCTTGACCACCTGGCCGTCATGGCCAATAAGGAACTTGGTGAAGTTCCACTTGATGCCTTTGGAACCCAGCAGGCCTGGCGCCTGCTTTTTCAGCTGCACGAATAAGGGATGGGCCTCGCTGCCATTCACGTCAATCTTCTTGAACAGCGGGAAGCTGACGCCGAAATTCAGCTCGCAGAATTCGGAAATCGCACCTTCGTTACCGGGCTCTTGCTTGCCGAACTGGTTGCAAGGGAAACCCAGCACCACCAACCCCTGGTCCTTGTACTGTTGCCAGAGCTGCTCCAGGCCCTTGTACTGCGGAGTGAAGCCACACTTGCTGGCGGTATTGACCACGAGGATGGCCTTGCCGGCGAAATCGGCCAAGGTCTTTTGCTCACCCTTGATGGTGGTGCAAGGGATGCTCAGCAGGTTGTCACTCATGGCAGTGCCTCGTTGGGGAAAAGAGGGGTAAACATAGTAGGCAATTAAATTGCATGCAATTTAATTGACCAAATTGATACCTCACTATCACCCCTCCCCCGTAGGCGCCCGGCTTGCCGGCGATGGCGTCCGTGAGATCGCCATCGCCGGCAAGCCGGGCGCCTACAGGATGCCGCGTCGGTCAATTCAGCGCGGGACGAGGTCCAGGCACACCGAATTGATGCAATAACGCAGGCCGGTCGGCGGCGGGCCGTCCGGAAACACGTGCCCCAGGTGTGCATCGCATTTGGCGCAGGTGACTTCCGTGCGGATCATGCCGTGGCTGACGTCACGGATCTCGACCATCGCGCTGTCGGCGATCGGTGCGTAGAAGCTCGGCCAGCCGCAGCCGGAATCAAACTTGGTAGCCGAATCGAACAGTGGCTCATTGCAGCAGATGCAGTGATACACGCCGTCGGTCTTGGTGTCATTGTACTTGCCGCTGAAAGGACGCTCGGTGCCCTTGAGACGGCATACGTTGTACTGCTCTGGATCGAGCATCGCCTTCCACTCATCAACGGTTTTCTGCAACTTTTCCATCGGTACACCTCGGCAACTGAAAAAGCCTGATCTGTGTCTTTTCCATGGATCAGGCGGCACGTATGATTGCGCCTCTTCAAAACGCCAGTCTGGCACCCGCGCTACCGGCATTCAAACGTATTTATGGGTGCGGGCCCCGCAGGATTCGCAGTACGGTAGTGTCCACACCGTCTGGATCGTTCATTTTCAGGATCACATCGCCATGCAGGTCAGCAAATCGAACAAGCTCGCCAACGTCTGCTACGACATTCGCGGCCCAGTGCTCAAGCACGCCAAACGCCTGGAAGAGGAAGGCCATCGCATCCTCAAGCTGAACATTGGCAACCCGGCGCCGTTTGGTTTCGAAGCGCCGGACGAGATCCTCCAGGACGTGATCCGCAACCTGCCCACCGCCCAGGGCTACAGTGACTCCAAGGGCCTGTTCAGCGCGCGCAAGGCGGTGATGCAGTACTACCAGCAGAAGCAGGTCGAAGGTGTCGGTATTGAAGACATCTACCTGGGCAATGGCGTGTCCGAGCTGATCGTGATGTCCATGCAGGCCCTGCTCAACAACGGCGACGAAGTGCTGGTGCCGGCGCCGGATTACCCGTTGTGGACCGCCGCCGTGACCCTGGCAGGTGGCCACCCGGTGCACTACCTGTGTGACGAAGGCGCCGACTGGTTCCCCGACCTGGCCGACATCAAGGCCAAGATCACCCCGAACACCAAGGCCCTGGTGATCATCAACCCAAACAACCCGACGGGCGCGGTGTACTCCAAGGAAGTGTTGCTGGGCATGCTCGAACTGGCGCGCCAGCACAACCTGGTGGTGTTCTCCGACGAGATCTACGACAAGATCCTCTACGACGACGCCGTGCACGTGTGCACCGCTTCCCTGGCGCCGGACCTGCTGTGCCTGACCTTCAACGGCCTGTCCAAGTCCTACCGCGTGGCGGGGTTCCGTTCCGGCTGGATCGCCATTTCCGGTCCCAAGCACAACGCCCAGAGCTACATCGAAGGCATCGACATGCTGGCCAATATGCGCCTGTGCGCCAACGTGCCGAGCCAGCACGCGATCCAGACCGCCCTGGGCGGCTACCAGAGCATCAACGACCTGGTGTTGCCCCAAGGCCGCCTGCTGGAGCAACGCAACCGCACCTGGGAGCTGCTCAACGCGATCCCGGGCGTGAGCTGCGTCAAACCCATGGGTGCGTTGTACGCCTTCCCGCGAATCGACCCGAAAGTGTGCCCGATTCTCAACGACGAGAAGTTTGTGCTCGACCTGTTGCTGTCGGAAAAGCTGCTGGTGGTGCAAGGCACCGCATTCAACTGGCCGTGGCCGGATCATTTCCGCGTGGTGACGCTGCCGCGCGTGGATGACCTGGACATGGCCATTGGTCGCATCGGCAACTTCCTCAAGTCCTATCGCCAGTAATGCAAACTGCGCTGTACGACCGACAATCGGTCGTACAGCGAGTATCTGGCAACACTTCTCTGCCCCTTCTCCATTCCAGCACTTCGCTGGCGGCGAAACTGCCACCTACCCCCTATGATTACAGGGCGCAAAGGTAACGGCGAACCGGTCAAGACGCCTTTTGAACCTCGGAAAATCCCTTCACGGCCCTACATTCATGCTGTAGGACACAGTTTGAAATAGTCGCTCGGTTGAATCACCCCATGCCGCACCTTATATACCCCGCAGTACGCGACATATTAAGCATGAGGAGAATTCTACAACCATGATGCGCATCCTGCTGTTCTTGGCCACTAACCTTGCGGTCGTGCTGATTGCCAGCATCACCTTGAGCCTTTTCGGCTTCAACGGGTTCATGGCGGCCAACGGGGTTGACCTGAACCTCAATCAGCTGCTGATTTTCTGTGCGGTCTTTGGTTTTGCCGGCTCGCTGTTCTCGCTCTTCATCTCCAAATGGATGGCAAAGATGAGCACCAGCACCCAGGTGATCACCCAGCCACGTACCCGGCATGAGCAATGGTTGCTGCAGACCGTTGAGCAGTTGTCCCGCGAGGCGGGTATCAAGATGCCTGAGGTCGGGATCTTCCCGGCCTATGAAGCCAACGCGTTTGCCACCGGCTGGAACAAGAACGACGCACTCGTTGCCGTCAGCCAGGGCATGCTGGAACGCTTCTCGTACGATGAAGTGAAGGCGGTGCTGGCCCACGAGATCGGCCACGTGGCCAACGGTGACATGGTCACACTGGCGCTGGTCCAGGGCGTGGTGAACACCTTCGTGATGTTCTTCGCGCGGATCATCGGCAACTTTGTCGACAAGGTGATCTTCAAGAACGAAGGCGGTCGCGGCATTGCCTACTTCGTGGCGACCATCTTCGCTGAACTGGTGCTGGGCTTCCTGGCCAGCGCGATCACCATGTGGTTCTCGCGCAAACGCGAATTCCGTGCAGACGAAGCCGGTGCTCGCCTGGCCGGTACCGGGGCGATGATTGCAGCGCTGCAACACCTGCGCTCCGAACAGGGCCTGCCGGTGCATATGCCAGACAGCCTGACAGCCTTCGGCATCAACGGCGGCATCAAACAGGGCATGGCTCGCCTGTTCATGAGCCACCCGCCACTGGAAGAGCGCATCGACGCACTGCGCCGTCGGGGCTAAGTACAAGGTGACGCAACGAGGGGCGATCTGATCGCCCCTTTTTTGTGGGCGCGAATATCGTCATCGCGGGCAAGCCCGGCTCCTACAGCCGTACGTGGGCACATGCAGAAGCCGGGCGTGCTCGCGATGGCCATCCCTAACCACGATGCGAAGCGAGCCGCTCTTGAACTTGATGTTGCTTTTGATCTTAGGCGCCCCGTCAAACACGCTGGCCGGAATTCGACAGGGATTTTGGGGTAAACCGGCAGGGATGCCGGTTTAGCCGCCGTAAGGGCGGAACCCATGCAGCCGTTACCTGAATAACGGATATGTACCCAGCCAGATCCAACATCCAGGTCGGCTGTCAGGCCGCCTTCGCAGGCAAGCCAGCTCCCACAGTTGGATCGCGGGGTGACAGTTAGATTGTGGTCGGCTGTCAGGCCGTCTTCGCAGGCAAGCCAGCTCCCACAGTTGGATCGCGGGGTGACAGTTAGATTTTGGTCGGCTGTCAGGCCGCCTTCGCAGGCAAGCCAGCTCCTACAGTTGGATCGCGGGGTGACAGTTAGATTGTGGTCGGCTGTCAGGCCGCCTTCTCAGGCAAGTCAGCTCCCACAATTGGATCGCGGGTGACAGTTAGAGCGTGGTCGGCAGTTAGGCCGCCATCGCTGGCAAGCCAGCTCCTACAGTTGGATCGCGGGGTGATCGTTAGATTGTGGTCGGCAGTTAGGCCGCGTTCGCAGGCAAGCCATACACATTTGGATCCCAGGGTAATAGTTAGGTAGCGCCCTCACCCCAAGTCCGACGCCCTACCCGGAGTCGTATAAATACCCATGCCGCAATCGCACTGCCCTGATCAACGCATAGTCAGCTGATAAACCCGCTCATCAAGCCGCGTAACACCGTCCTGCACAAACTTCCAACTCTCACCCAGGATGTCTTGCTCCTCAAGCACCCCCAACGTCCATTCCGCCCCAAACAACACCTTCACTTCATCATCCGTCACCGCAAACGGCGGCCCGGCTTTTTGGGTCTGGTCGTAATCAAGAGTGACCAGCAGCCCCTGGCAGCCGGGACGCAGCAGATGGTTCAGGTGCTCCGCATACCGCGCACGCATCAACGGCGGCAAGGCTATCAGTGCGGCTCGGTCATACAGCCCGGTGCAATCAGCCAGTGCCTCGGCGTCCAGGGCAAAGAAATCGCCGCACCATACCTCGATCAGATCAGCCTGATACACCGTGAACGCCCCCCGCCGTGTAATGCGTGGCACAAGGCTCTGCTCACTGAAAAACGCCTCCACGGCCTGTTCCGACAGCTCCACGCCCATGACTCGCAGCCCATGGCTGGCCAGCCACATCAAATCCAGGCTCTTGCCACACAGGGGCACCAGCACCTGGGCGTCTCGGGCGAGCGCCAACGGTGGCCAGTGCCGTTGCAGGTAGGGATTGACCTCGGGCAAATGAAAACCGATCTGGTTGCGCGCCCAGCGCTCCTGCCAAAACTTAGGCTCCATGGATCCTCCCGAAAACTCGATCAAAAGGCACTAAAACTTATATTAGATTTAGATCAATGATCTGATTAAAGATGGGCCCATGTTAACGCTCAGGACCCCCCTTATGTTCCCCAGCCTGTTTATCTCCCACGGTTCGCCCATGCTCGCCCTGCAACCCGGCGCCAGCGGCCCCGCGTTGCAGCGCCTGGCAGCCGAGCTGCCACGGCCCAAGGCGATCGTGGTGGTGTCGGCACACTGGGAGAGCCAAGAACTCTTGGTCAGCGGTAGCGCAGCGCCCGAAACCTGGCACGACTTCGGCGGTTTCCCGCGCGAATTGTTCGCCGTGCAATACCCGGCGCCGGGTGACCCGCAGTTGGCCAGCGAGATCGTCCAATTGCTGCACGCCGATGGCCTCAATGCCCGCATTGATGACCGGCGCCCCTTCGACCACGGTACCTGGGTGCCACTGTCGCTGATGTACCCGGCGGCGGATATTCCGGTGGTGCAGGTGTCCCTGCCCAGCCGCATGGGCCCTGCCCTGCAGACCCGCGTCGGGCATGCCCTGGCCAGCCTGCGCGGGCAAGGTGTGTTGCTGATCGGCTCGGGCAGCATCACCCATAACCTCGGTGAGCTTGACTGGCGCGCCGGGCCGGAGACCATCACGCCATGGGCGCAGGCGTTCCGCGACTGGGTCGTCGACAAGCTGGCGGCCAACGATGAAACCGCCTTGCACGACTATCGCCGCCAGGCGCCGAATGCCGTACGCAGCCACCCCAGTGATGAGCATCTACTGCCGCTATATTTCGCGCGTGGCGCCGGTGGCGATTTCAGCGTGGCCCACCAGGGCTTCACCTTGGGCGCGCTGGGCATGGACATCTACCGCTTCGGCTGACGCCCCCCTTGCCGGCGAGTGCGGCGCTCCAGCCCACACACTTGGCACTGACAGCCGGGCCCTACAGTTGCTGCATAGCCGTGTCAAAATATCAGCCAAAAAAAATCCCCGACCGAGTCGGGGATTTTTTAGGTGCGATCAATCAGCCCAAGGGCGGATCAATCTTCGCGGTAGCGACGCAGCTTCAGTTGCTTACCGGCAACGCGAGTGTCTTTGAGCTTGGCCAGCAGTTTTTCCAGACCGTCTTCCGGCAGCTCCACCAGGGAGAAGCTGTCACGGACCTGGATACGACCGATGGCTTCACGTGCCAGGCCACCCTCGTTGAGGATAGCGCCCAGCAGGTTCTTGGCAGCGATACCATCACGCGCGCCCAGCGCGGTACGGCAACGAGCACGGCCTTCAGCCAATGGCACCGGAGCGCGACGCTCACGATCACCACGGTCTGGACGGTCGCCGGAACGCTCTGGACGATCACCGCGTGGCGCGCTGTTCGGAACCAGTGGACGTTCTTTCTCGATGGCTGCCAGGGTCAGGGCTTGACCGTTGGTAGCTTTGCGCAGCAAGGCTGCGGCCAGGGCACGCGGGGTGCAACCGATATCGGCGGTCAGGCGGTCCAGCAGTTCGCCGTGGGTCGATTCAGCGTCAGCCACCAATGGCGCCAGGCTGTTGGTCAGTTTCTTGATGCGGGCATCGAGGACTGCCTGGGCATCCGGCAGGCGCACTTCAGCGACTTTCTGGCCGGTAACACGCTCGATCACTTGCAGCATGCGGCGCTCACGTGGAGTGACCAGCAGCAGAGCGCGACCTTCGCGACCGGCACGGCCAGTACGGCCGATACGGTGAACGTAGGACTCTGGGTCGTACGGCATGTCAACGTTGAACACGTGGGTGATACGTGGAACGTCAAGACCACGGGCAGCAACGTCGGTCGCCACAACGATGTCCAGGCGGCCATCCTTGAGGGAGTCGATGACGCGCTCACGCTGGTTCTGGGCGATGTCGCCGTTCAGCGCGGCGGCCTTGTAGCCTTTGGCTTCCAGGGCGCTTGCCAGGTCCAGGGTCGCTTGCTTGGTGCGCACGAACATGATCAGGGCGTCGAAGTCTTCGACTTCCAGCAGGCTCAATACAGCCGAGGTCTTCTGGTCAGCGTGAACCAACAGGTGAGCCTGTTCGATCGCGGTAACGGTCTGGGTCTTGGTCTGGATCTTCACGTGTTGCGGATCGCGCAGGTGGCGTTCGGCAATGGCACGGATCGACTGTGGCAAGGTGGCCGAGAACAGTACGGTCTGACGGGTGGGTGGCAGTGCCTTGAAGATGACTTCCAGGTCATCCATGAAGCCCAGCTTCAACATTTCGTCGGCTTCGTCCAGAACCAGGTGGTTCACGGTCGACAGGACTTTCTCGTCACGACGCAGGTGGTCGCACAGACGGCCCGGGGTGGCGACAACGATCTGTGCGCCGTTACGGATTGCTTTGAGTTGCGGGCCCATAGGCGCGCCGCCGTAAACGGCCACAACAGTTACGCCTGGCATTTGCTTGGCGTAGGTTTCAAAAGCGGTTGCTACTTGCAGCGCCAACTCACGGGTTGGCGCCAGGATCAGGGCTTGCGGTTCGCGCTTGGCAGGATCGATGCAGTGCAGGATAGGCAGGGCGAACGCGGCGGTTTTGCCGGTACCGGTTTGCGCCTGGCCAATCATGTCCTGGCCGGCCATGATGATCGGGATCGATTGCTGCTGAATCGCCGAAGGCTCTTCGTAGCCGGTCGCTGCGACGGCTGCAAGAATATTCGGGTTAAGATTAAAAGCGGCGAAGCCGCCGGTTTCCTGGGTCATGGGTCTGCCTCTAAGTGCATCCGCAAAGACCCATGCTCCAAAGCTGCGCATGCCGTGTTGAGACTCAAGAGTCGCCCTGGCTGCTTTGTCGGCGGGGATTTGCGAAAACGAATGAATGAAAAAGATTCGTCAAGGGAGAGTCCGCTGTGCGGACGTGCAGCCGAAGCTGACTTCGGGGAATTGCGCTACCTAAACGCGGCCCGGTTAAAGGCCGGCGCGCACTATACCGGAAATAGCTGAAAAAGGGAGCTTTTTTTATCGCCAGGCGCCGATAAACCGCGCTGCGTCACAGCCTTTGCAGATAACTGCGCCAGGGTCTATTTTTCAAAGGCCCGGCCCTGTTGGTCGCAAAGCTTAAACGGTTCACCTGACCTTTCCGACCCTTTGGTCCGAAACCCTTCCCCGCGCCCGAGGGCACACCCCATGAATCAAGCCAGCAGCAGCCGCGTCAGCCGTGAACTCCAGGGCCATGTCCTGATGCTGGGCCTGGACCGGGTGGCCAAGCGCAACGCTTTCGACCTGGATCTGCTCAATGAACTGAGCCTGGCCTATGGCGAATTTGATCGAAATGACGACGCACGGGTGGCCGTGGTGTTTGCCCACGGCGATCACTTCACGGCCGGGCTGGACCTGGCCAATGTCAGTAGTGTGATGGCAGGCGGCTGGCAACCGCCGCTGGGGGGCTGCGACCCTTGGGGCGTGTTCGCCGGCCCGCGGGTAAGCAAACCGGTGATCGTCGCGGCCCAGGGCTACTGCCTCACCATCGGCATCGAGCTGATGCTGGCCGCAGATATCAATCTATGCGCCAGCAACACGCGCTTTGCGCAGATGGAAGTCCAGCGCGGGATCTTTCCGTTCGGCGGCGCGACGTTGCGCTTTCACCAGATCGCCGGCTGGGGCAACGCGATGCGCTGGCTGCTCACTGGCGATGAGTTCGATGCCCATGACGCCTTGCGCCTGGGCCTGGTGCAAGAAGTGATGGCCAGCGAAGACCTGCTGCCCCGCGCCGTCGAACTGGCCAACCGCATTGCCCGCCAGGCACCGCTGGGTGTGCAGGCGACGTTGATGTCGGCACGCCTGGCGCGCATGGAGGGTGAAACCGTGGCGGCGGCCGCGTTGCCGCCGATGGTGGATAAGCTGCTTAACAGTGAAGATGCCAAGGAAGGTGTGCGGGCGATGATCGAGAAGCGGCCTGGGGTGTTCAAGGGCATTTGAATTGGCAGTAGCGGCCGCTTCGCGGGCAAGCCGGCTCCCACAGTTTGAAGTGCATGCCCCTGTGGGAGCGGGCTCGCCCGCGAAGGCGTCCGAACTAGCAACTAGGTTGCGGGCCGAATCGCCTTGATCAACGGCTGCAACGAGTACCCCAACCTCGGCGCTAACGCTTCGGCACGGGCCGAGAGCGCATCCATTTCCAGTTCCTGGTCCAGTTCGGACGGCACCAGCAGAATCACATTGCCCTCCTTCACCGGCAACTCCCAGTAATGCCGGTGGTACAGCCCACGTAACAACGCCGCCCCCAGGGGCTTGCCATCGTCGGTGGCCCACTGGTTGATCACCAGCCAGCCGCCGGGGTTGAGCTTTTTCTGGCAGTTTTCCAGGAAGGTCCACGCCAGATGGCC
Organism: Pseudomonas sp. VS40; assembly: GCF_018587885.1. NCBI lineage: Bacteria > Pseudomonadati > Pseudomonadota > Gammaproteobacteria > Pseudomonadales > Pseudomonadaceae > Pseudomonas > Pseudomonas sp. VS40. The sequence goes on along the minus strand of NZ_JAGYWD010000009.1, from coordinate 35,528 downwards.
GACGCCTGGGCCGACGTCGGTGTAGAGGTCGACGAAAATCAGGTCGGCCGGCTCGGCGCTGTCGAGCAATTGCAGGGCGTCACCGATGCGGATGTACAGCCGCGGATCGTCGTCGAGCCCCAGGTATTCGATGGCCAGGCGCGGCACATCGGGGCGCAGTTCGATGGCTTCCACATCTTCCAGCGGCAGGAACTTCAGGCACGCCTGGGTCAGCGTGCCGGCGCCCAGGCCGAGGAACAGCGCGCTCTCCGGTTGCGCATGGCACAACGCGCCAATCAGCATCGCACGGGTGTAGTCGTACTCCAGCCAGCTAGGGTCAGCGGTGAACACGCAGCTTTGCTCGATGGCGTCGCCAAACTCGAGAAAACGGTAATCGGCCACTTCGAGCACACGGATCATGCCGAAATCATCATGGACTTCGGCGAGCAGGCGCTCGACACGCTCCTCGGTCATCACTACTCCTAAGGGGTTTACCGCACGGCAAAGGCGCGATTGTCGGCCAACCGGCGGCAACAGGTCACGCACTAATTGCTGATAACATTGGCGCCCGACCGTCAATCAGCCAATCGAGTTCATGATGAGCCAACCCTGGAGCCCCGACAGCTGGCGCGCCCTGCCGATCCAGCAACAACCCCAGTACCCGGACGCTGCGCACTTGTTGCAAGTGGAGCAGAACCTGGCCAGCTACCCGCCACTGGTGTTTGCCGGTGAAGCCCGCGAGTTGCGCCGCCAGTTTGCCGAGGTGACCCAGGGGCGCGCGTTCCTGCTGCAAGGCGGCGATTGCGCCGAGAGCTTCGCCGAGTTCTCCGCCGCGAAGATCCGCGACACCTTCAAGGTGCTGCTGCAGATGGCGATCGTGATGACCTTCGCCGCCGGCTGCCCGGTGGTCAAAGTGGGGCGTATGGCCGGCCAATTTGCCAAGCCGCGGTCGGCCAACGATGAAACCATCGACGGCGTCACCCTGCCCGCCTACCGTGGCGATATCGTCAATGGCATCGGTTTCGACGAAAAAAGCCGCGTGCCGGACCCCGACCGCCTGCTGCAGTCCTACCACCAGTCCACCGCCACCCTGAACCTGTTGCGTGCCTTCGCACAGGGCGGGTTTGCCGACCTGCATCAGGTGCACAAGTGGAACCTGGACTTCATCGCCAACTCCGCCCTGGCCGAAAAGTACAGCCAACTGGCCGACCGCATCGACGAAACCCTGGCTTTCATGCGCGCCTGCGGCATGGACAGCTCGCCGCAACTGCGCGAAACCAGCTTCTTCACCGCCCACGAAGCGCTGCTGCTCAACTACGAACAAGCCTTCGTGCGCCGTGACAGCCTGACCAACGACTACTACGACTGCTCGGCGCACATGCTGTGGATCGGCGACCGTACCCGTCAGTTGGACGGTGCCCACGTCGAGTTCCTGCGCGGGGTGAACAACCCGATCGGGGTCAAGGTCGGCCCGAGCATGAACCCGGATGACCTGATCCGCCTTATCGACATCCTCAACCCGGACAACGACCCGGGCCGCCTCAATTTGATCGCGCGCATGGGCGCCGGCAAGGTCGGCGACCACCTGCCCAACCTGATTCGCGCGGTGCAGCGCGAGGGCAAGCAGGTGCTGTGGAGCTCCGACCCGATGCACGGCAACACCATCAAGGCCAGCAGCGGCTACAAGACCCGCGACTTTGCGCAGATCCTGGGCGAGGTAAAGGAGTTCTTCCAGGTGCACCAGGCCGAGGGCAGCTATGCCGGCGGGATTCACATCGAGATGACCGGGCAGAACGTCACCGAATGCATTGGCGGCGCGCGGCCGATCACCGAGGATGGCTTGTCGGACCGCTACCACACCCACTGCGACCCACGGATGAATGCCGATCAGTCGCTGGAATTGGCGTTCCTGATTGCCGAGACGTTGAAACAAGTCAAACGCTAAGACGTTAAGTCGCCTGCTCTGACGCCATCGCGGGCAAGCCCGGCTCCCACCGCTGCCCGCGTCCCCCTGTGGGAGCCGGGCTTGCCCGCGATGGCGTCCTAGAGAGCACTGCCCCGAGTGATCATCGCCACCCGCAACCGGTCGCCACTCGGCCGCTGGCAATTGAGCTGTACCTGTTCCAGCCCCAGCCAGTCGGCCATTTGCAACAGGTTCTGCGCCAGCGCCTGCATCCCGTGCTCATCCAGCCCCGGCTCTTCTTCGTGCACCGCATGCACCGCCAGGCGTCCATTGGCGCGTTCGGCACGCAGGTCGATGCGCGCCGCGATACGTTCGTTGTGCAGAAACGGCAGCACGTAGTAGCCGTAAACCCTTTTGTCTTGTGGCGTATAGATCTCCAGGCGGTAACGGAAATCGAACAGGCGCTCGGTACGCGCACGCTCCCAGACCAGCGAATCAAACGGCGACAGCAATGCGCTGGCCGGCACGTTGCGTGGCACTTTCGGCTCGGGCAGGCAATACGCCGGTTGTTTCCAGCCTTGCACCTGGCAGACCTGCAACTGCCCGTCCTCCACCAGTTCGGCCAGGCGGTGGCGGCTGTCGGCCGGATCGAGGCGGAAGTAGTCGCGCAGGTCTTTCTCGGTCGCCACGCCTAAGGCCGTCGCGCTGTGCAGCAGCAGACCGCGCTGGGCCTCGGCCTCTGTGACAGTGGCATGCAGGATATCGCCGGGAATGACCCGCTCCGGCAAATCATAGAGCCGCTCAAACCCACGCCGCCCCGCAACCGTGACGAGGCCGGCGGCAAACAGCCATTCCAGCGCGTGTTTCTCGTCGCTCCAGTCCCACCACGGGCCGGCGCGTTCCTCGCGGGTCGACAAGCTGCCGGCACCCAGCGCACCTTGTTGCTCAACCGTCTGCAGTACGCGCTGAATCGTCGCCTGTTGCTCACGCCCAAAGCGCGCCATTTGCGAATAAATGCCCTGGCCCTGCTTGGCCCGCTCCATGCGCCAGCGCATCAGCGGGTACAGCGCCATTGGCAACAGCGACGCCTCATGCCCCCAATATTCGAACAGCGAACGCCGCCGCCCCTGGCTCCAGGCGGCTTGTTCAAGTATCAGCGGGGAGTAGTGGCCCAGGCGGGAAAACAGCGGCAGGTAATGGGAGCGCACCACGGCATTGACCGAATCGATCTGCAACACGCCCAGGCGTTCGATCATGCGATTAAGGTGCGCAGCCTTGATCAGGGCAGGCGCCTGGCGCCCGGAAAAACCCTGGGCCGCCAGTGCCATGCGTCGAGCTTGTTTGAGTGAAAACGACAGGTCGGCGGGCATGGGGTTCTCCGTGGATGCTCGCCGACTACCCTACTGCATCCTGGGTCATTTTCGCAGCGGGTCTTGCCAGAAATGCAGGTGGCGCTCCTGCTCCACATCGCCACGGTTGAGACCGATGTCCTTGAGCGCATCATCACTCAAGGTCGCCAGCATCTGGCGCTCCTCATGCAGCGCCTGCCAACGGGCAATCTTGTGAAACAGCCCGGCAAACGGACGTTTCGCCATCAACACAAAACCTCTTTGACCTTTCATCTTCTCGCCCTCCAGTGGGGATGACGCAAGTGTGTGCCTGGGCTTAAGATCAATCCAACGAATGTTTCTTATGCAATACATCTCGGAGATTGATCAATTGTCCGGCTACCCGAGTATCGACACTGAAGTGCTGCGCACCTTCGTCGCCATCGCCGACCAAGGCGGTTTCACCCGAGCTGGCGAGCTGGTCAACCGCACCCAGTCGGCGGTGAGCATGCAGATGAAACGCCTGGAAGAAGACGTGTTGCAGCGCAAGCTGTTCGAGCGTGATGGTCGCCAGGTAAGGCTGACGCCCGAAGGCCAGGTGCTGCTGGGGTACGCGCGGCGCATCCTGAAACTGCACAGCGAAGTGTTCAATACCCTGCGTGAACCGCACATGATCGGGTTGGTGCGCATCGGCACGCCGGACGACTACGTGATGCGTTTCCTGCCGGGGATTCTCAAACGGTTTTCCAAGGCGTATCCGCTGATCCAGATCGAGATGCACTGCGAGGCGTCGAACGTATTGATGCAGCGCCGCGACCTGGCGCTGACCGTGATCAGCCGTGAGCCCGGCAACGAGATCGGCGAATTGCTGCGCACCGAGCGCATGGTCTGGGTGGCGGCGCCGTGCTTCTGTGTGGACGAGCACGATGCATTACCGTTGGCGATTTCCGGCGTCGACAGCTTTTGCACCCAGTGGACCCGCGCAGCCCTGGACGCTGCCGGGCGCGACTACCGGCTGGCTTACCACAGCTCCAATGTGGCGGCGATCCAGGCCGTGGTGAGTTCCGGCCTGGCGGTGATGGTCAGCATGGAAAGCCTGGTTACCGAAGACCTGCGCATCCTCGGCAGCGAAGAAGGTTTCCCCCCGCTGCCGTCGATGAATCTGCGCTTGCTGCGCAACCCGGCGATGACCTCGCCCATCACCGAATGCCTGGCGGAATACATCCTCGAAGGCTTCAGACTTTAAAGGTCAGCATCACCGCGCACACCACCAGGAAGCCGCAGAACAGGCCACGCAGCACGCGCTCCGGCAGCGCGTGGGCGACCTTCACGCCCCAGCTGATACTGAGCAAACCGCCGACGGCCAGCGGCACGCCGATCATCCAGTCCACCTCCTGGTGCCAGGCGTAGGTCACCAATGTCACGCCCGTGCTGGGCAATGCCAAGGCCAGGGACAAGCCTTGGGCAACCACTTGGGTGGTGCCGAACAGACTGGTCAGCACTGGCGTTGCGACCACCGCGCCGCCGACGCCAAACAGCCCCCCCATGGAGCCGGAGGCGGCACCGAGTACCCCGAGCCACGGCCAGGAATAACGCATGTGGGCGGTCGGCGGCGCGTTGCGGGTGAACATGCGCAGCAGGTTGTAGGCTGAAAGCGTCAGCAAAAAAGCGATAAAGCCGATGCGCATCGCCCCCGCGTCCAGGCCCACCGCCCAGATCGAACCGAGCCAGGCAAAGGTGAACCCCATGACGCCCAACGGCAGCGCATGCCGCAGTTCAATGCGGTTGCGTTGGTGATAGCGCCACAGCGCCAGCATCACATTCGGCACCACCATCACCAGCGCCGTGCCTTGGGCCAGTTGCTGGTCCAAGCCGAACAACACACCCAGCACCGGGATTGCAATCAGCCCGCCGCCAATGCCAAACAGGCCGCCCACCGTGCCAAGGGCCGCGCCCAACACCAGGTACATCGCTAAATCCAACACCGCTTGTTTCTCCGCAATCCCAGGCCTTGCATGCTACGCAGTCGGCTCTGGCGCGGAAACGCACAGCAACGCACAATGGCTGTGCCAATCTTGCATAAGCAGCGTTTGATGAACCCCAATACCCTGACTGATCAACTGGGCCTGTTTCTCGATGTCTTGGAAACCGGCAGCTTTTCTGCCGCCGCCCGCCGCCATCCGCTGACGCCCTCTGCAGTGGCTCGGCGCATCGACAGCCTGGAAAATTCAGTGGGCAGCCGCCTGTTCCAGCGCAGCACCCACGCGGTGGTGCCGACCCCGGCAGGTTTGGCGTTTGCCGAACGGGCGCGACGGATTGTCAGCGAGTTGCAATTAGCGAGGGCCGAGGCGGTATCCCTCAGCCACGCACCGGAGGGCCTGATTCGAGTGGACGCGCCCGCGGCCTTTGGTCGACGGCACCTGGCGCCGGTGATAGCGGACTTCCTCAACGTGTACCCCGGCCTGGATGTGCACCTGCATTTGATCGACAGCTTTGTGGACATGCAGGGCGCGCACCTGGGCAAGGTGGACCTGGTGCTGCGCGCCGGGCATATCGTCGACACGCGGTTGATCGCCACGCCCTTGGCGAGCATCGTGCGCATCGCCTGCGCCAGCCCGGCGTATCTGAAAAGCCGAGGCACGCCCACCCATCCTCTGGAGCTGAGCGAGCACGACGGGCTGGACTGGGACGGCCTGGCGCCGATGTTCGCCTGGCGCTTCGAGCTGGATGGGCGCCGTGCTACCTATCGGCCGCGACGCATCCGCATGAGCGCCAACAATGCCGAAGCCTTGCTGTCGGGTGCCCTGGCGGGGTTGGGCATCGCGCACTTGCCCACGTGGCTTGCCAGTGAGTACCTGGTGCGCGGTGAACTGCTGCCGCTGTTTTGCGAAAACGGCCTGCCCAGCCCGGAGACCACCGGGATCTATGCGCTGCGCCTGGAACAGCAGCCCAATGCGCGCAGCCGCTTGTTGCTGGAATACCTGAAAACCCGGTTCAGCCCCGTGCCGCCGTGGGACCTGGCCCTGCAAAGTGGCTTGGCCTGACCGCTCGGACAGAATTATCTGGCGCATTAAAGATTTGCCCGCTAGATTCCAGCCCAGACACGCTTTTTCGAGGTACCGCCATGAGCAAGAACCCTGATCCCTGCGAATCGCTGATGCTGGACAACCAGCTGTGCTTCGCCCTGCACTCCACCTCGCTGCTGATGACCAAGGTCTACAAGCCGCTGTTGCAAGCACTCGGCCTGACCTATCCGCAGTACCTGGCCATGATGGTGCTGTGGGAAGAGGATGGTTTGACCGTCGGCGAAATCAGCAGCCGCTTGCTGACCGATCCGGGCTCGCTCACCCCCCTGCTCAAGCGCCTGGAAGCCGAAGGCCTGCTCAGCCGTACCCGTAGCCGCGAGGATGAACGGGTGGTGGTCGTTGAATTGACGGCCGCCGGCCGTGCCCTGCAAGACAAGGCCATGGGTATCCCGCAGTGCATCCTCGGCGCCAGCGGCCTGGAGCTGGAGCAATTGCGCAAGTTGCAAGGCGACCTGATTGCCTTGCGCGCCAACCTGCAAGCCAGCGTTTGACACGTTAAACCAGACACCGCCTGTCTAAACTGTGGGAGCTGGCTTGCCTGCGATCGCGATAGATCAGTCATCCATGCGCTGATTGATACACCGCAATCGCAGGCAAGCCAGCTCCCACTTTCGTTAAGCGGTGTTTTCGGAATTCATTTTCTTCATAAAAATTTTAAAATTTATCTTGCGCGCTAAACATTAGCGCTATACATTCATCTCACCAACTACTTAGCGCGCAAACATTTAGCGCTAAAAACCCAAGAGGAAAACACCATGCAAACGCTCTATACCGCAGTAGCTACCGCCACCGGCGGCCGTGATGGTCGTGCTGTTTCCAGCGACAACATCCTCGACGTCAAACTGTCCACCCCTAAAGAATTGGGCGGTGCCGGGGGCCAGGCCACCAACCCTGAACAACTGTTCGCTGCCGGCTACTCGGCCTGCTTTATCGGCGCCCTGAAATTCGTCGCCAGCCAGACCAAACGCAAAATCCCGGATGACGCCTCGATCACTGCCCACGTCGGCATCGGCCAGATCCCCGGTGGTTTCGGCCTGGACATCGACCTGCACATCAGCCTGCCGGGCCTGGCCCAGGACGACGCGCAAAGCCTGGTCGACGCCGCTCACCAAGTCTGCCCGTACTCCAACGCCACCCGTGGCAACGTCGATGTACGCCTGCACGTGACCGTCTAAATGACCTTGGCCGCCCCTGGAGAACGAAATGAACACAATTGGTAAAGCGCTCACCGGCACCCTGCTCGCCCTGTCCATCAGCAACGCCTTTGCGGCGACCGGTGAAGTCGAGCACAACACCCAGGCGTTCCTGGATGTGTTGAACGCAGGCACCGGCAAACCGATGGAACAGCTGACGCCCAAGGATGCCCGTGCCGTACTGACCGGCGCCCAGGCCGGTGTGAAGCTGACGCTGCCCAAGGCGGACGTGAGCCAGAAGACCATCCAGGTCGATGGCAAGCCGCTCGACCTGACCATCGTGCGTCCGGCCGGAGTCAAGGGCACCTTGCCTGTGTTCATGTTCTTCCACGGCGGCGGCTGGGTGCTCGGGGACTACCCGACCCATGAACGCCTGGTGCGGGATCTGGTCGTGGGTTCGGGGGCGGTGGCGGTGTTCGTCAACTACACACCTTCGCCGGAAGCGCACTACCCGGTGGCCATCAACCAGGCCTACGGCGCAACCAAATGGGTGGCCGAGCACGGTCAAGAGATCAACGTCGATGGCAAGCGCCTGGCGGTAGCCGGCAACAGTGTCGGCGGCAACATGGCGGCGGTGGTCAGCCTGATGGCCAAGGACAAGGGCACGCCGGCGATCAAGTTCCAGCTGCTGTTGTGGCCGGTGACCGATGCCAACTTCGACACCGGGTCCTACAACCAGTACGCCGAAGGGCACTTCCTCACCAAGAACATGATGAAGTGGTTCTGGGACAACTACACCACCGACGCCAACCAGCGCGCCGAGATCTACGCCTCGCCGCTGCGGGCAACGACGGACCAGCTCAAGGGCTTGCCGCCCGCGCTGATCCAGACGGCTGGTGCCGACGTGCTGCGTGATGAAGGCGAGGCCTATGCCCGCCAGCTGGATGCCGCCGGTGTGCCGGTGACCGCCGTGCGCTACAACGGCATGATCCACGACTACGGTTTGCTCAACGTGATCAGCCAGGTGCCAGCCGTGCGCTCAGCCTTGCTCCAGGCCTCGGATGAGCTGAAGCAACACCTGAAGTAAAACGTAACGCCCACAAAAAAGCCCGACTCAAGGTCGGGCTTTTTTTCGTATCGGCAGGGCCAGAATTACTTCTTGGCGCGACCTTTGTACGAACCACCTTCGCGGGTATCGATCTCGATCAGGTCGTCGATTTCGATGAAATCGGCCACTTGCAGTTCGGTACCGTTGCTCAGCTTGGCAGGCTTCATCACCTTGCCCGACGTGTCGCCACGAGCGGAACCTTCGGTGTAGGCCACTTTACGCACGATGGTGGTCGGCAGCTCTACGGAAACCAGGCGCTCTTCGAAGAAAATAGCTTCGCAGACGTCTTCCATGCCTTCTTCGATGAACGGCAGAACAGCTTCGATATCTTCAGCGTTCAGCTCGTACATGGTGTAGTCGGTGGTGTCCATGAACGTGTAGGTGTCGCCGCTGATGAAGGACAGGGTCGCTTCTTTGCGGTCGAGGATCACGTCGTCCAGTTTGTCATCGGCGCTGTAGACGATCTCGGTCTTGTAACCGGTCAGCAGGTTCTTCAGCTTGGTCTTCATGATTGCGCTGTTACGACCAGACTTGGTGAACTCAGCTTTCTGAACCAGCCAAGGGTCGTTTTCGAGACGGATCACTGTACCGGGTTTCAGTTCTTTACCAGTTTTCATTGCATATATCCGAAATTTGGATGGGATTTACAAAATTCAAGGTGGCGTATCATATCCAACTTTCATAAAACTTCACCAGCGCCGTCGCAAGATCGGCCTGCAAGCCCTGTTCCAGACACCATGTTTCGGCGCACTGGCTCACCTCCGGCCAGTGCTCCAGCAGCATTTTCCACGCTTGAGCCATATCGGCCTCGGTGTTCCACGCTTGCCAGAGCCCGATCAAGGCCGCCCTTGCCGCCGGCGACAAGTCGGCGGTGTACAGCTCAAGGAAGGCATCAAGCTTGTCGAGATGGATGTCTTCGTCCTGCCGATAGATGTGCCACAGCAGCGGCCGGCCGGCCCACTGGGCGCGCACGAAGGAGTCTTCGCCGCGCACGGCATTGAAGTCGCAGCACCACAACAGGCGGTCATATTGCTCTTGGCGCACGAATGCGATGACCTGCACGGTCAGCGATCCGCGCTCGTGGAGATCCCCCGCCGCCAACCGATCCACGCCGAGCCAGCGCTGCACATCGCCAAGGATGCGCCCCTCGGGCACCAGCAGATGAGTGGCACGTCCGTCCGTCGATAACACCTCGAGCCAACTGGCCAGCCCGGCATTTTCATAGGCAAACAGTGAGATCAGCCGCGCACCCATTGTAGGAGACACGCCCAAGGCATGCAGGAAGCTTTGCTGCGCACTGGCATCCTGCTGAAACGCCCGACGCTGCTCCAGCAACCCCGCTTCGCGCAGCAGGCCACCGGTGCCGGCTCGGAACCCTGGGAAGAAGAAGTACTTCTGCACGCCCTTGAACTTCACCGACGGCAACCTGTGACAACCCACCACCCACTCTTCGGCACTGAGGTAATCCAGGTTCATCCACAATGGCGTGCGTTCACGTGCAGCCATGGCTTCCATGTAGTCCGGCGGCAACTGGCAGGCGAACGCGGCAATCACCACATCCGCCGCAGACGCCTGTACCCACTCTGACGGCCAATGCCGCACTTCGACGCCTTCCTGCCATTGCAGGTCTTGCTGCACATCAATGTCCGGGCACATGCGTTCGAAGGCGCGCAGGTCGTCGACCCACAAGCGCACATCACAGGCATGCTCCGCCACCAATTGCCGGGCCAGGCGCCAGGTCACGCCGATGTCGCCGTAGTTGTCGACGACGCTGCAAAAAATATCCCAGCGGGCTTTCATTCCGGGCTCCAACGCTCAAAGGCTCGATTGTCCGCATAAATGCACGGATGCAGAAGGCTTGATCGCGATTATTCTGCGCAGCGGCTGTGCGACAATCGCCGCCACGCCGTCAATGCCTGCCAGGAGGCCATCATGTCTGATCGTCCGTTGTCGCTGTTCAAGCTCAGTGCCGCTATCGCGTTTGGCGTGTGGCTGGGGTTTATCGCTATTGTGCTGACCACCTGGCTGGCGTCGCGCTATCTGTTCCCGCAGAGCCTGGCGCCGGTGGCCCAGGCGGTGCAGCAATTGGGCAAGCCTGAGGTTGTGGCGCCTGAACCGCCTAATCGCCTGTTCGAGCAATACCAGCAGAACCTGCAAAAGCAGGAGCAGCAACAACGCCTGGACCAGGCTCGCAACAATGCGCGCAACCTGTCCAACCCCAAATGCCAGTTCTGGCTGCAACAGGACCAGAACGCCCCCAACGAAAAGACCCGGGCCAATGTCCTGCAATTCTGCGATTGATGACCAATGAATAAACACGCCGTCCACCTGTTGATCCTGGAAAAGCTCAGCGTCGATCTCGACATCGCCCAACGTGCCGCGCAGACCGCCTACGAAACCGCGACCCACGAAGAAAACATCGCCGAGAACAAGTACGACACCCTAGGGCTGGAAGCGTCCTACCTGGCGGCCGGGCAAGCCAAGCGTGTCGAGGAGATCAAGCAGTCGCTCGCGCTGTGCCAGAACCTGACACTGCGGCCCTACGACGATCAGCGGGGCATAGAGATCGGTACGCTACTGGGCCTGGAGGATGAGAACGGTCGCCAGCAATGGCTGTTCCTGGCGCCGGATGCGGCGGGCTTGAAAGTGGACGTGGTCGGGCAACCGGTGACTGTCATCACCCCGCGCTCGCCGCTGGGCAAGAGCCTGCTGGGCAAGTTCGAAGGCGATGAGGTGGAGATTCTGGTGGCAGGCGCCCGGCAATACTTCACGGTTACCGACGCCAAATAACCTGTAGGAGCGAGCGTCCTCGCGAAGAACGCAAGCACGCCGGGTGAATCCTGGCCCCCTGCGTTATCGTTGACGATTTTCGCGAGCAAGCTCGCTCCTACAGTGGATCGCATTCATTCACTTAATGGACGGGCAGCTCAACGCCATCAAACAACTCTTCCAGTTCCTGCTTGTTGTGGCACTGGATCGCTTTGGCCATGACTTCGCGGGTCAGGTGCGGCGCAAACTTCTCGATGAAATCGCACATAAAGCCACGCAGGAACGTGCCACGACGGAAGCCGATCTTGGTCACGCTGGACTCGAAGAGTTCGCTGGCATCGAGCACCACCAAGTCTTTGTCGAGGGCAGTGTCGACCGCCATCTTGGCGACGATACCCACGCCCAGGCCCAGGCGCACGTAAGTCTTGATCACGTCGGCATCGGCAGCGGTGAACACCACTTTTGGCGTCAGGCCGCGATGGCTGAAGGCTTCGTCAAGTTTGGAACGGCCGGTGAAACCGAACACGTAGGTCACGATCGGGTATTCAGCCAGGGCTTCCAGGGTCAGCTTCGGCAGCTTGGCCAATGGGTGACCTTGCGGCACAACCACGCAACGGTTCCAGCGGTAGCACGGCATCATGACCAGGTCACCGAACAGCTCCAGGGCCTCGGTGGCGATGGCGAAATCGACGGTGCCGTCAGCGGCCATCTCGGCGATCTGCATCGGCGAACCCTGGTGCATGTGAAGGGCAACGTCGGGGTATTGCTTGATGAAGTCGCGGATCACCGGCGGCAACGCATAACGCGCCTGGGTGTGGGTGGTGGCGATGGACAGGGTGCCCTTCTTCTCGTTGGAGAATTCCTGGGCGATCTGCTTGATGCTTTCGACTTTGCGCAGGATCTCGCCAGCGGTGGTGATGATGCGCTCACCGGCCGGAGTGACGCGGGTGAGGTGCTTGCCGCTGCGCGCGAACACTTCTACGCCCAGCTCGTCTTCGAGCAGGCGGATCTGCTTGCTGATACCGGGTTGCGAGGTGTAGAGGCTTTGAGCGGTAGCGGAAACGTTGAGGTCGTGGTGCGCCACTTCCCAGATGTAGCGCAGTTGTTGAAGCTTCATATGTGTCCCTCAAAGCAGATAGACGCCACGGGTATCAGCGACGGTATATAACTATATTAAAGGTTCGATGGATAAATCTAGAACTTTTTATCGTTTTTACCCATCACACGTCATCACTGCGTCGACGTTGCATCGAAGGCACCAGGTAAACCGGCACCGTAGACAACTGCAGCACCCGTGCAGCCGTGCGCCCCAACGGGGTGGCCGCCGCAGTTGCATGGCTATGACTTCCTACGATCAACAGGTCGACGGAAAGTTTGCGCAGTTGGTCGAGTATCACCTCACACGGGTCCCCCTGGATCACCCGTACCGAGCGAATCAACTTCAGGTCTTGCTCCCCGTCCCCCAACTCCTCGCGAAAACTGTCCAGCACCCGCTGTTCGATCGTCGCCATTACCGTGGTTACCCCCTGGCTTTGCCATTCACTCAGGGCCTTCTCATCAAGGTAGCTCTGTAACACCGATTCGGCGAACAGCCCGATGGGCTCGACCACGTGAATCACATACAGGTCCGCCTTGAACGTCCGCGCCAGCGCCAGCGCATGCTGCATCACATAAGGCGCATACAGGCCGAGGTCCGTGGCGTACAGCATCGAACGAATCATAAGACCTCCTGGACGGCCAGGATGGCGGAGATGAAATCAGCTTAGCAGCGCCCGGGCGTCTTGGATTGACTTAGATCTTCACCTCGTTACTGATGCCATGGGGCACGTGCCCGGTGGCGACAAACTCCATGGCTTTCTCGCAATGCCCGGCCTGGTCATCGAAAAACACATCGGCGGCAAACGCCTCCAGGAACGCGGATTTCTCCAGGCCGCCCAGGAACAACGACTCGTCCAGGCGGATATCCCATTCACGCAACGTGCGAATTACCCGCTCGTGTGACGGCGCCGAACGGGCAGTGACCAGGGCGGTGCGGATCGGGCAGGCCTCATCGGGAAACTCGCGCTGCAATAAGTTGAGTGCCGCCAGAAACCCCTTGAAAGGACCGCCGTGCAACGGCTGGCGCGCCGCCTCCCGCTCATTGGCCTGGAACGCTGCCAGGCCACCGGCCTGGTACACACGCTCCGACTCATCGGAAAACAACACCGCGTCGCCGTCGAAGGCAATGCGCAGTTCTTCACTGGAGGCGCGGTTCGGGCCGCCCGACAGAATCGTCGCCGCCGCAAACCCCGCATCGAGGGCACTGCGCACATCCTCGGCGTGGGTCGACAGAAACAGATGGCAGCCAAAGGCCGCCAAATAAGGATAAGGACTACGCCCGCCTACGAAAGCGGCGCGGGAAATATCCAGGCCGTAATGCTGGATTGAATTGAACACGCGCAGGCCGGTGTCGGCACTGTTGCGCGACACCAGCACCACTTCGACCCGGGCGCGGCCGAGGCTGGCATTGAGGCTGAGCAGCTTCTTGACCAGCGGGAAGGCGTCACCGGGCTCGAGGATTTCCTCCTCGTGTTCGATCTGGTACTGGCGGTAGGTCTCGACCCCTTCGGCCAGGTAGACCTTGTGGCTTTCACTCAAGTCGAAGAGTGCCCGCGACGAGATCGCCAGCACCAGTTTGTCGCCCAAGCCTTTTGCCATGGTGCCTCCCCTACTCAGCGGTTACGCCGATCAATAAAACTCAAGGCCTGGTACAGCGCCTGCATTCGCGGCAGTTCGCAACCGGCAGCCTTGGCAGCTGCCAGTGGCCGGGCATAGATCGCCGCCAGTTCCAGCGGGCGTTTGTGCACATGGTCGTGGTACATGCTCGGCAGGTAGTCGTCCATGGTTTCGGTCATGGTAAACATCTGCTCGGCGTAGCTTTGGGGGATGTCATGACCACAAGCGTGGGCGCCCTGCACCACTTCGGCCATCAGCGCCTGGATCAGTTCGCGGCTGGACTCGTCCGCCATCATGGCCGTGGTGCCGGTGCCCAGTAATACCGAGAGGCCATTGTAGGGCACGTTCCACACCAGTTTGTGCCAACGGGCCTGATGCACGTTGGCCATGGCCTGGGACTCGATGCCGGCCTGGTGAAACAGCGCGGCACCGGCTTCGACAATGGCCTTTTGAAGGGCTTCGTCATTGGCCGCCGTGCCACTGTGATAACCCAGGTTGACCCGGCCCAACGCCTGATGCTCGATAACGCCGGGGGCCGAACGGTGCACGCCGATGTAGCACAGGCCACCGAGCAGGTGCAGCGACGCTGGCAGGTGTTCACGCAGGCTGTCTTCGACATCGAGGCCATTTTGCAGCAACACAACCTTGGCACCCGGCGCGGCCACCTGGGCGAGGGTCGGGGCCAGCTCGACGTTGCCGGTCGACTTGGTGCCCACCAGCAGCCAGTCGCACGGCGGCATATCGGCAGCACGGGCGTAAGCCTGCACCGGGTGCAGGTGCAACGGGCCATGCACCGTGCTGTTCAAGTGCAGGCCGTGCTCACTGACGGCCGCGTATTCACTGCGCAACAGGAAGTGCACATCGAAACCGGCGCGTGCCAGCATCAAGCCGTAGAAACCACCGATGGCACCGGTGCCGATAATGCCGATCCGTGGCGACTGGGGTGTAACTGCTGTCATGGCAAATCCTCAGGTGGACGGGTGAGTGCCTGTTTTACTGCATCAGAAATGTCGTCACGCGTAAGACGTGTCTGTATTTGCCCAAGGAATTGACCCTCGCACACCACGAACAGCGCCGGCAAATGAAAGATCTGGTAGCGTTCAACCGCCCCACCGTTATGCCCGGCGTCCACCCAACACAGCCGATCCACTGGCAACGGCCAACCCGGCAACTGCTGGCGCGCCCACCGGCAACTGGAACACCCATGGCTCGTAAACACAACGAGCGAAATACCTGGCAATCCCAGCAATCGCTGGTCAATATCCAGGTCGGTCAATTCCAGTTCCTTCACTATACTGCTGCCACCGCCGTCAATTGGACGGTGCTCGGAGTCCGTGTACATGGGTCGTTTTTTACCTCACCCTGATGATGTCGCTGTCGAGTTAATCCAACGCCCCTCTCCTGCTATCCCCCGCCAACGCCTGCACATCAGCGGCCTGGGCGGCATCGCCTGCCATTGGCCACGTGCCTGGCGCGAAGGCACTGCGGTTGATCTGCACATTCCTTCCCTGGGTGCCAGCGCGCGTTATCCTGGCTACGTGGCGTGGTGCCGCAAGGTGGAAACCGGCTACCGCGTCGGTATCTCGTTTACCGACGAACATGCCTTGTTCGGTGCACGCATGGGTGAGCAAGCATGCCGGATAGAGCGCTACTGCCGCCAGCACGAAGATGCCGAACCGACACCCCAGCAACTCGAAGCCCTGGCCCGCGAGTGGGTATCGCGCCATGCCAACGAGTTCTCCCATGAAGCCTTTGTGGCGCCAGCGCTGGATTAAAGCGGGCTTTGCCCATTGTCGCGGGCCCGTGTTACGCGCTAAGGTTCCTCCCCCCTGCATTCAAATCATGCTGTGCTCCGCCGCACGGGGATGGCTGGCGGCCGGCACCCGTGACCCTGACGAGTAACACGATGGCTGATTTACCGATCAATGACCTAAACGTCGAATCCAACGAGACCCTGATCACGCCCGATCAGCTCAAGCGCGAAATCCCTCTGAGCGACGCTGCCCTGCAGACCGTCACCAAGGGCCGCGAAGTCATCCGTGACATTCTCGACGGCACCGACCACCGCCTGTTCGTCGTCATCGGGCCTTGCTCGATCCACGACCTCAAGGCTGCCCACGAGTACGCCGAGCGCCTGAAAGTGCTGGCGGCGGAAGTGTCCGACACCCTCTACCTGGTGATGCGCGTCTATTTCGAAAAACCGCGCACCACCGTCGGCTGGAAAGGCTTGATCAACGACCCGTACCTGGACGACTCGTTCAAGATCCAGGACGGCCTGCACATTGGTCGTCAGTTGTTGCTGGACCTGGCGGAGATGGGCCTGCCCACCGCCACCGAAGCCCTGGACCCGATCTCCCCGCAGTACCTGCAGGACCTGATCAGCTGGTCGGCCATCGGCGCACGCACCACCGAATCCCAGACCCACCGCGAAATGGCGTCCGGCCTGTCTTCGGCAGTGGGCTTCAAGAACGGCACCGATGGCGGCCTGACCGTGGCGATCAACGCGCTGCAGTCGGTGTCCAGCCCGCACCGTTTCCTGGGTATCAACCAAGAAGGTGGCGTGTCCATCGTCACCACCAAGGGCAACGCCTACGGTCACGTGGTGTTGCGCGGCGGCAATGGCAAGCCCAACTATGATTCGGTCAGCGTTGCCCTGTGCGAACAGGCGCTGAACAAGGCCAAGATCAAGCCGAACATCATGGTCGACTGCAGCCACGCCAACTCCAACAAGGACCCGGCCCTGCAGCCGCTGGTGATGGAAAACGTGGCCAACCAGATCCTGGAAGGCAACCAGTCGATCATCGGCCTGATGGTCGAGAGCCACCTGAATTGGGGTTGCCAGGCGATTCCAAAAGACCTGGCCGACTTGCAGTACGGCGTATCGATCACCGATGCCTGCATCGACTGGGCCGCCACCGAAAACACCCTGCGCAGCATGCATGCCAAGCTCAAGGACGTTCTGCCTAAACGCAAACGCACCTGACTTTAAACTGCGCACACAAAAACGCCGGGCTAAGCCCGGCGTTTTTCATGGTGTTGTTTACGGTTTACAGCTTCGC
Organism: Pseudomonas sp. VS40; assembly: GCF_018587885.1. NCBI lineage: Bacteria > Pseudomonadati > Pseudomonadota > Gammaproteobacteria > Pseudomonadales > Pseudomonadaceae > Pseudomonas > Pseudomonas sp. VS40. The sequence goes on along the minus strand of NZ_JAGYWD010000009.1, from coordinate 18,448 downwards.
GGCATGGCGCTGGTGGCGCTCCATGTAGCGTTCGACGTAGGAGCAGGACGGGATCACCGTGTAGCCAGCCTCTTCGGCGAACTTCAAGGCTTCCTCGGTCAGTGCCGCCGCAATCCCCCGGCCCCGCAGTGCGTTGGGCACGAAGGTCCGATAGATATCCAGGGTCTGTTTGCCGAGGTCCATATAGGTCAGATAGGCACGATGACCGTCCACATTGGTCTCGAACTGATGACCAGCCTGGTCATGGTGGATGGACAACGCCTCGCTCATCACTACTCCTCGCGGGTCTTGGTTTCTGACCCCTACCTTACCGATGTTTTTCCGGCGAAGGAACATCTACGCCACCCCGTGCCGGTTTCGACAACGAGAAAACCCTGAGCGCTCACAACCAGCACGTAGGGAATAGTAGGCACCAATCCTGCAATTGCTCAAGGCGCACTCGTCATCCCCTGCCGCTGGTGGATATAGAAAGGGCTCCGATCAACCGATGATCGAAAGCCTGAACATTGCCGGCAGTTGAACCTTAAGACGAACAGGCGCTCTTAAAGTCACCTCTACATGCGTAAAAGATGCAGGACAACGCAAAGCCATGCTGAACGTAAGTGTCAGCACGGATATATAAATTTTCATCTGTTTACAGGGCTTAACACATGCGGGCCGGCCCTTTCAGCCTGGATCCAATTTTCGCCTGTATGAAAAAAATTGGACGGTTTTTATACAAACCTCCAAAAGATTAGCCAAAATAGATTCGACGCGAGAATTTTTTTTGCTTCTTGCGCTACGTCAGTTTACTTACTACAAGTAATGGGTAGTATGTACGCCGGCTATTGGCTCACTCTGGGCGAACTAGCCATCTAATAGAAAGTCCTTGAAGGGGAACACGATGAACAACGTTCTGAAATTCTCTGCACTGGCTCTGGCCGCAGTTCTGGCTACCGGTTGCAGCAGCGTCTCCAAAGAAACCGAAGCACGTCTGACTGCAACTGAAGACGCAGCAGCTCGCTCCCAGGCTCGTGCAGACGAAGCCTACCGTAAAGCTGATGAAGCTCTGGCTGCTGCTCAAAAAGCACAACAGACTGCTGACGAAGCTAACGAGCGCGCTCTGCGTATGCTTGAAAAAGCTAGCCGCAAGTAATAATCCCTCGGGGTTGTTATCAAGCCGATCCATTTATGGGTCGGCTTTTTTATTGCCTGGGGTTTGTGCCCGAATCGCGGGCAATAAAAAGCCCGCCGTAGCGGGCTGTTGATCAAACAGCGTTACTGCTGCAGATCGATCGGCGCACTGGCGGCCACCGAGGCTGCGCCAGGCACGCCGATTTCCGTCGGCAAGCCGTCTTCCGCCGCAACCACGTCACGCACCTGGTCCCAGTTCACGCGCAATTGGTTGGCCAAGTCTTCACGCTTGAGCAAAGCGTTGATGACGGCGGTGTGTTTGTCGACCACCGACGGGGTCCCGTCATCATTCAACGGCGTATGCGCTTCAAGGTAGACCTTGCCGCCACTGCGACCGAACTTGTAGGCATCGTTGATGATGCGCACCGACGTCCCCACCGGCACCATGCCGGCCATCTCCAGCACGTTATTGTTGAACATGCGGAAACAGCCGTGGCTTGTACGCGTGCCGATACCAAATTTCATGTTGGAACCGTGGATCAGGTAACCCGGCGTGCCCAGGGTGAACTTGAACGGGCCCAAGGGGTTGTCCGGGCCGGCTGGCACCACGTTGGGCAGTGGGTCACCATTGGCGGCGTGCTCGGCCTTGATCGAGGCTGGCGGTGTCCAGGTCGGGTTGGGCGTCTTGGCAATGATGCTGGTGTGGGCGATGGGCGACCCCCAGCCCTCACGACCGATTCCCAGCGGGAAGGTGTAGACCACGTTCTGGCCCTTGGGGAAGTAATAGAGCCGGTATTCCGCCAGGTTGATCACAATGCCTTCCCGAGGACCGGGTGGCAGGATGAAACGCGTCGGCAGCACGATCTCGGTACCCGCGCCCGGCAACCAGGCATCCACGCCGGGGTTGGCCGCGACCATCTCCGAGTACCCCAGGTCATAGGTGGTGCCCAGGTCGGCGAAGGTGTCTTCGTACTTGGCCTTGATCACCTGGACCTGACCGACGATGTCCTCACCTGGTGGCGGCAAGGGCAACTGCAAGGCTGAAGCAGAACCGGCGGCACAGAGTGCAGCAAGGGACAGGCAGCAGGTGACGACGGAAAGGCGCGACAACATCCGGAAAATCCTTCGCAGAACGACGGGTAGGTAAAAGACGATTGTATACGTGAAGCGCGCTTCTAGCTGCCCCCTACAGCTCGAAACGCAGCTCCGGCCAGATCGGCGGCGTGCCACGTTTCTGCGACTCCAGGATGGCCCGGCACAGCGGGCACAGGCGCTGGTCCTGGAAGATCGAACGATCGACCCGCGACCAACGCGGTTGCGCCGGCAATAGGGTGCCGCACAACGTGCGATCGATGGAGCCGCCCAGTTCCAGTTGACGCGCCACCAGATGCACCCGCACTTCCTGGCAGGCGAACAGATCCAGCTGCTCGTCCGGCTCGATCAGTTGGTAGTTAAACAGGGACCAGGCAGGACGCGACATCAGGGGCTCCAAATCGGGGGGGCGCCACCTTAGCCGAAAGCCTGCCGGTAGAAAAGCGTCATAGCAGCGGTTTTAGCGTCGGCCAGACATTTTCCAGCAACTTGCCCTGGGCGCCGACCGCCGGGTGAAGTTGATCGGCCTGCATCAGCTCCGGATGACCACCCACGCCATCGAGAAAAAACGGCACCAGCGGGACGTTTTTTTCCTTGGCCAGCACACCATAGACTTCGGCAAATGCAGTGGTGTATCGCGGGCCATAATTGGGTGGCAACTGCATCCCCAACAACAACACCTTGGCCCCGCCGGCCTTGGACTGGTCAATCATCGACGCAAGATTTTGTTGCAATTGCGCAGGCGGCTGCCCGCGCAGGCCATCGTTACCGCCCAGCTCGATCACCACCACGTCCGGCTTATGCTCTGCAAGCGCCGCCGGCAGCCGCGCCAAGCCTCCGGCACTGGTGTCGCCACTGATGGAGGCATTGACCACTTTATCGTCGAAACCTTCCTGCTTGAGCCGTTGCTGCAGCAGGGCAACCCACCCTTTGCTGGTATCCAGGCCGAAACCGGCACTGATACTATCGCCAACGATCAGGACTGTACCCGCCGCTGCGTTCTGGGCCATGCACATCAAGGCCAGGCCAGCACTCAAAAACCACATTCGCATCGGATTCTCCATGGGCGCAAGCATTCTCACCGCGCGGAACCTTAGCAAAGTGGTTCCCAGCGCGGAAGGTGAACTGACTATCCTGCACGAACTGAGCCTGGAACTGAACAAGGGCGATAGCCTGGCTATCGTCGGCAGCTCCGGTTCCGGCAAATCCACCCTCCTGGGCCTGCTGGCCGGCCTCGACCTGCCCAGCAGCGGCGAAGTCACCCTCGCCGGGCAAGCCCTCAGTACCCTTGACGAAGACCAGCGCGCGCGCATTCGTGCCGAGCATGTGGGCTTCGTGTTCCAGTCGTTCCAACTGCTCGACAGCCTCAACGCGCTGGAAAACGTCATGCTGCCGCTGGAACTGGACGGCCGCAAAGACGCCCGTGAGCGCGCCCGGCACCTGCTGGAACGCGTAGGCCTGGGCCAACGCCTCACCCACTCGCCACGCCAACTCTCTGGTGGCGAGCAGCAACGGGTGGCGATTGCCCGCGCCTTTGCCGCAGAACCGGACGTGCTGTTTGCCGATGAACCCACCGGCAACCTCGACAGCCACACCGGCGAGCGCATCAGCGACCTGCTGTTCGAACTCAACAAAGAAAGCGGCACGACCCTGGTGCTGGTCACCCACGACGAGCGCCTGGCCCACCGTTGCCGACGCCTGATCCGCCTTGAAGCCGGCCTGATGGTCGCGCCCCTGGAGCCTTGATGGCACGTTTGCCGCTGTTGCGCCTGTTCAGCCTTGCCATGCGCCAATTGCTGCGCGATGCCCGCGCCGGCGAATTGCGCGTACTGTTCTTTGCCCTGTTGGTGGCTGTGGCCGCCAGTACTGCCATCGGCTACTTCGGTGCGCGCCTCAACGGCGCGATGCTGTTGCGCGCGACCGAGTTCCTCGGCGCCGACCTGGTACTCGAGGGCAGCTCGCCCGCTCGCCCCGAACAAATCCAGTCGGGCACCGAGCTGGGCCTGGATCACGCCCGGGTGGTGGAATTTTCCAGCGTCATTGCCACCGATAACGGCATCCAGCTGTCCAGCATCAAGGCCGTCAACGAGCAATACCCCCTGCGCGGTGAACTGAAAAGCGCTGCCGCGCCTTTTGGCGATGAAACCGCCGGTGGCGGCCCGAAACCCGGTGAAGCCTGGGTGGAAGCCCGACTGCTGACCGCGCTGGACCTGAAAGTCGGCGACAGCATCGACGTAGGCATGAAGACGCTGCGCCTGGCCCGCGTGCTGACCTACGAGCCGGATCGCGCGGGTAATTTCTACAGCCTCACGCCCAGGGTGATGATCAACCTGGCAGACCTGGACGCCACCGGTGTGGTGCAGCCCGGCAGCCGCGTCAGTTACCGCGAGTTGTGGCGCGGGCCGCAGGGCAGCACCGTGTTGCAGACCTATCGCGACCTGGTCAAACCGGGGCTCGCCGCCAACCAGCGGTTGCAGGATTCACGGGACGGCAACCAGCAGATCGGCGGCGCCCTGGGTAAGGCCGAGCGCTACCTGAACATGGCCAGCCTGGTCGCGGTACTGCTGGCCGGTGTGGCCGTGGCGCTGTCGGCCAACCGCTTCGCCACCCGACGTTTCGATGCCAGCGCATTGCTGCGTTGCCTGGGCTTGTCACGGCGTGAAGCCATGTTGTTGTTCAGCCTGCAACTGAGCGTCCTGGGGCTGCTGGCGAGCCTGACCGGCGCCGTGCTTGGCTGGCTGGCGCAGTTTGGCCTGTTCTATTTCCTCCACGACCTGCTGCCGGCGGATGTTCCACCCGGCGGGCTGCTACCGGCAATTGCCGGGATCGGTACCGGGCTGGTCGCCCTCGCCGGTTTCGCCCTGCCGCCGCTGGCGGCACTGGGGCGCGTACCACCGCTACGGGTGCTGCGCCGCGACCTGCTGCCGATCCCTTCCAGCACCTGGATGGTCTATGGCGCAGCATTGTTCGCACTGGGCCTGATCATGTGGCGCCTGAGCCTCGACCTGGTGCTGACCTTCGCCCTGCTCGGCGGCGGCGTGGTCGCCGCGCTGGTACTCGGCGGCTTGCTCCTGCTGTTGTTGCAAAGCCTGCGTCGCCTGCTGGCTCGCGCGTCCCTGCCCTGGCGTCTGGGCCTGGGGCAACTGTTGCGTCACCCGCTGGCAGCGGCCGGCCAATCCCTGGCATTTGGCTTGATCCTGCTGTCCATGGGCTTGATCGCCCTGCTGCGGGGTGAGTTGCTCGACACCTGGCAAAACCAGTTGCCCAAGGATGCGCCCAACTATTTCGCCTTGAATATCCTGCCAGCCGACAAGGATGCCTTTGGCGCCCGCCTGCTGGAACTGCAAGCGCAATCCGCACCGCTGTATCCGGTAGTGCCGGGGCGTTTGATCAGTATCAACGGTGAACCCGTACAGGAAATTGTCAGCAAGGATTCCAGCGGTGATCGCGCGGTGCAACGCGACCTGAGCCTGACCTGGGCCGCCGACCTGCCGCCGGGCAACGCCCTGACCGCGGGCTCGTGGTGGTCACAACAACCCACCGATGAAATCCCTGGCGTCTCTGTCGAAGCCAAGGTGGCGCAAAGCCTCAAGCTCAAGCTCAACGACCACCTGGTGTTCACGGTGGGCGGTGAAAACCGTGAAGCGCGGGTGACCAGCCTGCGGACCATCAACTGGGATAACTTCCAGCCCAACTTCTTCATGATTTTCCAGCCGGGCACCTTGAAGGACCTGCCGGCCACCTACCTGACCAGCTTCTACCTGGCACCTGGGCATGACCAGCAGATCGTCGACCTGTCCCGGGCGTTCCCGGCGGTGACCATCCTGCAGGTCGAGGCGCTGTTGGAGCAGTTGCGCAGCATCCTCGCCCAGGTGACCCTGGCGGTGGAATATGTGCTGCTGTTTGTGCTGGCGGCAGGGATGGCGGTGCTGTTCTCCGGCCTGCAAGCCACCCTGGATGAACGCATTCGCCAAGGGGCACTGCTGCGTGCACTGGGCGCCGAACGCAAGTTGCTGGTCAAGGCCAGGCGTATCGAGTTCGGCTTGCTGGGTGCGGTCAGTGGCCTGCTCGCGGCGTTGGGCACGGAGCTTGTGACCTTCGTGCTGTACCGTTACGCGTTCGACCTGGCCTGGCACCCTCACCCATGGCTGTTGCTGCTGCCGGTAATCGGTGCGGTGCTGATCGGCGGTGCCGGTGTGTTCGGCACCCGCCGCGCACTGAATGCCAGCCCCCTGACGGTATTGCGCGAAGGGTAAAACGCGATGGGCCCGCATTCCTCACAGAATGCGGGCCCATTTCGCTCACTTCACATATTCGATCCCGGTGATCCACCAGCACACTTCACCACTCGGGGTCTGCACCATGGCTTCGTCGTCCACTTCCTTGCGCAACAGTGCACGGGCCATGGGGGAATCGATGGAGATGTAGTCCATCCGGTCATAAATCTCGTCATAACCGACAATACGAAAACGCTTGGTTTCGCCCTGCTCGTTCTCGATATCCACCCAGGCGCCGAAAAACACCTTGCCCTCCTGCTCGGGCATGTACTCCACCACACGCATATCCTCCAGGCGCTTGCGCAGGTAACGCACGCGACGGTCGATCTCACGCAGTAGTTTCTTGTTGTACTGGTAATCGGCGTTTTCGCTGCGATCCCCCAGCGAAGCGGCCCAGGTCACTTTGCGCGTGGTGTCCGGGCGCTTTTCACGCCACAGGTAATCCAGCTCCTTCTTCAGCGCTTCATGGCCTTCTTTGGTAATCAGCTTGGTACTCAAACGCTCGCATCCCCAGGCAATATCCATAATTGCCGATACACCCGGGTTTAACACCCGAGCCTCGACTGGCTGGCGTTGATCATAAATGAACCCGTGAAAGTAGCCAGACCAGTCTAGCTGTCCAGTGATTGATCCAACTCAATCAGCATGCCTCGCAGGTTCTGACGCAAGCCCGACATCTTCGACATCATCGCCTTGAGGGCTTCGCTTCTCTGGCTGACCGCAAGCGACTGATCATGCAATTGAGCGGTGCGTTGCTCCAGCGCTCGAGCTTTTTCATCCAACTGGCTTTGTTCCTGTTGCAGTCGCGCCTGCCACTGCTCAAGCGCTGTCTCCCGCTCGGTTGCAGCGAGTTTCTGCTGGGTCAGCTCCTGTGCGACGCGGGCAAGGTTGGTCAACGTGCTGTCGACTTCGAACAATGTACTGTGGTCAGTGGATGCCGGGGGGGTCAACTGCGTCGGCGTACTCGGCTCAGCCGAGACAGTGGGCATGGCCTGAACCGCGATGACCGGTGGTGCGACGGGTGCCTGTCGGGGCTCTTCAACGGGATCTTCCTGTACAGGCAACCGAGGCAGCTCGGCTGGGCCTGGCTCTTTCGGTGGGGCGACCATTTGCGACGAAAAACGAATGGACGGCACGATCACTGAGGCGCTTTCGATCGCCGGCAGCGTCGGCGCGGACATGCCCAGCGTGATCACTTTCATGACCAGCGCTTTCTTGATAATTACCGAATGATGTTCCTCAGGCCGCGCAGGCGGCAACTTGCAGCCCTTTAAATCGATAAAATGATAGGCCACTTGGGTTTCGGTAACGCCTCCCGCTTTAACGCCCGAAGCAGCCACTGTCAGTATTTGTTTGAAAACATGTAAGGCCGTCTGCAGATCGTCCCTGGACTCAACCTCTCCAAGAAAGTAGCGGTCGGCTTTCTTACGCAGGGCAGCGATATAGACCCTGGAACTTCCCGGCTCTACTTCTTCATCCAGGCTGTAGACAAGAAAGTTTGAGGCAGCCTGACCTACAGCAAAACCACAGAGCAATGCGCCGTTAACCGGAGCATCCTGACCGTCGCGTTCAAGAACAAGAGTACGTAGCAACATCATGGCAATCAGGCCTCATCGTGCAGGACAGAAAGTTTATATAAACAGCCCAATAAACATTCAGGAATTTGACATTCAAAAACACAACACATTGTTTCAGTGACCCACGTGCCGCACACGTAGGACTTCTCTTATAAATATTGATCGACGTTCCCAAAAACGACCATTACCCGTACCCTTTTTTAAATTCCCTTACGTCATGCCAAACTTATTCGGTAAAAAAATGATCGAAATAAGCAATCTGACAAAACACGCGGGCAACTCGATCATCCTCAGCGACTTTTCTTTCAGCGCCAACCAACAGGAATGCCTGGGACTGTTTGGGCAAGACGCTACCGTCAAAACAACACTACTCGATGTCATAGCGGGTTCGACACCGCCCTCCAGCGGCGTAATAAGCATCCAGGGTTTCAACATGCAAACCCACCCATTGAAAGCAAAGCAACTTATCGGCTATCAACTTGCCAACGATCCCGGTCACCCAACTATGTCCGTCAAGACATTCCTCGGGTTCATCGCCGCCCTACGCGGCTTCCACGGCGCCGATAAACGCACGCGGTTGGAGCATGCTGTAGCACGACTGGAGTTGTTTGCGGTGCTCGATGCCCCCCTCGACACCCTCTCCATCGACTGGAAACGTAAAGTCGCAATTGCCCAGGCCATTCTGCATGGGCCCGCACTATTACTGCTGGATGAACCCACGGACGGACTCTCGCCTGAGCAAAAACCCGCGTTCAGGGCACTTATCCAAGCATTGACGCAGGAAATGACGGTGATCGTCGCCTCTCGTCATTGCGATGAGTTATCCGATTTGTGCACGCGTGCACTGGTCATTGCAGGCGGTCGCCTGGTGGCCGATACCGCCCTGCCCGACCTGCAGCGCGACTCACGACACTTCCAGGCAGTCACCCTCACCGCAGAGAGCCCACTGGATTTGCTGGCTCTGGCCGTGCTGCCAGGAGTGGCAGGCATTGAAGAGCATCGGCATGCGCCCGGTACGGTGACTGTCCTCGCCATGCCCGGGCACACCATTTATCCCCATATCAACACGCTGATTGCCAGTCGCCGCTGGAAAATCAATTCCCTGAACCTGGAACCGGGTCGCCTGAATGATGTGGTCCACCATCTTAGCCAGGAGGCGTCCGCTTGAAACTGTTGCCGATCGTTCTGATACGCCAGCTCGCCAGTTACGCCCGCACACCCAGTACCTACTTGAACATTGCAATTTTCTTGATGCTGTCAGTGGCCTTGGGGCTGTACACAAGCCCCTGGCTGGAAAAAAACAACAGTGACCTGCACGTATTTTTCCAGTTCCACCCCTGGCTATACTTGCTACTGATCCCCGCCCTGGCGACGCAATTATGGTCCGATGAAGCCAATAAAGGGTTTCTGGGTCTGATGAAAACCCTGCCCGTTACAGCATTTGATTGGGTTGTCGGAAAATTCCTCGCTGCCTGGTTCGTTGCAAGCACTGCCTTGCTGATGACATTGCCGCTCGTGGTCATTGCGAACTATCTGGGTGAAGCAGACAACACTGTCATCGCCTCGCAATTTCTAGCGAGCTGGTTGTTGGCGGGCAGTTACTTGTCGGTCGGCTGCTTTATTTGCGTACTGGCTCATCAACGCACCGTCATTTTCCTACTGACGCTGGGGTTATTGCTGATTGCCAGTGGACTTTCTTCTTTATTGGATGCCCTTGAACACCAAGCCCCTATAGGGCTGCTAGACACGCTGGCCTCACTTAGTCCTGCGTTGCGATTCAACAGTATCGACGATGGAAAGCTCACCCTTCGCGACACGCTTTACTTTATTAGCATGATCTTCGCCTTTCTCTCTGCGACGACAGTCACGCTCAACTACAAACACAGCTGAGAAGGGAGTTCTTAATGCGGCCCACTCTGCGCACCGGCATGACACTCATCGTAATACTGTTGACGTTCCTGGCTTTCAATTTGGTGTGGACCGCTAAACTTCCTAATGTACGGTGGGATGTTTCCGAGCAAGAAATTCATACTTTATCGCCAGCCGCTCAACAACTGCTCTCATCCCTGGAAAGCCCGGTGGACTTGTACTACTTCAATTCAAATAACCACCCGAAAAGAAGCTACGCCGAAAAGCGCTATGGCAAACGCATCGAGGACCTGCTCAGAGAGTGCGAAGACGCGGCCGCAGGCATGATCAACCTGCACCTTATCGAGCCAACCCCTTTTTCGGAAGACGCGTACAAAGCCAAGCTATCGGGCCTAGATGACAGCACAGGGTTCATCGGGCTCATCGGCACTCGTGCTGGTCACGGGGTACGCCGTATCGGGTCCTTCAGGCTCGAACAAGCGCCCCTGCTCGAGTACGAAATCGGCCATCTGCTCTATAAGTTGCAGTCCCCAGCGAAGCCGACTGTCGCGCTGCTGTCAGGGTTGGCGATAAACGAATCCGCGGGGCGACTGATGCAGGAACTGCAGCGAGAGTTCGATCTGGTCACTCTCGAATCGACTGCCACGCAGGTCCCCGAACACGTAAAAGCGTTGATGGTTGTGCACCCACGCCTGTTATCGGAACGAACGCTGTATGGGATTGAACAATTTGTACTGAAGAGGGGTAAGTTGATGATGTTTCTCGATCCCTTGAGCGAGCAACGCGCAAACGCCCCCCCTGCCAATACGCGACTGGACGAGTTGCTGGCAGCCTGGGGTATTCAGATGCCGGCGGACAAGCTGCTGGTCGATTACCTCTACACGCCTTGGGATACAGCGAGCGCCCCCAATCGAGCCAGGTTGAACCTGCCCCGACAGGCGATGACCACGAACGACGTCAGCACCTGGAACCTCAACACGGTGACGGTATCGAGCAGTGGTGCCCTCCTGCAGCTTAATAAAAGTCGCACAGCCTTCACCCCTTTGCTGCAAAGTTCTGAGCAATCCTTGCTGCTGGATGCCAACCACCTGCCACCCACCACCACGCTGGACACCTTGATAGATGCAGCTTCGAAACAGGAGCACCGTCATGTCATCGCCGCGCGCATCGAAGGACCGAGCCATTCGGTGTTTCCCGACGGCATCAAGGGACAGCCGCCCGGTTTGCAGGACGCAGCGCACATTCACGTGGTGGTCGTTGCAGACACGGACATGCTCACGGACAAGATCAGTACCTCGGCGCCTGACGGCAACGCGCTGTTCGTCCTGAACACATTGGACAACCTCTCCGCGCCAGACACACTCGCCGCTGTTCGCCCTCGCGTTCCCCCGCAAAAGTCTCCGACACTTCTGGAGGGTATGCGCGAAGCCGCGAAAAAGGCCTATCGCCTGAACGCCAGCGAACTGGAGCGACGCCTGCATCGGACGGAGCAGGAATGGCTACGGTTGAGTCCATGGGAAACAACCCTCGGCACCCAGTCCGTGGATACCACCACGCAACTACAGGCACTCAACAAAGAACGCCTGCGCCTGCCCATGGAGCTGCATGCTTTGCAGCGCGAAGCTTATGGCCAAGTGCGAAGCCTGGAATGGGCCATCAAGCTGACCATGATCTTTGCGATACCGCTGACGTTATGCCTGATCGCCTTGATGGTCTTTCTGGGCCATCGTCGACGTCAGCTGCGCGCGGCCAGCGCAGCTCACTGACTGCTCAACGACGGGCGATGAGCCCTTGGCGGGCAATGCGGGTCAGATGGCGGATGACCTCATCCGCATCGCTGGCGCTGGGGGCCTGGATCACCGCGAGGTCAAAACTGTTGCTGGCAAACCGCGCGAGGGAATCGCCATCTTCCACAAATTGGATCAGGAATGCCGAGGGGCGGCCCGTACGACGCGGCCAGCCATCCAGGTAACGCAACAGCGTCGGCTGGTGCTTGCCGCCAAGAAGGATTTTCGGATTGCGTTGCGTGAGGTCCGCGGTGATCGGGGCCAGGCGTATCAGGGGGCGTAGTGCATTCATCGTGTCGTGTCTCTGCCTCAAAAGTCTGCGGGCAGGTGAGAGGCAACACCGAACCAGCGCTTTAGCGGAATTTCGAAGCATGGAGCATGCTTCTGTCGGGACCGATAACGATCACCCATGGCGCCCCGCAATTAGCTGTTTAAATCGGCGCATGAGCGGCATCCTAGAGAAGCCGGTGGGGCGGTGTCAAGAATCCCGAGCAACGAAAAGGCCCGCGCATGGCGGGCCTGTTCAGGGTGTGGCAGAAGGATCAGTGGGCGATGGCGCGGTCAGCGGAGAGTTTGCCAGCACCTTCGAACAATACCGCGAGGGAGCCGCCGAGCAAGGCCAGGGCGAACTCATAACCGTTGTTGGCCATGAACAAACCGTTATGGATGTGCACCGAGAATATCGCCACCAGCGACAGAATGGTCAGGCCCAATGCCGCAGGGCGAGCCAGCAAGCCAATGATCAGCGCCAGGCCGGCGAAGAACTCGGTACCGCCCGACAGCAGCGCCATCAGAGTACCCGGCGCCAGGCCGATGCTTTCCATCCACTGGGCAGTACCCGCCAAGCCGTAGCCGCCAAACCAGCCGAAGAGCTTTTGCGAACCGTGGGCGGCAAAGATGATGCCGACAACGATGCGCAGAATGGTCAGGCCGTAACCGGCGCGGGTGGACAGAATGCTTTTGATCAGTGGGCTCATGGTGATAATCCTTTTCAAAGTAGGGGTTGGTTGGCCGCTATATTAATCAGTTTAAGCAATGATAAAAGCCGAAAAAATGCCTGATTAATATCGATATAATCGATTACTTCCGTGAGGCGACTTTCGGCGCTGGCGGCTCCAGGGACTCCCGTTCCCGGTCGAACGCCAAGTAGTACTTATTGACGCTATTAACATAGCTGACGCCGCCCATCCCTACTTGCTCCATGGCAATGCGTTCAACCTGGAAGAACCACTGATTGGGGTTGAGCCCCCGGCGCTTGGCTTCGGTGCGCATACCCTGCACCCGTTCCGGACCCATGTTGTAAGCCGCCAGCACAAAGGCCATGCGCTCGCGTTCGTTAAGCTTGGGGCTGGCGAAAAACTTGCGGCGGATCATCGCCAGGTAACGCGCACCGGCCTGCACATTACTGTCGAGATTCTCGATATTGTTGACCCCTACTCGTTGCGCCGCCGAGGGCGTGATCTGCATCAGGCCGGTCGGCCCACCGCTGTTGCGTGCGCCGGGGTCCAGCGCAGATTCCTTGAAGGCCAGGGCGGCCAGGTTGAGCCAATCCATGCCCTGTTCGCGGGCATGCTTTTGCAAGACCGGACGCAGTTTCTCCAGGCGCTGGCGGTCGACGCGGGCCAGTGGATTGCGCACTTGATAGAGGCGACGGTAGATGCGCTGGAACGCCACATCCTGGTCGGAAGGCGTTCGATAGGTCTTGAGGAATCGGTCAATGCTCGCCCGCAGCATCGACGCGTCCTGGCGCACAAACCAGTACTCGTCGCCCGGTTCGCTAATCGCCACTTGCTTGTCGAAGCGCAACTTGGGCAGGATTTTCGACCAGCGTTCGGCAATCGGTTTCTCGACAATAGTCAGGTGGAAAATACCCGCCTGGACCATCTCCAGCACGTCTTCCACGGCCAGGGTCGGGTCCACCCACTCCACTTTGATGGGGGGCTGTTTGTGCAGGGCCAGCTTCTGGTTGACCTGGCTGATGGCATCCGCCGCCGCACTGCCGGTGGTCAGCGCCAGGGTACGGCCCGACAGCTGCTCCAACTTGGTAAAACGTCGTTCGCCCTTCACCCCCACCAACCACAACGGTACATCGCTGGCAATCGGGTCGCTGGTGCTGATCTTGTGCACGGCCTTCACATCGAGCAGTTCACCCGGCGCCACCAGGTCGCCTTCGCCACGGGCCAACGCGCCGAGCAACTGGTCCTTGGCTTTGGGAATGATCTTGAGGTTGATTTCCTGGCCATCACGGGCATGACCATTAAGGTACTGCTCGAAGGCGCGCAGGCGATGGTATTCGACACCGATGGCCTGGCCTTGCACCTCACCGGAGCTGTTACGGCTCTGGTTGACCAGTACGCGCAGGGTACGGCTGGAGCGAATTTCTGCCAGATCGCGGACCTTGCCAGGCTTGGTCACTTCCAGCGGCCCGTCCAGACGCGCAACCGCCGCCATGGGCAGCAGCAACGTCAGGCACAACATAAGCAACGCCGAGGGTCGGATCATCCGCTCTCCGGAAAAGAATACTGGCCAACGCGCTCGCGAAAAACGAGGCGGTGGGTGTCAGAAACAGAGCGCTTTATGCGCTGGCAAGGCGCGCAACGGTGGCAGGGTGGAGGGCGTCTGGCCGACCACAATGTCACTTGCGACGTTCAAAGACAGCTATAACTCGTTGTAGTTCTTAGTTTTTCTTATAAATCTACAGCTCTGATATGCTTTCCGGCCGCAGGCGGAGATAGCACCATGCAACTCATTGATATCGGCGTCAACCTGACCAACCCCAGTTTCGACGAGAAGCACCAGGCCGTACTCGAGCGCGCCTACGCCGCCGGCGTGCAGCAATTGGTGCTCACCGGCACCAGTGTCGAGGGCAGCGAACAGGCCCTGGAGTTGTGCGCAAAACTGGATGAAAGCGGCCAGCGCCTGTTCAGCACCGCCGGCATCCACCCCCATTCCGCCAGCGACTGGAATAGCGACAGCACCCAGCGTTTGCGCGCTTTATTCAATGAAACCCGTGTACGCGCAGTGGGTGAATGCGGGCTGGATTTCAACCGGGACTTTTCACCGCGCCCACAGCAGGAAAAAGTCCTGGAACAGCACCTGGCCCTGGCCGTCGAGCTGAAATTGCCGGTGTTTCTCCACGAACGCGACGCCAACCAGCGCCTGCTGGACATCCTCAGGGACTACCGCGACCACCTCACGGCCGCTGTGGTGCATTGCTTCACCGGCGAACAAGCGGCGCTGTTCAGCTACCTCGACCTCGACTTGCACATCGGCATTACCGGCTGGATCTGCGACGAACGCCGTGGGACTCACCTACATCCGCTCGTCAGGGAAATTCCCCGTGGTCGCCTGATGTTGGAAAGCGATGCGCCCTACCTGCTGCCGCGGACCCTGCGTCCCAAGCCAAAAAATGGCCGCAACGAGCCTGCGTATCTGCCGGAAGTGCTGCGCGAAGTCGCCCTGCATCGCAACGAGAGCCTGGAAGACCTGGCCCATCACAGCACCGCCTGCGCTCGGCGCTTTTTTGGCTTGCCCGACGTGGAGTAATGCGGTGCATTGACCCATGTCAAAACCGTTTTCCGGGATAGCGGCACAATAATGGCACCTTGCCAATGCTGTTTCCGCTATCAGAGAAAACCTTCCATGGGTGCCTGGCTTAGCAATATCTCGCTGAAGTACAAATTCTGGGCCGTCAACGCGGTCGCCTTCATTACCACCCTGCTGCTGGTGCTCTACGCCGTGCAGCTCGAACAACAGGCCCGCAGCGATGCCTCCCGGGCCTCGGCGCAGGCCCAGGCGCACCTGCTCGGCGCCTGGCCAGCCGGCGAAGCACTGCCCAAGGGCGAACACTGGCTGACATTCAAGCGCGGCCAAGTCCCACAACTGGCGGGTCAGGATCTGTCAGCCCTGGGCAGCACACTCGGCTGGGTCGACATCAATCACATGCCATTGTTCGGCGAGAACCCGTTGATGGGGGCCGAAGTCAACGCGTGTCCAGACGGCCAATATGTCGCCGTGCTCGCCTATGCGCCCAGCCTGACCCAGGTATTCGGCGAGCGCTTCGCCAACTACGCGGTGGCGGTGTTGATCCTGATGCTGGCGATGCTCGGCGCCTCGCAATTGCTGATTCGCTTCCTGCTCAGCCAACTCAATACCCTCAAGGACGTCATGCTGCACGTGGAAAAAACCGGCGACCTGTCAGCCCGCGTCCCCTTGGCGTGCAAGGATGAAGTCGGCCAGATGGCCAGCGCCTTCAACGCGATGCAAGCGGGCTACCAGCGCGTCGTCAACACCGTGGCACACACCGCCAGGCAACTCGATGAAGGCGCGGCGCGGCTGGCCAGCAGCATGAACGAAGTGCAGCACGGCATGCTCGGCCAGCAGAGCGAAACCGACCAGGCGGCCACCGCCATCAACGAGATGACCGCCACCGTCTACCACATCGCCCAACACGCCGGCGCCACTCGGGATCTGTCCCAGACCGCCGACACCCTCGCCGGCAGCGGTCGGGAAGTGGTCAGCCGCGTCCAGCGCTCCATTGCCGGCCTGTCCACCGGTGTGCAACAAACGGCCGAGATGATCCAGAAACTCGCCGAGGACAGCCAGAAAATCAACGGCGTGGTCAGCGTGATCCACAGCATCGCCGAGCAGACCAACCTGCTTGCCCTCAACGCCGCCATCGAAGCCGCCCGCGCCGGAGAAATGGGCCGGGGGTTCGCCGTCGTCGCCGACGAAGTGCGCAACCTGGCCAAGCGCGTGCAAAGCTCCACTGACGAAATCACCCGCATGGTCTCGGCGCTGCAAGCCGGTACCCGCGACGCGGTGGACTTCATGCAGGAAAGCTCATTCAAGGCTGACGACTGCGTGCAGCAAGCCCAGGAAGCCGGCGCCGCACTTGCCGAAATCACTGGCGCCGTGGCGCAGATGCGCGAGAGCAACACCCAGATCGCCGTCGCCGCCGAACAGCAAAGCCACGTCGCCGAAGAAATGAACCGCGCGGTCGTGAGCATTCGCGACGTTACCGAGAACACCGTGCAACAGACCGTGGACTCCGCGACGACCAGCAATGAACTGGCAACGCTGGCCGGGGAACTGAGCAAGGCGATTGGGCAGTTGAAGCTGTAGGACTGTTCAACCTGTAATCCACCTCCTACAACAAAGCCTCGGTAAGCCCGAGGCTTTGGCGAAGCTTCCTACCCATCCCAGCGAATAAAGCCGACTTCTTTCCCCTACCAACCTCTCCAAAGTCTCTCGCCTGATCAATCAGCGCGAGGGACCGCCGATGCACCTCTCACTCAGTGCCCCACTCAAGGGGCCCGCCTCATGATGCCGGCTATCGCCAAGTTCGTCCTGTCGCCCATGAATGGCAACAAGCCGGACGTCGATAGCGTGTTTCACGACTTCCGACATTGCCTGAATACTTTTAACGAGTGGGCCGAGCACTTCTGGAGTGGTTCGGTACTGGAAGTCGAGCAGGTGTTCAAGGTCGGGGAAGAGGTTTCCCTCGTCGCTGCCGCATCGTCCAAAAAACCCAGTCGCGCGGTTGTCACCTGCAAGGCCCAGGGCTCGTTAACCCTGGTGCACATGTTCGAGAGCACGCGGTTTGTGCCCATTGGCAACACACCGGTGATGCTGCAGGCCATTGCTGCAGACGGCAGCCACATGGGCCCGCCCATCCATCGAACGATTGGGCCGAGCGGCATTCTTGAAATCAAAGACTGCCCTCGCGATCAACGTTATCAAATCACCTTCTACCCCAATGTCTCCAAGGATCATGTCAAGGCGCTATATGCGTCTTATCAGTCGGTCATCGTGGGGCTGGAAGTCGGCCTACGTGATGAGTGGAAGAAGACTTTCAAGCCGCAATGGCGCGACTTCGCCAACGCTACGCCGTTCGAGCGCAGCGCGATGCAAGGCCTGGCGCTTTCAAACGGGATTGCCAAGGCGCTCTACAACCTTTGGGACAACTTCACCCAACTGTACGAGCTGTTGGCGGATATCAACGCTAATAGCCAGAAGTTGTTGCATTACCTCTCGCAGGCCGAGCTCACCGAACTGCTGAAACTGGGCAAAGACACCATCGCCCAGGGTCTGCTTGTGCTCAGCGATGAGCCGCTGCTGTTTATCTATCTGTCGGCCATGGTCGCCTGGATACGCATGCTGCCGCCGCCGCAGATGTATGAATTGCTGGGCGAGCTTACCGGCGAGGTGCTGATCAACCTATTCCTGGTCTGGGCGACGCGGGGCATGGGGGTTCAGGTTCGCCTGGGTATGCAGGTGTTGGGGACCATCAAGTCTGGCCAAGCACGCAAATGGCTGGAGAGGCTGGCCGATCAACTGGTCGGACCTCGGTTGGAAGCGCATGTCGAAGCGGCCAAACCGTTGTTGCTGGGGAGCGCGGGGACACCGATCAAGATGATTCCGGATGCGCCGTTGAAGGCTGGGGACCAGTTGGTTTCCAACCCGGTGCCGGTGGTTCGGGACAAGGCCACGCAACAGACGGTGTTGGTGCGGCAAGAGCCCGTGGATGACGTGCCGGCTGTTGCTAAGAACCCGGCTGGGGATGCGGCCGCCTCTTCTGATAAGACAGCCACTAACGGCTGCCCGGTGTCGATGGTCACGGGCGAAGAACTGCTGACCCTCACCGACGGTGCACTGGACGGGATTTTGCCGTTTGAGTGGACCCGGTTGTACCGCACCAGTGCGGTGGAAATGGATTGCGGGTTGGGGTTTG
>NZ_JAGYWD010000008.1:0-309972 GCF_018587885.1 Pseudomonas sp. VS40 | reverse complement strand
AATGTGTGAACACAGTCCAGTGTGGGAGCTGGCTTGCCTGCGATAGCGGTTTACCGGTTAAAGCGCTCAACCAGTGAGTACTGGGTATTCGCCGTATGCGTCAGCTCTTCACTCAGTTGCGCCGAATGCAACGCCTGGTCTGACGTCTGGTTCGCCAACAGCGCAATGAAGGTCGCCAGGTTTCTCTGCGGCTGTTAGGGCCTTATAGCAGGCTCGCCAGCTCCCACATTTGAATGTATTCACCCATCAAAATGTGTGAACACAGTCCAGTGTGGGAGCTGGCTTGCCTGCGATAGCGGTTTACCGGTTAAAGCGCTCAACCAGTGAGTACTGGGTATTCGCCGTATGCGTCAGCTCTTCACTCAGTTGCGCCGAATTCAACGCCTGCTCTGACGTCTGGTCTGCCAGCAGCGCAATGGTGCTGATGTTGCGGCTGATCTCTTCGGCCACTGAGCTTTGCTCTTCAGTGGCAGCGGCGATCTGCGTGGTCATGTCGGTGATATGTGCCACCGCTTCACTGATGCCCACCAACGCCTGGTCCGCCTCCATCACCCGCGCCACGCCTTCTTCGGCCTGGCGGTGCCCGGCGTCCATGGTTTGCACGGCGGCGGCGGCAGTCTGTTGCAACTTGGCGATCAGGGCATGGATCTGCCCGGTCGATTCGGCAGTGCGCTGCGCCAGTTGACGGACTTCGTCAGCGACGACCGCAAAACCACGGCCCATCTCACCGGCACGCGCCGCTTCGATGGCCGCGTTGAGCGCCAACAGGTTGGTCTGGTCGGCAATGCCTTTGATCACATCGACCACACCGCCGATTTCATCGCTGTCCTTGGCCAGTTGGGTGACGGTCACGCCGGTCTCGCCGACGGCCATTGACAGGCGCTGGATCGCTTCGCGGGTTTCCCCGGCGATATCGCGGCCGCGACCGGTCAGGCGGTTGGCTTCCTGGGTGGCATCGGCGGTGCGTTGCACGTGGCTGGCGACTTCCTGGGTGGTAGCTGCCATCTGGTTGACCGCCGTGGCCACCTGTTCGGTTTCCACACGCTGGCGTTCCAGGCCACTGGAGCTGTTATGCGCCAGGGTGTTGGACTGCGCCGCCTGGTCGTTGAGGTGTTCGGCAGTGTCCTGCAAGCGCGTAAGGCACGTCTTCAGGCGTGCTTCCTGGCTGAGGATCGACATCTCCAAACGCGCCTGGGCGCCACGGCTGTCGGTGTACATTTGTGCGATCAGCGGGTCGGACGTGGTCTGCTCCGCCAGGCGCAGCAGGCGCTTGAGGCCGCGCTGCTGCCAACTCAGGCCCAGCAGGCCCAACGGCACCGACAGCCCCGCCGCCAGGGCGAAGCCCCAGTGGGAATTGAGCGATGCGCCGATCATGAAGCTCAACTGGCTCACTAGGATAAATGGCAGCCAGTCCTGCAACACCGGCAGCCACTTGTCCCGCTGCGGGATCGCCGACTTGCCCTGGTTGATGCGCTGATAGAGTGCTTCGGCCCGGCGAATCTGCTCGGCGGTGGGCTTGATGCGCACCGATTCGTAGCCGACCACCTGGTTGCCTTCAAAAACCGGCGTCACGTAGGCGTTAACCCAGTAGTGGTCGCCGGTCTTGCAGCGGTTCTTGACAATGCCCATCCATGGCAAGCCTTGTTTGAGCGTGGACCACATGTGCGCGAACACCGCCGCCGGAACATCCGGGTGACGCACCAGGTTGTGCGGCGCACGCACCAGTTCGTCGCGGGAGAACCCACTGATCTCGACGAAGGCGTCGTTGCAGTAGGTGATCACGCCTTTGGCATCTGTGGTGGAGATCAACCGTTGCTGAGCGGGGAAGGTACGTTCGCGCTGGGTAACGGGTTGGTTATTACGCATGATTGTTCAATCCGCAAGGCTTTCAAGGGGTATCGGCACGAACGGCGGTTTATTTAACTTATTTTTGCAACAATCAACCGGCCAGCATCGGGTAGGTAAACAACCCGAAGTGAAGCAGATTCAAACCAAAGTGCGTGGCCACTGCCGCACCCAAGCCACCAAAGCGATACGCCAAGCCATACCCCACCCCGGCGATGCTCGCCAGCAGCACCCAGTGCCAGCCCGCGCTGATATGCACCAGGCCGAACAGCAGCGAGGCTAGCAGCAACGCAAGGTTGTCGCCGTAAGGCAGGTGTTTGAAGCGCTGGCTCAAGCCGCCCTGGACGTAGCCACGGAACAGGGCTTCTTCGACCAGCGTCACCAACAGCAGGTTATTGAGTACCCACAGCCAGGCCTGTTCTGGCCATTTCGGCGCCCAGGTGATCATGCCCAGCAAGGCTGCACCGCCCAGGGCGGCGATGGCGGTGAGGGTCAGGGCCAGGGCGGCCACGCAGATCGCCAGGCGCAGGCTGCGCCGCGCCACGATCCACGGGCAGGCCAGCAACAGCCAGAAGCCAATCAGCGGCTTGTCCTGGTTCAGGTACATCGAGAAAGGCACGGCATCTTCGGTGAAACGCTGCGGGGCAATGCCGCGCCCATTGTAGAAACCCGGCAGCCAATGCATCGCCAGGCTCAAGGCCAGCACAATGAACAAACCGTGCCCGACGTAACGCGCCCAAGGCGTGCGTTGCTGGCGCACGGCGTACCCGGCCAGCAACAGCAGGGCGACGGACACCCCTGCCAGCGCTCCCAGTTGCCCGTAGATCAGGGCCAGCAGGTAGCCAATGGAGAGAAGCACCAGGTACAGCCAGGGCAATGCGATCATGGGAAATCCTTGGAAAAAACTCGGCGGCATTATAGCGACCCGTCCTGCAGGGCCTGCATGAAAACTCCTCCACCCAGGGTGATTGCAAAACGTGTCAGCGGATGGTTATAGTCCGAGCCTCTTCATTCCTTCACACAAGATCAGCCCATGCCAGCTCTCCAGCGCATAGCGGTAGTCGATTCAGCGGTCAACGCTGTGGTCGTGCCGTGCGCGGACAAGCAGCCTGCGCAGATCAGTCACTACCCCCCACCTGTCAGTAGCACGCCGGTGCATGCAGTCGTATCACCGCCGGGTGTTGGCATTTCGGGCTGATCAGCGAATTGCTGGTTCCCCTCTGCCTGCCCCAAAAAACCTACTGAATTTCAGCAAACGCTGAGTCGGCTTTTTTTGCCTGATTACAGGTGGTAACCATGTCTGTTCTTTCGAAACAATCCGTGGCCGCGGCGGCCTCGACGAGCCTGTTTGTCCTGCTGTGGAGCAGCGGGGCGATCTTCTCCAAATGGGGCCTGGCCCACGCGTCACCCTTCGCCTTTCTGTTGTTGCGCTTTGCCATCGCGCTGGTGGGCCTGGTGGTGCTGGTACCGCTCCTCAAGCTGAAACTGCCGCGTACCGGCCAGCCGATGCTGTACGCAGCAGCCACGGGTTTGGTGTTGTTGGGGGCCTATCAGATTTTTTACTTGCTGGCCCTGGACCTCAAAGTCACCCCTGGCGTAATGGCAACCATCATGGGCGTACAGCCGATCCTCACCGTGGTGCTGATGGAGCGTCAGCGTTCGTTCAGTCGCCTGTTCGGCCTGGGCCTTGGGTTGGCGGGGCTGATCATGGTGGTCTACCAGGGTATCGGTGTGTCCGGTCTGTCCCTGGCGGGCATGCTGTTCGGCCTGCTGGCCCTGGCGAGCATGACCTTTGGCTCGATCATGCAGAAGCGCATCACCGACAATCCTTTGGGCACGCTCCCGGTGCAGTACCTCGCGGGCCTGCTGCTGTGTGCGGTCTTTGTGCCCTTCCAGCCGTTCCACTTTGAACACAGCAGCAGCTTTTACCTGCCGGTGCTGTGGATGGGGCTGGTGGTGTCATTGCTGGCCACGCTGTTGCTGTACCGCCTGATCGCCCGGGGCAACCTGGTGAATGTCACCAGTCTGTTTTACCTGGTGCCGGCGGTGACGGCGGTGATGGATTACCTGATCTTTGGCAACACGCTCGCGATGCTGAGCCTGCTGGGGATGGGGTTGATCATCATTGGCTTGGTGTTCGTCTTCCGCAAAATCTAATACCACCACCCCCTGTAGGAGCCCGGCTTGCCGGCGATAGCGCCCGTAAGAGCGCCGTCGCCGGCAAGCCGGGCTCCTACAGGTTTTTTTTCGGCCGCAACACCAACCACAACGCCCCTGCGATCAACACCCCGCCATACACATGCGCCATCGACAATGGTTCATCCAGCAGCAAAGCGCCCCACAGCACGCCAAACGGCGGAATCATGAAGGTCACGGTCATCGACTTCACCGGCCCAATGGACGTCAGCAACCGGAAGTACAGGATGTAGGCGAACGCCGTGCACACCAGTCCCAACCCCAGCAGCGACAACCACACCTGCCACCCACCCCAACTGGCGGGCGGCTGGCTGATCGCGCTGTAGGCAAAGAACGGCAACAGGAACAGGGTGGCGCCGAGCATGCTGCCCAGGGCCGACAGGCGGCTGTCCAGACCGCCGCGCTGATCCAGCCAGCGCCGCGCCAGGAACCCGGCAAAGCCATAACAGGTGGTCGCCAGCAAGCAGGCCAGCGCGCCCATCAACAACGCCAGGTCAAACACCACCGGGCCCGCGCGGGTGAGCACGCCCACCCCCAGCAGGCCCAGGCATACCCCGGCGACTTTCGACGGCGTCAGGCGCTCACTGAAAAACAGCCCGCCAATCAACACGCCCATCAACGGCGTGGTGGCGTTGAAGATCGCCGAGTAACCCGCCGGCAGCACTTGGGCGGCCACCGAATACATGGTCGCCGGAATTCCGGAGTTGATCACCCCCAGCAGCAACACCGTCTTGAACTTGCCCTGGAAATCCCAGCTCACCCGCATCATCGCCAACATCACCAGCAACCCGGCGGCGGCAATCGATACGCGGAAAAACGCCGTCGGGACCGTGCCGATCTCCGGCGCGATGATGCGCATGAACAGGAAACTCGCGCCCCAAATGGCGGCGAGCCCCAGTAAGTACAAGGTGTCGACAGGTCTCACGGAACACTCCCATAGCAATCAGGCGGCGAGTGTTGCACGGCGCTTTCACTGATTACAGGACAAACCGCGTCACCAGCCCATTCAGGTCCACCGCCAGGCGTGACAGTTCCTGGCTGGCGGCCGAGGTCTGGGTAGCGCCAGCGGCGGTCTGGGTGGACAGATCGCGGATGTTCACCAGGCTGCGGTCCACATCCCGTGCCACCAGCGCCTGTTGCTCGGCGGCGCTGGCGATCACCAGGTTGCGCTGACTGATCTGCGAGATCGCGGCGGTGATTTTCTCCAGCGCGCTGCCGGCGCTGTTGGCCCGTTGCAAGGTCTGGCCGGCGTGCTCGGCGCTGCTGTTCAGGGCTTCGACGGTGTCTTGGGTACCGCGCTGGATACCGGTGATCATCTGCTCGATTTCTTCGGTGGAGTCCTGGGTGCGTTGCGCCAGGGAGCGCACTTCATCGGCCACCACCGCGAAACCACGCCCGGCCTCACCCGCGCGCGCCGCTTCGATGGCGGCGTTGAGCGCCAGCAGGTTGGTCTGCCCAGCGATGCCACGGATCACTTCCAGCACCTTGCTGATATCCTGGGCCTGCACCGCCAGGCCTTCAGCCTTGTTAGAGGCGCCGAGCACTTCGTCCACCAGGTTCTGGATCGAGCTGATGGTTTCGCTGATCTGGTAGTGGCCGTGCTTGCTGTCCTCGTCGGAAGCCTGGGACGCCTCGGCGCTGGACACCGCATTGCCTGCCACTTCGTCCACGGCCGCGCTCATTTCGGTCACGGCAGTGGCGGCCTGTTCGATCTCATCGTTCTGCGCCTGCAAGCCGCGGGTGCTTTGTTCCATTACCGCGCTCATCTCTTCGGCGGCCGACGCCAGCTGTTGCGCTGATTCGCTGATGCCACGGATGGTGCCCTGCAACTGCGTCTGCATAGTGGCCAGGGCGGTGAGCAATTGCGCCGGTTCGTCCTTGCCGCCGACGGTGATCGGCTGGCTCAAGTCGCCACCGGCAATGGTGCGCGCCACCGTCAGTGCCTGGCCGAGCGGGGCGGTGATGCTGCGGGTCAGCAGCCAGGCCAGCAGCAAGGTGGCGATCAGTGCAAACACGATAATCAGGCCCACGATCCACTGGGCACTGGCGTAAGTCTGGGCGGCGGAGTCCACGGCGGTTTCCACGCCGTTCTGGTTGAAGACAATCATGTCCTCCAGGCTCTTGTTGAGGATCACACCCTGTGGCGCGACGCGACTGTTGAGCAGGTCGATGGCGTCTTGTTGTTGATCCTTGTCGACCAAGGCCACGATCTGCCCGACGAGGGTCAGGTAAGTGTTCACATTACCTTCGAGCTGCTTGAGCAGATCGCGCTCCGCATCGCCGCTGAGCAGGGTTTTGTGATGGTCCAGCAGGGTTTGCAGCTCGGCGCGCTGGTGGGTGATCAGGGCTTTGCTGTTGTCGCGAATCCGCGATTCGTCCGTGGTGGCCAGGCGCAACGCTTCCAGGCGGATACTGGCCACATAGGCGGCGCTGTCGTGGATGTTCTCGATGCTTGGCATCCACGATTCTTCGATGACCAGCGCGCTTTGTCGCAGCTTGGCCATCTGGCCCAGGCCAAACAGTCCCACAATCACCAGCAAGCTGGCCAAAACCCCAAAACTCAGACTGGCACGCAGACCGATCCTCATATTCCTCAATGACATCTCAATGCTCCTTGGGCGATTAGAACCTGTTCCCGGATCGGTCTTTTGACCTTGTTAGGCTGGGAGAGGGCGCGCTATATATCAAAGTGCCATTAAGGTGGTAATCAGGGTTTCCCTTAGTTGGATCCAAAGCCCGGCGTGTGTCGTCAGCACCAGCGTGACGCCCGGATTCGCTTGTTAATGCGGCCAGGCCCCGCCCTTACAGGGGTGCAGATAAAACAGCGTAGGACCTAACGGTGCTTTTATTGACCGTATGGTCGAATTAAATAAATTGAAAGTAAATGTACGAAATGAACGAAGTTGTACAAGGCGGCGCAAAAAATGAGCCTTCTCCTGCCTGCGTACACTGGCTAAGCTCAGGGCTTCCAGATACCCGTAGAGGTTTCCCGCATGTCGCAGTCCGCCCTCGCTATCGCCCAGATGATCCTTGATGGCTTCGACGATTACCGTGAGCATTTTCGCCAGATCACCGATGGCGCCCGCGAGCGTTTCGAAAAGGCCCAGTGGCAGCAGGGGCAGGCGGCGTCGGCGGCACGCATCAACCTCTATGAAGAAAAGGTCAGTGAAGTGACCGCGCGCCTGCGTGAGCATTTCGAAGGCGCCACACTGCTTGATATCGACCTGTGGCCCGTGGTGAAAAGCGCTTACATCGGCCTGATCGACCTGCGCTTCGACGATGAACTCTCCGAGACCTGGTACAACTCGATCTTCTGCGGGCTGTTCAGCCACGACCTGATCAGCGACGGCTGCATGTTTATCCACACCACCCGGCCCAGCCTGCGCCGCGCACGGGCTGCGCAGACGCGCACCTACATACCCGCCGGGAAAATCCCGGACATGCTCGTGCAGGTCTTTGCCGACTACCGTTTCAGCGAGCCCTACGCCGACCTGGCCGCCGACCTGCGCCGCCTCGAAACTCAACTGCGCGAAAACCTGCCGGACTGGGTGTGCAAGGACCCGGACCTCAAGGTCGAGCTGTTTTCTTCGGTGCTCTACCGTAATAAAGGCGCGTACCTCGTAGGACGCATTTACACCCGCGACGAACAATGGCCGCTGGTCATCCCGCTGCTGCACCGCGAAGGGCAGGGCATCCAGATCGATGCGCTGATCACCGACGAAGCCGATGTGTCGATCATCTTCTCGTTCACCCGTTCCTACTTCATGGTCGATGTACCGGTGCCGGCGGAGTTCATCGGCTTTCTCAAGCGCATCCTGCCGGGCAAGCACATCGCCGAGTTGTACACCTCCATCGGTTTCTACAAGCACGGCAAGTCGGAGTTCTACCGCGCCCTGATCAACCACCTGGCGACCACCGACGATCAGTTCATCATGGCCCCTGGCGTGCGCGGCATGGTGATGAGCGTGTTCACCCTGCCGGGCTTCAATACGGTGTTCAAGATCATCAAGGACCGGTTTTCACCGTCGAAAAACGTCAACCGCGCCACGGTGATCGAGAAGTACCGCCTGGTCAAAAGCGTCGACCGGGTCGGGCGCATGGCCGACACCCAGGAGTTCGCCGACTTTCGTTTTCCCCTGAGCAAGTTCGAACCGGAGTGCCTGGCTGAGCTGCTGGAAGTGGCCGCCGGCACCGTCGAGGTAGAAGGCGACACAGTGCTGATCCGCCACTGCTGGACCGAACGGCGCATGACCCCGCTCAACCTCTACCTCGACAACGCCAACCCTGCCCAGGTACGCGAGGCCCTGGAAGACTACGGCCTGGCAATCAAGCAACTGGCGGCGGCCAATATCTTCCCTGGCGACATGTTGCTGAAGAACTTCGGCGTCACCCGTCATGGCCGCGTGGTGTTCTACGACTATGACGAAATCTGCTTTCTCACCGAGGCCAACTTCCGCCATATCCCGGCACCGCGTACCCCCGAGGACGAAATGGCCTCCGAGCCCTGGTACTCCATCGGCCCGCTGGATGTATTCCCCGAGGAATTCCCGCCGTTCCTGTTCGCCGACGCCGGCCAGCGCAAGCTGTTCGACGAACTGCATGGCGAGTTATACAACGCCGATTACTGGAAGGGGCTGCAAGACGCGATTCGCGCCGGCAAGGTCATTGATGTGTTCCCGTACCGGCGCAAGGACCGCGATAACGAATGAGGGGGCACGCTTATGGGCGGTTTTCTGCGACAATCCGCCCCCTGCATATATAGACGACCCTTGCGTACCTGATGACTGACCAAGCGCCCACTATCGACCAACTGCTCAAAACCCTCGATCACGCCATGCTCGCCGACCGCCACCGCTTGCGGCGGCAGCTGCTTGAGTTGCGCAAGAAGCCCGACGAGGAAAAGCTGGCGCAGTGGGTGGCGCGCATGCAGGCATCCTGTGCCCAGGTCACGGCGCGGCGTGCCAGCCTGCCGGTGATCCGCTTCGACGACAGCCTGCCGATTGCGGCCAAGCGCGATGAAATCAAAGAGGCACTGAACAAGCACCAGGTGCTGATCATCGCCGGTGAGACCGGCTCGGGTAAAACCACCCAGTTGCCGAAGATCTGCCTGGAAATCGGTCGTGGCCAGTTCGGCCTGATCGGCCATACCCAGCCGCGTCGGATTGCCGCGCGCAGCGTGGCGAGCCGGGTTGCCGAAGAGCTGGCGACGCCGTTGGGCGCGCTGGTCGGCTATCAGGTGCGGTTCGAAGATCAAAGCGATTCCAATACGCTGATCAAGCTGATGACCGACGGCATCCTGCTGGCAGAAACCCAGAACGATCGCTACCTGGAACGCTACGACACGATCATCGTCGACGAAGCCCACGAGCGCAGCCTGAACATCGACTTCCTGCTGGGCTACCTGAAAACCCTGCTGCCGCGTCGCCCGGACCTGAAAGTCATCATCACTTCGGCAACCATCGACCTGGAGCGCTTTTCCAAGCACTTCGACGATGCGCCGATTGTCGAGGTCTCGGGCCGCACCTTCCCGGTGGACACCTGGTACCGCCCGCTGACCCTGGAGCAGGACGAAGAGGGCAACCGCGTCGAGGACGACTTGACGGTCGACCAGGCGATCCTTGCCGCTCTCGATGAAATCGGCGCCTACGAGCGCAGCGAGCGCCGCAGCCCCGGCGATGTGCTGGTGTTCTTGCCGGGCGAGCGCGAGATTCGCGACGCCGCCGACATGCTGCGCAAGGCTCAGCTCAAGCACACCGAAATCCTACCGCTGTACGCGCGCCTGTCGCCGGCCGAACAGCAGCGCATTTTCCAGTCCCACCCGGGCCGGCGCGTGGTGCTGGCGACCAACGTCGCGGAAACCTCGCTGACCGTGCCGGGCATTCGTTATGTGATCGACAGCGGCACCGCGCGCATCAGCCGCTACAGCTACCGCGCCAAAGTGCAGCGCCTACCGATCGAGGCGATTTCCCAGGCCAGCGCCAATCAGCGTAAAGGCCGTTGTGGCCGGGTCGAGCCGGGCATCTGCATCCGCTTGTACAGCGAAGAAGATTTTATCGGCCGTCCGGAATTTACCGACCCGGAGATCCTGCGCACCAACCTCGCCGCCGTGATCCTGCAGATGCTGCACCTGCGCCTTGGCGAGATCACCGATTTCCCGTTTATCGAGCCGCCGGATGGCAAGGCCATCAGCGACGGTTTCAACCTGCTGCAAGAGCTTTCGGCGGTCGACCGCAACAGCCAGCTCACGCCGTTGGGCCGCCAGTTGGCGCGCCTGCCGGTGGACCCGCGCATGGGCCGCATGTTGCTCGAAGCCGCCAAGCTCGGCAGCCTGCAGGAAGTGCTGATCGTTGCCAGCGCCATGTCGATCCAGGACCCGCGCGAGCGTCCGCCGGAACGTCAGCAGGCTGCTGACCAAGCCCACGCACAGTGGAAAGACCCGGATTCGGATTTCGCCGGCCTGGTCAATCTGTGGCGCGGTTTCGAAGAGCAGCGCCAGGAACTGACGGCCAGCCCGTTGCGCAACTGGTGTCGCAAGAACTTCCTCAACTACCTGCGCCTGCGCGAGTGGCGTGATTCCCATCGCCAGTTGAGCCTGATCTGCCGCGACATGCAGTTGACGGTCAACAAAGAGCCGGCGGACTTTCCGAAACTGCACAAGGCGGTGTTGTCCGGCCTGCTCAGCCAGATCGGCCAGAAGACCGAAGACGGCGATTACCTCGGCGCACGCCAGCGGCGGTTCTGGATCCACCCGTCCTCGGGCATCGGCAAGAAGCGCCCGCAATGGCT
Organism: Pseudomonas sp. VS40; assembly: GCF_018587885.1. Lineage (NCBI taxonomy): Bacteria > Pseudomonadati > Pseudomonadota > Gammaproteobacteria > Pseudomonadales > Pseudomonadaceae > Pseudomonas > Pseudomonas sp. VS40. Next base: position 299,145 of record NZ_JAGYWD010000008.1, on the reverse strand, counting down.
GATGACCGCCGAACTGGTGGAAACCACCAAGCTCTACGCGCGCATGGTCGCCAAGATCGATGCCGATTGGATCGAACCGCTGGCCGGGCACCTGATCAAGAAAAACCACTTCGAACCGCACTGGGAGAAGAAGCGCGGCCAGGTCGTGGCCTTTGAACAGATCACCCTGTTCGGGCTGATTGTGGTCGGACGCCGGCCAGTGCATTACGGGCCGATTGACCCGGCGGTGTCGCGCGAGCTGTTTATCCGCGAAGGCCTGGTGCGTGGCGAGATCCAGTCGCGGGCCAAGTGCCTCACGGCCAACCAGCAGTTGCTGGAGCAGCTCGACGAACTGGAAGCCAAGGCGCGCCGTCGCGACATCCTGGCCGATGAAGAAACCCTGTTCGCCTTCTACGACGCGCGCTTGCCGGCGGAGATCCACCAGACTGCGACCTTCGACAGCTGGTACAAGGTCAACAGCCAGAAAGACCCGCAACTGCTGATCATGCGCGAGGAAGACGTGCTGGCCCGCGAGGCCAGTGAAGTCACCGCCGCGCATTACCCGGACACCCTGCACCTGGGCGACCTGGAACTGGCCTTGAGTTACCACTTCGAACCCAACCACCCGCGTGACGGCGTGACCCTGCGCGTGCCGGCTCCCTTGCTGCCGGCCTTGCCGCCGGAGCGCCTGGAGTGGCTGGTGCCGGGGGTGATCGAAGCCAAGTGCATCGCCCTGGTGCGCAACCTGCCCAAGGCGCTGCGCAAGAATTTTGTGCCGGTGCCGGACTTCGTCAAAGCCGCGCTGCAACGCATCGAATTCGGCCAGGGCTCGCTGCCCCAGGCGCTGGGCCGCGAATTGCTGCGCATGACCGGGGCACGGGTCAGCGATGAAGCCTGGGCCGAAGCCGCGCAGCAGGTCGAAAGCCACCTGAAGATGAACCTGGAAGTCGTCGACGGCCAGGGCAAGTTCCTTGGCGAAGGCCGCGACCTGGCCGAACTGACGGCGCGGTTTGCCGAGGCCAGCCAGGCCGCGTTGGCGGTGCCGCAGACGGCGAAAAGCCAGCAGCCGGTGGAAGCCAAGGTGTTTGCGGCAGTGGCGGAAAAGACTCAGCAGAAGATTGCCGGGCTGTCGATGACGGTGTATCCGGCGCTGGTGGAAGACAACGGCACGGTCAAGGAAGGGCGCTTCTCCACCGCCGCCGAGGCGGAATTCCAGCATCGCCGCGCGTTGCAGCGCCTGCTGATGCAGCAACTGGCGGAACCGGCGAAATTCCTGCGCGGCAAGTTGCCGGGCCTGACCGAATTGGGCCTGATGTACCGCGAACTGGGGCGCATCGATGCGCTGGTGGAAGACATCCTGCTGGCCAGCCTCGACACCTGTGTGCTCGAAGGTGAAGCCAACCTGCCGCGTGACGGCGCGGGGTTGGCCGCCTTGGCCGAGCGCAAGCGCGGCAGTTGGACCGAACACGCCGAGCGCCTGGCGCGCTTGACCCTGGAGGTACTGAAACTCTGGCACGGTCTGCAAAAGCGCTTCAAAGGCAAGATCGACCTGGCCCAGGCTGTGGCCTTGAACGACATCAAGCAGCAGGTGAGCAACCTGGTGTACCCAGGGTTTGTGCGCGAAACTCCGTCGCAATGGTTCAAGGAGTTGCCGCGTTACCTCAAGGCCATCGAGTTGCGCCTGGAGAAACTGCCCAGCCAAGTGCAAAAAGATCGGGTGTGGAGCGGCGAGCTGGCAGGCTTGTGGACGCAGTACGAGAATCGCCTGAAGAAACATGCCCAGGAAGGCAAGCGCGACCCCCAGCTAGAACTTTACCGTTGGTGGTTGGAGGAATATCGGGTGTCGTTGTTTGCCCAGCAACTGGGCACTAAAGTGCCGATTTCCGACAAACGCTTGAGCAAGCAATGGACCCTGGTCGAAGCCTGACCTCCCCGTAGATCCTATGTGGTGAGCGAGCTTGCTCGCGCTGGGCTGCGCAGCGGCCCTAATCCAGACGCTGAGGTGTTTCAGTAGACTCTCGGTTGCAGGGGAGAGAGGCCGCTTTGCGCCCCAGTGCGAGCAAGCTCGCTCACCACAAAGTGGGGCGTACACCTGCGACATGGGTGTTTAGCTGGCATATGGCGCCAAATCTTGGGGTTTGTGGCAAACTTCGCGGTTATAAATGCCGGGATCGTCGTGAAGGGCTGCGACGCGATGGAATAAAGCGATGCCAGTTTGGTGTCCGCGGTGCGGAATCGGACTACTTATAGTTTGGTACGACGGTACCAATATCTTCTGCCTGACAGATTTAGAGGAACGACCGTGCATAACGTCGTCATCAGCGGCACTGGCCTGTACACCCCGGCCAACAGCATCTCCAACGAAGAGCTGGTGCAGTCTTTCAATGCTTACGTGCATCAGTTCAACACCGATAACGCCGCCGCCATCGAGCGCGGTGACGTGCAGGCGCTGACCGAATCCAGCGCCGCCTTCATCGAAAAAGCCTCGGGCATCAAGAGCCGCTTCGTGATGGACAAAGACGGCATTCTCGACCCGCAGCGCATGGCCCCGCGCCTGCCCGAGCGCAGCAACGACGAGTGGTCGGTGCTCTGTCAGATGGCCGTCGGCGCCGCCGAACAAGCCTTGCAACGCGCTGGCAAGACCGCCGCCGACATCGACGGTGTGATCGTCGCCTGCTCCAACTTGCAGCGCGCCTACCCGGCCATCGCCATTGAGGTCCAGGAAGCCCTGGGCATCGAAGGGTTCGGTTTTGACATGAACGTGGCGTGCTCGTCGGCCACCTTCGGCATCCAGAACGCCGCCAACAGCATCCAGCTGGGCCAGGCGCGTGCGATTTTGATGGTCAACCCGGAAGTCTGCACCGGTCACCTGAACTTCCGCGACCGCGACAGCCACTTCATCTTTGGTGATGCGGCCACCGCCGTGGTTCTCGAGCGCGCCGACCTGGCGACGTCCGAGCATCAATTCGACGTGGTGAGCACCAAGCTGCTGACCAAGTTCTCCAATAACATCCGCAACAACTTTGGCTTTCTCAACCGCACCGCGGAAGAGGGCATCGGCGCGCCGGACAAACTGTTCGTACAGGAAGGCCGCAAAGTGTTCCGCGACGTATGCCCGATGGTGGCCGAGCTGATCGGCGTGCACCTGGAAGAGAACCAGTTGAACGTGGCCGATGTGAAGCGCTTCTGGCTGCACCAGGCCAACCTGAGCATGAACCACCTGATCGTGAAGAAACTGCTGGGCCGCGAAGCGTCGGTGGAAGAAGCGCCGGTGATCCTCGACACCTACGCCAATACCAGCTCGGCGGGTTCGGTGATTGCATTCCACACCTACCAGGATGACTTGCCCAAAGGCTCCGTGGCGGTACTCAGTTCGTTTGGTGCGGGCTACTCGATCGGCAGCGTGATTCTGCGCAAACGCTGATCTAACGGGTTAACACCGTCAAGTGTGGGAGCCGGGCTTGCCCGCGATGCAGGCACCTCGGTCTTTCAGTCAGGCCAAGGTGGTGCCCTCGCAGGCAAGCCGGCTCCCACATCGATTGCATTCCCAAAGTGGGATTGAGGTAGACATGGCAGCAGCGGACGACGCGCACCTGCTAGAACGCCTGCTCAAGGGTGAGCAGCGGGCCTACAAGGAATTGGTCACCACCTACCAAAGCGCCATGCGGGCGGTGGCCTATGCCATTGTCGGCCAGCGCCATGCCGACGAAGTCGTGCAGGACGCCTGGCTGTCGGTGGTGCGCAACCTGGCCAGGTTCGAAGGCCGTTCCAGCCTCAAGACCTGGCTGCTCACCATTACCGCCAACGCCGCCAAGGGGCGCTACAAGCAGAATCGTCGCGAAGTATTGCTTGATGATTTGCCTTCGCCCCACGGCACGATTGGCGATGACCGTTTCAGCCCTGACGATGGCCACTGGGCCGTCGCCCCTTATGCCTGGCACCAGGACACCCCGGAAGCCCTGCTGACCGAGGATGAACTGCGCAAATGCCTGGAGCACACGCTGCTGAGTCTGTCGGAGTTGCAAAGCAGCGTGCTGGTGCTGCGTGAACGCCAGGGCCTGGAGTTGGAGGAGATCTGTAATCTTCTGACGCTGTCGCTCTCCAATGTCCGTGTGCTGTTGCATCGGGCACGGCTTAAAGTCTTCGCCACGGTGGAGCATTTTGAGGAAACGGGCGAATGTTGACCTGTAAAGAACAAGTGGCACGTTCCAGTGACTATCTCGATGGGCAATTGACCTTTCGCGAGCGTCTGTTGGTGCGTCATCACTTGATGTTCTGCCCGAACTGTCGCCGGTTTATCCGCCAGATGCGCCTGATGCAGGCGACCCTGAAGATCATGCCGGAGGAGCCGGTTGAGGGCGTGGATGCCTTGGCACAGCGGCTGGCTGCCGAGCGGCTCAAGGATCAGAAAGGCGGGGACTAAGCAGGCTCGCGTGAGTGGACCGGACGGATGATGGGGACCGCTGCACCCACGCAAGACTGTTACAGCCACCCCGGGCCGTCCTGGCCCGAGGCTTTCAACACTGACTATTAGAACTTGGCTTCTGCGTCCAGCTGCAGGGTATTGGCGTTGGCATCGCGATAACCGGTGGCGCTGGCGTAGTCGGCTTTGGTCAGGAAGTACGTGGCGCCAATGGCAAAGTTCTTGTCGATGTCGTAACCGACTTTGAACTTGTGACCCCGAGCGCCGGTAAAGCCGCCGGCGAAGTCCGAGTCGGTGAAGGCACCCACCACCGCGTAACGTTGCACGTCGCGGTAGTTGTAGTCCAGGTTCAGGCCGAAGACCTTGGACTTGGCACCGAGCAGCCAGGCAGTGTCCTTGTCCTTATCGGTGGCTTTGGTGTTTTGCACGTACTGACCGTAGAACGACAACGGTACTGCCAGCCCGCCGATGTCGACCTGACTGAAGCCTTCATACAGGCGGTACTCGCTGGCGTTGCCGGCCGTGGTGTTGGCCACGGTTTCGCCTGGGGTCAGGCAGCCGGGGGTGGTGCCGGTTGCTGTCGGGCAACGGCTGTCTTCATCGTTCTGGAACGCGTAGACGCTGCCGCCCAGGGTCAGTTTCAGATTGTCGGTCAGCGAGAAACGAGACCCCAACTGGCCGGCGGTCATGCGCAGGTCATTGCGAAATTGCACGCCGTCGCCGTTGACGTTGTCCTTGAGGTTGTAGTTACCCAAGCTGCCGAACAGCTCGGCGCTGCTGCCCAGTGGGTACTTGTAGGTCAGTGCCAGGCCTTCCGGGTTGATATCGCTGTCCCAGATCACGTCGCCCATGCTGACCCACGGTTGCAGCATCTTGCCGCCGATCACGTGCAGGTTCTTGATTTGGGTCGGGTGGTAGTCGATGTAGCCCAGGTCCAGCCAGATCGACTTCTTGTTGAAGTAGCCATCCAGGTCCTGGTTGGTGGAGCGCGCGTCGTCGCTGCTGCCGGTGGCGACACGAATGCCGGTGTCGACCTGCGAGTTGATTTCGGTGTAGGCGCCCAGGCGAGCACGGATACGCTCACGGTCCTTGTCCTTGCCGCCGTTGTTCGGGGTGCCATCGATCTTGATGGTTTCGTGGCGGAAGCGCACATCGCCCTTGAGTTGAGTCTTGGCGGCCCAGGCCAGCTTCTGGTCGAAGCTGCTCAGCTCATTGGTTTTCTTCGCGGTGGCCGCGATCTGTTCGTTGGTCTCTTGTTGAGCTTGCCGTGCGATCTGCTGTTCTTTCTGGTCTTTGGCCAATTCGCTTTGCAGTTCAGTGTACTGCGCCGCGGTGATCTGGCCGTTGGCCTTGAGCATGTCGAGCAATTTAGCGTCGACTGCAGCGCTGGCCGGAACGCTCAGGGCCAGTAACAGGCCGCCGCACAGGACCGCCGCAGTTTTAGTGGAAGCAAGACGCATATCAATCTCCGAAAGTGAGGAGGGATGGCAAACCATCCAGGACACAACCGACCGATGACGGACGGAAAAATAACCACCTGCTAGAACCAGGCGCTCTAAAAACAGGCGTCAGTATCACGATCGTTTATGACGGCGCAGTGGCTAAGTGATGTCATCTAGATGACAAATTATTTATGTTCGGAACTATTGGTTTAGAGCCTTGTCGCGCGATTCGGGGGTGTGCGAAGCCTGGCGATCAGCGATACTCGCCAGGCTTTCACGCCCTGAAGTAGTGAGGATGCCGATGCCGCTGCAACGCCTGGACAGCCTGTCCGAGATCGCCCCGCAAGCCTGGGATTCACTGGTGCCACAGGCCCAGCCGTTTGTGCGCCATGCGTTCCTGAGCGCATTGGAAGACAGCGCCAGCCTGGGCCCGCAATCGGGCTGGCAACCGGAGCATTTATTGCACTGGAAGGGTGATCGGCTGGTGGCGGCCTTGCCCAGTTATCGCAAGTGGCATTCCTACGGCGAGTACGTGTTCGATCACGGCTGGGCCGATGCCTGTGAGCGGGCCGGTATCGACTATTACCCCAAGCTGCTGACGGCGGTGCCCTTCAGCCCTGTCAGTGGGCCGCGCCTGTTGGCCGCCAGTGCCGATGAGGGCTTGGAGCTGCTCAAGAGCCTGCCGGGTTACCTGGAAATCGAAGGGCTTTCCAGCGCCCATATCAACTTCACCGATGACCTGGCCGATGCTGCATTGGCCCAGCAACCGGGCTGGTTGCAGCGCCTGGGTTGTCAGTTTCACTGGCAGAACCGTGGTTACCGCGACTTCCAGGACTTCCTTGATGCATTGAGTTCACGCAAGCGCAAGCAGATGCGCAAAGAGCGTGAACAAGTGGCGGGGCAGGGCATCGATTTCGAGTGGCTGCAAGGCCATGAATTGAGCGAAGCCCAGTGGGATTTTGTCTACGCCTGCTACGCCAACACCTACGCCGTGCGCCGCCAGTCGCCCTACCTGACCCGCGCGTTTTTCAGCCTGCTGGCCGAGCGCATGCCCGAAGCGATCCGCGTGGTGCTGGCCAAACAAGGCCCACGCCCGGTGGCCATGGCCTTCAGCCTGATCGGCGGCGACAGCTTCTACGGCCGCTACTGGGGCTGCCTGGCAGAGTTCGATCGCCTGCACTTCGAAACCTGCTTCTACCAGGGCATGGACTACGCCATCGCCCACGGCCTGCAACGCTTCGACGCGGGGGCACAGGGCGAGCACAAATTGATTCGCGGGTTTGAACCGGTGATCACGCGGTCCTGGCACTACTTGCGCCATCCGGGATTGAAGAACGCCGTGGAAGATTTCCTCGAGCGCGAGCGGGTGGGGATCGTGGCGTATGCCGAGGAGGCGAGGGCAGCCCTGCCTTATCGGCAGGGCTGAGACCGCTGGTCTGGTAGCGTTTTCTAGAATGAGTGATATCGCTATCCTGTATGTACAAAAGTAAATACAGGATATGCCATGTTATTTGAGTGGGATGAATCCAAAAATAAAGCCAATATTGTTAAGCACGGCATAGATTTCAATGACGTCCCAGATATCTTTAGGCACCCAATGCTGGCCTTACGCGATGATCGAGCGGATTATGGCGAGGAGCGTTGGATTAGTATTGGCTGGATCAAATTGTTAGTGGGTGTGGTCGTATACACCGAGCGACGTGGTGATGTGATCCGTATCATCTCCGCCCGAAAAGCAACCAAGAAGGAGGCCAAATATTATGACGCAAACATCGAAAACTGATTGGGAGCGCTTGGCCAAAATGAATGATAGAGAGATCGATACCAGCGATATTCCTGAGCTGGATGCCGATTTTTTCCGGCGTGCTGAGTTACGTGTTCCAGTAAAGCAGGCGGTCACTATTCGACTGGATGCTGATGTACTGGAGTGGTTCAAAGGTCAAGGATCTGGTTACCAGACGCGAATCAACCAGCTATTGCGCCAGTACATGCAGGCCCATCAAGGGTGAAAGGCCGCCCGAAATGGGCAGCCCTGCCTTATCGGCAGGGCTGAACCCCTGTTGCGTCAGCCCGGCTCCTCCTTGCCCAGCCAGCGGTAGGTCACACCGCCGATTACCGCGCCGAGGATTGGCGCGAGCCAGAACATCCACAATTGCTGGATCGCCCACCCGCCGACGATCAAGGCCGGGCCCGTACTGCGGGCCGGGTTGACCGACGTGTTGGTGACGGGGATGGAGATCAGGTGGATGAGTGTCAGCGCCAGGCCGATGGCGATGGGCGCAAGGCCCGCTGGGGCACGGCGGTCGGTGGCGCCGAGAATGATCACCACGAACATGGCGGTCATTACCAGCTCACTCACAAACCCCGCCGCCATCGAATAACCGCCGGGTGAATGCTCGCCGTAGCCGTTGGACGCAAGGCCCGACGCGAGTTCGAACCCCGGTTTGCCGCTGGCAATGAAATACAACAACGCAGCGGCCACGGTGCCACCGATCACCTGCGCCACGATGTACGCCGGTAGCTCCCGGGCCGGAAACCGTCCGCCCACCACCAGCCCCACCGATACCGCCGGGTTGAGGTGACATCCGCTGATATGCCCGATGGCGAACGCCATGGTCAGCACCGTGAGCCCGAATGCCAGGGCCACGCCCAACAACCCGATCCCGACTGCGGGAAACGCTGCGGCCAACACCGCACTCCCGCACCCGCCCAACACCAGCCAAAACGTACCTAAACCCTCTGTGATTGAACGCTTGAACAAAGACATGCAACCCGTCCTTGATAGATCGCTCTACCCAATCAGTAAATCAGTGATGCTCCCTGCAGATTTACTTCAGCGCCCGTCTGGGCACTGCACTGATTACAGCAGGGTTGTGGCACAAATCCAGGCGCAAAAAAAAGCGCCAGTCCTTTGAAATAGAGGGCTGGCGCCGTTTTAACCTGTAGCAGCGGTATTGTTTCAATCGATGCCGACAAAGCCTCCGGTCTGATGCTGCCACAACCGCGCGTACAGCCCGCCATGGGCCAGCAACTCGGCGTGGCTGCCGCTCTCGGCAATCTGACCTTTCTCCAGCACCACCAAACGGTCCATCCGCGCAATGGTCGACAACCGGTGCGCAATCGCGATCACCGTCTTGCCCTGCATCAGGGTTTCCAGGCTTTCCTGGATCGCCGCTTCCACTTCCGAGTCCAGCGCGGAGGTGGCTTCGTCCATGATCAGGATCGGCGCGTCCTTGAGCAGCACGCGGGCGATGGCGATACGTTGACGCTGCCCGCCTGAGAGTTTCACCCCGCGCTCACCCACGTGTGCGTCCAGCCCGGTGCGGCCTTCAGCGTCCGACAGCAATGGGATGAACTCATCGGCACGCGCCTTGTGCACCGCGGCCCAAAGCTCTGCGTCAGTGGCGTCGGGCTTGCCGTACAGCAGGTTGTCGCGGATCGAGCGGTGCAGCAGGGACGTGTCTTGGGTGATCATGCCGATCTGTTCGCGCAGGGTTTCCTGGGCGACCTCGGCGATGTTCTGGCCGTCGATCAGGATGCGCCCGCCTTGCAGGTCATAGAGTCGCAGCAGCAGGTTGACCAGGGTCGACTTGCCCGCACCGGACGGACCGATCAGGCCGATCTTCTCACCGGCCCTGATCTCAAGGTTCAGGCCGCCAATGATCCCGCTCTTCTTGCCATAGTGGAAATCCACCTGCTCGAAGCGTACTTCACCGTGGGGCACGCTCAGGCGCGGGGCATTGTCGCGGTCGATCACCGCCAGCGGCTGGGCGATGGTTTTCAGGCCGTCCTGCACCTGGCCGATGTTTTCGAAAATACCGTTGACCACCCACATGATCCAGCCGGACATGTTGACGATACGGATCACCAGGCCGGTGGCCAGGGCAATCGCACCCACCGAGATCAGCGACTGCGTCCATAGCCACAGGGCCAGGCCGGTGGTGGTGACGATCAGCAGGCCGTTCATGGTGGTGATCACGATGTCCATGCTGGTGACCACACGGCTGGCCAGCTGGGTTTTTTCGGTCTGCTCGATAATCGCTTCCTTGGCGTATTCCTGCTCGTACTGGGTATGGGCGAACAGCTTCAAGGTGGTGATGTTGGTGTAGCCGTCGACGATACGGCCCATCAGCTTGGAGCGTGCCTCGGAAGAGATCACCGAGCGCTCCTTCACCCGTGGCACGAAATAGCGCAGTGCCAGGCTGTAGCTGATGATCCAGGTCACCAGCGGGATCATCAGGCGCCAGTCGGCCTCGGCAAACAGCACCAGGGAACTGATGGCGTAGATCGCCACGTGCCAGATTGCATCCACAGCGGCCACCGCCGAGTCGCGCAGGGAGTTGCCGGTTTGCATGATGCGCTGGGCGATACGCCCGGCGAAGTCATTCTGGAAGAAATTCAGACTCTGCTTGAGCACGTAGCTGTGGTTCTGCCAACGGATCAGGCTGGTCATGCCGGGGCTGATGGTCTGATGCACCAGCAGGTCATGCAGGGCGCCGAAGATCGGGCGCAACAGCAGGGCGACCACGGCCATCCAGATCAGCTCGGTGCTGTGCAACTGGAAGAAATTCGCGGGCGGCGTGCCCTGGGCCAGGTCGATGATGCGGCTCAGGTAGCTGAACAGCGCTACTTCAATGAGTGCACCGATCAGGCCGACCACCAGCAAGGCAGCAAAATGCGGCCACACCTGGCGCAGGTAGTAGAGGTAGAAGGGCAGGACTTTATCGGGCGGGGCGGCGCTGGGGGCGTCGCGGAAAATATCGATCAGTTGTTCAAAACGACGATAGAGCATTAGGTATGACACCCGCGGGGCGGGCTCTCCTTTCAAATGCGCGCGCGGCCTTGTGGGCTGCGCGCGGAACTACCTGCTACCTCAATCGATGCGCTTGGCCGACTTGATGTACACAGGATCGATTGGCACGTTCTGCATGCCCTGCTTGGTAGTGGTCTGCGAATTGACGATCACATCCACCACGTCCATGCCCTTGACCACCTTGGCGAACACGGCGTAACCGGCATCGCGGCCCGGGTCGAGGAAGGCATTGTCGGCGACGTTGATGAAGAATTGGCTGGTGGCCGAATTCGGGTCGTTGGTACGCGCCATGGACAAGGTGCCACGTACGTTATGCAGACCGTTGTTGGCTTCGTTCTTGATCGGGTCCTTGGTCGGCTTTTGGGTCATCGCCTGGGTGAAGCCGCCGCCCTGGATCATGAAGCCTGGGATGACGCGGTGGAAAATCGTATTGGTGTAGAAGCCGCTGTCGACATAGGCCAGGAAGTTCTTGGTGCTGATCGGCGCCTTGACCGGGTCCAGTTCGATCTCGATGTCGCCGTTGGTAGTCGTGATCAGGACGTGAGGCGCCTTGGCGGGTTCAGCCGCCATCAGGTTGGCAGCGAACAAAACAGAACCGGCAAAGAAGGCGATTTTTTTCAGCATGGGTCAGTGATCCTGGGTAGTGGTTTCGACTGTCTTTAGAAATTCGAGCAGGGTTGCGTTAAAGACTTCGGGTTGGTCCAAGGGCGTGGCATGGCGGGAATCTTCGATCACCACCAGTCGCGCATCGGGGAGCAGTTTTACATAGTTTTCTTTTTGCGCCACGGGGGTGTAGTCGTGGTCGGCGCTGATGACCAGGGTTGGACAGGTGATCCTCGAAAGTCGTTCCTGCACGCCCCAGCCCACAATCGCATCGAAGCTGGCGAGATAAGCACGTTTGTCGTTCTTTGCCCAGCGTTCGGCCATCTTGCGGCGCAGGTCGGCCTGGTGTGGCTTGGGGAACAAGCGGTCGCCCAAGGCCTTACCGATGGTGTTCAAGCTGAGCGCGCGTGCCAGGCTCCAGCGTTTGGCCCATTGCCAGTAATCATCGGCACTGCGCACCTTCACCTGCGGGGCGCTGTTGACGATGCACAGGCTCTTGACGAGCGCGGGTTCATCCACCGCCAGCTGGAAGGCGATCATGCCGCCCATGGACAAACCCACCACATGGGCGGGTGGCAGGGCCAGGTGTTCGATCAGCGCGAGCAGATCAAAGGTGAAGCCCTGGATGCTGTAGCGTTCGCGCGGTTTGTCCGAGCGGCCATGGCCACGCACGTCCACTACGATCAGGCGGTAATGCCTTGCCAGCACGGGCACCTGCAGCTCCCAGTCCTGGCAACTGGAGCCCAGGCCGTGGATCAGGATCAGCGGCGTGCCGTGGCCGTATTCCTCGTAGTGCAGGCTGCATCCTTCATGGTCGAACCAGGCCATGCATGAACTCCGTTTCAGGCTTGCTGGGGGGCGGCGAAAGGCGCGTCCAATGGGGCGGTGTCAAAGGTGCGCAGCAGTTCCACGAGGATCTGCGTCGCCGGGCCCAGCGGCTTGTCTTTGTTCGAGTACAGGTAAAACGTAGGGTTGCGGCTTCCGCCTTTTTCCAGCGGGAGCTGTTTGAGCAGGCCCTCCCTGAGTTCGCGTTCGATCAGGTGGCGGGGCAACCAGGCAAAGCCCAGGCCGCTGCTGACGAACGTGGCGGCGGTGGCGAGACTGCCGACAGTCCAGCGCTGCTCGGCGCCGAGCCAGCCCACATCCCGCGGTTGCTGGCGGCCGGAATCGCGAATCACCACCTGCATCTGGCTTTCCAGGTCCTGGAAGCTCAGTTCGCGGTTAAGGCGATGCAGCGCGTGGTCGGGATGGGCCACGGCGACGAATTCCACATCGCTCATTTCCGTACCCAGGTAGCCGGGGATGATGAAGCCGCTGATGGCCAGGTCAGCCATGCCATCGAGTAACAATTCCTCGACGCCGGACAACACCTCTTCACGCAGGCGTACGCGGCAACCGCGACTTTGCGGCATGAACGCGGTAAGCGCCCGCACCAGGCGCGCATTCGGGTAGGCCGCGTCCACCACCAGGCGCACCTCGGCTTCCCAGCCCTGTTCCATATGGTGGGCGAGGTCTTCCAGCTGGCTGGCGTTTTTCACCAGTTGCCGGGAACGGCGCAACAGCACTTCACCGGCGTCGGTGAGCACTGCCTTGCGCCCATCGATGCGTAACAGCGGCACGCCGAGCTGGTCTTGCATGCGGGCCACGGTGTAGCTCACCGAGGACTGTGAACGGTGCAGCGCTTCAGCCGCCTGGGCGAAGCCGCCATGGTCGACCACGGCTTGCAGCGTGCGCCATTGATCGAGGGTAACGCGGGGCGCTTTCAAGATGGGTTCCTCTTGTCCTAAGCTGACAGTCCTTATTGGAGACTGTCGAATGAGAAAATTCTGTTGTGTGTTGCTGGCGCTGCTGCCGATGAGCGCGTTTGCCTACCCCATCGACGTGACCAAAAAGATCGACGGTGTCAGCATCGATTACACCGCCTCCGACGTGGACGGCGATATCAGTTCGATCCAACTGAATAACTACGGCACCCAGGATGCCGTCTGCTCGGTAACCTTCACCAACGGTCCGGAATCGCCGCGTCGCAGAACGGTCACGGTGCCTGCAGGCAAAAGCACGAACACCACGGTCAAGTTCAACCGCGCGATTATCAAGATGCGGATCGCCCTGGCCTGCACGCCGAAGTAACCGACAGCGGAGCATGCTCCGCTTATAAACAAATTTATAGATCGGTTATAGCAGTTTTTTGCGCTTTTTTATCGAATTGGCTCTGTCTACTCTTCACTCCATCGACTTACAGCAATTACAGATGGAGCCTACATAGCCATGTCCAATGTTCTGATCATCGAAAGCAGTGCCCGCCAGCAGGATTCGATTTCCCGCGAACTGACCCAGCAGTTCATCAGCCAATGGCAGGCCACCCATCCAGCCGATCAGATCACCGTGCGTGACGTCGCCCTCAACCCGGTCCCGCACCTGGACGCCAACTTGCTGGGCGGTTGGATGAAGCCTGCGGATCAGCGCAATGAACAGGAGCAAGTCTCCCTGGATCGCTCCGACGAATTGACCCACGAACTGCTGGCCGCCGACGTACTGGTAATGGCCGCGCCGATGTACAACTTCGCCATCCCCAGCACCCTCAAAGCCTGGCTGGACCACGTGTTACGGGCCGGTGTGACCTTCAAGTACACCGCCACCGGGCCACAAGGTTTGCTCACCGGTAAGCGCGCTATCGTGCTCACTGCGCGCGGCGGTATCCATACCGGCGCGAGCTCCGATCACCAGGAACCGTACCTGCGTCAGGTCATGGCCTTTATCGGCATTCATGACGTCACTTTCATTCACGCCGAAGGGGTGAACCTGAGCGCAGACTTCCAGGAAAAGGGCATCAACCACGCCAAGGCGTTGCTGGCACAGGTTGCCTGATCCTTTAATCGCCAGATAATCCCGCGATGTTTATCTAGCCCCACGCAAACCCTTCAAGTACGCGTAACAGACCTCCCTTTGCACTTTTGCTCCTGAGTGCTCCTGCCCGACTGACGCTTTAGCGAGGTCGGGTTTTTTTTGCCCCGAGTTTCTTCAACCGCCGAAAACCTTTAATGTCCCGCCCATTCAAAACGAGGCGCGCATGGGCTATTTACTGGTTGTCACCCTGATTCAGGCATTTTCCTTCAGCTTGATCGGCGAATACCTCGCCGGTCACGTCGACAGCTACTTCGCCGTGCTGGTGCGCGTGTTGCTCGCCGGGCTGGTCTTCATTCCGTTGACCCGCTGGCGCTCCGTGGAGCCGGCCTTCATGCGCGGCATGCTGGTGATCGGCGCGTTGCAGTTTGGCGTGACCTACGTGTGCCTGTACCTGAGCTTTCGTGTGCTCACGGTGCCGGAGGTGCTGCTGTTCACCATCCTCACGCCACTGCACGTGACCTTGATCGAAGATGCCCTCAACCGTCGCTTCAACCCCTGGGCGCTGATCGCCGCGCTGGTGGCGGTGGCGGGCGCGGCGGTGATCCGCTTTGACCAGATCACCCCGCACTTCCTTGGGGGCTTCCTGCTGCTGCAACTGGCCAACTTCACCTATGCCGCCGGGCAGGTGATGTACAAGCACCTGGTGGCGCGTTACCCCAGTGACCTGCCGCACTACCGGCGCTTTGGTTACTTCTATGTGGGCGCGTTGTTGGTGGTGTTGCCGGCGTTCCTGCTGTTCGGCAAAGCCAACTACTTGCCCGACGCGCCGCTGCAATGGGGCGTGCTGGTGTTCCTCGGGCTCGTCAGTACGGCGCTGGGCATGTACTGGTGGAACAAGGGCGCCTGCCTGGTCCAGGGCGGAACCCTGGCGGTGATGAACAACCTGCATGTGCCGGTGGGCTTGCTGCTCAACTTGCTGATCTGGAACCAGCATGAACCGCTGGGCCGTTTGGCCTTGGGTGGGTTGGTGATTGTGGGGGCGGTGTGGATCAGTCGATTGGGTGTGCGCAAACAGCCGATCCTGCGCTGACCCCCCTTGTGGGAGCGGGCTTGCTCGCGAATGCGGTGTATCAGTACCAGATTTACTAGCTGAAACACCGCTTTCGCGAGCAAGCCCGCTCCCACACAAGCCCACTCCCACAGGGGGACTGGTGTCAGGCAGATTTGTTTTCCTGCGTCGGCAAATGACTGGCGCCGAGCAAGGCCGGTAGCATCCCAGCCCTTAAATCATTACCACTTGGCTGCTGATACAAGCTCAAGCCAAACTCCGGCAATACCGCCAGCAGATAATCAAAAATATCCCCCTGGATCCGCTCGTAATCCGCCCACGCCGTGGTACGGGTAAAGCAGTAGATCTCCAGCGGCACGCCCTGGGCGGTGGTCTGCATCTGGCGCACCATGCAGGTCATGTTTGGCTGGATGTCCGGGTGGCTTTTCAGATAAGCCAGGGCATAGGCGCGAAAGGTGCCAAGGTTGGTCATGCGGCGGCGGTTGGCCGACAACTTTGCGCTGTGGCCCTGGGCTTCATTCCAGGCTTTAAGCTCGGCCTGCTTGCGCCCGATGTAGTCGGTGAGCAGGTGCACTTGGGTCATGCGCAGTTCTTCGTCGTCGCGCAGGAAGCGCACACCGCTGGCGTCGATGTAGAGGCTGCGCTTGATGCGGCGCCCGCCGGAGGCCTGCATGCCGCGCCAGTTCTTGAACGACTCGGACATCAGCCGCCAGGTGGGGATGGAGACAATGGTCTTGTCGAAGTTCTGCACCTTGACCGTGTGCAGGGTGATGTCCACCACGTCACCGTCGGCGCCGACCTGGGGCATTTCGATCCAGTCGCCGACCCGCAACATGTCGTTGCTGGTCAACTGCACGCTGGCGACGAACGACAGCAGGGTGTCCTTGTACACCAACAGGATCACCGCCGACATCGCACCCAGGCCTGACAGCAGCAACAGGGGCGAGCGATCGATCAGGGTGGCGACGATGATGATCGCGCCAAACACGAACAGCACCATCTTCGCCAACTGCACGTAGCCCTTGATCGAGCGGGTGCGGGCATGTTCGGTGCGGGCGTAGATGTCCAGCAGGGCGCTGAGCAGGGCGCTCATGGCCAGCACCAGGAACAGAATGGTCAGCGCCAGGGCCACGTTGCCGATGAACAGGATGGCGGTCTTGCTCAGGTCCGGCACCAGGTACAGGCCGAACTGGATCACCAGGGATGGCGTCATCTGCGCCAGGCGATGGAAGACTTTGTTGTGCCGCAGGTCATTGAGCCAGTGCAGCGCCGGTTGCCGGCCGAGCAGTTTGACGGCGTGGAGGATGAGGTAGCGCGCCACGCGCCCGAGCAACAGGGCCACCACCAGCAACACCAGCAAGCCGAGGCTGGCATGCAGCAGCGGGTGTTCATCGAGGGCGCCCCAGAGGTCCTGGGCGTTGAGCCAGAGCTGTTTGATATCCATGGGTGAAACCGATTCTTCTGTGGGACAAGACGGGGCGATTAGAGCATTTAAGTGCATCAAAGTTGACGTCATGGACAAATGTCCTGACAAAAAAGCGGTTCAATAGCACCGTTCGCGTAAAGAAACTCGGTTTGGACGCCCGAAACCGGTACCCTATGCAGCTGATTTTTTGTATTTCTTCGAGGTAGCACCCGTGTTTTCCCAATTCGCCCTGCACGAACGCCTGCTCAAAGCCGTGGCCGAGCTTAAATTTGTCGAGCCTACGCCTGTGCAAGCAGCGGCCATCCCGCTCGCGCTCGAAGGGCGTGACCTGCGGGTGACGGCTCAAACCGGTAGCGGCAAGACCGCTGCTTTCGTCCTGCCTGTGCTGAACCGCCTGATCGGCCCGGCCAAGGTTCGCGTCAGCATCAAGACCCTGATCCTGCTGCCTACCCGCGAGCTGGCCCAGCAGACCCTGAAGGAAGTCGAGCGCTTCTCGCAGTTCACCTTCATCAAGTCCGGCATCATCACCGGCGGTGAAGACTTCAAGGTCCAGGCCGCCATGCTGCGCAAGGTCCCGGACATCCTGATCGGCACCCCAGGTCGCATGATCGAGCAACTCAACGCTGGCAACCTCGACCTCAAGGAAGTCGAAGTGCTGGTGCTGGACGAAGCCGACCGCATGCTCGACATGGGCTTTGCCGACGACGTGCAGCGCCTAGTGGGCGAATGCGTCAATCGCCAGCAGACCATGCTGTTCTCCGCCACCACCGGTGGTTCGACCCTGCGCGAGATGGTCGCCAAGGTACTGAACAACCCTGAGCACCTGCAGGTCAACAACGTCAGCGACCTGAACGCGACCACGCGCCAGCAGATCGTCACCGCTGACCACAATGTGCACAAAGAGCAGATCCTCAACTGGCTGCTGGCCAACGAGACCTATCAGAAGGCCATCGTGTTCACCAACACCCGCGCCGCCGCTGATCGCATCTACGGCCGCCTGGTAGCCCAGGAATACAAGGCGTTCGTGCTGCACGGCGAGAAAGACCAGAAGGACCGCAAGCTGGCCATCGACCGCCTCAAGGCGGGCGGTGTGAAGATCCTCGTTGCCACCGACGTTGCCGCGCGCGGCCTTGACGTGGACGGCCTGGACCTGGTGATCAACTTCGACATGCCCCGCAGCGGTGACGAATACGTGCACCGTATCGGTCGTACCGGGCGTGCCGGCAACGATGGCCTGGCTATCTCGCTGATCTGCCACGGTGACTGGAACCTGATGTCGAGCATCGAGCGCTACCTCAAGCAGTCGTTCGAGCGTCGCACTATCAAGGAAGTCAAAGGCACCTACACCGGGCCGAAGAAGGTCAAGGCGTCGGGCAAAGCCGTTGGCGTGAAGAAGAAAAAGACTGACGCCAAGGGCGACAAGAAGAAGACCGGTGCCAAGTCGCCGACCAAGCGCAAGATCGCCAACCGCCCGAAGACTGACAACCTGTCGCTCGTCAGCAAGGATGGCATGGCACCACTCAAGCGCCGCAAGCCAGAAGCACCTGCTGCGGAATAAGGCTCGGGTGATGTAAAAAAACCGGACGATTGTCCGGTTTTTTTTGCCATCAGTTTTGAGTTTTGGCCGCGGCTTCCTTGAGTTCCTTGAGGCGGGCGTCGATGAGCTGACATTTGTCGGGGAACTCAGCGCTTTCCGTATCCAGGTCCATCTTCTGGAGCTCGTTGTTCATCTCCTTGGCCTTGTTCGGGTTCTGTTCAGTCAACTTGGCCACTTCCTGGGCCAATTGCTCGCGCTTGGTTGTGGCCTCGTCGGGCGTGCAGGCCCAGGCGGGCAGCGCGCTCAACAACGCGGCGGCGATGGCCAGGTTCATCAGGGTTTTCATGGTAGACCTCCTTGGCGGTTATGTGCTGTTGAGGCCGCGAACGTCTGGAAAGTTCAGAGAAATGACGTCTGTCTATTAGGCTGAACGGCTACTGACGCGGCCTGTCACAACCTTGACGGGCTACTTTCCACCAGCCTGCAGGAGGAATCAGGATGACGACTTACAACTGGGATCTGATCGAACGTCTGCTGCATGAAGTGCAGAACGGCGAGGGCAGCTTCGCCCCGCGCAAATACGCCGAGCAGGAAGCGGCCGAGAAGGCCACGGCGGGCGAGTCCACCGGCAACCTGGACGCACTCAAGAAGACGGCGGCAGATTATGAAGCGCTGTTGTTCAAGCGTGGTTTTATTGAATCGCGCCCCGAGGAAGAGGGCGGTAACGGCGAGAATTTCATCCTGACGGCGCTGGGTGCGCAGTTGCTGGCGCTGATCGACAGCTCGATTCCGGGCAATGATCACCCGCGCCAGGTGCTCGATGAGCAGGCGGATGCGCTGGATCCGGCGACCTTTGCCGAGGTGGCTTCCAAGGCTCAGATTGCCTGATCCAATGCGTTACAGTGCGGCGGCCTTGAGGCATTTAAGTGCCTTGAAGTCGCTGCGTACACCGTCGATTTTCTGCGTCAGTTTCAGGCGCTGTTGCACGGTACTTTCCGCCATAAGGTCCACGATCAGGCTGCGCGCTGCGGCTTCTGTCTGTGCATAGGCGAGGCGGTACTCAGGCGTCCATAGACTTTCCCGGTCTACCAGCAATTGCTGCATTTTCTGCGGGAAGTCGGCGCTCTTGCGTTGTTTTACGGCGTCGATAAATTGCGCCTGCCAATGGGCGCGGTTGCCGATCCATTGCTGGTTTTGCTCACCCAGGCTGATGGACCAGGCCGTCACGCGGTTTTTCTGGCTGTCGCTCAGGGGACCCATCCATGCATCCAGGCGCTTATTCATGCGCTCGGCGCGTTCCTGGATCTGTTTGGCCAGTGGTGGCTTGAGGTAGTCGTCCTGGCGTTTGCGCAGGTCCTTGGCCAGGGCTTCATTCATTTCCTTGACCTGCTGATCGTCCAGCCCTTGCAACAATTCGATGGCCGACGGCGTAATTTCGCGGGCGACTTCGGCGATGGCCGTTTTGGCTTCGGCGGTGCGGGTCTGCAAGGCGGCGTCGGTGACCTGATTGTCGTCGACCATCTGTTGCAGTCGGTCCAGCCAATCCAGGTAGCCCGGCAATTGCGTGGTGCAGTGCCAGGCCAGGTGCTCCTTGAGTTTGTCGTTGAACCAGCTCTTCTGCCCGGCGTTCATGTCCAGGTAGTCATTGAGGGTCCAGGGAATGATCACGTCCAGGTTGCGATAGGCCAGGCCTACGCGATTACAGCCAGCGAGCACCAGGCTCAGGGTCAGTAATACCACCAGTAGTTTGAGCCGACGCAGCATGGGCGGGTCCTTCACAATGTGGGTTATTGCATGTGAACCTGTGCCGGGTGCGACAGTTCAGCCCATTAATAAAACGACCGCACCGCCTTCAGCGTCAACAGGCCATCGCATTGCGAATTGTGTCCGGAATAGGCTGAGCAATCCCCGCCGCTGAGGCTCGAGTCGCTGTAGATAAGATCCAAGTCAACGCCCTTCCACTCTCGGGAGAATTGCACCGACCAGTCGCTGAAGGTGCGAATGGAGCCGCCTTCCACCGAGACCGGGGTGCCCAGCTGATGAGTGGTGTATTTCATGCTGACACCGATGCCAAAAGGCTGAGTGCCGCCCAGGTCGGCAAACAGGGTGCTGTCCTGGCGATCCGGGTCATTGCTGAAGGACGCGCCGAAGCGATTGCCCAACAGGTTCAGGCCGCCGTAGAACTCCTGGCTGTCCAGAGGGCTGAGCTTGGGGTAGCTGTAGTGGATCAGGCCCACTTCGTAGCCCAGGGTCTGGTCGAAGGGGTGTTTGAAGCCCATGTAGGAGTCGACTTCGAGATTGCTGGACGAGGACAAGCCCATGTTCGGTGAGAATTGGCCGAAGTACAGGCCGCTGTCGTGGCTCAAGTCCAGACCCCCGTGGAACGAGTCGCTGCCCGGAGAGGTTGGCTTGACCAGACCCTGGGCCATGCTGCGACTGGGGGTCGTGCCCAATTTCAGGTCGAAGTCGCCCAATTCGCGCTGGAAAATCTGCGCTTCGGCGAGTGGGCTGGCCACCAGGGCACCGACCAGGAACATGCAGGATTTGAACATGCTTCACTCCATGAAAAGCGAGGAGCAGTGACGGGGAAAATCGGGCAGATGCCCGTGCTAGACGTGTGCAAGCATACCGGCGAATGCCAGGAGATGAGGCCCGTTCGTCGATTAGCGTGGTTGTGGGATGGCTGGCGAGGGTATTTCGGGCTCTAGTCCTAGCGCCTTGAAGGCAAGACGCTTAGGGACCAGGGGTGTTGCGCAGTATTACTTTTTACCCAGGCTGATCTGCTTGGACGGGCCGAATGTCTGGCCACTGACGCCCTTGGCAATTTGCTGGATTTCGCCGCCGGACTTGAGGAATGCCGCAATCTGGCTGTTGATCGACTCGCTGGTTTCAACGGCGGGAGCTGGCTTTGCTTTGCTGTTGGATGCTTTTACGCGCATGGCGGCCACTAACCTGTAGAAAATTAACTTGGCCAGGCATCGTACAGGAAATACTTGACAATTGCTTGGTAAATATCCCCCGGTAATAAGTTGCGGGGTCGAAAATAGCCAAAGTTTATTTTTGAAATAAGCCTCTAACTTGCTGTTTTAACTCGAAACGACAGGCAGGGAGGACGGTTGGCAGCGCCGGAAAATTCAGCCCAGTGATCGGACGAGCGGGGCAGTGCCATTGGAAAGCCACGCCAGGCCGCGATTTTTCAGGCGCGCGCGCGTGGCAGGCGCAACTCGGGTAGAATGCCGCCCACGTAATGAGGGTATTGAACATGGCTTTAGTCGGGCGCTACAACAGCTTGCAAGTGGTTAAACACACTAACTTTGGTTTGTACCTGGACGGTGCGCAAGACGGTGAAATCCTCTTGCCTAATCGGTATATCCCCAAAGATATTCCCAGTGAAGATGAAGACTGGCTTAACGTTTTCATTTATCTGGACAGCGATGACAAACTTATCGCCACCACTGAGAAGCCCAAAGTTCAAGTGGGTGAATTCGCCAGTTTGAAAGTGGTGGAAGTCAACAGTATTGGCGTGTTTCTCGACTGGGGTTTGCCCAAGGACTTGCTGCTGCCGTATTCGGAAGAAAAACGCCAGTTGAGCGCCGGTGAATACTGTGTGGTGCACGTCTACCTCGACAAGCACACCAAGCGCATCACCGCCACCGCACGCCTGGATCGCTACCTGGACAAGACCCCCGCCAACTACCAGGTGGGCCAGGAAGTCGACCTGTTGGTGGCCGAAGCCACTGACATGGGCTTCAAGGCGATCATCAACAACAAGCATTGGGGCCTGATCCACAAGAACGAAGTGTTCAAGTTCCTGCGCCCGGGCAAGGAAGAAAAAGGCTTTATCAAAGAGATCCGTGCCGACGGCAACATCAGCCTGAGCCTGCAACCGGTTGGGCAGGAAGCAGCCTCCAGCCTGAACTCGAAGATCCTCGCCAAGTTGCGCGAAAACAACGGCACCTTGCCGGTCAGCGATAAAAGCGATCCGGCGGTGATCAGTAACTTGTTCGGCGTGAGCAAGGGCAACTTCAAGAAAGCCATCGGTGCGCTGTATAAGCAAGGCCAGATCGTGATTCATGCGGATCGCATTGAACTAAGCTGAGTGCGATTTGCTCTTTTGTAGGAGCTAGGCGTCCCCCTCGCTCCTATAAAAGGGCTGCACCCATGTCGAAAAAATCCTTGTTCGCCTTCCTCGGTACCTTGCTCGCGTTTCTGCTCCTCGACGGCCTCTGGCTCGGCGTCTTGATGGGCCCCACCTATAAATCGCTGCTCGGCCCGTTGATGCTCGATCAACCACGGCTGTTGCCGGCGGTGTTGTTCTATCTCCTCTATGTCATAGGTTGTGTGGTGTTCGTGGTATTGCCCAGCGCCAGCTGGCAGCGTGCGGCCCGAATGGGTGCGTTGCTCGGCCTGGTCGCCTACGGCACGTACGACCTGAGCAACTGGGCCACGCTGCAAGGCTGGTCGGCCCAGCTTGCGGTCATGGACATGGCCTGGGGCACGTTCCTGACCGCTGCGTGCTGCACGGTGGGTTACCTGTGTGCACAACGAGTGCACCGCTGATTGTGTACAGGATGTACATGCACCGTTGCTGAGCGTAGCCCCACCCTATAACCCTGTATCCAACCCTTTGGAGCGGCGTGCCAGAGGGATTGCGCTCAATTGGCACGCATTCTGCTGACTATCTCGTATACAAACCATGCCGCCTCCCGTATGCACCCTGCAACGGTAGCGCAGGCCGGTATTTCGAGGAGCCCAGCGATGTCCGAACAATTGCCCAAAGGCTATAGCCCGCGCCTGTATAACCAGGACCTGGGTCCACTGCCGCAAAAGTGGAACTGGTACAACATCTTTGCTTTCTGGATGAGTGATGTTCACAGCGTTGGCGGCTATGTGTTTGCCGCCAGCCTGTTTGCCCTCGGGCTGGCCAGCTGGCAGGTGTTGATCGCCTTGCTCGTGGGTATCTGCATCGTGCAGTTGATCGCCAACCTGGTGGCCAAGCCCAGCCAGAAGGCAGCGGTGCCTTATCCTGTGATTTGCCGGCTGGCGTTTGGGGTGTTCGGTGCGAATATTCCGGCGGTGATTCGCGGTTTGATCGCGGTGGCCTGGTACGGGATTCAAACGTACTTGGCCTCGAGTGCGTTGATCATCGTGGTGCTGCGTTTCTTCCCACAGATGGCGGTGTATGCAGAGCCACATTTTGCAGGCCTGTCCTACCTTGGCTGGTTGGGTTTCCTCAGCCTGTGGGTGCTGCAAGCGGCGGTGTTCTGGGCGGGCATGGAGTCCATCCGCCGTTTTATCGATTGGGCGGGACCGGTGGTGTATGCGGTGATGTTTGCCCTGGCGGGCTGGATCGTGTGGAAGGCCGGTTGGTCAAACATCAGCTTCACCCTGGCGGAGAAGTCGCTGTCGGGCTGGCAAGCATTTGGCCAGGTAATTGTGGCCACGGCGTTGGTGGTGTCGTATTTCTCCGGACCGACCCTGAATTTCGGCGACTTCAGCCGCTACTGCCGCAGCATGCAGGATGTGCGACGCGGTAATTTCTGGGGGCTGCCGGTGAATTTCCTGGCGTTTTCCCTGGTGACGGTGGTGATTGTCTCGGGCACCTTGCCGGTGTTCGGTGAAATGCTGCATGACCCGATCGCGACGGTTTCGCGCATCGATAACAGCATGGCCGTATTGCTGGGCGCGTTTGCCTTTGTCACGGCAACCATCGGCATCAATATTGTCGCCAACTTCGTTTCGCCGGCGTTTGACTTCGCTAACGTTGCCCCGAGCAAAATCAGCTGGCGCGCGGGCGGGATGATCGCTGCCGTGGCGTCGGTCTTCATCACCCCGTGGAACCTGTTCAACAACCCGCTGATGATCCACTACACCCTGGATATCCTCGCAGCCTTCATCGGGCCGCTGTTCGGGATCCTACTGGTGGATTTCTACTTGATCAAAAAACAGAAGATTGATGTGGATGCACTGTTTGACGACAGCCCCAGCGGGCGTTACTACTTCGACGGCGGCGTGAACTGGACGGCGGTCAAGGCCCTGGTGCCCGCGACGCTGGTGGGCGTCGCGATCACCTTCACCCCGGCGCTGCAGGGCATGGCCAACTTCGCCTGGTTTACCGGGTGCTTCCTGGGTGGGCTGTTTTTCCTGGTGCTGGCACGGCGTGAACAGGTGCGTGTGCCTGCGCCGATGGTTGCCGGCTGACCAACACCGAGCCTGCCACCAATAAGCCCGCGCCGGCGACGACCAGCGCCGGTTGCAGGCCGCCGCTCAGGTGGCTGCTGACCGACGCCAGCAACGGGCCACTTAACTGGCCGATGGCGAAGCTGGCGGTCAGTAGCCCGGTGCTGCGTTGGTAGCCATGGGGGGCGACGTCCCGCAGGCGTGCCATCACCAACTGCATGCACGCCAGGAACGGCGCGCCACACAGCAATACCCCGAGTGCCAGGCCCCAACCATTGCCCAGCAGGCAGGCAAACACCCCGGCTGCTTGCAGCCACAGGGTGGTCATCAGCCACCGGCGAGTGGTGTCTGGATCCTTGCGACGCAGGGTTGCCACCACCACACCTATCGCCGCTGCCAGGCCAAAACACGGCCAGAACAGGTCGGCCTGCCAGGCGCCCTTGAATTGCGCGCTGGCCATCTGCGACAGGAACGTTGCCGGGATGATATAGCCAAGGCCGTACAACACGTAGATCCAGCACAAATGCGCAATGCTGCCATTGCTGCCCGCGTCGGAGTGGCCAGCTACGGGGCTCGCGGCGGCAGACGGCTTGGGCAGGAACGGCAGAATCGCCAGCAACATCACCAGCGCCACCACGCCGTACACCAACCACAGGGTGGCCGAGTTTTGCCCCAGCAGGTTGGCGCCGAGCGCCAGTAATCCGGTCAGCAGAATCCCCAGTCCGGGCCCGGCGAATACCAGTGCGCCCAGGCGCGGGCGCCCGGCGGCAATCGCCAATGGTTGGCTCAGGCTGGTAATCATCACCAGGGCCCAGGCACTCGCGACCCCGGTGCCGAAGCGCAACAACAGATGCGGCCAGAACCCATGGGCCCAGTACGACGCCAGGGTCAGCAGCACACACAGCCACAACCCGCCATACAAGCGTCCACGCACGTGGTGATGACTGCGCGCAAAGATCGAATCCACCGCCCCGACGAAGTAGCCCAGGTAATTGGCAGCGGCAATCAGGCCGGCGCCGGTCAGATCGATCTGCCCTTCACTGAGCAGATGGGGCATTTGTGGGGTAAGGGCGAAGCGGCCAATGCCCATCGCCATCATCAAGGCGACAAAGCTGGCAAGTAAGCGAATCAACGGGGACATGGTCTGGTTTCCTGCGGGTAAACGAATACCTTCAGGCTAAAGCCGATTGACTTTCTGTAAAATTGAATAATAGTGAGTAACTTGTTCTGTTTTGGAGAAAGGTATGGAGTTCAGTCAATTGCGCATCTTCCAAGCCGTGGCGGAAGAGGGCTCCATCACGCGAGCGGCTGACCGTTTGCACCGGGTGCCGTCCAACCTGTCAACGCGCCTCAAGCAAATGGAGGAACAACTCGGCGTCGAGTTGTTCGTGCGCGAGCGCCAGCGTTTGCAGCTTTCTCCTGCGGGCAAAGTGTTGTTGGACTACAGTACCCGTCTGCTGGCGCTGCACGACGAAGCCCACGGTGCCGTGCAAGGCGGGCAGCCGGCGGGTGATTTTGTCCTGGGCAGCATGTACAGCACGGCAGCGGTGCATTTGCCGAAGCTGCTGGCGCGTTATCACAAGGCTTACCCGATGGTGAACCTTCAGGTGCAATCGGCGCCCAGCGGCGAGTTGCTCGAAGGTTTGATTACCGGTCGCCTGGATGCTGCCTTTGTGGACGGCCCCATCACCATCGCCTCCCTGGACGGGGTGGCCCTGTGCGAGGAACGCCTGGTGCTGATCTGCGAAGCCGATCACCCGCCGGTGCGCGGGCCGCAGGATGTGGCGGGCCGCTCAGTGTTTACCTTTCGCCGCAGTTGCGCCTACCGCACGCGCCTGGAAACCTGGTTTTCCCACGAGCGGGTGGCCATGGGGCGCGCAATTGAGATCGAATCCTACCAAGGCATGCTCGCGTGTGTGATCGCCGGATCCGGGGTGGCGTTGATGTCCGAATCCATGCTCGCCAGCCTGCCAGGCAAGGACAGCGTGTCCGTTCATCCGCTGACAGGGCCTTTTGCCACTGCGACGACCTGGCTGATGTGGCGAAAGGGTATGCTCGGCGCTAACCTCAACGCATGGATCGACCTGCAGCAAGAGGGCAAGGCCGAGGTCCTGCAAGACACACGTGCGATTGCTTGAACGATCCGTCAGGATTTGGATCAATTCAGTAATAGTTCGTTGTGGTTTCGTTCAAGCAATGCGTAGGACTTAGGGCTACTATCAGTGTAGGAAAGGGCGACAGATCTTGCGCCTACCAGCATTACCCTCAAAGGGGGCAACCATGAAAGAGAAAATTCAAAACTGGCTCCATGATCTGGGTGTTGCATTGGGCTTGATCGAGCCTCCACTGCAGCCTGTGCCGATTCGCACAGATGACGAGCAACGTCGTCCACGTCGGCGATAAACTGCAGTCTTTATAACGCCTCAGAATCCATGTGGGAGCGGGCTTGCTCGCGAAAACGGTGTGTCAGCCGATGAAAAGTTGACTGATACGCCGCGTTCGCTGGCAGGCCCGCTCCCACAGTTCTTTTGCATCAGGCAAAAGAAATGTGCGACAGCTGTCGCCGCTCCCTGCTTCCGCACAGGGCTGTATTTCCGTCTAACTCATCCTTGACCCTGAACATCGTCGGAAAGGGACTGCCTGTCAGTCGGAATCGGCTGACTTATCTAATTCTGGAAATACGCATAGCTTGAAACTCAAGCGCCTCTTCGTAGCGCCCCAACTTTATTGAGTTCCTCTTTTCGAGGGGTCACTCATTCAGAAATGTTGGAGACACAGCTATGTCACTCTCTTCAGTTCCGCCTGTTGCCGTGTCACTCATCGCCACCACCGAAAGCATTTTACATATCGCACCTGCATCAAGAGGCTGGAAGGCTGACGCACCCAGCAACGTAGTGTTTCTTCCTCAAACATTGACCAAGCAAACTCTGCTCATGCAGATCGGACTACTGCGTCCATCAACGCTCATTGTGGGGGACCAAGTCATTGATGCAGACGTCATTGAGCAGTGGCGTACCTCCCATCCCTTTGGAAACCTCTCTTTGGTTCGCAGGGGCACGAGTCTGGATAAGGTGCGGCTGGACTTGTGCGACTCCAACGATATTCGAGTGTTCAATACACCGGGGGTCAACGCACCGCATGTTGCTGCCTATATCGCGCATTGGCTGAAACAGGCCGATGGCTCCTTACCGCTTGATATCTGTGTACTGGGATACGGCAATGTGGGTAAAGAGCTTGTCAAATTGTTGCTGGATCGAGATCCGGATGTTCGGGTCAAGGTGTTGGGTCGACAAGGCCGCTCACCGGCCAATATCGACAGCCGCGTGTCATTTGTGACGGACTGGTTCGAGGCGTTGGAGGGTGCTTATGCTGTTGCCCTATGTGTATCCATGAATGATGAAACCGCCCATCGCATTGATCAAGCCCTGATTCAAAGCCTGCACCCACACGCTCGGTTGGTGTGTGTCGCCAAGCCGGATGTCTTCACTGATGGTGCTGTGCGGGCGCTGGCAACGTCTGAAAATATCCAGTTGGTATTGGACTATGGGCCTGGGACACTGGATGCGTTTCGAATGCGCGCACAAGCGCTCGGATGCGGTGTCGCCACATGGCGCAAACCCGCGACGCTGACTACGCAGGCAGCAACCACCGAAGCCTGTCATTGCGACCTTGACTATGCGGTCTCGGTTCAGCTCAGCTTGACTGCCTTGCGCGGCATTGTCAGGCGCAAACTTGCCCAGTCATTGATTATCCCCTCTCAACAGGCTTATGCCGATGCACCGCGTGTGTCCATCATCGGCAGAGGTATCAACGGCCTGCTGCAAGCCTTGATGTTCCGCCTGGCAAATTATCGGGTCACCGTATACGGAGGAAATCAGGCGAGCGATGGAGCTAGTCATAAGCCTGTAAATATGCGGCATCTGTCAGCAACGGAGACGACTGCAAAGCCGCTGCAAAACGACCATCTGACTCCTGGTAATCAGTATTTGGCCGTTGAATGCAATCGTGCGGGCATTGAACTGTTTGAAAAGCTTCTGGCCGACAACCCGTCGCTGGGCCGATTTGCGCAGTCGCGGATCGTACGAGCCTATAGGCGTGATGCCAATGGCGTGGAGCTCGCGATCCAAGAGCAACGCGATATCGAAAACAGGCAATGGCCCAGTGGCAAGCCGGGAGGTGGACTTGCTGAGATCAGTCCACTGCAATTCCAAGAACGTTATGGGGTCCCTGGGATTGGGCGGGCTATTGAGGTGTCGGGCTACGATCTGGAATTCAGCCATCTTATGGAGGAGGTCGGTGCGCTTTTGCTGCGTTCCGGGGTTCAGTTCCTCCCCGGCCACCTGAGTGCGGTTCAAATTGCCGAGTTGAGCAGAGAGCACTTCGTCGTCACTGCCATGGGCGTAGAGGGGCCAGAGGCAATCGCGATCATCGGCTGGTTTTTCAAGTTACGTGCTATCGGTAATGAGGGTGCCGAAATGCGTGGGCTCAAGCTTCAGTACGACTTACCAATCGGCGTCATGAATTGCCGCTTGGATGGGGATTACATCCTTGTCTCCGGTGGGCAGGTTCCACCTGATTCGACGTTGGAGTACAAGGCGCAGATATTGGCGGCGTGTCTGGCCGCTGTTTCCCGGCACTTTCCAAAGTCCTATCGCGGGGCGGTCGAGAGTGGTGACTTGCACATTATCGAATGTGCCCGGCCCGGCACCTCAGATGGACTTTCAATAGTTTGTTGGTCTGCCTACAACCAAATTGTGGCCGGGGCAACCTATGCCGGGGGCACTACGCAAGGGTTGTTATGGGCCTGCTTAGTCCAGGAAATCATCCAGGCAAAAGCTTCTGCAAGTTCGGCAATGTACTGATAAAAAAACGGGCACGACATCCGACGTCGCGCCCGCTGAAGAAACCGCTCTAAATCCAGTTGTATCTCAAACCGCGTTGGCCGCCACACCCGCTGGCCGGCGCGACAACAAACTCACCACCACAAAACTCACCAGCCCTACCGCCAGGCTGTAGTAGATCGGTGTGTTCGCGTCCAAGCCATCCTTGATCATGAACACCAGTGCCGTCACAAAGCCCAGGGTCATGGACGTAATCGCACCCGAGGTGGTCGCGCGTTTCCAGAAGATCGCGCCGATCAGCGGGATCAGCATGCCGCCCACCAACAGGTTGTAGGCCAGGGTCAGGGCGCTGATCACATCGCTCACTACCAGTGCGATTCCCAGCACGGCAACGCCGGTCAGCATCGTGAACAGGCGGTTGATGGCCAGGCTCGACTGTTTGCCGCCACGCAGGCGCGGCAGCAGGTCTTCGGTCAGTACGGTGGAGGCGGCGAGTAGGCCGGCGCTGGCGGTGGACATCATCGCAGCGAGGGCGGCGGCAATCACCAGGCCACGAATGCCGTCGGGCAGCGAGGCTTTCACGATAGCGGCAAACGCATTGTTGACGTTATCCAGGTCCGGGATCAGGACATGCGCCGCCATGCCGATCAGTGCACAGGCCAGGCCGTAGAGGATGCAGTAGAAACCGGCGAACGTGCCTGCGTACTTGGCGACTTTTTCGTCACGGGCGGTGAACACGCGCTGCCAGATGTCCTGGCCGATCAGGATGCCGAAGAAGTAGATCATGAAGTAGGTGATGATCGTGTCCCAGCCGATCGCGGTGAAGCTGAAGCTCGATGCCGGCAGCTTGGCCACCAGTTCGTCCCAGCCGCCGACGCGGTACAGGCAGATCGGCAGCAGGATGAACATCAGGCCAACGGTCTTGATCACGAATTGCACGATGTCGGTGAGGGTCAGCGACCACATGCCGCCGATGGTCGAGTACACCACCACCACGCCACCGCCCAGCAACACCGAGATCCAGAACGGCAGGCCGAACAGCACTTGCAGCACGGTGCCGATGGCCAGGATCGAGGTCACGCCGATCATCAGTGCGTAGGCCAGCATGATCACGGCGCTGGCCTGGCGGGCCATGGGGTTATAGCGTTTTTCCAGTACCTGGGTCACGGTGAAGATCTTCAGCTTCAGCAGCGGCTTGGCCAGGAACAGGTTGAGCGCAATGATGCCCATGCCCAGCGCGGCACACAGCCAGAAGCCCGAGATACCGTGCACATACCCCAGTCGCACGGTGCCGACGGTGGACGCACCGCCCAACACCGTGGCGGCCATGGTGCCCATGTACAGTGACGGGCCGAGGTTGCGCCCGGCTACCAGGTAGTCTTCGTGGGTCTTGGCGCGGCGCATGCCGTAATAACCGAGCACGAGCATGCCGGCGGCGTAGATGAGTACGACGAATAAATCCAAAGCCATGACGGCGAGTCTCCAATTATCTTTTTTATGAGGATCAGGCGGCGGGTTGCAGTGCCGGTTTAACGCGCGCATCCATGCGCCTACTGCGGGGATCCGTCGGCCCGTAGACAGCCGCAGGTTCCGGGAACACCCGCAGCAACGTCAGGTACACCACCGACGCCAGCCCCAGCGTCACCGGCAGGCTGATATCAATCCCATCGGCCAGGTTGCCCAGCGGCCCGACAAACTGCCCCGGCAGGTTGACGAAGCACAGGCCCACCAACGCACTCGGGATCCACGCGCCCAGCCCGCGCCAGTTCCAGCCATGGCTGAACCAGTAGCGGCCGCCGGTTTCACCCCGGGTGAATACTTGCAGGTCATCCGGGCAGTAGAAGCCGCGACGCACGATCAAGCCGATGATCATCATCACCATCCACGGTGTGGTGCAGGTGATGATCAGCACGGCAAAGGTCGACACGCTCTGCACCAGGTTGGCGGCGAAACGTCCGATGAAGATGAAGGCAATCGACATCACCCCGATCAGCAGCGTGGCCTTGACCCGCGACAACAGGCGCGGGAACACACTGGACATGTCCAGCCCGGTGCCATACAGCGAGGTGGTGCCGGTGGACATGCCGCCGATCACCGCGATCAGGCACACCGGCAGGAAGAACCAAGTCGGCGCCACCGCCAGCAAACCGCCCACATAGTTGTTGGTCGCAATGTAGTCCGGTGCCTTGATCGCCACGATGGTCGCGGTGGCCAGGCCGAAAAGAAACGGGATCAACGTCGCGATTTGCGCCAGCACCACCGCCAGCATGATGCGCATTTTTGGCGTCTCACGCGGGATGTAGCGCGACCAGTCACCCAGGAACGCACCGAAGGAAATCGGGTTGCTCATGGCCACCAGCGCGGCGCCGATGAAGGCCGCCCAAAAGCCGGCCTGGCCCATGGCTACAGTGCCCGCGAAGTGGCTGTCGAACGCCGGCGCGAAGGCGAAGATGCCCAGCAAAAACAGCAGGCTCGCGGCCCATACCGCAATGCGATTAACCCACAGCATGAAGCGAAAGCCGTAAATGCATACGGTGAGGACGAGCAGGGCGAACAGGCCATAGGCCAGGCCCAGGGTCAGGTCAGTTTCCGGCAGGCCGATCAGACGTTTCGCACCGCCCACCAGCGCATCACCCGAACTCCACACCGAGAGTGAGAAGAAGGCAATGGCGGTCAGCAGTGAGAGAAACGAGCCGACAATTCGCCCGTGCACACCGAAGTGCGCGCCGGATGACACCGCGTTGTTGGTGCCATTGATCGGCCCGAACAGGCCCATGGGTGCCAGGATCAGCGCGCCCACCAGCACACCCAGCACAATCGCCCAGGCGCCGGCCTGGAACGACAAGCCGAACAACACCGGAAAGGAGCCCAGCACGGCGGTGGCAAAGGTATTGGCACCGCCGAAGATCAGTCGGAACAGATCCTTGGGGCCGGCGGTACGTTCGTGGTCCGGGATCTGTTCGACCCCGTTGGTTTCTATCTTTCGAATACTTTTATCGTTGTTTTTATTATTCATGATCAGCTCCGATCACATTGGCTAAGGGGGCGGCAGCCCTTCCGGCATAGCGGACAAATGTTCGTGACAGGCCAGCCACAGGCCTTCTTGTTGTTCTGCGCCAAGCCCTTGCCGTTTGAAGACAATGGTCTCGCGTTCCTGGCTATTGAATTGCTCCCCGTTCATGCGCAGCTCGGTGGCCACGTCATGAATAAAAATCGCCACGTCACCCTGCAGGCTGACAAAGGCGTTGCTCGAGGTGCACGAGAGCACCTCGAACCCCTCGTCCCGGCGCCAGCTGTCCCACAACGCCTGGTAGGCATCGCGACTCAGCAGCGGCTGGGGGAGGGTGTAGAACACAAAGCTGGCGTCGGCCGTGAACGCGCCGAAGTAGGCGGCGCGGTCATTGCGGGCGAAGGCCGCCACCAGCTCGGCAGCGGCTTGCAGCACCTCGCGGGTGCTCATCAGCGGTGCGCCACGCCAGGCAGTACGCAGAGCATTTCGTACAGCAGGTTGGCGCCCAGCAGCGAGGTGTTGCCGGTGGTGTCGTAGGGCGGCGAGACTTCTACCAGATCGCAACCAATCAGGTCTAGGCCCTGGCAGCCACGGATGATCTCGATCGCCTGGATGGTGGTCAGCCCGCCGATTTCCGGGGTGCCGGTGCCCGGCGCCCAAGCGGGGTCGATGCCGTCGATGTCAAAGCTCAGGTACACCGGGCCTCCGCCGACTTTTTCACGCACCTCGGCCATCAGCGGCGCGAGGGAGTGGTGCCAGCATTCTTCGGCCTGGACCACACGGAAGCCCTGTTTGCGGCTCCAGTTGAAGTCTTCGGCGGTGTAGCCCTGGGCGCGCAGGCCGATCTGCACCACCCGGTCGCAGTCCAGCAAGCCTTCTTCCACTGCGCGGCGGAAGGTGGTGCCATGGGCGATTTTCTCGCCGAACATGTGGTCGTTCACATCGGCGTGGGCATCGATGTGCACCAGCCCGACCTTGCCGTGTTTCTTGTGGATCGCCCGCAGGATCGGCAGGGTGATGGTGTGGTCGCCGCCCAGTGTCAGGGGGATCACGTCGTGCTCGAGAATCTCGTCGTAGGCTTCTTCGATGATGCGCACGGCGTCGAGCAGGTTGAAGGTGTTGATCGCTACGTCGCCAATGTCCGCTACCGACAGCGAGTCGAACGGTGCGGCACCGGTGGCCATGTTGTAGGGGCGGATCATCACGGATTCGGCGCGGATTTCACGCGGCCCGAAACGGGTGCCGGCGCGCAGCGAGGTGCCGATGTCCAGAGGCACGCCGATAAAGGCGGCATCCAGACCCTTGGCCGTTTGCAGGTGGGGAAGACGCATCATGGTGGCGATGCCGGCGAAGCGCGGCATTTCGTTGCCGCCCAGTGGTTGGTGGAAAATCTTGTCCACGGGATTGCCTCATCGTTGTTTTGTTTATTAGGGGCCGATTCTGCGAAATACGTAGAAACGAAAGAATCGGCAGGGGCAAATACTTAGTTCAGATTTTTCTAAACTATTGCCTGAGGTAAACTCCTTACCTAGAACCTGGTTCATCTGTAGGCGCTGGCTTGCCTGCGATGGCCTCAACTCGGTGTGCCTGCTGCTCCGAGATGTCCGCATCGCAGGCAAGCCAGCTCCCACAGGTTTTGTATGTGCCTCTGGAGAACCCATGGCCAATGCCTTGCCCGACCTGAAACTCCTGCGCATCTTCGTCAGCGTCGTGCGGCACCAGGGGTTCGCCAATGCCCAGCACGAACTCAACCTGTCGACGTCGGCCATCAGCACGTATATGAGCCAACTGGAATCAGCCTTGGGCCTGGTGCTGTGCCATCGCGGCCGGGGCGGTTTCAGCCTGACCAGCAAGGGCGAGCTGTTCCATCATGAAACATTGCGGCTATTGGGTGAGCTGGAAGGCTTCGAGCAATACGCTGCCGCCTTGAAAGGCGAGTTGCGCGGCACCCTCAAGCTCGGCGTGCTCGACTCCACCGTCAGCGACAAGGCCTTGCCGTTCGCCGAAGTCATCGGCGCCTACAGCCTGGAGCACCCGGCGGTGCACCTGCATTTGTCGGTGATGAGCCCTTACGAACTGCAACTGGGTGTGCAGGACAACCGCCTCGACCTGGCCATCGGCGCCTTCTCCAACCGCATGAGCGGGCTGATCTACATGCCGCTGTACCGCGAGCAGCACTGGCTGTATTGCAGCACCCGGCACCCGCTGTTCAACGAGCGGCGTATCCCCGAACAAGTCATCACCCAGCAACGCATGGTCGGTCGCGGCTACTGGAGCCAGGCTGAACTGGCGCGCCACGGTTTCAAACACAGCGCGGCGACGGTAGAAAGTATGGAAGCGCAGCTGATCCTGGTGCTCTCTGGCGCCTATATCGGCTACCTGCCCGAACACTACGCTCAGGCCTGGGCTGACAAAGGGGATCTGCGCGTATTGCTGCCGGCCACCTTCGGCTACCAGGCGCCATTCTCGATGATCATGCGCCGTGGTCGCAGCCGTGAACCACTGATCCAGACTTTCCGCGACCTACTCAAAGCCCAGCTCAACCAGGCCTGAAATCACCATGTCCAGACCCCAATGCCCCCGCTGCCTTCGGCCTGCCACCCATTGCCTGTGCGCACTGATCCCCAGCCTCGAGAGCCGCACCCGTGTGTTGCTGTTGCAGCACCCGAGCGAGGTCAACCACGCGCTTAATACGGCAAGGCTGGCGGCGTTGGGTTTGAATAACGCGCAGCTGGTGGTGGGGGAAGTGTTCGAGGATCTGCCGACGTTGTTGAACCTGCCCGGTTATCAGGCGCGGCTGTTGTTTCCGGCGGACGACGCGCAACCGTTACAGGCCTACGCGCCATCTGACCAACCGTTGTTGCTGGTGGTGCCGGACGGCACTTGGCGCAAGGCGCGCAAGTTGCTGCACCTCAATCCGTTGCTGGCAGCGTTGCCACGGGTAGCGCTGGCGGAGGGCGCTGTTTCCCGCTATCGATTGCGCAAGGCGCCAGGGCCGGGGGCGTTGTCGACAGTTGAAGCCATCGTGCAGGCCTTGCACGTGCTGGAAGCACCTAGGTCATTCGAGCCGTTGCTCAAGCCCTTTGAAGCATTGATCGAAGGGCAGATTGCGGCGATGGGGGCAGAGGTTTTCCAGAAAAATCATGGCGACGGGCGGCTTGGCTAGCAGGCTGACCGAGGCGCGGCCATCGCAGGCAAGCCAGCTCCTACACGCATTTCTAGTGTGGGAGCGGGCTTGCCCGCGATAGCGTCCTCCCAGGCAACAGATTCGCTGCTTATTCCTATAAGCCATAAGCACCGCACTTTGCGTGATATGGCCCGCCAGGCTTTCCCGGTATGATGTTCGCCCCCGCAGTCTGGATTGCGAATACGCCATGACCTTGCAGTACCCTACAATCGCCGATTGCGTCGGCAATACACCCCTGGTCCGCTTGCAACGCATGGCGGGTGAAACCAGCAATACCTTGTTGCTCAAGCTTGAAGGGAACAACCCGGCCGGCTCCGTCAAGGACCGCCCGGCGCTGTCGATGATCACCCGCGCCGAGTTGCGCGGGCAGATCAAGCCCGGCGACACCCTGATCGAAGCCACATCCGGTAACACCGGGATCGCGCTGGCCATGGCCGCGGCGATCAAGGGCTACAAGATGGTGCTGATCATGCCCGACAACGGCAGCGCCGAGCGCAAGGCGGCGATGACTGCCTACGGCGCGGAGCTGGTGCTGGTGACCCAGGAAGAAGGCATGGAAGGTGCCCGCGACCTCGCCGAGCGCATGGCCGCCGAAGGCCGTGGCCAGGTGCTGGACCAGTTCGCCAATGGTGACAACCCCGAGGCGCACTACACCACCACCGGTCCGGAAATCTGGCGCCAGACCCAGGGCACCATCACCCATTTCGTCAGTTCCATGGGCACCACCGGTACCATCATGGGCAACTCGCGCTACCTCAAGGAGCAGAACCCGGCGATCCAGATTGTCGGCCTGCAACCAATGGAAGGCGCGGCCATCCCGGGCATCCGGCGCTGGCCCGAAGAGTATCTGCCGAAGATCTACAACGCCACGCGCGTGGACCGCATCATCGACATGGCCCAGCGTGAAGCCGAAGACACCACCCGCCGCCTGGCCCGTGAAGAAGGCATCTTCTGCGGCGTGTCCTCCGGTGGCGCCGTGGCGGGCATGTTGCGCCTGTCCAAGGAAGTGGAAAACGCGGTGATCGTCGCGATCATCTGTGACCGAGGCGACCGTTACTTGTCGACCGGCATCTTCGACGCGCCCAACTGATGGCCAAGCACGAGAGAGGCCTGCGCTTCCAACCGACGGGCGGCAGCCGGGCCCCGCAGATACCTGTAGGCAAGAAGCAACGCTTGATCATCGAGCGTCTGGCCAATGATGGCCGTGGCATTGTGTTCTTTGAGGGCCGCACCTGGTTTGTGAATGGCGCGCTGGCCGGCGAAGAGGTCGAAGCGCGGGTGTTGGGCACCCACGGCAAGATCGTCGAGGCGCGCACCGAGCGGGTGTTCAAGGCCAGCGAACTGCGCCGCCCGGCGCCGTGCGCGCACTTTGGTCGCTGCGGCGGCTGCAGCGTGCAGCACTTGCCCCACGCCGAACAACTTGCCCTGAAACAGCGCATGCTCGCCGAGCAACTGTCCCGTGTGGCCGGTGTCGAACCGCAAGAGTGGGCCGCACCGTTGAGTGGGCCAGAGTTCGGCTACCGTCGCCGCGCCCGCGTGGCCGTACGCTGGGATGCCAAGGCGAAACATCTGGAAGTCGGTTTCCGCGCCGTGGCCAGCCAGGACATCGTCGCCATCGACGAATGCCCGGTGCTGGTACAGGCCTTGCAACCGATCATGCAGCGCCTGCCGAACATGCTGCGGCGCTTGAGCAAACCTCAGGCCCTGGGGCACGTGGAGCTGTTCAGTGGGACGTCCATCGCCGTATTGCTGCGCCATATGGCGCCGCTGTCGGAGGCGGACCTGCACGTGTTGAAAGAATTCTGCGCTTTCCATGACGCCCAATTGTGGCTGCATGGCGAGGGCCAACCGGAACCGGTCGAGGCTGATTCGGTCTTGGGTTTTCGATTGGAACAGTGGGGTCTGGAGCTGGCTTACCGGCCTGGGGACTTCGTGCAAGTCAATGCCGGGGTCAACGCGGCGATGGTCGCCCAGGCTCTGGAATGGCTGGCGCCACAACCCGATGAGCGGGTGTTGGACCTGTTTTGCGGCCTGGGCAATTTTGCCTTGCCACTCGCTCGCCAGGTGCGCGAAGTGGTGGCGGTGGAAGGCGTGCAGACCATGGTGGACCGGGCGGCCGTGAATGCCGTCAGCAACAATTTGCATAATGCGCAGTTTTTTCAGGCCGATTTGTCCCAGCCTTTGACCGACGCGGAATGGGCCAAACAAGGCTTTTCTGCGGTACTCTTGGACCCACCCCGTGACGGTGCCCTGGAGGTTGTGCGCAAGCTCGCGACCCTCAAGGCCAAGCGTCTGGTGTATGTGTCCTGCAACCCGGCCACGCTGGCGCGGGACACGGTTGAGTTGGTCAAGCAAGGCTACCGGCTAAAACGTGCCGGGATCCTCGACATGTTTCCGCAAACCGCGCATGTCGAGGCCATGGCGTTATTTGAAGCGGGCTAGGATGCCCGTTTAATCCGACTGGCCTGCATTCTCCAAGGCCGTGACCTGCCAGGGAGCGTGTGTAAGCTTTATTAAGGTAAAGCAGGTCAGCGATGATTTTTGACGCATCCAAGGTGCGTCGTAGGGAAGGTAAGCAAGATGGTACAGGTGAGAGCACACCAGCCGATCAACACCGACGGCAGTATCAATCTCGAGGCATGGCTGGATCATGCCATCAGTGTCGACCCGGCACTGGACCGTGAAGCCTTGAAAGCAGCCTGCGAGTTCGCTCGTGAGTCTGAACAGCAAGACAATGCGGCCAAGAACCTGTGGGCCGAAGGCACTTCAAGCTTTCGTACCGGGTTGGAAATCGCCGAGATCCTCGCCGATCTCAAGCTGGACCAGGATTCGCTGATCGCCGCCGTGCTCTATCGCGGCGTGCGTGAAGGGCATATTCCGTTGGCCACCGTTGGCCAGCGTTTTGGCTCGGTGGTGGCCAAGCTGATCGATGGCGTGCTGCGCATGGCTGCGATCAGCGCCAGCCTCAGCCCGCGCCAGTCCATGGTGCTGGGCACCCAGGGCCAGGTCGAGAACCTGCGCAAGATGCTGGTGGCGATGGTCGACGACGTACGCGTCGCCCTGATCAAGCTGGCAGAACGCACCTGCGCGATCCGTGCGGTAAAAACCGCCGACGACGAGAAGCGCAACCGCGTCGCCCGCGAAGTCTTTGACATCTACGCGCCGCTGGCGCACCGCCTGGGCATCGGCCATATCAAGTGGGAGCTGGAGGACTTGTCCTTCCGCTACCTCGAACCCGATCAGTACAAACAGATTGCCACGCTGCTGCACGAGCGCCGGCTCGACCGTGAGCGCTTCATCGCCGACGTGATGAACCAACTGCGCTCCGAGTTGCAGGCCACTGGTGTCGAAGCCGACATCAGCGGCCGTGCCAAACACATTTATTCCATCTGGCGCAAAATGCAGCGCAAGGGCCTGGCTTTCAGCCAGATCTACGACGTGCGTGCCGTACGCGTGCTGGTGCCGGAAATGCGCGACTGCTACACCGCGCTCGGTATCGTCCACACCCTGTGGCGGCACATTCCCAAGGAGTTTGATGACTACATCGCCAACCCCAAGGAAAACGGCTATCGCTCGCTGCACACGGCGGTGATCGGCCCCGAGGGCAAGGTGCTGGAAGTGCAGATCCGCACCCACGCCATGCACGAAGAGGCCGAGCTCGGCGTCTGCGCGCACTGGCGCTACAAGGGCACCGACGTCAAGGCCGGGTCCAACCAGTATGAAGAGAAAATCTCCTGGCTGCGCCAAGTGCTGGAATGGCACGAAGAGCTCGGCGACATCGGTGGCCTGGCCGAACAGTTGCGGGTGGATATCGAGCCGGACCGGGTCTATATCTTCACCCCTGACGGTCACGCCATCGACTTGCCCAAGGGCGCTACGCCGCTGGACTTTGCCTACCGCGTGCACACCGAGATCGGCCATAACTGCCGGGGCGCCAAGATCAATGGGCGCATCGTGCCGCTCAACTACAGTCTGCAGACCGGTGAGCAGGTCGAGATCATCACCAGCAAGCACGGTACGCCGAGCCGCGACTGGCTGAACCCGAACCTGGGCTACATCACCACCTCGCGGGCGCGGGCGAAGATCGTCCACTGGTTCAAATTGCAGGCGCGCGACCAGAACGTCGCCGCCGGCAAAACCTTGCTCGAACGCGAACTGGCACGCCTGGGCCTGCCCCAGGTGGACTTCGACAAGCTGGCCGAAAAGGCCAACATGAAGATCGCCGAGGACATGTTCGCCGCCCTGGGTGCTGGCGATTTACGCCTGGCGCAACTGGTCAACCTGGCCCAACAGCTGGTAGAGCCAGAGCGCGGCAACGAACAACTGGAGCTGATCCCACGCAAGGCCACCGGCTACAAGCCGGGCAAGCGTGGCGATATCCAGATCCAGGGCGTGGGCAACCTGCTCACGCAAATCGCCGGCTGCTGCCAGCCACTGCCGGGGGATGCGATTGTCGGCTACATCACCCAGGGCCGTGGCGTGAGCATTCACCGCCAGGATTGCGCCTCGGTGCTGCAACTGGGCGGGCGCGAGCCGGAGCGCATCATCCAGGTCAGCTGGGGCCCGGTGCCGGTGCTCACCTACCCGGTGGATATCATCATCCGCGCGTACGATCGATCCGGTTTGCTGCGTGACGTGTCGCAAGTGCTGCTCAATGAGCGGATCAACGTGCTGGCGGTCAACACCCGCTCGAATAAAGAGGACAACACCGCGCTGATGTCCCTGACCATCGAGATTCCGGGGTTGGACGCATTGGGACGGTTGCTGGGACGGATTTCCCAGTTGCCGAATATCATCGAGACACGCCGTAACCGCACCCCATGAATAGCTGGATAAACGCGGAATAAAATGTGGGAGCGGGCTTGCTCGCGAATGCGGTTTGTCAGTGCCGGATGCAGTGGCTGACCTACCGCTTTCGCGAGCAAGCCCGCTCCCACATTTGATCTCTAGCGTTCCCACTTCAGCGGAAAGAGACCGATGTATTCACTAGAAGACCTGCTGCACCTGATGAATCGCTTGCGGGACCCGCAATACGGGTGCCCGTGGGACATCAAGCAAACCTACGCGACCATCGTCCCGCACACCCTGGAAGAAGCCTATGAAGTCGCCGACGCCATCGAGCGCGGCGACTTCGATCACCTGCAAGGTGAGTTGGGCGACCTGCTGTTCCAGGTGGTGTATTACAGCCAGATGGCGCGGGAAGAGGGGCGCTTCGAATTCGCCGGGGTAGTCGATAGCATCACGCGCAAGCTGATCCGCCGCCATCCCCATGTGTTCCCCACTGGCGAGCTGTACGCACCGCTGGATGTCCCGCAGTTGAGCGAAGAGCAGGTCAAGGAGCGTTGGGAGCAGATCAAGGCCGAGGAGCGCGCGGAAAAGTCCGACGCCCCCGAGCAGCTCTCCCTACTGGACGATGTGCCCACGGCGCTGCCGTCCTTGTCCCGAGCCGCCAAGTTGCAAAAGCGCGCCAGCCAGGTCGGTTTCGACTGGCCTTCTGCCTTGCCGGTGGTGGACAACGTGCGCGAAGAACTGGATGAAGTGCTCGAAGCCATGGCGGACAACGACTCGGCGGCCATCGCAGACGAGGTCGGCGACCTGTTGTTCGCAGCGGTCAACCTGGCCCGCCACCTCAAGGTCGACCCGGAAACCGCGCTGCGTGGCGCCAATGCCAAGTTCGAACGACGTTTCCGATTTATCGAACAGGCATTGCGCGATACGCACCAATCCATAGAAGATTGCACCCTCGAAACGTTGGACGCCCTGTGGGGCGAAGCCAAGCGTCAGGAAAAGAATGTGTCCAGCTGCGGTTGAGCAGTTGCCTAAGTGAGTAAGCACCATGAGCCTTTCCCTTCGCGACCAGTTGCTCAAAGCAGGTCTGGTCAACCAAAAGCAGGCCAAGCAGGTCGGCAAAGAGAAACAGAAGCAGCAGCGCCTGGTCCACAAAGGCCAGATCGAGGCGGATGACACCCAGGCCCGCCTGGCGGCCGAGGCCCAGGCCGAGAAGGTCAAGCGCGACCAGGAACTGAACCGTCAGCAGCAGGAAAAAGCCGAGGCCAAGGCCCGCACAGCTCAGGTCAAGCAATTGATCGAGACCTCGCGCCTGCCCAAGCTGACCACCGAGGACTACTACAACTTCGTGGATGACAAGAAGGTCAAGCGCCTGTCGGTCAACACGTTGATGCGCAACAAGCTGAGCAACGGCTCCCTGGCGATCGTGCACCACGGTGGCGGTTACGAGGTGATCCCGCGTGAAGCGGCGCTGAAGATCCAGGAGCGTGCACCGGAGCGTATCGTGCAGCTCAATATCCTGACGGAGAGCCAGGTGCCGGACGAGGATGATCCATACGCGGCCTACCAGATTCCGGATGATCTGATGTGGTAAGGCTGTAGAAACAACAAACCCCGCTCAAAAGGCGGGGTTTTTGTGTGCAGGCAATCCAGCTGCTGTGTGGGGCTGGATGCCTGCCGAATTTCAGAGTCTCAGGAGCCTTGCGCCTGGCGTCTCATCTCAAGGGCTTCGAGCTCGTTTTTATAATTATGAGCGTCGCTCTCGTTGTGAAACATGCCGACCAACAGGTCTTGTTGGTGTACATCCCAGATGTGAATCCCATGGCCCAGCGCTTCGTGGGACATATGTTCGTCGTCGCGTTCAGTTACTTTTACAGTCATCTGCTTGCTCCAATCTCTGGTGGATCTGCGGCAAGTCGTCGCAGGCCTTTGTTATATGTTTTGTTAGCTTGCTAAGTAAACTGACTTTTTGCACAACAATTTATTGCGGTAAATGCAACAGTGCTACAGGCCACGTAAACCGTGATGTTGCGGCACA
This sequence comes from Pseudomonas sp. VS40, assembly GCF_018587885.1. Classification (NCBI taxonomy): domain Bacteria; kingdom Pseudomonadati; phylum Pseudomonadota; class Gammaproteobacteria; order Pseudomonadales; family Pseudomonadaceae; genus Pseudomonas; species Pseudomonas sp. VS40. The sequence goes on along the minus strand of NZ_JAGYWD010000008.1, from coordinate 256,962 downwards.
GGGGGTTGAGATTTATGACAAAAGTTTCATGTTGGCGTAAGGCGTCAGCCTCGTATTGACTGGACCGCCGCTATCGCAGGCAAGCCAGCGCCCACATTTTGAAATGCATTCCAAATGTGGGAGCTGGCTTGCCTGCGATAGCGGTAGACGCGTCAACACAAAACCTCCAGACGAAAAAAAGCCCCGCATCTGCGAGGCTCTTTATTCCATCTACCGATCAGCTACCTTTGACAGCCTTACCGTCAACCGTACCGTCCTGCAACATGATGTTGTATTCCTTGCCATCGGTTTCCACCTGGCGCAGGGCAACCAAGATGCCGCCTTGGTCCTTGGCAAACCACATCTGGGTAATACGCTTGCTTTGTGTCGGATCACGCACGCGCTCGACCTTGATCGCATCAATGGAACCGACCTTGGTCTGGACTTTTTCCGGGCCGATCACACGGAAGTCGTAAGTGTCGACATCGGTGCCTTCGACCACGTTGTAGCTCATGCTCTTTTTGCCGGCAGCCACGTCGCGCTGCAGGGCCAACTGGTAGGTCGACTTGTCGAGCATGCCGCTTTGCAGGGCCACGTTGACGGCGTCTTTGTTTTCAAAGCCGGTGACTTTCTTCGCGGTCTGGTCGAAGTCCAGGTTGATCTTCTTCGCCTTGCCCAGGCCACCGCGTTCGAAGGTGTAGCTCTTCGGTTGCAGGGTGTCCTTGTCAAACTGGATCACGCTGGTTTCGGTCAGGCTGGCGATCATCATGGAAGCCTTGAAGTTCAAGGTCCAGGAGCCATCGCTATTCTTGGCCAGGCTGCGTTCAGCCGAGCCACTCATGGGCAACTGTTTCCAGTCGGCGGTGTAGCTTACGGAGAAAGGGTGAAGGTCTGCTGCTTGCACGGCAGGCAAGGCGAACAGCGCAAAAGCGAAGAGCAGGGCGCGACGCATAAAATCTCCTAGGTTCGAATCAAGTGGCCGCTGGCCGCAAGTAACTGACCGTCCAATAATGCACCCTGGTCACCGAGAATCAACCGCCCCTCGGCAAACCAGCGAACCGCCAGCGGGTAAATCCTGTGTTCCTGGGTGTGAACCCGTTGCGCAAGGCTCTGCGCCGAGTCGTCAGACTCTACCGGAACCACTGCCTGTACGACCAGAGGCCCGCCATCGAGTTCCTCGGTGACAAAGTGCACGCTGCAGCCATGCTCGCTGTCGCCGGCGTCGAGCGCACGCTGGTGCGTGTGCATGCCTTTGTACTTGGGCAGCAGGGAAGGGTGGATGTTGAGCAAGCGCCCTTCGTAATGCCGCACGAAATCAGCGCTGAGGATGCGCATGAAGCCGGCGAGTACCACGAGTTTGGGGTTGAAGGCGTCGATCAGTTCGATCAGGGCGCTGTCGAAGGCTTCGCGGCCGTCGAATGCCTTGTGGTCCAGGGAGCGGGTGTCGATACCTGCGTCCCTGGCGCGTTGCAGGCCGTAGGCGTCGCTGCGGTTGGAGATCACCGCAGCGATGCGCACCGGGCTGTCGCCGGTGCGCGTGCTGTCGATCAAGGCCTGCAAGTTGCTGCCGGTGCCGGAAAGCAGCACCACGACATCACAGGTCTGAGACATCAATGAGCCTTGAGGTTCTTCAGTTCAACCTGGGCCGCGCCTTCCGGAGCGGTTGCGATCTGGCCAATGACCCAAGGCTGCTCGCCGGCTTCACGCAGGACGTTCAGCGCGGTTTCAACATGCTCCTGAGCCACGCAGATGACCATGCCGACGCCGCAGTTCAGCACGCGGTGCATTTCGGTTTCGTCGACGTTGCCTTTCTCTTGCAGCCAGTCGAATACTGCCGGACGCTGCCAACTGGCCACGTCAACGATGGCCTGGGCGCCTTTTGGCAGCACGCGCGGGATGTTGTCCAGCAGGCCACCACCGGTGATGTGGGCCATGGCCTTGACGGCGCCAGTGTCCTTGATCAGCTTGAGCAGTGGCTTGACGTAGATGCGGGTCGGGGCCATCAGCAGGTCGGTCAGCGGCTTGCCGTCGAGCTGGGTGTTCTCGATCTCGGCGCCGGATACTTCGATGATCTTGCGGATCAGCGAGTAACCGTTGGAGTGCGGGCCGGAAGAGGGCAGGGCCAGCAGGGCGTCACCGGCGGCAACCTTGGAGCCGTCGATGATTTCGGCTTTTTCCACGACGCCGACGCAGAAGCCGGCCAGGTCGTAGTCTTCGCCCTCGTACATGCCTGGCATTTCAGCGGTTTCGCCGCCGACCAGGGAGCAACCCGACAGTTCGCAGCCAGCGCCGATGCCGGTGACCACTTGTGCAGCGGTGTCCACGTTCAGCTTGCCGGTAGCGTAGTAGTCGAGGAAGAACAACGGCTCGGCGCCGCATACCACCAGGTCGTTGACGCACATGGCGACCAGGTCGATGCCGATGGTGTCGTGCTTGTTCAGGTTCAGTGCCAGGCGCAGCTTGGTGCCTACACCGTCGGTGCCGGACACCAGGACAGGCTGCTTGTAGCCGGCCGGGATTTCGCAGAGGGCGCCAAAACCGCCCAGGCCGCCCATGACTTCGGGGCGCGCAGTGCGCTTGGCGACGCTCTTGATGCGTTCGACCAATGCTTCACCGGCGTCGATGTCTACACCGGCGTCCTTGTAGCTCAGGGAGGGTTGCTTGCTCATGATCCAGGCCTTTAGGGGGGATTCAGGGGTAACGACCGAGCGGGCAGGCGCTTTTGGTAAAAGCCCCAGCCGTTGACGGTCTGCGAAGGCGCGCGATTTTATCAGGCTTGAGGGGCAGCGGCCATCCTCGGGCCGACGGGCAGGGCCATATAGGCAAAAAAAGCCGGTTAAAAAAATGCTAATCGGCTCGGCTTTGGCGCGTATTAAGGTATAGCCTTTAACCCGCTATCGTTATGACAGTACAAAAACTGCCAAGACCCTGTGAATGTTTTGCCGGTGCCTGTGGTCACAGCCTTGCCAAACCGAGTTCACGCGGTCTGTTCCAACCGCTAAATTTGTCGTTCGGGAATCTTCCATGCGTCTGTGTAAATTCTTCTTTGTAGGCTGCTTGTCGTTGGTCAGCCTGGCGAGTCATGCCGAAACCCTCAATGGCCTTTATCAAGTACTTGAACCTGTCAGCAGCCAATCGCCGCAAGAGCGCGACCAGGCCACCCAGCGAGCCGTGCAGACCCTGGTGATCCGCCTGACCGGCGACGCCAAGGCCGCCGACGGCCCGGGGCTGGCAGCAGTGCGCAAAGACCCACAACAAATCATCAGCCAATACGGCTACGACGCCGGCCCGCCGGAAAGCCTGCAAGTGGATTTCGACCCGGTGAGTACTGACCGCGCGCTGCGTGAAGCGGGCCTGTCAATCTGGGGCAGCAACCGCCCATCGATCCTCGGCTGGTGGCTGAACGACTCCACGGAAGGCAGCAGCCTGGTGGGGGATGGCCAAACCGTCGCCCAGGCGCTGCGTCGAGCGGCGCAACACCGTGGCTTGCCGTTGCGTCTGCCGCTGGGGGACCTGAATGAGCAGGTGGTGGCCACCGCGCCGAATCTGGAAAGCGCCGACGCCACGCCACTGCGCGCCGCCTCCGAGCGCTACGGCGCCGATGCCTTGCTGGCCGTGCATGCGCGCCAGGAAGGCAGCCAATGGCAAGCCAAATGGCGCCTGTGGCTGGGTGACAAGAGCGAGCAGGGCACCGCCCAAGGGGCTGACACCGGCGCCGTGGCCGATGCGGTGATGCTGGCGGTCAGTCAGAAATTGGCCCCGCGGTTTGCCGTCAAGCCTGGCGTGAGCACTGAGCAACTGCTCGAAGTGCAAGGCATGACCCTGGAGCGCTATGCCGCGCTGGGTCATCTGCTGGAGCCTTTTGGTGGTCAGCCTCAATTAGTGGATGGCAATCGGATTGTGTATCGCGTCAACGGCAGTGCCGATCAATTGCGCACCCAGTTGAGCCTGGCCAAGCTGCAGGAAATTCCTGCGGGCGAGGCGCCGGTCCAGCAACCGGTAGCAGAGGGTGCCCAGCCGGCTGCGGCACCCGAGCCTCAGGCGCAGCTGCGTTTTCGTTGGTAAACAGTTTCTTTCTATATAGAAGCACATGACAGATGGAGTGGTTTATGGCGGATACGCGTCGTTGGGTGTGGCTTGGCGGGATTGCCCTGCTGTGCGTTTTTGTGTTCTTGCTGCATTCGATCCTGACGCCGTTCCTGGTCGCATTGCTGCTGGCCTACCTGTTCGATCCCGTGGTGGATCGCCTGGAGAAAGCCGGGCTTTCGCGAACCTGGGGCGTGGTGGCGGTCTTCGCGCTGTTTACCCTGATCATCACGGCCTTGGTGTTGGTGCTGGTTCCGATGCTGGCCAAGCAGCTGTTCCGCCTTTATGAGTTGGCGCCGCAGATGCTCGATTGGTTGCAACACACGGCGATGCCATGGGCCCAGGCCAAACTGGGTCTGGCAGATGGCTTCTGGAAGTTCGATAAGGTCAAGGCCGCCATCAGCGAACACATGGGCCAGACCACCGATATCGTCGGGGTGATCCTCAGCCAGGCAACAGCGTCGAGCCTGGCGCTGATCGGCTGGTTGACCAACCTGGTGCTGATCCCGGTAGTGGCGTTCTACCTGCTGCGCGACTGGGACATCATGATGGCCAAGATCCGCAGCCTGCTGCCGCGCAACCGTGAGGAGCGCATCGTCTCGCTGGCTGAAGAATGCCATGAGGTGCTCGGGGCATTCGTGCGCGGGCAGTTGCTGGTGATGCTGGCCCTGGGGATCATCTACGCTGCTGGCCTGATGGCTATCGGCCTGGAACTGGGCCTGTTGATCGGCCTGATCGCCGGTCTCGCAGCGATCGTGCCGTACATGGGGTTTGTGATTGGTATCGGCGCGGCGTTGGTGGCGGGGCTGTTCCAGTTTGGCGGCGACCTGTACCCGATGCTGGGGATTGTGGCGGTGTTCATGGTCGGCCAGGCCCTGGAAGGCATGGTGCTGACGCCGTTGCTGGTAGGCGATCGGATCGGCCTGCACCCGGTGGCGGTGATCTTTGCGATCCTGGCGGGCGGCGAGCTGTTTGGCTTCACCGGTATCCTGCTGGCGCTGCCGGTAGCGGCGGTGATCATGGTGCTGGTGCGCCACGTGCATGATCTGTACAAGGATTCGGATGCGTATACGGGGGTTGAAGACCCCGACCTGTAACCGTTTCTTCACAAACCCGGCCCAGGCCGGGTTTGTCATTTGTGCAGGTGGGCCGTCAAACAATCTGCACAAATCCAACAAGTTAACGCAAACCTTTGATTTTGCTTGGGGTCTGTTGCATTGTGCGCCCGGCGTCACGGGTATAAACTTTGCAAACTTTACACAGAGGCCACTAACGGTTCGATTGGAGCCGTTCAGTCAGCATGAAACCGATTCAGCTGCCCTTGGGTGTGCGTCTGCGTGATGACGCCACCTTTATCAACTACTACCCAGGCGCCAATGCCGCTGCACTCGGCTATGTCGAGCGGCTTTGCGAAGCCGACGCCGGGTGGACCGAAAGCCTGATCTATCTATGGGGCAAGCACGGCGTAGGGCGTACCCACCTGTTGCAGGCCGCGTGCCTGCGTTTCGAGCAGATGGGCGAACCGGCGGTATACCTGCCGTTGGCGGAATTGATGGATCGCGGTATCGGCATCTTTGACCACCTCGAGCAATACGAGTTGGTGTGCCTTGACGACCTGCAGGCAATTGCCGGCAAGGCGGACTGGGAAGAAGCATTGTTTCACCTGTTCAACCGCTTGCGTGACAGCGGCCGGCGCCTGCTGATTGCCGCGTCGACTTCGCCACGTGAGCTGCCGATCAAGCTGGCCGACCTCAAGTCGCGGCTGACCCTGGCGCTGATCTTCCAGATGCGCCCGCTCTCCGACGAAGACAAATTGCGCGCTTTGCAACTGCGCGCCTCACGTCGCGGCCTGCACCTCACCGACGAAGTCGGGCATTTTATTCTCACCCGTGGCACGCGCAGCATGAGCGCGTTGTTCGATTTGCTCGAACAACTCGACCAGGCGTCTTTGCAGGCCCAGCGCAAGCTGACCATCCCCTTCCTGAAAGAAACCCTCGGCTGGTAGCCAGCCCACTGTTTTCGCGGCTTTCGGCAAATTCCAGGCGCCAGAAAACATGCGTTTTAGCCGGTTTGGCCACGCAAAAGGCAGGTACAGGGTGTTAAGGGCTTAGATGTCATAGTCCAAACAAGAAGTCACATAGATCACGATTGAATTTGCAAATCGATGTGATAGTGGGCATAGTCTCGACTTCTTTACATATCAGCCACGGTCGTGCCCATGCTAAATCGCTTCGCACCCCTCGTGCCTCTCGCACTCGTTACCCTGTTGTTTGGTTGCGCCTCCCACCCTCAGCAGGTGGCAGAACAGCAAAAAACACAGGTTCAAAATCAGGCAAAATTCGTTGCTGCACAGTCTGCCTCTGTTTACGAAGAAGAAGTGGCAACTGAAAAAGAGCTGGCCAACTTCTCTGGCAGCAAGCCTTACCAGCTTCCAGTTCTGGCCGACAGCATCCTCGAACGCGGCATGTCCCTGATCGGTACCCGTTACCGTTTCGGCGGTACCTCTGAAGCCGGCTTCGACTGCAGCGGCTTCATCGGCTATCTGTTTCGTGAAGAAGCTGGCATGAACTTGCCACGCTCCACTCGCGAAATGATCAACGTGAATGCACCGTTGGTCGCGCGCAACAACCTCAAGCCGGGTGATCTGCTTTTCTTCAGTACTGCAGGCCGTGGTCGCGTCAGCCATGCCGGTATCTACCTGGGCGATAACCAGTTTATCCACTCCAGCAGCCGTCGCAGTGGCGGTGTTCGAGTCGACAACCTGGGTGACAGCTACTGGAGCAAAACCTTCATCGAAGCCAAGCGCGCACTCGCCATGGCCCCGACTACGGTTACCGCTAGCAAGTAAACTTAAAGTGATACTTGAAGTTTGACGTGTAAGCGCTAGAATCCCTGGATATTGTTGTAATCCGTTCGCGCGAGCTTTGCTTGCGCGTTCTGGTTTTCAGCGTTCGGCAGCGAAAGCCGCATCCAGACCAGGATTGTTCTGCACATGTCGACCTCGGCCCGCCTTATTCTCATTGTTTGCGCCGCGCTGCTCAGCGCCTGCGCAAGTCGTCCACCGCCTCCCGCTCCTGTAGCGGTGAAACCCAAGCCGGTGTTCAATTATTCCACCCAGAATTTTTCGCCTGCGGCCGAAGATGTGCTCTTCCGCGCGCTGGGCCTGGTCGGCACGCCTTACCGTTGGGGCGGCAACACGCCGGACTCCGGCTTTGATTGCAGCGGCCTGATCGGTTTTGTCTTCCGCGATGCGGCGGGGATCTCCCTGCCGCGTACCACCCGCGAACTGATCGTGATGCGCGCGCAGGATGTCAGCGAGCAAAACCTGCAGACCGGCGACCTGCTGTTCTTCGCCACCGGTGGTGGTTCCCAGGTCAGCCACGCCGGGATCTACGTGGGGGAGGGCCGCTTCGTGCACGCGCCGCAAACCGGCGGTACGGTCAAGCTGGATACCCTGTCCAAGGCGTATTGGCAGAATGCCTACCTGAGCGCCAAGCGCGTGCTGCCAGGAAACCTGGCGCGCAACCCCTGACATATCGCCGTGTAGGAGCCGGCTTGCCGGCGATGAGGCCCTGTATGCCGCCATCGCCGGCAAGCCGGCTCCTACCGTTTATTTAGCGGCCGACACGCGCCACACCTTGTTCCCCACATCATCGGCCACCAGCAAATCCCCCTGCTGATCAATCACCACGCCTACCGGCCGGCCCATGGCTTTCTCATCCTTGTCGAGGAACCCCGTCAGCACATCGACCGGCTGTCCTTTGGGTTGCCCGCCCTCGAACGGCACAAAGATCACCTTGTAGCCACTGTGCGGCTTGCGATTCCACGAACCATGCTGGCCGATAAATGCGCCGTTGCTGAACTGCGCCGGAAGTTTGCTGCCCTCGGCAAACGTCAGCCCCAAGGACGCCGTGTGCGGGCCTACTGCGTAGTCGGGTGCAATTGCCTTGGCCACCAGGTCCAGATTCTGCGGTGAAACGCGCACATCGACATGCTGGCCGTAGTAGCTGAATGGCCAGCCATAGAAGGCGCCATCCTTGACCGAGGTGATGTAGTCCGGCACCAGGTCGCTGCCGATCTCGTCGCGCTCATTCACCGCCGTCCACAGCTTGCCGCTCTGGGGTTCCCAGGCCATGCCGTTGGGGTTGCGCAGGCCGGAGGCGAAGATGCGGTGCTCGCCGCTGGCGCGGTCTACTTCCCAGATCGCTGCCCGACCCTCTTCCGCTTCGAGGCCGTTTTCCCCCACATTGCTGTTGGAGCCGACGCTGACGTACAGCTTGCTGCCGTCCTTGCTGGCCACTACGTTCTTGGTCCAGTGGTGGTTGATGCTGCCGCCCGGCAGGTCGACGACCTTGGTGCCGGCTTGCTTGATCGCGGTTTCACCCGGTTGATAGGGAAAGCGCAGCAACTTGTCCGAGTCGGCCACGTACAGGTCGTTGCCGACCAGTGCCATGCCAAACGGTGAATTGAGATTTTCGAGGAACACCGTGCGGGTTTCCGCGACGCCATCGTGGTCGGCGTCACGCAGCAGCGTGATGCGATTCGGGCTTGGCACACCGGCACCGGCGCGGCCCATGACTTTTTCCATGACCCAGCCACGAATGCCTTTGGCGTCATCCGGTTTGGGCGGCGCATTGGTTTCCGCCACCAGCACGTCACCATTGGGCAGCACATACAGCCAGCGCGGGTGGTCCAGGCCGTCGGCAAAGGCCGCCACCTGGGTGCCAGCGGCGGCGGTGGGCTTCGCGCCTTCGGGCCAGCCGATGGCCGGCGCGATATTCACGGTGGGGATCAGCGTCTTGTTCGGTTCCGGCAGCTTGGGCGAGGGGCCGGTGCCGTCGGAGACCTGGAGGGTGGAGCTTTCACCACAGGCGGCGAGGGTGCCGGCGACCATGATGAGTAGGGCGAGTCTGGTTTTATGCATGGTGTTCTCCTTGATACCTGTAAGGGTAGAGGAGGGCGGCAGTGCGATGGTTCAAGTGCAAGGCCAGCTTTAATTGACGCTCCACCCCCAACCCACTAACCTTCGCCGCTTGTTCCAGGTGCTCTGTGACCCATGGGTCGACGGAGTGAAACAGGGAAGCCGGTGAGTGAGCGCACTTGTACACAGTGCTGCCGCGATTCCGGCGCTGCCCCCGCAACGGTAAATGAGTCAAGACGGCGCCTTTTGCCACTGTATCGCGAGCGATATGGGAAGGCGCGCCGTCGGCCTGCCTGCTCGACAAGAGCAAGCGTCACTCATGAGCCCGGAGACCGGCCTGAAACATCCAACAGCATCACGGTGGGCGATGCTTGGCTGTCTTTTTTCTTTTTTCCTGCCCGCCGTTTTTGTCCAGCCCCAACGGAGAGCTGCCATGACCGATTCCCCCGACCGCGACGAACGCCACCTGGCGCGCATGCTGCGCAAAAAAGCCGTGATCGACGAGCGCATCGCCAACTCCCCCAACGAATGTGGCTTGCTGCTGGTATTGACCGGCAACGGCAAAGGCAAGAGCAGCTCCGCGTTCGGCATGCTGGCCCGGGCCATGGGCCACGGCATGCAGTGCGGCGTGGTGCAATTCATCAAGGGGCGCAACAGCACTGGCGAAGAGTTGTTCTTCCGCCGCTTCCCCGAGCAAGTGCGCTTCCATGTGATGGGTGAAGGTTTCACTTGGGAGACCCAGGACCGCCAGCGCGATATCGCTGCCGCCGAAGCCGCCTGGGCGGTTTCCCGTGAATTGCTGCAAGACCCGGCCATCGGCCTGGTGGTGCTCGACGAGTTGAACATCGCCCTCAAGCACGGCTACCTCGATTTGGACCAGGTTCTCAGCGACCTGCAAGCCCGCCCGCCGATGCAACATGTGGTGGTCACCGGTCGGGGTGCCAAGCCTGAATTGATCGAAATGGGCGACACCGTCACCGAAATGGGCATGCTCAAGCACGCGTTTCAGGCTGGCATCAAGGCACAGAAGGGCGTCGAACTTTGAATCAGCCCCGTCATTGCCCGGCTGTCCTGATTGCCGCACCGGCGTCCGGCCAGGGCAAAACCACCGTCACCGCCGCACTGGCGCGGCTGCACCGCAACCTGGGGCGCAAGGTGCGCGTGTTCAAATGCGGCCCGGACTTCCTTGATCCGATGATCCACGAGCGTGCCAGCGGTGCGCCGGTTTACCAATTGGACATGTGGATGGTCGGCGAACAGGAAAGTCGCCGCCTGCTGTGGGAAGCGGCGGGGGAGGCGGACCTGATCCTGATCGAAGGCGTGATGGGCCTGTTCGACGGTACACCGTCCAGCGCCGACCTGGCCCGACACTTCGGCGTGCCGGTGCTGGGTGTGATCGACGGCACGGCCATGGCGCAGACGTTCGGCGCCTTGGCGTTGGGCTTGGCGCGTTATCAGCCGGATTTGCCATTCGCTGGCGTACTGGCCAATCGCGTCGGCACCCTGCGCCATGCGCAATTGCTGGAAGGCAGCCTCACCGAAGGCCTGCGCTGGTACGGCGCCTTGTCCCGCGAGACCGGTATCGAATTACCCAGTCGTCACCTCGGCCTGGTGCAGGCCAGCGAACTGAATGACCTCGATGCGCGCCTGGACGCGGCTGCCCAAGCGTTGGGCAGCAGTTGCGAAGTGGCGTTGCCGCCACCGGTGACCTTTGCCGCGCCGCAAGTGATCGACGCCGAGCCATTGCTCAAGGGCGTGCGCATCGCCGTGGCGCGTGACGAAGCCTTCGCCTTTACCTACGGCGCGAGCCTCGACCTGCTGCGGGCAATGGGCGCCGAATTGAGCTTCTTCTCGCCGATCCATGACCGCGAATTGCCTGACGCCGACAGTCTTTATCTGCCTGGTGGCTACCCTGAATTGCACCACCAGGCGCTGTCGCAAAACACCTCGATGCTCGACGCTATCCGTGCCCACCACGCGGCCGGCAAACCCTTGCTCGCCGAGTGCGGTGGCATGCTCTACCTGCTCGACTCGCTGACCGATGTCGACGGCACCCGCGCCGAACTGGTTGGCCTGTTGCAGGGCGATGCCGTGATGCAAAAGAAACTCGCGGCCCTGGCCCTGCAAAGCGTCGAATTGCCGGAAGGTAGGCTGCGCGGCCACACCTATCATCACTCCCTGACTAGCACCGAGTGGCAACCGATTGCCCGTGGCCTGAGCCCCAATGGCGGGCGCGGTGCCGAGGCGGTGTATCGACAGGGGCGGATGACCGCGTCCTATGTGCATTTTTATTTTCCGTCGAATCCGGCTGCGGTGGCCGCGTTGTTTGCGCCGCTCCGGGAGGCCGGCATCGCAGGCAAGCCAGCTCCCACATCGACAGTGTTAACAGACCAGCCGGTGGGAGGGGCGGTGCGACGATTCGACTTGCCCGCGAAGAGGCCATGACCGACAACGCCTTCCCCGAGGCCGACCGCCAAGCCGTCTACCGCGCCATTGCCGAACGCCGCGACATGCGCCACTTCAGCGGCGGCACTGTCGCCCCCGAATTGCTGCACCGTCTGCTCCAGGCCGCGCACCAGGCACCGAGTGTTGGCTTGATGCAACCGTGGCGTTTTATCCGTATCAGCGACCGTGCCTTGCGTGGCCAGATTCAACAACTGGTGGAGCAAGAGCGCATACGCACTGCCGAAGCCCTGGGCGAGCGCTCCGATGAGTTCATGAAGCTCAAGGTCGAAGGCATCCACGACTGCGCCGAAGTGCTGGTGGCGGCGTTGATGGATGACCGTGAGCGCCACATTTTCGGCCGGCGCACCTTGCCGGAAATGGACATGGCGTCGCTGTCCTGCGCGATCCAGAACCTGTGGCTGGCAGCCCGCGTCGAAGGCCTGGGCATGGGCTGGGTCTCGCTGTTCGAGCCCCAGGCGCTGGCCGACCTGCTGGGTTTGCCGCCGGGTGCCAAACCCCTGGCCGTACTGTGCCTGGGGCCGGTGGACGAGTTCTATCCGGCACCGATGTTGCAGCTCGAAGGCTGGACCGAGCCTCGGCCATTAAGTGACATGTTGTATGAGAATGTGTGGGGAGTGAGTCAATGAGTGTGGCCTTGCTGTGTGTCGCTGCCGTGGCGCTGGATGCGCTGCTGGGCGAGCCCAGGCGCTGGCATCCGCTGGTGGCGTTCGGCAATTTTGCCGGGCGCATCGAGCAACGTTTCAACAGCGGTGGTCGCGGCTGGCGCAGCCATGGTGTGACCGCGTGGGTTATCGCCGTGGTGCCGTTGACCCTGCTGGCCACGGCCTTGTCGTGGGCGCCGTATATCGGCTGGGTCCTGGAGATCCTGGCGTTGTACTGCGCCCTCGGCATGCGCAGCCTCGGCGAGCATGTGATGCCGGTGGCCCAGGCCCTGCGCAGCGATGACCTGGAGGAAGCGCGCACGCGCGTGAGCTACCTGGTCAGCCGCCAGACCAGCGAGCTGGACCGCACCGAAGTCGCCCGCGCCGCCACCGAATCGGTGCTGGAAAACGGCAGCGATGCGGTATTCGCCGCGATTTTCTGGTTTGTGGTTGCCGGTGTGCCGGGCGTGGTGCTTTATCGCCTGAGCAACACCCTTGACGCCATGTGGGGGTATCGCAACGAACGCTTCGAGCGTTTCGGCTGGGCTGCGGCAAAAATCGACGATGTGCTGAACTACATTCCTGCACGTCTTGTGGCATTGACCTACGCGCTGCTGGGCAAGACGCGGCTGGCGCTTAAATGCTGGCGCACCCAGGGCCCGACCTGGGACAGCCCCAACGCCGGCCCTGTGATGGCTGCCGGTGCAGGTGCCCTGGGCGTGGAGCTGGGTGGTGCGGCGATCTATCACGGTGAAGTGCACCAGCGTCCGCAATTGGGCGAAGGCCCGGCGGCGGATGCCGATTCCATCGAGCGGGGCTGGCAACTGGTGCAGCGCGGCGTATGGTTGTGGCTGCTGATCCTATGTGCGGGGGCGCAATTCTATGCTTGAACACGGTGGCCGGCTGCGCAAGGCAGCGATTCAGTACGGGATAGCCGAGGCCGACTGGCTCGACCTGTCCAGCGGCCTCGCGCCTTGGCCTTGGCCGATCCCCGAGGTTCCCCTGCGCGCCTGGGCACGCCTGCCGGAAACCGACGACGGCCTGGAGCAGGCCGCCAGCGAGTATTACGGCGCTGCGCACCTGTTGCCGGTGCCCGGCTCCCAGGCGGCCATCCAGTTGCTGCCGCGCCTGCGCCGTGCCGGCAAGGTCGGCGTGCTGTCGCCGTGCTATGCCGAACACGCCGAAGCCTGGCGCCGCGCCGGTTACGTGGTGCGCGAAGTGCAGGAACAGGAAGTCGACTTCTTCCTTGATGGCCTCGACGTGCTGGTGGTGGTCAACCCCAACAACCCCACCGGCTTGAGCCTCAGCCCACAGCGCTTGCTGGATTGGCACTCGCGGTTGGCCCAGCGCGGCGGCTGGCTGGTGGTGGACGAAGCGTTCATGGACGTGACGCCCCAACTGAGCCTGGCGGGTCACGCGCATCAGGTCGGCCTGATCGTGTTGCGCTCGTTTGGCAAGTTTTTCGGTCTCGCCGGTGTGCGGCTGGGCTTCGTGTTGGCCGAGCGCAAGTTGCTCAAATTGCTCGCCGAACAGGTCGGGCCATGGGCGGTCAGCGGGCCGACGCGGGTGCTGGGCCAAGTGTGCCTGCGCGACACCGCCGGGCAAGCGCGGCAACGCGCACGATGCATCGAGGCGGGCCAGCGTCTGTTCGCTTCGCTTGAGCGCCATGGCTTTCAACCCCAGGGCGGCTGTGCCCTGTTCCAATGGCTGATCACGCCCCACGCCGAACGCATGCACGAATTCATGGCCCAGCGCGGCATCCTGCTGCGCCTGTTTGTCCACGACAGCAGCCTGCGCTTTGGCTTGCCCGATACCGAGGCCGACTGGCAGCGTCTCGACGCAGCCCTGGTCGCCTATAAGGAAGCGACATGAGTACGCTGATGGTGCAAGGCACCACCTCCGACGCCGGCAAGAGCACGCTGGTGACGGCACTGTGCCGCTGGCTGGTACGCCAGGGCGTGGCGGTGGCGCCGTTCAAGCCACAGAACATGGCGCTCAACAGCGCGGTGACGGCCGAAGGCGGCGAGATCGGCCGCGCCCAGGCGGTGCAGGCCCAGGCCGCCAACCTGGCGCCGCACACCGATATGAACCCGGTGCTGCTCAAACCCAACAGCGATACCGGCTCTCAAGTGATCATCCACGGCCGCGCCGTGACCAGCATGAACGCGGTGGCCTATCACGACTACAAAGCCATCGCGATGCAGGCGGTGCTGGCTTCCCATGCACGCTTGAGCCAGGCCTACCCGGTGGTGATGGTCGAAGGCGCGGGCTCCCCGGCGGAGATCAACCTGCGCGCCAACGACATCGCCAACATGGGCTTCGCCGAGGCGGTGGACTGCCCGGTGCTGTTGATCGCCGACATCAATCGTGGCGGCGTTTTTGCTCACTTGGTCGGCACCCTGGAATTGCTCTCGCCCACGGAACAGGCGCGGGTCAAAGGCTTTATCATCAACCGTTTTCGCGGTGACATCGCCTTATTGCAGCCAGGCCTGGACTGGCTGGAAGCGCGCACCGGCAAACCGGTGGTGGGCGTTCTGCCCTACGTGATGGACCTGCACCTGGAAGCCGAGGACGGCATCGACCAGCGCCAGATCGACAAGGCGGCGCAGGTGCTCAAGGTGGTGGTGCCGGTGTTGCCGCGTATCAGCAACCACACGGATTTCGACCCACTGCGCCTGCATCCCCAGGTGGATTTGCAGTTCGTTGGCCCTGGCCAGCCGATCCCGGCTGCCGACCTGATCATCCTCCCAGGCTCGAAAAGCGTGCGCAGCGACTTGGCCTATCTGCGCGCCAACGGTTGGGAAAGCGCCGTGGCGCGGCACTTGCGCTATGGCGGCAAGGTGCTCGGTATCTGTGGCGGCTTGCAGATGCTTGGCGAGCAGGTGCATGACCCGTTGGGCCTGGAAGGGCCTGCCGGCTCCAGTGATGGGCTGGGGTTGCTGGCGTTCAGCACCACGCTGGAGGAAGAGAAGCAACTGCGCAATGTGCGCGGGCGGTTGTTACTGGAGGATGTGCACGTCAGTGGTTATGAAATTCATGCGGGCGTGACGACCGGTGCTGCCTTGGCGAACGCCGCTGTTTTGCTGGACGACGGTCGCAGCGATGGCGCCCAGAGTGCTGATGGGCAGATTCTCGGCACCTACCTTCACGGCGTGTTCGAAACACCGGCGGCGTGCAGTGCCTTATTGCGCTGGGCTGGGTTGCAGGATGTGCAGGAGGTTGACTACCACGCCTTGCGCGAGCGCGATATCGAGCGCCTGGCAGACCTGGTGGAGAATCATTTGGATACTGAGTTGTTGCGCAATCTATGTGGGATTTGAGCGGGGGGACGTGGTCCTCGTGTGGGCGCGGGCTTGCCAGCGAAGGCGGCCATACAGCCGACCACTATTCAACGGACGCACCACGCCCAAAATGTGGGAGCGGGCTTGCTCGCGAACGCGGCCTTACGGTCAACCCATTTCAGCCAATCCAAGGTGCCATCCCATGCTTCAACTGATCCTCGGCGGCGCGCGCTCCGGTAAAAGTCGCCTGGCGGAGAAGCTCGCCAGCGACAGCGCCTTGCCAGTCACTTACATCGCCACCAGCCAACCGCTGGATGGCGAAATGAACGAGCGTGTCGCGCTGCATCGCCAACGTCGCCCTGACCATTGGGGCCTGATCGAAGAGCCGATTGAACTGGCTCGCGTGCTGCGGGACAACGCGGCCCCCGGGCAGTGTCTGCTGGTGGACTGCCTGACCCTGTGGCTGACCAATCTGCTGATGCTCGAAGACGCCGTGCGCTTGGCGTCCGAGCGCGATCAACTGCTGGACGCCCTGGCGTCGTTGTCGGGTGAAATCATTTTTGTCAGCAACGAGACCGGTCTGGGTGTCGTGCCGCTGGGCGAATTGACTCGCCGCTATGTGGATGAAGCCGGTTGGCTACATCAAGCCTTGGCCGAGCGTTGTCAGCGTGTTGTCCTGACCGTTGCCGGCCTGCCCCTGACTCTGAAAGGTACTGCGTTATGACTGACACCTGGTGGCTCAACCCTTGTAAGGCGATCGACGCTCAAGCGTACGAACAAGCCCTGGCGCGCCAGCAGCAATTGACCAAGCCGGCCGGCTCGCTCGGTCAGTTGGAGGCGCTGGCGGTGCAATTGGCTGGCTTGCAGGGCCAGGTCAAACCGTCGGTGGATTCACTGTGGATCGCCATCTTCGCCGGTGACCATGGCGTGGTCGCCGAAGGCGTGTCGGCGTTTCCCCAGGAAGTCACCGGGCAGATGCTGCAAAACTTTGTCTCCGGCGGCGCGGCCATCAGCGTATTGGCGCTGCAACTAGACGCGCAGCTGGAAGTGGTCGACCTGGGGACAGTAACGCCGTCCTTGAACCTGCCGGGTGTGCGTCACCTGAATATCGGTGCCGGCACCGCCAACTTCGTCAACGCTCCAGCGATGACCGAGGCCCAGGGGCAACTCGCCTTGCAGGCCGGTCGCGACAGTGCGCGACGTGCATTGGCGAACGGTGCGCAACTGTTCATCGGCGGTGAGATGGGCATCGGCAACACCACCGCCGCCAGTGCGCTGGCGTGTGCCTTGCTCGATTGCCAGGTCAGCGACCTCACGGGGCCGGGCACTGGGTTGAATGCCCAGGGTGTCAGCCACAAGGTGGCCGTGATCGAGCGTGCACTGGCGTTGCATGCCGGTCAGCGTGGGGATGCGTTGCAGACCCTGTTCAATCTGGGCGGCTTTGAGATTGCCGCCCTGGTGGGCGCGTATCTGGCGTGTGCCCAGGAAGGCATCGTGGTGCTGGTGGATGGGTTCATCTGCACGGTCGCGGCGTTGGTTGCTACACGTTTGAACCCGGCGTGCCGTGAGTGGCTGGTGTTCGGCCATCGCGGCGCCGAGCCTGGTCATCGCCATGTGCTGCAGCGCCTCGACGCGCAGCCGTTGCTGGAACTAGGCCTGCGCCTGGGTGAAGGCAGCGGTGCTGCGCTGGCGGTGCCGTTGTTGCGCCTGGCCTGCGCGCTGCACGGGCAGATGGCGACCTTCGCCGAAGCCGCCGTGGCAGATCGCCCGGCATGACCTTGCGCCTTGACCTGCTGCGCCACGGCGAAACCGAATTGGGGGGTGGCTTGCGTGGCAGCCTGGACGACGCACTCACCGCCAAGGGCTGGGCGCAGATGCGCGCGGCGGTGGTGGAGCAGGGGCCGTGGGACCGTTTGGTCAGTTCGCCACTGCAGCGTTGTGCGCGGTTTGCCGAGGCATTGGGCGCTCAGCTCAATCTGCCGGTGACACTGGAGAAGGACCTGCAAGAGCTGCACTTCGGCGCTTGGGAAGGCCAGAGTGCGGCAGCCTTGATGGAGACTGACGCTGAGAGCCTGGGGTTGTTCTGGGCCGATCCCTACAGCTTTACACCACCCGACGGCGAGCCTGTTAGCGCTTTTTCCGACCGCGTTCTGGGCGCAGTCGCACGCTTGCACCAGGCCTACGCCGGTGAGCGTGTGTTGCTGATCAGTCACGGTGGCGTGATGCGTCTTCTGCTGGCACAAGCGCGTGGCTTGCCCCGGGAGCAACTGTTGAATGTCGAAGTGGGCCACGGCGGGCTGTTCAGTGTGCAGGTCGCGGCGGACGGTGTCCTGAAGGAAAGGGTGTAGACATGCTGCCATTCTGGATTGCCCTGCAGTTTCTCAGCAGCCTGCCGATTCGCTTGCCGGGCATGCCGCAGCCTCAGGAATTGGGACGCTCGTTGCTGTTCTATCCCGTCGTCGGGCTGTTGTTCGGTGTGCTGTTGTGGGCCCTGAACACCGTCTTGATGGGGGCACCGTTGTTGCTGCACGCCGCACTGTTGCTGACGGCCTGGGTGTTGCTCAGTGGCGGTCTGCACCTGGACGGCCTGGCGGACAGCGCCGATGCCTGGCTGGGTGGCTTCGGCGACCGCGAGCGTACGCTCACGATCATGAAAGACCCGCGCAGCGGGCCGATTGCCGTGGTTACGCTGGGGTTGGTGCTGCTGCTCAAATTCACCGCGCTGGTGGCCTTGATCGAGCAACATAACGGCGCAGCGCTGATCCTGGCACCGCTGATTGGACGCGCGTCGATGCTGGCGTTGTTCCTCTGCACACGCTATGTGCGTGCCGGAGGATTGGGCCAGGCATTGTCGGACCATTTACCGAGGATTGTCGGCCAACAGGTACTGATCCTCTGTGGCCTGGCCTGCGTGCTGATCGGCGGTGTCAGCGGCGGGATGGCCGTATTGCTCGCGGCGATCTGCTTCATGGGCCTGCGCCAATTGATGGTCAATCGCCTGGGCGGTACCACGGGGGATACCGCAGGCGCCATGCTTGAACTGCTGGAAGTAGCGGTCGTGGTCGGTCTGGCGCTGTAACACTTTCTTGCATTTCCTTAATCGCGGGTATATACACGTTCCATGCTTGCCTCCCAATGTTTGTGTACCAACCTGCGACGTGCCGCCCGTGGCGTCAGCAGGCATTACGACGGCGCCCTTGATGGCTTCGGGATCAACGTCGCCCAGTATTCTCTGCTGTGCAACCTGCAGCGCCTCGACCAGCCAAGCATTTCCAGCCTGGCGGAAGCGATGGGCCTGGATCGCAGCACCTTGGGGCGCAACCTGCGGGTGCTGGAAGGCGAGGGCTTGGTGCAGTTGGTTGAGGGTGACGACCTGCGTAACCGCCTGGTGAAGTTGACCGAGGACGGTGAAGCGCGACTCGCCGCCGCATTACCCGCCTGGGAAGCGGCACAGCAGAAACTGATCGATCAACTCGGCGCGGAAAAACGCGAAACCTTGTTGGCCTTGCTAGACGAACTCGCCTGAGCGCGGGTTTGTCCGACTATAAGCGGGTATATACCCGCGAGCGGAGAATAAGAAATGAACTCGATGTGGCGCACCAGTGGCTGGATTCTTGTGGGGAGTGCGCTGATCCTGGCGCTGTCGTTGGGCGTGCGGCACGGCTTCGGCTTGTTCCTCGCACCGATGAGCAGCGAGTTCGGCTGGGGCCGTGAGACCTTCGCCTTTGCCATCGCTTTGCAAAACCTGATCTGGGGCCTGGCGCAGCCGTTTACCGGCGCGCTGGCCGACCGGTTTGGCGCCACCAAAGCGGTCTTCGTCGGTGGCGTCCTGTACGCCGCAGGCCTGGTGTTGATGGGCATGTCCGATTCGGCATGGTCGCTGTCCCTCAGTGCGGGCCTGCTGATCGGTATCGGTCTGTCCGGTACGTCGTTCTCGGTGATCCTCGGCGTGGTCGGCCGTGCGGTGGCCCCGGAAAAACGCAGCATGGCGATGGGGATTGCCAGTGCCGCAGGTTCATTTGGCCAGTTTGCGATGGTGCCGGGCACCTTGGGCCTGATCAGTTGGCTCGGCTGGTCTGCCGCACTGCTGGCATTGGGCTTGATGGTGGCGCTGATATTGCCGCTGGTCGCGATGCTCAAGGATAAGCCGCTGCCGGTGATGGCCGGCCAGCAAACCCTGCGTGAAGCCTTGAAGGAAGCCTGCTCCCATTCCGGTTTCTGGCTGTTGGCCTTTGGCTTTTTTGTCTGCGGTTTCCAAGTGGTGTTCATCGGTGTGCATTTGCCGGCTTACCTGGTGGACCAGCACCTGCCGGCCACCGTCGGCACCACGGTGTTGGCGCTGATTGGCTTGTTCAATATCTTCGGGACCTACACTGCCGGGTGGCTAGGCGGGCGCATGTCCAAGCCACGTTTGCTGACCGGCTTGTACCTGCTGCGCGCTGTGGTGATCGTGCTGTTTCTGTGGGCACCGGTCACCGAAGTCACGGCCTACCTGTTTGGCATGGCCATGGGCTTTTTGTGGCTGTCCACCGTGCCGCTGACCAACGGCACCGTCGCGACACTGTTTGGTGTGCGAAACCTCTCCATGCTCGGTGGGATCGTGTTCCTGTTCCACCAACTCGGTTCGTTCCTGGGCGGCTGGTTGGGTGGGGTGGTCTATGATCGAACGGGCAACTACGATTTGATCTGGCAGGTGGCAATTCTGTTGAGCCTGCTCGCCGCGGCCCTGAACTGGCCGGTGCGTGAGCGGCCAGTGGCGCGATTGCAGGCGCAGATGGAGGCAGCATGAGTCTGGCGGTACGCGGTGTGATACTTGCGGCAGGGTTGGTCCTGGTGCTACTGGCCTGGTGGGGCTGGCAACACGGTGGGCTGGCGTTGATGCAACTGGGTATGTCGATCTGTTAAGTTCGTAGCCTGAATATTTTCAAGGACACACGACATGCAGATGCGCTGGCTCGCTGTACCCGTCCTGATGGCCATTGGCGGTGCCGCCCTGGCCGCCAGTTGCCCGCCGTTGTTGGAAGGCCAATTACCCAAGCTGCGCGCCAAGGAATCCATCGACCTGTGCGAACGTTTTGCTGGCAAGCCCTTGGTGATTGTCAACACCGCGAGCTTCTGCGGGTTCGCTCCACAGTTCAAAGGCCTGGAAGCTTTGTATCAGCGCTACAAGGGCGAAGGGTTGGAAGTGATCGGCGTGCCGTCCGATGACTTCAAGCAGGAAGCCAAGACTGGCGAAGAGACCGCCAAGGTCTGTTACGTGAACTACGGCGTGACGTTCACCATGACCGAGCCGCAGAAGGTCAAGGGGCCGGATGCGGTGCACCTGTTCAAGGTGTTGGCGCAGCAGACTGACGCGCCGCCGAAGTGGAATTTCTATAAATATGTGGTCGACCGCCAAGGCAAGGTAATCGCCAATTTCTCCAGCCTGACCAAGCCGGACAGTCCGGAATTGATCAAGGCCGTGGAGGCGGCGATAGCCTCCAAGCCTTGAGAGTCAGCCATTAAAAAGCCCCGCCTCCTTTGCAGGAGAGCGGGGCTTTTTCACACCCGTCTGAATCAGAAGGTGTAGGTCATGCCCAGGCCGAAACCGTTGGCACTGTTTTCGTATTTGGCACGGTAGCTGGCGGTAGAAGGAGCGGCAGCGGTCTGGTTGACCTTGACGTCCTCTTCCTTCAAGTACGAGTAAGCCAGGTCGATGGTCATGTTATCCATGACTTTGTAGCCCAGGCCCAGGCTGAAGATCGTGCGGTCGCCCGTAGGGATACGCGGCGAGCGGTTGGTGTTGTTAGTGGGCGACTGGTCGAAGGTCAAGCCGGTGCGCAGCACCACTTGTTTAGTCAACTGGTAAGAAGTACCCACGGCGTAGGCCCAGGTATCGTGCCAGTTTTGCTCTTCAGTGATAGCGCTGAGTTGGCTGGGTGCCAATGCACCGCCTGCCGCGGTCACACCTTTGTTGTTGACGGTGATCTCTTTCAGGCGACTCCAGCGCGTCCAGGTAGCACCGCCATACAGTTTCCAGGCGTCAGTCAGGTCTTGTGTGACCGACAGGTCGTAGGACTCAGGGGTATCGATTTTCAGCGACGCGTCGTAACGGTTGTTACGCAGGAAAGGTTGAGTGGCTGCGGGGCCGCTGACGGTGGTATGGCCGTCCAGCTTGTACTTGACCTTGGA
Source organism: Pseudomonas sp. VS40 (assembly GCF_018587885.1). Classification (NCBI taxonomy): domain Bacteria; kingdom Pseudomonadati; phylum Pseudomonadota; class Gammaproteobacteria; order Pseudomonadales; family Pseudomonadaceae; genus Pseudomonas; species Pseudomonas sp. VS40. The sequence goes on along the minus strand of NZ_JAGYWD010000008.1, from coordinate 235,417 downwards.
GTGGTAGGTCAGGCCCACACGTGTGGTATCGGTCGCCTGGACCAATACACCGACGTTGAAGCCCAGTGCAGTGTCATCACCCTTGATTTTGACGTTGGTATCGCTGACGGCAGGGTTGAGGGTCTTGTCTGACTCCAGCACACCAGAGATCCGGTTGATGGTCGGACCAAAGCCAACGGATACCCGATCATTGAAGGCATAGCTGACAGTTGGCTGGAAGGTGATGACCTTCACTTCGCTCTTGCTGCCGAAACCTTTGCCCTGGAAGCCGCTTTCATAGTCGGTTACCAAGCCAAACGGTGCGTACACACCGAAGCCGATAGCCCACTGGTCGTTAAGTTTGTTGGTGTAGAAACCAAATGGCACCGCGGTGAATGGAACCATGTCACCTTTGTTGGAGCCGCGCGAGTTACCGCCAGTATCGCTGAGATCAGTCGAGGCATCGATTGCCGCAACGCCGCCCGTGATCTGCTGGCCATTCAGGCGAGCCATACCGGCAGGGTTACCGTAAACAGTGCTTGCATCATCGGCAGAAGAAGAGCGGCCTGCGAAACCCGTACCCATCCCGCTGACGCTCTGTTCGTTCAGTGCGAAACCGCTTGCAAACAGTTGGGAGGATGCCATGGCAACGGCGAGGCTAAGTGTGGTCTTGAGCATTACTTTTTTCATTATTAGAACTCCGTGGTGATCACCGCTGCGGAAAGTAACAATAAATTTAAGATCGCGCTATAGGCTGTAATGCAGGAGATAGAGCGGTTTTGTAGGACAATCCGACCAAAATTCAGGGTTTTTGCCGAATCTTGCAAATTGCCCGGTCAGCAAACCACGTGATTCATGGGTGAAACACAGGTTTGCCAGGCTTGAGTGAAATCGCGCAGTCGTCCGTGTGGGTGAAAAATTTCTTTCCAGATACGCGCCATGGCCAGTACATCTCCAGGCGGTGGCAGTGCGGGGGTGTGTTGTTCGACCAAAAGCCAGGCGATTGCCGTGGCGTAACGCAGGTTTACCGTCAGCTCCAGTTGTGGCGCGCTGAGGAAGGCATGCTGGCTGGCCAACCCGCGTACCAGGCTGGCACGTTCGGGGTCGAGTGCCAGGTAGTCATCCCACAAGGCGCGGTGGCGCGGTTCGGTGATGCTGTACAAGCCATGCCCACGGCGATCGTGCAACGCGGAGCCGAGTTCCGACTGGCTGGCGGCAATGCCCAGCAGCAGGGACTCGGCCGTCGGGTTATGGCGGCCGAGATACATCAAGGTCGGCCGGATCACATAACGACACAATTCGCTGGCGGCGATACCCATACAAGCCTCAATCCGTGAAAGTGGTCGACGAGGCCTGAGAAGGTGGGGGCTTGGCAGCAGTGAATCGGATCTCAGGCTCGCCGGAAGCGGATCATGCCGCTTGAGTTGAAGTGTAGTGTCATATTTGTGATGTAAAGGACTGTTTTTAAAACATCTTCTTCATTTAGTTATAACGTTTATATCTATTTGAACTGAGTGCCATCGCCTGTGCATAAAAGCCAGGCAATAAAAAACCCTGCTTTTTAAACAGGGTTTTTGTGTTTCAGCGACTCGGGTCGATCAGGCAGTCAGTGCCTGACGGGTACGCTCGATCACGGCCTGCAGCGGTTCTGCGCTGGAGTATTGATCGGGGTACAGGCGTTCGCTGTGACGAGCGATGCCGTGTTCGTTGACCAGGGTGAAGCTGAAGCAGCCTTTGCGAGCGGCCATGATCAGGCAGTTCATTGGGGCAAAAGCGTTAGTGAGGGTGCGAATGGCATCCTGAGTGTGGATTTGAGCGTTCATATTATTGGTGTTCCTACAAATGACACGGATTAAGAACCGTGCAACGTTAAAACGTTCCAGTAACGTTGATCACCATTGATCAAACGAAGAACCCGACTGGAACAAAGCAGCCAGTTTGAAGCGCTAATAAGTTAGGCGCGCTTGGGCTGGCAGGTAGGTACTTAGGAGGGCAGGCAACACAACAGGGGCAAAGGTTCTGGGCCCAGGGTGAAGATCCTGATCAATTTGCAGGCTGGTTCGGTCAGAGTATTGAAACTTCGCGACACCCTTTGCGTGTTCAAAGGCAGTGTCGTCACAAGCGATACCTGGAAACCATCGAGGTGGTCGATCCCGTGTTGGACAGGGGAGTTGTTCGACCAGAATTGACTTTCAGCTTGGTACTAACGGCGCGGATAGTAGCGGATTGAATCGGGTAAGGGAAGTGTGATAGCAAAAAAACTTCAATCAGCCGCCCAGCAGGCCGCGATAGACCAATACTGTCATCGCGGCTGCCAGCGAGCAGCCCAGCGCGTAGGCGGCGAGCGTCAGTCGCAGGGACTGGCCAGTCTCCACCACCTTCATCACATCGCCCATGTCATTGATTCGACCTTCACCCAGCTCAATGCACAGGCTGACCGCCGTAAACGCTGCCGACAGCAAGATAGCGATGGCAAACAACGCCCCATCCGGTGACGGCAGTGCGGCATTGATTCCCAGGGAAATGGCGCAGATGGCCAGTAGCAACACGGCGAACAACAGAATTCCTTTCATCGACCCTACTACCATCGCGCTGTAGGTCCGGGAGTGTGGCGAGCCAGGAAAGATTTGAAAAGTCCCAGGTTTGTCCCGGCGGTAACATTTATGACGCGTGTCGCTTCAAAAAAAGCTGCTGATATAACCATCAGATGGGTACTTGTGCACATTAGTTGCGGGGTGTGTAACCGCGCTGTCATCTGCCCTGCGGGGTTGCCATTTGCCTGCAATGGAAATTTAAGTCAATGAAAAATCTGGCTTTTTTTTATTGGTGAAAAAATCGTCAGTTTGACTGCGGCCCCCATTCCATGCGGCTTTGAGCGAGTTAAAGGGGGGTTGTCCACTGAGTTATCCACAGCTTCTGTGGATTGTCCCGAGCGCTTGCTCTAGAACGGGCGTGCAGAGTTTTTTCAGCTTTACCTGTACGAAAAAAAGAGTAGAGTGGCGCGCCTTCCGATCTGTCCCACAGTGCTTTATGAAGTTTCGCTCAGTATCACCTTCTGTTACCGACGCCCCTCAAACTGTTACCACCCCCAAGCGCTTCTCCTTGAAAGTTGCCTTGTGGTTGCTCGACAGTCCGCGCCTGGGTCACAACACCAACGTCAAACACTTCGCTGGGCGTTTGCTCAAGCAGCCGGCCCGTGAAGGCGTGGTCGCTGCCCAAAGCCGCCTGGGCCAACTGATGTGTCGTGAATGCGGGAATGCCCGCGACCGCCGCATCGGCCACGACCTGCTGCGCCTCGCGGCCCGCGCCGGTGACCGCCGCGCCCAACGTGAACTGGGCCAGGTCGAAGACTGAGCTGTCCTCAGGCCCTGCGCTCCGCTAACCTTGTTTTTTTTCGGTGATGGCAGACATGTCTATGGCTTTTGACTGGACCAGCATTGCCCTGGGCCTCGCTGGCGCTGCCGTGCCTTTATTGGCTGTGTGCTGGCAGCTTCAGCGCCGCTTGACCGCGCGCATGACCGGCTGGGAGCTGCTCGAAGAGCGCCTGGCCACTGCACAATTGGCCCAGGAGGGCCTCGCCGCCCAGTTGGATGCCAGTCGTGATGAAATCAGCGACCTGAGCCAAGCCAATGCCGCCAAGCAGGCCGACCTCGCTGCCGTGCGCCGTGAAGTCGAATTGCTGCAGATCGACCGCGACAATGCCCGCGACGCGGCCCACGCCTGGAACCTCGACCGCAGCGCCAAGGAGACCGAACTGCGCCGCCTTGACGCGTTGGCGGCGGCCTTGCGTGCCGAACTGCGCGAGCAACAGGACAGCCATCAACAGCGCCTCACCGACCTGCAAGGCTCGCGCGATGAGCTGCGCGCGCAATTTGCCGAGCTGGCCGGCAAGATTTTCGATGAGCGTGAACAGCGTTTCGCCGAGACCAGCCAGGAACGCCTGGGCCAGTTGCTCGACCCGCTGAAAGAGCGCATTCAATCGTTCGAAAAACGCGTGGAAGAAAGCTACCAGAACGAGGCGCGTGAGCGGTTTTCCCTGGCCAAGGAGCTTGAACGCCTGCAGCAACTGAACCTGCGTCTGTCAGACGAGGCCACCAACCTCACCCGTGCGCTCAAGGGCCAGAAAACCCAAGGCAACTGGGGTGAACTGATCCTTGAGCGGGTACTTGAGCATGCGGGCCTGGAGAAGGGGCGCGAGTACCAGACCCAAGTCAGCCTCAAAGGCCCGGACGGCGAGCGGTTCCAGCCGGACGTGCTGATCATGCTGCCCGGCGACAAGCAGGTGGTGGTGGACTCCAAGGTCAGCCTCACTGCTTATCAACAGTACGTGGCCGCAGAGGACGACGTGATCGGTCAGGCGGCGTTGAAGCAACACGTGCTGTCGCTGCGCAATCACGTCAAAGGCTTGGCCGGCAAGGATTACAAGCGCCTGGAAGGCCTGCACAGCCTGGATTTCGTGTTGCTGTTCGTGCCTATCGAGGCGGCGTTTTCCGCCGCGCTGCAAGCCGAACCTAACCTGTTCCAGGAAGCGTTCGACCGCCATATCGTTATCGTCAGCCCCACCACCTTGCTCGCCACCCTGCGGGTGATCGACAGCCTGTGGAAGCAGGAGCGCCAGAGCCAGAACGCCCGCGAAATCGCCGAGCGTGCGGGCTGGCTGTACGACAAGTTCGTGCTGTTTATTCAGGACCTTGATGAAGTGGGCAACCGTTTGCAGCAGTTGGATAAGGCTTACAGCGCAGCACGGAACAAGCTGACAGATGGACGCGGAAATCTGGTCAGCCGCACAGAGCAATTGAAGTTGCTCGGTGCGCGCGCCAGTAAAAGCTTGCCGACGGATTTGCTGGAGCGGGCGATGACCGACTCCGATGGTGTAGCGCACCTGCCCGAATAAACGCGGCCATTGTAGGAGCCGGCTTGCCGGCGATGGCGTCGGTACAATCGGCGCCATTCCCAAGGCCCTCATCGCCGGCAAGCAGGCTCCTACAGATGACCTACAGCGGTAGGTGCCGGCTCAGCAACGCCCGCAACGCCGCCGGCTTCACCGGCTTGGCCAAGTAATCCAACCCGGCCGCATGCACCTCGGCCACCATCTCCGGGCGGCCGTCGGCGCTGATCACCACGCCGGGAATCGGCTCGGCCAATTGCGCGCGCAGCCACCCCATCAATTCAGTACCGGTTTCACCGTGGTCCAGGTGGTAGTCCACCAGGGCCAGCTGCGGGCGCACGCCCTCGGCCAGCAACGCCGCGCACTGCGCCTGGTCGGTGGCGGTCCACACTTCGCAGCCCCAGCGCGTCAACAGGCTGCGCATGCCGATCAGGATGCTTTCTTCGTTATCCACGCACAGCACCTGCGCGCCGCTCAACGGCAGGCCGGTTTCCTGGGGTGTCTTGACCTGTGGGCTGGCCTGGTTGCGTGCCAGCGGCACGCGCACACTGAATACGCTGCCCTTGCCCGGCCACGAGCGCACGCTCAGGCGGTGGCCCAGCACGCGGCACAGGCCGTCGGCGATCGCCAGGCCCAGCCCCAGGCCTTTCTCCGCGCGGGTCTGGTGGCTGTCCAGGCGCTTGAATTCTTCAAAGATCACCTTTTGTTTATCCTGCGGTATCCCCGGGCCACGGTCCCACACTTCCAGGCACAACTCGCCCTTGCGGCGACGTACGCCGAGCAGCACCGGGCCGTCGGCATAACGGAAGGCGTTGGTGAGAAAGTTCTGCAGAATCCGGCGGAGCAACTTGATGTCACTGTCCACGCGTAAATGGCTGCCGCGCAGGCGAAAGCGCAGGCCTTGCTCCTGGGCCAGCGCCTTGAACTCCGCGCCCAAGGTGTCGAACAGCTCATTGAGCACAAAGGGCTGGCGCTGTGGAGTGATCTTGCCGTTTTCCAGGCGCGAGATGTCCAGCAAATCGCTGATCAGGTCTTCGGCAGAACGCAGCGAGCTGTCCAGGTGCTGCACCAATTGCCTGGCTTCGCTGGACAGGCCGTCGTTCTGGTGGGAGAGGGCGGCCGAGAACAGGCGTGCCGCGTTCAGCGGTTGCATCAAGTCATGGCTCACGGCTGCCAGGAAGCGTGTCTTCGACTGGCTGGCGGACTCGGCCACACCCTTGGCGTCGGTGAGCGCTACGTTAAGCTGGGACAGCTCGTGGGTGCGCTCGGTGACCCGCTGCTCCAGGCCTTCGTTGGCCTCGGTGAGTGCCTGTTCAGCTTCGCGGAACGCGGTAATGTCGGTGAAGCTCATGACGAAACCGCCACCGGGCATCGGGTTGCCGATCAGTTCGATCACGCGGCCATTGGGGAATAAACGTTCGGAGGTGTGTGCACGACCCTGGCGCATCCAGTGCAGGCGGCGCGCCACATGCACTTCGGCCTCGCCCGGCCCGCACAGCCCGCGCTCGGCGTTGTAGCGGATGATGTCGGCAATCGGCCGGCCCACGCTGATCAGCCCGTCCGGGTAGTTGAACAGTTCCAGGTAGCGCCGGTTCCAGGCCACCAGCTTGAGCGACTGGTCGACCACGCTGATGCCCTGGGTAATGTTCTCGATCGCGCCTTGCAGCAGCGCGCGGTTGAACTGCAGCACTTCCGACGCTTCGTCGGCAATGCGTACTACATCCTCCAGCTGCATTTCCCGCCCTTCGATGGCGGCTTTCACCACCGCACGGGTCGAGGAAGCGCCGAGTACACCGGCCAGCAAGCGCTCCGTGTGAGCGATCCAATCGTTGTCGGCATTCTGGTTGGGGTTGAAGCCCTTGCCTTGGCGATAGGCGAAGCGAATAAAGCTTTGCTGGGCCCGTTCTTCGCCCACAAAGCGCGCAGCCAGGCTGAGCAAGTCGCTGATCTGCACCGACAACATCGAGCGGGCACTGGCGCGCTGGCTGATTTCCTGGCCGATAAAGCGCCCGGCTTGCCAGTGCTCGGACACCCGCGTGCGCGAGAGCATCGACACCCACACAAACAATGTGAAGTTACCCGCCAGTGAGAACACGGTGCCCAAGGTCAACGAGGTGACGGACAGCCCCAGTGGGTGGGAATGCATCCACGTCAGCCCTGGGAAAAGGCTGAGCGACCAACCCAGGCTTTTCGCCGTCACCGGTAAGACCAAGGTGTAGAACCACAGGAAGGTACCCGCCGCCAGCCCGGCAAATACGCCGCGTCGGTTTGCCTGTTTCCAATACAGCGCACCCAGCATCGCCGGTGCCAATTGGGTCACGGCGGCAAAGGCGATCTGGCCAATGGTCGCCAGGCTCGCAGACGAGCCCAGCAGGCGGTAACTGACGTAGGCCAGCAGCAGGATAATCACGATGCTGACCCGGCGTACCGACAGCATCCAGTGGCGGAACACTTCGAACGGCCGCTCGGCACTGGAGCGACGCAACAACCACGGCAGCAGCATGTCGTTGGAGACCATGGTCGACAGCGCGATGCTTGCCACGATCACCATGCCGGTGGCCGCTGAAGCGCCGCCGATAAACGCCAGTACGGCCAGCGCCGGGTGGGCTTCAGCCATGGGCAGGCTGATCACGTAGGAATCCGGCAGTACCGAGCCAGGCAGCATCATCTTGCCGCCCAGGGCGATCGGGACGACAAACAGTGCGGCAAGAATCAGGTAAGCAGGAAACACCCATTTGGCCAGGCGCAGGTCCTGTGGGTCGATGTTCTCGACCACCGTGACATGGAACTGCCGAGGCAGGCAGATAATCGCCATCATGGCCACGCCGGTCTGCACCACCATCGACGGCCAGTTGACGGTCTCCTTCCAGTACTCCTCCAACCTTGGCGCCAGCATGGCTTGGCTGAACAGGTCGCCGAAACCGTCGTACAGGCCGAAGGTCACGAATGCGCCGACAGCCAGAAACGCGAACAGCTTGACCAGGGATTCGAACGCAATCGCCAGCACCATGCCACGGTGGTGTTCCGTGGCGTCGAGGTTGCGCGTACCGAACACAATGGTGAACAGCGCCAGCACCAGCGACACGATCAGCGCGGTGTCCTGGGCGCGGGTACCGGTGGTGTCGGCGCCTGCGCCGATCAGCAGGTTGACCCCCAGCACGATGCCTTTGAGTTGCAGGGCGATATAGGGGAGCACGCCGACCAGGCAGATCAGCGCGACCACCACGGCCAGGGACTGGGATTTGCCGTAGCGCGCCGCGATAAAGTCGGCGATGGAGGTGATGTTTTCCTGCTTGCTGATCAGAATCATCTTCTGCAGCACCCAGGGTGCCAGCACCAGCAGCAGCACGGGGCCTAGGTAGATCGGTAAAAATGCCCACAGCTGTTCGGCGGCTTGGCCCACGGCGCCGAAGAAGGTCCAGCTGGTGCAATAAACCGCCAGCGACAGGCTATACACCCAGGCACGCACGCGCGGCGGCAACGGCGCTCGGCGACGGTCACCGTAGAAGGCGATGGCAAACATAATGGCCATATAGGCCAGGGCAACGGCGGCGATCAGCCCGCTGGACAGCGTCATGGTAACTCCGAGCATGGGAACACCCGGGCATTCCAGGCCCGGTTGGACAGTCTCGCATGATGCCTGGGGTTAGTCAGTGTCGACCAAGGTCGTGTGGGATCGAATGTCGCAGGGGCGTTCAGCGCGGTGGCAGGGTTTTCTGGCGCAGGATGTAGATCGTCACCAGCACGGCACTGGTCAGCATGAAGCCACGCGCCCAGGGCAGCGGCACTAGATAGCAGGACACGCTGATGCTCAGCCACATTAAACCGATGGCGTAGACCTTGCCTTTGAGGGGGATACCGTTGCCGTCCAGGTAATCGCGGATCCACGGGCCCAGGCGCGGGTGTTGCACCAGCCAGTGGTAGAAGCGCGGGGAGCTTCGAGCGAAGCAGGCGGCGGCGAGCAGCAGGAAGGGCGTAGTCGGCAATACCGGTAGGAAAATGCCGATCACCCCCAACGCTACGCTCAACCAGCCGATGGCCAGCAGCACGTAGCGCAGGAGCAGCGAACGATTGCCCATGGGTGTCACGGGCAAGCGACTCAGTGGTGACGTGGCTTGAGGATCGCCGGTTTTTCGTCAGGGGCGTTGCACAGCAGGTACAGGGCGGTGAGGGCTTCCGGGATCTGTACGATCATGTCGTCCATCAGGTTGGCGTCGGCGGCGATGTCGGAGAACTCCGGCTGGTCGTCGAACAGGCCCGAACCGACCATGATCGGCAGCAGCATTTCGCTGACTTCTTCCTCGGCGGTTTCGAACCAGGCGGCTTCGCGCAGGAACACGCCTTCCATGAAGCCGATGCACCAGCCGCGCAGGTCGGAGTCATCCGGCTCTTCACCCAGGTCCAGCTCGCATGGCAGCTCGAATTCTTCGTCGGAGGCCAGTTGGCGACCGATGTGGGCCTTGAGGGCCAGCAGGGTGGATTCGATTTCTTCGCGTTGGGCGGCGTCGGCGTAGTGCGGCTCCTCGGCGAACAGTGCGTCGATCCATTCACGGTCGGGCACGACCTCGGAGCAGATCGACAGGGCGGTCAGGTAGCCGTGGGCGGCCACGTAGTCCAGCGCCTCGTCATGCAGCTCATCGGCGTCGAGGAAGGCTTGCAGGCGGGTTAGTTGCTCAGCGAAGGACATTGAAGGACTACCTTGGGAATAAACGATGCTGAATTCTAGGCCTTCTTGAGCGCCCAGGCCAGCCACACTGCATATTTGCCAGGTTTTAGATAGCGTTCGCTGTTCGTCAGTGGCGCCCTTTGCCGCGTATCGCTCGGGTATACTGCCGCGTTTTGTGATGCCCTTGCAGGCCAAGCGCCAGTCCGAGAAAACTTCGCTTACGGATTATTTCCCGTGAACGCGCATTTTTTCGGCCAGCCTGTACAGAGGGATTTCGGCACTATTTTGGAGTTTTACATGCTCGAGCAGGCACAACGCGTCCTCAAGGACATCTTCGGCTACGACAGTTTTCGTGGCCGCCAGGGTGCGATCATTGAGCGCGTGGCCAGTGGCGGTGACGCACTGGTACTGATGCCTACCGGTGGCGGCAAGTCGTTGTGCTTCCAGGTGCCGGCGCTGTTGCGCAATGGCTTGGCTGTGGTGGTGTCGCCGCTGATCGCGCTGATGGACGATCAGGTCGCCACCCTCGAAGAGCTGGGCGTTGCCGCGGCGTCCTTGAACTCCACCCTCAGCGCCGAGCAGCAACGCGACCTGGCCGCGCGGATCAAGCGCGGTGAAGTGAAGATGCTCTACCTGGCCCCCGAACGCTTGGTGCAGCCGCGCATGCTGGCCTTTTTGCAGAGCCTGGAAATTGCCCTGTTCGCCATCGACGAAGCCCACTGCGTGTCGCAATGGGGACACGATTTTCGCCGCGAATACCTGCAGCTCGGCCAACTGGCGGAGCTGTTTCCCGATGTGCCGCGCATTGCCCTGACCGCCACCGCCGACAAGCGCACCCGCGAAGAAATCGTCGAGCGCCTGCATCTGCAGAACGCCGAGCGCTTCCTGTCGAGTTTTGACCGGCCGAATATCTTCTACCGCATCGTGCCCAAGGAGCAGCCGCGCAAGCAATTGCTGGCGTTCCTCTCCGAGCGGCGCAGCGATGCGGGCATTGTCTATTGCCTGTCGCGCAAGAAGGTCGATGAGGTGGCCGCGTTCCTCTGCGAGCAGGGCTACCCGGCGCTGCCGTACCACGCCGGCCTGCCCAACGAAACGCGGTCGGCTCACCAGAAACGCTTCCTCAACGAGGAAGGCCTGATCATGGTGGCTACCATCGCGTTCGGCATGGGCATCGACAAATCCAACGTGCGTTTCGTGGCGCACATGGATTTGCCCAAATCCCTGGAGGCGTACTACCAGGAAACCGGTCGCGCCGGTCGGGATGGCCTGCCTGCGGATGCCTGGATGGTCTACGGCCTGCAGGATGTAGTGATGCTCAAGCAGATGTTGCAGAACTCCGAAGGCGACGAGCGTCACAAGCGCCTTGAGCAGCACAAGCTCGACGCGATGCTCTCGCTGTGCGAGGAAACCCGTTGCCGCCGCCAGACCTTGCTGGCCTACTTCGACGAAGACATGCCTGAACCTTGTGGTCATTGCGATAACTGCGTCGACGGCGTGCAGACCTGGGATGCCACCGAGCCGGCGCGTCAGGGCTTGTCCGCCATCTACCGCACCGGCCAGCGTTATGGTGTCGGTCACCTGGTGGATGTACTGCTGGGCAAGGACAACGAAAAAGTCCGCAGCTTCGGCCACGAGAAACTCTCGGTCTACGGCGTCGGCAAGGCCCGCGCTGAAGGCGAGTGGCGCTCGCTGTTCCGGCAGATGGTCGCGCGCGGCCTGGTGGACATCGACATCGAGGGCTACGGCGGGTTGCGCTTGAATGACAGTTGCCGGCCGTTGCTCAAGGGCGAAGTCAGCCTGGAACTGCGCCGCGACCTCAAGCCGCAGACCACTGCCAAGAGCAGCACCAGCCAAGCCAGCCAACTGGTGCGTGGCGAAGAGCGCGAGCAGTGGGAAGCCTTGCGCACCCTGCGGCGCAAACTGGCGCAGGAACACAGCGTGCCGCCGTACGTTATTTTCCCCGACTCCACCCTGCTGGAGATGCTGCGCGAGCAACCCACCACCATGGCCGAGATGGCGCGCGTCAGCGGCGTGGGTGCGCGCAAGCTGGAGCGTTACGGCCAGGCCTTCCTCGAAGTGCTCGGCGGCCAGGCCGAAGCGCCGAAGGAAGTCGCCGATATCCGCCACGAACTGATCAGCCTGGCACGTGCCGGCATGACCCCGATCCAGATCGCGGGTCAACTGCAATGCTCGGAGAAAAACGTCTACACCTTGCTCGCCGAATCCATCGGCAAGCAGCAACTCTCGTTGGAGCAGGCGCTTGATTTGCCGGAGGATTTGCTCGGCGAAATCCAAGACGCGTTCCTCGACGGAGAAGGCGAATTGCCACCGGTGGCGGAGATTGCGCCGCTGTTTACTGGTCGCGTTCCGGAGGGTGTTTTGTACTGCGTAAGGGCGGCTTTGCAGTCCGAATTCGAAATTTAGTGCGTCAATTAGGACAATGTAACGAATCAGTACATAGCAACTCTTGCCTATGGGCAAAGCTCATGCTTAGCTGACTAATAATTAGCCACACTTTATTTTCAGTCTAAAACATGAGTTTTTTATGCCGTTAACCGATCAACACCGATTTGGCATGCAACTGGCGCAAATGTCCCGAGGTTGGCGTGCCGAACTGGACCGTCGCCTGGCCGGGCTAGGCCTGTCCCAGGCGCGCTGGCTGGTGCTGCTGCACCTCGCTCGTTTTGAAGAAGCACCCACCCAGCGTGAGCTGGCGCAAAGCGTCGGCGTCGAAGGGCCAACCCTGGCCCGCCTGCTGGACAGCCTTGAAGGCCAGGGCCTGGTGCAACGCCAAGCCGTGGTGGAAGACCGCCGTGCCAAGCGCATCCTGCTGTGCGATACCGCCCGGCCGCTGATCGAACAAATCGAAACCATCGCCACCGCCCTGCGCCATGAGCTGTTTGTAGGCGTGGACGAAGCCGACTTGAGCGTGTGCATGCGCGTGCATGGGCACATCCTGGCTAACTTGGAAAAATCCTGACCTTGCATACGCCGCAGGTCGAAAATGTGGGAGCTGGCTTGCCTGCGATAGCATCACCTCGAAGCAACTGAAAAAATCGAGGTGCCTGCATCGCAGGCAAGCCAGCTCCCACATTAGTTTTGCGAACGTCCTTTTTAGAACGTCTGCCCCAGGTTCAGGTACACCGCCTTCTGATTGTCATCGTTGAACCCATAACTGAAATTCAGCGGCCCCAACGGTGTATCAAAGCCTAGGAAAATACTCGCCGCGTTGATGTAGCCGCTGTCGAATTCATTGTCGTTGTTCCACGCCCGGCCGCGTTCCAGTGACGCACCCAGGTACAGCGGGAAGTCCAGCGGCAGGTACGAACGTGGTGTGAGCCGGCGGTAGTACACGGCCCGCATCAGGCTGATGTTCTGGCCCGAGATTGCATCCTGGCGAAAGCCCGACAGCTGCCGCGCACCGCCCAGCAGGAAGCTGGAAATCACCACGTCCGAATCATCCAGGGTGCGCCCGTAGCGTCCACCCAGCACCAGGGTGTCCGGGCCGTGGCTCATGGCCTTGTCCAGCTTGAATTCCCATTGGCGGTAGCGTTGATCCGAGCCCAGCCCCGGTTCGAATTCGCGGTAGGCCAGGCCGATGTCTTCGCCGGTATGGGGGAAGTACACGTTGTCCAGGGAATCGAAGGAGTACTTCAGTTCGTAGAAGCCTTCGCTGAAACTCACGCTGGGCAGGTCGCGGTCGCCGATGCGCACATCCGCCTTGCCCCAGGCTTCACCGACGCCAAAGCGGATCTCGCCGCTGTTGCCAATCTGGCGGCCGACGTTCAAGCCAAAACCGTAGCGTTCCAGGCGGTATTCGGAGATGGGGTCGTTGTCCAGGATCAGCTCGACGTTCTGTGCCTGGGCACTGATGTAGGGGGCGACAAAGTAGCGCGAGCCGGTGTCCATCGGCTGGTAGAACTCGCTGTACAGCTCTTGCCGATCACCGATCTGCACCCGCGTCAGCCATTCGGCGCCCAGGTGGTTGATGCCGTTCATGCGGTAGCTGGCGCCGAGGTTGAAGGCGCTGTCGCCGCGCATGTCATCCGACAGGTTCAGGCCCAGGCGCAGGTAATCGGTGCCGCTGCGTTTGCCGCGCGCGCTGATCACCAGGGTGTTGTCCTGGCCTTTCTTGACCACGCGGTACTGCACCTGCTCGAAGTAGTCCAGGCCGTACAAGGTGCCCATGTCTGACTGCAGGCGGCCCAGGTTCAACGGCTCGCCCAGGGGTTGGCGGATGTAGTAGCGAATCACGTCGTCGCTGACTTTCGAATCGTTTTCCACGTTGATGGCGGTGATCACTGGCGTGCGCTCGCCCGGAGTGCGGGCCGCCACCAGTTGCGGGTCGATCGGTTCGGTGGGGCGCAGGTGGGCCAGGCGCGCATCAAGGGCGCGGGTGGCGCGGTAGCCGGCGTCGATCATGTCCTTGGCGCGGCCGAAGTCGGTCACGCCATAGGCGGCGAGGGGCGGCTGGATCAGCACGTCCTTGGGGTGTAGATCCTTGAGCTGTTCCTCGGAGTTGCGCCGGGTCATCAAGGTGATGGACTGGTTGAGCACGTCCACCACCGTCGCCAGTTGCTTGCGCGAGCGCAGTGGGGTGCCGATGTCGACGACGATGGCGATATCCACGCCCATTTCCCGCGCCACATCCAGCGGGATGTTGTCGGTCATGCCGCCGTCCACCAGCAGCCGGCCGTCCAGTTCTACCGGGGCAAATACCGCCGGGATCGACATGCTGGCGCGGATTACCTGGGGCAGGTGGCCCTTGCGGAACACCACCTTCTCGCCGGTGGTGATGTCGGTTGCCACCGCGCGGAAGGGGATAGGCAGCTTGTCGAAGTTACGCGTGTCGCTGCTGTGGGCGAACATGCTTTCCAGCAGCAGCGCCAGGTTCTGACCCTGGATCACCCCCAGTGGCAGGCCCAGGCTGCCGTCGTCGCGGAAGCTGAGTTTCTGTTTGACCAGGAAATCCCGGTCATCCTGCTTGCGCCGGAACGGCACATCTTCCCGAGGCGGCGCGTCGGACAGGGCCTGTTGCCAATCAATATTGAGCGCCAGTTTTTCCAGCTCGTCGATCTTGTACCCCGACGCGTACAGCCCACCGATCACCGCGCCCATGCTGGTGCCGGCAATCGCGTCGATCTGGATGCCTTGCTCTTCCAGCGCCTTGAGCACGCCAATATGGGCCAGCCCACGGGCGGCGCCGCCGGACAGCACCAGGCCGATTTTCGGGCGTGGCGGTTCGACGGCGTCGGCAACAAAAGGAAGTAGGCACAGAAACAGGCAGGACAGCAGACGGCGCATCATGAATCTCGAGGCTGGGCGATAAAGGCCGGTATTATAGCCACTCGATCCACCGAGCCCGTTATGCTAGGAGCCTCTCTAATTATGTCGTCGATTAAACCCGAGATCGTCATCACCTATTGCACCCAGTGCCAGTGGCTGCTGCGCGCGGCGTGGCTGGCGCAGGAACTGCTGAGTACGTTTGCCGATGACCTGGGCAAGGTGTCGCTGGCGCCGGCCACCGGTGGCACGTTTCGTATCACTTGTGATGGCGTGCAGATTTGGGAGCGCAAGGCCGACGGTGGCTTCCCGGAAGCCAAGGTGCTCAAGCAGCGCGTACGTGACCAGATCGACCCGCAGCGTGACCTGGGGCACAACGACCGTACGCAGTAGACGTCACCGCCGTGTGAGGGCGGTGACCCTGCAGGGTGGAATTATTTGGCGGCCATCTTTTGCTTGATGAAACCAACCAGCCAAGTCAGTACCAGCCCGCCGACACCACCGCCGACAATGTTGCTGCCGACCGCCGCCACATCCAGCGCTTCACCACCGGAGGTGCCAGTGAATAGCGCCAGGATTTGGCCCAGGATCAGCCCGCCAATACCACCGATAAACGTATTGAGACCGGTACCCAGGCTTTGTTTGGTCATGCCGGCCAAATTGCCGCCGACGGCACCGCTGATGATCTGCACCAACAAGTTTATGAGCATTTCCATAGTGAAACCCCTGCATGCGTTAATGGAGTGACCACTCGCTTGCAGCAACTTCAACTGGCATGGCTGTCGTCGAGGAGTCTGTATCCGTTGAACGACGACAAACTGTTGCGGATGTTCAAAGTGTAGATCAAGCCGTTGCAGCGGGTTGTTTGGCCTGGCTGGCACCTCCCATCAACCCGGAAAGCACGATTGCGACGATGATCAGCACGCCGCCCAACAGCATGCGCAGTGTCGGGGTTTCGGCGAACAGCAGCCAGGCCGCGGTGATGCCGTAGACCGGCTCCATGGCAAACACCACCGAGGCGGTGCGCGCCTTGATCACCGCGAGGCTGGCGACAAACAGGCTGTGGGCCAAGCCGGTGCAGAACACGCCGAGCAAGCCGATCCACAGCCAGTCGATTGCGCGCACCTCGGTCAGCCCTGGTGCCGCCACGGGCAGCAGGCACAAGGCGACCACCACGTTCTGGCACAACGCCGCTTGCACCGCCGGGATGCGTCCGGAACTGGCGCGGTTGTTCAGCGACAACAGCGAAAACAGCAGCCCCGAGGCGATCCCCCAGAGCAACCCACCGGTGGCTTCGCTGGCGAGGTTGAAGTCCGGGGTCACCAACACCAGGCCGATGCTGACCAGCACCACCAGCAGCACTTCGTTGGCGCGGATGCGCTCGCGGAATATCAGCCCTTCGAGGATCACGGTAAAGGCCGGGAATGCGGTAAAGCCCAGGGTTGCGACGGCCACGCCGGCAACTTTTACCGCAATAAAGAAGGTGACCCAATGTGCCGCCAGCAAGACACCGCTGAGCAGCAGCCGGCGCCAGTCGCGCAGTTCCAGCTTTTTCCACGCCATGTTGCTGGCGAACCGGGCAAAGACCGCCAGGGCCACCACGGCAAACACCGCGCGACCAAACACGATGATGGCTGGCGAGGCGGCCGCCAGTTTGCCGAACACGCCGGTGAGGCCAAACATCAATGCGCCGATATGCAGGGCGCCGAGGGCTGAGCGGGGAGTCATTGCGGTCCTTGAGTCAAGCGGGTGACAGAAGCGCAGTCTAGTGGCTCCGTCGTGCAGGTGTCTGTCGTCCGGCTCGCGATTTTTATCGCAAGGCTCTTACTGCGCGTTGCGCCGCAATGCGCCTGGTGAGGCGCCAAACTCACGCAGCATCGCGGCAGCAAAGGCACTTTGCGAGGTGTAGCCGACGCGGTCGGCGATTTCACCAATGGGCAAAGGGGTTTTGCGCAGCAGGTCCAGAGCCATTTGCAGGCGGCGACTGCGGATATAGTCCATGGGCGTTTGCCCGCATTCGGCCACGAAGCGTGCGTGTAAACGCGCCACCGACAGGTCGGCGATACGCGCCAGGTCTGCCACCTGCAACGGGTGCGCAACATGACGCTCGATGTGCGCATTGAACGCCGCATATGGCAGGCGTCGCCCCGGCAGTGGTTGAGCCAGCGGATGATTGAGGCTGGCCAGTAACAGCACCGCGCCCTGCTGGACGATCAGCGGGTCATCCACCGGGCTCTGCGCCAGCCAGTGCACCAACTGGCTTTGCCGCGTGTCCAGGGCCAACCGCGTGGGTCGGTCGAGCAGGCGGCGACTGGCCTCGGCATGTTCGCCCAAGGATTGCAGCACCCAGTGCTCGGTGGGCACGTCCAGCACCAGGCAGCGGCTGCCATCGCGACTGCCGCACGCATGGTGGGCGGAGAAGGGCAGCACCATCACGCTGCTTTCGCGCACTTGGCTGCTACGCCCATCGACTTCCAGGTCCAAATGCCCGGACAGGCCGAACACCAACTGCGCATGGTCATGGCTGTGGGCGAGCGGCGCTTCGGTGTAGTGGCGTAGCGTGAGAGTGGGGCTCATCGCGGTCTCCTTGGGTGCTGGCGCCAGTCTACAACGCTTCGCGGTCTGCGGGCGCTGTCATCAGACTGACGCACTTCTGTCATGGGCTATTAATCGCCAGGGCGCAAGCTCGCGAAAACACCGTCGAGGGACGCCCATGACCAGTGCCGAATTCACCAAGCCCAGCCGCAAGCAACGGGTTCGTACCCTGTGGATTTCCGATGTGCACCTGGGCACCCGGGATTGCCAGGCCGAACATTTGTCGCAGTTCCTCAAGGGGTACCACGCGGACAAGGTCTACCTGGTCGGCGACATCATTGATGGCTGGAAACTGCGCGGCGGGATGTATTGGCCCCAAGCCCACACCAACGTGATCCGTCGCCTACTGACCATGGCCAAGCGCGGCACCGAGGTGATCTACGTCACCGGCAACCACGACGAGTTCCTGCGCCGCTATTCCAAGCTGATCCTGGGCAATATCCAGTTGGTGGACGAGGCCGTGCACGTGACTGCCGATGGCCGGCATTTGTTGGTGATCCACGGCGATCAGTTTGATGTGATCACCCGCTACCACCGCTGGCTGGCGTTCCTTGGCGACTCAGCCTACGAGTTCACCCTTACGCTGAACCGCTGGCTGAACCATTGGCGTGCGCGCTATGGCTATGGCTATTGGTCGCTGTCGGCATACCTCAAGCACAAGGTCAAGACAGCGGTGAACTTCATCAGTGATTTCGAAGAAGCCATCGCCCACGAAGTGACCAAGCGCGAGTTGCACGGCGTGGTGTGCGGGCATATCCACCATGCGGAGATTCGCAAGGTGGGCGAGGTGGATTACCTCAACTGCGGGGATTGGGTGGAGTCGTGCACGGCATTGATCGAGCACTGGGATGGGAGTATCGAGTTGTATCGGTTGGCGGATGCGCAGGCGAAAGAGGCACTGCTGAAAGCAGAGATGGTCACAGGCTGACGGCCCTACTCGGTCTAAATGTGGGAGCGGGCTTGCTCGCGAATGCAATGTGTCAGTCACCAAATGTACTGACTGATACACCGCATTCGCGAGCAAGCCCGCTCCCACATTTGGTTCCAATTTCGTCAGTTGGAGACGTCTGCTATGGCCTCGGCGAGCAATGCCAGACGCGTCGCATCAGCCCCCGCCACGTTAGCCCGCCCCGAACTCACCATGTACACGCTGTGTTTCTCGCGCAGTTGCTTCACCTGTTCGGCACTCAATCCGGTGTAGGAGAACATCCCACGCTGCGCCCCGATATGCGCAAACCGCTCCGACAGACCGTGTGGCGCCAACGCCTCAACTAAGCCCGAACGCAGGTGTGCAATGCGCGAGCGCATGGCTTCGACCTCGTCGCTCCATAGCGTTTTCAGCTCGGCATCGCCCAGGATGGTCGCCACCACTGCGGCGCCATGATCCGGTGGCGTCGACCACAGGTTACGCGCCGTGTTAGCCAGCTGGCTGCGCACATCCGTCAGTTTCTCGGCATCGGCCGCGCACACGATCAATGCGCCGACACGGTCGCTGTACAGGCCGAAGTTCTTCGAGCAGGAACTGGTGACCAGCACTTCCGGCAACTCGGCCGCAAACAGCCGCACCGCCCAGGCGTCCTGCTCCAGGCCGTCGCCAAAGCCCTGGTAGGCAAAGTCGATCAGCGGCAGCAACTGGCGTTCGCGCACGATCTGCAGCACTTGGCGCCAGTCATCCTGTGACAGGTCGAAACCGGTCGGGTTGTGGCAGCAGGCGTGCAATAGCACGACGTCGCCCTTGGGCACAGTGGACAGGGTGGCGAGCATCGCCGCCACGTCCAGGCGGTTATCAGCGCCCACGTAAGGATAATGGCTGACCGGAATGCCGGCCTTGGCGAAGATGGTTTCGTGGATCGGCCAGGTCGGGTTGCTCAGCCATACGCCGCGACCAGGCAGGTTTTGCGCGATGAAGTCGGCGCTCAGGCGCAGGGCGCCGGTGCCGCCTGGGGTCTGGGTGGCGCCGGCACGGCGTTCGCGGATCAGCGCGGAGTCCGCGCCGAGTACCAGCTCGCTGATCAGCTTGCCGAACGCGGCGTTGCCGTGGCCGCCGATGTAGGTCTTGGTGGCCTGGGTATCGACCAGGCGCTGCTCGGCCAGCTTGACCGAGTGCGGAATGGGCGTCAGGCCTTGGTCATCCTTGTAGACGCCAACACCCAGATCGAATTTGTTCGGGTTGGTGTCCTGGGCATACAGGTCCATCAGCCCGAGGATCGGGTCGCCGGGCACGCGGCCAATGGCATCGAAATGCATTACTTGCGGCCCTCGGCGTCCTTGGCCACTTCGTCGGTGCGCGCGGCCATGATGAAGTCGTTGCGGTGCAGGCCCTTGATGGAGTGGCTCCACCAGGTCACGGTGACCTTGCCCCACTCGGTGAGCAGGCCTGGGTGATGGCCTTCGGCCTCGGAGATCTCGCCCATGGCGTTGGTGAAGGCCAGGGCAAATTTGAAGTTCTTGAACAGGAAGACCTTTTCCAATTGCATCACACCGTCACGGACTTCGATGTTCCAGTCGGGGATCTGCTTGAGCAGTACCGGCAGTTCTTCGTCGCTGACTTGAGGGGCATCGGCACGGCAGGCTTCGCAGTGGGCTTGGTTCAAGGTGGTCATGGGGGTGTCCTGAATTCGAATGTTGAAGGTCAGTAGCGTCACCCTAAAGCAACGCGGGGCCAGGGAACAGACTCACCTGGCCTCAAGATGTAAGGTTCAAGCCGCTTTGGGTTTGGGTGGAAACTTTGGAGCGTGAAGACCCAGCTGCATGCCGCGCTCGACCATGCCCATGATGTCTTCCTGGGCCACTTCGAACAGCCGCTTGAGGTTGGGCAGCACGAAGTACAAAGGTTGCAGAATGTCGATGCGATAGGGCGTGCGCATCGCCTCCAGCGGGTCGAACAGCTGGTGTTCAGGCTCGGACGACAGGCTGTACACCGTCTCCTTGGGCGACGACAGAATACCGCCACCGTAGATGCGCCGACCTTCGGGCGTGTCCACCAGGCCGAACTCGATGGTCATCCAATACAGGCGCGCCAGGTACACCCGCTGCTCCTTGCTGGCCGCCAGGCCGAGCTTGCCGTAGGTGTGGGTAAATTCGGCGAACCATGGGTTGGTCAGCAGCGGGCAGTGGCCAAAGATCTCGTGGAAAATGTCCGGCTCTTGCAGGTAGTCCAATTCTTCGCGGGTACGGATAAACGTTGCCACCGGAAATTGCTTGTTGGCGAGCAATTCGAAGAAGGTTTGGAAGGGGATCAGTGCTGGCACGCGGGCGACTTGCCATCCCGTGGTCTCGGCCAGCACTTTGTTGATTTCGCCCAGTTGCGGAATCCGGTCCATGGGCAGGCCGAGCTTATCGATGCCGTCCAGGTATTCCTGGCAGGCGCGACCCTCGATCACTTTCAACTGGCGAGTAATCAGGGTATTCCACACCGCGTGTTCTTCTGACGGGTAGTGGATAAAACCTTGCGCGTCGGGCTCGCGGGCCACGTACTGCGTCTGCTTCATACGGCTCTCCTGCTAGGCATTCGTTCTTGTTATGTCCTGCGATGAGCCTATTGATAACCCGCGCGCGGCCGGATTCCACCCGTTTAAAACGGTGTTGCGTAGGAAAACTTACCATTTTTCGTAAAGTATTCGTTACGCTTGTGAGGCTGGCCGCTGCATTGGGCTGGGAAAAGCCTGCAAGCTGTCACATAATCTTGACGACTATCTGCGCCAGCGAAAAAAAGACGCGGCGCCTCCCCACTTTTCGGGCCTCTTCATGCGTATCAAAGTGCACTGCCAGAACCGCATTGGCATCCTGCGGGACATTCTCAACCTGCTGGTGGAGTACGGCGTCAACGTCGCCAAGGGCGAGGTCGGCGGTGAGCATGGCAATGCCATCTACCTGTTTTGCCCGAATCTGGTGAACATGCAGTTCCAGGCGCTGCGCCCGCAGTTCGAGGCGATTGCCGGAGTGTTCGGGGTCAAAAGGGTAGGGCTGATGCCCAGTGAGCGTCGGCACATGGAACTCAACGCGCTGCTCGGCGCCCTGGAATTTCCGGTGCTGTCCATCGATATGGGCGGTTCTATCGTCGCCGCCAACCGCGCGGCGGCGCAGTTGCTCGGGGTGCGGGTGGATGAGGTGCCGGGCATTCCGTTGTCGCGGTATGCCGAGGACTTCGACTTGCCGGAGCTGGTGCGCGCCAGTAAATCGCGGATCAACGGCCTGCGGGTCAAGGTCAAGGGTGACGTGTTCCTGGCGGACATCGCGCCGCTGCAATCCTCCGAGCATGATGACAGCGAGGCCATGGCCGGCGCCGTGTTGACCCTGCACCGCGCCGACCGCGTGGGTGAGCGCATCTACAACGTGCGTAAGCAGGAGTTGCGTGGCTTCGACAGCATCTTCCAAAGCTCCAAAGTCATGGCCGCCGTGGTGCGCGAAGCCCGGCGCATGGCGCCGCTGGATGCGCCTCTATTAATAGAAGGCGAAACCGGCACCGGCAAGGAACTGCTGGCGCGCGCCTGTCACTTGGCCAGCCCGCGTGGGCAATCGCCGTTGATGGCGCTTAATTGCGCGGGCTTGCCAGAGTCGATGGCCGAGACCGAGCTGTTCGGCTACGGTCCCGGCGCGTTCGAAGGCGCACGGGCCGAAGGCAAGTTGGGGCTATTGGAACTGACGGCGGGCGGTACGCTGTTTCTCGATGGTGTCGGGGAGATGAGCGCGCGGCTACAGGTGAAGTTGCTGCGTTTTTTGCAGGATGGATGCTTCCGACGTGTAGGCAGTGATGAAGAGGTGTACCTGGACGTGCGCGTGATCTGCGCGACCCAGGTGGACTTGTCCGAGCTGTGTGCCCGTGGCGAATTCCGCCAGGACCTCTACCACCGCCTCAATGTGTTGTCCCTGCATATCCCGCCGCTGCGCGAATGCCTTGACGGCCTGGGGCCTTTGGTCGAGCACTTTCTCGACCAGGCCAGCCGGCAAATCGGCTGCCCGCTGCCGAAGCTGGCTCCCGCCGCGATGGATCGCCTGAGTCACTACCACTGGCCAGGCAACGTGCGGCAGCTGGAAAACGTGCTGTTCCAGGCGGTGTCGTTGTGCGACGGCGGAATGGTCAAGGTTGAGCATATCCGCTTGCCCGATTATGGCGTGCGTCAGCCGCTTGGCGACTTCTCCCTGGAAGGTGGCCTGGAAGACATCGTCGGGCGGTTTGAGAAAGCGGTGTTGGAAGCCTTGTACGCTGAGCATTCCAGCAGCCGGCAGTTGGGTAAGCGACTGGGGGTATCCCACACCACCATCGCCAATAAACTGCGCGATTACGAAATCCTTAAGAGCGATAAATAACCCAAGGTGGGAGGGGGCTTGCCCCCGATGGCAGAGTGTCAGCCAGTTGTGATGTGACTGATCCACCGCCATCGGGGGCAAGCCCCCTCCCACATTTGATCTTTGTCGTTTTCAAGGACGGCGTTTGCCGCAGGCGGCAGTAGTCCGCCGTTTTTTCGACTCGCGCTCAACCCGGCAATCCTCACGCCTCGCCGCAAACCCCCGCCCCGCCTGCACTTCTCCCTGTTTTCAAAAGTTGGTTCGCAAATTGCTTAAGCCTCATCAGTACAGCGGTGGGCGGCAAGCGTCCGTCAGAAAGAGGAAAGAGCGTGGACAAGTACCTTTATGTGGCAATGACCGGCGCCAGCCAGAATGCTCTGGCGCAGAAGGCCCATGCCAACAACCTGGCGAACATTTCCACCAATGGTTTCCAACGTGACCTGGAGCAGGCGCGTTCGATGCCGGTGTTCGGTGACAGCTTTCCGGCGCGGGCGTTTGCCATGACCGAGCGCCCAGCCACCGACTTCACCCCTGGCGCCATGATCGAAACCGGTCGGGACCTGGACGTGGCCATCAACGGCAATGGCTGGATGGCCGTGCAGACCCCGGACGGCAGCGAAGCCTACGTGCGCAGCGCGAGCATGAACGTCGACGCATTGGGCGTGCTGCGTGCCGGCAACGGCATGCCGATCATGGGCAACGGTGGTCCGATTGCCGTGCCGCCACAGCAGAAAATCGAAGTGGGTTCCGACGGCACCATCAGCATCCGCGCCATGGGCGAAGGCCCGCGGGTGATGGCTGAAGTGGACCGCATCAAGCTGGTCCAGCCGGACCTGAAGAACATGAACAAAGGCTTGGACGGCACCATCCACACCAAGGATGGCCAGCCAGCCCAGGCTGACGCGAACGTTACGCTGACCTCGGGTTTCCTGCAGGCGAGCAACGTCAATGCCGTGGAAGAAATGACCGCGGTGCTGGCGCTTTCCAAGCAGTTCGAGCTGCACATCAAGATGATGAACAGCGCCAAGGAAGACGACCAGGCCATGACGCGCGTCATGCAGATGAGCTGATCGCCGCGTCACTGACCCACTACTAATTTTGCAGCGCAGCGCCAACAAACAGGCGCACGAAGGAGAACAGCATGCTTCCGGCTCTATGGGTTGCCAAAACAGGCCTGTCCGCCCAGGACACCAACCTGACCACCATTTCCAACAACTTGGCTAACGTGTCGACCACGGGCTTCAAACGTGACCGTGCCGAGTTCCAGGACTTGCTCTATCAGATCAAGAAGCAGCCGGGCGCCCAGTCGACCCAGGACAGCGAACTGCCGTCGGGCCTGCAATTGGGTACCGGTGTGCAGATCGTCGGCACCCAGAAGAACTTCAGCGCCGGTAACCTGCAGCAGACCGGCCAGCCGCTGGACATGGCCATCAACGGCCGTGGCTTCTTCCAGATCCTGCAACCGGATGGCACCACTTCCTACACCCGTGACGGTACGTTCCACTTGGACTCCAATGGCCAGATCGTCACCGCCAACGGGTTTGCCCTGGAACCGGCCGTGGTCGTCCCCGCCGACGCCAAGACCTTCACCGTCGGCAACGACGGCACCGTGTCCATCACCGTGGCCGGCAACCCGGCGTCGCAAGTGATCGGCAACCTGCAAACCGCCGACTTCATCAACCCGGCCGGCCTGCAGGCGATGGGCAACAACCTGTTCCTGGAAACCGCCTCCAGCGGCGCGCCGCAGATCGGCACCCCTGGCCTGAATGGTTTCGGCACCACGCTGCAAAGCACCCTGGAAACTTCCAACGTGAGCACCGTTGAGGAGATGGTCAACATGATCACCACCCAGCGCGCCTACGAGATGAACTCCAAGGTGATTTCCACCGCCGACCAGATGCTTTCGTTCGTAACGCAGAATCTGTAATCAAGTCTATGGGGCGCTCTTGAGGGCGCCTGCAACACCGTGAGGTAAGGGTCATGAATCGCTATGTTTCTGTTCTGGCATTGAGTGGGATTGCCGTGCTCGCGGGCTGTGTCGCCCCGACGCCAAAACCCAATGACCCGTACTACGCGCCGGTGTTGCCACGCACGCCGTTGCCGGCGGCTGCCAATAATGGCTCGATCTACCAGGCCGGTTTCGAACAGAACCTGTACAGCGACCGTAAGGCGTTCCGGGTCGGTGACATCATCACCATCACCCTGAACGAGCGCACCCAGGCCAGCAAGAACGCTAACTCGCAGATCGGCAAGACCAGCAAGGCCAACCTCGGCCTGACTTCGTTGTTCGGCGCGGTGCCCAACACCAATAATCCATTGGGTGACGGCGACCTCAGCCTCAGCGCCGGCTACAGCGGCGATCGTGCCACCAACGGCAAGAGCGCGGCAGGGCAGGGCAACAGCCTGACCGGTTCGATCACGGTGACCGTGGCCGACGTATTGCCCAACGGCATCATCGCCGTGCGCGGTGAAAAGTGGATGACCCTCAACACCGGCGACGAGCTGGTGCGCATTGCCGGCATGGTCCGCGCCGATGACATCTCCACCGACAACACCGTGCCGTCCACACGGATTGCCGATGCGCGCATTACCTACTCGGGTACGGGTTCGTTTGCTGATGCGAGTCAGCCGGGCTGGTTCGACCGTTTCTTCCTTAGCCCGCTGTTCCCTTTCTAGGTGGCCACTTTGAACTTCAAACAGCTGATGGCGGCCGCACTCCTGCTTTCCTTGAGCGCTGTCGCCCAGGCCGAACGCCTGAAGGACATCGCCAGCATTTCCGGCGTGCGTTCCAACCAGTTGATCGGCTATGGCCTGGTGGTGGGGCTCAACGGTACGGGTGACCAGACCACCCAGACCCCGTTCACCCTGCAGACCTTCAACAACATGCTCTCGCAGTTCGGCATCAAGGTGCCGGCGGGGTCGGGCAACGTGCAGCTGAAAAACGTCGCGGCAGTGTCGATCAGCGCCGACCTGCCGGCGTTCTCCAAACCGGGTCAGGTGGTGGACATCACCGTGTCGTCCATTGGTAACTCGAAAAGCCTGCGCGGCGGCACCTTGCTGATGACGCCGCTCAAGGGTATCGACGGCAACGTCTACGCCATCGCCCAGGGCAACCTGGTGGTAGGCGGGTTCGACGCCGAAGGTCGCGACGGTTCGAAGATCACCGTCAACGTGCCGTCGGCCGGGCGTATCCCGGGCGGCGCCACGGTTGAACGTACCGTGCCAAGTGGTTTCAACCAGGGCAACAGCCTGACCCTGAACCTCAACCGCTCCGACTTCACCACCGCCAAGCGCGTGGTCGACAAGATCAACGACATGCTCGGCCCGGGCGTGGCCCAGGCCATCGACGGCGGCTCGATCCGTGTGACGGCGCCGCTGGACCCGAGCCAGCGCGTCGACTACCTGTCGATCCTGGAAAACCTTGAAGTCGACCCTGGCCAGGCCGTGGCCAAAGTCATCATCAACTCGCGCACCGGCACCATCGTGATCGGCCAGAACGTCAAGGTCTCGCCTGCGGCCGTGACCCACGGCAGCCTGACCGTGACCATCACCGAAGACCCGATCGTCAGCCAGCCTGGCCCGTTGTCAAACGGCCAGACGGCGGTGGTGCCGCGTTCGCGGGTGAATGCCCAGCAAGAAGCCAAGCCGATGTTCAAGTTCGGCCCTGGCACTACCCTGGACGAGATTGTCCGCGCGGTGAACCAGGTGGGCGCAGCGCCTGGCGACTTGATGGCGATCCTCGAAGCATTGAAACAGGCCGGCGCCTTGCAAGCCGACCTGATCGTGATCTGAGGCCATGGTCATGGATATGCGCAAGAGCGGGATCAGCAGCACGGCGGATTCGGGGTCTTACTCCGACCTGAACCGGCTTAACCAGCTCAAGGTCGGTGCCGACAAGAACAGCGAAGGCAACATGCGCAAGGTCGCGCAGGAGTTCGAATCGCTGTTCTTGAGCGAGATGCTCAAGTCCATGCGTTCGGCTACCGAGGCGCTGGGTAAAGACAACCCGATGAACACGCCGGCCGCCAAGCAATACCAGGAAATGTACGACCAGCAGCTGGCCGTCTCGATGTCCCGCGAGGGCGGTGGTATCGGCCTGGCCGACGTGCTGATGCGCCAGATGCAGAAGAACAAGCCGGTGGAGGCCCAGGCCGCCACCTTGCAGGGCCCTGCAGGTACCACGCCTGAGAAGAAAGTCGATGTGCCGACCGAGATTGCGGCAGGCACCCAGGCCGAAGGGCCGCTGGGCCGCTCCAATGGCCAGCGTCCGTTGTGGGCGTACCGAGTGGCTGAGCCGCAGGCCGGCGCCGCGGCGTCCCACAGCAACGACATGGAGCTGATGAACCAGCGTCGCATCGCCTTGCCGAGCAAGCTGACCGATCGCCTGCTGGCCGGCATCGTGCCGAACGCGCCCGTTGCTATCGATGCCAAAAGCGCGCCGCTGCGTAACAGCGTGGCCGATGACAACGTGATCAACAGCAGCGCGCGCACCTTCGCCGTGCCGAGCGGGCGCATGCAGGTCTATGGCCGCGCCGTGGCCCAGCCACCCTTGGCACCGGCGAAGAAAGCCTTTAGTTCGCAGGATGAATTTGTCGCCACCATGTTGCCGATGGCCAAGGCGGCCGCCGCGCGCATCGGTGTCGATCCGAAGTACCTGGTGGCCCAGGCTGCCCTGGAAACCGGTTGGGGTAAATCGGTGATGCGCGCCGAAGACGGCAGCAGCAGCCACAACCTGTTCGGCATCAAGGCCGGCCAGAGTTGGCAGGGCGGCCAGGCACGTGCAATCACCAGCGAGTTCCGGGATGGGGCGATGGTCAAGGAAACGGCGCAGTTCCGTTCCTACGCCTCATACCAGGACAGCTTCCACGACCTGGTGACCTTGCTGCAAAGCAATGATCGCTATAAAGAAGTCATCAAATCGGCCGACAACCCGGAACAGTTTGTACGCGAGTTGCAGAAAGCCGGTTACGCCACCGACCCGGCCTATGCCAGCAAGATTTCGCAGATCGCCAAAACGATGGACAGTTACCAGAATTACGCTGCCGCTGGCGCAACCACACATTTATAAGGTCTGAACCATGAGTTTGCTCAGTATCGGGATGTCAGGGCTCAATGCCTCTCAAGGATCGCTGTCGGTCTTGAGTAATAACATTGCCAACGCCAATACTCCGGGTTATTCGCGTCAGCAGACCACCCAGAACGCCAGTGCGGCCAACCAGTACGGTGGTGTGTACATCGGCAGCGGTACCACCCTGGCCGATGTGCGCCGGGTGTATAACGAGTTCCTCGACGCGGCCTACCAGAACAGCACCTCGCTCAACAGCGATGCCAAGGCTTACCTCGACCAGGTCAGCGCTGTCGACAAGACCCTGTCGGACAAGACCACCGGTATGTCGGCTGTGCTCAGTGAGTTCTTCTCGGCCGTGCAGACTGCCTCGGCCAACCCGAGCGATGTCTCGGCCCGCCAGGTGTTGATCACCAAGGCGCAGGCGCTGAGCAATCGCTTCAACTCGATCTCTACACAGTTGGGCCAGCAGAAAGAAACCATCAACAGCCAGCTGTCGTCGATGAGTGACCAGGTCAACAAGCTGACGTCGTCCATTGCCTCGCTCAACAAGCAGATCGCCCAGGTGCAGGGTTCGTCGAACACGGCCCCGGCCAACCTGCTGGACGCGCGTGCCGAAGCCGTGCGTTCGCTGAACGAATTGGTCGGCGTGACCGCCACAGAGAAGAATGGCATCTTCAGCGTCAGCACCGGTTCCGGCCAGTCGCTGGTATTGGGTGACCAGTTCAACACCATCTCCGCCGTACCGAGCAAGAACGACACCAGCCAGTTCACCATCCAGCTCAACGTGGGCGGCGGTGAGTCGCTCGATCTGGGCAACGTGCTCAGCGGCGGTAGCATCGGTGGTCTGTTGCGTTATCGCAGCGATGTCCTGATGCCTGCCATCAATGACCTGGGGCGCATCGCCATCGCCACCGCAGACACCATCAACAACCAGTTGGGCCAGGGCCTGGACCTCAACGGCCAGTTCGGCAGCTCGCTGTTCAAGGACATCAACAGCGCCGCGGCCATTGCCCAGCGAAGCCAGGCTTCGGGTGGCAACAGCGCGGGTTCCGGCAACCTGAACGTGTCGATCAAGGACAGCAGCAAGCTGACCAATTTCGATTACAAGGTCACCTTCAACGACAGCGCCAACCCGAACAACGTCACCGTGGTGCGTTCCGATGGCAAGGCCATGGGGACGTTTGACGTCACCGCCACGCCACCGGCCGTGATCGATGGTTTCACGTTGGCGCTCGACGGCAAGGGGCCGATGGCTACCGGGGACAGCTTCAAGGTCAGCCCGACCGCCAATGGTGCCCAGGACATTGGCACCGTGATGACGGATCCGAACAAGATCGCTTTTGCCGCGCCACTATCCGGGCAGGCCAGTAAGACCAACGAAGGTACCGGCACGTTTACCCCGCCGACCCTGACGGTGCCTTTGGATATCCAGGGCGGCGCCGCCACTGCCCAGTTGCGCACGGGGATTGAACATTCGATGCCGGTGAAGATGGTATTCGGCAAGCCGGCAGCCGACGGCACCCAGCCGTACACACTCAATGATGCCCAGGGCAACCCGATCGGCACCGGCAGCATTGTTCCGGGGCAGGGCAACAAGGTCACGATCAACGTGCCGATGCGCGATGCCAACGGTGCCCTGGTGGTGCCGGCCAAGAGCTTCAGTTTCGACACCACGGTGGGCGGTTCGCCGGCTAACGGCGACAGCACGACGTTCTCGTTCAATGCCTCCGGCAAGTCCGACAATCGCAACGCCCAGCAACTGATCAACCTGCAGACCAAGGCGACTGTAGGCACGGCGGCCGATGGCAGCGGCGGCACCAGCCTGGTGGGGGCCAACAGCAAGTTGGTCTCGACGGTCGGCGCCAAGGCCGCTTCGGCCGGTACCGACAGCACGGCCACCGGGGCGCTGCTGACCGCCAACAAGAATGCGCGCAACTCGGTCTCCCAGGTCAACCTGGATGAAGAGGCGGGCGACATGATCAAGTTTCAGCAGTACTACACCGCGTCGTCGCAGATTATCAAAGCTGCGCAAGAAACCTTCAGCACACTGATCAATGCCCTTTAAAGGAGTCTGGGACGATGCGTATTTCTACACAGCAGTATTTTGAAACCAGCTCCGCCAAGTACACGGAGAACTACTCCGGTGTGGTTAAGGCTCAGGATCAGGCGAGTTCCGGCGTACGCGTGCAAACTGCTGCGGATGATCCGGTTGCAGCGGCGCGCCTGCTAATGTTGCAGCAGCAGAAGGACATGCTGGGTCAGTTCAATGGCAACATCACCAGCTTGAAAAACTCGCTGACAAACGAGCAAAGTGTGCTTGATGCAATCAACGACGCCATGCAGCGCGCCAGTGAGTTGGCGCTCCGTGCGGGCGGTTCAGTCAGTGACGCCGATCGCAAGTCCATTGCCAGTGAAGTCGGTGCCATCGAGGATCAGGTATTAGGTCTACTCAACAGCAAGGACTCGTCTGGCAACTATATATTTTCCGGGTCAACGACTCAGACACCGCCGTATTCTCGTAACAGCGATGGTACTTACAGTTATCAAGGCGACGAAACGCCCTTGAGCCTGCAAGTGTCTGACACCCTGAACGTCGCTGCAGGTGACACCGGTAAAAATGTCCTGGAAGGTGCGGTCAACTCTGGGCGTACGCAAGCCAAGTGGATTCAGCCGGCTACTGTCCCGCCGGCTCCGCCAGCGGTCAATGACAACAAGGTTTCGCTGTCCGCTGGGTTGGTCACCTCGGGCACTGACTACACCCGCAAATTTGCTGATGGCCAACCCTACAAGCTGACCTTTACCAGCAGTACCCAGTACAAGGTGTCGGACAAAGATGGCAACGATGTCACATCTGAAATTCCCGGCAACGGCACATTCGACTCCACCAAAGAGGGCAGTTCCACTGTTGCGCTGCGTGGTGTGAAGTTTGAAATCTCCTTGAACCTCAAAGGTGTCACGCCTGGTGCGGAATCTGATGCGTTGGTCAAGGATCGTGCCTTTACCCTGGAGACCAAGCCGGATACCTTCAGTGTTTCACGAACCCCGAGCAACCTCTCAACCGTCCAGTTGACAGGTGCCCGAGTCAGTAGTCAGGCAGACTATGCCAGCACTTTCCCTAATAGCGGTGCGGTGATCAAATTCACCAGTTCCACCGCCTATGAAGTGTATGCCCAGCCCTACACAACCAACAGCAAGGCGATTGCCAGCGGTGACACCGGAGGGGCGACCACCGTTACTGCAGCCGGCATCACGTTTGATATAAGTGGCGGCACTCCTCTAGGAACGCCGTCTGCCGGCGATCAGTTCGCTGTGGGGGCCAGCACCAAAAAAACACAGAGTGCCTTGGATACCCTCAGCCAATTGCGCCAGGCCCTGGAAGAGCCGGCGGACGGTAACCCGGCTGCACAAGTCAAGCTCAAGGACACTCTGGATGCTTCTTTGAGCAACCTTGCCAACTCCCGCACACAATTGGATAACGTGCGCGGCTCCATCGGTGCGCGCATGAACGCACTGGATATCCAATCTGCGGAAAACACCAGTATTGGCACGGCCAACAAGAGCACCATGAGCGACCTGGCCAACATCGACATGGGCGAAGCAGCGATCAACCTGGCATTGCAGCAAACCATGCTCCAAGCCTCTCAGCTGGCTTTTGTGAAAATCGCCCAGTTGAGCCTCTTCAACAAGATGTAAGTGGCACTACATCAAGCGGCCCGCCCTGGAAACAGGGCGGGCCGTTGTCGTTTCTGGGATTTAATTGTTTGAAGGTTTTGCATAAAGCACACAAAATTGAGTGACCTGTGAGTCATAAAGCGCATCTTCACTGTATCGTGTGAAAAGGATAAGTCGTCACAGGGTCCTTGCGAGGCGGCTTTCAGCGAGATTTTTATGGGGTTATCCCCTTTATTGTCAGCACTCCGGGCGTGGCCCAGGGGTGTTCTCCAGCTATTTAGTATTGGGAAGCCACAATGATTGGCATAAAAAGCATCGCCAGTTACGTGCCGGCAGACGGGATCGATAACTACGCCCAGGGTGCCAAATTCGCCAAGGATGAAGAATTCATCATTGGCAAGATCGGTTCGGCGTTCCTGCCGCGCAAGGATGCCGCGCAGGAAACCTCCGATCTGTGTGTCGAGGCGGTCAACGCTTTGTTTGCCAATAACCCGGATTTGAAGCGCGAGTCCATCGATGCGCTGATCGTCGTCACCCAGAACGGTGATGAAGAAGGCCTGCCGCACACGGCCGCCATCGTCCAGGACAAGCTCGGCCTGCCGACCCACGTCGCGGCCTTTGATATTTCCTTGGGCTGCTCCGGCTACGTCTACGGTATCTACGCGATGAAGGGCTTCATGGAAGCCGCCGGCCTGAAAAACGGCCTGCTGATCACTGCCGACCCGTATTCGAAGATCGTCGACCCGGAAGATCGCAACACCACCATGCTGTTCGGCGACGCCGCTACCGCCACCTGGATGGGTGAAGACGCGCCGTGGTTGCTGGGCAAATCCAAATTCGGCACCGACGGCTCCGGCGCGCCGCACCTGAAGGTCAGCGATGGCGTGTTCTTTATGAACGGTCGCCAGGTCTTCAACTTCGCCTTGCTCAAGGTGCCGGCGCACTTGCACGAGCTGCTCGATGAGTCGCAGCTCAAGGCGGATGAGATCGATGCCTTCTGCATTCACCAGGGCAGTGCGGCGATTGTCGACGCCGTGGCGCGTCGTTTTGAAGATGCGCCGGTGGACAAGTTCATCAAGGACATGGTCGAGACCGGTAACACCGTGTCGTCGAGCATTCCCTTGCTGCTGGAAAAGCACGTGATGGACGCCACCTGGAAGCGGGTGGCTATCAGCGGTTTTGGTGTGGGCCTGTCGTGGGGCTCGGCAATTCTCTATCGCCCTTGATGCCTTGATAGCGTCCACAAAAAAACGCCGATGATCGAAAGATCATCGGCGTTTTTTATTTGGCGCCAGAAAACCCAATGAAAACGGGGTTTGGGGTCCGCGTAAACCCTTGAATTGCAAGGGGTGGCACGGCGCCAGTAAAAAAATCAAAAAAAATCCTCAAGCAACCGGCTAGCACGACGATAACTATTACGTAGGTTCTCAGGCCACACCCGGCGGTTGCCAGGGCCGGAAGCCGCAGTATCCATCCAACGAGGATTTCGTCATGGCTTTAACAGTAAACACCAACATTGCTTCGATCACTACTCAGGGCAACCTGAACAAAGCTGGCGGCTCCCTGGCCACTTCCATGCAGCGCCTGTCTTCCGGTCTGCGTATCAACAGCGCCAAAGATGATGCTGCCGGCCTGCAGATCTCCAACCGCCTGACCAGCCAAATCAACGGTCTGGGTCAAGCAGTTAAAAACGCCAACGATGGTATCTCCATCGCGCAGACCGCTGAAGGCGCAATGCAGGCTTCGACCGACATTCTGCAAAAAATGCGTACCCTGGCTCTGTCCTCGGCAACCGGCTCCCTAAGCCCTGACGACCGTAAGTCGAACAACGACGAATACCAGGCCCTGACTTCGGAACTGACCCGTATCGCCCAGACCACTACTTTCGGTGGCCAGAAGCTGCTGGACGGTTCGTACGGTACCAAAGCTATTCAGGTTGGCGCCAACGCTAACGAAACCATCAACCTGAGCCTGGACAACGTTGCAGCGAACAACATCGGTTCGCAGCAAATCAAGTCCGGCACCATCCTGGCTGTAGCTGGCAAAATCACCGTGACCGGTAACGGTCAAACCGCAGACGTTGACGTTGCTGCCAACGCTTCGGCTAAAGACATCGCCAAAGGCATGAACGGCGCGATCGGTGGCCTGACCGCTACTGCCAGCACTGAAGCTCAGTTCAAGGTCGACAAGACTGCCGCTACTGCTGCTCCTGCTACTTTCACCATGGATGTGGGTGGCCAGAAGGTCGACTTCATCGGTGTTACCAGCAACGCCAACCTGGCTGACCAACTGAAGTCCAACGCTGCCAAGCTTGGCATCAGCGTTAGCTACGATCAGTCCAAAGATGTACTGACTGTAAAATCCGACTCGGGTGAGAACATCGCGTTCAGCGCTGTGACTGCTGGTGCTTCGGTGACTGTCGCTACCAAAGATGGTTCGGGCAAGTTCGGTGCCGACGTGGCGGTTGCCAACGCCGTGATCGCTACTGGTGCTGTCAACCTGGATTCGGCCAGCGGCTATTCGCTGACCGGCACAAGCGCCGCCGGTGTGTTCGGTGCCGTTACCGCATCGACCAAAACCAGCGTTGCTCAGACTGACGTCACCAGCTCTACCAACGCTCAGAATGCCCTGGCTGTTATCGACAAAGCCATCGGCACCATCGACGGCGTGCGTTCCGGTCTGGGTGCTACCCAGAACCGTCTGACCACTACTGTAGATAACCTGCAGAACATTCAGAAGAACTCCACCGCTGCACGTTCCACTGTTCAGGACGTCGACTTCGCTGCTGAAACCGCCGAACTGACCAAGCAACAAACTCTGCAGTCGGCTTCCACTGCGATCCTGTCGCAGGCTAACCAACTGCCATCCGCTGTACTGAAACTGCTTCAGTAATCAGCGCGCTTGGTAACTGACGGAAGGGCGCGTTTACGTGCCCTTTCGTCTTTTCAGTTGTAGAGGAGATTGGACATGGACATGAGTGTGAAGTTGAACCAGTCTTATCCACCGGTTGCACCTCAGAGTGCAGTGGCACATGTCATTGCGGCTGACAAAGAGAAGGCAAAAGTAGGGGCGGTAGCACCATCTGGAGGCGAGCCTGAGCGAGCCGATCTGGAAAAAGCGGTGACCGACATACGCGAATTCGTACAAGCGGCCCAGCGTAAACTGGATTTTACCATTGATGATTCCACCCATCGGGTTGTGGTCAAGGTCATTGCCACTGAAAGCGGTGAAGTGATCCGCCAGATACCCTCGGAAACAGCATTGAAACTGGCTCAGAGCTTGTCCAGTGCAAGCCATGTGTTGTTTGATGACAAAGCCTGAGCTGGCATGAAACTTGTTGCTGTCGAGGCTTGAAGTGTTGTTAGTCAAGAAAACGGCAGCCACCGATTAGGAGAAAGATGATGGCGGGTTCAACGGTTAGCGGTATTGGTTCGAATATCGATACGCAAGCGATTGTGAAGTCCTTGGTGGACTCCGAGAGAGCACCCAAGCAGACTCAGATCAATACCCAAACGCAGAAAGCGACCACCACGCTGTCTTCGATCGGCAAAATTCAGGCTGCTCTGGATGCTTTCCGCGGCGCTCTAGACACAATGACCAATAGTGCCAGCTTTACTGGTCTTACCGGCTCATCTTCGGATGAAAAGGTCGCCACCATGAAGGCGAGTAATACTGCCTCCAACGGTAGTTTCAGGCTGGTAGTCGATAACCTGGCAGTGGCTTCCAAGTTGTCAAGCAAGACGTTTGCAGCGGGCCCTCAATCGGTCGTCAATGCAAGTGATCAGGCGACAACGCTGACGATCACGCAGTCGGGCAAGAAGTTCGATGTGAGTGTGCCGCCAGGAGCGACCCTGCAACAAGTGCGTGATTCCATCAACACTCAATTCGCGACGGCAGGCTTGAGTGCCAACGTCCTGACTGACTCCAGTGGCTCGCGTCTGATCTTGACGTCCACCACCATGGGGGTTGGGTCGGACCTGACATTGTCCGGTAATTCCGGCCTGGACGTCGGCTCCACGGTGGTTGATACGCCAAAAGACGCCAAATACAGCATCGACGGTATTCCAGCGACGTCCAAGACAAACGACATCTCCGATGCGTTAAGTGGTGTAAGCATCAAATTGCTCTCGCCGTCTCCGTTCCCGACAACCGGTGATACAAGCAAACCTATTGCTACGCTGATCACGGTGAGTACTAACACTGCGACACTCAAGTCTGGGGTCAAAGGGTTTGTCGACACCTACAATGCCTTGCTGACGGCGATGACGGCAGAGACTAAAGTTACGAAAAACCCGGATGGCACAACCACGGCGTCAACACTCACCGGCGATTCGACGATGCGTACCCTGCAGACAGCGCTGCGCAATGAATTCAATTCGCTGGGAGGGACTGGGGCGTTGAAATCCCTGGCTCAATTTGGCATCAGTACCAACTCGACCACTGGCCAGTTGGTGATGGATGACAAAAAGTGGGACGCTGCCATGGTCAATAACGCAGCCGATATCAACAGTATCTTCACTGGCAAGACCGGCCTGCTCGCTCGCCTGAAGACGGCAACCGATGATTACGCCAAGCCTGCAACGGGTATTCTTGCTACTCGTTCGACGAGCTTGTCCGACAGTCTGAAAGACTTGGTGACCCAGCAGTCGGCTTTGGATGAGCGGATGACTGCTTTGCAAAAGAGTTTGCAAGACAAGTACAACGCCATGGACACCCTGGTTGCGCAAATTCGCCAGCAAAGTAACAACATCCTTGGGACGCTCAACGCTTTGAACAACCAGAAGAACAATTGATATTGCTCCGGAGTCATTAGCATCGCTTAGAGAGCCACCTAAAGCTTTTTATGCTCCGGACGACATATTGGTAACAGAAAACTTTTTCGATATGCCTGTCACGAGGTAGATACATGAATCCCATGAGAGCCCTTCGCCAATACCAGAAGGTCAATTCCCATGCCCAGATCTCTGAGGCTAGTCCGCATCGCCTGGTGCAAATGCTGATGGAAGGCGGCCTTGACCGCATGGCGCAGGCTAAAGGTGCATTGGCTCGTGGAGATGTTGCGCAGAAGGGCCTGATGCTTGGCAAAGCTGTGGACATTA
The DNA here is from genome assembly GCF_018587885.1 of Pseudomonas sp. VS40. Taxonomy (NCBI): domain Bacteria; kingdom Pseudomonadati; phylum Pseudomonadota; class Gammaproteobacteria; order Pseudomonadales; family Pseudomonadaceae; genus Pseudomonas; species Pseudomonas sp. VS40. Next base: position 198,878 of record NZ_JAGYWD010000008.1, on the reverse strand, counting down.
TTATTGGCTTGCGCGACGGACTGGATGCCGAAAAAAGCGAAAACCCAGCCTATGTCCAGCAACTGGAAAGTCTGTACGCGTACATGACCAACCGTTTGATGGAAGCCAATTTGCACAACGACGCCGACATGATCGACGAAGTCGCGCGTTTGCTGATCACCGTGAAAGAAGGCTGGGATGCCATCGGCGCGCCACAGACCGCCGCACAATAAGGCCATCGGCCTTGAGGAACACGTCATGAGCCAAGCATTGCAACGCATTGATGAAACCCGTGAGGCGCTGATCGGCGCGCTGGCGGACCGTAACTGGGACGCCATTGGCGAACTGGACCTGGGCTGTCGTCATGTCATCGACGAGGTGCTCAGTGAAGCGCCGGTCGATGAGGATGCGTTGCGTGAAAAGCTTGAGAGCCTGCTGGCGGTGTACCAGCAATTGCTTGAGGTGACGACTGGCGAGCGCCAGGCGATTTTCGAAGAGATGTCGCAGATCAACCAAGCTAAAAACGCGTCAAAGGTTTACCATCTGTTCGGCTGAATGGGCTCAGTTAGTCCGAACGGCGCGTCATATATTTGACTGTGCCAGCATTTTTGACTTAACTAGTGCTGTTTTCAGATTTCAGACGTCTAGTAAGGTACAAAGTCTTACAGGCGTCTCGATTGCCCTCACATCGGGGCAGGAAGTTTTACTAGGGAAGTTGCTATTGCATGTGGCGTGAAACCAAAATTCTGCTGATTGATGACGATAGCGTCCGCCGCCGCGATTTAGCGGTGATTTTGAATTTTCTTGGCGAAGAAAATTTGCCCTGCGGCAGCCATGACTGGCAGCAGGCGGTCAGCTCATTGTCATCGAGCCGTGAAGTCATTTGTGTGCTGATCGGGACGGTGAACGCTCCTGGCGCTGTTTTGGGCTTGTTAAAGACACTGTCGACCTGGGATGAGTTCCTTCCAGTGTTGCTAATGGGCGATATTTCTTCTGTCGACCTGCCGGAAGACCAGCGCCGCAGGGTGCTTTCCACCCTGGAAATGCCCCCCAGCTACAGCAAATTGCTCGACTCCCTGCACCGTGCCCAGGTCTATCGCGAGATGTACGACCAGGCCCGCGAGCGCGGTCGCCATCGCGAACCCAACCTGTTCCGCAGCCTGGTCGGCACCAGCCGTGCCATCCAGCACGTGCGCCAGATGATGCAGCAAGTGGCCGATACCGACGCCAGCGTGCTGATCCTTGGCGAGTCCGGCACTGGCAAGGAGGTGGTTGCGCGCAACCTGCACTATCACTCCAAGCGCCGCGACGGGCCCTTTGTGCCGGTCAACTGCGGGGCGATTCCGGCAGAGCTGCTTGAAAGCGAATTGTTCGGCCACGAGAAGGGCGCCTTTACCGGGGCGATCACCAGCCGTGCCGGGCGTTTTGAGCTGGCCAACGGCGGCACCCTGTTCCTCGACGAGATCGGCGACATGCCGCTGCCGATGCAGGTCAAGCTGCTGCGCGTGTTGCAGGAGCGTACTTTCGAGCGCGTGGGCAGTAACAAGACCCAGAGCGTCGACGTGCGCATCATCGCGGCGACCCACAAGAACCTCGAGAGCATGATCGAGGTCGGCAGCTTCCGCGAAGACCTGTACTACCGCCTCAACGTATTCCCGATCGAGATGGCCCCGCTGCGTGAGCGCGTGGAAGACATCCCGTTGCTGATGAACGAGCTGATCTCGCGCATGGAGCACGAAAAGCGCGGTTCGATCCGCTTCAACTCCGCCGCGATCATGTCCCTGTGCCGCCACGGCTGGCCGGGCAACGTGCGCGAGCTGGCCAACCTGGTGGAGCGCATGGCGATCATGCACCCCTACGGTGTGATCGGCGTGGTCGAGCTGCCGAAGAAATTCCGCTACGTCGACGACGAAGACGAGCAACTGGTCGACAGCCTGCGCAGCGACATGGAAGAGCGGGTGGCCATCAACGGCCATACCCCGGACTTTGGTTCGACCGCCATGCTGCCGCCCGAAGGCCTGGACCTGAAGGACTACCTCGGCAACCTGGAACAAGGCCTGATCCAACAAGCCCTGGACGACGCCAACGGCATCGTCGCCCGTGCCGCCGAGCGCCTGCGCATCCGTCGTACCACCCTGGTGGAGAAGATGCGCAAGTACGGTATGAGCCGCAAAGAAGGTGATGAACAGGCAGATGATTGACGCCTGTTTTTCAAGCCGCTGATTTATCAGCGGTTTTTTTTCGGCACAAGTATTGCTACAGCCCTCGCAACGTTCCGTTTAACTGACGGTCAGCCAAGCGAGAGAGCATGATGCCCCACGCCGCCCAACATTCTTCCAGTCCTGCCATTGCAGGGCTGGTTCCCTCTGTAGAACAGCAAAGCCGCCAAGGCCTGGAACAGGCCTTTTCGCTGTTCAACCAGATGTCCAGCCAATTGACCGACTCCTACAGCCTGCTCGAAGCCCGTGTGTCCGAGCTTAAAGGCGAGTTGGCCGTGGTCAGTGCCCAGCGCATGGAAGAGTTGGCCGAGAAAGAGCGCCTGGCCAACCGCCTGCAAAACCTACTGTCGCTACTGCCCGGTGGCGTGATCGTCATCGACGAAGAAGGCCGCGTGCGCGAAGCCAACCCGGCGGCCTGCGACATGCTCGGCCTGCCGCTGGAAGGTGAGCTTTGGCGCCATGTCATCACCCGCTGCTTTGCGCCGCGTGAAGACGACGGCCATGAAATCTCCCTCAAGGACGGCCGCCGCTTGTCCATCGCCACCCGTTCCCTGGACGCGGAGCCGGGTCAGTTGGTGCTGCTCAATGACCTGACTGAAACCCGTCACTTGCAAGACCAGTTGGCGCGGCACGAGCGTCTGTCGTCGCTGGGGCGCATGGTCGCTTCTCTGGCGCATCAGATCCGTACACCGCTGTCGGCGGCGCTGATCTACGCCAGTCATTTGACTGACGAACAGTTGCCTGCCGCCACCCACCAACGGTTTGCCGGGCGGCTCAAGGAACGCCTGCACGAGTTGGAGCATCAGGTGCGCGACATGCTGGTGTTTGCCCGTGGCGAATTGCCGCTGACCGACCGCATCACGCCGGCCGAGTTGATGCAGGCCCTGCAAGCGGCGGCCGCCACCCATATTCAAGACGTGCACGTGCGTTGGCAGTGCGACAGCCACCTTGGTGAACTGCTGTGCAACCGTGACACCCTCGTCGGCTCGCTGCTCAACCTGATCGAGAACGCTACCCAAGCCAGCGGCCCAGGAGCGCGGCTCAAGGTGCACCTGTACAACCGCGAGCAAAACCTGCGCCTGTGCATCAGTGACAGCGGCAGCGGTATCGAGCCCGCCGTGTTGCAGCGTCTGGGCGAACCTTTTTTCACCACCAAGACCAACGGCACCGGCCTGGGCCTGACCGTGGTCAAGGCAGTGGCACGTGCTCATCAGGGAGAATTGCAATTGCACTCCCGGGTTGGGCGGGGCACCTGTGCATTGATGACCTTGCCGCTGTTTTCATGCGCGGCAAGCGCGGAGTAGGAAGGCTATGGCAATCAAGGTTCTGTTGGTGGAAGACGATCGCGCCCTGCGTGAAGCATTGGCTGACACGCTGCTGTTGGCGGGCCATGACTACCGGGCGGTCGGTTCTGCCGAAGACGCCTTGGAGGCGGTGGAGCAGGAGTCCTTCAGCCTGGTGGTCAGCGATGTGAACATGCCCGGCATGGACGGGCACCAGTTGCTCGGCCTGCTGCGCGCGCGTCAGCCGCAGTTGCCGGTATTGCTGATGACCGCCCATGGCGCCGTTGAGCGTGCGGTCGATGCCATGCGCCAGGGTGCGGCGGATTACCTGGTCAAACCCTTCGAACCCAAAGCTTTGATCGAACTGGTCGCACGGCATGCCCTGGGCGTGATCCCGGCCAGCGACGGCGAAGGTCCGATTGCCTTCGAGCCGGCCAGCGCACAATTGTTGGAGCTGGCGGCCCGTGTGGCGCGCAGCGATTCCACCGTATTGATTTCCGGCGAGTCCGGCACCGGTAAGGAAGTGCTGGCGCGTTATATCCATCAGCAATCGACCCGCGCCAAGCAGCCGTTTATCGCCATCAACTGCGCGGCGATCCCCGACAACATGCTCGAAGCCACGCTGTTCGGTCACGAAAAAGGCTCCTTTACCGGCGCTATCGCGGCCCAGGCGGGCAAGTTCGAGCAGGCTGACGGCGGCACCATTCTGCTCGATGAAATTTCGGAAATGCCCCTGGGCCTGCAAGCCAAGTTGCTGCGGGTGCTGCAGGAACGTGAAGTGGAGCGCGTCGGCGCCCGCAAGCCGATCCAGCTGGATATTCGTGTGGTTGCTACGACTAACCGTGACTTGGCGGGCGAAGTGGCGGCGGGGCGTTTTCGCGAAGACCTGTTCTACCGTCTGTCGGTATTCCCCCTGGCCTGGCGCCCGTTGCGCGAACGCCCGGCGGACATCATCCCGCTGGCCGAGCGCCTGCTGAACAACCATGTCAAAAAAATGAAGCACGCCCAGGCGCGGCTGTCGGCTGAGGCCCAGGCCTGCCTGATCGCCTACCCGTGGCCGGGTAATGTGCGGGAGCTCGACAACGCCATCCAGCGTGCGCTGATCCTGCAACAGGGCGGCCTGATCCAGCCCCAGGATTTCTGCCTGGCCATGGGCAGCGGGGCCGCGCCGCTGCCATCCTTGGCGCCGGCGCCCGTGGTGGCCGAAACCGAAACCGCCGGTGCGCTGGGCGACGACCTGCGTCGCCGCGAATTCCAGATGATCATCGACACCCTGCGCGCCGAGCGTGGCCGTCGCAAAGAGGCCGCCGAGCGCCTGGGCATCAGTCCGCGCACCTTGCGCTACAAGCTGGCGCAGATGCGTGACGCGGGGATGGATGTCGAGGCGTATCTGTTCGCCACCTGATTAGTATCGAGGCCGACAAGGTTTGTCGCCTTTTCTTACGAGTTGAACCAGAGCTGGCACCCTTGTTGCTACCTCCCCTAGTAAGTGCGGCGTAGCGTCAAAAAAAATGCGGGTTGTCGGAGAGAGAAGTTCATGAGCCAGGGTATTGAGTTCAATCGGTTGATGTTGGATATGCGCTCCATGCAAATGGATGCCATGGCTCAACCGAAATCCGTCGCGCCAGCGCCGGAATTGGGCCAAAGCAGCTTCGCCGACATGCTCGGCCAGGCCATCAACAAAGTCAGTGACACCCAGCAAGCTTCCAGCCAGTTGGCCAACGCGTTCGAGATCGGCAAGAGCGGCGTGGACCTCACCGACGTGATGGTCGCCTCGCAAAAGGCCAGCGTTTCGTTCCAGGCGTTGACCCAGGTGCGTAACAAGCTGGTTCAGGCTTACCAAGACATCATGCAGATGCCGGTTTAAGGACGAGATTTAAGTCATGGCAGAAGCAGTCGTGGACAACGTACCCGCCAAGGCAGACGGCAAACCGCCGCTGTTTGGCCTGTCGTTCCTGGAAAACCTCTCCGAAATGACCATGTTGCGTCAGGTGGGCCTGATGGTCGGCCTGGCTGCCAGCGTGGCGATTGGTTTTGCCGTGGTGCTGTGGTCGCAGCAACCCGATTACCGGCCGCTGTATGGCAGCCTGGCGGGCATGGATTCCAAGCAGATCATGGAAACCCTGGCCGCCGCCGACATCGCCTACACCGTAGAGCCCAACTCCGGGGCGCTGCTGGTCAAGGCCGACGATGTGGCCCGTGCGCGCATGAAACTCGCCGCCGCCGGCGTAACCCCGTCCGACAGCAACATCGGTTTTGAGATCCTCGACAAGGACCAGGGCCTGGGCACCAGCCAGTTCATGGAAGCCACCCGCTACCGTCGTGGCCTGGAAGGCGAACTGGCACGTACCATCTCCAGCCTGAACAACGTCAAGGGTGCCCGCGTGCACCTGGCCATTCCGAAAAGCTCGGTGTTTGTGCGCGACGAGCGCAAGCCAAGTGCCTCGGTCTTGGTAGAACTGTTTGCGGGCCGCTCCCTGGAGCCTGGCCAGGTCCTGGCGATCGTCAACCTGGTCGCCACCAGCGTGCCTGAACTGAGCAAATCGCAGATCACCGTGGTGGACCAGAAGGGCAACCTGCTGTCCGACCAGGCGGAAAATTCCGCGTTGACCCAGGCCGGCAAGCAGTTCGACTACAGCCGCCGCGTCGAAAGCATGCTTACCCAGCGTGTACACAACATTCTGCAACCGGTGCTCGGCAACGACCGCTACAAGGCGGAAGTGTCCGCAGACGTGGACTTCAGCGCCGTCGAGTCGACCTCCGAGCAATTCAACCCAGACCAGCCTGCCTTGCGCAGCGAGCAGTCCACCAGCGAACAACGCACCGCCGCCAATGGCCCGCCGCAAGGTGTGCCGGGCGCATTGAGCAACCAGCCGCCGGCCCCGGCCTCTGCGCCGCAGACCACCGGTGGCGCTACCGCCAGCGCTGGCGCGATTCAGCCAGGCCAGCCATTGCTGGATGCCAACGGCCAGCAGATCATGGACCCGGCCACCGGCCAGCCGATGCTCGCCCCGTACCCGGCGGACAAGCGTAACCAGTCCACCAAGAACTTCGAGCTCGACCGTTCCATCAGCCACACCAAGCAGCAACAAGGCCGCGTCAATCGCCTGTCGGTGTCGGTGGTGGTGGATGACCAGGTCAAGGTCAATGCCGCGGATGGCGCCGTCACCCGTGCTCCTTGGAGCGCCGACGAATTGGCGCGCTTCACGCGCCTGGTGCAGGACGCCGTCGGTTTCGACGCGAGCCGTGGTGACAGTGTCAGCGTGATCAATATGCCGTTCTCCGCCGAGCGTGGCGAAGTGATCGCCGAGCCGGCGTTCTACTCGCAGCCGTGGTTCTGGGACATCGTCAAGCAAGTACTGGGTGTGTTGTTTATCCTGGTACTGGTGTTCGGCGTGCTGCGCCCGGTGCTCAACAACATCACCGGCAACGGCAAGAAACAGCTTGCCCTGGCAGGCGGCGACGTCGAGTTGGGTGGCATGGGCGGCCTGGACGGCGAACTGGCCAACGACCGCGTCAGCCTCGGTGGCCCGCAAAGTATCCTGTTGCCAAGCCCGAGCGAAGGCTATGACGCTCAGCTGAATGCAATCAAGAGTCTGGTGGCAGAAGACCCGGGCCGTGTGGCCCAGGTCGTGAAAGAGTGGATCAACGCAGATGAGTGATAATCGAGCCGCTGTTGCCAAGCTCACCAAGGTCGACAAAGCCGCAGTCCTGCTGCTGTCCCTGGGTGAAACCGACGCCGCCCAAGTGCTGCGCCACATGGGCCCCAAAGAGGTTCAACGGGTGGGCGTGGCCATGGCGCAAATGCGCAATGTGCACCGCGAGCAAGTCGAGCAGGTGATGAGCGAGTTCGTCGAGATCGTCGGCGACCAGACCAGCCTGGGCGTCGGCTCCGACAGCTACATCCGCAAGATGCTCACCTCGGCCCTGGGCGAAGACAAAGCCAACGGCCTGATCGACCGTATCCTGCTCGGTGGCAACACCAGCGGCCTCGACAGCCTCAAATGGATGGAGCCGCGTGCCGTTGCCGACGTGATCCGCTACGAACACCCGCAGATCCAGGCGATCGTGGTGGCCTACCTTGACCCGGACCAGGCCGGTGAAGTGCTCGGCCACTTCGACCATAAGGTGCGCCTGGATATCATCCTGCGCGTGTCGTCGCTGAACACCGTGCAGCCGGCGGCCCTGAAAGAACTCAACACGATTCTGGAGAAGCAGTTCTCTGGCAACTCGAATGCCTCGCGTACCACCCTGGGCGGTATCAAGCGCGCGGCCGACATCATGAACTTCCTCGACAGCTCGGTCGAAGGCCAGTTGATGGACTCGATCCGCGAGATCGACGACACCCTGTCCGGCCAGATCGAAGACCTCATGTTCGTGTTCAACAACCTCTCCGATGTCGACGACCGTGGCATCCAGGCGTTGCTGCGCGAGGTGTCCTCGGACGTGCTGGTGCTGGCCCTCAAGGGCTCGGACGAAAACGTCAAAGAGAAGATCTTCAAGAACATGTCCAAGCGTGCCTCGGAGCTGTTGCGCGACGACCTGGAAGCCAAAGGACCGGTGCGCGTCAGCGACGTGGAAACCGCGCAGAAAGAAATCCTCACCATTGCCCGCCGTATGGCCGAAGCCGGAGAAATCGTTCTCGGCGGGAAGGGCGGCGAAGAAATGATCTAAGGCGCCTTTCATGTCGAACAAAGATGAGGCGCCCAGCGATCTGATTCGCGCGCGGGACGTCGGTGGGTTCGACATCTGGTCGTTGCCCAGCTTCGACCCACATTTGCCCGAGCCTGAGCCGGAACCGGTTGAAGAGCCTCCGGCGGAGATGGAAGAAGTGCCGCTGGATGAAGTCCAGCCACTGACCCTGGAAGAGTTGGAAGCCATCCGCCAGGAGGCCTACAACGAGGGCTTCGCGGCGGGTGAAAAAGACGGTTTTCGCAGCACCACCCTCAAGGTGCGCCAGGAAGCGGAGGAGGCGCTGAGCGTCAAGCTCGCCAGCCTGGAACGCTTGATGGGGGTGTTGTTCGACCCGATCGCCGAGCAGGATTCACAGATCGAAAAAGCCATGGTCGACCTGGTGCAGCACATCGCCCGGCAGGTGATCCAGCGCGAGCTGGTGCTGGACTCCAGCCATATCGAAAGCGTCATGCGCGAGGCCCTCAAACTGCTGCCACTGGGTGTCGGCAATGTGCGGCTGTACATCAACCCGCAGGATTTCGAACAGGTCAAAGCCCTGCGCGAGCGCCACGAAGAAACCTGGCGCATCGTCGAGGACGCCTCGTTGCAGCCCGGTGGTTGCCGCGTCGAAACCGAACACAGCCGCATCGATGCCACGGTGGAAACCCGCATCAGCCAGATCATGGCCAAGTTGCTGGATCAAGCCCACGAGCAGGTGTTGAACCCGGCCGAGCCCGACCTGAGCGTGGACCTGGACGCCCCCGATGCGCCTTGATCGCACCAGCTTCGCCAAGCGCTTGAGCGGTTATGCCGAGGCCGCCGAGTTGCCCGGCCAGCCGATCCTCGAAGGACGCTTGCTGCGCATGGTTGGCCTGACCCTCGAAGCCGAAGGCCTGCGTGCCGCCATGGGCAGCCGCTGCATGGTGATCAACGACGACAGCTACCACCCGGTGCAGGTCGAAGCAGAAGTGATGGGCTTCTCCGGCAGCAAGATTTTCCTGATGCCCGTGGGCAGCCTGGCGGGCATCGCCCCCGGCGCCCGCGTGGTGCCATTGGCTGACACCGGCCGCCTGCCGATGGGCATGAGCATGCTTGGTCGCGTGCTCGACGGTGCCGGTCGCGCGCTGGATGGCAAGGGCGGCATGAAGGCCGAGGACTGGGTGCCGATGGATGGCCCTACCATCAACCCGCTCAACCGTAACCCGATCAGCGTGCCGCTGGACGTGGGCATTCGCAGTATCAACGGATTATTGACGGTCGGCCGCGGCCAGCGTCTGGGCCTGTTCGCCGGTACCGGCGTGGGTAAGTCGGTGTTGCTGGGCATGATGACCCGCTTTACCGAGGCCGACATCATCGTGGTGGGGCTGATCGGCGAGCGGGGTCGCGAGGTGAAGGAATTCATCGAACACAGCCTCGGTGAAGAAGGCCTCAAGCGTTCGGTGGTGGTTGCATCCCCGGCGGACGATGCACCGCTGATGCGTTTGCGTGCGGCGATGTACTGCACACGCATCGCCGAATATTTCCGCGACAAGGGCAAGAACGTCCTGTTGCTGATGGACTCGCTCACGCGTTTCGCCCAGGCCCAGCGGGAAATTGCCCTGGCCATCGGCGAACCGCCGGCCACCAAGGGGTATCCGCCGTCGGTGTTCGCCAAGCTGCCCAAGTTGGTGGAGCGCGCCGGTAACGCCGAAGCCGGTGGTGGCTCGATCACCGCGTTCTACACTGTATTGTCCGAAGGCGATGACCAGCAGGACCCGATTGCCGACTCGGCGCGGGGCGTGCTCGACGGCCACATCGTACTGTCGCGGCGCCTGGCTGAAGAAGGGCACTACCCGGCCATCGACATCGAAGCGTCCATCAGCCGGGTGATGCCGGCGGTGGTTACGCCGGAACACATGGCCCGCGCCCAGCATTTCAAACAACTGTGGTCACGCTACCAACAGAGCCGCGATTTGATCAGCGTTGGCGCCTACGTGGCCGGCGGTGATCGCGACACCGACCTGGCCATCGCCCTGCAACCGCAGTTGGTGACCTACCTGCGCCAGGGCCTCAACGACAAGATCAGCATGGGCGAGAGCGAAGCACACTTGCAGACGATCTTCGCCCCCGCGCCGGGCGGCTAAGCCATGGCCAACAGCCGCGCCGCACGCCTGGCTCCGGTGGTGGACATGGCCGAAAAGGCCGAGAAAACCGCCGTTCAGCGCCTGGGTTATTTCCAGGGGCAGGTGCGCTTGGCCGAAAGCAAACTGGGCGACCTGGAGCGTTTCCGGGGTGAGTACCAGCAGCAGTGGATCGAGCGCGGCAGCAAAGGCGTATCGGGCCAGTGGTTGATGGGCTACCAGGGCTTTCTCAATCAGTTGGAAACGGCTGTCGGCCAGCAGCGCCAGAGCCTGGCGTGGCACCAGAACAATCTCGATAAAGCCCGCGAGAGCTGGCAAGCGGCGTTTGCCCGGGTCGAAGGTTTGCGCAAATTGGTGCAGCGTTATATCGACGAAGCGCGCGCGCTTGAAGACAAGCGCGAGCAAAAGCTGCTCGACGAACTGTCCCAGCGCCTCCCACGCCAATCCCAGTTCTAAATGTGCTCGCGAATGCGGTGGGTCAGTCACAGATATATCAACTGACACACCGTATTCGCGAGCAAGCCCGCTCCCACAGTTGATGTGTGGTGTTGCTCAGATCGGGTTCGCCTGCTAAACCTTGTCTCATTGCCAAAGACAAGGAAGCAGTCGCATGTCAGTCGAGTCGGAAGTATCCCTGGATGGGACGAAGTTGACGATCGCGGTCAAGGGCCGGTTTGATTTCGGCAGCCATCAAGCGTTTCGTGATGCTTACGAGCGTTTCTATAAAGTGCCTGAGTTGTACGTCGTCGACTTGAAGGAAGCCACCTACATGGACAGCTCCGCCCTGGGTATGCTCCTGCTGTTGCGTGACCATGCCGGTGGCGATAATGCCGAAGTGCAGGTGATCAACAGCAACTCCGATGTGCGCAAGATCCTCGCCATCTCCAACTTCGACAAACTGTTCGACATAAGTTGAGCGCCCTGGCCCCGGTCCTTGAGCCGCTGACGATCCTGATCGCCGAAGACAGCGCCGCCGACCTGCTGTTGCTGTCGACCATCGTACGGCGCCAAGGGCACCAGGTGCTCACGGCCACCAATGGTGCCGAAGCGGTCGAGGTATTTATCCGCGAGCGCCCGCAACTGGTGTTGATGGACGCATTGATGCCGGTGATGGACGGCTTTGAGGCGGCGCGCCGGATCAAGCAACTGGCGGGTGAAGAGTTGGTGCCGCTGATCTTCCTTACCTCCCTGCGCGAGAGCGAAGCGCTGGCGCAGTGCCTGGATGCGGGCGGCGATGACTTTTTACCCAAGCCCTACAACCAGCTTATTCTCGCCGCTAAGATCAACGCCATGGACCGCCTGCGGCGGTTGCAGGCCACGGTCTTGCAGCAGCGCGACCTGATTGCCAAGCATCATGACTACCTTCTGCATGAACAGCGGGTGGCCAAGGCGGTATTCGATAAGGTCGCGCATTCCGGTTGCATCAATGCCGCACCGAACATTCGCTACCTGCAATCGCCCTATGCGTTGTTCAACGGCGACCTGCTGCTGGCCGCCTACACACCGTCCGGCGATATGCACGTGCTGCTCGGCGACTTTACCGGCCATGGCTTGCCGGCGGCGGTGGGCGCAATGCCCCTGGCGGAAGTGTTCTATGGCATGACCGCCAAGGGTTACGGCCTGGCACAGACCCTGCGCGAGATGAACGCCAAGCTCAAGCGCATCCTGCCGGTGGACATGTTCTGCTGCGCCACCCTGTTGTGCCTGAGCACGCAGCGGCGCGTGGTGGAAGTGTGGAACGGCGGCATGCCCGAAGGCTATGTGCATGAAGTCGCCAGCGGCAAGCGTACACCGCTGGCGTCGCGGCATTTGCCGTTGGGGGTGTTGTCGGCCGAAGCATTTGATGACCGCACCGAAGTCTGGCCGATGGCGTTGGGTGACCGGGTGTTCCTGCTGTCCGATGGTGTGTTGGATACCGCCGATGCCAATGATCAGCTGTTTGGCGCCGAACGCTTGCAGCAGGTATTCGCTGCCAACCGTGAGCCGGATCGTCTGTTTGAAGACATTGAACAGGCCTTGGCGGCGTTTCGGGGTGAGGCGCGAGATGACGTGAGCATGGTGGAGATCACCCTGCAAGCCGGCCAGCAACTGCGTGCCAGCGGGCCGTTGTATGCTGACAGCGGCCAGTCGTGCCCGCTGGACTGGTCGGTGAGTTTTGAATTCCGCGCAGAGACCTTGAAGCGTTACAACCCATTGCCGTACCTGCTGCAATTGTTGCTGGAGATCCATGGCCTGCGGGAGCAGAGCGGGGCGCTCTACAGCGTGATGGCCGAGTTGTATTCCAATGCCCTGGAACACGGGGTGTTGGGCCTGGATTCGCGGCTCAAGCGCGATGCCCAGGGGTTTGCCGAGTATTACCGCCAGCGCAATGACCGCCTGGCGCAGCTCAACAGCGGCTACATACGCGTGCATGTGCAAGTGCTGCCGACCGCGGCGGGCGGCCGCATGACCCTGCGCGTCGAGGACAGCGGGCCTGGTTTTGACGTGGAACAGGTGCTGGCGCGGCCGCTGGATATTGACCGTCTGTCTGGCCGGGGTTTGAGCCTGGTGCGTCAGTTGAGCAGCGATGTACGCTGGTCTGATGGCGGGCGCAGTGTCTGCGTGGAGTTTTGCTGGGAGGCTCTGGCATAATCCGCCGATTCTTGATCAAGGAGCGAGCAAGTGGTTGATCTACATCTGGACCCGGAGGTGTTGTCGGGTCTGCAGGAAGTCATGGAAGGCGAGTATCCCAAGTTGCTTGATACCTTTCTCGATGATTCCCAGAAGCGCGTCGAAGCGTTGCGCAAGGCCAGGGATGATGCGAAGGCGTTGGGGCGCATTGCGCATAGCTTCAAGGGGAGCAGTGGGAACCTTGGGGCGGTGCGGTTGGCGCAGTTGTGTCAGCGGTTGGAGGTTGAGTCCGTTGGGGCTGAGGTTAGGGATTTGGGGGCATTGGTGGATCAGATTGTTCGGGAGTTTGCGTTGGTGAAGCCGTTGTATGAGACGGAGCGGCAGCGGTTTCAGATCTGATTGAGTACATATCCGTTATTTAGGTAACGGCGGGTATCGGTTCCGCCCTTACGGCGGCTCACTTTTGAAAAGCGCAAAAGTAAGCAAAACGCTCTTGCCCCAACACTCGGCACCTCGCTTAGGCTCGGTGTGCCCTCACTCCGGCTTTGGAGCGTGGGCCGCCGCGATGGGCCATCCTTGGCCCAGCGCGGCTAACCCGGCGTCCTGCCGGGTTACCCACGCTCCAAAGCCTGCGTTCGGCCAGCGTGTTTAACGGGGCGCCTCAGATCAAGATCAAGAGCGACTCGCTTCGCATCGTGGATACGCGGTCCATTGTAGGAGCCGGCTTGCCGGCGAAAAACGTGAGATCGCCGCGTTTATCCAGATGTACCCCCATCATCGTTAACGACCATCGCCGGCAAGCCGGCTCCTACAGGACCGCGTTGGCTTTTGCCTTTGCTTCACACCACTCAAGCCGGCTGTCAGGCCGCTGTGCTTTTGCTTTTGATTTTGATCTTAGGCGCCCCGTCAAACACGCTGGCCGGAATTCGGCAGGGATTTGGGGGGTAAACCGGCAGGGATGCCGGTTTAGCCGCCCCGCGCCATGGATGGCGCGTGGCGGCGGCCCCACAAATCACTGTCGGATTACGGGCATACCGAGCCTAGGCGAGGTACCGAGTGTTGGGGCAAGAGCCTTTTGGTTACTTTTGGGCTCTTTTCAAAAGTGACCCGCCGTAAGGGCGGAACCAATATCAGCCGTTACCTAAAAAACGGATATGTACTCAATAAAACCAACCGCCCCCAAACCTGGCCCGACTCTTGCTCTACCTCCCAATACTGCATCCCCGACCCCCATGCAGTGGAGACCTTTACCTATGCCAGTCGCCCCGAATTCGCTCCTTCAGGCTGCCCCCGCGGCCAAGCCTCAAGCGCCCGCCGCCAACCCACCGGCAGTGGCTGCGGACCCACGGGACAAGGGCCCTGGCTTCGCTCAAGTGTTCGCCAACCAGGCTTCCAAACCCACGGCCAAGGCCGACGACAATTCGCCCAAGCCCACCGCCGGCAAGTCTTCCGACGCCAGTGCCAAGCCAGCGGCAAGCAACGACAAACCTGCCGCCAGCACGCCAGCGGTTGCCGATAGCGGCAATACCTTGCCTGCCAAGCCACCGGCCAACACCGACGACAGTGCCAGCAAGGACGACGACGCGCCTGCCGACCCATCCCTGGTACAGCAGCCCCCGACAGACCCGGTGGTCGATCCGGCACTGATTGCCACCGTCACCCCGGTGGCCGTGCCAGTGCCGGTTGAAACCCCAGCGCCTGTCACCACCGCCAAGGACGACAAAACCCAGCCGGTGGTGGCAGCGCCGGTCGCCGCGACCGAGGAGGCCAAGCCGGCCTTCGATCCGGAGGCCGATCCCCTCGACGCCATGCCGACCGTGCGCCTGGCGATGGAGCAGGGTGGCCACGTGTCGGCCAGCAGCCAGGCCTCGGCCAAAACCGCGCCGGCACCGACCCAGGATCAGCCGACCGCCGCGCAGAACTTCGCCGCTGGCCTGGCCAATATGGTTGACCAACAAGCCACCAAGGACAGCACCGACCAGGGCGGCGACAAGGCCTTCAGCGGGCTGATCGACGACGGCCTCAAGGACCTGAAGAATGCCAGCAGCGACACCCGTGTCGATGACTTCGCCAACCGCCTGGCCGCGTTGACGCAAGCGGCCACGCCGAAAACCGCCAATGCCTTGCCGCCGGTGACCAATGCGCCGTTGGCCATGCACCAGAGCGGCTGGACCGACGAAATCGTCAACCGTGTGATGTACCTGTCCAGCGCCAACCTCAAGTCGGCCGAGATCCAGTTGCAGCCGGCTGAACTCGGTCGCTTGGATATCAAGGTCAACATGACCGCCGACCAGCAAGCCCAGGTCAACTTCATGAGCGCCCACCCGGTGGTACGTGAAGCCTTGGAAAGCCAGTCCGGCCGCTTGCGGGAGATGTTCGCCCAGCAGGGCATGGGGCAGGTGGATGTGAACGTGTCCGACCAGTCCCGTGGCCAGGAGCAACAGCAGCAACAGGCCCAGACCCGTGGTGTGAGCGGTAGCGGCGGGCGCGGTGGTGACAATGGCGACAGCGGCAACCACCTTGATGTGGCTGAAGCCGTGACGCCGGTCACCTCAACCGTAATCGGCTCCAGTGCGGTCGACTACTACGCCTGATCCGGACGAAATGTGGGAGGGGGCTTGCCCCCGATGAGGGTGTGTCAGCTGAAACATGGGTGACTGATACACCCTCATCGGGGGCAAGCCCCCTCCCACAATTTGATTTGCTGCGCCCGTACCTCCTCGACTTCCAGACAACTCTGGCATAACACTTGCTCTTGCCATTCCGTAGATCTATGAATCCCCGAATAGTGACGGATTATTGGCATGGCGAAGAGCGACGACGCAGCAAAAGCACCCGCAGGCAAAGGTAAGCTCAAGCTTATCCTGCTGATAGTCCTGGGCCTGCTCCTGGCCATCGGCGCGTCGGTGGGTGGCACCTGGTACATCATGCACAGCAGTGCAAGCAAACCGGCACCCGCCGCCGAAACCGCCACTAACGTCAAGCAACCGGCAATCTTCGAGCCGATGCTCCCGGCCTTTGTCGCCAACTTCAATCAGAACGGTCGTCAGCGCTACCTGCAAGTGAGCATCACCTTGCTGGCCCGCAACGCGTCGGACCTGGACGCCCTCAAGGTGCACATGCCAGTGATCCGCAACAACCTGGTGATGCTGTTCTCCAGCCAGAGCTTCGACACACTCGCCACCCCGGTGGGCCAGGAAATGCTGCGCCAGAAGGTCACGGCCAGCGTGCAGGAAGTGGCCCAGAAGGAACTCGGCAAAGTCGTGGTCGAGCAGGCGCTCTTCACTAACTTCGTATTGCAGTAGGATCACGACATGGCCGTGCAAGACCTGCTGTCCCAGGATGAAATCGACGCGCTGCTGCATGGCGTCGACGATGGTCTGGTACAGACCGAAATGGCTGCCGAGCCCGGCAGCGTCAAAAGTTATGACCTCACCAGCCAGGATCGTATCGTCCGTGGACGCATGCCGACCCTGGAGATGATCAATGAGCGTTTTGCCCGCTACACCCGGATCAGCATGTTCAACATGCTGCGCCGCTCGGCGGACGTGGCGGTAGGCGGCGTGCAGGTGATGAAGTTCGGCGAGTACGTGCACTCGCTGTACGTGCCCACCAGCCTCAACCTGGTCAAGATCAAGCCGCTGCGCGGCACCGCGCTGTTCATCCTCGACGCCAAGTTGGTGTTCAAGCTGGTGGACAACTTCTTTGGTGGCGACGGCCGCCACGCCAAGATCGAAGGGCGTGAATTCACCCCGACCGAGCTGCGCGTGGTGCGCATGGTGCTGGAGCAGGCCTTCATCGACTTGAAGGAAGCCTGGCAGGCGATCATGGAAGTCAATTTCGAGTACATCAACTCGGAAGTGAACCCGGCCATGGCCAACATCGTCGGCCCCAGCGAGGCCATTGTGGTGTCGACCTTCCACATCGAACTCGATGGCGGTGGTGGCGACCTGCACGTGACCATGCCGTACTCGATGATCGAACCGGTGCGCGAGATGCTCGACGCCGGTTTCCAGTCCGACCTGGACGACCAGGACGAACGCTGGGTCAAGGCCCTGCGCGAAGACCTGCTGGACGTCGACGTGCCCCTGAGCGCCACCGTGGCCCGTCGCCAGTTGCGTTTGCGCGATATTTTGCACATGCAGCCGGGGGATGTGATTCCCGTCGAACTGCCGGAAGAAATGATCATGCGCGCCAACGGCGTGCCGTCGTTCAAGGTCAAGCTCGGCTCTCACAAAGGCAACCTGGCGTTGCAAGTGATTGAACCGATCAACCGTCGCTGATCCACATTAATTTCTGCTCCGCCGAGGACATGTAATGGCTACCGAACACGAAAACACTTCCGCCGAAGACCAGGCACTGGCTGACGAATGGGCGGCAGCCCTGGAAGAAACCGGCGATGTTGGCCAGGACGATATCGATGCGCTGTTGGCCGCTGACGCCGCCACCGCGCCGGCCGGCAACCGCCTGCCGATGGAAGAATTCGGCAGCGTGCCGAAAAACAACGACCCGGTGACCCTCGACGGCCCGAACCTGGATGTGATCCTCGACATCCCGGTGTCGATTTCCATGGAAGTGGGCAGCACCGAAATCAACATCCGCAACCTGCTGCAACTCAACCAGGGTTCGGTGATCGAGCTGGACCGCCTGGCCGGTGAGCCGCTGGACGTGCTGGTCAACGGTACCCTGATCGCCCACGGCGAAGTGGTGGTGGTCAACGAGAAGTTTGGCATCCGCCTGACGGACGTGATCAGCCCAAGCGAACGCATCAAGAAGTTGCGCTGATATGAAGTATTCGATGGCGGGACTGTTTCTGGCGCTGCCATTGAGCGCCCTCGCGGCTGAGCCGGTCGCGCAAGCGGCTGCGACGGCAGCGCCGGTGGTGAGCAGCGGCATCGGCGGGCAACTGACCCAGCTGGTACTGGGCCTGTTGCTGGTGGTGGGTTTGATCTTTGCGCTGGCCTGGCTGATGCGCCGCGTGCAGCGCGTGGGCCCGGGCAACGGCCAGGTGATCGAGATGATCGGCGCCCGCGCCCTCGGTCCGCGTGATCGGCTGGTGCTGGTGCAAGTGGGCGAGGAGCAGATCCTGCTCGGCATCACGCCCGGTCGCATCACCCCGCTGCATGTGCTCAAGACCCCGGTGAGCGTGGATCAGAGCCAGTCCGCCACGCCAGAATTCGCCCAGCGCCTGATGGAGTTGCTGGGCAAGGATCAGAAGGATAAGAAGTAATGCGCGTTTTATTGACGCTCATGCTGCTGCTGGCGGCGCCATTGGCGTTCGGCGCCGACCCGTTGTCGATCCCGGCGATTACGCTGGGGACCAACGCGGCGGGTGCGCAGGAGTATTCGGTCAGCCTGCAGATCCTGCTGATCATGACCGCGCTGAGTTTTATCCCGGCGTTCGTCATGCTGATGACCAGCTTCACGCGGATCATCATCGTGTTCTCGATCCTGCGCCAGGCCCTGGGCCTGCAGCAGACGCCGTCGAACCAGATCCTCACCGGCATGGCCTTGTTCCTGACGCTGTTCATCATGGCGCCGGTGTTCGACAAGGTGAACCAGCAAGCCCTGCAACCCTACCTGGCGGAGAAAATGACCGCCCAGGACGCGATCGACAAGGCCCAGGGCCCGATCAAGGATTTCATGCT
This sequence comes from Pseudomonas sp. VS40, assembly GCF_018587885.1. Lineage (NCBI taxonomy): Bacteria > Pseudomonadati > Pseudomonadota > Gammaproteobacteria > Pseudomonadales > Pseudomonadaceae > Pseudomonas > Pseudomonas sp. VS40. The sequence goes on along the minus strand of NZ_JAGYWD010000008.1, from coordinate 180,345 downwards.
GTCGCAGACCCGTTCCAGCGACCTTGAGCTGTTCATGCGCTTGTCCAAGCGCACCGACATCGCCACCCCGGACCAGGCGCCACTGACCATCCTGGTGCCGGCGTTCGTCACCTCCGAATTGAAAACCGCGTTCCAGATCGGCTTCATGATCTTTATCCCGTTCCTGATCATCGACCTGGTGGTGGCGAGCGTGTTGATGGCCATGGGTATGATGATGCTGTCACCGTTGATCATCTCGTTGCCGTTCAAGATCATGCTGTTTGTGCTGGTGGACGGCTGGGCGCTGATTATCGGCACCCTGGCCGGCAGTTTCGGCGGGGTATAGCGCAATGACGCCAGAAGTCGCCGTCGACCTGTTCCGTGAAGCGTTGTGGCTGACCACCGTGATGGTCGCCGTGCTGGTGGTGCCAAGCCTGTTGGTGGGCTTGCTGGTGGCGATGTTCCAGGCCGCGACCCAGATCAACGAACAGACCTTGAGCTTCCTGCCGCGCCTGCTGGTGATGCTGGTCACCCTGATCGTGGCTGGCCCGTGGCTGGTGCAGACCTTCATGGAATACATCCTGCAGTTGTACGGCAGTATTCCGCAGTTGATCGGCTGACCCGATGCAGTCCTTGCTGGCATTGACCGACACCCAGATCAGCACCTGGGTGGCGTCCTTCATCCTGCCGCTGTTTCGGGTAACAGCGATGTTGATGGCCATGCCGGTGTTCGGCACGACCCTGGTGCCACGCCGGATACGCCTGTACTTTGCGGTGGCGATCACCGTGGTGATCGTGCCTGGGTTGCCGCCGATGCCGGCGGTGAACGCGATCGATCTGAGTGCATTGCTGCTCATTGCCGAGCAGATCCTGATCGGCGCGCTGATGGGGTTTTCCCTCTCACTGTTTTTCCAGGCGTTTGTGATTGCCGGGCAAATCATCTCGATCCAGATGGGTATGGGCTTCGCGTCCATGGTCGACCCTACCAACGGTGTGTCGGCGGCGGTGATCGGGCAATTCCTGACCATGCTGGTGACCTTGCTGTTCCTGGCCATGAACGGCCATCTGGTGGCCTTCGAAGTGATGACCGAAAGCTTCACCACCTTACCGGTGGGCTCGGGGCTGGTGGTCAATCACTTCTGGGAAGTGGTGGGGCGCCTCGGCTGGGTGCTGGGGGCTTCGCTGTTGCTGGTGCTGCCGGCGATCACCGCGTTACTGGTGGTCAACATCGCCTTTGGCGTCATGACCCGTGCAGCGCCGCAACTGAACATTTTCTCGATTGGTTTCCCATTGACCCTGGTGTTGGGCATGGGGATTTTCTGGGTCGGCCTGGCCGACATTCTCAATCAGTATCAACCGCTGGCGACCGATGCCTTGCAGTTCTTACGTGATCTGGCACGGGCGCGCTGAGCCATGGCCGAGAGCGAGAGTGGTCAGGACAAAACAGAAGACCCCACGGAGAAACGTAAAAAGGACTCCAGGGAAAAGGGCGAGATTGCGCGCTCCAAAGAGCTCAATACCGTCGCCACCATGATGGCCGGTGCCGGCGCCTTGTTGATCTATGGCGGCGGGCTGGCGTTGGACTTGATGGAGTTGATGAAGCATAACTTCGCCTTGCCCCGCGAGGTGCTGCTCAACCCTGATGCCATGGGCCAGTACCTGCTGCACTCGGGTAAGATCGCGATCCTGGCGGTGCAACCGATCCTCATCACCTTGCTGCTGGCCGCGCTGATCGGCCCGGTCGCCCTGGGTGGCTGGCTGTTCGCTGCCGGCAGCATGGCGCCCAAGTTCAGCCGCATGAACCCGGCTGCCGGGCTCAAGCGCATGTTTTCCACCAAGGCCCTGGTGGAGTTGCTCAAGGCATTGGCCAAATTCATCCTGATTCTGTTTGTGGCGCTGATGGTGTTGTCGTCCGACATCGACGACCTGCTGCGCATCGCCCATGAACCGTTGGAGTCAGCGATCATCCATAGCGTGCAGGTGGTGGGCTGGAGCGCGCTGTGGATGGCCGCCGGGCTGATCATCATCGCTGCCGTGGATGCCCCGATCCAGCTGTGGGAAAGCCACAAGAAACTGCTGATGACCAAGCAGGAAGTGCGCGACGAGCACAAGGACCAAGAGGGCCGCCCCGAGGTCAAGCAGCGCATTCGCCAACTGCAGCGGGAAATGTCCCAGCGCAAGATGATGGCCTCGGTGCCCGACGCCGACGTGGTCATCACCAACCCGACCCACTACGCCGTGGCGCTCAAATACGACCCGGAGAAGGGCGGCGCGCCGATGCTGTTGGCCAAGGGCAGTGACTTTACGGCGCTGAAGATTCGCGAAATCGCCGTGGCCAACGACATCCTGCTGCTGGAGTCGCCGGAGCTGGCGCGGTCGATCTTCTATTCCACCGACCTGGACCAGGAAATCCCCGCCGGGCTCTATCTGGCCGTCGCGCAGGTGTTGGCGTACGTTTATCAGATTCGCCAGTACCGCGCGGGCAAGGGTAAGCGCCCGGACCCGCTCAAAGACCTACCCATTCCCCCGGAACTGCGCCGCGATACTTAATCCGGGGGCGGTGTCGAACCTCAATGCATGAAGCAAAGTTTTGACGCTGTTGGGCGTCTTGCAGGCGGTATTGCAAGACGCCTTCCAACTATTGCTTGATGGGAATACCGGTGCGTATTTCTATTGGGGTCAAGACCTAACGAGCCTGATGTGGCTAATATCAGCCAGCCATCTAGCGACTGAAAGCCCGCTCCACATTTGAACCTTTAAATAGGTCGTATATTCGCCGCATGAAGACCTTTTGGTCCTTGTACTACGTCAAATTCTACTCTTTGGCCTTCATTTAGGCTTTTGTACCCATCTGACGTAACTGCCGAGTAATGGGCAAAAACGTCCGCACTCCCATCATCCGGGGCAATAAAACCAAACCCCTTCTCCGCGTTAAACCACTTCACTGTGCCTGTTGCCACTGCCGCTCTCCTTTACACCTCTGGACCCGTCTCGGTATCGTTATGCGCACGAATGGGAAGCGCATAAACGCCCTGGGGTTTATGGACCATTTGGAACATTATCGGCTCACCAATCGACAGCGCAGCCCATTGCCAGTCGCTCCAATCGATGAAGACGATTTCTTCTCCGTCGTCCAACGCAATCAACCACTCACCACGGGTCAATTCATAGGATTTGACAATACCTCTACTCACCTTCAATACCGCTCTCCTGCATCTCGTTTACTACATGCGCGAAGTGCATGGCGTGTAATAAACAACGGGAAGCACCCTGTGACTACTGTCAAAGTTGACAGGTCAAGCACAGTTTACGACGAACGGCAGACCCACCTGCTGTAGGAACTGGCTTGCCAGCGATGGTCGTTAACAATACGCAGGCAGACAGGCTGAACGCGACGCCCTTGGTTTTTTTGCCGGCAAACCGGCGGGTGGGACGTTTCTTTCTGTTCAGTCAGACTTGATAGTGTGGTTTTCCTTTAATGCTGCTGTTGTGGGTCGGTGATTGGGGTGTTTATTCGTTGTATGTAATTTCTTGAATTTTATGGGTCGGAACTTGGAGGGGGATTATCCCACTCAATCAGGGCTGCATCTTATGCTGTGTTTTTTTAAATGAAACACTCAATGAATCGCTCTCTGAGGGACTATGAATAATGGATATTGCATCTCGGCACTTATCTATGCCTGCCCATCATCGTGAAGAACAGTGTGGTGATAGATTTGGAAGGGAGAAACATTTATATAAAGCGGTTGCTTTGGCGCCCGGTGATCGCGACGGTCATGTGATGAAGCGTTCATACACACAGCCGGTTGTTGGCACCAATTGGGTGGGTGAGATGACGAATCAGCCATTGAGTAATCCAGTCGTTCAGTCTTTGAGTGATTTGTTTCATCAGCTCGCACAAACGCTTGCGAGTTTTCTCAAGGGCTTTATGCCTGGTGCTTCCGTCGCACAGAATGTCTCGGAAAAACCGGTTGTAGGGGTGGATGGCAAATCTGAGATTAAGGCCCATAAGAGTGTTATGGGGCAGGTGCTGGAGACAGCCAAAGCCACGATTACACCCGAGGATCAACGGCTGTACCAATTTCTCGACGGGCGTCATCCACGTACAGCGGAGGAGCGAAGGGCGGTTGAGAAGTTTGCCGTGGTTGAGCGTCAACTGGAAAAATATCTGACCATGGACCCGACTGAATTCACAGCGCAAACAGTGCCGGTTGAAACAGAAGACTTGGAAACAATATTAACCCATGAAGGTTTGCCTACTCGTCGGGAAATGGATGTCATTGAAAAAATGCATGAGGGGCAGGAGATGACATTGGAGGAGCAGATCATTTCTATCAAGCTGAATATGCTGGGTTGTTGATAGTGTCTGTGTAGTCAATATATTGAAGCGTATTTTATGCGGCGGGAAATGAGGGCGCATTTGTCTAACACGATCTATGCGCCCTCATGTTTTGGGGAAGAAGGAAATGCGGATACCGTTCGTCGCCAAGTCGCTCTACCTGTCAACGTTAACAGTAGCCAGTATTGCCAGCTCGCGGTTCCATGGCGCTACACGCTGCATGCCTGAACGGTGCGGAGGAGCGGTGATGGAAGCGCTAACCGGCACGATCAAATCTTATAGTCGAAAAACCGGTGAAGGCTTGATTGCACTGGATGGCGAGGATGAACCTGTACGTGTTGACCTTCTCAGTTCAGCCGGGGTCTGGCTGAAGAATGGCCTGCACATGCAGTTATCGAGGATCCAGCGGCCCAAAGGGGTTTATGCGTTCAATATCAAGCTCATCGCGCGATGTCCATAGGGGGCATCGAGCGAGCGGCCGGGAGAAAGGTAATGGCAACAGGTACAGTGAAGTGGTTTAGCGCGGAGAAGGGGTTTGGCTTTATTTCGCCAGACGATAGAAGCGCAGATGTATTTGTCCACCATTCCGCAATAAAAACCGATGGCTTCAGAACCCTCGAAGAAGGCAAGAAAGTCGAATACGACATCGTTGAAGGCCCAAAAGGCCCCCAGGCCGATAACGTCAAACCCTTGTAGTTTCGTCCTCTCCGATGGTTTCAAGGCAATGCCCCTGAGAGCGATCTGACCCTTAGAGCAAAAGTTGGAAGGCTTCTTGCAATACCGCCTGCAAGACGCCCAATTGCGTCAAAACTTTGCTTCAAAGGACACGAGGAATACCGGTGGTGGATCGCTCTCAAATGCTCGGCAACGCCCGCAGCACCCTGACTGACCTCTCGCGAGGCAATCTGGGTGTGCCGTTGTTGTTGCTGGTGATGCTGGCAATGATGATGTTGCCGATGCCGCCGTTCCTGCTCGACGTGTTCTTTACCTTCAATATTGCCCTGTCTGTGGTGGTATTGCTGGTCTGCGTGTACGCCCTGCGGCCCTTGGATTTTGCGGTATTCCCGACGATTCTGCTGGTGGCGACCCTGCTGCGCCTGGCGCTCAACGTAGCGTCGACCCGTGTGGTCATGCTGCACGGCCAGGACGGCCACGCCGCCGCCGGTAAGGTGATCCAGGCCTTCGGTGAGGTGGTGATCGGCGGTAACTACGTGGTCGGTATCGTGGTGTTCGCGATTTTGATGATCATCAACTTTGTGGTGGTCACCAAAGGCGCCGGGCGCATCTCCGAAGTGAGCGCGCGTTTTACCCTCGACGCGATGCCCGGCAAACAGATGGCCATCGACGCCGACCTCAACGCCGGCCTGATCGACCAGAACCAAGCCAAATCCCGTCGCCTGGAAGTTGCCCAGGAAGCCGAGTTCTACGGCTCCATGGACGGTGCCAGCAAATTCGTGCGCGGTGACGCCATCGCCGGCCTGCTCATTCTGTTCATCAACCTTATCGGCGGCATGGCCGTGGGGATCTTCCAGCACGGCATGACCTTCGGCGATGCGGGCAAGGTTTACGCGCTGCTGACCATCGGTGACGGTTTAGTGGCGCAATTGCCATCACTGTTGTTATCCACAGCTGCGGCGATCATGGTGACCCGTGCGTCGGGCTCCGAAGACATGGGCAAGCAGATCAGCCGGCAGATGTTTGCCTCGCCCAAGGCCCTGGCCGTGGCGGCAGGCATCATGGCGATCATGGGCATCGTGCCGGGCATGCCTCACGTGTCGTTCCTGAGCATGGCGGCCATGGCGGCTGGCGGTGCCTACCTGTTCTGGAAAAAGCAGAATGCGGTCAAGGTCCAGGCCCAGCAAGAGATAGCGCGCCAGCAGGAACTGCTGCCATCCCCGGCCCGCGCCCAGGAAACCAAGGAGCTGGGCTGGGACGACGTGACCCCGATCGACATGATCGGCCTGGAAGTCGGCTACCGCCTCATCCCGCTGGTGGACCGCAACCAGGGCGGCCAATTGCTCGCGCGGATCAAGGGCGTGCGCAAGAAACTGTCCCAGGACCTGGGCTTCTTGATGCCCACGGTGCATATCCGCGACAACCTCGACCTGGCCCCGAGCGCCTACCGCCTGACCCTGATGGGCGTGATCCTGGCCGAAGCCGAGATCTACCCGGACCGCGAACTGGCGATCAACCCGGGGCAGGTGTTCGGCAGCCTCAACGGCATCACCGCCAAAGATCCGGCTTTTGGCCTGGACGCGGTATGGATCGAAATCAGCCAGCGCAGCCAGGCACAGTCCCTGGGTTACACCGTGGTGGACGCCAGCACGGTGGTCGCCACCCACCTCAACCAGATCCTGTACAAGCACTCCCACGAGCTGATCGGCCACGAGGAAGTCCAGCAATTGATGGGTTTGCTCGGCAAAGCTTCGCCAAAACTCGCCGAAGAACTGGTGCCGGGCATCCTGTCGCTGTCGCAATTGCTCAAGGTGTTGCAGGCGCTGCTGGCCGAACAGGTGCCGGTACGCGACATTCGCAGCATTGCCGAGGCCATCGCCAACAATGCCGCCAAGAGTCAAGATACTGCCGCCCTGGTGGCTGCGGTGCGCGTCGGATTGTCGCGTGCAATCGTCCAAAGCATTGTAGGGCTTGACTCCGAGCTGCCTGTGATCACCTTGGAACCAAGGTTGGAACAAATATTGCTCAATAGTATTCAGAAGGCAGGACAAGGCCAGGAAGAGGGCGTTCTGCTGGAGCCAAGCATGGCTGAGAAACTGCAGCGTTCGTTGATTGACGCCGCACAGCGCCAGGAAATGCAGGGCCAGCCGGTGATACTGCTGGTGGCCGGCCCGGTCAGGGCGATGTTGTCGCGGTTTGGACGCTTGGCAGTACCGAATTTGCACGTTTTGGCTTATCAGGAAATTCCTGACAACAAGCAAGTGACTATCGTCGCGACAGTAGGGCCCAACGGCTGAGGGTAGTGGGTTATGCAAGTTAAGCGTTTTTTCGCCGCCGATATGCGTCAGGCCATGAAACTGGTTCGTGATGAGCTGGGCGCCGACGCCGCGATTATCGGAAACCGTCGTATTGCCGGCGGTGTCGAGCTGACGGCTGCCCTGGACTACACACCCCAGGCCCTGGCGCCGCGCGTGCCGAACATGGAGCTCGAAGACGAGCTGCGCAAGACCGCTTCGCGGATTGTCTCGGCCCAGGCTGAACTGAGCATGCGCGGCGACAGCGATGCCACCACCAACCGCCAATTGTTCGCCGGCTTGCCGCTGACCGCTGCCGAGCCGCTGGTCGAGCCCACCTTCAAAGAACCGCCGCGTCCTGCTGCGCCTGCTCCGGCGCCTGCGGTTGACCAGCGCGTGTTTGATTCGATGCGCTTTGAACTCAACGGCCTGCGCGAACTGCTTGAAGTGCAGCTTGGCTCGCTGGCCTGGACCCAACTGCAAGGCAGCAAGCCGCAGCAGGCCAACCTGTGGCGTCGCCTGCAACGTATCGGCCTGTCTGGCCCGTTGTCTCGCGACCTGCTGGCCCTGACCACTGAAATCGAAGAGCCTCGCCAAGCCTGGCGCATGTTGCTGGCCCACTTGGCGCGGATGATCGTCACCCCGGAAATCGAACCCTTGGAAGAGGGTGGTGTGATCGCCATGGTCGGCCCTGCCGGCATGGGCAAGACCACCACCCTGGCCAAGTTGGCGGCTCGTTACGTGCTCAAGTACGGCGCTCAGAATATCGCGCTGGTAAGCATGGACAGCTACCGTATTGGTGCCCAGGAGCAGCTCAAGACCCTGGGCCGGATCCTCAATGTGTCGGTGACCCATGTCGATCCGGGCCAGTCCCTGGCCAACGCCCTGGACCCCTTGCTGCGCAAGCGCGTGGTGCTGATCGACACTGCCGGCCTGCAAGCCAGCGACCCGGCATTGCGCATGCAGTTGGAAAGCCTGGCGGGGCGTGGCATCAAGTCGAAAAATTACCTGGTGCTTGCAACCACCAGCCAGAAACAGGTTCTTACCGCTGCGTATCATAGTTACAAGCGTTGTGGCCTGGCCGGTTGCATCCTCACCAAGCTCGATGAAACCGCGAGCCTGGGCGAGGTGCTGAGCCTGGCCATCAGTCATGAATTGCCGGTCGCCTACCTGACCGACGGGCCGCGGATCCCGGATGATTTGCATCTGCCGCGCCGTCATCAGTTGGTCAGCCGTGCAGTCAGCGTGCAAATGCAAGAAGAGCCTAGCGAGGAAGCGATGGCCGATATGTTCGCCGACCTTTACCACAACCCGGCAAAGCGGGTGGGTTGAGTCAGGATGAACACCGTGAAATGTATCTACATCGATGGTCTGCAAGCGATTCACGCGGCCAAGCCATGTAGCCTGCGTCTAAGCAAGACAAGGTAAAGAAATAAAATGGGCAGCATGCATCCCGTACAGGTGATCGCGGTGACCGGCGGCAAAGGTGGCGTCGGGAAAACTAACGTGTCAGTGAATTTGTCCCTGGCCCTGGCAGAGCTTGGCCGTCGCGTCATGCTGCTGGATGCTGACCTGGGCTTGGCGAACGTGGACGTTCTGCTGGGGCTGACACCCAAACACACCCTTGCCGATGTGATCGAGGGCCGCTGCGAGCTGCGCGATGTGCTGCTGCAGGGCCCCGGTGGCATCCGCATCGTGCCGGCTGCCTCGGGCACCCAGAGCATGGTGCACCTGAGCCCGGCGCAGCATGCCGGCCTCATCCAGGCTTTCAGTGATATCGGCGACAACCTCGACGTGCTGGTGATCGACACCGCCGCCGGGATCGGCGAGTCCGTGGTCAGCTTCGTGCGCGCTGCACAGGAAGTGTTGCTGGTGGTCTGCGACGAACCCACCTCGATCACCGACGCCTATGCCCTGATCAAACTGCTTAACCGTGACTACGGCATGAACCGCTTCCGCGTCCTGGCCAACATGGCCCAGAGCCCGCAGGAAGGGCGCAATCTGTTCGCCAAGTTGACCAAGGTCACGGATCGCTTCCTCGATGTCGCCTTACAATACGTCGGCGCAGTTCCCTACGACGAGTGTGTGCGCAAGGCTGTGCAAAAGCAGCGTGCAGTCTACGAAGCGTTCCCTCGTTCCAAATGCGCATTGGCGTTCAAGGCTATTGCCCAGAAGGTCGATACCTGGCCGTTGCCCGCCAACCCTCGGGGGCATCTGGAGTTTTTCGTCGAGCGATTGGTGCATCAGACGAGCGCAGGACCCGTGCTATGACAGCGACCGGCTACAACGCGTACAAGAAGTCTGCCCGTGACAGCCAGGGCGAATTGATCGAGCGCTACGCGCCCCTGGTCAAGCGTATCGCCTATCACTTGCTGGCACGCCTGCCCGCCAGCGTCCAGGTCGAAGACCTGATCCAGGCGGGCATGATCGGCCTGCTCGAAGTGTCGACCAAATACGACGCGAGCAAGGGGGCGAGTTTCGAGACGTACGCGGGTATCCGCATACGTGGCGCGATGCTCGATGAAGTGCGCAAAGGTGACTGGGCGCCGCGTTCGGTGCATCGCAATACGCGCATGGTCAGTGACGCAATTCGCGCAATTGAAGCAAAAACCGGTCGCGACGCTAAAGATCACGAAGTTGCGGCCGAACTCCAATTGAGTCTCGACGATTACTACGGGATTTTGAACGATACCTTGGGCAGCCGCCTGTTCAGTTTCGACGACCTCTTGCAGGACGGCGAACACGAAGGGCTGCACGAGGACGGCGCGAGCGCTCATATGGAGCCATCGCGTGACCTGGAAGATGAGCGTTTCCAGGGGGCGTTGGCGGACGCGATTGCCAATTTGCCGGAGCGTGAGCGACTGGTGTTGGCGCTGTACTACGACGAAGAGCTTAACCTCAAGGAAATCGGTGAGGTCCTGGGGGTCAGCGAATCGCGGGTCAGCCAGTTGCACAGCCAGTGCGCAGCCCGCTTGCGGGGGCGTTTGGGAGAGTGGCGAGCGCGCTGACAGGCAGTGTGGGGACACTGTAGACGATACCGCGAGGGCAAGCAGCCTTCGCGGGTTCGACCCGTGGTGCCCCCGGCAGTCCTTTTTGTGTAATGCCTGTTGATTGAAATGGCGCGTCCAGGTGCTGGGCGCGTTTAAGACTGCTTGGAGGTCGAATTGGACAAGAACATGAAAATCCTCATCGTTGATGACTTCTCAACGATGCGGCGGATCATAAAAAACCTGTTGCGTGACCTTGGGTTCACTAACACGGTCGAGGCGGATGACGGCATTACGGCGATTCCGATCCTCAACAGCGGGAGCATCGACTTTCTGGTAACGGACTGGAACATGCCGGGCATGACCGGCATCGACTTGCTGCGCCACGTGCGCGCTGACGAAAAGCTGCGCAGCCTGCCTGTGCTGATGGTGACCGCCGAAGCCAAGCGTGAGCAGATCATCGAAGCCGCCCAAGCCGGGGTTAACGGTTACGTGGTCAAGCCATTCACTGCCTTGGCCTTGAAAGAGAAGATCGAAAAAATCTTCGAACGCATCCACGGCTAATGCCATCGCGGGGGAGCTATGGAGCATAAAGAAACGTCACAGGGAGACTTCGAGTCGACCCTGAAAAAGCATGCTCATCAGTTGGTCGACAGCCTTGAGAAAGGCCAGTTCGGCGACGCGGTGCAGTTAATCCATGAGCTCAACCAGACCCGTGACCGCGGCCTGTACCAGGAAGTGGGCAAGCTCACACGCGAGCTGCACAGTGCGATCGTCAATTTCCAGATTGACCCGCATATGCCCCAGGCCGAAGAAATTTCGCAAATCACTGATGCCACCGAACGCCTGTCCTACGTGGTCAGGCTGACTGAGGCGGCGGCCAACCGCACCATGGACCTGGTGGAAAACGCCACGCCCCTGGTCAACGGCATGGCCAATGAAGCCCAGGCCCTCAGCGTTGACTGGGGCCGCTTCATGCGCCGGGAAGTGGGGGCTGAAGAGTTTCGAGAATTGGCGCGTCGGGTCGATGGGTTCTTGTCACGCAGCGAGCAGGAAAACCGCACGGTTTCCAGCAACCTCAACGACATTCTGCTCGCCCAGGATTACCAGGACCTCACCGGCCAGGTGATCAAGCGTGTGACCCAGTTGGTCACCGAAGTGGAAAGCAACTTGCTCAAATTGGTGCTTATGGCAGGCCAGGTTGACCGCTTTGCCGGCATTGAACATGACCGCGAAGCGATCCTCTCGGAAAAAGATCCACAAAAACATCTCGCCAAGGGTGAAGGTCCGCAGATTCATGCCGATAAACGTGAAGACGTTGTGTCAGGTCAGGATGACGTAGATGACCTGTTATCCAGTTTAGGCTTCTAAGGAGCACCCACATGAGCTTCGGCGCCGATGAAGAAATCCTTCAGGATTTCCTTGTAGAGGCCGGCGAAATTTTAGAGCAACTGTCCGAACAACTGGTCGAGCTGGAAAGCCGCCCAGATGATGCGAACCTGCTCAATGCAATTTTTCGCGGTTTTCACACTGTAAAAGGGGGCGCCGGCTTCCTCCAGCTCCATGAGCTGGTGGAGTGCTGTCACATCGCCGAGAACGTGTTCGACATCCTGCGCAAGGGTGAGCGGCACGTCGACTCGGAACTGATGGACGTGATTCTCGAAGCGCTGGATGCGGTCAACGGCATGTTCAGCGAAGTGCGCGAACGTGCCCCGATCACCGCGGCCACCCCGGAACTGCTGGCCGCGCTGGCGCGCCTGGCAGAACCTGCCGACACCTCGGCTGCGCCTGTGGTGGAAGCCGCGCCGGAGCCCGTGGCGCAAGCCGAGCCGGATGTGACCGACAGCGAGTTCGAACAGCTGCTCAACTCTCTCAGTGCCGTGAAGGCCGAGGCAGAGGCGCCGGCGGCTGCCGTCGCGGCACCGACCAGCGAAGACATTACCGACGCTGAGTTCGAGTCCCTGCTCGATCAGTTGCATGGCAAAGGCCAGTTTGCGGCCGATGCTGTCGCACCGGTTGCTGCTGCAGAGGCGCCTGCCGCCAGTGCCAGCACCGACATTACCGACGACGAATTCGAAGCGTTGCTCGACCAACTGCATGGCAAGGGCACCTTCGTGGCCGACGCCTTGCCGGAAGTCGCCGCCACGGCTGCGGCGCCTGCCGCTGCCAATGCAGCACCGGCGGGCGACGGCCTGATCTCCGATCACGAGTTCGAGTCCCTGCTGGACGAATTGCACGGCAAGGGCAAGTTCAGCGAAGTGGCCCCGGCCGCAGCGGTCGCGTCCGCTGCACCGGTGGCCGCCAAAGCCGCAGCGCCGGCCCCGGCCGCCAAGCCAGCTGCCACGCCAGCCGCAGCGCCAGCACCGGCTCCGGCGCGTGCCGCTGCAGCACCGGTGGCCGAGAAGCCTGCCAGTGAAGCCGAAACCACCGTGCGGGTTGATACCGCACGCCTGGACGACATCATGAACATGGTCGGCGAACTGGTGCTGGTGCGTAACCGCCTGGTACGCCTGGGCTTGAGCAGCGGCGACGAAGCCATGCAAAAGGCCGTGTCGAACCTCGACGTGGTGACCGCCGACCTGCAGACCGCCGTGATGAAAACGCGGATGCAGCCGATCAAGAAAGTCTTCGGCCGCTTCCCACGCCTGGTTCGCGACCTGGCGCGTCAGCTGAAGAAAGAGATCAACCTGGAACTGGTGGGTGAAGAAACCGACCTCGACAAAAACCTTGTCGAGGCCCTGGCCGACCCGCTGGTCCACTTGGTGCGCAACGCCGTCGACCACGGCGTGGAAACCCCGGAAGAGCGCGAAGCCTCGGGCAAGTCGCGCAACGGCAAGGTGATCCTGGCCGCCGAGCAAGAGGGCGACCACATCCTGCTGTCGATCACTGACGACGGCAAAGGCATGGACCCGACCATATTGCGCAACATCGCGGTCAAGCGTGGCGTGATGGACAAGGACGCCGCCGACCGCCTGACCGACACCGAGTGCTACAACCTGATCTTCGCCCCGGGCTTCTCGACCAAAACCGAGATTTCCGATGTGTCCGGCCGCGGCGTCGGCATGGACGTGGTGAAGACCAAGATCAGCCAGCTCAACGGCTCGATCAACATCTACTCGACCAAGGGCCAGGGCTCGAAGATCGTGATCAAGGTGCCGTTGACCTTGGCGATCATGCCGACCCTGATGGTGATGCTGGGCAACCAGGCTTTCGCCTTCCCGCTGGTCAACGTCAACGAGATCTTCCACCTCGACCTGTCGCGCACCAACGTGGTGGACGGCCAGGAAGTGGTGATCGTACGCGACAAGGCGTTGCCACTGTTCTACCTCAAGCGCTGGCTGGTGGCATCGGCCAAGCACGAAGAGCAGCGCGAAGGCCATGTGGTGATTCTCTCCGTGGGCACCCAGCGGATCGGCTTTGTCGTCGATCAACTGGTTGGCCAGGAAGAAGTGGTCATCAAGCCTTTGGGCAAAATGCTGCAGGGAACCCCGGGCATGTCGGGTGCGACCATCACCGGTGACGGTCGGATCGCGCTGATTCTCGATGTTCCGAGCATGCTCAAGCGTTACGCCGCTCGGCGTATTTGATTCTGGTGGGGCAGGGCGGTAGTGCCCGCCCCGCCTAACGGAGTGTTTATGGCAGTCAAGGTCCTGGTGGTGGACGATTCGGGTTTCTTCCGCCGCCGCGTCTCGGAAATTCTTTCCGCCGATCCAACGATCCAGGTGGTCGGCACGGCCACCAACGGCAAAGAGGCGATTGATCAAGCCATTGCGTTGAAACCGGACGTGATCACCATGGACTACGAGATGCCGATGATGGATGGCATCACGGCAGTTCGGCACATCATGCAACGCTGCCCGACCCCGGTGTTGATGTTCTCCTCGCTGACGCACGAAGGCGCCCGGGTCACCCTGGATGCGCTGGACGCTGGCGCGGTGGATTTCCTGCCGAAGAATTTCGAAGACATCTCGCGCAACCCCGAGAAGGTCAAGCAAATGCTGTGCGAGAAAGTGCACAGCATTTCCCGCAGTAACCGTCGCAGCCTGTTCAGCGCGCCAGCGCCCACGCCTGCACCGGTTGCAGCACCGGCTGCACCGACGTCATCGTTTGCTCGTCCAGCGCCTGCGCCGGTTGCACGGCCTGCCGTGGCGCCGGTTCGCGCTGCTGCGCCTGCGACTGCCCATTCGCCTGCGCCGAAGCGCAAGGCCTACAAACTTGTGGCTATCGGCACGTCCACGGGCGGCCCGGTGGCCCTGCAACGCGTATTGACCCAACTGCCGGCCAACTTCCCGGCGCCGATCGTGCTGATCCAGCACATGCCCGCGGCGTTCACCAAGGCATTCGCCGAGCGCCTGGACAAGCTGTGCCGCATCAGTGTCAAGGAAGCCGAGGATGGCGACATCCTGCGTCCTGGCCTGGCGTTGCTGGCGCCGGGTGGCAAGCAAATGATGGTGGACGGCCGTGGCGCGATCAAAATCCTGCCGGGCGATGAGCGCCTGAACTACAAACCCTGCGTGGACATCACCTTTGGTTCGGCGGCCAAGTCCTACGGCGACAAAGTTCTGGCGGTGGTCCTCACCGGCATGGGCGCCGATGGCCGTGAAGGCGCGCGGCTGCTCAAGCAGGGCGGCAGCGCAATCTGGGCCCAGGACGAAGCCAGTTGCGTGATCTATGGCATGCCCATGGCCATCGTCAAGGCGGACCTGGCCGACGCCGTCTATAGCTTGGACGACATCGGCAAGCATCTGGTGGAGGCCTGCCTCTGATGGATGTATTGAGCCTGATCGGCATCATCATGGCGTTTGTCGCGATCATCGGCGGCAACTACCTCGAAGGCGGTCACCTCGGCGCATTGGCCAACGGCCCGGCAGCGTTGATCGTGATTGGCGGTACCGTGGGCGCGGCGTTGTTGCAGTCGCCCATGAGCTCGTTCAAGCGCGCCATGCAGATTCTGATATGGATCATTTTCCCGCCTCGCGTGGACCTGCCAGGTGGCATTGATCGCGTGGTCAACTGGAGCCTCACCGCGCGCAAGGAAGGCCTGCTGGGCCTGGAGGGCGTGGCCGACGCCGAGCCGGACAGCTACGCACGCAAAGGCCTGCAATTGCTGGTGGACGGCGCCGAACCGGAAGCGATCCGCAGCATCCTGGAGGTGGATTTCTACACCCAGGAAAGTCGCGACATCAACGCCGCCAAAGTCTACGAAAGCATGGGCGGCTACGCGCCGACCATCGGCATCATCGGTGCGGTGATGGGCTTGATCCACGTGATGGGCAACCTCGCCGATCCGTCGCAACTGGGCAGCGGCATTGCCGTGGCATTTGTCGCCACCATCTACGGCGTGGCGAGTGCCAACCTGGTGCTGTTGCCGGTGGCCAGCAAGCTCAAGTCGATTGCCATGCGCCAGTCGCGTTACCGCGAGATGTTGCTGGAAGGCATCCTGTCGATCGCCGAGGGTGAGAACCCACGCTCCATCGAATTGAAGCTCCAGGGCTTCATGGATTGATGGGAGATATCGATTATGAGCCGTCGCCGTCGCGAGCCTGAAGAACACGTCAACCACGAGCGGTGGCTGGTGTCCTATGCGGACTTCATCACCTTGCTGTTCGCGTTTTTCGTGGTGATGTACTCCATCTCGTCGATCAACGAAGGCAAGTACAAAGTCATTTCCCAGGCGCTGATCGGCGTGTTCAACGATGCCGACCGCGCCCTCAAGCCGATCCCCATCGGCGAAGAACGGCCCAAGACCGTGACGCCGGCCAAGCCGTTGGTCAACGACAGCGATGAAACCGCCGCTGGCGTGGGTGGAACCAGCGACCCGCTGAAAAGCATCGCCGATGACATCAGCGCCGCGTTCGGCGATTTGATCAGCTCCAACCAGATGACCGTGCGTGGCAACGAGCTGTGGGTGGAGATCGAGCTGAACTCCAGCCTGCTGTTTGCCAGTGCCGATGCGATGCCCAGTGACCAGGCGTTCACTATCATCGACAAGGTGGCGGCGATCCTGCGGCCGTTCGAGAACCCGATCCACGTGGAAGGCTTTACCGACAATTTCCCGATCAGCACCGCGCAGTACCCGACCAACTGGGAGCTGTCTTCGGCACGTGCCGCGAGCATCGTGCGCATGCTGGCGATGCAGGGTGTGAACCCTGGGCGCCTGGCGTCGGTGGGGTATGGCGAGTTCCAGCCGGTGGCCAATAACGCCACGGTGGAGGGGCGCGCACGTAACCGTCGGGTGGTGCTGGTGGTCTCGCGCAACCTGGATGTGCGTCGCAGCCTGACCGGCACCGGTACCGCCAATGCAACACCGGATGCCGCCTTGAAGCGGGCTGGCACACAAACTGCACCGCCCCCTGTAAAACCGCCGGTTCGTCAGAGCGCCGTCAATTCTCCGTCGCCGGCTCAATAACCTTATGCAATGTCTCGGTCGCGCCTGTGCCTGCCGGGAGGAACCAACCGAATGAGAGTCTGGGCAGTTGCCAATCAAAAGGGTGGGGTCGGCAAGACCACCACCTCCATCGCCTTAGCCGGCTTGCTGGCCGAGGCGGGCAAGCGCGTGGTCGTGGTGGACCTGGACCCTCACGGCTCCATGACCAGCTATTTCGGCTACGACCCGGATGCGCTGGAACACAGCAACTACGACCTGTTCCTGCACAAGGGCAGCGTGCCGGCCGACTTGCCGGGGCAACTGCTGCTGCCCACCAGCAACGAAAGTATTTCCCTGCTGCCGTCCAGCACCGCCCTGGCCACCCTTGAACGCCAGTCGCCGGGGCAGAGCGGGTTGGGCTTGGTGATCGCCAAGACCCTGGCGCAACTCTGGCAGGACTTCGACTACGCCATCATCGACAGCCCGCCGTTGCTGGGCGTGTTGATGGTCAACGCGTTGGCGGCCAGCCAGCAGTTGGTGATCCCGGTGCAGACCGAGCACCTGGCCGTCAAAGGTCTGGAGCGCATGGTCAGCACCCTGGCAATGATCAACCGTTCGCGCAAACAGGCGCTGCCGTTCAGCATCGTGCCGACTTTGTTCGACCGCCGCACCCAGGCATCCCTCGGCACCCTGCGTGTGTTGCGCGATGCCTACCCGGATACCATCTGGAACGGCTACATCCCGGTGGACACACGCCTGCGTGACGCCAGCCGCGCCGGCCTGGCGCCGTCGCAGTTCGACCCGAAAAGCCGAGGCGTACTGGCCTACCGCGCGTTGCTCAAGCACCTGCTGTCCCAGCAACTTGTGGCGCAGGTGGCGTGATGAACCGTCCCGTAGAACTCAAGACCCGGCCGCAACTGGCACTGGAATCCTACCTGGATGCCTTGCTGCAGGATGCGACCGCGGAAGAATTGCCGGAACCGATCCTGGTGCTGGAGCCCGCTGTAGAGCCGGAAAGCACGCTGGATGAATTCCAGTTGGCCGTTCTGGAAGAGCAGGCCCGCGACGCGCAGGTTGTGCCGGTTGCCCCGGTCATCGTGCCGATCGCGCCGGCAGTGGTTGCGCCCGTGGTGGTCGAGCCGGTGGTGGAAGTGCACCTGCCACCGAGCATCACCCCGCCGCCGGTGACTGGCGATGGGCGTCCGAGTTGGGCTGCCGAGCCGTTCGAATGCCTGCTGTTCGATGTCGCCGGGTTGACCCTGGCGGTACCGCTGGTGTGCCTGGGCTCGATCTACTCCCTGGAAGGTCAGGAACTGACGCCGCTGTTCGGGCAGCCGGAGTGGTTCCTCGGCATCCTGCCCAGCCAGGCGGGCAACCTCAAAGTGTTGGATACCGCGCGTTGGGTCATGCCCGACCGCTATCGCGACGACTTCCGCCAAGGCTTGCAGTACGTGATCTCGGTGCAGGGTTATGAGTGGGGGCTGGCGGTGCATCAGGTCAGCCGCTCGTTGCGCCTGGACCCGAACGAAATCAAATGGCGCAGCCACCGGGGCCAACGGCCTTGGCTGGCGGGCACCGTGATCGAACATATGTGCGCGTTGCTCGACGTCGCCGAACTGGCCGAGTTGATCGCCAGTGGCGCGGTCAAGGCGATGCCACAGAACAAACGCAGTTGATTGAACAATAAGGGCCGCATGCGAATGCGGTCAGCGAAGCACACACGCCGTGTCATGCGGCATTTGAAGGGGTCAGGGGTATGAATAAGTCAGCGTCCGCACAAGGTTTGGATGATCCGATCCTGCAATGGGTTACCTTCAAACTGGACAACGAGTCCTATGGCATTAACGTGATGCGCGTGCAGGAAGTGCTGCGCTACACCGAGATCGCCCCGGTACCGGGTGCGCCGAGCTATGTGCTGGGCATCATCAACCTGCGCGGCAACGTGGTGACGGTGATCGACACCCGCCAGCGTTTTGGCCTGGTACCGACTGAGGTCAACGACAACACGCGTATCGTGATCATCGAAGCCGACAAGCAAGTGGTCGGGATCATGGTCGATAGCGTGGCGGAAGTGGTGTACCTGCGCCAATCGGAAGTGGAAACCGCACCGAATGTGGGTAACGAAGAGTCCGCCAAGTTCATCCAGGGCGTATGCAACAAGAACGGCGAACTGCTGATTCTGGTTGAGCTGGACAAGATGATGAGCGAAGAAGAATGGTCGGAACTGGAGAGCATCTGATTGTTCTTTGAGGCGGCGGTGATTGTCCTGGCCCTGTTGTGGGCCGGGACCCTGGCGTTCCTGCTGCGCTATGTGCGCCAGCAGCGCGAATTGTTCCTGCAGCAGGCCGAGCGTGATGCGGTGCGTGACCGGCGCATTCTGGAGTTGGTCAAGCGGGTTGATCATTACCAGCAGAGTGCGGTGAAGGTGGGGGATGAGGTGCATGAACTGCGCGCCATCCTTGCGCCGTTGCCCGACAAGCTGGCGCAGATTGAGCAGCGGGATCCGTCGAGCCTTTCGTTTGCGCAGGCGGCGAAGTTGGTGGGGATGGGGGCTACGGTGGATGAGCTTACTCAGTCGTGTGGGTTGACTCAGGCTGAGGCGCAACTGATGAGTAAGTTGCATAAGAGTTGATTGAGTACATATCCGTTGCTGCGGTAACGGCTGCTTATGGTTCCGCTCTTACAGCGGGTCACTTTTTGAAAAGCGCAAAAAGTAACCAAAAACGCTTCGCCCCAACACTCGGCACCTCGCCTAGGCTCGGTGTGCCCTCACTCCGGCTTTGGAGCGTGGGCCGCCGCGATGGGCCATCCTTGGCCCAGCGCGGCTAACCCGGCGTCCTGCCGGGTTACCCACGCTCCAAAGCCTGCGTTCGGCCAGCGTGTTTAACGGGGCGCCTCAGATCAAGATCAAGAGCGACTCGCTTCGCATCGTGGATACGCGGTCCCTTGTAGGGGCCGGCTTGCCGGCGAAAAACGTGAGACCGCCGCGTTCATCCAGACACCCCACGTCATCGTTAACGACCATCGCCGGCAAGCCGGCTCCTACAGGACCGCGTTGGCTTTTGCCTTTGCTTCACACCACTCAAGCCGGCTGTCAGGCCGCTGTGCTTTTGCTTTTGATTTTGATCTTAGGCGCCCCGTCAAACACGCTGGCCGGAATTCGGCAGGGATTTGGGGGGTAAACCGGCAGGGATGCCGGTTTAGCCGCCCCGCGCCATGGATGGCGCGTGGCGGCGGCCCCCCAAATCCCTGTCGGATTACGGGCATACCGAGCCTAGGCGAGGTACCGAGTGTTGGGGCAAGAGCCTTTTGGTTACTTTTGGGCTCTTTTCAAAAGTGACCCGCCGTAAGGGCGGAACCAATACCCGCCGTTACCCAAAAAACGGATATGCACTCAATCATCCAATTTTTTTCCCATCCAATGGCTTTTTTCTCCCCGCCCAAGGTCCACATCCTCCAAGCACCCTTGAATCAGGAGATTCCCGCAATGACCACCCCCAAAGCCCTGTTGATCCTCCACGGCAAGCAAGCCCTCAACGAGGACGTCCGGACCGCCGTGCAGGCCCGGCGCGAGCAGGGCGGCGAGTTGGCGGTGCGGGTCACCTGGGAAGGCGGCGACGCCCAGCGGCTGGTCAACGAAGCCCTCACTGACGGCTATACCCACATCATCGCCGGTGGCGGCGACGGCACCCTGCGCGATGTGGCCGAAGCCATGGCCCAGGCCAAGACCGACGCCAGCCTGGTGCTGATGCCCCTGGGCACTGCGAACGATTTCGCCAAGGCCGCTGGCGTGCCGCTGGAGCCTGCCCAGGCCCTGGCACTGCTGGACGTGCCACCCAGGGCCATCGACCTGGGCCAGGTCGGCGGGCAGATATTCCTCAATATGGCGACCGGAGGTTTCGGCAGCCAGGTCACTGCCAACACCTCCGAAGACTTGAAAAAAGTCCTGGGTGGCGCCGCCTACCTGTTCACTGGCTTGACGCGGTTCAGCGAGTTGAAGGCCGCCTACGCCGAGCTGGATGGCCCCGATTTCCACTGGAAAGGCGAGCTGCTCGCCCTGGGGATCGGCAACGGTCGCCAGGCAGGCGGTGGGCATGAGCTCTGCCCTGGCGCCATGGCCGATGACGGCCTGCTGGACGTCAGTATCCTGCCGGCCCCCCAGGAAGTGGTCGGTACATTGCGCGAGTTGATGAACAACGGCTGGGGGCTGGACACCATGTTTGTCCGCGCGCGCCTGCCGTGGGTGAATATCAAGGTCGCGCAAGGGCTGTACATCAACCTCGATGGCGAGCCGCTGGAGGGCGATGACCTGCACTTCGAAGCCTTGCCCCAAGCCTTGCGCGTGCACCTGCCGGTGGATTCGCCGTTAGTCGTCCAGGCTGATGATCTGCTCGCGCACCGCGAATAGCACCAGGCCCGCCACGTCGAAAATCTGCAGGCGCTTCATGATCTGCGAGCGGTGGGCTTCCACGGTCTTGATGCTCAGGCCCAGGCCGTGGGCGATTTCCCGCGTGGACTTGCCGCGCACGATCAGGCGCAGGATCTCCAACTGCCGCGCCGTGAGGTTGTGGCTGTGGCCGGCGGGGGTGGTGGGCCCCTGGCTGCGCACCAGCGCCTGGTTGATCACGGTGTGGGCAATCGCCGGGCTCAGGTAGCGTTCGTTGTTGCGCAAGGCCAGCAGTGCGTGTTCCAGCTCGTTGGCGGTGGTGTCCTTGAGCAGGTAGCCATGGGCGCCGGATTCCAGCGCGCACATGATCAGTTCCGGGTCGGTGTGCATCGACAGGATCAGCACTTTGCTCTTGGGGTAGACGCGCTTGAGCTGCTGCAAGGCATCCAGGCCGCCGGTGTGTTTCATCGACAAGTCCAACAGCACGATATCCGGCAGCAGGGCGCTGAACTGCTCCAGCAACTGCGCGCCATCGCTGGCTTCGCCGATCACCGTGTAGCCGGGAATGTCCTGGACCAGCGCGCGAACGCCGGCCCGGATCAGTGCGTGGTCATCCACCAGGAGTAATTTGCAGGTCACTCGAGAACCTTAGGGGAACTGGCCCGTTCGAGGGCGCGCGGCGCCCAGGGGAAAAGCGCTTCGATCCGTGTCCCTTTGCCTGGCTGGCTACTGACGGATAATGAACCGCCAAGCTGATCAGTCCGCTCGGACATGCCGGCCATGCCCCGTTGGCCTTCCAGGCCTGGGTTGATGGCTGGCGAAAAACCCTGCCCGTCATCGCAGATAACCAGCGACAGGCCCTCGGGCAGGCGTTGCAGGCGTACCAGCAGGTTGCGCGCCTTGGCGTGGCGCAACATGTTGGTCACGGCTTCCTGGGTGATGCGAAAGGCCGCCACGGCCATTTCTTCCGGGATGCCGGTCAGCCGTTGCTGGCATTCCAGGCTCCAGTGAATCGGAGTGTTTTCCAGGGTCTTGAGCAGGTGCGCGCGCAGGCTGGCTTCCAGGCCCAGGCTGGCCAACTGGCGAGGGTTGAGGATGGCGGAGACGTCGCGCACCTTGGCCAGGGTTTCATTCAGGGTGTTGCACAGCACTGTGCATTGGCTTTGCAGGTCTTCGGGCAGGCGGCGCTTGAGCCATTCGCTTTGCAGTTTGGCGGCGGTGAGCAGTTGGCCGATATCGTCATGCAGTTCGCGGCTGAGGCGGTGGCGCTCGTTCTCCTGCACTTGCAATAGGCGGTCGGCCAGTTCCTGGGGTTGGAACTTGATGGACTTGCGCGAGCGCCATTGTTGCAGGCCGACCACCACCAGGGTGGCCAGGTTGAGCACGATCACCAGCAATGGCAGCGCCTCGGAACGGGTGTAGGCCCACAGGCCGAGCAGCAGCGAAGCAAGGCACAGGGCAAGGATCAAACGGCGTGCATTGCTGCGGGACGCGAACCTGGCGATGAGGGGCTTGAGACTGGCGTACATAGCGGATGGAGCCAATGAAGGTTCGCTGCGGGAAGACCGGTCACGGCGGCTGACTGGGCTCTGTTTGGAATGCGTTATCGAATCGTTTTTATGCATGATGAAGTTGAGTCACTTCGAGCGGGGCATAGTACCACCACTGTTACCGTTGGTCGCCTGGTGCGGTGCCTTGCAGGATTAATAACCGCGCAAATGCTCCGGGCGGTATTCCCAGAGTTCATGAAGTGGGGAAGTTATATTATTTCTGCAAGGTTGTATCGTTATTACCGTTAATGGCTAATTGATATCTTTGCCCGCGCGACTCAATTCAACTCGATTAATGGTGGGGTCGTTTTCAGACAACTTCAGTTTAAATACGACATGGATATTCACTCAAGACGTGTGATGCAAGCGCTGCTGCGGTTTATAACTGAAATCTTTTTGCGGAATCTGCAACGTAACCGTTGCAATCAATGTTGCCTGCTCACTCTCATCCATACCCAGTTCGCCGGTGCGGGTGTCGATGAGTTCCAGTTGCCATGCCAATAAAGTCAGGCACGCATGCAAGGCATCCAGCGCCTGATCATGCAGCTGCATGGGGCTGGCGGCGTTGGCGATCAGGTACTGGATATGCCGGGAAAACTCGCTGATTGCCTGCAGGGCCAGGCTGTCGGCCTTCTCGGCCAGTTTGGCCAGGCTGGACTTCATGCAGTCGATGGCGTCGCTGTCGTCGCGAATCAGGTGCAAATGGCTCAAGCACTCTTCCGACTTGGCCAGTAGCCTTTCCGCTTCCAACAAAAACTCGGGAAGTGTGGTCTGCCATTCATTTGCGCTGTTCATCATGCAAGTCTCCACAACATAAGGTCGGGTGATGAGATGTCGCACCGGGTGAATGGCTTAAAAGTAGCGCTGAAATATGACTGGGATCTGTAGGTCGCTTCTGAGTTTTCAGTAGGACGCTTATTAGAGTGGCGGCAACGGCGGTGCGCTGCCCTCATGAGCGGGGTCAGTTGCACACCTTCAATGGCCGACATCTGTATGTCTGGAAGGCCTGCGGGCCGAGGGCTTGGGATGGCAAACAAAAGCCTGACTCCATTCATGCATTGAGAATGGCGTCACATTAATGGCTATTAGATATTGCGAATATCAGGTTGGGCCTGATTGTGCCTAGGGGAATCCCTTACATAGCGGAACCTTGCGTCGAATTGAATGTCGCGCAACGTCGCTATACCGCCATCTGGAGTGGCCAGCGCAGTAAACCATGATGTCAGTGTGACATCAATGAATTTACGTGGCATTTTACCAGGGTCAAGGTCTGGCGTTCGCCGCCGATAACCAGGCTTATGTGAACCGCACAATTCCTCAGCGCAACAGGAGCTTTTAATGGCCGGCATTCTCGACACGGTAGATCAACGCACACAGCTGGTGGGTGAGAATCGCCTGGAGATCCTCATGTTCCGCCTGGCCGGGCGCCAGTTGTTCGCGATCAACGTGTTCAAGGTGCAGGAAGTGCTGCAACTGCCCAAGTTGACCTTGATGCCGCAACGTCATCCGTTCGTGTGCGGCGTGGTCAACCTGCGTGGCCAGACCCTGCCGGTGATCGACCTGTCCCAGGCGATTGGCATGCGCCCGCTGGTGCCGGGCCCCAACAGCACCATTATCGTCACCGAGTACAACCGCTCCGTGCAGGCGTTTTTGGTGGGCGGCGTTGACCGCATCGTCAACATGAACTGGGAAGCCATCCTGCCGCCGCCGGCCAGTGCCGGTCGCCAGCATTACCTCACGGCCATCAGCAAGGTCGACGACCAGTTGGTGGAAATCATCGACGTGGAAAAAGTCCTGGCTGAAATTGTGCCGTACAACGCCAAGGTCTCCCGCGAGAAACTCGAAGACCCGGTGCTGGAGCGCGCCCGTGGCCGTGAAGTGCTGCTGGTGGATGACTCCAACGTGGCGCTCTCGCAATTGCGCGACACCCTCGGCCAACTGGGCGTGAAGATGCACATTGCCAGCGACGGCCTCAAGGCACTGAACATGCTCAAGGCCTGGGCCGACAGTGGCCAGGTGATGACCGACAAGCTGCTGATGATCTTCACCGATGCCGAAATGCCTGAAATGGACGGCTACCGTCTCACCACCGAGATCCGCAACGACCCGCGCCTGCGCAAGCTGTATGTGGTGCTGCACACCTCTTTGTCGGGCAGTTTCAATGACTCGATGGTGAAGAAGGTCGGCTGCGACAACTTCCTGTCCAAATTCCAGCCCGACAAGCTGGTGGATGTAGTGCGTCAGCGTCTGATGCTGGACGAAGTGCCCGCTTGACCTTAGGGTGACGGCTTTGCCCCTCAGGAATGCAGGCCCATGCTTCGTCTCAGCGCGTTGTACCGTTACCCCTTGAAGTCCGGCAAGGCCGAAATAGTGCAGCAGGTCGGCCTGGATAAGCTTGGGGTGGACGGCGATCGACGCTGGATGCTGGTGGATGAGGCCAGCGGGCGTTTCCTCACGCAGCGTGCCGTGGCCAAGATGAGCCAACTCTCGGCCCTGTGGAACAGCCACGGCGGGCTCACCCTGAGTTCGCCTGGCTACACGCCGTTGGACGTGGCGTTGCCTGGTAGCGACGCTCAATTACGCGGTGTGACCATCTGGCGCGACACCTTGCGTGTGCCCGACGCCGGCGACGAGGCCGCGGCCTGGGTCAGTGCCTTTATCGGCAAACCGACGCGCCTGGTGCAGATCCCCCTCGAGCGCGCCCGCACCACCGAAGCCGGTTATGGCAAAGATGACGATCAAGTTGGGTTCGCCGACGGCTACCCGCTGCTGGTGATCGGCCAGGCCTCGCTGGATGACCTGTCGCAACGCATCGGCCGCCCCATGGAGATGCTGCGTTTTCGTCCCAACCTGGTGATCGAAGGCGGCGAAGCTTTTGCCGAGGACGGCTGGAAACGCCTGCGCATCGGTGATGTTGAGTTTCGAGCGGTCAAGCAGTGCTCGCGCTGCATCCTCACCACCATCGACCCGCAGACCGGCGAACGCAGCGCCGACCGCGAACCCTTCGCGACGCTGGAGGCCTACCGCAAGACTGAAAATGGCGCGATGTTCGGCCAAAACCTGGTCAACGATGGCGTGGGTCGCCTGGAAGTCGGGATGCCGGTGACGATTCTTGAGTAATTTCCCGCGCCCATAAAAAAGCCCGTCTCCTGCGAGACGGGCTTTTTTTGCCTGTTGCTGACCCTTAGCCGCGGTATTCGCACAGGTAAGCGGTGTCCACGGCGACCTTCAGCTGGAACTTGCTGTTGGCCGGTACGTTGAACTGGCTGCCGGCGGCGAAGGTTTCCCACTCGCTGGCGTCAGGCAGCTTGACGGTCAGGGCACCGGACACCACGTGCATGATTTCACGCTGGGCGGTGCCGAACTCGTATTCGCCGGGGGCCATGACGCCGATGGTCGCCGGACCTTCTGGGGTGCCGAAAGCGATCGACTTGACGGTGCCGTCGAAGTACTCGTTGACTTTGAACATGGGCGAATCCTCGAAAAGTGAGTAAAGGCTTCACGCACCCTGTAGGCGCCGGCTTGCCGGCGATGGCATTCGCTTGTGCGATGCCCGGCATGCGGGCCTCATCGCCGGCAAGCCGGCGCCTACAGGGAATGCAGATTACGGAAATAGGTCGGCCAGTATGCCCAAGCCTTGGGGAGCTGCCTAGACCGGCAGAATCAGCGGCAGCAGGCGCGCGGTGTTGCGTGCATCCTCCAGCGCCCGATGTTGCTGGCCATGGAACTGCATCCCCGCCAATTGCAGGGCGCCGTTGAGCCCCAGGGGCTTGTCCAGGCGCCGGGCCTTGGCGAAGCGCTGTTTGAGGTTCACATGGGGTGTCTGGGCGAGTGCACTGGCCAGGCCATGACGCTGCCACTCCAACTCCAGCTGCTTGCGATCGTAATCACCCCAGCTGGCCCAACCTTCCAGGCGCGCCTGATGCTGGCCCAGCCAGCGTTCGAACAACGGCCACACCTCGGTGATCGGCGCGGCGGTATCGATGTTCGCTTGGGTGATGTGGGTCAATTGGCGACAAAAGGGCGTCAGCAATGGCCGGCGCAGCGGTCGCACAAAGCGCTGGAAGTGATCCAGCTCGCGGCCCTGGCGGTTCACCAGGCTCGCGCCGATCTCGATGACTTCCATCTCCGTCACGGGCCAGCCGCCTTCATCCGTTGTGGCTTCAAGGTCAATAATCAGCCAATGGGGCATCGCGCAGGTTCCCGTTCTCTTCCCTTTCTGTTGGGGATAGAGCGTAGCCCGGCCCTGTAGTTCCGCCTAGGGGCTAGACGATCTCCAGTAAAACCTGACGATTGCGCACTTGATCGCCCGTGGCCACCTGCACGCCCTTGATCACACCGTCGATACCGGCCGTCAGCGGATGCTCCATTTTCATGGCTTCGAGCACCAGCAGCAGTTGGCCTTTGGTGACGCTGTCGCCGGCGCTGACCCGCACATCGACGATCGCACCGTCCATTGGCGCCTTGACCGTGCCGCTGCTGGCGTTGGCCTGGCGGCTGGCGATGTGCTGGCTGCGGTCGACCACGGTGAGGCCGGGTAGCCACAGTCGGTTGGCTTCGAGGTGATAGGCAACGCGACGGCGGATACCCTTGGACACCCAGGTGGCGAAGCGACCGTCGATGGTGAGGGGCAGGGGCTCGGTACTGACGGTGTGGAGCTCGCCGTTGACCTCGAGCCGGTAGCTGCGGGACGCGCTGGCGTTGTTGCGCCATCCGGCCAGGGCTTGGGGATGCTGGTGTGCGCTGTGTGCGTAAAACAGTGCGGCGGCCAGGCTGAGTTGTTCTGCTGAGGGGGGCTGGGGCTGGATTTCGCTGAAGTGTCGCGCGATAAACCCGGTGCTGAAATCGCCAGCAATAAAATCCGGGTGCTTGAGCAGGGCGGCCAATAGCTGCCGATTGGTCTGCAGGCCCAGCAATACGGTGTCTTCCACCGCCCTTAGCAGTTTACGCCGCGCTTCTTCGCGGGTGGCGCCGTGGGCGATGAGCTTGCCGAGCATCGGGTCGTAGAACGGGCTGATGCACTGGCCTTGCACCACACCATGATCGATGCGTACACCAGTCGCCGGTTCCCAGCGCAGCACTTCGCCGGTTTGCGGCAGGAAGCCTTGGGCCGGGTCTTCGGCGTACAGGCGCACCTCGATGGCGTGGCCGCTAAGGGTGACGTCCGCCTGCGTCAGCGGCAGTGGCTGGCCGGCGGCGATCTGCAGTTGCCAATCCACCAGGTCGAGGCCGGTGATCAGTTCGGTCACCGGATGTTCCACTTGCAGGCGCGTGTTCATTTCCAGGAAGTAGAACCGACCGTGGCGGTCGAGCAGGAATTCCACGGTGCCGGCGCCGACGTAGTTCACCGCACGTCCGGCCTTCAAAGCAGCTTCGCCCATGGCTTGGCGCAGCTCGGGCGTCATGACAGGGCAGGGGGCTTCTTCGATGACTTTCTGGTGGCGGCGCTGGATCGAGCAGTCGCGCTCACCGAGGTAAATGAGGTGGCCGTGGCTGTCGCCGAACAGCTGGATTTCGACGTGGCGCGGGTCGATCAGCGCTTGTTCGAGGATCAGTTCGTCGCTGCCGAAGGCGTTTTTGGCTTCCGAGCGGGCGGTGTGCAGGTTGTCCAGCAGGTCTTTCGATTGGTGTACGAGGCGCATGCCGCGACCGCCGCCGCCGGCGCTGGCCTTGATCATCAGGGGGTAGCCGATGCGGTCGGCTTCCTGTTGCAGGGTGGTGTCGTCCTGCGCGCTGCCCTGGTAGCCGGCGATGCAGGGAACGCCGGCTTCGAGCATGGCGAGTTTGGACAGGCGTTTGCTGCCCATCAGTTCGATGGCTTCAACGCTGGGGCCGATGAAGGTGAGGCCGGCGTGTTGACAGGCGCGGGCGAAGTCGGGGTTTTCGGAGAGGAAGCCGTAGCCGGGGTGGATGGCGTCGGCGCCTGTTAGTTTGGCGGCGTTGAGGATGGCTTCGATGTTGAGGTATGACTGGTGGACGGGGGCCGGACCGATGTGCACGGCTTCGTCAGCCATCTGCACATGCAGGGCCTGGGCGTCGGCTTCGCTGTAGATGGCCACAGTGCGATAGCCTAGGGCTTGGGCGGTGCGCTGGATGCGGCAGGCGATTTCGCCGCGGTTGGCGATCAGGATTTTTGTTAGCTGCGGCATTTTTGGGCTCCGGGTACATATCCGTTGTTTGGGTAACGGCTGCTATGGGTTCCGCCCTTACGGCGGCTCACTTTTGAAGAGCGCAAAAGTAAGCAAAACGCTCTTGCCCCAACACTCGGTGCCTCGCCTAGGCTCGGCATGCCGTAACGAAGGCTTTAATCCGTGGGCCGCCGCGATGGGCCATCCTTGGCCCAGCGCGGCTAAACCGGCGTCCTGCCGGGTTACCCACGGATTCAAGCCTGCGTTCGGCCAGCGTGTTTGACGGGGCGCCCAAGATCAAAATCAAAAGCGCGGCGGCCTTAGAGCCGACCGGTTTGTACGTGCCGTACTCGGTCCAAATGTGGGAGCGGGCTTGCCCGCGAAGGCGTCATCGGCACCACTTCGGTTTCCGCTTCTGCACAAACGCCTGCGTCCCCTCAATCCCTTCCTCACTCCTCACGGCCTCGGCAAACCACTGCGCTCCTCGATCCAGTACTGCCTCAAGCGGTTCATCCACACTCGCGAGCAGCAGCGCTTTGGTCCGTGCATTGGCGCCTGGCGCACACTTCAGTACCTGGCCCAATACGTCATCCAGCCGCTCCGCCAACGCCTGGGAATCGCGCTCGGTGAAGTGCACAACGCCCAGCCGCTCGGCTTCCAGGCCGTCAAATCGCGCGGCGGTAAGCGCCAGGCGGCGTGCCTGGGTCAGCCCGATGCGCTTGACCACAAATGGCGCTATCTGCGCCGGCAGCAAGCCCAGGCTGGTTTCCGGCAGGCCGAATTGCGCTTGGTGATCGGCGATGGCGATATCGCTCACGCACGCCAGGCCAAAACCGCCGCCCAGCACCGCGCCTTGCAGCACCACGATCACCACTTGCGGCACCGCTTCTACTTCTTGCAGCAAGGTGCCGAATGCGCGGTTCAGCGCCTGGAGTTGATTGCCCGCCGTGACCAGGTCTTTCACGTCCGCCCCGGCGCAAAAGTGCCCGCCCGCGCCGCTGATCACCACGGCCCGCGTCTGGCTGTCCAGCTGCGCCAGCACGCTGCGCAGTTCATTGACCATTTCCAGGCTCATCGCATTGCGGCATTCCGGGCGGTTTAGGGTGATGTGCAGCACACCGTTGTGCGGTTCGAGCAGCAGGGTGTTCATGATTTTTTCCCCGGCAAGGTGCCCATCAGTTTGCAGATGATGCCCAGCATGATTTCGTCGGCGCCGCCGCCGATCGAGACCAGGCGCACATCGCGATAGGCGCGGGCCACCGGGTTGTCCCACATGAAGCCCATGCCGCCCCAGTATTGCAGGCAACTGTCGCTGACTTCGCGGCCCAGGCGGCCCGCCTTGAGCTTGGCCATGGAAGCCAGGCGAGTCACGTCCTGGCCTTTGATGTATTGCTCGGTGGCCTGGTAGACCAGCGCGCGCAGGCATTCGATTTCGGTGGACAGTTCGGCCAGCCGGAAGTGAATCACTTGGTTGTCGATCAGCGCCTTGCCGAAGGTCTGGCGCTCCTTGCAGTACTCGATAGTGCTGTCGATGCAATGCTCCAAGCCCTTGATCATGTTGGCCGCGCCAAACAGGCGTTCTTCCTGGAACTGCAGCATCTGCATCATGAACCCCGCGCCTTCGTGGCCAATGCGGTTGCGCTGCGGTACGCGCACGTCGTCGAAGAACACCTGGGCGGTCTCGGAACTGTGCATGCCGAGCTTTTCCAGGGGCGGGCTGACACTGATGCCGGGGGTGTTCATCGGCACCATGATCAGCGACTTGTTGATGTGCGGCTTGTCGTCGGAGGTGTTGGCCAGCAGGCAGATGAAGTCGGCGCTGGGCGAATTGGTGATCCACATTTTGCTGCCGTTGATCACGTAGTCGTCGCCGTCCTTGCGCGCATGGGTTTTCAGCCCGGCGACGTCGGAGCCGGCGCCGGTTTCCGAAACACCGATGCAGCCGACCTGCTCGCCGCTGATGGCCGGACGCAGGAATTCATCGCGCAGTTCATCGGAGCCGAAGCGGGCGAGGGCGGGGGTGCACATGTCGGTCTGCACGCCGATGGACATGGGAATGCCGCCGCAGCGGATGGTGCCGAACTCTTCGGCGGCGACGATGGAATAGCTGTAGTCCAGGCCCATGCCGCCGAATTGCTCCGGCTTGGATATGCCCAGCAGGCCGAGGTCACCGGCCTTGCGAAAGATCTCGTGGATGGGGAAGCGCCCGGCCTTTTCCCACTCGTCGACATGGGGGTTGATCTCGCGGTCGACGAAGGCGCGGACGGTGCGGCGCAGTTCCTGGTGTTCCTGGGTGAAGATCATTTTTATTGTGCTCCTTATCGCGACGCGGGGCGTCTCGGGCGAACGTTAGAGACGCGCCACGCCAAAGCTGTTGGGCTGCAACGCCCGCACTTCGGCCTCATGGCAGATATCCAGCAAAAAGCCGAGCAATGTGCGGGTATCCCTGGGATCAATCAGCCCGTCATCCCACAGGTTCGCACTGCCGTAGAGTGCAGTGGATTGGCTGTCGAGCTTCTGCGCGGTGACCTGTTCCAGCATGTCCAGGACCTTAGGGTCTGGCACCAGGCCGTCCTTCAACTGCTTGGCCTCGGTGACGATGCGCAGCACCTTGCCCGCCTGGGCACCGCCCATCACCGCCGTGCGGCTGTTGGGCCAGGCGAAAATGAAGCGTGGGTCCAGGCCGCGGCCGCACATCGCGTAGTTGCCGGCGCCGTAGGAGCCGCCCACCACCACCGTGAGTTTAGGCACTCGCGCATTGGCGACCGCCTGGATCATCTTCGCGCCGTGCTTGATCACCCCTTGCTGCTCCGATTCGGTGCCCACCATGAAGCCGGTGGTGTTGTGCAGGAACACCAGCGGCGTGCGGCTCTGGTCGCACAGCTGGATAAATTGCGCGGCCTTGCTCGCGCCCTTGGGCGTGATGGGGCCGTTGTTGCCGATAACGCCGACTGCGCGCCCCTGGATGTGCAGGTGGCCGCAGACAGTGTGGGCGTCGAACTCGCCCTTGAATTCAAGAAAGTGCGAGCCGTCGGCCAGGCGCGCGAGGATCTCGCGGACGTCGTAGGGTTTTTTCGGGTCATCCGGGATCAGGCCCAGCAGGTCTTCGATGGGGTACAGCGGCTCTGCATAAGCCCGCTTGGTCGCAGGCGGCAGGTGATCATTCCAGGGCAGCAGGCTGACAATCTCGCGGGCGATGCGCACGCCGTCGGCGTCATTTTCCGCCAGGTACTCGGCGGTGCCGGCGGTTTGTGCGTGCATCTCGGCGCCGCCCAGTTCTTCATCGGTCGCCACTTCGCCGGTCGCGGCTTTAAGCAGCGGCGGGCCGGCGAGAAACAGCTTGGCCCGGCCGCGCACCACCACCACGTAATCCGACAACCCTGGCTGATAGGCGCCGCCGGCCGTGGCCGAGCCATGCACCACGGTGATCTGCGGCAACCCCATGGCTGACAGGCGCGCCTGGTTGGCGAAGCTGCGCGCGCCTTCGACGAAAATCTCGGCGGCATAGTTGAGGTTGGCGCCGCCGCTTTCGGCGAGGGTCACCACCGGCAGTTTGTTCTCCATGGCGATCTGTTGCAGGCGCAGGGATTTCTTCAGGCCGGAGGGGGAAATAGTACCGCCCTTGATCGCGCTGTTATTGGCCACCACCAGCATGCGCACGCCGCTGACGTAGCCGATGCCGGCGATCAACCCACCACCGGCGGCGCTGCCGTCCTTGTCGTCGTGCAACTTGTAGCCGGCCAGGCTGGCCAGTTCCAGGAACGGCGCGCCGGGGTCCAGCAGCAGGTTGAGGCGCTCGCGGGGCAGCAGTTGGCCGCGCTTGTCGAACTTGGCCTTGGCTTCCTGCGCCTTGGCGAGCAGGTTGTGTTCCAACTGCTGAAGCTGGGCGATGGCCGTCAGCATGGCTTCGCGGTTTTGCGCGAACTGGGCGCTGTGGGTGTCGATCAAGGATTCAATCACCGGCATGGTCTATTGCTCCGTCTTGAGCACATCGGGCAGGTAAGCGCGGTGGAAGCCATTGAAGGGTTCGCTCGGCGATTGCGCCTTGTGCAATGGCCAGGCGCGGCTGCCCAGGCTGGCGGCACCGTCGATGCGCAAGGTGCTGCCGCTGATAAAGGCGGCGGCGGGGCTGAGCAGGAACACGATCGCCGCGCTGACTTCCGACTCGGTGCCAATGCGCTTGAGCGGCACGTGTTCGCGCAAGGTCGGAATCACCGCCTTGAAGGCGCCTTCGTAGGTGTCCATGCCACTGGAGGCGATCCATCCCGGCGCCACGGCATTCACGCGGACGCCGGCATAACCCCATTCAAAGGCGGCGGTCTTGGTGACGTTGTCCATGCCGGCACGCGCCGCGCCTGAGTGGCCCATGCCGGGCATGCCGCCCCACATGTCGGCGAGCATGTTGACGATGGCGCCGCCGTGCTTGCTCATGGATTGGTTGAACACTTCCCGGGCCATCAGGAAGCCGCCAACCAGGTTGGTGCGCAGCACGGTCTCGAAGCCTTTCTGATTGATCGCGGCCAGCGGCGACGGATATTGGCCACCCGCATTGTTGACCAGGCCGTGGATCGGGCCATGCGCCTGAATGATGTGTTTGACCAGCGCCTTGACCGCCTCTTCATCGCGAATGTCGCACACCTGCCAATCGGCGGTGCCGCCGTCTTCGGCGATCTCGATGGCGACGTTCTGCAGTTTCTCCGCCTTGCGCCCTACCAGGATCACGTGAGCGCCGAGGGCCGCCAGTTCATGGGCGATGCAACGGCCAATGCCGCTGCCGCCACCGGTGACTATCACGGTTTGCCCCTGGAACAGATCGGCTTTGAAGATTGAGTCGAAGGCCACGGCAAGGCTCCTGTCAGGTGAGAGAATCTGCGATGTGTTGCGGCACGGCGATGGGGATTTCCAGCAGTTGCTGGGCGAAGGCCTTGCCCTGAGGGTCGATGCGCAGGCTGGCGATGCCGCCGCCGCCCAGGGCGTTTTCCAGCAGGAAATTGAGGCTGTGGCTGCCGGGCAGGTACCAGCGCTCGACGCGACCATGCACGGGGTCGAGCACATGGCCCATCCAGTCGACGATCACTGCCGGGGTGAGTGCTTCGGCGATCCACGGCAGGTAGTCGGGGTCGCGGGCGATCACGCCGATGTTGCTGTGGTTGCCCTTGTCGCCGGAACGCGCCACGGCCAGTTTCACCAACGGTACGCTGGCATCGGCGCGGCCTTGTGGCGTGGGTGGCTCAATCGGCGCATCCGGCAGGGTGGGCGTGTCGGCCATCGGCCGTGCGCAGGCGTGGCGTTCGCCCTGGAAGTCGATCTCGATGTCACAGGAGGCCTTGTCGATCAGGAACGAAAACAGCCGGATCAACGGGTACACGGTTGGCCGTCCGCCGACGATGCCGGTGAGGCCGGGCGCCATGCCAGTAGCGGCCTGGGCGATTTCGCGGGCGAACAGCACCAATGCTTGTTTGTTGGGATGACGCACTGCCAGTTTCACCACCACCTCGCGGCAGTCCTGGCGCATCGCGTGGGCGCCGTAGGTGGTTTCGCTGCCGAGCAATTCGATGTTCACTTCGGTGAAAGGCGCCCAGCCGCGTTGGCTGAACAGTTCCGAGGTCTTGTTGATGATCGCCTGGCTGACCCGTTCGGCCTTGGCCACGGCATCGATCCCGGCGATCAGGCAACTGGCGGTGCAGCGGAAACCGTCCGGGTAAGTGGCGCTGACTTTGTACTGGTCGGTCGGCGGCAAACCCTTGGCGCCGTGCAGGCGTACGCAGTGCTTGCCTTGTTGCTGCAGCTTGACCTGGCTGAAATCGCAGATCACATCCGGCAGCAGGTACGCGTGTGGGTCGCCAATTTCATACAGCAGCTGTTCGGCCACGCTGAGTTCGCTGATCAGTCCGCCCGTGCCGTCGACTTTGTTCACGGTGAACTGGCCGTCGGCGCTGACTTCGACGATGGGAAAACCGATGTGCTCGTAGTCCGGCACGTTGCGCCAATCGGTGAAGTTGCCGCCGGTGCACTGCGCGCCACACTCGACGATATGCCCGGCCAGTGCGGCCTGGGCGAGGCGGTCGTAGTCCTGCCATGACCAGTCGAACTCATGCACCAGCGCGGCGCTGACCACTGCGCTGTCGACCACCCGGCCGGTGATGACGATATCCGCACCCAGCAGCAGCGCCTGGGTGATGCCCGGTGCACCCAGGTAGGCATTGGCGGACACGCACATCGGCGGCAGTGGCGTGCCATTGAACATGTCGGTGATGGTGTGAAGATGCTTGAGCTGGGGTTGCAGGTCATCGCCCAGGAGCACGGCGATTTTCAGCGCGACGCCTGCCTTGTCGCAGGCCGCTTGCAGGGCGGCGGCGCAGGCCTGGGGGTTGATACCGCCGGCGTTGCTGATCACCCGCACGCCCTGGCGCTGGATATCGGCGAGCAGCGGGGTGAGCACCTCGACAAAATCCGTGGCATAACCGGCCTGGGGATCTTTCATGCGCGCGCCGGCGAGGATCGACATGGTGATTTCCGCCAGGTAGTCGAACACCAGGTAATCCAGTTTGCCGCCGTGCACCAATTGGGCTGCGGCGGTGCAGGTGTCGCCCCAGAAGGCGCTGGCGCAGCCGATACGAACCGTCTTGCTCATGAGAAATCCTTCCTCGAATGGCTGGCAACGAGACTACCAAGCAAGCGCTTGGTTTGTAAACTCCGGACACAAGTTTTAGCCAAGCGCTTGCTTGGGTGGCCGGCACGGCCTAAATTGCCGGCCAAGACGTCCGTGGAAGTAGAGGAGAGAGGCATGGATGAGCACAAAGCCCTGCGGGTGATGCGCACCATGGTCGATGGCGGCCAATTGACCGACCCCGACAGTGCCCGTGGCAAGCTGCTGCAAACCGCGGCCCACCTGTTTCGCAACAAGGGTTTTGAGCGCACCACCGTGCGCGACCTGGCCAGCGCCGTGGGCATCCAGTCCGGCAGCATCTTTCATCACTTCAAGAGCAAGGACGAGATCCTGCGCGCGGTGATGGAAGAAACCATCCACTACAACACCGCGATGATGCGCGCTTCGCTTGAAGAAGCGAGCAACGTCCGCGAACGCGTGCTGGCGCTGATCCGCTGCGAATTGCAGTCGATCATGGGCGGCAGCGGCGAAGCCATGGCGGTGCTGGTGTACGAGTGGCGCTCACTGTCGGCCGAAGGCCAGGCCCAGGTGCTGGCCCTGCGCGATGTGTATGAGGCGATCTGGCTGCAGGTACTGGGCGAGGCCAAGGACGCCGGTTATATCCGTGGCGATGTATTTATTACCCGGCGTTTCCTCACCGGCGCCTTGTCCTGGACCACCACCTGGTTTCGCGCCGAGGGCAGCCTGACGCTCGAGCAGTTGGCCGAAGAAGCCCTGCTGATGGTTCTGAAAGCGGATTGAGGCGCAAGCTATTAATTTGCCGGTGGAAAGTTGTCTCGCCAGACAAAAACGCCTAGCTTATCGCCATGAGTGTTTTTGAACGGTGTGTGCCTTGATGTTTTCGCCATGGCGGCTGGCTGCAGGACTGACCTTTTGGGCACTGGGCACCGCGTGGTGGGTGCCGGCTTCGGCTGCGCAATTGGTCCGCATCGGTGCGGCACATTTCCCGCCCTACACCGTGCGCCCCGAGCAGGGCGCCGACACCGGTTTGCTGCCACAACTGGTCGAGGCCCTCAACGCTTCGCAAACCAACTACCAATTTGTACTGGTGCCCACTTCTATCCCGCGACGCTTTCGTGATTTCGAGCAGGGCCGGGTGGACATGGCCATCTTCGAAAACCCCGACTGGGGCTGGCAGAAGATTCCCCACACTACCGTCGACATGGGCCTGGAAGATGCAGAAATCTTCGTCGCCCAGCGTGAGACCGGTCGCGACCAACGCTATTTCGCCGACCTCAAGGGCAAACGCCTGGCCGTATTCAGCGGGTATCACTACGCCTTCGCCAACTTCAACCCCGACCCCAAGTACATGGCCGAGCACTTCAACGCCACGTTGACCTATTCCCATGACAGCAACCTGCTGATGGTTGCGCGCGGGCGTGCCGACATCGCCTTGGTGACCCGTTCGTACTTGAGTGACTTTATGGTGCGCAACGCGGACATGGCGGGGCAGTTCCTGGTGTCGGAGCGCATCGACCAGGTGTATCACCACTATGCGCTGCTGCGGCCAAAGGCGCCGATCACGGGGGAAGCCTTTTCCGCGTTGCTCAAGCGCTTGCGTGACGATGGCGAGATGCTGAAGATTTTCGAGCCGTATCGTATTGATGTGATGCCGGTGCCCTGACAGGCACGCTGCAGATCGTCTTGGTAGACATAGGCTCATGTGGGAGCTGGCTTGCCTGCGATGCGGGCGACTCGGTGTATTTGTCAAACCGCATCGCCAGCTCCCACACAAGCCAGCTCCCACATTTGATTTGCTGAGTGTCAGATCACTCTGCTGAGCGTCAAACCCTGCGCGCAAACGTATCGCTATGGCTGCCCGACACCTTGCGGCAGTGCACCAGCGCATCACGGATCATGAAGTTCACCAGGGTCGGCGAAACCCCCAGTTCCTTGGCGATATCCTTTTGCGGCACGCCGTGCAGGCGGTACATCTCGAACGCGTAGCGGGTGCGTTGGGGCAGCTCCGTCAGGGCGTCGGCGATGTTTTCCAGGGTGTTGAAATTGATGTGCGAGGTTTCCGGTGAAGCGCCGTGAATAACCACATTCAAGCCTTCCTCTTCCGTCCCGGAGTATTTGAGCTCCAGGGCCTGCTTGCGGTAGTGATCGATCGCCAGGTTGCGCACGATCTGGAACAGATAACTCAGCTGGGCCTTGAACGATGAGGTGATCGTCGGCGCCGATTGCAGCCGGAAGTAGGCGTCCTGCACTACGTCTTCGGCTCGGGAGCGGCACCCTGTAATGCGTGCCGCGATCTTCACCAGAATCAGCCGGTTATCGACGAATGCCTGGAGAAGCGGTGAGTCGCACCTGCCTGTGGATACTTGTTCCGTCATGGAAATCACCTTGTCGCAAAAGAGGTTAGGGGAGGGCGTCCTTGCTGAGGCCTCCTACACATCGGGCAACAAATTATGCTTAATGATAATGATTGTCAAATGAGAAGGCGAACTAATCTTATGCTTTCTTGTTTGGTGTGAACCACGTCTCGCTCGTACCCGGCGACTAATTATTTGCCGGTGCCGTCCGTTCTTCTGGGTGACAGGTCCGTTAGTAAAACGGCCAAGGATCAGCACCCGCAGGAGGACGAAATGGGTTTCTATCGTGCATACAGCGTGTTTCAGTTTGGAGTCGTCGCTCGATGAGTACGCCGACTCGACTGCGCCTGTTCTGCCTGCCCTATTCGGGCGCCAGCGCCATGATTTACGCGCGCTGGCGCCGGGCCTTGCCTGAATGGTTGCAGGTGTGTCCGCTGGAATTGCCCGGTCGTGGCATGCGCATGGACGAGCCGCTGCAGCGCGATATCAAGGCCTTGGCCACGCAGCTCGCGGAGGAAATCAGCCGCGACTTGAACGGTCCCTACGCCCTGTTCGGCCACAGCCTTGGAGGCCTGCTCGCCTTTGAGCTGGCGCACGGCTTGAGCGCTCGCGGCGTGCCCGCGCCGCTGGCGTTGTTCGCCTCCGGCACAGCCGGGCCGGCGCGTCGTGACGTCAGCGAGTACGCCATCGAAAAGACCGACGAACAACTCATCACCCGCCTGCGCGAACTGCAAGGCACCGCTGAAGAAGCCCTGGCCAACCCCGAGTTGATGCAGTTGATGCTGCCGATCCTGCGTGCCGATTTCCTGCTGTGCGGCAGCTTCACCTACGGCGAGCGCACGCCGTTGGACATGCCGATCCACGTGTTCGGCGGCAAACAGGACAGCGTGCGCGCCGACCAGTTGCTCGACTGGCAACTCGACGCCGCCAGTGGCTTTTCCCTGGACATGTTCGACGGTCACCACTTCTTCCTCATCCAGCACGAAAGCGCCGTGCTGCGTTGCGTGCGGCGCTATGCCGACGAACACCTGGCCCGCTGGCGCAATGGCGCGGCGCGGCAACTGGCCGCTGGCTAAAAGCTCCCCAATTCCCGAATTTCCCGTAAGCCGATTTCAGGCAGGAACCCCATGATGGACGCCTTCGAACTTCCCCGCACCCTGGTCCAGTCCCTTCAGCGTCGTGCCGCGCAAACCCCGGATCAGGTCGCCCTGCGCTTCCTCGCCGAGTCCGCCGAGCACAGCGTAGTACTCAGCTACCGCGACCTGGACCAGCGCGCCCGCACCATCGCCGCTGCGCTGCAAGCCAATGCCGAGCTGGGTGACCGTGCGGTGCTGTTGTTCCCCAGTGGCCCGGATTACGTTGCGGCGTTCTTTGGTTGCCTGTACGCCGGGGTTATTGCGGTGCCGGCCTACCCGCCGGAGTCCACGCGGCGTCACCATCAGGAGCGCCTGCTGTCGATCATCAGCGACGCCGAGCCGCGCCTGCTGTTGACCATCGCCAGCCTCGCCGACGGCTTGTCGCAGCTCGACAACGCGCCGCCGGTGTTAAGCGTCGATAGCCTGGAGAGCGCTGGTAACTGGATCGCTCCCGACCTGCACCCCGACGACATCGCTTTCCTGCAATACACCT
Source organism: Pseudomonas sp. VS40 (assembly GCF_018587885.1). Classification (NCBI taxonomy): domain Bacteria; kingdom Pseudomonadati; phylum Pseudomonadota; class Gammaproteobacteria; order Pseudomonadales; family Pseudomonadaceae; genus Pseudomonas; species Pseudomonas sp. VS40. The sequence goes on along the minus strand of NZ_JAGYWD010000008.1, from coordinate 141,025 downwards.
CCGGCTCCACCGCGCTGCCCAAGGGCGTGCAGGTCAGCCACGGCAACCTGGTGGCCAACGAAGTGCTGATCCGCCGTGGTTTTGGCATCGACCTCAACCCGGATGACGTGATCGTCAGCTGGCTGCCGCTGTACCACGACATGGGCCTGATCGGCGGCCTGCTGCAACCAATCTTCAGTGGTGTGCCGTGCGTGTTGATGTCGCCGGCCTACTTCCTCGGCCGGCCGTTGCGCTGGCTTGAGGCGATCAGCGCATACGGCGGTACCATCAGCGGTGGTCCGGATTTCGCCTATCGCCTGTGCAGTGAACGGGTCAGTGACTCGGCGCTGGAGCGGCTGGACCTGAGCCGATGGCGCGTGGCCTATTCCGGGTCCGAACCGATCCGCCTCGACACCCTGGAACGCTTCGCCGAAAAGTTCGCCACCTGTGGTTTCACCCCAAACAATTTCTTCGCCTCCTACGGCCTGGCCGAGGCGACCCTGTTTGTCGCCGGCGGCACCCGGGGCCAGGGTATTGCCGCGTTGCGCGTCGACGAGCAGGCCCTGGCCGCCAACCGCGCCGAACCGGGGCAGGGCAGTGCGATCATGAGCTGCGGCACCAGCCAGCCCGAGCATGCCGTACTGATTGCCGACCCACAAACCCTCACCGAACTGCCCGACAACCGCGTCGGCGAACTCTGGGCCAGCGGTCCGAGCATCGCCCATGGCTACTGGCGCAACCCGGAAGCCACCGCCAAGACCTTCGTGCAACATGCTGGCCGTACCTGGCTGCGCACCGGCGACCTGGGTTTTATCCGTGACGGTGAGGTGTACATCACCGGCCGCCTCAAAGACCTGCTGATCGTGCGCGGCCACAACCTGTACCCCCAGGACATCGAGCAGACCATTGAGCGCGAAGTCGAAGTGGTGCGCAAAGGCCGGGTCGCCGCATTTGCGGTGAGCGACAAGGGGCTGGAAGGCATTGGCATTGCCGCCGAAATCAGCCGCAGCGTGCAGAAAATCCTGCCGCCCGAAGCGCTGATCAAGGCGATCCGCCAAGCCGTGGCCGAGGCTTACCAAGAGGCGCCCAGCGTGGTGGTGCTGCTCAACCCCGGCGCCTTGCCGAAGACCTCCAGCGGCAAAGTGCAGCGCGCAGCCTGTGCGCTTCGTCACAAGGACGGCAGCCTCGACAGCTATGCCCAGTTCCCCGACCTGCAAGCGCAGGTGAGCGATGGGGCGCTGGAATCCGAGTTGCACAACCAGATTGCGGCGATCTGGTGTGAGCAACTGAACATCGCAAGCGTTGCCGCCGATGATCATTTCTTCCTGCTCGGCGGCAACTCCATCACTGCCACCCAGGTGGTCGCACGCCTGCGCGAAACCCTCGGCCTGGAACTGAACCTGCGCATGCTGTTCGAAGCGCCGACCCTGGAAGGCTTCGCGGCCAACGTTGCGCAGTTGCAGCAAGACGGTGGCGTCGCCCAAGGCGTGATCCACAGCCTGTCACGCCAGGATGAACTGCCCCAATCCCTGGCGCAGAACCGCCTGTGGATCACCTGGCAACTGGACCCGCACAGCAGCGCCTACACCATCCCCGGTGCCCTGCGCCTGCGCGGCGAGCTGGATGAAGACGCCGTGCGCGCCAGCTTCCAGCAACTGATCCAGCGCCACGAAGCGCTGCGTACGCGCTTCTACGAAAGAGACGGCCAGGCTTTCCAGCGCATCGATGCCAAGGTGGAGTTCGAGCTGCAAGTCATCGACCTCAGTGACCTGCCAGCGGCCGAACGCGAAGCCCGCGCGCAACAGATCCGCGAGGACGAAGCCCGCACCCAGTTCGACCTGGAAAAAGGCCCGCTGCTGTGGGTGACGCTGGTGCGCCTGGACGATGAGGATCACCAACTGCTGGTGACGCTGCACCACATCATCGCCGACGGCTGGTCGCTCAACATTCTCATCGACGAGTTCTCGCGCCTCTACGCCGCCGCTGTCCAGGGCCAACCCCTGGAATTGCCGCCCCTGGCCCTGCAATACGCCGACTACGGCAGTTGGCAGCGCCAATGGCTGGCCGAGGGCGAAGGCGAGCGCCAACTGGCGTACTGGACAGCGCAACTGGGTGAAGAGCATCCAACCCTGAGCCTGGCCACCGACCACCCGCGTTCGGCGCACCACCGTCACACCGCCTCACGCCACACCGTGCGGCTTGGCACGAGCCTCAGCGAAGCGATTCGCCAGACCGCCCAGGCCCACGAATCCACGCCCTTCATGCTGTTGCTGGCGGCCTTCCAAAGCCTGCTGCATCGCTACAGCGGCCTGCGCGACATTCGCATCGGCGTGCCCAACGCCAACCGTCCGCGCCAGGAAACCCAAGGCCTGGTCGGCTTCTTCATCAACACCCTGGTGCTGCGTGCCGAGCTGGACGGGCGCCTGGCGTTCAGTGAGCTGTTGGCCGCGACGCGCCAGACGGCACTGGGCGCCCAGGCCCATCAGGACCTGCCGTTCGAACAACTGCTGGAAGCCTTCCCGCAGGCCCGCGAACAGGGCCTGTTCCAGGTCATGTTCAACCACCAACAGCGCGATTTGAGCGCGTTGCGCCGCTTGCCGGGCATGCTTGCCGATGAACTGCCATGGCACAGCCGCGAAGCCAAGTTCGACTTGCAACTGCACACCGAAGAAGACCGCAACGGGCGCTTGAGCCTGTCGTTCGACTACGCCGATGAGCTGTTCGAAACCGCGACCATCCAGCGCCTGGCCGAGCACTACATCAACCTGTTGCACGCCGTCTGCGAGCACCCCCAGCAAGCCATCGGCGACATCGCGCTGATGCAGCAGGACGAACAGGCGCTTTACAGCGAAGCACCCTGCGCGCCAGCCCAGCAGTGGCTGCCGGAGCTGCTTAACCAGCAGACCTCGGACGCCACCGCGCTGGTCTGGGACGGTGGTAGCCTGACCTTTGCCCAACTGCACACCCAGGCCAACCGCCTGGCCCACTACTTGCGCGATAAAGGCGTCGGCCCGGACGTGTGCGTGGCCATCGCCGCCGAGCGTTCGCCGCAACTGCTGATCGGCCTGCTGGCAATCATCAAGGCCGGTGGCGCCTATGTGCCGCTGGACCCGGATTACCCCGCCGAGCGCCTGGCCTACATGCTCAAGGACAGTGGCGTCCACCTGCTGCTGACCCAGACCGCATTGCTGGAACAGGTGCCGAGCGCCGAAGGCGTGTGCGTGATTGCGATGGACAGCCTGCACCTCGACAGCTGGCCCACCCAGCCGCCCGGCTTGCACCTGCACGGTGACAACCTCGCCTACGTGATCTACACCTCCGGTTCCACCGGCCAACCCAAAGGCGTGGGCAACACCCATGCGGCCCTGGCCGAGCGCTTGCAGTGGATGCAGGCCACTTATCAACTCAATGAAACCGACGTGTTGATGCAAAAGGCGCCGATCAGTTTTGACGTGTCGGTGTGGGAGTGTTTCTGGCCACTGATCAGCGGTTGCCGCCTGGTGCTGGCCGGCCCCGGTGAACATCGCGACCCGCATCGCATTGCGCAGTTGGTGCAGGAGCACGGCGTGACCACGCTGCACTTTGTGCCGCCGCTGTTGCAGTTGTTTATCGACGAACCGTTGGTAACCGAATGCACCCGCCTGCGCCGCCTGTTCTCCGGCGGTGAAGCCTTGCCCGCCGAACTGCGCAACCGCGTGCTGGCGCAGTTGCCTGCGGTGCAACTGCACAACCGTTATGGCCCGACCGAAACCGCGATCAACGTGACCCACTGGCACTGCCGTGTCGAAGACGGCGAGCGCTCGCCGATTGGCCGCCCGCTGGGCAATGTGATCTGCCGCGTGCTGGACGAGCAGCTCAACCCGGTGCCACTGGGTGTGCCGGGTGAACTGTGCATCGGCGGCATTGGCCTGGCCCGGGGTTACCTGGGCCGCGCCGGGTTGACGGCTGAGCGTTTTGTCGCTGACCACCAAGGGGCACGCCTTTACCGCACCGGTGACCGCGCGCGTTGGAATGCCGACGGTGTGATCGAGTACCTCGGGCGCCTCGACCAGCAGGTCAAGCTGCGTGGCTTTCGCGTGGAGCCGGAAGAAATCGAAGCGCGCATGCTCGCCCTGGAAGGCATCGCCCAAGCCGTGGTGCTGGTGCGTGATGCTCAGCTGATTGGCTACTACACCGCCCCTGCCGAGCTGGACGAACAACACGTCAAGACCGCCCTGGCCGCCGAGCTGCCCGAGTACATGGTGCCCGCGCTGCTGATGCGCCTGGACAGCATGCCTCTGAGCCCCAGCGGCAAGCTGGACCGCCGGGCGTTGCCGGAACCGGTGTGGCACGTGCGCGAACATGTCGAGCCCGAAACCCCGCTGCAACAGCAGATCGCTGCGATCTGGCGCGAAGTGCTGGGCCTGCCGGGCATCGGCCTGCGCGATGACTTCTTCGCCCTCGGTGGCCATTCGTTGCTGGCCACGCAAATCATCTCCCGCACCCGCCAGGCATGTGACGTCGAGCTGCCATTGCGCACTTTGTTCGAAGCCAGTGAGTTGGGGGCATTTGCCGAGCAGGTCGCACTGATCCAGGCGTCGGGCCAACGCAACCAGCAGACCGCAATCGCCAAGGTCGACCGCAGCCAACCGGTGCCGTTGTCCTATTCCCAGCAGCGCATGTGGTTCCTGTGGCAGATGGAACCGGACAGCCCGGCCTACAACGTCGGCGGCATGGCGCGCCTGCGCGGCGTACTGGATGTGGGGCGTTTCGAGGCGGCGTTGCAGGCCTTGATCATGCGTCACGAAACCCTGCGCACCACCTTCCCGAGCGTCGACGGCGTGGCCTATCAGAAGGTCGCGGCGCAGACCGGCCTGCGCATGGACTGGCAGGACTTCTCCGCGCTGGACGAAGCCGAACGCCAGCCACGGTTGCAACAATTGGCAGATCACGAGGCCCATACACCGTTCAACCTGGAGACCGGGCCGTTGCTGCGAGCCTGCCTGGTCAAGACCGGCGAGCGCGAACACTACTTGGTGCTGACCCTGCACCACATCGTCACCGAAGGCTGGGCCATGGACATCTTTGCCCGTGAACTCAGTGCGCTGTACGAAGCCTTTATCGATGAGCGTGAATCGCCACTGGCACCGCTGCCGGTGCAATACCTCGACTACAGCGTGTGGCAGCGCCAATGGCTGGAGGCTGGCGAACGTCAGCGTCAACTGGACTACTGGACTGCGCAATTGGGCAGCGAACACCCCTTGCTGGAACTGCCCGGCGACCGTCCACGGCCACCGGTGCAAAGCCACCAGGGCGAACTCTACCGCTTCGACCTGAGCGATGACCTGGCGGCCCGCGTGCGAGCCTTCAATGCCGAGCGCGGCCTGACCCTGTTCATGACCATGACCGCCACCCTGGCTGTGTTGCTCTACCGCTACAGCGGCCAGACCGACCTGCGCATCGGTGCGCCCGTGGCCAACCGTATTCGCCCGGAAAGCGAAGGGCTGATCGGCGCCTTCCTCAACACCCAGGTGCTGCGTTGCCAGCTCACTGGGCAGATGAACGTCGCTGAATTGTTCGAGCAGGTGCGCCACACTGTGATCGAAGGCCAGTCCCATCAGGACCTGCCGTTCGATCACCTGGTGGAAGCCCTGCAGCCACCGCGCAGTGCGGCGTACAACCCGCTGTTCCAGGTGATGTGCAACGTGCAGCGCTGGGAATTCCAGCAAAGCCGCCAACTGGCCGGCATGACCGTCGAATACCTGGCCAACGATGCGCGTGCGACCAAGTTCGACCTCAACCTGGAAGTCACCGACCTCGACCATCGGCTGGGTTGCTGCCTGACCTACAGCACCGACCTGTTCGACGAGCCGCGTATTGCGCGCATGGCCGAACATTGGCGCAACCTGCTGGAAGCCTTGATCGCCAACCCGCAACAGCGCCTCAGCGAGCTGCCCTTGCTGAGCGTCGCCGAGCAGCGGGCCGTGCAGGACAGCCTGGGCATCGAGGCGGGCGAACACCGCCTTGACCAGTGCATCCATCCACTGTTCAGCCAGCAAGCGGCAGCCCGTGGCGATGCACCGGCGCTGACCTTCGCCGGTGAAACGCTGAGCTACCGCGAGCTGGAGGCCCGCGCTAACCGCCTGGCCTGGATGCTGCGTGAGCGCGGCGTCGGCCCGCAGGTGCGGGTGGGCCTGGCACTGCCGCGCTCGCTGGAAATGGTCATCGGCCTGCTAGCGATCCTCAAGGCGGGCGGCGCCTACGTGCCGCTGGACCCTGAATATCCGCTGGACCGCTTGCACTACATGATCGAAGACAGCGGCATCGGCCTGTTGCTCAGCGATGCGGCGATGTTCGCAGCGCTCGGCGAATTGCCGGCGAGCGTAGCCTGCTGGTGCCTGGAAGATGACTTGCCGGTGCTCGCCAACTACCCGGCCGATGCGCTGCCGTTTATCAGCCTGGCGCAACACCAGGCGTACTTGATCTACACCTCCGGCTCCACCGGCAAGCCGAAAGGCGTGGTGGTGTCCCACGGTGAAATCGCCATGCATTGCACAGCGGTGATCGAGCGGTTTGGCATGCGCCCGGATGACTGCGAATTGCACTTCTATTCGATCAACTTCGACGCCGCCACCGAGCGTTTGCTGGTGCCGCTGCTCAGTGGCGCGCAGGTGGTACTGCGCGCCCAGGGCCAGTGGGATGCCGAGGAAATCTGCGGATTGATCCGCACCCATGGCATCAACATCCTGGGCTTCACCCCGAGCTACGGCAGCCAGTTGGCGCAGTGGTTGGCCACTCAGCAGCAGACCTTGCCGGTGCGTATGTGCATCACCGGCGGCGAAGCCCTGACCGGCGAACACTTGCAGCGCATCCGTGCCGCGTTCAAGCCACAGGTGTTCTTCAACGCCTATGGCCCGACTGAAACCGTGGTGATGCCGCTGGCCAGCCTTGCACCGGAGCAGTTGGAGGAGGGCGCCGCCAGCGTGCCGATCGGCAGCATCATCGGTGACCGCGTGGCTTACATTCTCGACGCCGACCTGGCCCTGGTGCCGCAAGGCGCGACCGGCGAGTTGTACGTCGGCGGGGCGGGCCTGGCCCAGGGTTATCACCAGCGTCCGGGCATGACCGCCGAACGTTTTGTCGCGGACCCGTTTGCGCGCAAGGGTGGGCGTCTGTACCGCACCGGCGACCTGGTGCGCCAGCGCGCCGATGGCCTGGTGGAGTACTTGGGGCGTATCGACCATCAAGTGAAAGTTCGTGGTTTCCGTATCGAGCTGGGCGAGATCGAAACCCGCCTGCTGGAACACGATGCCGTGCGCGAAGCGGTGGTGCTGGCGCTGGATTCGCCGAGCGGCAAACAGCTGGTGGCGTATCTGGTCAGCGATGCCGAGCACGGCGCGCTGCGTGACGCGCTGAAGGCCCATCTCAAGGCGCAACTGCCGGACTACATGGTGCCCGCGCACTTGATCGTGCTGGACAGCATGCCGCTGACCGCCAATGGCAAGCTCGACCGCCGTGCCCTGCCGCAACCAGATCCTGAGGCAAACCGCCAAACATATGTGGCGCCACGCAATGAACTTGAAAGCACCCTGGCTGCGATCTGGTGTGCGGTACTGAACGTGCAGCAAGTCGGCCTGGACGATAACTTCTTTGAGCTGGGTGGCGACTCGATCCTGTCGATCCAGGTGGTCAGCCGTGCGCGGCAGGCCGGGATTCATTTCAGCCCTCGCGACCTGTTCCAGCACCAGACCGTGCAAACCCTGGCTGCCGTCGCCACCCGCTCCGAGCAGGTCACGGCCGAGCAGGGCGTACTGACCGGGCCTTCGGGCCTCACGCCGATCCAGCACTGGTTCTTCGACACCGAGATTCCACAGCGTCAGCACTGGAACCAGGCGCTGGTCCTCAAACCATTGCAACTGCTGGAGCCTCATCGCCTGGAGCAAGCGCTGCTGGCCGTGCTGGAGCACCACGACGCCCTGCGCCTGAGCTTCTCCCGGCGTGACGCGCACTGGCACGCCGAGCATTTGGCCGTGCCGCGAGGCGGCGTGCTGATGCAGGCGCAAGTGCGCGACATGGCGCACTGCACCGCGCTGTTCACCGACACCCAACGCAGCCTCGACCTGGAACACGGCCCGCTGCTGCGCGCCTTGCTGGTGGACGGGCCCGAGGGGCAGCAACGCCTGCTGATCGCGATCCATCATCTGGTGGTGGACGGCGTGTCGTGGCGCGTGTTGTTGGAAGACCTGCAGAACGTCTACCGTCAACTCAGCGACGGTCAGTCCGTCAGCCTGCCGGCCAAGACCAGCGCCTTGCGTGACTGGGCCGCGCGTTTGCAGGCCTATGCCGGCAGCGAATCCCTGCGTGAAGAGTTGAGCGTCTGGCAAGACCAATTGGCTGGGCCGGAAACCGTATTGCCGGTGCCCCGTCCGCAAGGCTCGCTGCGTAACCGCGATGCCGACACTGTCAGCGTGCGCCTGGATGCCGAGCACACCCGCCAGTTATTGCAACAGGCCCCGAGCGCCTACCGCACCCAGGTCAACGACCTGCTGCTGACCGCCTTGGCCCGTGTGCTGTGCCGCTGGAGCGGCCACGCGTCGGCGCTGATCCAACTGGAAGGCCACGGCCGCGAAACCCTGTTCGATGACATCGACCTGACCCGCAGTGTCGGCTGGTTCACCAGTGCCTATCCGCTGCGCCTGACCCCGCAAGCGTCCCAGGGCGACTCGATCAAGGCGATCAAGGAGCAACTGCGCGGCGTGCCGCATAAGGGCCTGGGCTATGGCGTGCTGCGCTACCTGGCCGACGACCTGTGCAAACAGCGCATGGCCGCACTGCCGAGCGCGCAGATCACCTTCAACTACCTGGGCCAGTTCGACCAGAGCTTTGGCGCCGATGCGCTGTTCCACCCGCTGGACGAGTCCGCAGGCCTGGCCCATGACCCGGATGCGCCGCTGCCCAACGAGTTGAGCGTCGACAGCCAGGTGTACGGCGGTGAGCTGGTGCTGCGCTGGACCTTCAGCCGTGAGCGCTTCGATCAGCACAGCGTGCGCGAATTGGCCGAGGCGTACCTGGCCGAACTGCAAAGCCTGACCCAGCACTGCCTGCAGGACGATGCCGGTGGTCTTACACCGTCCGACTTCCCGCTGGCCCACCTGAGCCAGTCGCAACTCGACAGCCTGCCGGTACCGGCCAACGTCATCGAAGACGTCTACCCGCTGACACCGATGCAGGAAGGCCTGTTGCTGCATACCCTGCTGGAACCGGGCACCGGCCTGTATTACATGCAGGACCGCTACCGTATCAACAGCGCCCTGGACCCCGAGCGCTTCGCCCAGGCCTGGCAGGCGGTGATCGCCCGTCACGAAGCCTTGCGCGCCTCGTTCTGCTGGAACGTCGGCGAAGACATGCTGCAAGTGATCCACACACCGGGCAGCACGCCGATTGAATACCTGGACTGGAGCGAGGACCCGGAAAGCGAACAGGAACCGCGTCTGCAAGCGCTGCTCAAGCAAGAGCGCGAAGCCGGTTTCGATCTGCTCAACCAGGCGCCGTTCCACCTGCGCCTGATCCGCGTCGGCGCTGAACGCTACTGGTTCATGATGAGCAACCACCACATCCTTATCGATGCCTGGTGCCGTTCGTTGCTGATGAATGACTTCTTCGAGATCTACATGGCCCTAAGCGAAGGCCGCGAGGCGCAGTTGGCCACGCCGCCGCGTTATCGCGACTACATTGCCTGGCTGCAACGCCAGAACCTCAACGAGGCACGCCAATGGTGGCAGCAGAACCTGCAAGGGTTCGAACGCACCACGCCGATCCCGAGTGACCGGCCGTTCCTGCGTGAACACGCGGGCCACAGCGGCGGCATGGTGGTGGGCGATTGCTACACCCGCCTCGATGCCCGCGACGGTGCGCAATTGCGTGAGTTGGCCCAGGCTCATCAACTGACCGTCAACACCTTCGCCCAGGCGGCGTGGGCCTTGGTGCTGCGGCGCTTGAGCGGCGACCGTGACGTGTTGTTCGGTGTCACCGTGGCCGGGCGCCCGGTGGCAATGCCGGAGATGCAACGCACCGTCGGCCTGTTCATCAACAGCATCGCGCTGCGGGTAAAACTGCCCGAGGACGATCAGCGTTGCAGCGTGCGTCAGTGGTTGAGCGGCTTGCTCGACAGCAATATGCAACTGCGCGAGTACGAATACCTGCCGCTGGTGACGATCCAGGAGCACAGCGAATTGCCCAAGGGCCAGCCACTGTTCGACAGCCTGTTCGTGTTCGAAAATGCCCCGGTGGAAGTCTCGGTGCTGGACCGTGCGCAAAGCCTGAATGCCACCTCGGACTCCGGCCGCACCCACACCAACTTCCCGCTGACCGCCGTGTGTTACCCGGGTGATGACCTTGGTTTGCACCTGTCCTACGACCAGCGCTACTTCGACGAGACCACCGTGCAAGGCATGCTCGGCGAGTTCAAGCGCCTGCTGCTGGCGCTGGTGCAGGGCTTCCATGGCGACATGGCCGACCTGCCGCTGATCGGTGAGCAAGAGCGCGGGTTCCTGGTGGAAGGCTGTAACCAGAGCGAGCACGACTACCCGCTGGAGCGTAGCTATGTCGAACTGTTCGAGGCCCAGGTATCCGCGCATCCTCAGCGGGTTGCCGCCAGTTGCCTTGATCAGCAATGGACGTATGACGAACTCAATCGCCGCAGTAACGGCCTGGGCCACGCGCTGATCAGTGCGGGCGTCGGTCTGGATCAACCCGTGGCATTGCTGGCCGAACGCAACCTCGACCTGCTGGGCATGAACATCGGCAGCTTCAAGGCCGGTGCCGGCTACCTGCCGCTCGACCCAGGCCTGCCGAGCCAGCGACTGCGCAGCATCATCGACCTGAGCCGCACACCACTGCTGGTGTGCACTGAGGCATGTCGCGAGCAGGCCATCGAGTTGCTGGAAGGCTTCGACTGCCAGTTGCTGGTGTGGGAAGAAGTGCCTGCACGCGGCGAAAATCCCGGCATCTACAGCGGTCCGGACAACCTCGCCTATGTGATCTATACCTCGGGTTCCACTGGCCTGCCCAAGGGCGTGATGGTGGAACAGCGCGGCATGCTCAATAACCAGTTGAGCAAGGTGCCGTACCTGGCCTTGAGTGACGCGGATGTGATTGCACAAACCGCTTCGCAGAGCTTCGATATTTCTGTGTGGCAATTCCTCGCTGCGCCGCTGTTTGGCGCGCGGGTGGACATCGTGCCGAATACCCTCGCCCATGATCCCCAAGGTTTGCTGGAGCACGTTCAGGCCCAAGGGATTACCGTGCTGGAAAGCGTGCCGTCGCTGATCCAGGGCATGCTGGCCCAGGAGCGTATTGGCCTGGACGGTCTGCGCTGGATGCTGCCGACTGGTGAAGCCATGCCGCCGGAGCTGGCGCACCAATGGCTGTTGCGTTACCCCCAGATTGGCCTGGTGAACGCATATGGCCCGGCGGAATGCTCGGACGATGTGGCGTTCTACCGCGTCGACCTGGCGTCGACCCGTGGCACTTACTTGCCGATTGGCACACCGACCGACAACAACCGTTTGTACCTGCTCGATGGGGCGCTGGAGCTGGTGCCCCAAGGCGCAGTTGGCGAGTTGTGTGTCGCCGGTACGGGCGTCGGTCGCGGTTACGTCAGCGACCCACTGCGCACCGCGCCAGTGTTTGTACCGAACCCCTTCGGTGCCGCGGGCGAACGGCTTTACCGCACCGGCGACCTAGCGCGCCGTCGCAGTGACGGCGTGCTGGAGTACGTCGGGCGCATCGACCATCAAGTGAAGATTCGCGGCTACCGTATCGAACTGGGTGAAATCGAAGCGCGCCTGCACGAACAACCGGAAGTACGCGATGCGGCGGTGGGCGTGCAGGAAGGCGTCAATGGCAAGCACCTGGTCGGCTACCTGGTGGCGGCTGATGCAGCGCTGAACCCCGGCGAGCGCCTGGACCGCATCAAGCAGCGCCTGCGGGCCGAACTGCCGGAATACATGGTGCCGCTGCACTGGCTATGGCTTGACCGCCTGCCACTGAACGCCAACGGCAAACTCGACCGCAAAGCCTTGCCGACCCTGGAGATCGGCCAGTTGCACAGCCAGGACTACCTGGCGCCGCGAAACGAACTGGAAACCACCCTGGCCGCCATCTGGGCCGAGGTGCTGAAAGTCGACAGGGTAGGGGTAGAGGACAACTTCTTCGAACTGGGCGGGCATTCGCTGCTGGCCACGCAGATTGCCTCGCGGGTGCAGAAAACCCTGCAACGTGACGTACCGCTGCGGGCGATGTTCGAGTGCAGCACGGTGGCAGAGTTGGCCGAGTACATTAATGGGTTGGCGGCGAATGAGATCAGCGCCGAGAAGGTGGACCGGTTGAGTGATTTGATGGCGGAGTTGGAGGGGCTTTAAGCTTCGTTGTCTGTCAGGGCCTCATCGCCGGCAAGCCGGCTGCTACAGGTGAATCACTCCAACTGTAGGAGCCGGCTTGCCGGCGATGGCGTCAGACTGGACGCTGCTGACTTTGGACCAAGCAATTTCAGCTAAGCGATCAACGTCGCGTTGGCATCGAGTGCAGCACGGGGAAGAAGTTGGAAGAAGCGCAGATGACCACTGGTCGGCAGGGGCGGGGTATAGCGCCAAAACTGTCAATTCTCACAGTAGGCGAATAAGCATCAGAAGAGCTCACTGATGGGTAGCCCTCGTCCGCACACAGGATAAGGGTATACCCTCGGAACACGGAGTTCTTTTCATGGCTAAGCAAAAAAAACCACCTCGCGAAACCCCATCAAGCGCTGACAGCGCTCCAAAGCCCAAAAGCTCAGATTCCCAAACAGCCAGGCTGGACGCAGTTGAAGTGAATGCCCCGCTGATTTCCAGTGAGGTGGGCGCAACCATTGTTCCCTCCCAAATGGAGGGTTCATACCTGACCGTCGATTCACGCATGGACAGTTCAGACACCACCGTCATATTCCTCGTGAAGGAGGCGCCTGAGCTGGTATTCCACGATATTGTGGATTCAAGTGGTGAGTCAGGCGCCAGGAGGATTGCTATCCCTCTGCATTATCTGACGACCTCAATGGGGTTCACCCTGCTCATTTCCTATAAAGGGCGAGCAAGCGGGCAGCCAGCGGCTTCGTTGGTCAAGGAAGTGGGGATATCGTTCTACCCAGCCAGTGAAAGTAAAAACTTGGCCCCTTACCTGCTTCATGAAGAAACTGTTAATAACACACCTACCTATGACATGAAATATCACACAGGAGACGAGACGGTGTTGGTGCCTGTCCCTCCTCTTGCGAAAGCGGGCGATAAGGTTTATTGCACTGCTGTTACCGAGCAAGACGCCATTCCATATGTGTTCTACACCGTGATTTATGGTCACGTGTTGAGCCCTGAAGAGGCAGTCGACGGCTACGTACTTAAGTTTTTTATCGCCCGTGGTTGGCTGGCGCGACGCAAGCCATGGAGATCGATTACCCTTCAATGTGCCTGGATCACCAGTAGCTTGGCCGCCGAACCTCCCGCTGAGGTTGATCCTCGCCTCGAAACACGCCTGCCAAGAAATGCGCTGGAGATTCAACATCGTCGCACCGCTGCATTGATTGTGGATCCCGGCATTGAAAACCTGCCACCTCCCCATCTGCAGCAATCTGTGTTTTACAACGACGAGTGGTGTCTTAACCCTGAATTGACCAGGGATGGTGGGGATGTAGATGCCTCCAATCTGGATACCTATGCAGGTGATCGTGTCTGCTTCTTTGTGACGGGACCCGGTTATGCAAGGAAACAGCTTGACTGCGTGGTGATTGAGCAGGATGGGGATCGGGCGTCCGTCAAGCTGCCCGCATGTACCGTTGCGTGTTTTTTCAACAAGCCAATGACGCTGAGCTACACCCTTGCCTTCGGCGAGAGTGAACTGCCATCACCTGATCGCGTGGTTAACGTTTTGGTGCCTCAATTCCCCCGTGCGCAGATCGAGGAAGCCACTAACCATACAGTGGATCTGGGAGCGTTTTCAGGGGACGCGACGGCTACAGTGCCTGCATGGGCCTATGGTGAATGCTCGAAACTTTGCTGGATGTGGGTCACTGGCAAAGGGGAAGACGGGCGTGATTTGAGGTTTGATCTCTTGAGCGGGGCACCGGTTACGGATGACTGGAAGGCGCGTGGTGTCGAGACGCCGCTCTCCAGGGTTGATTTGCAAAAACTGGCCGATTGCAGTGATTTTGATCTGCACTTTGCGGCAAGCTTTTGTGAGGCGAGTGATTTGGTGGACGCCCAAGAGTTCCTTGTTCATCGTTTCAATATTCAGCAAGTTCCACTGGTGCTGCCCCCTCCCAGTGTTCCCGATGCCACCGAGCGGGGGCCGAACGATTATGTACTCAGGCCCGTCAATGCGGTTCAGGGCGCCACGGTCCGAGTCGCCTATGACGATACGTGCCCGGATGACCAGGTGTGTGTCTATTGGGAGGGCGGGCCGGGGGATGGCACTCCACCGGTCCCATGCAAAGAGGCTGGGGATCAAGACTTCGTCGACTTTGCAATTCCCGCCAGCGCGGCGACACCGTACCTGGAAGATGCCGTGCGGGTACATTACACAGTGACTCGTAAGTGTAAAACACTCGAAAGCCCACCCTGCGATGTAAGCCGATTGCCCCGGCCGGCTTTGCCAGACCTGATATTTGACCTGGGTGATTTCTGCGCACGTGACCCCGAGATCACGGCTGAACCTTGGATGATGATCAGCACAAAAAACAAAGTCCGGCTGGAATGCCGTGGCTTTCTGGAGGACGGAACCCCCACCGTTTTGCCGCTGGTACAGTGGGAGAGCGTTACGGAGTCAGAGGTAACCAACGGATGGAAAAAAGCAATGCCGCACGATGTGTTCATGCAATTGTGTCACCGCAGCGAAGTCACATTTGTCATGCAGGTGCTATTTGATGGCGACCCGGCAGAGGAATTGCCGACGACATTTCCATTGCTCACGACCACGTTGATTCACCGCTTCGTGCAGACTGAAGGATTTGATGGGCAGCCTAATAAGTTTCTTGCCGATCAAGAAAAAATTGAGTTATCGACCATGACGATCACGATGATAGACAATGTTGGTCGTGGCGGGGGCATTGTCACGTTCCCTGCCGTACCACCCTATTTGACGGGACCTGCAATTGTAACCGCCTATCAGCTCTCAGGGATGTTGCATAGGCCACAAAAGCTAAGGCTGGATTTCACTAATAAGTGTAAGTGTGTCCGTTTTGCAGCGGCTCATATTGATGGGCACAATTCCGTTGGGTTCAGGTTTCTGAACGACAAGGGTGAGCTCTTGCACGAGCGGTGGCTGCCGTCTCCTCCAAGGCATTTGTGGATCGAGTTCGATGCCCCGCAGAAGGAGCATGTCAAGACGTTGGAAATCGATTCCGTGGATTATGCTTTTTTTGACAATTTTACGTTAATAGGCTCAGTGGAGTGAGCAGTGCTCCAAATGAATGGGTGCTCTTAGCCTAACATTTCAGGGGGGCACTGGCGTTGACAATGACCCGGTGACCCTTCTGGAACAGGTTTCCAGGACATACGGTGGCATGGCAGAGGTACCGATATTGGCCGGATCTTGGCCAGTGCCTGCAACGTGCAGGCCTGCCGGCGGCGTCGTGTTCTTCGAGGGCTTTACGGCGAAGCCGACGCTGTCCGCTGGTCGTACAGCGTCTGTTTTCGGGTTGGAACTGTGAATTCTGACAGTAGGAAGTTCTGCTTTTTTTCGATGCAATAGGGCGGTGCCTCATAGGCGAATACTTCGGCTTGGCACTCACCGTCCATTGGAAAGGAGCTTTCAGCATGCCCAAGTCATTGCCGGATGTTTTTGAACCGCCCATGCCCGAGTTGGTCGAGGCAGAGGGCGCACGAGAGGTTGACCCACTGAAATTGCTTCACGGGGCGACCATACGGGTTTGTTATGACGGGATGCTTCGCACGGATCGGATTGCCGTGTGCTGGGAGTCCCGACCAGGTGAGTGCGCGCCCATTGAGCCGCAGTATGGTGTTGACGCGGGTTGCGTCGATTTCGATGTTGAGCCGTTTGATGTGGGGCTACGCCTCGACGCCATCGTCAAATTTTCCTATACCGTTACCCGTGACGGTGAAACGCATCCGTCGCGTGTGGCCGAGGTCAGAATCAAGCTGCCCTCCAACCTGCCCGCACCCGAATTTCTGCAGGCCACTGATGGTGTGCTGGACCTTTCGCTGTTGTGTTGCCGCGATCCTGTCGTTTCGGTTGCGCCTTGGGCATTTATCAATAATGAGCAGAGTGCCGGGCTATATTTAAGTGGCACTTATGCAGGGGGGGGGCGTTTTTATGAGGAGTTCTTCAAGGGCGAGAAGATCACCGACGAAGAAGTGCTGGGCGGATGGTCTAGGCCGTTGCCAATGGCCTTGCTCAAGCAACTTGAGCACAATAGTCGATTGATCCTGATATTCGACGTCAAGCTCCATGGTCACGACAACAGCTTTTCGCGACTCTTTCCCAGCAGCACCACAACGCTGCTCACACTGCCCCATCTGGAACTGGGCGCGCCCAACGTCGTTCAAGCGGTGGAGTGCACGCCCGGCGAGTTCTCACTCAACCCAATCAACGCTAAGGACGGCGCCACGCTTCGAGTGGCTTACGATCAACCCTGCCCCAACGACAATGTGTGTGCCTACTGGAAGGGTACTGCCGGGCCGGGAACGCCTTATCTGGGCTGCCAGGAGATGGGGACCAAAGGCTTTATCGACTTTGTCGTGCCGGCTTCGTCCATCAGCGCGAACCTCCAGGAAACCGTGACGGTGTGCTACACCGTGCAGCGCGGTAGAGAGATGTGGCAATCGCCGTCCCGCGATATTCATGTCCTGAACATCAGCGATCTACCCATGCCCGATGTGAGTGAGGCCACGGGGAAAACGCTGGACCTCAATACCTTTTCCGGCGACGCCGAAATAACGGTCCACCCTTGGTGGCTTATCGATGAAGTCCATCCGCGCTGGCTCTGGGTGACCGGGATTTCGGAGGGCGACACGCCTTACAGTATTGATGTCCTGCAAGGTCAGTCGGGACCGAGGACCGGCGTCAGTGAAATTCTGCTGCGAAGCGAGCTTCTAAAGCTATCGGATTGCAGCACCGTATATGTGCATTTCGCGGTGAATTTCAATGGCCGGTTGGACAAGGCCAGCGCTGAAGCATTTCCAGTGCTGGCGTTAGAGCTGGTGCAGCCTGATCTAGTGCTGGATGCCCCTACGGTACGAGAAGCGGTAGGTTCTGATTTGACGGTATGGAATGCTCGAAATGGGGCAACTGTTCGAGTGCAGTACCCACGGATGAGTGCCAGAGACATGATCAGTGTGTGCTGGAAACAGGAAGGCGCCTGTTTGCCATGCATCAGTAAACAAGGCAATAGTGATCCTGGCTACGTCGAGTTTCCTGTTTCTCGCAACGCGGTTATTCATGGAATCAATAAAACAATACCGATTAACTTCACCGTTGAACGCGCGTGTCAGCAGGCAACTTCTATGGACTTGGAACTGAACATCAGTACCCCAGTAAGGCTCCCCGAGCCGACTGTTCTAGAAGTGACTGAATCAGTACTGGATATGCGTACTTTTCTTGGAGATGCCCACGTTAGTTTGGATGCTTGGTGGTTCATATTGCCCGGACAGTTAGCGTGGTTGGAGTGTCTTGGCACAGGTGAGGATGGCTTGCCGTATACGATCAAGGTGATCACCGGGGAAAAAATTGAGCAGGATGGTCAACATAAACTGCAGTGGCCGATCGAGCGGGATGAGCTTTTAAAGTTTAAGGATAAAACATCTTTATTGATCCAGTTTAAAGTCACCGCTGATGGCGACCCAAATGTAGGCAATGCAATTGTATTTCCGACGTCGATCATTACTATGTTTACCAAGAAAATGCTGGATGCAACTGAATTTATTGGGGAAAATTGGAATGGTTGGGCGTCGGGGGGCGGTGCAACCCACCCTGAAGATTTGAAAATCAAGACTGATCCTGATGGTCGCGTTTTTTTGTTTGACTGGGGATACACCGACACCAGCAATCCATTAACGCAAAGGGAGAAATTGGTAAAAGTCTACAATAATCTCGAACCAGGCTTTCGCTATGAATTTAGAGCAGATGTACGAAATAACAGTGGTGCTAGCCCTCCTCCAAAAATTGGCTTGGTAGCCAATGGGGTTGATATTTATCCGGCGACTGTTCTGGCTTCCAGGGTTTGGATGACCATCAGTGGTACGTTCATAGCGAACTCAACCACCGCCAGGCTCAGTATTGACAATCTGCAGATGGGGAAACAAGGTAATGACTTCGACATGAGTAGAATTATTCTGGAGGAAATTTCATAGCGGTTTGAGAAATAGGCCCTCTACACACTGCAGAGGGCCTCGATTTATTTCGGTCCAAGATTCTTCACCCGCTTCTCTGGCGACGCCCCTTGCTGTTGCAGCACGGTAGCGGAGTTGGAGGGGCTTAAGAACGAAGTTGGTGCTGTCCGTTGATCGGACAGCGTCTTTTTTCGGGTTAGAACTGTGAATTCTGACAGTAGGAAAAGCCGTTTTTTTCCGATGTGATAGGGCGGTGCCTCATAGGCGAATACTTCGGCTTGGCACTCACCGTCCATTGGAAAGGAGCTTTCAGCATGCCCAAGTCATTACCGGATGCCCTTGATTTGCTTAAGCCAGAGCTGCTTGAGGCCGAGGGAAAATCTGATGTCGATTCACTCAAACTGCTGGATGGAGGGACGGTTCGGGTCATATACGACGATATGCGGGCCAGTGACCTCATCACCCTGAACTGGCCCATTGAAGGTAGCCCTTATCCTCCGCTCGAACCTCAGGAAGGTGTCGACGGTGGTTATATCGACTTTCATATTCCGGCGCACTACATAGCGCTGTGGCTGGATGACTATGCCATTTTCACCTACACCGTCAGCCGGAACGACGAGGAGCAAACATCTCGACAAGGTAGCGTAAGAATCAGCCTGCCTTCCAACTTGCCTCAGGTGGAGCTTCCCGAAGCGATCGATAGCAAGCTGGATCTTTCCTTGCTGTGCTGTAAAGACCCTACTATTTTGATTTCCCCCTGGGCATTTGCAGGCACGAACCAGACAATTAATTGCTATCTGAGCGGGACTTATCTCGACGGCACCAAGGCCAGACTCTATCCATTCAAGCATGAACCCGTTACCGAGGAAGACGTGCGCACGGGCTGGCGCCGGCCTCTGCCAAGGGATGTACTCCTGCAACTTAAGCATCACAGTGAATTGTCTATTTTATGCGAGGTTCGCTTTCGCCAAAGCGCCGGAGCAGTCTACAGACTCTTTCGCTCGCTACTACTAACCCTGCACACTGAGCCCCACCTGCAGTTGTCGCCGCCGGAAATGCGGGAGGCTGTTCATACTGAGTTCGATGGCTGTGTGCTAAACCCGGTGAATACGGTTAAGGGGGCACATGTCGTGGTGGCCTATGAACGCGTGTGCAGTGATGACCGGGTGTGCCTGACGCTCTCCGGTACGCCGGGGCCAGGCTCGCCGTCACTGGAGTGTCGTGAAGTGGGCGAGGGTGAAAGCAGCGTGGTGTTTGCAGTGCCACCTTCGGCGATCAGCGCCAACTTTAAGAAAACCATTACGCTGGCTTACAACGTGAGGCGCTGCGATGGCAGCCAATGGTTCTCGCCCAAGCGTACCGTAAAAGTGCTTGGCATCGATGGTTTGTCGAGACCGAATATTGAACAGGCTACCGGCAATGTGCTGGACCTCTACACCTTTGATGATGATGCAACCGGCGTGGTGCCCATCTGGGATTACGCGGCACTGGGGCAGTCTTGCTGGATGTGGTGCGTGGGCGTGCTGGCGGGCGGGAGCCCTTATCGTTTTGACGTATTGATAAATGAACCGCTGACATCATCCTGGTTGGAAAATGGCGTGGATGCAGCGATACCCAGGGCCGAGCTTCAGAAACTGGCGGATTGCAGTGATTTGCATCTGTATTTTGCAGTGAGTTTCGATGGGCTGGGTGAACTTGGGGCTGTTGAGTTTCCGTTTAAAACTTTCCACCTCAAACAAGAACCCTTGGTGCTGCTTGAGCCCAGTGTGACCGAAGCGGTGGACACTGACCTGACCGCCTGGAATGGGCGCGACGGTGTTCATGTCGAAGTGGATTACGTCGGCAACAACACCAAGCACAGCATCAGCGTCTGCTGGCAAAAGCCGAATGGTACTTGCTGGCCGTTGGCGTCCAAACCCGGCAGCGCTGAGGGGGCAGTCATCTTCGCTCTGCCACGGGAAGCGGTGATCGAAAGTATGGGCAAGACGGTGAAGATCAATTACACCGTGACCAGCGCATGCAAGGTGCAGACGTCTGCGGATTTGAACTTGAAGATCAGCGCGCCTGTGCGACTGCCGACACCGGTAGTGCCGCAGGCTACGCCACCCGCCCAACAAGGTGGCATTCTGGATTTGGCCAGCTTTTTTGGGGATGCTTCAATCACTGTTGAACCCTGGTGGTTTATTCTGTCAGGTCAGCTTGGCTGGTTGGAGTGCGCGGGGATCGCCGACGAAAATGGCGCGCCTTACATCATAAAAGTGTCTACTGCCGATCCGATTACCTCGTATGACGTGGACGGTGGGTTGAATAAATTACTCAAGCGTACAGAGCTGGAAAAACTGCGTAATGCAACGCCGTTGGTTGTGACATTCAAAGCGACGCCGGATATTGGTGGTGGGGTGGGTAATTCGATTGCGTTTCCGGAATTGCATTTGAAGATTCGTAAGGCTTTCTACGATTACACCGATTTCAACCCTGACGGTGAAAGCTGGAATAACTGGGAGAGAGGGCCAGGTGCCACACATGAAGACGATCTGAGGCTTAAGGAAGGGGCTGTACCGGGATCGACGAATGGGTATTATTTGGAAGACTGGGGGTTCACCAATACGAAGAACCCTGTCACCCAGCGTGTGAAGATGTACAAGGACTTTACCCAACTGGAGGTTGGGCGTCTCTACAAGTTCAGTGCCTGGGTACGCGACTCTTATCAACCAGGAGATGGCAGAAAGCCTCTTTTGGTGCTCGTAGCTCAAGGGGAAGAAATTTCCTCGAGAACGGAGCCTGGTACACCGTGGGAATTGCTTCAAGGTACTTTCCTGGCCGGTTCAGATACCACGAGACTCTCACTTGATAACCTTCATATGGGCAGAGATCCGGTCAATGACTTTGATGTGACCCAGATCACTGTCGAAGGACTGTGATCAGACCCTGGTAAGAATAAGGCCTCCGATGGTCGGAGGCTTTATTTCGGCCCCAATATCTTCACCAGCTTCTCCGGCGAAGGCGCCCCTTGCTGTTGCTGCAACCCCCCCTTGTCATCCAGATAGAAAATCGCCGGCGTCGCCGACAACTCCAATTCATCCATCAACTTCATATTCCCATCAAGCTTGGCCTCGATATTCGCCGGAATCTTCTCCAGCGCCTGCAACTTGCTGCCTTTGCCCGCGGCTTCATGTTCTTCCAAGGCCTTTTGCGGGTCTTTGGCGGCAAACAGCGCGGCGGATTTGCCCGGGCTGTCTTCGCGGATAATGCCCACCATGATGTGGCGCAGCTGCACCTTGCCGGCCTTCACCCAGGGGCGGGCCTGTTCCCAGAACATGTTGCAGTACGGGCAATTGGGGTCGCTGAACAGGTAGACGATGCGCGGCGCGTTTTTGTCGCCGTCCTGGATCCAGCTGCTTTTCTCCATTTTGGCCCAGACTTCCTTGGCCATCGGCGCGTACACCAGTTTTTCCAGGGGCGCGCTGCTCAGGTCGTTGCCCTGGGCGTCGTACAGGTTGCCGGCGATCACGTTCTTGCCGTCGGCGGTCAGGTACAGCGCCATGCCACGGTTCTGGTACTGGGCGGCGTAGCCGGTGAGGCCGCTGGGAGCGTCGAATTTGCCGAGGATCTTGGCACCCTTGGCTTCGATCTGTTTGATCGGCGCCGGCCAGTCTTCGGCCTGGGCCAGGGTGGCGGCAAGCGTCAGCGGCAGCAGGGTCAGCAGGTGGCGGAGGCGGGGCATGTCGGTTTCCTTGTGGCAGCAGGAGCGGAGTCGAAGGGTTCCATGGCACGGGCCAGGCTGGCCTGGGACAACTCGCCCAGGTGGCTGTTGATCAGGCGCCCGTCGGCGCGATAGAACAGGGTGGTAGGCAAGGCCATCGAGCCCACGGCCTGGCCGAGGCGGCCGCTGGCGTCGAACAGCACGTTGTCGAGGGTCAGGCCCTGGGTGGCGAGAAAGGTGCTGACGCTTTGCATGCTTTCGGCCTGGTTGACGAACAGGAAGGTCACGTCCGGGCGTTGATGTTGGGCGCGTTCCAGCACCGGCATTTCACGCCGGCAGGGCGGGCACCAAGTGGCCCAGAGATTGATCACCAGCGGGCCGCCCTTGTAGTCGGCCAGTTGCACCACGTCGCCATTGGCATTGCGCAGGGTGATGTCCGGCAGCTGCGAGCCTTTGTCATACAGGCTCAGGGACAGGCTGGCCATGCCCCAGAACACCAGGCCGGTGATGACCCCGGCACTCAGCGGCTTGCGCAGGGCCGGGCGACGCCAGCCGTAGGCGAGTGCGCCGAGCACCAGTGCGATCACGCCGGGCCAGGCGAGGAAGCCGCCGTCACGCAGGTCGACCATTTGCAGCCAGTCGTTGCGGTAGTCACTCCAGTACATCAGCACAAAGCTGACGCGGGCCACCAGCATACCCAGCAGGAACAGGCTGAACAGCACCGACTCCGGGTTTTCACCGCCACGCTTGGCCACGCGCCAGCCCACCAGGGTGGCGAGGATCAGCGCGCTGATCAGCAGGATGTGATTCAGGGCGATGGCGAAGGTGCCAATGGTCAGCGTCAGCATCAGAGGGCGTCCCGGGCTTGCGTCCAGCGTTGCAGGAAGGCGGTGGCATCCACTTCGCCGGTGATGCGCTGGGCACGGCGTTCTTCACCGTCCGGGCCGATCCACACGAAGCTGGGTGGGCCGGGGACTTTATAGCGGCCGAGCAGCTCGCGGCTGGCGGCATTGTCGGCGGTGACGTCCAGGCGCAGCAGGCGCACGTCTTTCAAAGCGTCGAGTACTTCCGGTTTGCCCAACACCTGTTTTTCCATGATCTTGCACGACACGCACCAGTCGGCGTAATAGTCCACCAGCACCCATTGGCCCTGAGCCTTGGCACTGTCGAGCTGGCTTTGCAGCACGGCGGGGTCGCTGATGGTCATGAAGGCGTCGTGGGCGGTGGGGGCGGCGGCGGCCCGTGAGCCACTGTAGACCTTCAGCGGTTGCCACAGGTCATCGCTGCCACCCGCTGCGCCCACCACCAACACGGCGCCCCACAGGCCCAACACCAGGGAGCCGGCGCCGAACACTTTGGCGGCGAGGCCGTATTCGCGGGCCAGGGTCCAGCCGCAGTAGGCCATCACCAGCGCGAGTGCGCCCCACAGGCCGACCCACAGGTTTTCGCCGACCACCGGACGAATCATCCACACGGCGGTGCCGAGGAACAGGAAGCCGAAGATGCCCTTGAGTACGTTCATCCAGGTGCCCGGCTTGGGCAGGAAGCGGTTGCCCACGGTCACCAGCAGCAACAGTGGAATACCCATGCCGATGCCCATGCAGAACAGGATCAAGCCACCGTGCAGCGCGTTGCCGCTTTGCGCGATATACAGCAGCACGCCCGCCAGTGGCGCGGTCATGCAGGGGCCTACCAGCAGGCCGGACAGTGCACCGAGCACCCCGGCGCCTACCAGGCTGCCGCCGCTTTGCTGACGGCTGACGTTGTCCAGGCGGTCGCGCAGGAACGCCGGCAGTTGCAGCTCAAAGAAGCCGAACATCGGCAGGGCGAGGATCACGAACAACGCGGCGAAACTGCCGAGGATCCAGGGCGTCTGCAGCAGCGCGGCGAGGTTGCTGCCGAGCAGGGCAGCCAATACACCCAACACGGCATACACCAACGCCATGCACACCACGTAGCTGCTGGCCAGGGCAAAGCCGCGACGCGGGCTGGCGCCACTGCCCACCACCAGGCCGGCGAGAATCGGCAGCATCGGCAACGAGCACGGCGCAAACGCCAACAACAGGCCCAGGCCGAAGAACAGCAACAGGCTCCAGCCCAGGCTGCGCTGCTGCAAACCACTGGCCAGGCTCTGGTCCTGGGCTTCGGCGGTGGCGGCCACGGCCGGGTTGCCACCCAGGTCCACGGTGATCGATTGCGGCGGGTAGCACAGGCCCGCGTCGGCGCAGCCCTGCCAGCCCAGCTTGATTTGGCCGGTGGCGCCGGCCGGAATCTTCACTTCCAGGCCCTGGCGATACACCTCCTGGTCGCCGAAGAACTCATCGCTGTGGGCCTCGCCTTGCGGCAGCACGGGCTTTTCGGCCAGGCCATCGAATTTCATGCGCTGCTTGTACAGGTAATAACCGTCGGCAATCTGCCAATACAGCTGCGTCTCGCCACTTTCAAGACGTTCGGAGGTAAAGGTGAAGGCTTTGCCCACCGGAAGGAAATCAGGTTTGGTCTCAAACGGGTTGCCCGGCGCGGCCTGGGCCAATCCCGCGAACAACACCAGCAGTAAGGTAAACAGATGCCGCATGGTCAAGCCTTAGTTCGATGCAAGTGAGGCACACAATGTGTGGCGTTGATTAACCGATGATTAACCGAGGCTATTCTAGAGTCTTAGTGGGCGTCTTTTCACGGCATAATCGGCGCTTAATCCACGGCACTTTTAATCTCCCGATCTTTTATGAAGGGTTCAGCATGCACGTATTGGTCTGCGAAGACGACGAACTCATCGCCAGCGGCATCGTGGCCGGCCTCACCGCCCAGGGTTTTACCGTCGAGCGCGTGGCCACGGCGGGCGCCGCACGCGCGATGCTCAAGGCGGCGACCTTCGACATCATGGTGCTCGACCTCGGCCTGCCGGATGAAGACGGCCTCAAGCTATTGCAGCAACAGCGCAGCCAGGGCCTGGAAATTCCGGTGCTGATCCTCACCGCGCGAGACTCGGTGACCAACCGCGTCGACGGCCTGCAAGCTGGCGCCGACGACTACCTGCTCAAACCCTTCGACCTGCGCGAACTCGCCGCGCGCCTGCAAACCCTGTTGCGACGGGTGGCGGGCCGCAGCGTCAACCTGATCGAGCATGGTCGCCTGGCCTACGACCCCAGCAGCCGCGAAACCTTCCTGGGCGGCCAGCCGGTGGACCTCTCGCGCCGCGAGCAGGCGCTGCTGCAAGCCTTGCTGCACAACAAGGGGCGTGTGTTGTCCAGCGAGCAGCTCAAGGACAGCGTCTACGGCTTCAACGACGAGTTGGAGAGCAACGCCCTCAACGTGCATATCCACCACCTGCGGCGCAAATTGGGTAACGGCATCGTCGAGACCGTGCGCGGCCTCGGCTACCGCCTGGGCCCGGCTGACGGGGGCGAGGACGCATCGTGAAGAGCCTGCGCCTGCGCCTGACGTTCAAGCTGGGCGCCGCTTTTGTGTTGATCTGGGCCCTGGCGGCCGCCTGGATGCTCAACGACCTGCGCAACCAGATGATGTTCTCCCTCGACCAGCGCCTGGTGGCGTCGGCGCGCATGGTGGCGGGGCTGACCGAGCAGATGCCGGGCCTTGCCAGTGTGAGTGGCGGCGCGCATTTCAGCGCCGAACAGTTGCAGGTGCCGGGTGGCATGGCCTGCCAGGTCAGCTCCCTGCGCGGGGAAATCCTGGCACGCAGCCACACCACGCCGGACGAGGGGCTGGAATCGCGCATGAGCGGGTTTCGTGACCAGGTCATCGATGGCGTGGGTTGGCGCAGTTTCACCCTGTCCCGTGGCGACCTTTTAATCACCACCGCCGACCGCCAGGTGGAGCGTGAAGCGCTGAACCTGTCGATCCTGCTGGCGGCGTCGGTGCCGGTGGGCGTGGCGATGCTCGGCTGCCTGTGCCTGCTGTGGCTGGGTATCGGCCAGAGCCTGCTACCGCTCAATCGCATGCGCGACGCCTTGATGCGCCGCAGTGCCGACTCCCTCGAACCGCTGCAGATCCATCCGTTGCCCAGCGAGCTCAAGCCGCTGCTCGACACCCAGAACCAACTGCTGCAACGCATCGCCAAGACCATCGAGCGCGAACGCCGCCTTACCGGCGACGCCGCCCATGAACTGCGCAGCCCGCTGACAGCCATCAAGACCCACCTGCAAGTAGCCCGCATGACCGAGGGCGCGGCCCGCGACCAGTCCCTGGCCCATGCCGAGGAGGGCGCCGACCGCCTGCACCGGACCCTGGAACAATTGCTGTTGCTGGCGCGAGTGGAGGGCAACCTGTCGTTTGACGATGGCATGCACTCCAGTGCCGAGGATGTGGCACGGCTGGCGATCCAGGATGCCAATGCCGGTGACAACGCGCGTATCGACCTGATCCTGCCGGCCAACCTCTCGGCCACCCCGGTGGAAATGCCGGTGGGCCTGGCGGTTGCGGCCTTGCGCAACCTGCTGGACAACGCCTTGCGCCACACGCCGGCGGACACCCGGGTGGAACTTAGCGTAATCACCGCCGCCGACACGGTGGTGTTTCGCGTGCGCGACCACGGCAAGCAGATCTCCCCCGAGGACCTGCAGTACCTGACCCAACGCTTCTGGCGCAATGGCAACAGCGAAGGCTGCGGCCTGGGCCTGGCGATCGTGCAAGCGATCGTGCAGCGTTGCGCCTGCTCGTTGAAGTTCGACAGCCAACCGGACGGCCTGCGCGTCGACCTGGGCATGCCGCTGCGACGCTGATCCCTTTTCTCTCACGTGCCAAATAGTTACCGCCCTCCTGAGGATCAAGTCTTCAGGATGGCGGTAATTTTTTTGCGCTTGAACGGGCTGAACGACTCGGCCTGTATTGAAAAGGACGGTTCTTATGTTGGTCATTGATACAAGTTTCCCTGCCAAAGGCTTCAACGAACGCAACGGCGAGCCGGTGCGGCAGTTGATCCTGCATTACACCGCGGCGCCTTTTGGCTCATCCCTGCGCACCCTGACCCAGGACGGGGTCAGCGCGCACTACCTGCTGCCCGATCCAGAGGACCCCAGCTACCGCGCTGCGGGCTATGAAGAACTGCGGGTCTTCCGGTTAGTGGAGGAGGACAAACGCGCCTGGCATGCCGGGGTGAGCCATTGGGCGGGGCGTGACAACCTTAATAGCCGCTCGATTGGCATCGAGATCGTCAACCTGGCGCGGGATGACGGCGGTGTGTTCACGTTTCCTGCCTACGGGCAGGAACAAATCGAGGTGTTGATTGCGCTGGTCCGCGACGTTCTGGGGCGTTATCCGCAGATCGGGCCGACCGACATCCTCGGGCACTCGGACGTGGCGTACGGGCGCAAGAGTGATCCGGGGCCTCGGCTGCCGTGGCAGGGTTTGCATGAGGCGGGGGTAGGGGCCTGGTTTGATGAGGCGACGCGGGCAATGTACCAGCGCCGCTTTTGCCTCGGGTTGCCGCCAGAGGTCGAGGTGGAGCGGGCGTTTCAGCGTTACGGGTATGCGCCTGCGAAAAATCGGCAAGGGTTTCAGCAGAGGACGAGGGCGTTTCAGATGCACTTTCGGCCTCGGGATTACTGCGGGTTTCTGGACGGGGAGACCTGCGCGATTTTGTATGCGCTGAACGAAAAATACCTGGGGCTCTGATGCCGAACGCGGTTCAAATGTGGGAGTGGGCTTGCTCGCGAATGCAATCTGCCAGTTGATGGGAGTGGCGACTGACGCACCGCCTTCGCGAGCAAGTCCGCTCCCACATTTGGATCTTCATCCATCAGTTAACGATCACAGTCACTAAATCCCTCTCATGCTGGTGCGTTTCCAGAACAGGAAATCCGTGCGCATGCCCCTTGGGCCAGACGCCAGCGGATCGGCAGTTTGGTCACCACATCAGCGTATTGAGGGATCGAGAAATGTCAGTCGCTACCAGCCGTATCGAAGACGCCCAGGTGCATGAAACGCTCTACCAGTTCGACGAAACACCCTTGCTCGCCCGCCAGCGCCAGCAGGAGTCCAACGCCCGCAGCTACCCTCGGCGCATTCCCCTGGCGCTCAAGCGCGCCAAGGGTATTTACGTGGAAGACGTGGAAGGCCGCAGCTTCATCGACTGCCTGGCCGGCGCCGGCACCCTGGCGTTGGGGCATAACCACCCGGTGGTGATCGAGGCCATCCAGCAAGTGCTGGCCGATGAACTGCCACTGCACACGCTGGACCTGACCACGCCGGTCAAGGACCAGTTCGTGCAGGACCTGTTCGGCCTGTTGCCGCCGGCATTGGCGCGGGAAGCGAAGATCCAGTTCTGCGGGCCCACCGGCACCGATGCGGTGGAAGCCGCGTTGAAGCTGGTGCGCACCGCCACCGGGCGCAGCACGGTGTTGTCGTTCCAGGGCGGTTACCACGGCATGAGCCAGGGTGCCTTGAGCCTGATGGGCAGCCTGGGGCCGAAGAAACCCTTGGGCGCCTTGCTCGGCAATGGCGTGCAATTCTTACCGTACCCCTACGACTACCGTTGCCCGTTTGGTTTAGGCGGGGCGCAAGGGGTGAAGGTCAACCTGCACTACTTGGAAAACCTGCTGAATGACCCTGAGGCGGGGGTATTGCTGCCGGCGGCGGTGATTGTCGAGGTGGTGCAGGGCGAGGGCGGTGTGATTCCGGCTGACCTCGACTGGCTACGTGGCCTGCGACGCATCACCGAGCAGGCGGGCGTGGCGTTGATCGTCGATGAAATCCAGAGCGGTTTCGGCCGCACCGGCAAAATGTTCGCCTTCGAACACGCCGGCATCATTCCGGATGTGGTGGTGATGTCCAAGGCCATCGGCGGCAGCTTGCCGCTGGCGGTGGTGGTGTACCGCGACTGGCTCGACACCTGGCTGCCGGGCGCACACGCCGGGACCTTCCGTGGCAACCAGATGGCGATGGCGGCGGGCTCGGCAGTGATGCGCTACCTCAAGGACCACGACCTGGCCGGTCACGCCGCAACCATGGGCGAGCGCCTGGGTGAGCACCTGCGCATCCTGCAGCGCGACTTCCCGCACCTGGGGGATATTCGCGGCCGTGGGCTGATGCTCGGCGTGGAACTGGTAGACCCGACTGGCACGCCAGACATCCAGGGCCACCCGCCGGTGCATCGCCAGCTGGCGCCGCTGGTGCAGCGCGAATGCCTCAAGCGTGGGCTGATCCTCGAGCTCGGTGGCCGGCATGGCAGCGTGGTGCGGTTCCTGCCACCACTGGTGATCACCGCTGTTGAAATCGACCGGGTGGCGGATATCTTCGGGCGCGCTTTGGCGGCAGCGGTCGCCAGCCTCTAATTTTTTTCCGGTTCGGTACGTTTCTACAGATATCAGTGCTGCGCGCGGTGCGCAGCCAGCCTTTTAGCGATGGAGAACAGCAATGACCTCAGTATTTGACCGCGACGACATCCTGTTTCAGGTAGTGGTCAACCATGAAGAACAGTATTCCATCTGGCCCGATTACAAGGCTGTGCCGGAAGGCTGGCGCACCGTGGGCAAGAGCGGCATGAAGAAAGAGTGCTTGGCCTACATCGAAGAAGTCTGGACCGATATGCGTCCACTGAGCCTGCGCCAGAAGATGGATGGCGCCACGCTCGCTTAAGCACCGCAAATCAAATGTGGGAGCGGGCTTGCCCGCGATAGCGGTTTATCAGTCATCGAATACATCGCCTGACACACCGCCATCACGGGCAAGCCCGCTCCCACAGAAACGCTTCACAGTGCCTGGTTGGCGTACAGGTAATCCGTCGCCAACGACGCCAACGTCCTCACCCCCACTACCAGCGCTGACTCATCCACAAAGAACCCCGGGTTGTGGTTCGGCGCCGCCTTGCTCATGTCCTGATCCCTCGGCGTCACCCCCAGGAACACAAACAGCCCCGGTGTTTCCTTGGCATAAAACGAGAAATCTTCGGCGCCGCCCACCAGCGGGGCCTGCACCACGTCATCCTTGGCCGCCCAGCGCAGGCTCGGCAGCATCTTCTCGGTCAACGCCGGGTTGTTGATGGTGGGGTCGTACTTCTCGATGATGGTGACTTCGGCCTTGGCGCCGCCGCTTTCGGCGATTTTTTCCACGGTCTGCCGCACATCCGCGTGCAGTTTCTGGCGGATGCCGTAGTCGTAGGAGCGAATGGTGCCGGTCATGTCCACCGACTCAGGGATGATGTTGTAGCGCGTGCCACCGTTGATGGTGCCAATGCTCACCACTGAGGGGAACGAGGAAATGTCAGTGCGGCGGCTGACCACGGTTTGCAGGCCGACGATGGTCTCTGCGCCCACGGTGATCGGGTCGATGCCGTCCCAGGGGCGACCGGCGTGGGTCTGTTTGCCGAGGATCTTGATGCGCAAGTCATCCGAGCTGGCCAGGGTCGGTCCCGGACGGTAGGCAATCTGGCCGGCGGGTACACCCGCCCACACATGCAGGCCAAACACTGCGTCCGGCTTGGGCGCCTTCATCACGCCTTCTTGCACCATCATTTTGGCCCCCCAGGTATTTTTACCGTCGGGGATGAAATCACTCGGGCCTTCTTCGGCCGGTTGGAAGTAGAACACCACGGTGCCGGGCAGGCGTTCGCGCATGCCGGTCAGGATCTTCGCAGTGCTCAGCAGGATGGCGACATGGGCGTCGTGGCCGCAGGCGTGCATCACGTCGACGTCCTTGCCCAAGTAGGTGCCTTTGGCTTTGGAGGCGAAAGGCAAGTCGGCGACTTCCTTCACCGGTAGTGCATCCATGTCGGCACGCAAGGCGACGGTCGGGCCGGGCAGGGCGCCTTTGAGTACGGCGACCACGCCGGTGCGGGCGACACCGGTCTTGACCTCAAGGCCCAGGTCACGCAGCTGTTTGGCGACCAGCTCGGCCGTGCGGGTTTCGGTGTTGCCCAGTTCAGGGTGGGCGTGAATGTCGCGTCGGGTTTCCAGCAGCGCCGGCTCAAGTGCCGTTGCCTGGGTGGCGATTGCCTCCCGGGCACTCTCCTGGTCGCTGCTGGCGGCAACCACGACACTGCTGGCCACAGCGCACAGCATGCCGAACGCCCATTGGTGTGTCAGACCGGTTAAACGCATAAGGACCTCTCCTGAGTTTATTGTTGTTGATCTTTCTCCTGCACCGTGCCGGCGGTCACCACCTGCACACTCAAGCGCGGCGTGGCCAGGTCCAGCCCGGCTTCATCCAGATGACGCTTGAGCGACAGGTTGAACGCCCGCGACACTTCCCACTGCTTGATCGGCGCCGTCTTGAAGCGTGCGCGCAGGATCGCGCTGCCGGATTCGAAACTCTCTACGCCCTGGATCTCCAGTGGCGACCAGATATTGCGACGTTGCAGAGGGTCGTTGCGCATTTTCTGGCCGACATCGCGCATCAGCTTGATGGCGTCGTCGATTTCCATGTTGTAGGGAATCGCCACCCGGAAGATCGCGTAGCCGAACTCCCGTGAGTAGTTCTTGATGCTCTTGATCTCGCTGAACGGAATGGTGTGCACGATGCCGTCGATGTCGCGCAGGCGCACGGTGCGGATGGTCAGGCCTTCCACCGTCCCCAGGTGGCCGCCGACATCCACGTAGTCATCGATGGCCAGGGAGTCTTCGATGATGATGAACAGGCCGGTGATCAAGTCTGCCACCAGCGATTGCGCACCAAAGCCGATGGCCAGGCCGATCACACCGGCACCCGCCAGCAGCGGCGTGACGTTCATGCCCATGTTCGCCAGGGCGACAATCGCGGCGATGATAAAGATGGTCACGAACAACACGTTGCGGATCAACGGCATCATGGTTTGCGCCCGCGCATTGGCCAGGCCTTTGCGCGAACGGGTGAGGGCGTGATGGATCGCGGTGTCACTGAGGATCCAGATCAGCCAGGCGAACAGCAGCGTGCCGCCGAGGCCGAACAGCTTGACGCTGATTTCATGGCCGTCGCCTTCGGTAAAACGGATCAGCGACAGGCCCCACACGCGCAGGCCTAATTCGATAAACACCAGCCATACCACCAGGTGGGCCAGGGTGTAGACGAAGCTTTTCAGGCGCTCGGAGTACAGCGCATGGCGTTTGTGCCCGCGTTGCGGCTTGAGGGCGTGGCGACGCACCAACCCGTTGATCACCATGCACAGCACCAGCAACACGGTGCACAGCAGGGACTGGCGCAAGGCCGTGCTGGTATCGCCGGCAGAGACAAAGGTGGCGAACAGCGAGATGCCCACCAGCAACAACGCCGGGATGTACCAGAAGGAGCCGATGATTTCGATGGTGTCACTGAGGGCGCGGCGCGTCAGGCGGCGCGACAGTGGCTGGTTGCGGATCAGGTGGGCGATGGGCCGGCGGAAACGCAGGATGAATACGCCGGTGGACAGCGCCGCCATCACATTGGCGACCGTTGCAGCCGTATGGGACAAGTGCTGGCCCAGGGCCTGAACCAAGCGCGGGTCGCTCAAGGCTTCACCGAAGGCGGCAAAGCTGCCGATCCACCAGAGTGGGCGGAAGGCCTGGTGGCGCAGGATATACAACGCGCGATGACGATGGGGACCGTCGAGCACGGAGAAGGCAATCACGCAGATGGCCGAAAAACAGGTGCCCACCACCAGCGCGTAGGCCAGGACCATCGCCAGGGATTTGCCCAGGGACGAGGGCAGCGCATAGCTCAGGTAGACCGTGATCACCAAGGCGATCAGCCACGGGCCGAGTTTGCGCAGGGCAAAGCGCACCATGTCCCAGGTGCGCGGGTGTTGCGGCAGTTCTTCGGGCAGGCCGAAGCGTTCGCGAACGCGGTGGCTGAGCCAGATCAGCGCGGCGGCGAGCAGGCTCCAGACCGCCAGGATCAGGGCAAACCCGAAAATGATCGGCAGCCATTCGTTGGCCGGCAGCATCAGCGCGCTGAGTTCTTCCTTGGCCAGGTCGACCTCGTTGGACCAGCGCCCCAACGGGCTGTCGGCGCCGGAGAACTGCTGCTCAAAACCGGACAGCGTACTGCCGATCAGCCCCAGTACCCCCTGCTCGGCGGCAGGCTGGGCTTTTTGTGTGGCGGCGCGCAGTTTTTTCAGGTCAGTGAGCAACTGGGTACGCTGCTGGTCGTTCTCCAGGGTTTTGATCACCTCGTCCAACGACTGCCCCAGCGGCACTTCGGCCTGGGGTTGGGTCTTATTGGTACTGCCCAGCAAGCCAGGCAAGCTCACGGCTTGGGCAGGCGCGAGCGGCAGCAGGGTGAGCAGGGCAATCAGGCAATAGCAGGGCAGGGCAAACAGACGGGAAAGCACGAGGCGGTCAACCTTGGAAACGACGAATTGACCGAGTGTACGAGTGCAATCGTCATTCGGCCAGTTTGGCGAGGATCTTGTACACCACGGTGCCCAGGATCAGCAGCATGCCGATCCACATGCCTAATACGCCGAGGGGCTTGTCACGGAAGTTGAAGCCTACAGCCAACAGGATCATGCCGATCATGATCGGGATAAGCATGGCGTGGAAGGAGGACATGGAGATCATGGTGCGACGGCCTTGTCGGAGTGGGAATACTGACAAGTCTAGGTCGGATTGCGGAAAATGCAGGTGATGCAGATCAGGTGTACGCAGAACTAATGTGGGAGCGGGCTTGCTCGCGAATGCGGTGGATCAGTCACAACATCTTTGACTGACACTCTGCATTCGCGAGCAAGCCCGCTCCCACATTTTTGACCGAGTCAGCCCTAATTATCAGGGCAGGTCGTGGCTTGCATAAAACGCACCCAACACCTTGACCAGATGCGCCAGGTCATGGCTGCCGCACAGTTCGCGAATGGAGTGCATGGCAAACGTCGGCAGGCCGATGTCCACGGTGCGCACGCCCAGGTGGCTGGCGGTGATCGGGCCGATGGTGGAGCCGCAACCCATGTCGCTGCGCACCACGAAGCTCTGCACCGGCACTTCCTGAGCCATGCACAGGTGGCGGAAGAACCCGGCGGTTTCGCTGTTGGTGGCGTAGCGCTGATTGCTGTTGACCTTGATCACCGGGCCGGCATTGAGCTTGGGACCGTGGTTGGCGTCGTGCTTCTCGGCGTAGTTCGGGTGCACGCCGTGGGCGTTGTCGGCCGATACCAACAGGGATTTCTGAATGGTGCGTACGAATTCATCACCTTCCGGCAGCAGGCGGCGCAGGGTCTGCTCGAGCATCGGGCCATCGGCGCCGCACGCCGAGCAGGAGCCGACCTCTTCGTGGTCGTTGCACACCAGCACGCAGGTTTCTTCGCTGTCGCTGGTGAGCAGGGCTTGCAGGCCCGCGTAGCACGACAGCAGGTTATCCAGGCGTGCGCCAGCGATGAAGTCGCCGTTCAGGCCGATGACCGCAGCGCTTTGCGTGTCGTAGAAGCTCAGCTCGTAGTCGAGCACCACATCGGCATTCAAGCCATGTTCCCGCGCAAGCTGCTCGGTGAGCACGGCGCGGAAGTCCACGCGCTCGTCACCGGCAAATTGCGCGAGGATCGGCGGCAGCTCGGTCTGGGCATTGATCGCCCAACCCTGGTTGGCTTCACGGTTCAGGTGAATGGCCAGGTTGGGGATGATGGCAATCGGCAGCTTGAAATCGATCAGCTGGCTTTCGACCTTGCCATCGCGGCGGAAAGTGACGCGGCCGGCCAGGGACAGGTCGCGGTCGAACCACGGCGCCAGCAGCGCGCCGCCGTAGACTTCCACGCCCAACTGCCAGAAGCCCTGGCGTTGCAGTTCAGGCTGGGGCTTGACCCGCAGGCACGGGCTGTCGGTGTGGGCGCCGACCAGGCGGATACCGCCTTGCAGCGGCGAATGACGGCCGAGCTTGAAGGCGATGATCGAGGAATCGTTACGGGTGACGTAATAGCGCCCGTTGGCCTCGGTGGTCCAGGTTTCGCGCTCGTCGAGACGCTGGTAGCCGGCCGCTTCCAGGCGCTGGGCCAGGGCAGCAGTGGCATGAAAAGGAGTAGGGGAGGCCTTGAGGAAGTCGATCAGGCCTTGATTCAACGCTTCGCGCATAAATAGCTCCAGACAGCAATGCGCGGAGTTTACCGTATTGGCTCGCGATTTGGCGTGAAGCTACCTTCTTGAGCAACACACAAAACTACTGTGGGAGCTGGCTTGCCTGCGATAGCGGTGTGTCAGTCAATGCATTTGGCACAGATAGACCGCTATCGCAGGCAAGCCAGCTCCCACAATGTACTGCGTTCGCAGCTTTAAAAAGGGGCGGGGCACTCGAAGCGCAAACGCTCGCCACTTTGCGGGTGGGTGAAGCTCAGCATGCTGGCGTGCAGGCACAGGCGCGGCCAGGCGGCCAGGGCCTGCTCATGGGCATACAGGCCATCACCCAACAGCGGGTGGCCGATGGAGAGCATGTGCACGCGCAACTGATGCGAGCGCCCGGTGATCGGCGTCAGCTCGACGCGGCACCAGTCGCCACACCGTTCCAACACCTTCCAGAAGGTCAGCGCATGCTTGCCGAATTCATGGTCGACCACATGGCGAGGCTTGGTCGGCGGGTCGTAGCGCAGGGGCAGGTCGATGCTGCCGCTGTCCAGTTCCGGTTGGCCCCAGGCCAGGGCGGTGTAAGCCTTTTCGGTTTCACGGTCGTGAAACTGGCGGGACAGTTCGCGGTGAGTATCGGCGTCCCGGGCCAGCAGGATGATCCCAGAGGTTTCCCAGTCCAGGCGATGGACGATGCGGGCTTCGGGGTAGCCGTTTTCCTGCAGGCGGGTGATCAGGCAATCCTTGTTGTCATCGGCGCGGCCAGGCACCGAGAGCAGCAGGGTGGGCTTGTTCACCACCAGGACAGCGTCGTCCTGATAGAGGATATGGATAGTGGACAACGGCATTAAACAGCCTCGTAACAAACGCCAACGGCGGCTCGCCCACCCGGCCCGTAAAACAGGTCAGGGTGAACGAGCCGCCGTGGCAGCCGCCTTTTCGATCAACGATCAGGCAGGGTGATATTGAGTTCCAGAATCGAGCAGCTGCCGTCATTTTCCAGGGCGACATGCACGTCATCGTTGCCGATATTGACGTACTTGCGGATCACCTCGACCAGTTCCTTCTGCAAGGCTGGCAGGTAGTCCGGCGTGCTGCGTTGGCCGCGTTCGTGCGCCACGATGATCTGTAGACGCTCTTTCGCTACCGACGCGGTACTTGGCTTTTTGTTGGCGCGAAAGAAGTCGAGAAATTTCATTGTTTAGTTGCCTCCAAAGATACGCTCGAAGAATCCCTTCTTCTTAACATCGAGGAAGCGATGTTCCACGGTCTTGCCCAGCAAGCGATCAACGGCATCGCTGTACGCCTGGCCGGCGTCGCTCTGGTCGTCAAGAATCACTGGAACGCCCTGGTTGGAAGCTTTCAGGACGGCCTGGGATTCCGGGATCACACCCAGCAGGGTCACGGCGAGGATTTCCTTCACGTCTTCAACGCCCAGCATTTCGCCGTTGCTGACGCGCTCAGGGTTGTAGCGGGTGAGCAGCAGGTGCTCCTTGATCGGGTCCTGGCCTTCCTCGGCGCGCTTGGATTTGCTGGCCAGCAGGCCCAGCATGCGGTCCGAGTCACGTACGGAGGACACTTCCGGGTTGGTGACCACGATGGCTTCATCGGCGAAGTACATCGCCAAGTGAGCACCGGTCTCGATACCGGCCGGCGAGTCGCAGACCACGTATTCGAAGGTTTCCTTCAGCTCGGCGAGGACTTTGCCTACGCCTTCTTTGGTCAGCGCGTCTTTGTCACGGGTCTGGCTCGCGGCCAGCACGTACAGGTTCTCAAGGCGCTTGTCCTTGATCAGGGCCTGTTGCAGGTTGGCTTCACCGTTGACCACGTTGACGAAGTCATACACCACGCGGCGCTCGCAGCCCATGATCAGGTCGAGGTTACGCAAGCCGACGTCGAAGTCGACGATAACTGTCTTGTGGCCGCGCAGAGCGAGACCGGTACCGATAGCGGCGCTGGTGGTGGTCTTACCCACACCACCCTTGCCGGATGTAACCACGAGAATCTTGGCCAAGGTGTTTCACCCCTAAGGAAAAAGGACATTTCGGTCCCTGAAAAACATCTCTTGGAACTCGCTGCAGGCGGACAGCCTTTGTAGGAAAAAGATGGGGTTTCCCTAGGGGAAACGTCACTTCCGATTATTCCTACGCAAGTCTTGCCGGTTTCGCTGTGCTATCAGAGTCTAGAGATGCTTGGAAAATGCGGCAGTATCCGTTAAAGACGGATGATGTTCAACACATCGCCCGACAGGTTGACCTGCACCGAAGCCCCCCACAGCGGATCACGGCGCAAATCTTCTGAAACCTTGTACTGGCCTGCGATGGACACTAGCTCAGCGGTCAACTGCTGGCAAAAAATACGGGCCTTGGTATCTCCCTTGATGCCGGCGAGGGCACGTCCGCGCATCGGGCCGTATACATGGATGTTGCCATCGGCCAGAAGTTCCGCCCCCGGACTGACCGAGGAGATCACCACAAGGTCGCCACCCTGGGCGTAAATTTGCTGCCCGCCGCGTACGGGCGAGGTGATGATCTTTGTAGGCTTGATCGCAGGCTCGGGTGGTTTTTCCGGTTTTTTCTTCTCTTCACCGACCAATGGTTCAAGCGGACGCTCGCGCGCGCCGGACGGTGGCAGTACTGGCAGTTCAATGGCGATGGCGGCGGCAATGTCCTCGATACGGCTGGCGCGAATCGCGAGGGTGCGCAGCCCATGGGAGCGACATACACGCATCAAGCCAGGCAGATCGATGCTGCCCTGGCCGGCGGGCAGTTTGTCCAGGGCCAGCACCAGCGGGGCATTGTTGAAGAAATTCGGCGCCAGGGCGACCTTGGCGGCCAGCTGGCGGTCCAGGGCCTCGAGGTCATTACGGGCGAGTTCCAGCACGGTGATGGCGAGCATGCTGCCTTTCAGCTGGAACACGGGATCTTGGTCTAGCGGTTCGGTTTGGCTCATGGTCGGCAAAAGCGGCTTGTCACGAAAAGTGTCGAGACTTATAACGAGAACACTCACGGGCCGCAAGCCGAGTCGAACCGTTGTAGAATGCGCGGCCCTTGTCTTTACCGGAATCTGTAATGGATCGCCCGCGTTTTCGAGCTGTATTTTTTCACCCGCGTTTTTGGCTGTTATGGCTGGGACTCGGCCTGCTGTGGCTGGTCACCCAACTGCCGTACCGTGCGCTGCTGGCGATTGGTCGCCTGCTGGGTGCGGGTATGTACCGCGTGGCCGGCGAACGTCGCCGCATCGCTGCACGCAACCTGGAACTGTGCTTCCCGGAAAAATCCGCCAAAGAGCGTAAACATTTGCTCAAGGAAAACTTTGCCTCCACCGGCATCGCGTTCTTTGAAATGGCCATGAGCTGGTGGTGGTCGCGCCAGCGCCTGGCGCGCCTGGCCCACGTCGAAGGCCTGGAACACCTCAAGCAGGCCCAGCTGGATGGCAAGGGCGTGATCCTCATGGCCCTGCACTTCACCACCCTGGAAATCGGCGCAGCGCTGCTGGGGCAGAAGCACACCATTGATGGTATGTACCGCGAGCACGGCAACCCGTTGTTCGACTATATCCAGCGCCGTGGCCGCGAGCGTCATAACCTCGATTCCCTGGCCGTGGAGCGCGAAGACGTGCGTGGCATGCTCAAGCTGCTGCGCGCCGGCCGCGCCATCTGGTACGCACCGGACCAGGATTACGGCGCCAAGCAAAGCATCTTCGTGCCGCTGTTCGGCATCCAGGCCGCCACCGTGACCGCCACCAGCAAGTTCGCCCGCCTGGGCAAGGCGCTGGTGGTGCCGTTCACCCAGGAGCGCCTGGCCGACGGCAGCGGCTACCGCCTGGTGATCCACCCGCCGTTGACCGACTTCCCCGGCGAGAGCGATGAAGTCGACTGCCTGCGCATCAACCAGTGGGTCGAAGCCTCGGTACGTGAATGCCCCGAGCAATACCTGTGGACCCATCGCCGCTTCAAGAGCCGGCCGCCAGGTGAAGCCAAGCTGTACGAAAAACGCCGCTGATAAGACCGAACCTTCCCTTGATGGCCCACATGGAGTGACGCAATGCGCCCAGCTGAACCGGTTACTGGCTTGATTCTTTCCGGCGGTGGGGCGCGAGCGGCGTATCAGGTAGGGGTATTGGCGGCCATTGCCGAGTTGTTGCCGCCAGGGTCGCCGAACCCTTTCCCGGTGATCGTCGGCACCTCGGCCGGCGCGATCAACGCAGTAACCCTGGCCAGTGGTGCCATGGACTTCACCGCCGCCATCCAACGCCTGACCGCGTTCTGGCAGGGCTTTCGCAGCCATCTGGTGCTGCGCAGCGATTGGCCGGGGGTGATTCGTCAGGCGGGCCGCTTTTTCATCCACAGCCTGCTGGGCATTGGTGCCCAAGTGCCGGTGGCACTGCTGAACAGCTCGCCGTTGCGCGATTTGTTGCAGGAGCGCTTGAACCTTGAGGGCATCGACGAGGCTATCCGCCACAAGCACCTGCACGCCGTTGCGGTGACGGCCTTCGGTTACGAGTCCGGGCAAGCGGTAACTTTCTACCAGGGCGGTGGCACCATCGACGCCTGGTTACGCCACCGCCGCATCGGCGTGCCGACCCAACTGACGGTTGAGCACCTGCTGGCCAGTTCGGCGATTCCCTTACTGTTCGCCCCGGTGAAGCTCGACCAGGAGTATTTTGGCGATGGCGCCGTGCGGCAATCGGCACCGATCAGCCCGGCGTTGCACCTGGGCGCCAGCCGCGTGCTGGTGGTCGGCGTCAGTGGCAACCCGCGCGGCAATGAACCGGCGACGCAACGCACCTACACCGGCCAGGAGCCGACCCTGGCGCAGATCGGCGGGCACATGCTCAACAGCACGTTCATTGACAGCCTGGAAAGCGACATCGAATTGCTGGAACGCTTGAATCAGTACAGCCATGCCGCGCCTGGCGTGGCGGCGGTGGAGGTGCTGGTGATTGCACCGAGCCAACCCATCGATGAAATCGCGGCGCGGCATCGGCAGGAATTGCCGGCGGCATTGCGTATGTTTTTACGCGGGCCGGGAGCGACCAAGACCAGCGGGGCAGGGGTGTTGAGTTACTTGCTGTTCGAGGCGGGGTATTGCAGCGAATTGATTGAGTTGGGGCGGCGCGATGCGTTGGCCAAGCGTGAAGAGTTGTCGCGGTTCCTAGGCCTCACGCCGAACCTGTAGGCGCCCGGCAAGCCGGGCTCCTACAGGGGGAGGGGCATGGAAAATCAGCCAGGGTCAGAAGTGGTACTTGACCAGGAAACTCGCCGTGTCCTGGTTGGTCTTGAATGCACCCGAATCTTCAATCCCGTACTTGTTCTTCCAGTAGTCGTATTCAAAACCCACATACAACTGCTTGTCGCCCCAATGCAGCGCTTTGCCCAGGTCGTATTTAACTTGTGGGTTGAAGTGCAGGTTGGCGTGGTAAGTACCACGGGCGTTCGTATCATTGTCGACTACCCAGTCCATAAAGCCGTCGATCAGGATATTCGAGTTGCCCACCGGGATTGTGTACGACCACACCGGGGTGATCTGCCAAACACCGTCACCCGGGCGATTGCCTTCGGTCTGGCGCTGGTAGAAGTTCAACTGGAAGTAATCGAAACCGGGGATGTTCAAGTCAAAACCAGGGCCCACCAGGTACGACTCGTTATCGCCTTCGCCGAACTCGTAAGTGAGTGCCAGCAATACATCCTTGATCGGGCCGAATGACAGGTCCTTGTCCAGAATCTTGCCGAACGACAAACGTGGGCTGAACTCGCCGTAGTAAGTATTCGGGCCCACATTGCCGTCTTCCTTGCCGTTATAAAAGATGCGGTCGAGGAAGAAGAAGTTGTCGCCGTACTTCCAGGCATCGGCATGTTCGAACGTGACGGTTTGCTGGATCTGCGGGTTGACGGTAAAGCTCTTGCCCCACAAGTAAGTCAGGCTGTTGTTCTGCCACTGCAACAGGTCACCGGCCACGGCTTGGCCACCGGCCAGCAGGGATCCCGCCAGCATCAGGCCTTTGAACATAGGTTTCATTCGGTTGCTCCCGAGTTAAAGTTTTATGGTTTTTCTTCTACGCAGACGCTCTGGTGTGGCGCCTTTTGGTTCGCTGCAAAAATCGTCTGTTCGGTCAGCTTTAGTGCTTTTAGCAAGAGCTGCGCCAAGGTGTTTAAAAAGCCAAAAAATCCCCGTCGGCTGCATGGGATGCAGTCGAATTCAGAGGACGTTTGCGCACTTTGGCCGCAGACATGAGGCCGGGATAAGTTGGCCTTGCAGTCAGCTTTTACATTTGCTGTTTTTTTTTGAGTCGATTCGAGCGGGCGCGGAGAATACTGGCTCCAAAGCCTGGGCTCAAGTGCGCTGTAACAGAGCGCGTGGGGCGAGAATGGGGCACGGCTTGTAGCCGGCCCCAGGTGAAGGGTGTGCATGCTTGTGTTCCCTGTTTCGTTATTGTTTTTATTCTTTGCTTTTTAGTAACAGGGGGAATCAATGCGTATGAGCGACTTCAGGGCGTTCAGCGCCACCGAGAATGTTGAACAGGATATTCAGCGACAACGCGCTGAGCGTGGCCATGGCGATGCCACTGTGGGTAATCGGGCTCATCCACAGCGGTAGCTGCGCGAAGAACTCCGGGCGCACCACGGGGATCAGGCCCATGCCGATACTCACCGCCACCAGCAACTGGTTGCGACGGTCGGCGATGTCGGCTTCCTGCAGGATCTTGATCCCGGTCGCCGCCACCATGCCGAACATGGCGATGGCCGCGCCGCCCAGCACCGCCGGTGGAATCGACGCCACGAGGTAGGCGGCCTTGGGCAACAGGCTCAGCACAATCAGGAAGACCCCGGCCATGATCGTCACCGAACGGCAACGCACGCCGGTCATCTGCACCAGGCCGATGTTC
Source organism: Pseudomonas sp. VS40 (assembly GCF_018587885.1). Lineage (NCBI taxonomy): Bacteria > Pseudomonadati > Pseudomonadota > Gammaproteobacteria > Pseudomonadales > Pseudomonadaceae > Pseudomonas > Pseudomonas sp. VS40. The sequence goes on along the minus strand of NZ_JAGYWD010000008.1, from coordinate 99,155 downwards.
TGCGCGAAGGAAGAGTGGGTGAAGGTGTTGAAGAAGCCGGCAAAGAATGACGCGCCGGCATCACACAACAGGCCACGGCGCAGCATCTTCGGCGTGACATCCTGGCCGGTGATCTTGCCCAGCGCGAGAAACATCCCGGTGGATTCGACAAAGATGATCACCACCACCAGGCACATCGACAGGATCGGCGCCAACTCGAACTTGGGCATGCCGAAGTGCAACGGCGTCACCACCTGTACCCACGGCGCCATCGCCAGGCCGCTGAGGTCGACCATGCCGAGCGCACCGCACAAGGCGTAGCCCAGGCCCATGCCGATCAGCACCGAGATATTCACCCAGAAACCGCGCATGAAGCGGTTGATCAGTAGGATGGTGGCCAGTACCAGTGCGGCAATCGCCAGGTAGATCGGCGAGCCAAATGTGGCGGCGGCACTGCCGCCCCCGGCCCAGTTCACGGCCACCGGAAACAGCGACAGGCCGATCGCGGTGATCACCGTGCCGGTCACCAGTGGTGGGAAAAAGCGTACGACCTTGGACATGAACGGCGCGATCAGCATGCCGAAGAACCCGGCGGCGATGGTTGCGCCGAAGATCCCCTGCAAGCCGATGCCGGGCATGCCGGCCATGGCGACCATGCTGCCGACGGCGGCAAAACTGGCGCCCATCATCACCGGCATGCGAATGCCCACCGGACCGATGCCGAACGACTGCACCATGGTGGCGATCCCGGCCACCAGCAGGTCGGCGTTGATCAGGAAGGCGATTTCTTCACGGCTCAGGCCGGCGGCCTGGCCAATAATCAGGGGTACGGCGACGGCGCCGCCGTACATCAGCAAGACGTGTTGCAGGCCTACCAGAATCAGTTGCAAGAGGGGCAGCCGCACCATGGCGGGCGCGGCAGGAATCTGCGGTTCGGCTAACTCGGTCATGCAACACCTCGGATCTTTTTATTGTTGTGTTGTTTGGCATTCAATTGCCGGGTGGAACTTGCGCTTGAAAACGCTGCAAAGCCCCTGTGGGAGCGGGCTTGCTCGCGAAAGCGGAGTGTCATTCAAAACATAAGTGACTGAACCCTCGCACTCGCGAGCAAGCCCGCTCCCACCATTGGATTTGCATCAGGCTGTCAGTTGGTACGGGCCCCCTGATTGATCCAGGTGCCAATCAAGTCCCGTTCCTGCTGGGTCATCTGGGTGATGTTGCCCAGCGGCATGATCTGGCTCGCCACGGCCTGCGCTTGAATACGCGCGGCCTGCTGCTGGATCTGTGCCGGGGTGTCAAACATCACCCCAGCCGGCGCGGTGCTGAACAGTGGGCTGGTGGGCTTGGCCGAATGGCACACGGTGCAACGCTGTTCGATCACGCTGTGGACCTGGCCGAAATCGGTGGTGGCCTGGGCCGGTGCCGGTTCGGCCGCCGGAGCAGCCGGTGCGGCAGGTGCAGCAGGTTTCAGGCCACCACCCACTGCGGTTTCCGGCAGTGGCTGATACTCGATTGCCGCAGGTGCCTTGGCCACTTCTGGCGAAGTCGATACCGGTTTTGGCCCGGTCACATACGCCAGGCAAATCATCGCCAGCGCGCCTACCGGCAACGTCCACGCATACTTCTGGCTGTTATGCCGGGTGTTGAAGTAGTGCCGCACCAACACCGCCGCCACCGCGATACCGGCCAGGATCAGCCAGTTGTATTGGCTGCCGTAGGTGCTCGGGAAGTGGTTGCTGATCATGATGAACAGCACCGGCAAGGTGAAGTAGTTGTTGTGCCGTGAACGCAGCAGGCCTTTGGCCGGCAGCGCCGGGTCTGGTGTGCGGTTCTCGGCGATCGCCGCGACCAGTGCACGTTGCGCCGGCATGATGATGCGGAACACGTTGCCCACCATGATGGTGCCGATCACCGCACCCACGTGCAGGTAGGCGCCACGGCCACTGAACACTTTGCTGAAGCCGTACGCGGCGGCAATCAACAGCACGAACAGGATGAAACCGAGCAGGGCAGGGCGCTTGCCCAGGGCCGAATCGCAGAGGAAGGAGTAGATGAACCAGCCGGCGAACAATGAGCCAATGCCCAGCAATACGCCTTCCGGACCACTGAGGCTGCTGCCAGGGGCCAGCAGGTACAACGTGGGGTTCCAGTAAAACACTACGCACAGCAGCGCGATGCCGGACATCCAGGTGAAATAGGCTTCCCATTTGAACCAGTGCAGGTTGTCCGGCATGGTCGGTGGGGCCAGTTTGTATTTTTCCAGGTGGTAGATACCGCCACCGTGGATCGCCCACAAGTCACCGGCCAGGCCGCTCTTGGGGTTGACGCGATTGAGGTTGTTTTCCAGCCAGACGAAGTAGAAAGAAGCGCCGATCCACGCGACGCCCGTGATCATGTGAACCCAGCGCACGCTCAGGTTCAGCCATTCCATCAAATGTGCTTCCACAGTCTTTACCTCTCGCCTGTCACCCTTGTTGTCGGGTGATCAGACCTTCTCTTATTGGTGGGGGGCGAGGATCAACCGCTCATCCTCTTTGAAAAAATGCTCATCGCAGTTATTGCCTGTGCCACTGCGATCAACCACCAGGAAGTCATCCCGCTTTTCGATCGTCAGCACCGGGTGGTGCCAGACGCCGCGATGGTAATTAATGCCCTGCCTGCCGTTGGTGACGAAGGCGCGGACCAAGCCCGATACAGGTGCATCGCCAAGTGGCGCGACCACGATCAGAAAGGGGTTGCCGAGCAGCGGAATGAAAGCCTGGCTGCCCAGCGGGTGTCGTTCCAGCATGCACACGGTCAGCGGCATGTCCTGCGCGTCGGCGCGGAAGATGCTGATGATGGCGTTGTCCTCTGGCTTGGCGGTTTCCACCGTTGCCAGTTTGTGGAAGCGCATGGTCGACCCGTTGTTGATCATGAAGTGATCGCTGCCGTCGGTTTCGATAACGTCTCCGAAAGGGGCGAAGGCTTCTTTGGTCAGGGGTTCGATCATCAGTGTGCGCATGGCTGTCTTCTTATCCGAATACTGTGTTGTTTGATCTGTTGTCATCGCGGGCAAGCCCGCTCCCACACTGGGAATGCATTCCCCTGTGGGAGCTGGCTTGCCTGCGATGGGTTCACCGCTTACTTAGCTACCTTGCCCAATACGCGCAGGCGGCTCACGCCACCATCCGGGAACACATTCAGACGGATGTGGGTAATCGGGCCCAGCGCCTTGATCTGCTCGGCAAACGTGTGTTCAGCGTGCATTTCCAGCTTCTGCGCCGGCAGCAGTTCGCGCCAGAACAGCGATTGGGTTTCGATCTGGCTGTCGGTGCCGCCCTTCACGAACGCGCCCTGGATCGAGCAGGTGTCCGGGTAGTTGCCCTTGAAGTGCAGGGTGTCGACGATGATCTTCTCGATCTCGCCTGGGTGGCCCAGGGCGACAATCACCCAGTCATTGCCTGGCGTGCGACGACGTGCGGTTTCCCAGCCGTCGCCCATGTTGATGCCACGGCCCGGGTTGAGGATGTTGCTCATGCGGCCGAAGTGCTCGTCGGAGCACGCCAGCGCGCGGCCACCATTCAAGGCAGCAGCCAGGTCGACCTGTTCGTTGTCGCCCACCGAAGACCAGTCGCGGAACGGCACGCCGTACACACGCAGACGCGCCACGCCGCCATCCGGGTAGATGTTGAAGCGCAGGTGGCTGAATGCCTGGTCGTTGTTGATCTCGTGGTAGTGGTGGCTGTTGCCCTGCAGCTCGACGGCCGACAGCACTTCCACCCACTGGGTGTTTTCGTCAGGCTCGCCCGAGGCCAGGAAGCAGGCTTCCAGGGACGCCGACGGCGGGTAGTTGCCGGTGAAGAATGAAGTGTCGATGTCCACGCCCTTGATCGAACCCGGCACGCCCAGGCGGATCACCGCGCTGTCGTAGCCTTCGAAGCGCTTGCGGCGCGACTCCCAGCCGTCCATCCACTTGCCGTTGTCATCGAAAACGCCCTCCTTCCACACGGCCGGGGTCGGCTGGAACAGGCGGTTGGCGTCGGCGAACCAGTCATCGGTGACGGAGATGATCTTGGTGCCCAGGCGGGCGTCGGCCAGGTTGACGAACTTTTCGAAAGGTACGGCGTAAGCTTTCATTCTTCTTGTCTGCCTTAGATAAAGTGGCTGGGGATGGTCGTTTAGAGGGTCAGTAAGCGGAACAACGCGATCTTGTTGATCTCGTCCAGCGCGCACTTGAACTCAGTGTCCACCGAGTTGTGGATGCGCGTTTCGAACGCGGCGAGGATCTGGTGCCGGTTGCTGCCTTTTACCGCCATGATGAAGGGAAACTTGAACTTGGCCTTGTAGGCATCGTTCAGCTCGGTGAAGCGCGAGAACTCTTCGGCCGTGCATTGGTGAATACCGGCGCCAGCCTGTTCATTGGTGCTGGCTTCGGTGAGTTGCCCCTGGACGGCGGCTTTGCCGGCCAGGTCCGGGTGAGCGACTACCAGCATAAGCTGGCTGGCATGATCGGCGCTCAACAGGATGTCGCTCATGCGCTGGTGCAGGGTTTCGATCTGGTCGATCGAAGTGTCCTGGCCCAGGTCGAAGGCCTTTTCGGCCACCCATGGCGAATGTTCGTAGATGTCGGCGAAGGCTGCGACGAATGCATCGCGGCTCAGGGTCGAGGGTTTCAAGGTGTGGAACGCAGTCATTTCGCGGCTCCCGTGTACGGGTGGGTTTCGTGCCAGTGACGGGCGATGTCGACGCGGCGGGTGAACCACACCTGTTCATGACCTTTTACGTATTCGATAAAACGCTTCAACGACGCCAGGCGCGCCGGGCGGCCGATCAGGCGGCAATGCAGGCCGATGGAAAGCATTTTCGGCGCCTCGGCGCCTTCGGCGTAGAGCACGTCGAACGCGTCCTTGAGGTACTCGAAAAAGTCATCACCCTTGTTGAAACCCTGCACCTGGGTAAAGCGCATGTCGTTGGTGTCCAGGGTGTAGGGGATCACCAGGTGCGGCTTGCCGGTGGGGTTATTGGGTTCCCAGTAGGGCAGGTCATCGTCGTAGGTGTCGCAGTCGTAGAGAAAGCCACCTTCCTCCATCACCAGCCGCCGCGTATTGGGGCCGGTGCGCCCGGTGTACCAGCCCAGCGGGCGTTCGCCGGTCAGTTCGGTGAGGATGCGGATGGCTTCGAGCATGTGCTCGCGCTCCTGGGCCTCGTCCATGTATTGGTAGTCGATCCAGCGGTAGCCGTGGCTGCAGATCTCGTGGCCGGCGGTGACCATCGCGCGGATCACATCCGGGTGGCGCTGGGCGGCCATGGCGACGGCGAAGATGGTCAGCGGGATATCGAATTCTTTGAACAGTTTGAGGATGCGCCACACGCCGGCACGGCTGCCGTATTCGTACAGCGACTCCATGCTCATGTTGCGCTCGCCCTGCAGCGGCTGGGCCGAGACCATTTCCGACAGGAAGGCTTCGGACTCTTTGTCGCCGTGGAGGATATTGCGCTCGCCGCCTTCTTCGTAGTTGAGTACGAAAGACAGCGCAATGCGCGCCTTGCCCGGCCAGTGGGGGTGAGGAGGGTTACTGCCGTAACCGATCAGGTCGCGTGGGTAGTCAGCGCTCACTGCAGTCTTCCTTCTTGTTCGTCGTAGTAGCGATGAGTGATTGTATACAACTTATCGCCGACTTTGTAAGCCTGCATTTCTGCATTTTTTCTAAACGGCACATGAATAGGCTATTGCAAGAAACCTGCCTGACTGGTCAGCTAAACCGCAAAATCTTTTTGCCAGACGCCCACCTGTAGGAGCTGGCTTGCCAGCGAAGGGTTCCCATCGGCGTATCAGGCCAGACACTGGCGTCGGCACGCCGGCTCCTACAGGGGTTGGGATATTTGTTGAATTTATTGTGTACAATTTTTTTAGAAAGTGTCTTAATCAGCCATCGCCGACTTTTTCGCTGCCCCGAAAAAGTGCGGATCACTCTTCTTACTGTCTACGGGAGGCGCAAAGACGCCATGGGACGCTTGACCACACACGTATTGGACGCCGCGCACGGCTGCCCCGGCAGCGCGATCAAGGTTGAACTGTACCGCGTCGAAGGCGCGCAACTGGAACGGGTTGCCACCGCCCTGACCAACAGCGACGGTCGTTGCGACGCGCCGCTGCTGCAAGGTGATGACTATCGCAGCGGCGTGTACCAACTGCAATTCAGCGCCGGCGACTATTACCGCGCGCGTGGTGTGCAACTGCCAGAGCCGGCCTTCCTGGATGTAGTGGTGCTGCGCTTTGGCATCAGCGCCGAGCAGGATCATTACCATGTTCCCCTCCTGATTTCGCCTTACAGCTACTCCACCTATCGCGGTAGCTGAGCGTCACCTTGCTTCACACCCCCAAAGCTCTTCGTTGGTTTTTCGCCCGCCCACACTGCGGGCTTTTTTTCGATTCTTGGATGGGCTTAACTATCTAGCGCCTTTTGAATATGCGCCCCATCTAGGCTGGTTTTTTCTCATTGATAGAAAACACCATGAGCCCGCCCCTCGATACCAACGATGCAGACATAGCCGCCCAAACGGCATCGCAGGACATGCGCAACACACTGCGATGGCGAATAAACGCCAGTACGCATCCCAGCCGCTTGGTCAATAAGATTGCCCTTGCCGACCTTCGGTGTGTCGAGTCGACTCGGGCACTTGCCCACCTGATAGGACGTTCGCCCACAGTATTGAAGGTCATTCGCGCCGAGCTGCACAAGGCGTTTGAGATTGACCCGGACACGCTGTTGTTTACCGAGCCCAAGCCGCCGCTCTTGCCCGAGAAGGTCCAGACGCTGACCGAGCGGGCATTGTTGGTGCTGGTGAAGCCGGCGGTGGAAATCAACGTCAACGCCTTCACCGCACTGAGCGTCAAGGGCGAGCCGAATCGTCAATTGCTCTACACGCCGTCGGAGGTGGTGCAACGGGTAATCGAGATGCGGCTGACTGACCGGCTGGCCCACGCGCAGGAAACCTATTGGAATACCCTGGCCATGGGCTCCTGGCTGACGCGGCGTGAGCGCTGGATCGAGCTGCACGTGGGACTGTTCGCTGACCGAGCCTTTATTACCTGGCAATTGGACGAACTGTCGAGTGCGGCAATGCAGATGGTCCAGGCCGTCATCGATGCCCCGACTGCTGAGGCACGCCAGCGGGCGGGTGAACCTTGGGCCAACGTGCACGTGAGCCAATTGATGTGGCCGGGTGCGCCCGCTGAAGCGATCCCCGGAGCATTGCATATTTATCGTGAGGGCGAGCCTGCTAGAGCCCTCCACGTGATTTACCTTCCAGGTGTGGTACGCAATTTTTACGAGTATCCGAGCTTCACCGACCTTCAATGCGGCCTGCTGGAGCTGGACAGAGAGCGTTTTCACCAGCTGTGGCAGTGTATGCCGTTGAATCGACGCAATCGATTGTGCCCACCGGCTGGCCTGTCGCCGACAACTGGATTCGCGTGTGGTCCGAAGATTGTGGGGGATGCACTGACGCAAGGCGCTCAGATGTTGCTGGAGGGGCAATGGGCCAATGAAGTCGCTTGTGCCTTTACGATTAATCTGGCGCAGGTCTACTCCGCAGAGCCCCCCCGGTCTCAACCGCTGGAGGCAGTGCCCTTTCTCAGGTTCATGGAGCGCACCAGAAAGCAGTTGATCGGCGGCGTTCGCCTGGGGCCCATCCGCGACTCATTACTTGAGTGGGATCATCAGCGACGACACGCAGAAATAGTGTTTGCGAGCATGGCACCGGGCCTCGCGTTACTCACCGAAAAGCATCAGTTAAAACGCTATGAAAAAGGTCTGGTCGCGCTGTTGGCCCCGGATGATCCCGCCGCAGAGACACCCGCGTACCAAGAGCTCCGGTCGCTGATGAGTCAATTGGAGGTGCATGCACAGGCGTTGAAGACGTTGATGAAGGAGGTGCTGCAACGGTCGCTTGATTTGGTCTTTTGGGCTGAGCGACCCGGCGGAGCGGGAACTCCCAGGCGTGTTTCTCTGTTCATGAACGCCCAGGCCGAGGCTCTGCGTTGTGAGGTTCAATTGCAACACCGACTCGCACTCCTCAGCACGGCCCATCGGGACTTGATGATTGAAGTGATAGAGCAGCCTTTGGAAAGCAAGCGCCCCGGCAGTCAAACAAGGGTGATGTCAGTCGCAATCGGCAACGACCTAGGCGCCTTCTTTTCGCTCCATAACGTGTGGGTGGTCACCACGGCAGCGGCGCTGAGGAGGCCGACGCGCCAGCTTCCCGTGGTTCTGTACGCTTTTGGGGTGGAGGGGGGGGTGTTGGCTTTTTCCGGGATGGACCGGTTAACCCGCAGTCTCAAGGCAAGCCTGAGCAGCCGGGACGACTCTGTGCTGTGGGGCTGTGTGGAGCGCGATAAGCGTCGCGACTTACGTGCACACGCCGCCCGTGAAACCCTGAGCGTGCGCTATGTAGAGATCCCAGGTAAACCCGCGCTGGCCACGCTCAAGAAATTGCTGGGGGCCTACGACCGATTGCACAAAAGCAGTGAAGATATCACCCGTGTTTTCAGCGAGGTAAAGGATCCGCAGTTGAGCCGTGCGCTGCTGCTGATTGAGCTGAAGCAACACCTGCAGGTTCCTGTCAACAGTACTCTGAGCCGCGCGCAGGCGAATATTGAGCTGCTGCGCAAGGTTGCGCTTGAAGCGAAAAAACTGCCGGCATGGTTAACGGGGGCAACGCGTGCGCAGCGTAGACCCTTCAGGCGCTTGCAGACGCTTTACATGAGCAGCGTCTGGGCATTTTTAGCGCGGCAAGAGCAACGTCTGCCGGACTTGCACACCTATGCCCGCCAAGCGTTGACCGCCCGCTTGCGTCGCGAGGGGATCGCCTTGGAGATTGGTGTGGATGAGCCCTTTATCGCGATGTCTGGCGATATTCACGGCACGTATTGTGATTATGAAGAGGCTTGCCTCCTGAAGGGCCCGCGAACCCTATTGCCCCTGTCTTCCGCATGCAGGGCCTTCAGTCTGTTGGAGGTGGCGCTGCAAAACCTTGATCCGCTGGCATCTTGGACGCAGTACAAATTAAACCGTGCCTGTATTCTGCGAAGGCCATGGCCAGGCTTTCATGTTAACCATCTGAGGCAAATAATCTCTTCGCTGGATATCGGCGGTCACTACGACGGGTTGATAAAAAACACCTTTTACCCACCGGTCAGCCCCGACCACTCGCCCAGCGAAGGACGTATTCCCGAGTTATTGAATCGCGTGTTGCGCACGGGCGCTGATTATCATCTGTTTTGCGCGGTTCAACAGGGGTTGTCCACCACAGCACAGAGCGTGTTCAGCACGGCAATGGCCGCACGTGCGCCGCAGGATCTGTTGAAAAACCAACATGAATTACGGCTGCATGGGATTCATGTGGTGGGACATACGATGCAACATGATCGCTATGTCGCCGGAATAGTGGTGGTAGAAGACAAGCGCTCCGGACTTTGCGTGGTCTATTGGCCCCAGGCCCCGCGCGCTTTGGTGCTCACTGAGTACAGCGGTCTTGAAAAGGCCCGAGCTGAGTTGAACCGTCTGGGCGCATTGCCCGATAACGCCAAGGCGCTGGCGCGGCAGGTCGCGCCGGGCTGGGCCTTTCAGGCAACGCTTGAACCAGAGGCCACCAGCATTCTCGATGTGGCCACCGGTAACGCCTTTGTGAAAGGGATTTGGCGGTTATCTCGCGCGCTTCGGGTGAAGCATCGGGAGCCATCGCTGTCGCTTGACGAGATAGAGGAGCAGGTGTCCGAACAGATTGCCAGTGATCCGCAGGATTGGCTGGCAATCGTCGCCAACCCCGGCTGCGATGCCCAGGCGTTGCTGTACCGCGGGTACGTACATGAGCTGCAGCGCCAGACACAGGCGGCCAGTTACTCCAACAAGGCGCTGGAAAAATATCGAACCCGCCGTCTTCGCGATGAGAGCGTCGCCAAAATACGCATGGTATTGAGTGTCTTTATTCCGATTCTCGGGCTGTTCAGTGACCTCTATGAGTTGCACATCGCCGCGCAACGTTATCAACGCTCTGGCGACCCCCGTGATAAAGGCGTGCTCGCCGATACGATAAAATTTTTCATGGTCGGCCTGGTCATGACCTTCATACCTGGCCCGGGTAGAGCGGGGGCGGGTGCTGCACGGTCTGCTCTGCCTCCGGCTTTGCGGCGGATGCATCGCTGGCGTGTTGAGCCGGCCCCTACCTTCCCCTCGACCCCATCGGTGAGGCAGCTTCCGGCACTGGAGCGTTTTAAAGTCAAATCGGTGCCCGAAGACGCTGTGGCGTTGAAGGGGCCGGGGCGGGAAGGTGTCTACGTCAAAAATGGCGAGCTGTTTGTGGTGGACGGCACTCACCATTATCCGGTTTACCGGCGCGCGAACGAGCCGTCGTTGCGCTTGAAAAACAAGCAGCTGCCGGAACAGGACGAACTGATCATCAACATCCATGAGTCCCGGGAGTGGTTACTCGGCGCCGACGCGCCTCTGCCGGCGGCTGGAACGAGTTCGGGCGTGCTTGATCCATGGCCCTCACGGGCATCGCCGGCGCCGGACTGGTGGCCACCCGTCGTGCGCACGGCTACCGAAAACAGGATCCTCCAGTCCTCCACACCCGCCCTCCATTGGCTCGATTGGCGTATGCAAATCCAGATCAGTCCGCAATTAAACTCCCCCGCACCTGGCATTTTCTTTGTGCCATTGGATGCACACGGGTTTTCCTACAATGCCCTCCGGGTCGCCCCTGCCTATACGAGCTTCACAGACCCCTCAAGCGGTTTTTACAGGTTGCTGCCGCAGGGTGGGCAAGCACCTTTGAACCGTATCGTGTTTATTACGAAGAACGAGCCCCCGGTCTCGTTGGCTCGCGTCGATATCGAGCGTTGGACAAGCACGCATCTGGTTGAGCAACCCCTTCCAGCGTCTCGCACGCCAACGGGCGGGTGGCAACTGCATGCGCCCTTGTTCGATAAGCCGCTCACGGAGTATGTGGCGGACGCCTTTCCGTCCATGACGCATAAGAGTCGCGAATTTGCCGTGGCGAGGATGATTGAGCTGTCAGATACGACCAGGGCGGCGACGGCGACTCATATGCTCAATGTGCGCGCAACGCTGGACGGCTGGTTGCCGCCAGCACCTGCAAAACCTGGGCAGACGGACGATTTGCTGAGGATGTTACGGCCAACTGAACGAGGACGAAGCACTACATTCGTTGGCTACCAGGGCGCAGCCCCTGGCTTCACGCGTGTTGATTTCACGCCGCCGCGCCGCTTGGCAAAACCGCTGCAGCGCGAAGGCAAAGGGCGGGCGGCTGAACGCGGTGTCGCGCAGCGCGATGCCGTCAAGAGCGTGCTGCAGGAGCAAGGGTTCAGTGTTCGGGAGCTCGAAGTCAAACGCGGCAAATCCGTACAGGAAGCCGTCGCCACACACCCCCGTTCACCCGGCATGCTCTACTACCTGACTTTTCACTGGATTGAAAAGGCTAGCCTCCCCTTGGGCAACAGGTTGACGGATAATTGGTTCCTGGGGCGATCCGCCGTCTATATGAACACGGCGTTGTCGGCCGAGGTCAAGCTCGCACTGAGTGAGCAACGCTTGGTGCGTATTTTGGCCGGCATCCAGTGGCCCGTTAACGGGCGGGTATCGGCCACCGTTTACTTCGTCAAACTGGCAGCCTGACCTTGATCAGCGAAACAATGCCCGCCCCACTGAACAGGGCGGCGCTGATGCGGTTGAACCAACTTTGGCCCTTGCCGCTGCGCAAGTAGCGGGCGGCGCCGTGCGCGCCCAGGCCGTAGGCCAGCTTGCAGAGCAAATCGAGTAGCGTCCACGTCGCAATCATTATCAGCAACTGCGGCAGGAACGCTTGCTGGCTGCTGAGAAATTGCGGCAGGAACGCGGCGAAAAACAGAATGTCCTTGGGGTTGCTGGCGCCCAGTACAAACGCACGGCCAAACAGGGCGCGAAAGCGCGGCGTGCTCGCTACCGGTGGGACTTCAGCAGCGTGTGCCGGCTGCCGCGATTGCTGCCAGCTTTGCCAGGCCAGATAAAACAGGTACGCCGCGCCAAGCACTTTCAAGGCGCTGAACAGTTGTTCCGACGCCAGCAGTAGCGCGCCTAAACCGAGGGCCGAGGCGCTGAGCAAACAGATAGAGGCAAACACCCCACCCAGAAACGCTGGGTATGACCGACGCAAGCCATAATTGAGGCTGTTGCTGATCATCAACAGTGACAACGGCCCGGGGATCAGAATCACCACCAATGCCGCGCCGCTGAACAGTAGCCAGGTTTCCAGGTTCATCCGTTACTCCTTATAGAAATATGAATTTGGCGATAAAAATTGCGCACAGCACCCACAGGCTCACAGAAATCTCGCGGTACTTGCCGGTGCCCGCCTTGAGCGCCACGTAGGTGATAAACCCCAGGGCGATCCCGTCGGCGACCGAAAACGTCAGCGGCATCATGATCGCGGTGACGATTGCTGGAATGCTGTCGGTGGCTTCATCCCAATTGATATGGGCCATGCTTGCCATCATCAGCATTGCCACATAAATCAACGCACCCGCCGTGGCGTACGCCGGAATCATGCCGGCCAACGGCGCGAAAAACATCGCCGCCACAAACAGGATGCCTACCGTCACCGCTGTCAGCCCGGTGCGACCGCCAGCGGCCACACCTGCGGCACTCTCCACGTAGCTGGTAACCGGTGGAACGCCGACCATGGCGCCGAATACGCTGGAAGCACTGTCGGCCTTCAAGGCGCGGGACAGGTTGTCGATCTTGCCATCGGCATTCACCAGGCCGGCCCGTTGCGCGACGCCCATCAGTGTACCTGCGGTGTCGAACATGTGTACAAAAAGAAAGGCAAATACAACGCTGATCATGCTTATATTGAATACACCCTTAACGTCCATGGCCATCCAGGTCGGCGCCAGGCTGGGTGGGGTGGAGAGGATGCCGTTGTAGTGCACCAGGCCCAGGCCCCAGCCGGCGAGGGTCACGGCGATGATGCTGATCAGGATCGCGCCGAACACACGGTGATAGCTGAGAATGGCGATCAGCAGGAAGCACACGGCCGCCAGCAGCGGCGCCGGCTCGTGCAAGGAGCCGAGCTTGATCAAGGTAGCCGGGCTGTCGACGATGATGCCGGCGGTCTTCAGGCCAATCACTCCGAGGAACAGGCCCACCCCTGCGCCCATGGCATGCCGCAGGCTCACGGGGATGCTGTTGAGCAACCATTCACGCACGCGGGACAGGGTGAGGCCCATGAACAGCACGCCGGAAATAAACACCGCACCCAGCGCGGTTTCCCAGGTGTAGCCCATGGTGCCGACCACGGTGTAGGTGAAAAACGCGTTCAGGCCCATGCCCGGCGCGAGGCCCACGGGCCAGTTGGCGTACAGGCCCATCAACAGGCAGCCCAAGGCGGCGGCGATGCAGGTGGCGACGAACGCCGCGCCGTGATCGATGCCAGCGTCGGCCATGATGTTGGGGTTGACGAAGATGATGTAGGCCATGGTGATGAAGGTAGTGAGGCCGGCGATCAGCTCGGTCTTCACTGTGGTGCCATGCAAGCGCAGTTTGAACAGGCGTTCCAGCCAACTGTTCTGTGAGGGGGCAAGGTCCAGCGTCGGGGCTTCGGATTTGCGGCTATCCACAGCGAGTACTCCTCAAGAGTTTTATTGTTATTTCCAGCGCCGGTCACAGGTGTGGGCAACAGCGCTTTGAGGTACTGGCGGGTTTTGTTGACCAATAGGTCAGGAACTCGCACGAGGCGAATTATGCTTTTGTATACAAATAAAGCAAATAATGTTTTCGAATAGCGGTGTGAGGGGATAGGTCAACCGCTCAATGCTTGATTGACGGCCAGCCATCCCGCTACCGCTTCTTCCCCGGCCTCGCCGAACGCGCGCTGCAACAACTTCACTTGTTCACGGCGCAGGGATTGCTCGAAACGCAGGCCTTCTTCCGTGAGTTCAAGCAGGCGTTTGCGCTTGTCGGTCTCGGACGCGACGCTGTTCACCAAGTGCATTTCCTGCAGTTGGCGCAGCGGTATGTTCAGCGCCTGCTTGCTCACGCCCAGCAGTTCCAGCAGTTCTTTCACGCTCAAGGCAGGGTAGCGCGCGATAAAAAACACGATGCGCTGGTGCACCCGGCTCAGGCCACGGCGCTCGAGCATTTCGTCAGCCTTGGCGGTGAACGCCTGGTAGCCAAAGAAGAACGCTTCCATGGCCTCTTGCTGGGCGGTTGGGTTTTTAAGGTCAAGCATATTGACGTATCCGTGCAAGTCATCGTAATTTCGGTCAACCAGTTTGACGTATTTCCTCCAGGCTTCGCTACCGGTGACCTTATGGCCTTCTCTGAACGTGTTACGCGCCTTAAAAGCTCCTTGATCCGTGAAATCCTCGCGGCCGCCCAGCGTCCGGAAGTGATGTCGTTCGCCGGTGGCCTGCCCGCAGAAGCCATGCTGCCCGCACTGAACTGGGACGACATGCCGCTGAACATCGGCCAGTACGGCATGAGCGAAGGCGAACCACAGCTGCGCGAACTGCTCGCCGCAGAAGCACGCGCCTTGGGTGTGCCATGTCAGGCCAGCCAGGTGCTGGTGGTCAGCGGCTCCCAGCAAACCCTCGACCTGGCGGCCAAGCTCTATATCGATAAAGGCACGCAAATCCTGTTGGAAGGCCCGACCTACCTGGCCGCCTTGCAGATCTTCCAATTGTTCGGCGCGCACTGCCTGACCGTGCAACTGGAAGCCGACGGTCCCGACCTGGCCGCGTTGCGTACAAACCTCGAACGCCATCGCCCGGCGTTCATCTACCTGATCCCGACCTTCCAGAACCCCTCGGCCGTGCGTTACAGCGAAGCCAAGCGCGAGGCCGTCGCGGCGTTGCTCGATGAGTTCGGCGTGACCCTGATCGAAGACGAACCCTACCGCGAATTGACCTTCGACGGCGGCAGCGCCAAACCCATCGTCGGGCGCCTGCAAAAGGCCAGTTGGATTTACACCGGCACCGTGTCCAAGACCTTGTTGCCAGGGCTGCGCGTCGGCTACCTGATCGCCAGCCCGGACTTGTTCCCACACCTGCTCAAGCTCAAGCAGTCGGCGGACCTGCACACCAACCGCGTCGGTCAATGGCAGGCGATGCAGTGGATCGGCACGCAAAAATACCAGCATCATCTGGTGCAACTGCGCAGCTTTTACCGCGAACGCCGCGACGCTTTCCAGGCCGCACTGGAACGGCATTTCAGCGACCTGGCCGACTGGCAAGTGCCCCAGGGTGGATTATTCTTCTGGCTGACCTTGAAACAGCCGCTCGACACCCGCACCTTGTTGGCTCAAGCGCTCGACCAGAACGTCGCGTTCATGCCCGGTGAACCGTTCTTTTCCGAGCCAGACCAACACCTTGGCTCGTTGCGGCTCAATTTCAGCCATATCGACCCGGCCCGCCTGGACGAAGGTCTCAAGCGCCTGGCCGCGGTGGTCCGTCAAGCACAGCACGCGCAAGCGGCATAAGGGGAGCCTCATGTACAAGGTTTATGGCGACTACAAGTCGGGCAACTGCTACAAGGTCAAATTGATGCTCAGCCTGCTGGGCATTCCGTATGAATGGATCGATGTGGACATCCTCAAGGGTGACACCCAGACCGCCGAGTTCCTGGCGAAGAACCCCAATGGCAAGATCCCCGTGCTGGAACTGGAAGACGGCACCTGCCTGTGGGAGTCCAACGCGATTCTCAACTTCCTCGCCGATGGCAGTGAGTTCCTGCCGACCGAGCCGCGCCTGCGCACGCAAGTGCTGCAATGGCAGTTCTTCGAGCAATACAGCCATGAGCCGTACATTGCGGTGGCGCGGTTTATCCAGTTTTACCTGGGCCTGCCCGAAGACCGCCTGGAGGAATACAAGAAACTGCACAAGGGCGGTTACAAGGCTCTCAAGGTCATGGAGCGCCAACTGCAACTGACGCCGTACCTGGTCGGCGAGCAGTTCTCCATTGCGGACGTGGCCTTGTATGCCTACACCCATGTGGCAAATGAGGGTGGTTTTGAGTTGGATGCTTATCCGGGTGTGCAGGCGTGGTTGAAGCGTGTTGCCAGCCATCCCAAGCACGTGCCAATGCTCGACTGACAACGAGGCGCAAATGTGGGGCTACGGTGTGTCAGATAGTTCGTCGTGCAGCAGGTCAAAGCAGCGTTGTGCCGCCGGACTCAACCCCATCCCGCTGCGACTGATCAACCCGATCTCCCGGTTCACGCCGGGGTGATCGATGTCGATGCGCTTCAACCCCTCCAGGTTGTCCGCCGCCGACTCCGGCAGCACACTGATCCCCAGCCCCTGGCGCACCAGCGCCAACACGGTCGACATGTAGTTGGCCTCCATCCCCGCATTCATCGTCAGGCGCGTCTCATCGAACAGCGCGTCTACTTGTTCACGCACGCTGCTGTCACGCCCTGTGAGGATGATCGGTTGGTCCGCCAGTTGTTCCAGGGCCAGTGTGCGATGGCGGGTCAGCGGATGATCCACCGGCACAAATGCACACAAGCGATCATTCAGCACCGGCACGAAGTCCAGGCCATGGCTGAGCCGTGCGCGCACGCCGATGCCGAAATCCACTTCGCCGGAACGCACCTGGGCATGAATGCGATGAGCCACCAGGTCATGCAGGCGTACTTCAATCCCGGCAAAACGTTCGCGGAACAGGCGTAGAACCGGCGGCAGGGTGCCGGCGCACACCGAGGGCAGGGCGGCGATGGTGACCACGCCACGGCGCAAGGCGGCAAGGTCGCGGGAGCCGGTGACAATGTTGTCCAGGTCGAGCAGCAGTTTTTCCATCGGCCCGCGGGCGTCCTGGCCGGCGGCGGTAATGCTGACATGGCGCGGGCTGCGATCGAGCAGGGCGACGCCTAGCCAGTCTTCCAACTGTTGGACTTGCACCGTCAGCGCCGACGGCGACAGATGCAGCTCATTGGCCGCCTTGGTGAAACTGCCGGTGCGGGCGACCGCAAGGAACGCCTGAATGTGCTGGATGCTGTTCTTCATTTTGTTTTTCCGAACACTGGCTGGTGAATATTCCAATTTACAAAGACTAACCCGCTTCCAATACTCCAGGGAAAACAATAACCGGCCATCAAGGCCGCTCTGGAGTAACCCATGCTCGCTACCCTGGGTGTCATTACCATCCTGTGCCTGCTCGCTGCCGTCATGAGCAAACGCCTTTCGCCGCTGGTGGCCCTGATCGCCTTGCCGATCATCGCTGCGCTGCTCGGCGGATTCGGCCTGCAAACCAGCGCTTTCATCATCACCGGTATCAAGAACGTCGCCCCCGTGGTGGGTATGTTTGTGTTTGCGATCCTGTTTTTCGGGATCATGACCGATGCTGGCATGCTCGACCCCATCATTGACCGCATCTTGCGCACGGTAGGGACGCGTCCTACACGAATTGTCGTAGGCACCGCGACCCTGGCGCTGCTGGTGCACCTGGACGGTTCGGGCGCGGTGACCTTTCTGGTGACGGTACCGGCGATGCTGCCGCTGTATACGCGGCTGGGCATCGATAAACGCATCCTGGCCTGCGTGTGCGCGATGGCGGCCGGGGTCAACTTCCTGCCCTGGACCGGGCCGGTGTTGCGCTCGTCTGCGGCACTGCATGTGCCGGTGGCGGACCTGTTCCAGCCACTGATCCCGGTGCAGATCGTCGGCCTGATCTTTGTGTTTGCCTGTGCCTGGTGGCTCGGCCGTCGCGAAGAAAAACGCCTGGGCCTCGGCGCCGGCTCCAGCGTGGATGCCGTGCCGCAGCGGGTGCTCAGTGACGATGACCTCAAGCTGCGTCGTCCGCGCCTGTTCTGGGTCAACCTGATCCTCACCGTGCTGGTGATGGTGGTGATGATTGCCGGTTGGGTCGACCCGGTGGTGATGTTCATGCTCGGCACCGTCGTGGCGCTGTGCATCAACTACCCGAACGTCGACGCCCAGCGCGCCCGCATTGATGCCCATGCGAAGACCGCCCTGACCATGGCCAGCATCCTCTTGGCCGCCGGGGTGTTCACCGGGATCATGCAGGGTACCGGCATGCTCAAGGCCATTGCCGAAGTGGCGGTGGCGCAGATTCCGGCGGGCCATGGCAAGTTGATCCCGGCGGTGGTGGGCTTCATTTCCATGCCGCTGAGCATGTTGTTCGACCCTGATTCCTATTATTTCGGCGTGATGCCTGTGATCGCCGAAGTCGGCAAGGCCCTGGGCGTCGACCCGCTGCAAGTGGCCCAGGCCTCGTTGCTGGGCGTGCACACCACCGGTTTCCCGGTCAGCCCGCTGACCCCCGCAACCTTCCTGCTGGTGGGCCTGTGCAAGGTCGAATTGGCCGACCACCAACGCTTCACCATTCCGTTTCTGTTTGCCGCGTCAGTGTTGATGACCCTGACGGCGTTGCTCCTGGGAGTTATTTGAAATGAAAACCTTGCGCATCGGTTCCGGCGCCGGCTATTCCGGTGACCGTATCGAGCCTGCAGTCGAGTTGGCCGAATACGGCGACTTGGATTACCTGGTGTTCGAATGCCTGGCTGAACGCACGATTGCCCTGGCGCAGCAGGCGCGCATCAGTGACCCGCAGGGTGGCTACGACCCGCTCCTGAGTGAGCGCATGCGCCGGGTGTTGCCGTTCGTTGGTGTGAAGGCCGGACGCCGGCGTTTGCGGGTGATCACCAATATGGGCGCGGCCAACCCGGTGGCAGCGGCAGTTGAAGTGCGGCGAATTGCCAGCGAGTTGGGCCTTGGTCTCAAGGTGGTTGCCGTGGTTGGCGACGATGTGTTGACGGTGTTGCAGCCAGAGTGGTTGCTGGACAACGGCCAGACCGTCGGCTCCCTGGGTGAGCGGCTGATCTCTGCGAATGCCTACCTGGGTGTCGACGGCATTCTGGAGGCGTTGCGCGCTGATGCCGACGTGGTGATCACCGGGCGGGTGGCCGACCCTTCGTTGTTCCTGGCGCCGCAGATGTTCGAATTCGGCTGGGCGGCGGACGACTGGCAACGCCTGGGCCGAGGTACACTGGTCGGGCATTTGCTCGAATGCGCCGGGCAAGTCAGCGGCGGCTATTTTGCCGACCCCGGTTTCAAGGATGTGGACGACCTGGCGCGCCTGGGCTTTCCGTTGGCCGAGATCGATGCCGATGGCGACGCGCTGATCACCAAGGTCAGCGGCTCCGGTGGGCGGGTCAGCCGCGCCACCTGCACTGAGCAACTGATCTACGAAGTGCACGACCCGGCGGCGTATCTGACGCCGGATGTGACCGCGGACTTTTCCCACGTGGGCTTTGTGGAGGAGGGTGTTGATCGCATTCGCGCCGTGGGGGCGGATGGCCGTGCACGACCCGAGCAGTTGAAAGTCAGCGTGGGTTACCTGGACGGTTGGATCGGCGAAGGGCAGATGTCCTACGGCGGCCCCGGCGCGGTCGCGCGGGCGCAGTTGGCGCGAGAGGTCGTCCTCAAGCGGCTTGAGTTGATGGGCGTGAACATGCAGGACGTACGCGCCGAACTGATCGGCATGGACTCGCTGCACGGCCCGCGCAGCACGGTCGAGCCCTGGGAAGTGCGCCTGCGCGTGGCGGCGCGCTGTGAAGAGCGCGGTGAAGCGGTGCGCGTGGGCAATGAAGTGGAAACCCTCTACACCAACGGCCCGTCCGGTGGTGGTGGCGCCAGTAAAAGCCTGCGGCAGGTGGTGGCGGTGGCGTCTTTGCTGCTGCCGCGTGGTGCGGTCAAACCGAGGATCGAAGCATGAAGCTGCACACACTGGCCCATTCCCGCACCGGGGATAAGGGCGACACGTCGAATATCTCGATCATTGCGTACCGTGGCGAGGATTACCCGTTGCTGTGCGAACACCTGACGGCCGAGCGCGTAACAGCATTTTTTGCGGACCTGCTGGAGCCCGGCGCCGCACCCGTGCGGCGGTACGAATTGCCAAATGTGCAGGCACTCAACTTCGTGCTACCGGGGATCTTGCGCGGCGGGGTCACCCGTTCGCTGGCGCTGGATGCCCATGGCAAGTGCCTGGGGTCCGCGCTGCTGGATTTAGACATCAACCTGTAGGAACCCGGCTTGCCGGCGATGGGCCCGAAAGCCAGGCGGTGGTTTTTTGCACGCCATCGCCGGCAAGTCGGGCGCCAACGGGAGAGCGGTGTCTGTCAGATTGCGGCGAAGCGCTTGTCGAGGTAATCGATGATCACCTTGGAGTCGTACATCCAGGTGGTCTGGCCATTCTCTTCGATACGCAGGCACGGCACCTTGATCTTGCCGCCTTGTTCCAGCAGGGTCTGGCGGTCCTGCTCGTTGTTTTTCGCGTCCTTCAGGGCCACCGGTACATTCAGGCGATGCAGGGTACGGCGAGTCTTCACGCAGAATGGGCAGGCGTGGAATTGATAGAGGGTCAGTTCCTTGGCGGCGGCATTCACCTGCGCCTGCCGCTCGGCGGGACGCTGCTTTTTACGGGGGCGGGTCAGGAAGTCGCCCGCGATGATGATGTGGCCGAGGCCGACTCGAAGTGCTTTGACGAACATGGCTGAAACCTCTTGCCCATGACAGAAGGGGCCGCAGCTTACCTTAATTCTGCAGGCGAAAAAAAACCGGCGATGAACGCCGGTTTTTTCTTACGCAGCCCGTTACTTGATCAGGCTGAGGAATTCGCTACGGGTGGCCGCGTTTTCGCGGAACTCACCCAGCATCACCGAGGTGATCATCGACGAATTCTGTTTTTCCACACCGCGCATCATCATGCACATGTGCTTGGCTTCGATCACCACGGCCACGCCCAGGGCGCCGGTCACTTGCATCACCGCGTCGGCGATCTGGCGGCTGAGGTTTTCCTGGATCTGCAGGCGGCGGGCATACATGTCGACAATCCGCGCAACCTTGGACAGGCCCAGCACTTTGCCGCTCGGGATATAGGCGACGTGAGCCTTGCCGATAAACGGCAGCAGGTGGTGTTCGCACAGCGAGTACAACTCGATGTCCTTGACCAGCACCATTTCGCTGTTGTCGGAGCTGAACAAGGCACCGTTGGTGACCTCTTCCAGAGTCTGCTCATAGCCGCGGCAAAGGTACTGCATCGCCTTGGCGGCACGCTTTGGCGTGTCGAGCAGGCCCTCGCGGGAAACGTCCTCGCCGAGTTGGCCGAGGATCGCGGTGTAATTCTGTTCCAGGGACATGAAACTACCTGTGGGATTTTCGCAAAGCGCAAGGTTACGGTGGCGGGCACATCGCTGCAAGCCTGACGATGGCACTTGTTACTCGTCGCGCCCTTCCATCATGGTGCGCTTGAGCATCACATACACCGCACCGGCGCCGCCGTGGCGGGGCTGGCACGAGGTAAAGCCGAGTACCTGGGCATGCTGGCGCAGCCAGGTGTTGACGTGGCTCTTGATCATTGGGCGCTTGCCGTCCAACCGCACGGCCTTGCCGTGGGTGACGCGTACGCAGCGGATTTCGAACTTGGTCGCTTCGGCCAGGAAGGCCCACAGGGTTTCCCGGGCTTTTTCCACGGTCATGCCGTGCAGGTCGAGGCTGCCTTCGAACGGGATCTGGCCGGCCTTGAGCTTGCGCATCTGGCTTTCCTGCACGCCGTCGCGGGCCCACATCAGCTCGTCTTCGGGGCCGACGTCGATCACGAACTGGTCCGAGAGGCCGCCCACGGTGGTGGCATCGGTGCGCACGGTCGCGGCCTGGCGCAGCTTGGCGATTTGCGCCCGGTCAGCCTTGGGTTTGCCGGTGTCGGCGCGGTCGTGCTTGATCGGCTTGACGCCGCGCAACTCGTTTTTGAACAGGGAAAAATCGTCGTCTTGCATGTCAGCCTCCGCGAAGGGCGGGCAGTTTACCTAAATCGCGGCGGCCGGGGCGCAGGAAACGCTATCCAAGCGCCATCAGTCGTGCTTTTTCATCAGGTGCGATGCGATATTCAGCGACAACGGTTGGCGCATTTTCCGACGGCTGCGCCGCCACAACCAGATACCCAGCCACAGTACCAGCAGGCCGATCACCAACAGAATCGCCGAGCCACCGGGGCTGGCATTCAGTTCGCCAAGGGCCGGCGAATGACCAAACAAACCGGCGCCACCAGCGCCGGCCAACAGCACACCTACAATCGCCAGCAGCGCGGCAATGCCGGCCACCAGGCGCAGACGCCAATTGCTCGGGCCCTTGGGGCGCAAGCGACGAGCATCAAAACCATCGGATATCTTCATTCCGACCTTTCCTCCAGGGTATCGGCCCTTCGACCGGACAATACACAGGTTGTTCCGGGACGAGGGGTAAATGCGCCAAATGAAAAGGCATTGCGGATGAGCGGGGCAATAAACACTGCCGCGCCGCTCATCAGAAGGTCGATCAGATCAGATCTTTGGTCAACGCCAGGGTGGCGAAGTTGTCGGCCATGATGGCCATTTCGGTCTGCTGCACGTGTTCGGCGCTCAGGATGCCGCCTTTGTACGGCAGGTCACGGGTGGCGCAGGCGTCTTCCACCAGGGTGCAGCGAAAGCCCAGGTTCTTGGCGGCACGCACGGTGGTGCTGACGCTGGAATGGCTCATGAAACCGCAGACGATCAGGTCCAGGGAGCCGAGGTCCTGCAAGTGTTTTTCCAGGCCGGTGCCGTGGAACGCGCTGGGCAGCAGCTTGCCGATGATGGTTTCGTCACCCTCAGGCTCAAGGCCCGGGATGAATTCGCCGCGCTCGCCCTGGGGGTCGAACAGGCCGCCCACGGTGCCCAGGTGGCGCACGTGCACGATCGGGCGCCCGGCATTGCGCGCTGCGCCAACCAGTTGCTTGATGTTGCCAACGGCAGCGTCCATGCCCGAGAGGGCGAGCGGACCGCTGAGGTATTCCTTCTGGGCGTCGATGATCACGAGGGTCGCATGGCTGAGGTTCGCTGCTGCGTAACCACGACCGCTGAGTTGAAACATCGTCTTTGGAACGGACATTCTGGGGCTCCTGTGAGGGGGGCTTTTGTGACATTGTCCACTGGCTGAGCGGTTCTGTGAATCGCTACCATCGTAAGGTACGCCGTTGTTGACGTGCAGCCATGTCAAGAGGTGGGCCTGTTTAACACAATGATGGCAATTTGTATGAAATCCGACGGATGGCGAAGGGTTTTCGTACATCGTCGGTACAGGTGAAGGCTGTTAGAATCGCCAGTCGTTTTTTCCCAGGAGCTTGCCCCCGTGATCACATCCCGCCTGCGCACCGTGCGCGACCACATCCGTTGGGCTGTCAGCCGTTTCCATGGGGAAGAGCTGTTTTTTGGGCATGGTACCGACAATGCCTGGGACGAAGCCCGGCAATTGGTGCTCGGCGCCTTGCACCTGCCGTGGGAAATTGCCGATAGCTATCTGGATTGCAACCTGGAAGAAGAGGAAATCTCCCACGTACAGCGTCTGCTGCATCGCCGTATCCATGAGCGTGTGCCCACCGCTTACCTGCTGAAAGAGGCCTGGTTCTGCAGCCTGTCGTTTATCGTCGACGAGCGCGTGTTGATCCCGCGCTCACCGATTGGCGAGCTGATCGAAAACCGCTTCGAACCTTGGCTGGCCCAGCCACCGGCGCGCATCCTCGACCTGTGCACCGGCTCCGGCTGCATCGGCATCGCCTGCGCCTACGAGTTCCAGGACGCTGAAGTGGTACTCGGCGACTTGTCCTTCGAAGCCCTGGAAGTCGCCAACCAGAACATCGAGCGCCACGGCGTCGACGAGCGCGTGTACACCGTGCAGGGCGACGGCTTCGACGGCCTGCCGGGCCAGCGCTTTGACCTGATCGTGTCGAACCCGCCTTACGTGGATGCCGAAGACTTCGCCGACATGCCGGATGAATACCAGCACGAACCGGAACTGGGCCTGGCCTGCGGCGACGATGGCTTGAACCTGGTGCGGCGCATGCTGGCCGAAGCGGCGGACCACCTGACCGAGAAGGGCCTGCTGATTGTTGAAGTGGGCAACAGCCAGGTGCACGTCGAAGCGCTGTACCCGGAAGTGGACTTCGCCTGGCTGGACTTCCAGCGCGGTGGCCACGGCGTGTTCATGCTCACCGCGGAGCAGTGCCGCCAGCATCAGGCCGTCTTCGCCGCCCGAGTGTGAGGCACAATCTGTAGGAGCCCGGCTTGCCGGCTCCTACAGGTGCGTATTCCACAGGTATCTTCGCACCAACCAACCCTAACCACGATGCGAAGCGAGCCGCTCTTGATCGTGATCTTGATCTAGCTTTTGACCTTAGGCGCCCCGTCAAACACGCTGGCCGGAATTCGACAGGGATTTGGGGGGTAAACCGGCAGGGATGCCGGTTTAGCCGCCCCGCGCCATGGATGGCGCGTGGCGGCGGCCCCCCAAATCCCTGGCGGATTACGGGCACACCGAGCCTAGGCGAGGTGCCGAGTGTTGGGGCAAGAGCCTTTTGCTTACTTTGGGGCTTTTCCAAAGTGAGCCGCCGTAAGGGCGGAACCCATAGCAGTCGTGACCTAAATAACGGATATGTACTCGGTCTGATCCAACATCCTGGTCGGCTGTCAGGCCGCCTTCGCAGGCAAGCCAGCTCCCACATTTGGATCGCGGGGTGACAGTTAGATTGTGGTCGGCTGTCAGGCCGCTTTCGCAGGCAAGCCAGCTCCCACATTTGGATCGCGGGGGTGACAGTTAGATGGTGGTCGGCTGTCAGGCCGCTTTCGCAGGCAAGCCAGCTCCCACATTTGGATCGTGGGGGGACAGTTAGATTGTGGTCGGCTGTGGGGCCGCTTTCGCAGGCAAGCCAGCTCCCACATTTGGATCGTGGGGGGACAGTTAGATTGTGGTCGGCTGTCAGGCCGCTTTCGCAGGCAAGCCAGCTCCCACATTTTTGGATCGTGGGGGGACAGTTAGATTGTGGTCGGCTGTCAGGCCGCCTTCGCAGGCAAGCCATCTCCCGCATTTGGATCGCGGGGTGGCAGTTAGATTGTGGTCGGCTGTCAGGCCGCTTTCGCAGGCAAGCCAGCTAACACCTTTGACTGCGTTCCAGCTCACTAGCGGTGGGTGGCAATCCAGATCAGCAACCCCGCCTGAAACACCGTAAACGCCACCAAGCACGTGATGGTAAACCGCAACCCGCTGTCCTCACGCTTGAACTTGGTAACCTTTTCCTCTTCCTTGCGCAGCTTCACTTCCTGCTCCGCCAGGTTCTGCTCGGCCTGCTGCAGCATCTGCGCGGCTTCGAGAATCTCCACAAACTGCACTTTCTCGGTGTTCCAGCTGTCCAGCACATCGCCGACCTTGCCCGGCTGCACGTTGCCTTTCAGGTGCTGCACATCGGCGTAGGCCACATCAAACCCCTGGATGCGCAAGAAGTGATCGCGGCGCAGGCGGGTGGCCTCGTTCAATGCATCTTTGTTGGCCAGGTCAACGCCGTCGACGCGGTAGTGCGACCACTTCTTCTT
Organism: Pseudomonas sp. VS40; assembly: GCF_018587885.1. Classification (NCBI taxonomy): domain Bacteria; kingdom Pseudomonadati; phylum Pseudomonadota; class Gammaproteobacteria; order Pseudomonadales; family Pseudomonadaceae; genus Pseudomonas; species Pseudomonas sp. VS40. The sequence continues at coordinate 73,739 of NZ_JAGYWD010000008.1, read as the reverse complement.
CGCCCATGCAGCGCCTTGGGCCACCAGGAAGCGACCGATGCCGCGGTTGGCCGGTTCGATTTCCAGGCTGTTGCCGGGGCCGAAGTGCACACGGCGCTTGTCGTGGTCGACCCAGATATCCAGATGGTTCTGTTCACGGCGTACCCGCTGGCCTGGCAGCTGGATGACCATGCGCAGCAAGCTGTGGTGTTTGTCATTGCGTTCGGCATAGCCGAACTGCACGAAGCGCAACGGTCGTACACCGGTGGCACGGTCAGTGGCCAGGGGCGCAAGGCGCAGCATCTTGAAATGCTCGGCCTGTACATCCGCCCACGGCAGGGGTGCCGCGTCGACGGCCTCGGTTTTTTCAGCCGGGGTGTCGGCGGTGGATTCCGGTGTTGCTTCAGTGGTTGTCATGCGGCGCGATCCTGTCCAAACCCAGCAAGTCGACAGTCTTTTTACTGTCGACTCTGGGCTTATCGGCCGTTTCTCTCAGGACTGGAGGCAAATTGTCGCTTAACGGGGTTGAAGTCCGTCGATAAAGCGCACAAGGCGGCTGCCCAGCTCGGCAGCGAGCGGCAGTTGGGGGTCATTGTAGGAGGCCAATTGCTGCTTCACGTCGTTGGGCACAATACGCATCACATGGTTCATACCCTCGATCAGCACAAGTTGCGCATCGGGTTTGGCCTTCTTCAGTTGCTGCGCGTCGCCCACACCCACCTGGATATCGTTGCTGCCCTGGATGATCAGCGCGGGCATGCGCAATTTGGCGAACGCGGCCGACGGGTCGGCACGGAACAGGCTGATCAGGTAAGGCTGCACGCTGGGCCGGAAAATGCCTTCCAGCGGGCCAGGCACATCGGTATCCACCTGGCCGGCCTTGAGGTGATCGAGGATCTCGTTGCTGCGCAGCAACAGGGCAGGGGGCAGGTGATCGGCCAATTGCTGGCGAATGACTTGATCGACCGGGCGCGCGCTGCCGGACAGCGAGATCACGCCCGCCGGGTCCAGTTGGGGGGCGGCGAGGGCGGCAACCAGGGCGCCTTCGCTATGGCCCAGCACAATCAGCGGGCCCATGCGCTTGTCGGCCTTGAGCAGTTTGCCCCAGGCCACCGCATCAGCCACGTAGGCGTCCAGGGTCAGGTTGCGTTCATCCGGCGTGGCGGCCAGGCTGGCGGCCACGCCGCGTTTGTCGTAGCGCACGCTGGCGATGTTATGCCGCGCCAGCACCCAGGCCAGGCGCTTGAGGCTGTCGTTGCGGGCGCCGTCGGCACTGTTGCCATTGCGATCGGTGGGGCCGGAACCGGCGATGATCAGCACCACCGGCACGGGTTTGTCAGACTGAGGCAGCAACAACGAGCCAAATAGCTCGCCGCTGCCGGTATCCAGGCTGATGGGGCGTTGCAGCACAACAGGGGAGGCGGCCTGGGCCACGGCGGTAAACAACGTCAGGGTGAACAGAAGAACTCGCAGCATCATCGCGCCATCATGAGGAAGGTGCCGGTTGGACCAAGGTCTACCGGTAAGGTTTCGAGGATGAACTACTCGGTTAGCCTGCGTATACTGGCCGCCTTAAGTTATTACGGTTGACTTGATTCAACTGATTTCACGGAGCGCCCTGCATGTCCGGCAATACCTTCGGCAAGCTGTTCACTGTCACCACCGCGGGCGAAAGCCATGGCCCGGCGTTGGTCGCCATTGTCGACGGCTGCCCGCCCGGCCTCGAGCTGTCCCTGGAAGACCTGCAGTGTGACCTCGACCGTCGCAAGCCCGGCACCAGTCGCCACACCACCCAGCGCCAGGAGCCTGACGAAGTCGAGATCCTCTCCGGCGTGTTCGAAGGCCGCACCACCGGTTGCGCCATCGGCCTGCTGATCCGCAACACTGACCAGAAGTCCAAGGACTACTCGGCGATCAAGGACCTGTTCCGCCCGGCCCACGCCGACTACACCTACCATCACAAATACGGCGAGCGCGACTACCGCGGCGGTGGCCGCAGCTCGGCCCGCGAAACGGCCATGCGCGTAGCTGCCGGTGCCATTGCCAAGAAATACCTGGCCAGCCAGGGCATCACTGTTCGCGGCTACATGAGCCAGTTGGGGCCGATTGAAATTCCGTTCAAGACCTGGGACAGCGTCGAAGACAACGCTTTCTTCAGTCCGGACCCGGATAAAGTGCCGGAACTGGAGGCCTACATGGACCAGCTGCGCCGCGACCAGGACTCCGTCGGCGCCAAGATCACCGTGGTGGCCGAAGGCGTCAAGCCGGGCCTGGGCGAGCCGATCTTTGACCGCCTCGACGCCGAGCTGGCCCACGCGCTGATGAGCATCAATGCCGTGAAGGGGGTTGAAATCGGCGCCGGCTTCGCGTGCGTGTCCCAGCGCGGCACCGAGCATCGCGACGAGCTGACCCCGGAAGGTTTCCTCAGCAACAACGCCGGCGGCATCCTCGGCGGCATTTCCTCCGGCCAGCCGATTGTTGCGCACCTGGCGCTCAAGGCCACCTCGAGCATTACCACCCCGGGCCGTTCGATTGATGTGCAGGGCAACCCGGTGGACGTGATCACCAAGGGCCGCCACGACCCGTGCGTCGGCATCCGAGCCACGCCGATCGCCGAAGCCATGATGGCCATCGTGTTGATGGACCACCTGCTGCGCAACCGTGGGCAAAACGCCGATGTGCGCGTGAATACTCCGGTGCTGGGCCAGCTGTGACAGCCTGCTGTGGTGAGGGAGCTTGCTGTGCTCAGCAAGCTTTTTGTGGTGAGCGAGCTTGCTCGCGCTGGGCTGCGAAGCAGCCCCAAAAATCGACATGACGCCCGCACTTCCTTACTGGCGCCTCTCCAGCTTCTACCTCTTCTACTTCGCCCTGCTCGGGGCGACAGCGCCATTCCTGGCGCTGTATTTCGACCACCTGGGATTCTCCAGCGCGCGCATCGGCGAGCTGGTGGCCATCCCCATGCTGATGCGTTGCGTGGCACCCAACCTGTGGGGCTGGCTGGGCGACTACACCGGACGACGCCTGGCCATCGTGCGGTTTGGCGCGGTGTGCACGCTGGTGAGTTTTTCGCTGATCTTCGTCAGCCACACCTACGCCTGGCTGGCCCTGGTGATGGCCCTGCATGCCTTCTTCTGGCACGCGGTGTTGCCACAGTTCGAAGTGATTACCCTCGCACACCTGCAAAAACAGACCGCGCGCTACAGCCAGATCCGCCTGTGGGGTTCCATCGGATTCATCCTTACCGTGGTGATCATGGGCCGCCTGTTCGATTGGCTGAGCCTGGACATCTACCCGGTGGTGGTTGTGGTGATCATGGCCGGCATCATTGGCGCCAGCCTGTGGGTGCCGAATGCGCAGCCCGCCACCCAGGGTAATCGCCTGGCGGGCGATGGCTTTCTCAAGCAACTGCGCAGCCCCGGGGTCTTGGCGTTTTACGCCTGCGTGGCCTTGATGCAGATGAGTCACGGCCCGTACTACACCTTTCTGACCCTGCACCTCGAACACCTGGGCTACAGCCGTGGCGTGATCGGCCTGCTGTGGGCGTTGGGGGTGGTGGCGGAAGTGTTGATGTTCCTGGCCATGAGCCGCATCCTCGCGCGCTTCTCAGTACGCCGGGTGCTGCTGGCCAGCTTCCTGTTGGCGGCGCTGCGCTGGTTACTGCTGGGCTCGTTTGCCGAGTTTTTCTGGGTGCTGCTGCTGGCGCAAGTGATGCACGCCGCCACCTTCGGTAGTTTTCATGCGGCGGCGATTGCTTTTGTGCAGCGCAGTTTCGGCGACAGGCAACAAGGTCAGGGCCAGGCGCTGTACGCCGCCCTGGCCGGCACCGGCGGCGCATTGGGCGCGTTGTATTCGGGTTACAGTTGGAACCTGTTGGGGCCGACCCTGACCTTCAGTATCGCCAGTGTCGCGGCCCTGGCCGCCGCCATTATCATCGGTCTTCGATTGCACGAGCAGAACCAAGGAACCCTTCAATGAGTTATGTCGCTGTCTACTCCGTCGCTACACCGGACACTCCGAACAAGGTCCTGACCCATTTCGATGACATCGCCGCGACCCTCGCCGAACAGGGGGTGCGCTTTGAGCGTTGGCAACCCGTCGCGACCGAGAAGGGCGCCAGCGATGCTGAACTGGTTGCGGCCTACCAGGCGCAGATCGATGCCCTTGGCTACGCCCGCGTGGAAGTGCTCAGGGTTACCGGCGACCACGCGCAAAAGGACGAACTGCGTGCGCAGTTTCTGGATGAACGCCGCTACAGCGAAGACGACGTACGGGTGTTCCTGGCGGGGCAGGGCCTGTTTGCCCTGCACATAGGCGACTCTGTCTACGCCGTGCGTTGTGAGAAAAACGACCTGCTGGTGATCCCGGCCGGCATGGCGCACTGGTTTGATATAGGTGAGAACCCGCACGTTGTGGCATTGCGGTTATTCAACACCGCAACAGGGTTGTTGCCGCAATTCACCGGTGACGAGATTGCCCGTCGCTTCCCCGGTTTGGACGATTAATCGCGGGCTATCAGAAACTTCAACCCTTGAAGGGTGGAAGTTGTTGTGGGAAGAAGCTTAAAACTTTGTGAGGCCTTGCTGTTTATTTCAAGGCCTACGCCTGAGTCTCCCTCATTGTGTAACTCTCCTCGGTATTAACGTTTATATCACCTGTCAATAGGAGGAATCCGAAGGGTGATAAGGCTAAGCCAATAAATAAGGAGAGAAACCAATGAGAGGTCCAAGGGAATCATCCCAAGCGCCTTATTCGGTGCCCAATGCGCTGAGGCGACGGATCAACCTGGCCGGAAAGCCGCTGACGCCTGCGGAGCGGGAGATACTGCGTTGGGCTTCCGAAGGCAAGACTGTCTGGGAGATCAGTCAGATACGCGCCACCTCCGAAGCCACGGTGAAATTCCACCTGCGCAACATCTATGGCAAGTTGCAAGTCAGCAACCGTGTCCAGGCGCTGAACGAAGCGGCGCGCATGGGGCTATTCTGAATCCATGAAAAAGGGCCGCGACACTCAACGGTGTCGCGGCCCTTTTCTGTGTCTGCTACTTAAGCTTAGGCGCTTAAGCCGAATGGTAGGTCGGCAGGGCAAAGCGGTTCTGGCTTTGCAACATCGAAATTTGCGGCAGATCGCTGGCTTGTTCTGCCAGGTCGCGGCGAATGGCGCTGATGACCCAGGTCAGCTGGTCGGCAGTGTGCAGCTGTTGGTAAGAGATCGAGCGCTTGACCTGTTTGCCTTCACTGTTACGCAGGGTCAACAGGATGCCACCGTCAGGACGTGGCTGGGTGGTGACGTCGTAGTTGGAGAATACTGAAGCGAATTTATCTTGGATCAGGCTCATGTCTATCAGCTCCGTTGGCTCAATTGGGCAAGCATGGAGAGATAGGTGCAGTGATTGTGCCAGCTACTGAATTTATAAAATATCGTTATAAATCAGTATGTTATAAAAAATGCAATTTTTCGGATTCGTGCAATTTGCATGAATGGCCATCATGCATCCTGCATTTTGCGTTGCTCGACACGGACGAACGGGCGCGTCCTTACTCATAAAGACTGCCGCCGCCCGACTAAATTCCTTTTTTCAACACTCACCCATCGGGATACAAAACTTTTCAAATCCCGCGTGTACAGCCGAAGAGGGGCTGGCGTACTTTCCTTCGAGGTTTAAGAAGAATAAGAAAAAGGACGTTCCCATGAACCACCCGCAAAACGACATGATCACCTGGGGCATGATGCTGCGTAAGGTGCCTGCCATCGTTCGCGCACTGCCCCGTGTGGTCCGCGGCATGCGCGCCGCCAATGTCACCGACCCCGCACAGCCTTGTGGCCTTGGCTGGCATTTCGAACAAGCGACCCTGCGCAACCCGCAGGGCACGGCGTTGTTGTACGCCGATCGTGTGCTCAGTTACACCGAAGCCAATCAGCAGGCCAACCGCATTGCCCACCATCTGCATGCCCAAGGCATCGGCAAGGGCGACGTGGTAGCAATGTTTATCGAGAACCGCCCGGAGTTGCTCCTCAGCGTGCTGGCCGTGGCCAAGCTGGGCGGCATCTGCGCGATGCTCAATACCGCGCAGACCCAGGCGGCGCTGGTGCACAGCCTGAACCTGGTGAGCCCGGTGGCGATTGTAGTCGGTGCAGAATTGGTGGCTGCTTATGAAACGGTACGTGACCAGGTAGAGATTCCCGCCGAACGGACCTGGTTTGTAGCAGACCAACAGGCCAGTGCAGCGCCCGGCGGTTATTGCGACTTGCTGGCCGCCAGCGCCGAGTGCCCGGTGGACAACCCGCCAAGCACCGCGCAGATATTCTTCAACGACCCCTGCTTCTATATCTACACCTCCGGCACAACCGGATTGCCCAAGGCCGGCATCATGAAGCATGGCCGCTGGACCAAGACTGCCGTCAGCTTCGGCAGCATTGCCCTGGACATGGGGCCGGACGATGTCCTTTATTGCACCTTGCCGCTGTACCACGCCACGGGTCTGTGCGTGTGCTGGGGGTCGGCGATTGTGGGGGCGTCGGGGTTCGCCATCCGGCGCAAGTTCAGTGCCAGCCAATTCTGGGATGACGCCCGCAGATTCAACGCGACCACCCTCGGGTATGTCGGCGAATTGTGCCGTTACTTGCTCGACCAGCCTGCAGGTGCAAACGACCGCGGGCATCACGTGACCAAAATGGTCGGCAATGGCCTGCGCCCAGGCATGTGGGCGCAGTTCAAGTCGCGTTACGGCGTAGAGCATGTTTGCGAGTTGTATGCCGCCAGCGACGGCAATATCGGTTTCACCAACGTCTTGAACTTCGATAACACTGTCGGCTTTTGCCTGCAGCATTGGGCGTTGGTGGATTACGCCCATGACACCGGTGAACCGATCCGTGGCAGCGATGGCTTCATGCACAAAGTGAAGACAGGCGGGCAGGGGTTGTTGCTCGCCAGGATCGATGAAAAATCGCCCTATGACGGCTACACCGACCCGGAAAAAAACCGCAAGGTGATCCTCAGTGATGTGTTCGAGAAGGGCGACCGCTACTTCAACACCGGCGACCTGGTGCGTAGCATCGGCTTTGGCCATGCGCAATTTGTCGACCGCCTGGGGGATACCTATCGCTGGAAAGGCGAAAACGTCTCCACCACGGAAGTGGAAAATATCCTGCTGCAACACCCGCAGATCGCCGAGGTTGTGGCCTATGGGGTGGAAATCGAAAACACCAACGGCCGCGCGGGCATGGTGGCCATTACCCCGAGCGAGTCCTTGGCGGCCCTGGATCTGCGTGAGCTGCTGCAGTTTGCCCATGGTCAGCTGCCGCACTACGCAGTGCCGCTGTTCCTGCGGATCAAAGTGAAGATGGAAACCACTGGCACCTTCAAATACCAGAAGGTCCGGCTCAAGGAGGAAGCATTCGACCCGGACAAGGCGGGCAATGACCCGGTCTACGCCTGGCTGCCGGGGTCGGACAGCTATGTGCCCGTCACCGGGCAGTTGCTGGCGCAGATCCAGGGGGGACACTTTCGTTACTAAAGGCAGCGCTATTGAATGTGCCTATCGGGGCTTTTGACAAAAAAGCCATGACATGTGGGAACTCCATCGCGACACTGGGCGCCATATAAAGCACTACCTATGGAGCCGTCCCACATGTCAGACCAAGCCAAACAAATGACCGATGACGAAGCCGCCGAATTTGCCGAGCAGGTCTTCGACGTAGCGCGCCGTGGCGACGCGGCCATGCTCGCCGCGCTGTTGGCCAAAGGTTTGCCGGCCAACTTTCGCAACCACAATGGCGACACCCTGCTGATGCTGTCGGCCTACCACGGCCATGCCGATGCGGTAAAAGTGTTGCTGGAGTTCAAGGCCGACCCCCTGATCGCCAACGACAAGAACCAACTGCCGATTGCCGGTGCTGCGTTCAAAGGCAACTTGCCAGTGGTGCAGGCGCTGATCGAAGGCGGGGCGCCGGTCGATGCTTGCTCCTCGGACGGGCGTACGGCATTGATGATGGCGGCGATGTTCAACCGCGTCGAAATGCTCGACTACCTGCTCGGCCAGGGCGCCAACCCCAAGGCTACCGATGCCCAGGGCGCAACGGCATTGGCAGCAGCATTGACCATGGGCGCGGTGGATACGGCGGCGAAACTGCAGAAACTGGTGTAGGCTTTGCGCCCTCGAAAACCAGCACGCCACAGGATTGCCCCATGAAAACCGCCCTCGTCGAACTTATCAGCAAAATCAGCGCCGGGGTCATGGGCGAAGACGAGGTGGCGCGTATTGCCGATGAAGCGGCTCAGGCCTACGCGGATCCTGAGGCGTTTCTGGCAGCCAACCCGGACATCAACTACGACGACACCTTCCCCATTCCGTTGGGTGAGTGGGTGGTGGTCGGCAGCCTGCCGGACACCGTGCTGTTTCAGGCCGACACCTACGCCGACCTGTTCGCGCAGATCGTCGCGTCGTTCGGTCCCGGCGTGGCGTTCAACCTCAAGCCCAAGCAACTGGCCAAGACCGAAGACCTGACGGCGCTGAACCGTATCCAGATCCAGATGAGCGCCCTCAGCCCGGAAGACGGCGGCTACGTGCTGCTTAACTTCAGCCAACTGCTGGATGATGAAATCCAGGCGGTGCTGGTGTACGGCAACGACCTGCCGCGCGTGCTGGAGTTGTGCGCCGAAGTGGGGATCAAGGGCGAGCCGTCCCTGGAAGCGCTGAAGATCGCCGTCCACGTCTGAAATAAAACGGAACCCCGGCCTGGGCTGACTATCCTAAAGGTGCATGCCCTCACTTTAGGAGCGACACCATGGGTTCCACTTTTAATGGCTTGATCGGCCTGATCATCCTGGCGCTGGATATCTGGGCGATCATCAACGTATTCAAAAGCGGCGCGAGCACGGGCGCCAAGGTGCTGTGGATCCTATTGATCCTGCTGCTGCCAGTGCTGGGCCTGATCATCTGGGCGATTGCCGGGCCGCGGGGCAATGTGCGGATTTGATGACGTAGCACGCTAAATGTGGGAGCGGGCTTGCCCGCGAATGCGTTAGGTCAGTCAGTGCTATTTCGACTGACCCACTGCATTCGCGGTCAAGCCCGCTCCCACATTGGTTTCAGCACAACCCTTAGATTTGTGTATCGAAATATTCGCTGCACAGAATTTTCACATTCCATCCAAGACAATTCGCCGGCTTTATTTCCCTGCCAGGGCTCTATCGCACGTGCCACTAAAGGCGGGGCAGCGGTGCACGTTCAGTAATTAATAGCCTTGCTGCCGTTGATCGGGCACCATTCGCGCCACTGCACTACTTCGTCACTTAAACTTCCAATGGGTCCTGAAACGACATGGCAAACCCGGACGCCCTGAGTCAGCAGCGAGCTTCTAATCGCCTGCTGCAACCGACCGTCAAATCCCATCTGGCGTACACGCTGCTCTGCGCACTGGTCATGATGGTGATGTTCTCCCTGCTGCGCCTGGCGCTGCTGGTCTACAACCGCGAGATGATCCTCGACACGCCGGCCTCGACCTTCCTTGAGGCGTTCGCCAACGGCCTGCGCCTGGATATCCGCCTGGTGGTGTACCTGCTGATCCCGTTGCTGCTGGCTTTGTTCAGCGTACGGGCCATGGCCGCGCGCGGGTTCTTCCGTTTCTGGCTCACCGTTGCGTCCAGCATCGCGCTGTTCCTGGGCCTGATGGAGATGGACTTCTACCGCGAGTTCCACCAGCGCCTCAACGGCCTGGTCTTCCAGTACGTGAAGGAAGACCCGAAAACCGTGATGAGCATGCTCTGGTACGGTTTCCCGGTGGTGCGCTACCTGCTGGCCTGGGCCGTGGGCACGCTGATTCTGAGCATCGCGTTCAAAGGTGCCGACCGTGCGACGCGCCCGCGTGGCCCGTTCAGTGGCGGCAGCATTGGCACCCGCCAGGTTGCCCCGTGGTACACACGCATCGCGGTGTTCGTGGTCTGCCTGCTGATCGCCGTGGTCGCCGCCCGTGGCACCCTGCGCCAGGGCCCCCCGCTGCGCTGGGGTGACGTCTACACCACCGAATCCAACTTCGCCAACCAGTTGGGCCTCAATGGCACCCTGTCGCTGATCGGCGCGGCCAAGGCACGTTTCTCCGAGCATCGTGATAACACCTGGAAAGCCACGCTGGAACAGCCGCTGGCCACCCAGACCGTGCGCGATATGCTGGTGCTGCCGACAGAAAAACTGGTCGACACCGACACCGCCGCCGTGCGCCGCGAGTTCACGCCGCCGGCAGAGAAAACCCTGCCGATCAAGAACGTTGTAGTGATCCTGATGGAAAGCTTCGCCGGCCACTCGGTGGGCGCCCTGGGTCGTCCGGGCAACATCACGCCGTACTTCGACAAACTGTCCAAGGAAGGCCTGTTGTTCGACCGCTTCTTCTCCAACGGCACTCACACTCACCAGGGGATGTTCGCCACCATGGCGTGCTTCCCGAACCTGCCGGCATTCGAATACCTGATGCAGACCCCGGAAGGCAGCCACAAGCTGTCGGGCCTGCCGCAGTTGCTGAGCGCGCGCAAGTTTGACGACGTGTATGTCTACAACGGCGACTTCGCCTGGGACAACCAATCGGGCTTCTTCAGCAACCAGGGCATGACCAACTTCATTGGTCGCAACGATTTCGTCGACCCAGTGTTCTCCGACCCGACATGGGGCGTGTCCGACCAGGACATGTTCAACCGTGGCCTGGAAGAGTTGAAGGCCCGCGAAGGCGGCAAGCCGTTCTATGCCTTGCTGCAAACGCTATCGAACCACACGCCGTATGCCTTGCCGACGCCATTGCCGGTGGAGCGGGTGACAGGCCGTGGCAGTCTCGATGAGCATTTGACGGCGATGCGCTACTCCGACTGGGCCCTGGGCCAGTTCTTTGAAAAGGCCCGCAAGGAGCCGTACTTCAAGGAAACCCTGTTCGTGATCGTGGGCGACCACGGCTTCGGCAACGAACAGCAGATCACCGAAATGGACTTGGGCCGCTTCAACGTGCCGATGCTGATGATTGCACCGGGCATGCAGGAGAAGTTCGGCGAGCGTGACCACACGGTGGGTACGCAGATCGACATCGTGCCGACCATCATGGGCCGTCTGGGCGGCGAAACCCTGCACCAGTGCTGGGGTCGCGATCTGTTGAACCTGCCGGAAGGCGATAAAGGCTTTGGTGTCATCAAGCCGTCTGGCAGCGATCAGACTGTTGCGTTGGTTACCGGCGACCGAATTCTGGTGCTGCCGAAGGAAATGCCACCCAAGCTGTGGGAATACGAATTGGGCGCTAACCCGACGGGTAAAGTGATTCCTGAATCACCGGATGAAGGTGCATTGAGGCAGAAACTCGAGTCCTTCCTGCAGACGGCCACCAAGAGTCTGTTGGATAACACCGCCGGCGTGGTTGACGGCAAGCCGGACTAATTAACCGGCCATAAAAAAAGAGGCCTTTTAAAGGCCTCTTTTTTTTGTGCGTGTTTTACTGCGGCGCGGATTTATATCCGGCCGAGCAACAACAGGACCAGCAGGACCACCAGTACGACGCCCAGGATACCCGACGGGCCGTAACCCCAGTTACGCGAGTGAGGGAACACTGGCAGACCACCGACCAGCAGGAGGATCAAGATAATGATCAGAATGAGGCTCATGGTTTTTTTCCTTATTGGCCTTCTGCAAAGACCGGTTATTAACGATAGGCCCGCTAGTTAATTCACGAACGCCTTAACAACTCCGACTGCCGTCCATCGCGAAAGATTCACTATTTTTTTAAAGCAATTTGCGAACTTGCTTATTTCTTTTAATACGTTCGCAACTTCACCTTATAAGTTGAAAAATATTGAACTTAGGCTATAGGCGAACCTCGGACCGGGCCGCTGGTTTGCCGGGGGCATTCATCACCCTGATGGTGGATGGGGGCAGGAAAATCCTTCGCTACACTGCCGGTCACTTCTTCCGTGAACCACAAGGCTACCTCCTATGCAAAACCGCATGATGATCACTGGCGCCGGGTCCGGCCTGGGTCGCGAAATCGCTTTGCGCTGGGCGCGCGAAGGTTGGCAGTTGGCCTTGTCGGATGTCAGCGAGGCGGGCCTGCAGGAAACCCTCAAGCGCGTCCGCGAGGCCGGTGGCGATGGGTTTACCCAGCGCTGCGACGTGCGCGACTACAGCCAGCTCACCGCCTTTGCCCAGGCCTGCGAGGTGAAACTCGGCGGGGTCGATGTGATCGTCAACAATGCCGGCGTGGCCTCGGGAGGGTTCTTCGCCGAATTGTCCCTGGAGGATTGGGACTGGCAGATTGCAATCAACCTGATGGGCGTCGTCAAGGGCTGCAAGGCATTCCTGCCCCTGCTGGAAAAGAGCAAGGGCCGCATCATCAACATCGCGTCCATGGCCGCGCTGATGCAGGGGCCGGCCATGAGCAACTACAACGTGGCCAAGGCCGGCGTGGTGGCGCTGTCGGAAAGCTTGCTGGTGGAGCTCAAGCAACAGGAAGTCGGGGTGCATGTGGTATGCCCGTCGTTCTTCCAGACCAACCTGCTGGACTCGTTCCGCGGGCCGACCCCGGCAATGAAAGCCCAGGTGGGCAAGTTGCTGGAGAGTTCTCCGATCTCGGCGGCGGACATCGCGGATTACATCTATCAGCGGGTCGCAGCGGGTGAATTCATGATCCTGCCCCACGAACAGGGGCGGATGGCATGGGCATTGAAGCAGAAGAACCCGCAGTTGCTGTACGACGAAATGACTAGCATGGCCGATAAGATGCGTGCCAAGGCGCAGGCAGCCAAGGGCTAATCCGGCAGCAGTCTGTCAGGCAATTTACCTGCGTTTGTAGGGCTTGCCTGAATTCTCCGCAAGCCATTGATGCCCCTACACCGAGCGCGCATGGTCAAGGTCCTTTCATTGCTAAAAGGATAACTGCCATGCTGGTTTTAAGCCGCGCCGTGGGCGAAGTCATCTCCATCGGCGATGACATCTCCGTGCACATTCTTGAACTGAACGGTACCCAGGTGAAATTCGGTGTGGAGGCGCCGAGCGGGGTGCATGTACACCGGGCCGAGGTCTACCAGAAGATCCGCGACCGCCAGGGCGCCGCTACCCATCCGGTACCGGTGCCCAATCTCTGAGGTCAGTCGAACAGATGCTTGGGCACATCGTGCTTGAGCATCAGCTGGCACTGCTCGCTTTCCGGGTCGAACACGATCAGCGCCTGGCCCTTGGTCAGCGCCTGGCGCACGCGCAACACGCGGGTTTCCAGGGGCGTGTCGTCGCCATTGTCGGTGCCGTCACGGGTGACGAAGTCTTCGATCAGGCGCGTCAGGGTGTCGACTTCAAGTGCGTCGTAGGGAATCAGCATACAAGCCTCGGGTGATGGATCCCGGCGATCCTACTGCGCCGGGATCAGAGTTGCCAGTCTCAGGACTTGTTGCCCACCAGACTGTCCACCGACGGCACCCGCGTGTCGCTCTCCATCTGCGTCTCGTGTTCGATCTGATGGCTGAACCGATCCAGGGAACCCTGGGCCGGCTGCGCATCGCTGGCGAACACGGGCGGGCTGAGGATGTAGGCGCCCAATAGGCGACTCAATGCCGCCAGGCTGTCGATATGCGTTCGCTCGTAGCCGTGGGTCGCATCGCAACCGAAGGCCAGCAAGGCGGTGCGGATATCGTGGCCAGCAGTCACGGCCGAGTGGGCGTCACTGAAGTAGTAGCGGAACAGGTCGCGGCGCACGGGTAATTCGTGGTCAGACGCCAGGCGCAGCAAATGCCGCGACAAGTGATAGTCATACGGCCCGCCGGAATCCTGCATCGCCACGCTCACTGCATGCTCGCTGGAGTGCTGGCCGGGTGCGACCGGGGCAATGTCGATACCGACAAACTCACTGACGTCCCAGGGCAGGGCGGCCGCTGCACCACTGCCGGTTTCTTCGGTGATGGTGAACAGCGGGTGGCAGTCGATCAGCAAGGGCTCGCCGCTGTCGACAATTGCCTTAAGCGCGGCAAGCAGGGCGGCGACACCCGCCTTGTCATCCAGATGGCGGGCACTGATATGCCCGCTCTCGGTGAACTCCGGCAGCGGGTCGAAGGCCACGTAGTCGCCGATGCCGATCCCCAGGGAATCACAATCGGCGCGGGTGGCACAGTAGGCGTCGAGGCGCAGTTCCACATGGTCCCAGCTCACCGGCATTTCATCCACGGCGGTGTTGAACGCATGCCCGGAGGCCATCAGCGGCAGCACGCTGCCGCGGATCACGCCGTTATCGGTGAACAGGCTGACGCGGCTGCCTTCGGCGAAGCGGCTCGACCAGCAGCCCACGGGCGCCAGGCTCAGGCGGCCGTTGTCCTTGATCGCGCGCACGGCGGCGCCGATGGTGTCCAAGTGCGCGGACACCGCGCGGTCGGGGCTGTTTTTCTGACCTTTGAGAGTGGCGCGGATGGTGCCGCGCCGGGTCATTTCGAAGGGAATGCCCAGTTCTTCCAAGCGCTCGGCGACATACCGCACGATGGTGTCGGTAAAGCCGGTGGGGCTGGGAATGGCGAGCATTTCCAGCAGGACTTTTTGCAGGTAGTTCAGATCGGGTTCTGGGATGGTTCGGCTCATAAAGACTCCTGATAACTCGGGAAGATGGGGGTGCCATTGATGGCCTCATCACCGGCAAGCCAGTTCCCACATTAGATGGCGTTCAACCTGTGGGAGCGGGCTTGCCCGCGATGCGGCCGGGGCAGGCCACCTATCGCTCAAGCCATCGGTTAACTGTGAGGAAACAACAAATCCACAAACCGCTCGGCCGTAGGCTGCGGTTCATGATTGGCCAGGCCGGCCCGTTCGTTGGCTTCGATAAATACATACTCGGGTTGGTCGGCGGCGGGCACCATCAGGTCCAGGCCCACCATGGGGATGTCCAGCGCGCGGGCGGCGCGCACGGCGGCGTCCACCAGCGTGGGGTGCAGGATGGCGGTGACGTCTTCCAGGCAACCGCCGGTGTGCAGGTTGGCGGTACGGCGCACGGCCAGGGTCTGGCCACGGGGCAGGATGCTGCTGTAGTCGTAGCCGGCCGCTTTCAGCGTGCGTTCGGTCTCGCCATCGAGGGGGATTTTGCTTTCGCCGTCGGTGGCGGCCTGGCGCCGACGGCTTTGCGCTTCGATCAGCGCGCCGATGGAATGCTGGCCGTCACCGGTCACCTCCGCAGGTCGACGGATCGCGGCGGCCACCACCTCAAAACCAATCACCAGGATGCGCAGGTCCAGCCCTTCGTGAAAGCTCTCCAGCAACACACGGCTGTCGAACTGGCGCGCCGCTTCGATCGCCTGCTGCACCTCTTCGATGCTCTTCAAATCCACCGCCACGCCTTGGCCTTGCTCACCGTCCAGCGGCTTGACCACGATGCGCTGGTGCTCGTCGAGAAACTCCAGGTTGTCATCGGCACTGCCCGCCAGCTGTTGCGACGGCAGCCGTAGCCCGGCCGCTTTCAACGTTTTATGGGTCAGGCTTTTGTCCTGGCACAGCGTCATGCTGATGGCGCTGGTCAGGTCACTCAACGACTCGCGGCACCGCACACGACGCCCGCCATGGCTGAGGGTAAACAAGCCCGCATCGGCGTCATCCACTTGCACATCGATGCCACGCCGGTGGGCTTCTTCGACGATGATCCGCGCATACGGATTGAACCCCGCCTGCGGACCAGGACCGAGGAACAGCGGTTGGTTGATACCGTTCTTGCGCTTGATCGCAAAGGTGGTCAGCGCGCGGAAACCGAGCTTGGCGTAGAGGTTCTTGGCCTGGCGGTTATCGTGCAGCACCGACAGGTCCAGGTAGCTCAGGCCACGGCTCATGAAGTGCTCCACCAGATGGCGCACCAGCACTTCACCCACGCCTGGGCGCGTGCATTGCGGGTCGACCGCCAGGCACCATAGGCTGCAACCGTTTTCCGGGTCGTGAAACGCCTTCTGATGGTTGAGGCCCATCACGCTGCCGATCACCGCGCCGCTGTCTTCGTCTTCCGCCAGCCAATACACCGGGCCACCTTGATGACGCGGGGTCAGGCGTTCGGCGTCGACCGGCAGCATGCCGCGCCCTTGATACAGCTGGTTGACGGCCTGCCAATCGGCGTCGGTCTGCACCCGGCGAATGCGAAAACCGCGAAATACACGGGTGGCAGGCCGATAGTCACTGAACCACAGGCGCAAGGTGTCGGACGGGTCGAGGAACAATTGCTGCGGGTCGATCCCCAGGATCTGCTGCGGTGCCGCCACGTAGAGCGCGATGTCACGCTCGCCAGGCTGTTCGTTCAGCAGTTCCTGGGCCAGGCTCGCCGGGTCGGGGAAGGTATGCCCGATCAGCAACCGGCCCCAACCGCAATGCACGGCAATCGGCTCGGCGGCCAGTGGGCTGCCGTCTTCCGCCAGGCGGGCTTGCAGGCGCTCATAGGTGGGCGCCTGGCCCTTGAGCAAGCGTTGGCTATAAGCCGCTGCATGGGGTTTCATCAATCAGATTCCTTGTTCGCTGAGCCACAGGTTCAGCGCTGCCAGTTGCCACAGCTTGGAGCCGCGCAGCGGGGTCAATTGGCCTTGCGGATCGGTGAGCAGGCGGTCAAGCATGGCCGGGTTGAACAGGCCGCGATCCTGGCTCGGGTCGAGCAGCAATTCGCGCACCCAGTTCAGGGTGTCACCCTGCAGATGCTTGAGGCCGGGCACGGGGAAGTAGCCTTTCTTGCGGTCGATGACTTCGCTTGGGATCACGCGGCGCGCGGCTTCTTTCAACACCTGCTTGCCGCCGTCGGGCAACTTGAACTTGCCGGGTACGCGGGCTGACAATTCCACCAGGCGGTAATCAAGGAACGGCGTGCGCGCTTCCAGGCCCCAGGCCATGGTCATGTTGTCGACGCGTTTGACCGGGTCGTCCACCAGCATCACGGTGCTGTCCAGGCGCAAGGCCTTGTCCACCGCGGCATCGGCGCCGGGCATGGCGAAGTGTTCGCGCACAAAGTCGCCGGCAGCATCGTTGGCGGTCAGCCATTTGGGCGCGACCGTTGCGGCATAGTCGTCGTAGCTGCGGTCGAAAAACGCTTCGCGGTAGGCGGCATACGGGTCGCTGGCACCCTCGACTTGCGGGTACCAGTGGTAGCCGGCGAACAGCTCATCGGCGCCTTGGCCGCTCTGCACGACCTTGCAGTGCTTGGCCACTTCCCGCGACAACAGGTAGAACGCGATGCAGTCATGGCTGACCATCGGCTCGCTCATGGCGCGGAAGGCGGCCGGCAGTTGTTCGATGATCTCGCTTTCGGCAATGCGCAATTGATGGTGACGCGTGCCGTAGTGCTTGGCGATCAGGTCCGAGTACTGGAACTCGTTGCCGGCCTCGCCCCCGGCGTCTTCGAAGCCAATGGAGAAGGTCGACAAATCCTGCACGCCAACCTCGCGCAGCAGGCCCACTAGCATGCTCGAATCGACACCGCCCGAGAGCAGCACACCGACATCCACGGCTGCACGTTGGCGGATCGCCACGGCTTCGCGGGTGCTGTCGAGCACGCGGTCGGTCCAGTCTTCGAGGGTCAGGTGTTTTTCATCTTCATGGGGACCGTAGGGCAGGGTCCACCAGGTTTTCTGCTCGGTCTTACCACTGGCATCAATGCGCATCCAGCTGGCCGGTGGCAGTTTTTCGATACCGGCCAGCAAGGTGCGAGGCGCAGGCACCACGGCGTGGAAGTTCAGGTAATGATTGAGGGCGACCGGATCGAGGATCGGGTTGATATCGCCGCCCTTGAGCAGCGCGGGCAGGGCCGAAGCAAAGCGCAGGCGTTGGCCGGTGCGCGACAGGTACAGCGGCTTCACGCCGAGACGGTCACGGGCGATGAACAGACGCTGGGCATCACGCTCCCAGATGGCAAAGGCGAACATGCCGTTGAGCTTGGGCAGCAGCGCTTCGCCCCAGGCGTGGTAGCCCTTGAGCAGCACTTCGGTGTCGCCGCCGGAGTAGAAGGCGTAGCCCAGGGCTTCCAGCTCTTCTCGCAGTTCCGGGAAATTGTAGATCGCGCCGTTGAACGCCAGGGACAGGCCCAAGTGGGCGTCAACCATCGGTTGGGCGGAGCCGTCCGACAGGTCCATGATTTTCAGGCGTCGATGGCCCAGCGCGATCGGCCCTTGGGCATGGAAGCCCCAGGCGTCGGGGCCACGGGGGGCCAAGTGATGGGTGATGCGCTCAATCGCAGCCAGGTCGGCAGGTTGGGCATCGAAACGTAATTCTCCAGCTAATCCGCACATAAATTCCTTACCGGTTTTTCCGTTGGGGAGGGGAAACACTCAATACGCCCTGAGGGCGCGTACCCAGAAACTGACACGGGGCTACAGTGGGAGTTTTAGAACAATACGTTATAAGGCACATGGCCTTAGCGCCTCATATGAGCCCCCAGACGCCGCGCGGGCTGGGCGCAAAGGGCGTTACATAACGCCAGGTTGCATACAAAAAAACGGCCGATCCGACGGCTGACCGTCTCGTTATTCGAATGCGTTTTCAACCGGCACGCCTTTAGGGTGGGTGATTCTTTTGCAGCGTGACAGGGATGCCCATCCATGACGGAAAAACGCGATTTGAGTGCGGTCACCGACTCAGTAACGGACGATGAACTGCTGGCAGTCCTGTTGGACGTGACCGGTGACCTGGATAAAGCCCAGGTACTGCGCCAGACCCTGCCTGCCTGGCTGGTTGAAGCCGAACCCGCAACCCTGGCAGCCCTGGAAAAAGCCCATGCCGACAGTGAACAGCCACGTCGTCAGCTCGAACAGCTATTGGAACGCGTGCAGCCGTTGAACCAGTTCTGCACGGAGCGCTTGCATACGTTCCTGCTGAGCAAGGGTGTGGAGAATATTGATGTCGAACATGACCAACTGGAGGTACCCAAGCGCACGATTTCAGCCCCCGCGCCGCCACTGAGCGGTCCTTTGATTGAAGCGATTCGATGGGAAAAGCACAGCCTGATCAAGGCAGCCATGCAGAATTTCGATGCGGCCCAGGCGCGCGATGATAAAAGGCCGCCGTTGGCACGGGTACGCTCCGGCAAGACGCAGCAGGTGCTCGCGGGTATCACCGGGCAGCAATTCATGAGCCATTGTCGGGAGTTGGACCTGGGTGAAGCCTACCAGCGCCACCTGCGTGAGGTGTTCAACTTGCCCCATCCGTCCGAAGCGCCGCCGCCGATGGGCTTGAGTTACAACCCGGCGGCCGTGACGATAGGTCAGTCCAAGTGCCTGGACATGCAGATCGACCTGCACATCGCCTGCGCCAAGGAGCACGTCAGCGCCGCAATGGCCGAGCGGCTGCTCAGATTGATCAAGGCTGACCGCCCCGCCAGTGAACTGGAATACCTCACACCCTTGGAAAAGCCATTGCGCTGGCAAGGCCTGAACCTGCATGACGCTTGCCTGTGGAGCGTATTGGTGGTCTCCGATGATGACCCCGGCAAGTTGGGGGCCGGGTCTTTCCTGGTGTATATGCCCAACGAGCCGGTCAGGCCGTGGTACGAGTACGAGCGGCTTGAGGACTTCAAGCTGTACTTGCGCTTGAAGTTGCAAGTGGCGTCCTACCGCAGCTTTTTCGCAGGCTACCTGGATGAGTTCGTGCGGCTGGATTTTTTTAAGCGTTTCGAGCAGGACAAAAGCCTGGGCTCGCTGGAGCCCTTGCCGGTCAACAGCGGGTTTTCAGGGTTTTATTTCAATGCCTATGTGGGCAAGGTCCAGCGTGATGCCCTGGCCTTGGCACCCCCTACGGTGCTGGTCGATAAGGACGCCGATGAGGCCCGCTGGCTGGGTTATCTGGAGACCGGGCTGGATGTACTTAATGTGGCTGCTTTAGTCGTGCCGGTACTCGGCCAGTTGATGATGGGCGTGGCCGTCGGGCAACTGTTGGGCGAGGTGTTCGATGGCGTCGAAGACTGGTCCCATGGTGACAAGGTCGAGGCCCTGCATCACCTGGCCAATATTGGCGAGAGCCTGGCCGCCATGGCCGCGTTTGCAGTGGGTGGGCGGGTAGTGGGCACCTTGAAGGCCCGGGTGTCGTCGGCGGATTTTTTCAGCAATGTCGAGGCCGTCACGCGCACCGACCACCGCCCGGGCCTGTGGCGACCGCGCCTGGCGCCCTACAGCCAGGCGCTTCCCGAAGCACTGCCTTGGGTCGCCGACAGCAAAGGTGTGGTCCAGTCGAAAGGGCAGTCCTGGGTCAAGCTCGATGGTGCAACCTATGCGATCAGCTACGACCCGGGCATTGGCAAATGGCGGATCAACCATCCGTTGCGTCCACATGCCTACCGCCCGCCGTTGAACCATAACTATCGCGGTGGCTGGCAGCATGTCTTTGAGCAGCCTGAGCAGTGGAATGACCTGCGCTACAACTTGACCCGCCTCGACCCCAGCCTCGATGAGTGGAGCCCGGAGGCCACCGAGGCGATGGCCCATGTCACCGACTTGAACATCCCTCGGGTGCGTCGCCTGGCCCTCGAACACGAACCTTTGCCACAGCGCTTCCAGGACTGCGTGATGCGCTTCAAACAGCATCAAAAAGTGGCTGACCTGATGGGCCAACTGAAGCGCGGCGAGGTGCCGTCCGCCGATACGTCGCTCACACAGATGCTGGCGATTCCATTGATCCCAGGCTGGCCGAGGGGAAGGTTTATCGAGCTGCTGGATGAGCAGGACCAGCTGCTGGAACGCTACCCCGATGTCCGCCCCTTCGATTATAACGATTTAAGCGTTCACCTCACCCAGCGCCAGCTCAAGGACGGGCAGGTGATGCAGACGGTGTTGCAGGCGCTCAGCGAGGATGAGCGCAGCGCCCTGTTGGGCGAAAAGGCTCCGTTGGACGAGGCGCCTGCGCTGCTGAGACGCCGCTTGCTGGTAACACTCAAGACTCAGCAACAAGTGCTGACGCAACAGCTGTACCAGGCACATGAAGGGTATACGCAGGGCGAACTGCTGCTGCTCAAAAAAGCCTTCCCGCAGCTCTCTAACCGTCGGGTCTGGGAGGTGCTGACCGACGCGCCCTATGCCCAGCGCCTGTACCTGCACAAACAGGGCCGTGTTCCGCTGGCGCTTGCCGAACGTGCGCGCGAGGCGGCGGCCCTGACGCAAGAGGATCAGGCGGTGACCGGTTTGTACTTGCCCGAGCAGGCGCAGGCCATGACCCGACGCCTCGCCCTGAGGGTGATGCAGGATTTGCCAGGCTGGCCCCGCGAGCTGTTTCTGCAACTTCGCCAGCAGGCAGTGGACGGCGAGGTCGTGGCCGAGGTCGGGGAGCCGACGGCCAGTGTGCGGCACACGCTGGTGCAGACTGCCGAGGGTTTCCAGGCGTTTGATCAGGCGAACAGACCCTTGGCCGAACGGGCGGACGGGGCACTGGGTTTTTATCAGGCGCTGGTGGATTCAGTGCCGAATCGCCACCGTGCAGCCCTGAACCTGCAAGGCAATGGCGTACCCCAGCGACTGCTCACGCGTATCCGCTTGCAGACCCAGGATCGACGGGCGCGCGTGGCAGCCTACCTGCAAGCCGAATGGGTGCCCGCCGAGCCTGAACCTGTCCCGTGCATACAGGGCGCGCCCCCGGCATTGCCGTCCTTGGTGCCCAATTTGTTGCGCAAGATGAGAAAACTCTACCCGTTGACGGATGACACGCAATTGGCGGGCATTGTCCAGTCCGCCGGCGCGGATCACCTGAGCCGTGCGAAGGCGGTGGAGGCCCTGGAACGGCAATTCGTAGCGCTGCACAATGCCTTGGAAATCTGGCGCAGCGACCGCTCCGCACATGATCCCAGCGTCATATCGCGCTGGGATTACCGATTGAGCCGCTATCAGGTCGCCAAGGCCATAGAGCATGGCTGGAAAGGCATGACCCAGCGGTTCGACCACCAACGCCGCAGCGTGCCGGCGCTGTCACTGGACAGCATGCTGCATGATCCCTTGCCGACGTTGCCGGCGCAGGTCAGCTTCGAGCAAGTGCGGCTGCTGTCCCTGGGCCAAATGGCGCTGACCGATACTGCGGCCTATTTTCTCAAGCATTTCAAAAACCTGATGTCCCTCAACCTGGCGGATAATCGTGTCAGCCGCATCCCGCAGGCGCTGGCGCTGATGCCGGAGTTGGAATACCTGTGCCTGGCCAATAATGCCGTGTTGCTCGATGAGTATTCGCGCAACACGCTGGCGGGGCTGCGCAGCCTGCGGGTGTTGAACCTGAGCAACAACCCGTTGGTGGACCCACCGGATGTCAGCAGGATGTTCATGCTGCGCGAATTGATGTTGCGCAATTGCCGACTCAAGGAATTCCCCAAAGGCGTGTCGCGCCTGCCGTACCTGGAGAATCTCGACCTGCGCGGGAACGATATCAGTGTATTGCCCGAGTGGTTGTTCCAGGCACCGCGCAGTTATGCGCGGATCGTCAACCTGCGGCATAACCCGTTGGATGCGCGCAGCCAACAATTGCTCCGTGAATACCGCAACGTGCATGGCGTGGGCATGGGGTACCTGGAGGATGATCTTGCCCGCTTGACTGAGCAGAAGGCGCGTGACCTGTGGCTGGCCGATGAGCGTGTGGCAGGGTTTAGCGAGAAACACCGGATCTGGACCGGGCTCAAGGATGAGCCGGGCGGTGACGGCTTGTTCACGCTGTTGGCCGAGCTGGGCGGCACGGCCGACACCGAGCACGTGCGTGAGGACATGGACCGGCGAGTCTGGCGGGTACTCGATGCTGCCAGCCAGGACACCCAGCTGCGCGAAGAAATTTTCGAGCGTGCCGCCACGCCGCTCAACTGCGACGACGCTGCGGCCGTCAGTTTCAGCAACCTGGAAGTATTGGTCGAAGTACGCGCAGCAGCCCGTCTGGTCGCCAGTGGACAACTGACGGCCGAACCCTTGTTGAAGCTGGCCAGAGGGCTGTTCCGTATCGATCAGTTGGAGCGCCTGGCATACAACCATTGCCTGGAACATCCCGCCGCTGACCCGCTGGAGGTCAGCCTGGCGTATCGGACCGGCCTGGTGGACCGCTTTCACCTGCCCGGGCAGCCCACCCATATGCGCTTTTCGCGCTTGGGCGGGGTGACTGCGAAAGACCTCGATGACGCAGAGGATGTGGTCAAGTCCGCCGAGCTGTCGCCGCGCTTGTTGCGGTATCTGGTGGATTTGCCGTTTTGGACCCAGTACCTCAAGCACACTCACGCAGCGCGGTTCGAGGCGCTGAACGAGCCATTGGACCTACGCCTGGAGGCAGTCTTCGACCAAAGCCTGACGCTGGACGACGCCAGCTATCGCGAGCAGATGAACACGATACTCCAGGAACAGGTGAAGGCCGAACGGGATGAGCTTGAGCGCTTGACCCAGGAAGCCTTGAAACACGGCGACCTGGGCGGGTGTGTCATGCCCTAGGGCTTTGCGGCGTTGCTGCGGATCAGCCCGCGCACGGCAAACCGATTGGGGTGGCAAGCCTCGGCCACGCTGCGCGGTACCGGCAAGGGTTCATGGTCGAGCCACGCGGCCAGCAGCTCGGCGCACAGCGGTGCGGTGATCAGCCCTCTCGAGCCGTGGCCGCTGTTGATATACAGGCCGTCCAGCCAGGGGCAGTCGATGTTTGGCACGCTGCGGGCATCCTTGCGCAGCGACGCGTAGGCCTCGGTGAACGCCGGGCTGTCAGCCAGTGGCCCGACAATCGGCAGGTAGTCCGGGCTGGTGCAGCGGAACGCCGCGCGGCCTTGCAGGGTGGCAGGGTCCAGGGTGTCGGCGTGCAGGCGTCGAGCCAAGTCCGTGGAGATTTCGTTGAGCAGGCCCAGGTTGTCGGCGTGTTCGGCGGCCGTGGGGGTGAGGTCTTCGTTGGTGAAGTCAAAGCTGGCGCCCAGGGTGTGCTCGCCCAGGCGCGGCGGGGCCACATAACCTTCGGCGCACACCACGGTGGCGAGGGCTTGGCTCTCGGTCGTGCGTGGCAAACGGGTGATCTGCCCGCGAATGCGCTTGAGGGGCAACTCGGCACTGGCGGCGAAGCGCTTGACCTCGGCCGCACCGGCCAGCACCACCACGGCGGCGCTGGCCAGCAGCTGCTCGCCATCCCAGGCCTGCCACTGGCCGTCGACTCGGCGCAGATCGAGCACCTCATGGTGGGTGAGTACGCGGACGCCAGGCCGGTGCGCCTGCCATTCGCACAGGGCCGGTGGATGCACCCAGCCGCCCTCTGGGAAAAACAGCCCGCCGTGCTCCAGCGCAATGCCGGCGCGGGCCTGGGCCTGTTCGCGGTCGAGCAGGTGCAGCAAGTCCGGGGCGAAAGCGTCGGCCAGTTGTGCCTGGCGTTGCGCTTCCTTGGCGTCGAAGGCCAGTTGCAGCACGCCGCAACCGTCCCAGTCCACGCCGCGATGCAGGTGTTCGAGCACGCGGCGGGTGTAGCCGAACCCGGCGACGATCAGTTGCGACAACGCCGTGCCATGGGCCGATAGCTTGAGGTACAGCACCCCCTGCGGGTTACCGGAAGCCTCTTGGGCGAGGGCCGCATGGCGTTCCAGCAGGCTCACCTGCCAACCCCGCGCCGCCAGGCTGGCCGCCGTGGCGCAACCGGCCAGGCCGCCGCCGATCACCAATGCCTGGCGCTCACCCTGGGGGGCAGGGGGGCGGGCGAACCACGGCTTGGGTTGTGCAGGCGTTGGTGTATCGGAAGGCCAACCGAGAAACTCACCGCGCAGGATCTCCCACTTATGGCCAATCCCCGGCGTGCGCTTCATCTTGAACCCGGCGGCGTTGATCAGCCGACGCACCCAGCCGGTGCTGGTGAAGGTACTGATGGTACAACCCGGTGCTGACAGCCTGGCCAACTCGGCGAACAGTTCAGCGGTCCACATCTCGGGGTTTTTCGCCGGGGCGAAGCCGTCCAGGAACCAGGCGTCGAACTGTGCATCCAGTTGCGGCAATTGCTCCAGGACGTCACCGATCAGCAGGGTCAACGTCACGCGGCCGTTATCCAGCACCAGGCGCTGGAAGCCTTGATGAATGGCGACGTACTGGGCCAGCAGAGGCGCGGCGAAGGGCGCGAGCTCGGGCCAGAGGTTGAGGGCGCGTTGCAGGTCGGCGTGGCTCAGTGGGTACTTTTCCACGCTGACGAAATGCAAGCGTGCGCCTGCCACGGCGTGTTGCTCGAACAGTTGCCAGGCACACAGAAAATTCAAGCCGGTGCCGAACCCGGTCTCGCCGATCACCAACCGCCCGCCCACCGGCAGCGCAGCAAAACGCGCTTGCAGACGGTTCTGTTCAAGGAACACATAACGGGTTTCTTCAAGGCCCGACTGGTCGGAGAAGTACACGTCGTCGAACACCCGCGAGTGCGGGCGACCTTGGTCATCCCAGTCGAGTTGGGCGTGGGTGATGGGGTTCATGGGCGGCTCGGCTAATACAAGGCCGCCATTCTAGCCGATCAACAGGCTTTGAATTGACCCATGGCAAGCGCGGGTGGAATTTCCTCCCGCATGGCGTTGCCCAATCCGCTAGTCTTGATCCATCTTGAAACGGAGCTGCCCATGTTCGAATCCGCCGAAATCGGTCACGCCATCGACAAAGACACCTTTGAGGCCGAGGTGCCCGCCCTGCGCGAAGCCTTGCTGGAAGTGCAATACGAACTACAGCAGCAAA
The DNA here is from genome assembly GCF_018587885.1 of Pseudomonas sp. VS40. NCBI lineage: Bacteria > Pseudomonadati > Pseudomonadota > Gammaproteobacteria > Pseudomonadales > Pseudomonadaceae > Pseudomonas > Pseudomonas sp. VS40. The sequence continues at coordinate 48,139 of NZ_JAGYWD010000008.1, read as the reverse complement.
AGCGCTTCCCGGTGATCATCCTGATCAACGGCATTGAGGGCGCCGGCAAGGGCGAGACCGTCAAGCTGTTGAATGAATGGATGGACCCGCGCCTGATTGAAGTGCGCACCTTCGACCAGCAGACCGACGAAGAGCTGGCACGGCCACCGGCCTGGCGCTACTGGCGGCAACTGCCGGCCAAAGGGCGCATGGGCATCTTTTTCGGCAACTGGTACAGCCAGATGCTGCAAGGCCGCGTGCACGGGCAAATCAAGGACGCACGGCTCGACCAGGCCATTGCCGGCGCCGAACGCCTGGAAAAAATGCTCTGCGACGAAGGCGCGCTGATCTTCAAATTCTGGTTCCACCTGTCCAAGAAACAGATGAAGGCGCGGCTCAAGGCCCTGGCCGATGACCCGCTGCACAGCTGGCGCATCAGCCCGCTGGACTGGCAGCAGTCCGAGACCTACGACAAGTTCGTGCATTTCGGCGAGCGCGTGCTGCGCCGTACCAGCCGCGACTATGCGCCGTGGCATGTGATCGAAGGCGTCGACAGCAACTACCGCAGCCTGACCGTGGGCAAGATCCTGCTCGAAGGCTTGCAGAACGCCTTGAAGTTGCCCAAAGGTAAGGCCAGTGGCATGAACCCGGCGCCGCTGCCCACCGCCGTCGACCAGATGAGCCTGCTTAGTAGCCTCGACATGACGCTGCGCCTGGACAAGGACGATTACGAGGAACAACTGATCACCGAACAGGCGCGGTTCTCCGGCCTGATGCGTGACAAACGCATGCGCAAGCACGCCCTGGTCACTGTGTTTGAAGGTAATGACGCGGCGGGCAAGGGCGGGGCTATCCGGCGCGTGGCGGCGGCGCTTGACCCGCGTCAGTACCATATCGTGCCGATTGCCGCGCCCACCGAGGACGAGCGCGCCCAGCCGTACTTGTGGCGGTTCTGGCAGAAAATCCCGGCGCGGGGCAAGTTCACCGTGTTTGATCGCTCCTGGTATGGCCGCGTGCTGGTGGAGCGTATCGAGGGTTTCTGCACCACGGCGGACTGGATGCGCGCCTATGGCGAGATCAATGACTTTGAAGAGCAACTGCGCGACGCGGGGGTGATTGTGGTCAAGTTCTGGCTGGCCATCGACAAGCAGACCCAGTTGGAACGCTTCCAGGCCCGCGAAGAGATTCCGTTCAAGCGCTTCAAGATCACTGAAGACGACTGGCGCAACCGCGACAAATGGGACGACTACCGTGCGGCCGTGGGCGACATGGTCGACCGCACCAGCACCGAAGTCGCGCCCTGGACGTTGGTGGAAGCCAATGACAAGCGCTGGGCACGGGTGAAGGTGTTGCGCACCATCAACCTGGCGTTGGAAGAGGCGTTCGCCAAGACCGACAAGCACGATAAGAAACGCAAGAAGTAGGTTCGACGCCATGCTTTTGCATAGGCGGGGTGAATGATCGTCGCGGTTGCGCTGAGCTGGATCTATCCTCGATCCATCTCTCCAACAATGACAAGATCGAGGTAGCCCATGCGTGAAGTAGTGATCGTCGACAGCGTGCGAACCGGCCTGGCCAAATCCTTTCGCGGCAAGTTCAACCAGACCCGTCCGGATGACATGGCCGCCCATTGCGTCAATGCGCTGCTCGCGCGCAATGGCATCGACCCGGCCACGGTGGAAGATTGCATCGTCGGCGCCGGCTCCAACGAAGGCGCCCAGGGCTACAACATTGGGCGCAACGTGGCGGTGCTCTCGCAATTGGGCACGGGGACCGCGGGCATGACCCTCAACCGATTCTGCTCTTCGGGCTTGCAGGCGATTGCCATCGCTGCCAACCAGATTGCCTCGGGCTGCAGCGACATCATCGTCGCCGGCGGCGTCGAGTCCATCAGCCTGACCATGAAAAGCGTGAACACCGACAACCTGATCAACCCGCTGCTGAAGGAGCAGGTGCCGGGCATCTACTTCCCCATGGGCCAGACCGCCGAGATCGTCGCGCGTCGCTACAACGTCAGCCGCGAAGACCAGGACCTGTACGCCCTGCAAAGCCAGCAGCGCACCGCCCAGGCCCAGGCCGACGGCCTGTTCAACGATGAAATCGTGCCGATGACGGTCAAGTACAAGGTCGAGGACAAGAATACCGGTGAGGTGCAGGTGCTCGATGGTGTGGTCGACCGTGATGACTGCAATCGCCCGGACACCACCTTGGCCAGCCTGCAAGGCTTGAAGCCCGTATTTGCCGAAGACGGCTCGGTGACGGCGGGCAACTCGTCGCAGCTTTCCGACGGCGCTTCGATGACCCTGGTGATGAGCCTGGAAAAAGCCCTGGCGCTGGGGCTCAAGCCCAAGGCGTTTTTCCGCGGCTTCACCGTCGCCGGCTGCGAACCGGACGAGATGGGCATCGGCCCGGTGTTCTCGGTGCCCAAGCTACTCAAGGCCAAGGGCTTGCAGGTGGCGGATATCGACCTGTGGGAACTCAACGAAGCATTTGCGTCCCAGTGCCTGTATGCGCGTAACCGCCTGGAAATCGACAATGCCAAGTACAACGTCAATGGGGGCTCGATTTCTATCGGCCACCCCTTCGGCATGACCGGTTCGCGGCAGGTGGGGCACCTGGTGCGTGAGTTGCAGCGGCGTAACCTGCGCTATGGCATCGTCACCATGTGCGTGGGCGGCGGCATGGGCGCCAGCGGGCTTTTCGAAGCTGTGCGCTGAAGCTTAAAGCGGCTCTTGTAGACGCTGGCTTGCCAGCGATGGCGGTGGTGCGGTGTACATATCCGTTATTTGGGTAACGGCTGCTATGGGTTCCGCCCTTACGGCGGCTCACTTTTGAAAAGCCCAAAAGTAAGCAAAAGGCTCTTGCCCCAACACTCGGCACCTCGCCTAGGCTCGGTGTGCCCGTAATCCGACAGGTATTTGGGGGGGCCGCCGCCACGCGCCATCCATGGCGCGGGGCGGCTAAACCGGCATCCCTGCCGGTTTACCCCCCAAATCCCTGTCGAATTCCGGCCAGCGTGTTTGACGGGGCGCCTAGGATCAAAAGCGAGATCAAGATCAAGAGCGACTCGCTTCGCATCGTAGGTACGCTTTTTTGCACTCTGGAGCTGGTAAGCCAGCGGCTACATTTTGAACGGCGGCGTATCCCGGATCGTTCGCTTGCCCCTAGAATGCGGCTTCCACTTCCTCAGGCATTCGGGGCACTCATGCACATCTCTTCCGGCCGCTGGGTCTATGGTTTTCTCCTGACCCTGCTGACCGCGTTTTTGTGGGGCATTCTGCCGATCAAACTCAAGCAGGTCCTGCAGGTGATGGACCCGATCACCGTCACCTGGTTTCGACTGACCGTGGCCGGCGGTTGCCTGTTCGTCTACCTGGCGCTCACCAGGCGCTTGCCCAGCCGCAAGGTACTCGGCCCCAAGGGTGGCTGGCTGGTGGGGATGGCGGTGTGTGGTTTGGTGGGCAACTATGTGTTGTACCTGGTGGGCCTGAAAATGCTCAGCCCCGGCACCGCGCAGTTGGTGGTGCAGATGGGGCCGATCTTCTTGATGATCGCCAGTGTGTTCGTGTTCAAGGAGCGCTTCAGCCTGGGGCAGGGCGTGGGCCTGGTGGTATTGATCATCGGGTTTGGCCTGTTCTTCAACCAGCGCCTGGAAGAAATGCTCACCTCGCTCGGTGCCTACACCGCCGGCGTGCTGACCATCCTGCTCGCCACTACCATTTGGGTGTTCTACGCCCTGGGCCAGAAGCAATTGCTGACGGTGTGGAATTCGCTGCAAGTGATGATGGTGATCTACCTGTGCTGCGCCGCGCTGCTGACACCCTGGGCGCATCCCTTGGAGGCATTGGACCTGAGCCCGCTGCAAGGCTGGCTGTTGCTGGCGTGTTGCATGAATACGCTGGTGGCCTACGGCGCCTTTGCCGAAGCGCTCGCCCACTGGGAAGCCTCGCGGGTCAGTGCGACATTGGCGCTGACGCCTCTGGTGACGTTCGTGGCGGTGGCCTTGGCGGCGTGGCTGTGGCCGGAATACGTGCAGGCCGAAGAGATCAACGCCCTGGGGTATACCGGGGCGTTGGTGGTAGTGCTGGGCTCGGCGACCGTGGCGCTGGCGCCATCATTGCTCGCCGGGCTCAAGGCCCGGCGGTTGCGCATGGCGTCCTAGGCGCCGAGCATGTCTTCGGGGCGCACCCACTGGTCGAATTCCGCATCGGTGAGGTAGCCCAGGTCCAGCGCGGCCTCCCGTAGCGTCAGCCCTTCGGCATAGGCCTTCTTGGCGATCTCTGCGGACTTGTCGTAGCCGATGTGCGGGTTGAGCGCTGTGACCAGCATCAGCCCACGCTCCAGGTGTTCGGCCATCTGCACGGCATCCGGTTCGAGACCGGCCACGCAGTGCTCCTGGAAGTTGTTGCAGCCGTCGGCCAGCAGGCGGATGGACTCCAGCAGGTTATGGATGATCACTGGCTTGTACACATTCAACTGCAAGTGCCCCTGGCTGGCGGCAATGCCGATGGTCACGTCATTGCCCAGGACCTGACAGGCCAGCATCGACAGCGCTTCACATTGGGTAGGGTTGACCTTGCCCGGCATGATCGAGCTGCCCGGTTCGTTGGCCGGCAACTTCACCTCGGCCAGGCCGGTGCGCGGGCCCGAGCCCAGCAGGCGCAAGTCGTTGGCGATTTTCATCAAGGCCACGGCCAGGGTCTTCAGTGCGCCGTGCAGGGTCACCAGCGGCTCGTGGCCGGAGAGGGCGGCGAATTTGTTCGGCGCGGTGACGAACGGCAAGCCCGACAGTGCGGCCAGCTCGGAGGCAATCGCCTCGCCAAAACCGTGGGGCGCATTGAGCCCGGTGCCGACGGCGGTGCCGCCCTGGGCCAGTTCGCACACGGCGGGAAGGGCTGCGCGAACGGCGCGTTCAGCGTAATCAAGTTGGGCGATAAAAGCCGAGAGTTCCTGGCCAAAGGTGATCGGCGTGGCGTCCATCATGTGGGTGCGCCCGGTTTTCACCAGCTTCATATGCTTGGCAGCCTGCTCGGCGAGCCCGCCGGACAGGGTCGCGATCGCAGGGAGCAGTTGTTGATGCACCGCTTGTACGGCGGCGATGCTCATGGCCGTAGGAAAGCAGTCGTTGGAACTCTGGGAACGGTTGACGTGGTCGTTGGGGTGCACTGGGCTCTTGCCGCCGCGCTTGTTGCCCGCCAGTTCATTGGCGCGCCCGGCGATCACCTCGTTGGCGTTCATGTTGCTCTGGGTGCCGCTGCCGGTCTGCCAGACCACCAGGGGGAACTGGTCGTCGTGCTGGCCCGCCAGTACTTCGTCGGCGGCCTGTTCGATCAGGCGGGCGATATCGGCGGGCAGGTCGCCATTACGGTCGTTGACCCGTGCCGCCGCCTTCTTGACCAAGGCCAGGGCGTGCAATACCGCCAGGGGCATGCGCTGTTCGCCAATGGCGAAGTTCACCAGCGAACGTTGGGTCTGGGCGCCCCAGTAAGCGTCATCCGGGACGTGGACTTCTCCCAGGCTGTCGGTTTCGATACGGCTCATCGGGCACACTCCTTCAGGTTCGTTTGCGCAGTTTAGGCTGTGATGGGCCCTGGGGGTTCCCCTAAAAGACTTTTCATCGGATTGAGCGCCGCAAATCCAGGCGCGACAAGGGGTGGGGTTGAGCCATGGCGTTTTTTAGGCGCAGAATGGGCGCCCTTGGGGTCTTACCTCGCCTGCTAGAAAAGGAAACTCGATGACTCGTCTTCGTGCCATCTGTACCGCGGTTGCTCTGGTTTGCGCCAGCGGCCAAGTCTTTGCCGATACCGCCAGCCATAACGCCAGTGCCGAAGCCTTCCTTACCCTGGCCCATGCCGACAAGCTGGGTACCCCGGTGTACATGCAAGTGCAGCAAATGTTCGCCCAGCGTTTCGAGCAGACCAAGGCGCCTGCCGCCAAGCAGTCCGTACTGGACAGCTACCAGGCCAAGGCCAACGCCGCCCTGGACCAGGCCATTGGCTGGCCAAAGCTGAAGCCTGACATGGTCAAGCTCTACACCACCAACTTCAGCGAATCCGAGCTCAAGGACCTGGTTGCCTTCTACCAGTCGCCACTGGGCAAGAAAGTCCTGGAAAAAATGCCGCAGCTGACCCAGCAATCGGCCCAGATGACCCAGGCCAAGCTGGAAAGCGCCGTACCGGTAGTGAACAAGCTGTTGGAAGACATGACCAACGAGCTGACGCCAAAAGCCGCCGCACCGGCCAAGAAGAAGTAAGCAGGAATGACCATGCAACAGCGTATCGAAACGGCGCTTGCCGCCTTGGGCACAGACCACTTGAGCGTGCTGGATGAAAGCCATATGCACAGCCGTGGGTTGCAGACCCACTTCAAGGCCGTGCTGGTCAGCCCGCAGTTCGAGGGGCTCAACCGCGTTAAGCGCCACCAGAAGGTCTACGCCACCCTGGGTGACCTGATGAGCGAGTTTCATGCGCTGGCGCTGCATACCTACACGCCTGAGGAATGGGCGAAAATCGACGCAGCCCCGGCTTCGCCGACCTGCGCCGGAGGGCACTGACAGCAGCTGCAAGCTTCAAGTTTCAAGCTGCAAGATTGAAGCGCGCTTGCCTCTGCGTTTTTGTTAGAATCCCACGCGCCGCCTAGTCGGCGCGTTTTTTTTGCTTTCGCTTTTACTTGCAGCTTGCAGCTTAAAACTCGCAACTGCCCAAATCCGGTTCACCCCTTACGAGGGTAGCCACCTGGAGAGAACACCCATGACTCAACCGATTGTCGTGGCGGCACTGTATAAGTTCGTCACCCTCGAAGATTACGTCGCCCTGCGCGAGCCATTGCTGCAGGCGATGGTCGACAACGGCATCAAAGGCACCTTGCTGATTGCCGAAGAAGGCATCAACGGCACCGTTTCCGGCAGCCGTGAAGGCATTGATGGCCTGATGGCCTGGCTGAAGAACGACCCACGCATGGTCGACATCGACCACAAAGAATCCTACTGCGACGACCAGCCGTTCTACCGCACCAAGGTCAAGCTCAAGAAAGAGATCGTGACCCTGGGTGTCGAAGGCGTCGACCCGAACAAAAAGGTTGGCACCTATGTCGACCCGCAGGACTGGAACGCGCTGATCAGCGACCCGGAAGTGCTGTTGATCGACACCCGTAACGACTACGAAGTGTCCATCGGCACCTTCGAAGGTGCGATCGACCCGAAAACCACCAGTTTTCGCGAATTTCCCGACTACATCAAAGCCAACTTCGACCCGGCCAAGCACAAGAAAGTCGCCATGTTCTGCACCGGCGGCATTCGTTGCGAGAAAGCCTCGAGCTACATGCTCAGCGAAGGTTTCGACGAGGTCTACCACCTCAAGGGCGGCATCCTGAAGTACCTCGAAGAGGTGCCCCAGGAAGACACCAAGTGGCAGGGCGACTGCTTTGTTTTCGATAATCGCGTGACCGTGCGCCACGACCTGAGCGAAGGCGACTACGATCAATGTCATGCCTGCCGCACACCGGTGAGCGTCGAAGACCGCGCCTCCGAGCACTACGTGGCTGGCATCAGTTGCCCGCATTGCTGGGATAAGCTGCCGGAGAAGACCCGTCGCAGCGCGATTGACCGCCAGAAGCAGATCGAGCTGGCCAAGGCCCGCAACATGCCGCACCCGATTGGCTTCAACTATAAGCAAACTCCTTCCGAGGCCTGAGCCATGTCCGCGCGCCTGCTCTATGTAATGGACCCGATGTGTTCCTGGTGCTGGGGCTTTGCCCCGGTGGCCGAAGCGTTGGTGGAGCAGGCCCAGGCGGCCGGCGTGGAGTTGCACCTGGTGGTGGGCGGCTTGCGCACCGGCAGCGGCGCGGCGCTGGAGCCGACGACCCGGCGCTATATCCTGGAGCACTGGCAGGCGGTCACCGACGCCACCGGCCAGCCGTTCAAGCGTGAAGGTGCGTTGCCCGAGGGATTTGTCTACGACACTGAGCCTGCGTGCCGTGCCATCGTCACTGCCCGCAGCCTGGCGCCGGATTGTGCCTGGAAGCTGCTGGGGCTGATCCAGCGCGCGTTTTACGTCGAGGGTCGCGACGTGACCCTCGCCAGCGTGCTGGTGGAGCTGGCCGAGCAGGCGGGCATCCCGCGTATCGAGTTTGCCGGCGCCTTCGACCGCGCCGAGCAACACGCGGCCACCGCTGCCGATTTCACCTGGGTACAAGACTTGGGCATCGCCGGTTTCCCGACGTTGCTGGCCGAGCGTAATGGCCAATTGGCCTTGTTGACCAATGGGTATCAGCCGCTGTCCGAGCTGTCGCCGTTGTTGGGTCGATGGCTGGAGCGAGCAACCTGTGCATGATCAGCCCGACAAAGAACCCGGTAAACGCATCGACCGCCTGACCTGGGCGGAAATTCGCCGCCTGGCCCTGCGCCACAAGAAATCCCTGTGGATCGCCAATGGCGTTGCGGTACTGGCGACCCTGTGCAGCGTGCCCATCCCGCTGCTCTTGCCGTTGCTGGTGGACGAAGTGCTGCTGGGCCATGGCGATGCCGCCCTCAAGGTGATGAACCACGCGTTGCCCCTGGGCTGGCAGAAGGCAGCCGGCTATATTGGCTTGATGCTGCTGGTGACCTTGTGCCTGCGCTGCGGCGCCCTGGTGTTCAACGTAGTGCAGGCGCGGCTGTTTGCGCGGCTGGCCAAGGACATCGTGTATCGCATCCGCGTGCGGCTGATCGAACGGCTCAAGCGTATATCACTGGGCGAATATGAAAGCCTGGGCAGTGGCACTGTCACCACGCACCTGGTCACCGACCTGGATACCCTGGATAAATTCGTCGGCGAAACCCTCAGCCGTTTCCTCGTGGCCATGCTCACCCTGGTGGGCACCTCGGCCATTCTGGTCTGGATGCATTGGCAACTGGCGTTGCTGATCCTGCTGTTCAACCCACTGGTGATCTACGCCACGGTGCAGTTGGGCAAGCGCGTCAAACACCTGAAAAAACTGGAAAACGACAGCACCTCGCGTTTTACCCAGGCGCTGACCGAAACCCTGGACGCGATCCAGGAAGTGCGCGCCGGCAACCGCCAGGGCTTTTTCCTCGGGCGCCTGGGCCAGCGTGCCCAGGAGGTGCGCGACTACGCGATCCACTCGCAGTGGAAAACCGACGCCTCCAGCCGTGCCAGCGGGCTGCTGTTCCAGTTCGGCATCGACATCTTCCGCGCGGCGGCGATGCTGACGGTGTTGTTTTCCGACCTGTCCATCGGCCAGATGCTCGCCGTGTTCAGCTACCTGTGGTTCATGATTGGTCCGGTGGAGCAATTGCTCAACCTGCAATATGCCTACTACGCAGCGGGCGGGGCGCTGACGCGGATTAATGAGCTGCTGGCGCGCGCCGATGAGCCGCAATACGCCGGTGGCCAAGACCCCTTCACCGGGCGTGAGACCGTCGGCATCGAAGTGCGCGGCCTCAATTTCGGCTATGGCGAAGAGCTGGTGCTCGACCAGTTGAACCTGGCCATTGCGCCCGGTGAAAAGGTGGCGATTGTCGGCGCCAGCGGCGGGGGCAAAAGCACCCTGGTGCAACTGTTGCTCGGGCTCTACACGCCCCAGGCCGGCACGATCCGTTTTGGCGGTGCAACCCAGCAGGAAATCGGCCTGGAGACAATTCGCGAGCACGTCGCCGTGGTGCTGCAGCACCCGGCACTGTTCAACGACACCGTGCGTGCCAACCTGACCATGGGCCGTGAGCGCAGTGACCAGGCCTGCTGGCAGGCACTGGAAATCGCCCAGTTGGATGCTACTGTCAGGGCTTTGCCCATGGGCCTGGACAGTGTGGTCGGGCGTTCGGGCGTGCGGTTTTCCGGCGGGCAGCGTCAGCGCCTGGCGATTGCGCGCATGGTGTTGGCCGAACCGAAGGTGGTGATACTCGACGAAGCCACCTCCGCCCTGGACGCCGCCACCGAGTACAACCTGCACCAGGCGCTGGCGCGATTCCTCAGTGGGCGTACTACACTGATTATTGCCCACCGCCTGTCGGCGGTTAAGCAGGCCGATCGAGTATTAGTGTTCGACGGCGGTCACATTGCAGAGGACGGTGACCATCAGCAACTGATTGCTGACGGTGGGCTGTACGCCAAACTCTACGGACACTTACAACAAGTGCGTTGATTTAGCCTAGGCTGAGCTATCGGAAGCGGATTTTCGCGTGCGTATCCAGCAGTGCATGTGCAAGGGACTTCATGAAGCAAAAGCGGACTCTCGGAACGCCAAGGCTGTTGGGCATTGTCTGGCCCTTTATCGCCGTCGTACTGTTCCAGGCATTGTTAGGCTGCGTCAGTCTTTATGTGCTCTCGGCGGTGCGTGGTTACGTGGCTGGCGAAAGCCTGTGGTCCAAGGGCCAGAAGGACGCCATCTACTACCTGACCCTCTACGCCGACAACCGCGACGAAGCCACTTACCTTAAATACCAGCAGGCCATCGCCGTGCCCCAGGGCGGGCATGAGCTGCGCATCGCCCTGGACCGCTCCACCCCCGACCTGAGCGCTGCACGCCTGGGGATTCTCAAGGGCGGCAACCACCCGGATGACGTCTCCAGCCTAATCTGGTTGTACCTCAACTTTCGCCATTTCAGCTATTTGGAAAAAGCCATCGAGCTATGGACCGTGGGCGATGGCTACCTGGTGCAACTCGATGACCTGGCGCGGGAGATGCACGGTGCAATCACCCGTGACCAGGTCAGTGCCAACGATGTGCGGCAATGGAAGGCGCACATCATCGCCATCAACGAAGGTGTGACGCCAGCGGCCAAGGCCTTCAGCGATGCCTTGGGCGAAGGCTCGCGGATGATCCTGCGGCTGCTGTTGATCACTAACCTGGCGACGGCCCTGGGCCTGATCGTGCTGGCGTTGTTGCGTACCCATAAGCTGCTGACCCAGCGCCACGCGTTTGCCGACGCACTGCAGCAAGAGAAGGAGCGGGCGCAGATCACCCTGGAGTCAATTGGCGACGGTGTGATCACCACCGACGTCGACGGCGCCATCACCTATATGAACCCGGCAGCCGAGGCGCTGACCCACTGGAATTCGGCCCAGGCCCAGGGGCTGCCGCTGGCGGCGCTGTTCAAGTTGCTGGATGACAATGCCCAGCCTGACGGCTTTACCTTGATCGAGCATATCGTCAAGGGCCAGCTCAGCGGGGGCAGCGAACACTCCAAAACCATCCAGCGCCTGGATGGCAGCACGGTGTCGGTGACCCTGGTGGGCGCGCCGATCCGCAGTGCCGGCAAAATCACGGGGGCGGTGCTGGTGTTGCATGACATGACCCAGGAGCGTCAATACATCGCCAACCTGTCCTGGCAGGCGACCCACGACGCCCTGACCGGCCTGGCCAACCGCCGCGAGTTCGAGTTCCGCCTGGAGCAGGTGCTGCATCCTTCCACTCAGCAAAACGGCGGGCGCCATGCCTTGATGTTCCTCGACCTGGACCAGTTCAAGCTGGTCAACGACACCTGTGGCCATGCGGCGGGTGACGAGTTGCTGCGGCATATCTGCGCGCTGCTGCAGTCGGACCTGCGCGAGGGCGACACCCTGGCGCGCCTGGGCGGCGATGAGTTCGGGATCCTGCTGGAGAACTGCCCGCCGGCGGTGGCGGAAAAAATCGCCGAGAGCCTGCGCCATACTGTGCAAAGCCTGCACTTCGTCTGGAAGGGCCGGCCATTCATGACCACCGTCAGCATCGGCCTGGTGCACCTGGGGAACACCCCGACCACCCTGGAAACCTCACTGCGCGCCGCCGACATGGCGTGCTACATGGCCAAGGAAAAAGGCCGCAACCGTGTGCAGGTGTACCACGCCGACGATTCTGAACTGTCGCTGCGCTTTGGCGAAATGGCCTGGGTGCAGCGCTTGCACATGGCGCTGGAAGAGAACCGGTTCTGCCTGTACGCCCAGGAGATCTCACCGCTGGGCCACACCGACGGCGGCGATGGGCATATCGAGATTCTGCTGCGCCTGCATGACGAGGCCGGGCGGATGATCCTGCCCGACAGCTTCATCCCGGCCGCCGAGCGTTACGGGTTGATGACATCCCTGGACCGTTGGGTGGTGGAGAACGTGTTCAGGATCATCGCCCGTTGCCTGCTGGAGCGTCCGGAGCGCCCCATGGCTATGTGTGCGATCAATCTGTCAGGCATCACCATTGGCGATGATGACTTCCTTGGGTTTTTGCGTGAGAAGTTTCATACATACAATATTCCGCCGGGAATGATTTGTTTTGAAATTACTGAAACCAGTGCGATTGCAAACTTGGGCAGTGCGATCCGCTTTATTAATGAACTCAAAGCCTTAGGGTGTCATTTCTCCCTGGATGACTTCTGTGCCGGAATGTCCTCATTCGCCTATCTCAAACATTTACCTGTAGACTTCCTGAAGATCGATGGAAGTTTCGTAAAGGATATGCTGGACGACCCGATTAACCGCGCGATGGTCGAAGTGATCAACCACATCGGCCATGTCATGGGTAAGCGCACAATTGCAGAGTTTGTTGAGACACCGCAAATCGAACAGGCGTTACTCGAGATTGGTGTGGATTACGCTCAGGGCTACCTGATTGAACGACCGCAATTGTTTACCTTTGATAGCTTGCAGTGTCGACCTGTGCGGCCGCAGCCTCTGTTATTCAAGGCGCCCGGCACATTCCGCTGAAACATTTGCTGGTCTGTACAATCACACTTAAAAAGGAGCCTTAACAGTGATCGACACATTCATCAGAACCGGCCCGCTTATGGAAGCCTCGAGTTACCCCGCCTGGGCTCAGAAACTGATCCTGGACTGTAGCGAGAGCAAGCGCCGCGTTGTCGAACACGAACTGTACCAGCGCATGCGCGATAACGCGCTCAGCGCCAAGACCATGCGTCACTACCTGATCGGTGGCTGGCCAGTGGTGGAACAGTTTGCCTTGTACATGGCACAGAACCTCACCAAGACCAAATTCGCCCGCCATCCTGGGGAGGACATGGCGCGCCGCTGGCTGATGCGCAATATTCGCGTGGAACTCAACCACGCCGACTATTGGGTGCATTGGGCCCGTGCCCACGGTGTGAGCCTGGAGGAGTTGCAGGCCCAGAACGTGCCGCCGGAGTTGCATGCGCTGAGCCACTGGTGCTGGCACACCAGCTCCGCCGATTCGCTGATCGTGGCCATTGCCGCGACCAACTACGCGATCGAGGGGGCGACGGGGGAGTGGTCTGCGGTGGTGTGCTCCACCGGTGTCTACGCGGCCGCCTTCCCCGAGGAAGAGCGCAAGCGTGCAATGAAGTGGCTGAAGATGCACGCCCAGTACGACGACGCCCATCCGTGGGAAGCACTGGAGATCATCTGCACCCTGGCCGGGATGAACCCAAGCAAGGAATTGCAGGTAGAGCTGCGCCAGGCCGTGTGCAAGAGCTACGACTACATGTACCTGTTCCTGGAAAGCTGCATGCGCCTGGAGAAAGAGAAAGCCCCAGCCGTGCTGCGTGAACGCCAGGCGCGGGTCGCCAGCGAAGCCTGACGTCATTCAATGGCGGGGGTTACCCCGCCATTGCCAGGCGGTTGCGGCCTTCGCGCTTGGCCACGTACAACGCACTGTCGGCCCGGCGCAGCAGGCTTTCGCCAGACTCGGCGGCCAGTAGGGTCGAGCAACCCAGGCTGACCGTCAATTCGATCCGTGTCCCGTCGGCCCAGTATTCCTGGTTCTGTGCCGCCTGGCGCAGGCGTTCACCGACCATCGCCGCCGCGTCACGGCCGGTGTTGGACAGCAGGATCAGAAACTCTTCCCCGCCAAACCGAAACACCATGTCCACGTTCCGCAACTGGCCCTTGATCGCCCCGGCGACGGCGCGCAGTACGTTATCGCCAGCGGCATGACCGTGGGTGTCGTTGATGGTCTTGAAGTGGTCGATGTCCAGCATCAGCAACGACAGCGGGTTCAGGTGCCGACGCGCCATGTCGATTTCCCGTTGCAGGGTCTGGTCCATGGCGATGCGGTTGCCGGTCTCGGTCAGCGGGTCGCGCAGCGCGCTGCGGGTGGCGGCGCGATAGAGCAAGGCGTTGCGCATCGGGTAGAGCAGGGTGGACAGCAGGGATTCGAGCTGGCCGAGTTCTTCTTCCACCAGACGCTGGTTGCGCCGAAAGATCAGCTCGCCGAGGTGCTCGCCCTCATGGCTCAGGCAGTAGCTAACCGAATGGTGGCCGCGATGGCCGAACTCCAGGCGCAAGTCGCTGGCTTGATGGCGGTACTGCAGGGCGTCCAGCGGTACCAGGCGTTGGATCTCGCGGAAGAACACGCCGAGGATGCGCTCCGGTTCCAGGCTGGTCTGCAATTGCTGACTCAGCTGCTGGCGAAGTTGCGCAAGGGTCGTGGGGCGGCGTGGAAGGAGGGATGGCTGACCAAATCCCAGGCGTTGCAATTTGGCGGTGTCAAAGTCAATTGCGTTGGTCTGGGTAGGTGTTTTCATAAGCGATCGGCCTCAAAGCACATAGCTGTCTTACAGGCTCGATGAGAGTGGCGAGTGCCAAGCGTCTTACTGTTCCTTCAGTTCCGTAAAACATAGGTAACAGTTTAGACCGCTTTGCCAAGGGTTATAACCCCTGGGTACTGCCGCACGTCTTGTCATCGCTTAACCTGCTTGGGTGAGGTTAGAGCGAGATTCATGCCAAATAGGTTCAATCTAATTAAATGGCTTATAAATCAAGCGACTGTTTTTATCGCTAAAAACAGTCGCCGAATGATGACGCCAGTTATTTGGCAACTGAAGGCAGGGCTTACTGTTTTTGCGGATCAAACTGCTTATCGCGAATAAACAACGCGGGGATCACACCGCAGATAAAATACGCGCCGCCCATCACCAGGAAGCCCATGCCGATCGAGCCATGGGACGCCAGGAAACCGATGGCCGCCGGTGCCACTGCCGCACCAATGCGCCCGATGTTATAGGCGCCGCCCACTGCAGAGCCGCGAAACTTCGCTTCGAAGCTTTCGGTCATGTACGTGGCATTGACGCCATAGGGAATCCCGTACAGGAAGCCGAACACCACCAGCATCCACAAGATGTTCTCGGGGCTTTGGAACAACACGATTACCGGTAGGAAGACCGCCGTGCCCAGGGCGCCAAATGCAAACACGGCGCGACGTCCCAGGCGATCCGCCGCCAGCCCCGCGAGGATCTTGCCAAAGATCATCGCCGCATAGGTGCCGACCATGTAGCTGGTCATTGACTTGAAGTTCATCCCCAACTCGCCTTCCAGGTAGGACGGCATCCAATTGTTCACTCCGTAGTAGCCGAACTGCAGGAAGCCTGCGGTAAGGGCCCAGAGCAGAAACATGCGGCTGGCCTTCGGGTCGCTGAAGATCAATTTGAACATGCCGTCGGGCTTTTTCGTCATGGCCTGCTGGCTACCAGTGGCTTTCTCCCGTGCTCGCTCGGCCCGTGCGGTCAGCCAGGCCTGGGGCTCGGGGACCAGGCGTTGCATCAGCACGGCGAGGATCACCGGGATGATTGCCACGTAGAACAGCCAGCGCCAGCCGTGCTCGGGAAGGATCCAGCCGGCCAGCAGGGTGGCGACGATGTAACCCACCGACCAACCCGCCTGCAGGGTGCCGAGCACGGTGGTGCGGTAGCGGGTCGGCACGTATTCCGCCATCAGCGTATTGCACGCCACGTACAGCGCGCCCAGGCCGAGGGAGGCGAAAAACCGCGTACTCGCGAACTGCCAATAGCTGTGGGTCATGCCCAGGATCGCCGTGCCCACGGAGAACAGCACGATGCTCCACACCACGGTCTTCACCCGGCCAAAGCGGTCGCAGGCCCAGCCACCGTAGATGCCGCCGATGGCCATGCCGGCCAGGGTGAAACTGCCGAGGCTGCCCGCCTCGACGCTGGTCAGGCCGAATTCGGCCTTGAGGCTGCTGAGGCTGTAGGACAGCAGCATCAGGTCTGCGCCATCGATCAATAGGCCAAGGAAGCAGAAGATAAAAACGATGATCCACAGTTTGCTTTGTGCAGGCGACAACGCGCCCGCCGATGCGGCGACTTCCATAACGATACCTTGCTTGTAGTTGTTAGGGCATTGGGTATGGTGGTGCGGTGAGGCTTAGCGTTGCGCCGCGCGAATCATGTTGCGGGCAATCACCAGTTGCTGGATCTGCGTCGTGCCTTCGTACAGTCGGAACAGGCGCACATCCCTGTAGAAACGTTCGATGGCGTACTCGCTGATGTAACCGGCACCACCATGGATCTGCACGCAACGGTCAGCGACGCGGCCGCACATTTCGGTGGCGAACATCTTCGAGCACGAGGCTTCGGTGCCGATGTCCCGGCCTTCGTCGCGCTGGCGGGCAGCGTCGAGCACCATGCAGCGCGCGGCGTAGATTTCAGCCTTGCTGTCGGCGAGCATGGCCTGGATCAGTTGGAACTCGGCAATCGGTTGGCCGAACTGCTTGCGTTCGATCGCATAGTTCAGCGCGTCGCTCAACATGCGCTCGGCTGCGCCTACGCTGACGGCGGCGATGTGCAAGCGGCCTTTGTCGAGGACCTTCATGGCGGTCTTGAAGCCCACGCCTTCGACGCCACCGATCAATTGGCTGGCGGGCACACGCACGTTGTCGAAAATCACGTCACTGGTGTGCGCGCCTTGCTGGCCCATCTTGTGGTCGCGCTTGCCCAACGACAGGCCTGGCGTTTCACGTTCGACGATAAAAGCGCTGATCCCACCCGAACCCTTGATGCCAGGATTGGTGCGCGCCATTACCGTAAAGATCCCGGCGTGTGGGGCATTGGTGATGAAGCGCTTGGTGCCGTTAATGATGTAGTCATCGCCATCGCGCACCGCCGTGGTTTTCAGCGAGGCGGCGTCGGAGCCGGAGTCCGGTTCGGTGAGGCAGAACGAGCTGAGCAGGTCGCCGCTGGCCAGCAACGGCAGGTAGTGTTCTTTCTGCGCATCGGTGCCGTCGAGCAGGATGCCGATGGAGCCGATGCCATTGTTGGTGCCGAAGTAGGAGCGGAAGGCCGGGGAGGTGCGGCCCAGTTCAAAGGCAATAGTCACCTCTTCTTCCATGGTCAGGCCCAGGCCGCCGTAGGCTTCGGGAATGGTCAGGCCGAACAGGCCCATGTCCTGGAACTGGCTGACGATATCCGCCGGGATCTCATCGGTCTCGGCGACTTCGTTTTCCCGTGGGATCAGCGCTTCGTCGACGAACTGCGCAATGGCGTCCACCAGGATATGAAGCGTTTGTGCGTCTCGGATCATGTGCATTCCTCAGCGGCCCGTTCGGCGGGCCTGTTATCGTCGATCTGCCGAGGCCATGCACCTGTCCAGCTAGCGGGTGGCGGCCTCGATATTGTTCACCATGTGCTTGAGGCGTGGGCCGATGTCGTCTTCGAGTTTCTCCCGGGAGAGGTGGAAACTCGGTCCGCCACAGTTGAACGCCAGCAAGCCGTGTTGTGCGTGTCGCAGCGGTACGGCGATGGCGTTGACATCGCGGTGCCACTCACCGATCGACATGCAGTAGCCGAAATCGGTGTAGTCCCGGAAGGCGCGTTCCAGCCCCTTGCGGATCGTCGGCCAGTCCTCCAGATGGCGCTGGCGGATGTGGTCGAGAATGAAATCCCGCTCGTTTTCCGGCATCGCTGCCAGGCAGGCGCGGCCTGCTGAACTCAAGTGCAACGGCAACCGCGTACCCACCTGGCGGCGCATGGTCATGTTCGCTTCGCCCTGGACCACGTCCAGGTACACCGCGTCGAGGCGGTCCCGGGTGGCCATCGCGACGGCAGCCTGGGCGTACCTGGCCATGGTCTCCATCAACGGATGCGCCACGGCCCGGATCGACAGGTTCGACAGCATCGCGTAACCGAACGCCATCACGCCCACCTCCAACTGGTACCGGCCCGACTGCGGCAGGTGCTTGAGGTAACCCAGGCGCGTCAGCGTGTGGGTCATGCGGGTGATCGTCGGCTTTGGCAGCCCGGTCTTGCGCGCCAATTCCTGGTTGCCCAGCACGCTCTCGCTCGGCGTGAAACAGCGCAGCAGTTCCAGGCCACGGGCCAGGGCGGTGACGAACTGGCGGTCCTTGTCTTCCTCCTCATCGTTGTTCATCGGGTCAATCAACAAATGCTCGAAGGCGTTGTTGCCTGTAGGGACGTTTCCTGCAGGAGCTCCTGGGGTGTCCGAGTCCGCGTTTCGACCGCGCATGTTAATCCTCATTTTTTTATAAAATCAACAAAACAAAATAGTATTCCGCACAGCGAAACTAAGCAACTTTTTAATCCGTGATATTTAATGTCGATAAAACCCTTTAAAACAACATGTTATCGATTGTTTTAGTCAGGCTTAGGGTTTTTACGTTTACACGTGCGGGGTCGATACTTATGATTATCGACAAATACGGAATATTATTTCGCACAGCGAAACTAACAACAATTCCACTAACAAGAACGTTGTAGCAGGAGTGAATGTGACCAGCGCTAACCCACCCGTAGTGACCCTCGACGTCCAGGACAATGGCGTGGCCGTGGTCCGTATCCATCGGCCCGAGGTCAAGAACGCCCTCAATGCCCAGGTGCGTGAAGCCCTTGCCGAGCATTTCCGTGCGCTGTCCCGGCGCCAGGATGTGCGCGCCATTGTGCTGACCGGTGGCGAACAGTTTTTCGTCGCCGGGGCGGATATCAAGGAGTTCGCCGCAGCGGGCGCGATTGATATGTACCGCCGCCATACCGAATACCTGTGGGAAGCCATCAGCCGTTGCCCCAAGCCGGTGATCGCTGCCGTCAACGGTTTTGCCCTGGGCGGCGGCTGCGAGCTGGCGATGCATTGCGACCTGATCGTGGCTGGCGAATCGGCGCGCTTTGCCCAGCCCGAGGTCAAACTGGGCTTGATGCCGGGCGCGGGCGGCACCCAGCGCCTGGTGCGTGCGGTGGGTAAGTTCCAGGCGATGCGCATTGCGCTCACCGGCTGCATGGTCAGTGCGAAGGAAGCCCTGGCGATGGGCATGCTCAGCGAAATGGTCAGCGACGACCAGACACTGCCGCGCGCACTGGAACTGGCCGCGCAGATCGCCGCGCTGCCGCCACTGGCGGTGCAGCAGATCAAGGAAGTGATGCTGGCCGGTGCCGACCTGCCGCTGGAAAGCGCCTTGGTGCTGGAACGCAAGGCGTTCCAATTGCTGTTCGATTCCAAGGACCAGAAGGAGGGCGCCGCGGCGTTCTTCGAGAAACGCACGCCGCAATACCGAGGGGAATAAGCATGACCGACACCCTGAATACGATGGGGCTGGTGGGCACCGGTGTCATGGGCGCAGGCATTGCGCAAATCGCCGCTCAAGCCGGTGTGGCGGTGCGCCTGTTCGATGCCCGTGACGGCGCTGCGCAAGCGGCGCGGGACCACCTCGACAGCACGTTTGCGACGTTGTTAAGCAAGGGCAAGATCAGCCAGGCGGCGATGGACGCGGCGTTGGCCAACTTGCAGGTGGTCGGCCTCATCGACGAGCTGAAGGGCTGCGACCTGGTGGTGGAAGCCATCGTCGAAAACCTCGACGCCAAGCGCGGGCTGCTGCAACAGCTTGAAAGTATCGTGAGCCCGAACTGCATCCTGGCGACCAACACCTCGTCACTCTCGGTCACGGCCATCGCCACCGGTTGCCAGCGCCCTGAGCGCGTGGCCGGGCTGCATTTCTTCAACCCGGTGCCGCTGATGCGCGTGGTGGAGGTGATCGACGGCCTGGCCACCGCGCCGGCGGTCGGTGACGCGCTGCTGGCGCTGGTGGCGCGGATCGGCCATCGCGGTGTGCGCGCCAAGGACACCCCTGGGTTCATCGTCAACCACGCCGGCCGTGCCTATGGCACCGAGGCCCTGAAAATGTTGGATGAAGGCATCGCCGAGCGCGGCGATATCGACCGCATCCTGCGCGACGGCGCCGGGTTCCGCATGGGGCCGCTGCAGCTTCTGGATCTCACCGGCCTGGACGTGTCGCACCCGGTGATGGAGTCGATCTACAACCAGTTCTATCAGGAGCCACGCTACAGACCGTCGCCCCTGACCCGGCAGATGCTGGTGGGCGGCCGCCTCGGGCGCAAGACCGGCCATGGCTTCTATCACTATGAGAACGGCCAGCTCATCAACGGCCCGCAACCCCAGCCGGTGCCCCGTGTGCAACAGCAGCCACCGGTATGGATCGCCACCGAGAACAGTGAAGACTACGAGCGCTTGAGTGCCCTGGTGATCAACTTGGGCGCCCACGTGGAGCACGCCGCGCAACCCTCGCCCGACGCGTTGTGCCTGCTGGCCCCGTATGGCCTCGATGCCACCAGCGCCTGCGTGCGTTTCGATACCGACCCTGCACGGACCCTGTGCGTCGACCTGCTGACGGACCTGTCACGCCATCGCACACTGATGCAAAACCCGCTGACATCCACGGCCATGCGCGACGCGGCACACGCCTTGCTGGCGGCGGATGGCGTGGGCGTCACGGTGATCGGTGACAGCGTTGGCTTCGTGGCGCAGCGCACCTTGGCGATGGTGGTCAACCTGGCGTGTGACATCGCCCAGCAACGCATTGCCAGCGTCGAGGATATCGACCAGGCGGTGCAGCTCGGCCTGGGCTACCCCAATGGTCCGCTGGCGTGGGGCGATGCCCTTGGGCCACGGCGGCTGCTGACGATTTTGCAGCGCATGAGCGAACTCACCCACGACCCGCGTTACCGCCCCAGCCCCTGGTTGCGGCGGCGGGCGATGCTGGGGATTTCCCTGCGCCATGAAGAGCCGACACTCGGCTGATTTCCCAACCTCACAGGATAAGAACAATGGGTGCATTGACAGGTTTGCGGGTGCTGGATTTAAGCCGTGTGTTGGCCGGTCCCTGGTGTGGGCAAGTGTTGGCCGACCTCGGTGCGGAAGTGATCAAGATCGAACGCCCCCAAAGCGGCGACGACACGCGTGGCTGGGGGCCGCCCTGGATGAAGGCTGACAACGGCGAGTCGTCGGGCGAAGCTTCGTATTACCAGTCGACCAACCGTGGCAAGTTATCCGTGGCCATCGACATGGCCAGCCCCGAAGGCCAGGAGCTGGTACGCGCACTGGCGGCCAGCTCGGATGTATTGATCGAAAACTACAAAGCGGGCTCCCTGGCCCGTTACGGTCTGGACTACGCGACCCTGGCAGAGCTCAACCCGCGCCTGGTGTATTGCTCCATCACGGGCTTCGGCCAGACCGGTCCGCGTGCCGAAGAGCCCGGCTACGACTTCATCATCCAGGGCATCGGCGGCCTGATGAGCATCACCGGTGAGCGTGATGACCTGCCGGGCGGCGGCCCGCAAAAAGTCGGCGTGGCGTTTTCCGACCTGATGACCGGCCTGTATTCCACCGTGGCAATCCAGGCCGCGCTGCTCAGCCGGGAACGTACCGGTGTGGGTCAATACATTGATATGGCGCTGCTGGATGTGCAGGTCGCCACGCTCGCCAACCAGAGCATGAATTACCTGGCCTCGGGCAAGGTGCCGCAGCGCTATGGCAATGCCCACGCCAATATCGTGCCTTACCAGGTGTTCCGCGCCGCCGACCGCGACTTCATCATCGCCTGCGGCAACGACAGCCAGTTCATTGCCTTGTGCCAGAGCATTGGCCTGCCACACCTGCCGGACGACCCGCGCTTTCGCCGCAATGCCGACCGCGTGGCGCATCGCGAAGCAATCGTCGCGCTGCTCTCGGCGCACTTCCTGGGACGCAGCGCCGATGAGTGGGTGGCGTGCATCCATGCGTCGAAAGTACCGGTGGGGGCGATCAATTCCATCGCCCAATCCCTGGAAGAGCCCCAGGTGATTGCCCGCAACCTGATGGTGAAAATCCCCCACCCCCGCAACCCGGACTTTGCCATGGTCGGCAGCCCGATCAAGCTGTCGGGTACGCCCGTGGAGTATGTGCGGCCGGCGCCGATGCTGGGGCAACACACCGACGATATCCTCGGCGGGCGGTTGGGCCTGACGCCGGAGCAACTGGCCCAACTCAAGGCACGCGGGATCGTCGAGCAGCAGGGTTAGACCAGGGTGGTGCGGTCGATCTGCTCGATGGAGGTGACGCCGGTCAGGGTCATGGCCACGCGCATTTCCTTGGCGAAGATGTCCAGCAGGTTTTCCACGCCGTGCTGGCCATCGGCGGCCAGTGCATAGGCGGTGGCGCGTCCCAGCAGGCACGCCTTGGCACCCAGGGCGAGCATGCGCACCACGTCCAGTCCGGAGCGGATGCCCGAGTCCACCAGCACCGTGAGGTCATCGCCCACTGCATCGGCAATCGGCGGCAAGGCCTTGGCGGTGGACAGTACGCCGTCCAGCTGGCGCCCGCCGTGGTTGGAGACCACGATGCCGTCGGCGCCGAAGCTCACCGCGTCCTTGGCGTCCTGGGGGTCGAGGATGCCTTTGATGATCATCGGGCCTTTCCAGAACTCACGGATCCACTCCAGGTCTTTCCAGCTGATCGACGGGTCGAAATTGTTCGCCAGCCAGCCGATGTAATCTTCCAGATGGGTCGGTTTGCCCAGGTACTTGGAGATATTGCCCAAGTCGTGGGGGCGGCCCATCAACCCGACGTCGAACGCCCACTGCGGCTTGGTCACGGCTTGCAGCATGCGCCGCTGTGCCGCGAACGGCCCGGACATACCCGAATGAGCATCGCGATAGCGCGCGCCGGGCGTGGGCATGTCCACGGTAAACACCAAGGTGGTGACCCCAGCGGCTTGCGCGCGCTCCAGCGCGTTGCGCATGAAGCCACGGTCCTTGAGCACATACAGCTGGAACCAGATCGCCTGCGCGCTTTGCGACGCCACTTCTTCAATCGGGCAGACCGACACCGTCGACAGGCAGAACGGAATGCCTTTGTTCGCCGCTGCCTTGGCCGCCTGCACTTCGCCGCGCCGCGCGTACATCCCGGTGAGGCCGACCGGGCTGAGGATCACCGGCATGTCCAGTGACTGCCCGAACAGGGTGGTTTTCAGGCTCAGGTTGTCCACATTGCGCAGGATGCGTTGGCGCAGGCTGATCTCGGCCAGGTCCGAACTGTTCGCACGCATCGTGTGTTCGGCGTAGGCGCCGCCATCGATGTAGTCGAACAGGAAGCGCGGCAGCTTGCGCTTGGCGGCTGCGCGGTAGTCGGAGGCGGACGAGATGATCATTATTAGGGGCTCCACAAGGCAAAGTGGGTTCAGGATAGGCAACTCTCTGGCATGATAAAAACAACTTTTATCACTGGTAGCCAGTCGCCAAAGGAATACTGATGAACCTCAGAACATTGCGGGCCTTTGTCGAAGTGGTGCGCCAGGGCGGTTTCTCCCAGGCTGCCGAGGTGGTGGCCCTGACTCAATCCACCGTAAGCAAGGCGGTCAAAACCCTGGAAGAGGAACTGGGCACGCCGCTGCTCAATCGCTTGGGCCACCGCAATGAACTCACCGCTGCCGGCGAAATTGCCTACCGCCGCGCCTTGGTGCTGCTCGCCGAGCGCAATGACCTGGTGGCCGAAATCAACGACCTGCGCGGCCTCAAGCGTGGCGTGCTGCGCATCGGCCTGCCACCCGTGGGCTGCGGCGTGCTCTTCGCAACAATGTTCGCCACCTACCGCAGCCGCTACCCGGACATCGACATCGAACTCACCGAATACGGCAGCAAACGCCTGCGCGAGTGCCTGGAAGCGGGGGAGGTCGACCTGGCGGCGCTGTTGCTGCCGGTCGACGAAGACTTCGATTACCAGCCGGTGCGCAATGAGCCGCTGATGGCCGTGCTGCCCATCAGCCACCCACTGGCTCACCTCGGGCGTATCGACTTCACCCACCTGGCCGATTCGCCGTTCATCCTGTTCGAAGCCGGCTTCGCCCTGAATGCCAAGATCCTCGCCGCCTGTGAGCGCAAAGGCGTCACCCCCAAAGTGACAGCCCGCAGCGGGCAGATCGACTTTATTGTCGACCTGGTCGCGGCCGGCCTGGGCGTGGCCTTCCTGCCACGCATGCTGGCGCACAAGCATCAACACGCCGGCATCGCCCTGATCCCTCTGGACGAACCGCACACCGACTGGCACATCGCCCTGGCCTGGCGTACCAGCGCCCACCTGCCACCCGCCGCCTTGGCATGGCTGGAACTGGCCAGGGAACACGCCGTTTCAACCGGCCATCCGGTTTAATCGCGCCGAATGCTATAGAAAGCTTGACTTCTCCTTTTCAATCAGTAACATACGGCGCATTCCGCGATAGCTCAGTTGGTAGAGCAAATGACTGTTAATCATTGGGTCCCTGGTTCGAGTCCAGGTCGTGGAGCCAGATAGCGACATAAAGAGAAGCCTGCAGAGATGCAGGCTTTTTTTTGCCCGGATTTTATCAAGCTATCCCGAGTATCAGTGCTGAAACAAACTCGTACATTTTATTGACGTCATCAAAGCGCCACCATAAGATCGCCGCCAAAATATGGCATAAGGCCATGTAGAGGGATCTAGACATGTGGCGTTCGGTACATCGGACCAGGCTCGGCCTGCTGTCCGCTTTTTTTTGCCTGGGCACAGCCAGCTTGGCTCAAGGCGCAACTCCGCCGAACACTCCAGGCGTCACTGACCTGATCCGCGACCGCCAGGACCGCCTGCTCGAAGAGCAGCAACGCCGCCTAGAAGAACTCAAAGACCTGCCCGACAAAACCGCCGCGCCAGCCAAGCCATCAGCACCTGTCGACACCCGCTGCTTCCCCATCAACACCATCGAACTCATCGGTGCCGACGCCCTGTCCGAAGGCGAGCGCAACAGCCTGCTCAAACCCTACATCGGCAAATGCCTCGGTGTGCCGCAGCTCAACGAGTTGCTCAAAGTCATCACCGATCATTACCTGGGCAAAGGCCTGGTCACCAGCCGTGCCTACCTGCCACAACAGGACCTCTCCAGTGGCAACCTGAAGGTGCAGGTGATCGAAGGCCGCCTCGAAGGAATGAAGGGCGAAGAGGGCAGCGGTATCACCGATCGCCAACTGGCTATGACCTTCCCCGGCAAACCCGGCGACCTGCTCAACCTGCGTGAAATCGAGCAGATGGTCGATCAGTTGAACCGCCTTCCGTCGAACCAGGCGCAGATGGAGTTGGCCCCCGGCAAGGCCGTCGGCGGCAGTGACGTGCTGGTGAAGAACGCCCCGCAGAAACCCTGGCGCGTCGGCCTGTCACGCCACAACGGTGGCCAGCGCAGCACCGGCGAACAGCAGTGGGGAGCGAGCCTGGATTGGGACAACCCGCTCGGCCTGGCCGACCAACTGTCCCTGCGCGGCGGCCATGATGCGGTCAGCGATCACCAGAAAACCTCGCGTAACTCGATGCTCAATTACAACCTGCCTTTTGGCTGGTGGAACCTCAATTACACCTACAGCGAGTCCGAGTACCGCTCCCTGGCCCATGCCAGCAACTTCAACTTCAAGCAGTCCGGCGACAGCCAGAACCACCAGTTGCGCCTGGAGCGGGTCGTCCATCGTGATGCTCTGAGTAAAACCTCCCTTAGCACCGGCGTGGCCTACCTGCGTACCAACAACTTCATCGACGACAGCAAGCTGGCCCTGAGCAGCAACCGCCTCAGCGAAGCTCAGTTCGGCATCAACCATGGTCGGCGCATAGGCGGGTCATTCCTCAACATCGACCTGGGCATGCAGGACGGCATTGGCGCCTTCGACGCCCAGGCCAATCACAACCCTCGACCGGGCCAGGCTGATGCGCGCTATCGCAAATACACCGCAACGCTGAGCTATCTGTACCCCTTCAAATTGTGGGGCGAGTCGTTCAGCTTCAGCAGCCTGATGACCGGCCAGCGCAGTGAAGACGTGCTGTTCAGCCCACAACGCATGAGCCTCGGCGGGCAGTCTTCGATTCGTGGCTACAAGGACCAGACCCTCAGCGGCGACAGCGGCGGTTACTGGCGCAACGACCTGCGCTGGAGCCGCCCGGTGACCTGGGCCTGGCTGCAACCGGTGTTCAGCGAGTACGGCACCAGCCTCGGCTACGACCAGGGCGTGATCAGCCACGGCCGTTACAACGCCGAGCAGCATGGGCGCATGAGCAGCAACTCGGTCGATCTGTTTGCACGCGGCCAGAACGTCGCGGCCACGGTGACCTTTGCACACTCTTTGGAACGACCGGGGCCGATCACTGAGCGTGAAGCGCCGATCTATTTTCGACTGGATTTCTTTCTTTAAATTTTTACCGCCCCTCGGGCATCGAGAAAATACATGGACGTTCGCCAGTTCGCCTTTCTTGCGCGCCAACCTTCTGCGGCCTTGAAAACCCGTTCCACCTTTCTGTGCCTGCCCAAACGTGGGTTGGCATTGGTGCTTGCCAACGCCATGTTCTGGCAGCCGTTGCTGGCCCAGGCGGACGGTATTGTGGTCAGCGCACCCGGCACCAGCTTGGGCCAGGCGGCGAATGGCGTACCGATCGTCAATATCGCTGCGCCCAATGGCAGCGGGTTGTCGCACAACCAGTTCAAGGACTACAACGTCGGCCAGCAGGGGCTGATTCTTAACAACGCCACCAGCCGTACCCAGTCCACGCAGTTGGGCGGGATCATCCTTGGCAACTCGAACCTCAAGGGTAACGCCGCCAGTGTGATCCTCAACGAGGTGAATGGCGGCAGCCCCAGCCAATTGCGCGGCTTCACCGAAGTGGCGGGGCAGTCGGCCCATGTGATCGTCGCCAATCCCTACGGCATCACCTGCAACGGCTGCGGGTTTATCAACACGCCACAGGCGACCCTGACCACCGGTAAAGCGGTGATCGAAAACGGCCAGGTCAGCCGTTACCAAGTCGATCAAGGCAGCGTCACCATAGAAGGCGCCGGGCTCAACGCCAACAACATCGACCGCTTCGAGATCATCACCCGTTCGGCCAAGATCAATGCCGAGATCCAGGCGAAGAACCTGACAATCATCGCCGGCGCCAACGACGTCGATGCCAAGACCCTCAAGACAACGGCACGTAACGCTGACCCGGCGACCGCGCCTCAACTGGCCATCGACTCTTCGGCGTTGGGCGGGATGTACGCCGGTGCAATCAAGCTCGTGAGCAGCGAAGGCGGCGTGGGCGTGAAGCTCGACGGCAAGATGCTCGCCAGTGGCGGCGACATGCAACTGGATGCCAATGGTCATTTGAGCCTGGTGCAAGCCACCGCCGCCGAAGCGGTTGTCATCAAGGCCCAGAGCCTGGATGCCCAAGGCAAGATCTACGCCGGCACCCGCGTTGAAGCGACCACCCAAGGTACGTTGACCAATCGCAGCGCCATCGCTGCCCAAGACAGCGTTGCGTTGACCACGGCGGGTCAGCTTGAAAACCTGGGCATGATCGAAGCCGGCGTCACCCCGGAGAACACCCGCAACCAGACCGGTGACGTGGTGCTCACCGCCAAGCGCATCGACAACCGTGGCCAGAGCGTTGTCGCCAGCCGTGACCTCAAGGCAACCGCCACCGAAGCACTCGACAACCGTGCGGGCACACTTTCAGCCAGCGCCCGCCTGACGCTTGACGCGCAGGATCTGGACAACCGTGGCGGCACCTTGACGGGTCAGGGTGCGGTCAAGACCACCCTCAGCGGCACACTCGACAACCGAGAAAAAGGCACTCTCGCCAGCGGCGGCGAGCAAACGTTGAACGCTGTGGCAGTAAAAAATATTGATGGCGTCATCAGCAGCCAAGACACGCTGGGCCTGGACGTAGCCAGCCTCGACAACACCAGCGGCAAGATCACCGCCAAAAACACCCTGACGCTTGACGGCATGACCATTGAAAACGCCAAGGGCCAGATCACCAGTCAGGGAGACATCCTCGCCACGGCCAAAACGTTCAGCCAGCAGGGCGGCAAGCTGATCAGCCAAGGCCAACTCACGCTGGTAGCCGACACCCTTGATAACAGTCTTGACGGCTACATCGCGTCCGCCAATGCCATGAGCCTTACGGCCCACCAGCAATTGATTAACACCGGCAAAGGCATTATCAGCACCCAGCAGGGCCTGACGATCAACGGCGGTGCGGTGGACAACACCACCGGCAGCCTGCTCAGCCAGAGCGGTATTACCGCTACGTTGAGCGAGGGGCTCAACAACAGGGACGGTAGCGTCATCACGCAAACAGACGACCTCACTATTGATGCCGATAGCGTCGATAACCGTGGGGGAGTTTTGGCGAGTGTCGCGGGCAAGCTCAAGACCACCCTGGCGTCTGTATTGGATAATGGCAAGTCGCTCAACATTTCCGGCGAGGCAGGGCTGATTCAGGCTCAGTCGCTCGACCTCGGTGCCCAGCAGGCCGTGCTCAACAACGGCGGCCAAGTGTCTGCCCTGAATGGCGATGCCCTGATCACCACCGCCACCCTCGACAACCAAGGCGGCGCCTTGCTGGCCAAGCAACAGCTGGTGGTACGCGCTCACGACCTCAACAACACCCAAGGCCGCGCGGCCGCCGACGCCATCGACTTCGGCCTGACCGGCGTACTGAACAACCAGTCAGGCCTGGTCGAAGGCTCCAGCGGTTTGTTGATCGGCGCCGCCTCCATCAACAACCAGAACGGCAAGTTGCGTTCCCTCGGCCAACAAGGCACCGCCAGCGTGGCCAGCCAGCAATTGCTGGATAACCAGAGCGGCATAATCGAAGCGGCTAACCATGACGTCTCGTTGCGCATGGCCAGCTTCAACAACACGGATGGCAATATCCAGCACGTCGGCACTGGGACCTTTGGAGTCGATCTGGCGAAGTTCAGCAATATCGGCGGAAGCGTTGCAACTGCCGGCACACTGACCGTCGATGCCGCGACCTGGGACAACAGCACCGACATTCAAGCTGATGTGCTCAACGTCACCGTAGGCCAGTTCAACCAGGCAGCCACCGGCAAGCTTGCCGCCAGCCAGAGTTTCACCGGTAAGGGCGACACGTGGACCAATGCCGGGCGCATTACCAGTGGCGGGACGTTCTCCCTGACCGCTACCAACGTCATCAACACCGGTACCCTCGGTGGCGCCGGCAAGGTGGATCTGAACGCCGAAGCTGTACGTAACGACCACGGCCTGATCTTCAGCGGCACCGACATGGCGCTGCGCTTCAAGAATCTGACCAATTACTACGCCGATATCTACAGCCTGGGCGGCCTGAGCATGATGGCTCGCGACGGCGTGGCACGCAGTGCGTCGTTGGAAAACATTTCCAGCCATATCGAAGCCACCAACGATGTGCTGGTGCGCAGCGACAGCGTGATCAACCGCAAGGACGTATTTAGCACCGTCGACGAGGCGGTCTCGGGCTACCTCAGCGTGACGTGCTACGACTGCGGTGGTGATCATCACAACGTCGACTACGTTGCACATGAAGTCTCCAAAAGTGTGGTGGCGACAGATTCGGCCAGCTCTTTGATCCAGAGTGGCGCGAAGCTGACCGTCGAAGGGTCAAGTGTTCTCAATAAGTACAGCACCATGGCCTCGGGCGCTGATCTGCTGATCACCGCTGACAACTTCGCCAACATTGGCGCGACCACCGGTACCAGCACGCGCACGCGTACGTGGAACACCGGTCGTATTACCGATGGTACAGACGAGCGCTTTCGTGCCAACTGGATCTACCCCTACAACGCGCAAGGTAACCCCAAGGTACTACCGGTAGGCGCGCTCAACTCCTTCAATCTGGTAGGTGATACCACCACCGTGACCCCTGGCGACCCGATCGCCTCGGTGATTCAAGCGGGCGGTAACATCAGCATCCAGGCGACCCAACAGCTGGAAAACAGCAGCATCGTACAGTTCGCACCGCCTACACCGGTTTCGGACAAAGGCGGCGCTACTGCAGTGACCAAACCCGCCGTGGTCGTGCTGAACCCACAGCTACCACCTGACCTGGCACAGCAACAAGTCAACCCGACCAATCTGCCGGGCTTCACATTGCCGAGCGGTACGAACGGCTTGTTCCATGTGGTCGATAGCGCCGCTGCAGCCAAAAACAGCCAGGACCTGAGCAAGGCCAACATCCAGGGCTCGGACGCCAGCCGCGTGTTCGTTGGCCCTAAATACCTGGTCGAAACCAACTCCGCCTTCACCGACCTCAAGCAATTCATGAGCTCGGATTACCTGTTGGGCAAACTCGGCTACGACCCTGAAACCAGTTGGAAACGCCTGGGTGACGGCCTTTACGAACAACGCCTGATCCAACAAGCCGTCACTGCCCGAACCGGACAACGTTTCATCGCTGGCCAGACCACCGATGAAGGCATGTTCAAGTACTTGATGAACAACGCCATTGCCAGCAAGGAGCAACTTAACCTCGCCGTCGGTGTAACCCTCACCTCCCAACAAGTCGCCGCACTGACCCACGACATCGTCTGGATGGAAGACCAGGTGGTCAATGGTGAACACGTGTTGGTGCCCGTGTTGTACATGGCCCAGGCGAATAACCGCCTGACGGCGGATGGCGCGCTGATTCAAGGCAAGGATGTGACGCTGATTGCCGGTGCGGATTTGAAGAACGCCGGGACCTTGCGCGCCAGTGAAAGCCTGTCGGCAGCGGCGGGTAATAACCTGGTGAATACAAGGCTGGCCGAGGCTGGTGAAAAGCTCAAGCTGGTCGCGGGCAAGGACCTGGTGAACATGCAAGGCGGCATCCTCAAAGGCAAGGATGTTGACCTGAGCACGTTGACCGGCGATATCCGCAACGACCGGACCATCACCACGATTGAAAACAGTGGAAAAGGGTTCAGCTCCAAGACTGCTGTTGTGGATAGCGCTGCGAGCATTGAAGCCGGAAACAACCTGACGATGCATGCCGCTCGCGACCTGCTGAACGTGGGCGGGGCCATTACGGCAGGCAAGAACGCGGAGTTAAGCGCGGGTAATGATGTGGTGATTGCGGCGGCTCGCGAAGAAACCGGGTCGATGCGTCAGGACAAACGGCATTTCTGGGAACAAAGCCAGACGGTGCAGCATGCCAGTGAGATCAAGGTCGGTGGGGATCTCGATGTTGTGGCGACGAATGAGCTCACGATGGTCGCCAGCCATGTCAAGGCGGGGAGCGACGTCAACCTGTCTGGCAAGGATGTGAACCTCCTGGCGGCTGCCAACGAAGAATCAAGTGAGTACCGCTATAAACGCAGCGGCAAGAAGATCAATCAGGATGAAGACCATATTCGGCAGCAGGGTACGACGATTGATGCCAGTGGAGATGTAAACGTCGTTGCGCTGAACGACGTGACGATGGTGGCCAGCAAAATCAACGCTGGTAATGAGGCGTATCTGGTTGCCGGTAACCAGCTGAATTTACTGGCTGAGCTCAATCGCGACTACTCCCTTTATGACATGACCAAGAAAGGCAGTTGGGGGAGTAACGCGGCGAAACGGGATGAGGTGACGCAGCACACAAACGTCGGCAGTGAAATCAAGACGGGCGGCAATCTCACGCTCAAGAGTGGCGGCGATCAACGTTATCAAGTGGCAACCCTGGATAGCGGAAAGGACCTGACGCTGGATAGCGGTGGCCGCATCGTGTTTGAGGGGGTGAAGGATTTCCACGATGAGAGCCATACCAAGAGCAAGGGTGACTTGGCTTGGTACAAGATGAAAGGCGAAGGGAAAACGGATGAGACCCTTCGGCAAAGCGCTCTGATCGCTCAAGGCAAGCTTGTCATTAATGCGGCCGAAGGCATTCGTATTGACATCAAACAGGTCGATCAACAAAGCGTTAGCCAAACCATCGACGCGATGGTTCAAGCTGATCCGAACCTTGCTTGGATGAAGCAGGCGGAAGCTCGGGGCGATATCGATTGGCGCCAAGTAAAAGAAATTCACGACAGCTTCAAGTATGAATCGTCCGGTCTGGGAGCCGGCGCCAAGATTGCCATCGCAATTCTGATGTCTTTCATACTTGGCCCTGCGGGTCTTGGGTTGAGTGGGACTAACTTGGCTGTCGCGGCCAGCTTGAGCACTACTGCAGTCACCAGCACCATTGATAACAAGGGCAATCTTGGTCTGGCGATTAAAGATACGTTCAGCGCGGGTAGTTTGAAGAACGCTGCGATTGCAGGGTTTACTGCTGGGTTTCTTGATTACGCGGACGATAAATGGTTTACGGCAGCCGATGGTGCAGGGTCCGCCACACAGGGTATTCAACCTGCGGATGGTGCTGCCGTAAGCACAGCTAACCCTTCCAAAGACATATTCCGTTGGAGCAATGCGACTGATGCGGCGACTCGTACAGTAACTCGAGCAGTTATCAGCAGTGGCGTATCCACTGCGATTGGTGGTGGCAGCTTCGGCAATAATTTCAACGCGGCCCTATTGGGCGAGGCGGGGAATATGGCCATGGCTACCGGTTTCAATTGGGTAGGGGATCAGATCACCTTTCCAAATGGAAGTGTTCAGAAAATTGCTGCCCACGCCATTATGGGTGGCTTATTGGCAGAGCTGACTGGGAGTGACTTCAAGACCGGTGCTGCTGCCGCCGGATTGAACGAGGCCTTGATTAACGTCATGGCCGATGCGGCTGGTAAAAATGATCAGTTGCAGTTGGTTTTTTCTCAGCTCACAGGGTTGATTGGTGCGGCAGCTGTAGGAGGAGATCTTAATACAGGTTCAGTGATTGCTCAGAAGGCTACAACGTTCAACTATCTGTATCATGAAGAAATCAAGGAAATGCTTCGTGAGGTCGATAGTAAGAGTACGGCAACTGAGAAACAGGAAGTCATTGACCGCTACAATGCGTTAAGCGCGAAAAGGGATGCTGAGCTGGACGAATTATGTGTCAGGTCTCCTGACCAGTGCAGGGCGATTTCTATCAGGCTCGCTGATGACTATCAAAAATCAGCTGATTTGATCAGCGTGCTACGTCATGAAGGCAACCCCGCAGCATCAACCGTAGGCATGATTATTGATCAAAACTTCGGATCCACTGCAAATATTGGTGCGATAATTGGAGTCAAAGGTGATACTACTATTGCTACGTTGGCAGCAGAAGCGATTAAGCAGGGCATTTTCATCATGCCTGGCAAACGGTCTAAAGCGAAGGTAACAGACGTAGAGTTTTTACCGAAGGCCACTCGAAACAGCGCGGGACAGATTAATGCGAATGTTTCTCAGAGCAGTGCAATTAAAACTCTTGAATCTAGTGGCTACATCAAAACGGTTTCTAAAGATGGTTCAGTTACGATTTTATCAAATTCTGAAAAAACTTATCGTTTCTATCCTTCGTCCACATCCACGGGTCAACCCTCTGCATCACTGACTATCAATGGTATGAAAAAACCGATTACTAAAATCAGATTTTCAGGAGAATAGTGATGGCTATTCATAAGGTTGGAGAGGAAGAGCTATTTTTGTTGCTTAATAGACTATCGGGAGTAGTCGACTTGAGTAAAGATCTGCCTGCGAATATTTTTATGGGCGATGAGCTGGTTTTTTGGTTTTTTGAGCGACCACTTATTTGTTTGGTTGATGTGTTCGCGGGGTTGGTTGCTGAAAGCGTATCAAGCTTGATATCGAGTGTTTTTATTAAGTTTTCTGGCGCGGAGTTTTTAGAGCAGTCCTGCTTTTCTATGGGAGGGAAAGACGTTAATGAAGACGTCATCTGGCTGAATGAGGGAGCTGACGATTTTTTTGGTGGGAAAGTCGGCTATCCAATCTATTTTTTTAATGGCACATTTGATTGGGTGGCATTTGAAAGTGCCTTTGAAGAGTTTGGTGTGATTGCAGTGAAATCATCTGCTCTTAAGAAGGATTTCGAGATGTATCTAAATGCTAATTTTATTTCTATGCGAGAACTACGTGAGTTGGCTTCCGGCTCATTGATTGAAGCTAGAATCGCAAAGGCTCTAATTGATTCTTATGGTAGTTGAGAGGGCGAATATGGCCGAGAGCAAAGTTTGAGAAAAAAGTAATTCACTGCCTTCTGGCACGAACGGCCGGCCTTCATGACTTGGGCCAGAAACAACGATGATGCTTTGGGATATGGAAAAGTAACCCACAATGGCCCAGGTGGGTATGTGGTTCAGTACAACTTAGGAAAGGTCATCGGGACGGATAAAGCTGGGAACGCAGTCAAATCCATCCATGTGAATGTTCGCGATGGTATCATTCACACAGTGTATCCCTATTGAGGGCTGGTTGATGAATATGAATGTTATAGAACGATTTGTGCAGCAGGAATTAGATACTCATGTTAGAGGGGTCCTGCAGGGCGCCATCGACGAGAAGCGTAGTTCTGAAAACGTCTATAAACGAGAGTTTGAATTCAATAGCTTTGATGTGGTTTTGGACTTTTCAAGAGCAAGGGTGATTGTGCAAGACGTTTTGATCGCTGGCGAAGATGGTGATCAGGAAATCTCTATGTCAGACTTCATTGATGTTTGTAACTTGAAAGGATTAGATCGGTAGATCGTGCGGAAGTCATTATGCCTATGGGCTTGAATGCTGTAGCTGTCAGCGGTTAATATTCCAGATGTATATTCTTTGTAGTTGATGGTCTTGCCGGTGGCAGCAATAGGACCCGCTTGATGGGGTTGACTAGCCTTTTTTTGCGATGGTGGATGACGCTGAAAAAATACTTCTGGCCGGAGACTGGCCGGAAATTCCTGACATTTACAGCGTTTCAAAAGAGTATGGCTATGCCGATGCCAAGGAAAAACGGCCTGGGTCAAGCTAGAAGGATAAGGCACCCATTGGCTGCAAAGATGTGCACACAGATAAGGTCGAGAAAGTAGATCACTGAGACGCCTCGTCTCCGGGTAGCTGACAACGACCGTCTCCTTTTCTTACAGATCATTAATTTGCACAGCTTTGACAAGCCAACCCAACCCGACTAACTTTCCTGGCGTGACGCATTCATGCGAACCACGCTATGCAGCAATCCCATCTCTCCACCACGTTTTTCGTGGCCCCTGTGCGCCTAACAGCTAGCAAATGACTGTCAATCATTGGGTCCCTGGTTCGAGTCCAGGTCGTGGAGCCAGATAGCGACATCAAGAGAAGCCTGCAGAGATGCAGGCTTTTTTTTGCCTTGGATTTTCTAGTCGATAAACCCCGCCCCCCCCTCAATGTGATAAACCTGCGGTTCCTCCGAAAAAAACGCCTCCAACCCCAGCATGAACAGCCGATGGTCCTCACTCGCTTCAAACACCGGCGTGTGGTGCTCCAGCGATTCCCAGCGCACGATCAGGTTGAAGCGCTCCGGTGTTTCAACGCCCTGGGCAAGCATATGGCCCAGGTAGCCTTGCGCACGGCTGAGCAGTGGCGCCACCTCGGCAAAGGCAAGCCTGAAGGCGTCGATGTGTTCCTTGTGAACAGGCAGCACGGCGATCTCGTAGATCATGACGTTGCTCCTTGAGTAGGCTCGACAGCAATTGCGATCTTCCCTTGGATGCCGTTGTTGGGGCTCTCCAGGCGGGCATGGGCGCGTCCAATGTCGGCCAGCGAGTAGACGGCGCCCACATGGGGGCGCAGTTGGCCCTGCGCAACCAACGTGCTCAGCTCATCCAGCTTGCCGCGATTTTGCCGCGTGAACACGAAGTGGTAACTCGCATTTTTGCCCCAGGCCTGGACTAGGTTCTGTGGCTGGGTGATGTCGACGATCGACACCACGCGGCCCAGTTGCGCGAGTGCGTCGGGGCTGCGCGACAGCGTGTTGCCGCCGATGGTGTCGAACACCACATCGACGCCGCGCCCACCGGTTTCCCGCAGGATGGCGTCAACGTAGTCCTCCTTTTCGTAGTTGATGATCACGTCGGCGCCCATGCTTTCAACGAACTCAATGTTGGCTTCGCGCACGGTGGTGAACACCCTGGCGCCGATGGCTTTTGCCAGTTGGATCGCCACGTGGCCGACGCCGCCGGCGCCGCCATGTATCAGGATACTTTCCCCGACCCGAAGCGCTGCGCGCACGGTCAGCGCTTCCCATGCCGTGCCGCCAACCAGGCTCAGGCTGGCCGCTTCAAGGTGGCTCAGGGCGGGCGGTTTCTTGCCGATGATGTTTTCGGCTGCGACGTGGTATTCGGCGTAACTGCCGGGGCCGTCGAAGATCTGCGGGGTGTACCAGACTTCGTCGCCGGGCGCGAAGTTCGTCACGCCCGGGCCGATGGCTTCGACAACGCCTGAGACGTCGTGGCCGGTGATGGCGGGGAGGGGTACCAGGTCGGCATAGTCGCCGCGCCGCACCTGGTAATCCAGCGGGTTGATAGACGTTGCGTGGACCCGCACCAGTACCTGTCCTGTCTGCGGAACCGGCGTGGGCACCTCGCAGCGTTTGAACGAATCCGGGCCGCCAAATGAGTCGAGCATCATCGCTTTCATTGCATTACCTCGTTTCAGTAACAGTGGGGTTCAGTAGCAGTGAATTTCGGTAAAAAGGGATATCGGGAATTCTCGATATCCTGGGGTAAAAAATTACAGCTCCTTGCCGATGATTTCGGCCAGGGCGCTGATGGTTGCTTCGTTGCGCTTGTAGTAGGTCCACTGGCCGATGCGCCGGGTTTCAATCAAGCCGGCTCGATGCAGCGTGGCCAGGTAATCGGACACAGTTGACTGCGACAGCCCGACGCCCTCTTGGATGCTGCTGACGCAGACGCCCACGGTATGAACGTCCCCTTCATCCTGCGGGGGGAAGTGCTTTTCGGGGTCCTTCAAACCTTTCAGGATTTCAAGTCGAGTTCGGTTTGAGAGGGCTTTGAATATGTCGAGTAGGTCCATGGCGCTAGGATATCGAGATTTACCGATATGTCAATGTGCAAAGTGAAGCCATGATTTTTTCCGGTGCCCAGGCCATCGCCATTCCTTGGGTATACCGAGTTGCCGCTGGTACCGGCGCAGTGTGACGTGTTTGAAATCGGTGCCCACCGGGTCGCCTTGGTTGATCCCACAACGGTCCTTGCGCGTAGGTGTGTGAGCCTTTCGTTGGGGGCTTATCGCATCGGGTAAATTTTTTTGTGGGCGCCGCTTGAAAATTTTAAGCCTGAACCTACATAGGTTTTACGCGATGCCGAATATGGGTCGCGTACCAAATCACTTGGAGAAACCTCAGGAGATTTTGCAATGGCTACTACTCTTTCGTTGGCCCCACTGTTCCGCCATTCCGTCGGCTTTGACCGTTTCAACGACCTTTTCGAATCGGCGCTTCGCAGCGAGGCCGGTACCACCTACCCACCGCACAACGTCGAAAAGCACGGCGATGACCATTATCGAATCGTCATCGCGGCGGCAGGCCTGGTGGAAGATGACCTGGAAATCCAGGTGGAAAAGGGCGTGTTGACCGTCGCCGGCGGCAAACGCGAACACAATGAAGGCATCACCTACCTGCACCAAGGCATTGCCCAGCGCGCGTTCCGCCTGTCGTTCCGCCTGGTCGACCACATCGAAGTGCAAGGCGCACAGCTTTCCAATGGCTTGCTGAGCATCGACCTGCTCAGGGTCGTGCCGGAGGAAGCCAAGCCTAAACGCATTGCCATCGGTGGCGCTGCTAAAGCTGAGGTGAAATCCATCGGCGAGCAGTGAGTTGAAATGAATAAAGGCGCTCTTTGGAGCGCCTTTATTCGTAAGGCCCTCGCTAACGTGAAGGCACATTCTTGGCGCTCGGTTCGTGCGTCGCCTTAGCGTCACCACCCTCCCACTTGGCAATCACCAACGGCGCCAGCGCATTGCCCAGCACGTTCAGTGCGGTAGTCGGCATTTCCATCAAGCGATACACCCCGGCAATAAACGCGATCCCCTCCAGTGGCAACCCGGCACTGGCGAGTGTTGCCGAGAGAATCACGAACATGAACCCCGGCACACCCGCAGCCCCCTTGGAGGTGAGCACCATGGTCACCACCAGCAGCGCCTGATCCCCAAGGCTCAAGTCGATTCCGTATAGCTGCGCCACGAATAGCGTGCCGATGCCAAGGAACAGCGAGGCGCCGTCGAGATTGAACGAGTAACCCACCGGCACCACAAAGCTCACCAGCGAAGGCGGCACGCCGTAGGTCTCCAGCTTCTTCATCAGTTGCGGCATGACCGACGCCGAACTCGCGGTGGAGAAAGCCAGGATCAGCTCATCCTTGATATGGCGCATCAAGGCAAACAGATTGATCCCGCACAGGCGCGCCACCAGGTTGAGCACCACCAGCACAAAGAACGCGATGGACACGTAACTGACCATGATCAGCTTGGCCAACGGCAGCAACGAGCCAAAGCCGAAGTTGGCCACGGTCACGGCGATCATGCCGAACACGCCAATGGGCGAGTAGGCCAAGGCTCACAGTCGGGGACCGGGATGATCTACGAGCGCTGGCTGGCGGCAAACAACGTGCAGATGCCGCGCACCCTCACCAGCCACAACCTGCTGGTGCAGGCCGGGTTGGCGCTGTCGGGGATTGGCGTGAGCTACCTGCCGGTGGCGTGCCTGTCCCATCTGATCGAGCAAGGCACGTTGCGCGCGTTGGTCACCCAGCCGGCGTTGCCGGATATCCAATACGTGGCGCTGCACCGGGTGGACCGCCAGTTCGGCCTGAACCAGGACGTGGCGAAGCTGGCCCAGGCCTGCTGCGATTTTTCGCGGCTGTTGTTTTAGCGCCTATCTTTGGACTTTGGACCGTCCGAATCCTACGAGCTCAAGTATGTGGTCAAGCTGGATGAGCCTGGCTTGTACTAGTTTCGCTTTCTTTCGCGGATGAAGAGCGACCCTATCGAACGCCACGAACTCAGAATGAACACACCTTCGATTGTTGAGTATTCAGCCGGCGCCGATGCGTATGTCACTGTGCCGAAGGCGGTTGAATAGCGCGGGAGTTGTTGTATTTACTTGCGGTGGGCTGGTAAGTATGGCGACACCTATTTACCCGGTGTAATGCGTCATGAAGCGCCATTTCGAAGATTTGCAGCTGGGCAGTATCGAACTGTTCTGCCTTGCCGCCGAAGCCAACAGCTTCACCGCCGCCGCGCAGGTTGCCGGTGTCACACCCGCCGCCGTGAGCCGCAGCATTTCGCGCCTGGAAGAACGCCTTGGCTCGCGCCTGTTTGTGCGCACCACTCGCAGCATTCGCTTGACTGACAGTGGCCGGACCTTCTTCGAACAATGCCGCCAGGCCCTGACTCAACTGGTGGAAGCCCAGCAGGAAGTGATGGGCGCCCAGGCCGTGCCCTCTGGGCTGCTGCGTATCAGCATTCCCACCACCTACGCCCATCACCGCCTGCTGCCGTTACTACCGAAGTTTCGCGCCTTGTACCCGCAGGTCACGGTGGATGTCCATATCAGCAACCGCAATATCGACTTTGTCGCCGAAGGGTATGACCTGGCCATCCGTGTACGCGCCCAGCCCGACTCGTCACTGATCGCGCGCTTGTTGGAAGACGCTGAATTGGTGGTGGTCGCGGCACCGTCCTACCTGAAACGCGCCGGCGTGCCACAGACGCTGGCGGATTTGCCCGCCCATGAATGCATCCAGTACGAACTGCCGAGCAACGGTCGGCGCATCGCCTGGCTGTTCCAGGTCGACGGCAAGGCGCAGGAGTACGCGGGGGAGGCAGGGTACAGCTGCTCCGATGATGTGCTGGGCGGCGTGACCCTGGCCAAGCACGGCGCGGGGTTGTTTCAGACCTACAAGTTTATCGTCGAGCAAGAATTGGCCGATGGCAGCCTGGTGGAGGTTTTGCAGCCTTACGGCGGACGCTCGCGACCGTTTACCTTGCTGTATCCCCATGGGCGGTATGTGCCGCACCGGGTGCGGGCGTTTGTGGATTTTCTGATGCAATGTCGGGAGGCTTAGCCTCCGGCATGCAGGCATCGCCCCTGTGGTGAGGGAGGCGCGATGGATGCAGCAATATCCCAGGTCAGCAGCAATTGGCTGATCGCCGCGTCGATGGCTGCATGGGGCACGCCGTCGCGCGCCAGTATCGAAACGCCCTGCAAGAAACTGTCAAACACCGCCGCCATGGCCGAGGCGTTGATCGTCTCCGGCAACTGCCCCGCGCTGATGGCGCGCTCCACACAGGCCACGATCCCCGCCCGCGTGCGCAGCCGCGATTGCGTCAATCCATCCGCCACCCGCGCATTCTCCGGGCTTGGTGCGCTCATCACGCCCAAGGCCACCATGCAGCCCTTGGGGTGCCCGTCTTCACACTGCATGCGTGCGGATTGGCGCAGTGCGGTTTCAACGGCCTGGCGCGGGAGCAGGTTTTCATCCCATAGGCATTCCGTGACCCGGGCGTAGGTGGCGAGGTAGCGCTGCACACACTCGTCGAACAGCGCTTCTTTGGAGCCGAACGCTGCGTAAAAACTCGGTGCGGAGATCCCGCCCCCCAGGCCGGCCTTGAGCCGGGCGAGGGAGGTGGCATCGTAGCCGTGCTGCCAGAACAGGTGCAGGGCCTGGTCCACGGCGAGTTGGCGGTCGAAGGTGCGGGGGCGGCCCATCTGTGCCATGTCTGATCTCCGGTGGGGAAGCGAGATAAATACTAGTCGATACATAAGTCGTTGACAACGTGGCGCGCTCGCCTGCAACATTTGTATCGATCAGTATTTAAGTCCCGCTCAAGGAGTTTTCCGTGACACCCTCACTGACTTTATCGGCGTCATCCGACCGCCTGCCCATCGGCGCCTTGCTCGCCCTGGCCATGACTGGCTTTATCTGCATCGTCACCGAAACCCTGCCCGCTGGCCTGTTGCCGTTGATCAGTGACGGCCTGGCGATCTCCCCATCGATGGCCGGGCAGATGGTCACTGCCTATGCCCTGGGCTCGGTGCTGGCGGTGATCCCGATGACCATTGCCACGCGTGGCTGGCGCCGGCGCAATGTGCTGCTGCTGACCATCGTCGGTTTTCTGTTGTTCAACTCCATCACGGCGCTGTCGTCCCACTATGGCGTGACGCTGGTGGCGCGTTTCTTTGCGGGCGTCGCGGCCGGGTTGGCCTGGAGCCTGCTGGCCGGTTACGCCCGGCGCATGGTCGCGCCGCATCAACAGGGCAAGGCGCTGGCGTTGGCGATGGTCGGTACGCCGATTGCACTGTCGTTGGGTGTGCCGCTGGGCACCTGGCTGGGCGGGCTGGTGGGGTGGCGCACTACTTTTGGCTTGATGTCGGCCGTGAGCCTGGTGCTGATTGCCTGGGTGTTGGTGAAGGTCCCGGACTACGCGCCCCAGCCTGCGCACCAACGCGTGTCGTTGGGCAAGGTGTTGACCACGCCAGGTGTACGGCCGGTGCTCGCGGTCGTGATCAGTTGGATGCTGGCGCACAACATTCTCTACACCTACATCGCACCCTTCGTGGCGCCTGCCGGCTTGGCGGATCGGGTCGACCTGGTGCTGTTGGTCTTCGGGATCGCTGCGTTGGCGGGGATCTGGATCACCGCCAGGTTGGTGGAGCCGCTGTTGCGCCTCACGGTCCTCACCAGCCTGGCAGTGTTCGGGGCCGTCTCGTTGGTATTGGGCTTGTTCGGCAGCGTGGCGCAGGTGATCTACCTCGGCGTGGCGGTATGGGGCCTGAGCTTCGGCGGTGCTGCAACCTTGCTGCAAACGGCCTTGGCCGATGCGGCGGGGGATGGCGCGGATGTGGCGCTGTCGCTGAATGTGGTGGCCTGGAACAGCGCGATTGCCGGCAGTGGCGTGGTCGGCGGGGTGTTGCTGGACACCTGGGGCGTGGCGTCGTTTCCCTGGGCCATGCTGGTGCTGGTCGGCGTGTCCCTGGCGATTGCCTGGGGCGCCCGTGCCCATGGTTTCAAGCCCGGGCGGCGGGCGGGTGCGGCAGTGGTGGCGCATTAAACCTTCGGACGAACGCCATAGGGTGTACGCTGGGCCTCAATTCATCGGATATTAGCCCTTCATGTCCACGCAAAGCGAAGAGAGCCGCCAGATCGTAGCGTCTCTGGCGCACCGTGCTGGTCCCACCGCTGATATTGCAGGCATCGCCGAGGCGATCATGTCGATATTGCAGGACATGGACGCAGCACTCACCCCCATCATCGGGCAGCAAGGCTGTGTCGCGCTGTTGCGCCGCAGCCTGCACCTCAGTGCATCGACCCAGGCGCGCCTGGCCGGTGTGCACGACCGCGCGCAGGCCGCACCGGATCGGGCCGGGCTCAAGGCCGCACTGCTTGAGCTGAGTGAAGCCGATGCACTGTTTTTCGGTGAGGTGCTGCTCACCACCTTTTATACCTTGCTCACCACGCTGATCGGGCCCTCGCTGACTGCTCGCTTACTGCGCGACGTGTGGGAACCTTCTTTGAGCGACACCCCTTCGCAGGAAAATTCGCCATGAGCACCAAAGTAACTATCAACCGCCTGGCTACCGGTGTGCCAGGGCTGGACGAGGTGCTGGGCGGAGGTTTGCCGGAGTTTTCGTTCAACCTGATCGCCGGCCCGCCTGGCTGTGGCAAAACCACACTGGCGCACCAGATGATGTTTGCCCTGGCGACACCCGAACG
Organism: Pseudomonas sp. VS40; assembly: GCF_018587885.1. Taxonomy (NCBI): domain Bacteria; kingdom Pseudomonadati; phylum Pseudomonadota; class Gammaproteobacteria; order Pseudomonadales; family Pseudomonadaceae; genus Pseudomonas; species Pseudomonas sp. VS40. The sequence continues at coordinate 5,761 of NZ_JAGYWD010000008.1, read as the reverse complement.
CCCAGCGCTGTTTTTCACCGTACTGGGCGAGCCACCGCTGAAGATGCTGCGGTATCAGCAGCAGTTCGACTTCTTCGACAACGACGCCATCAACCAGTCGATTCGCTATATCAACCTGGCCGACGACACCCTGGCCGGGGACCTGGACGAAGTGCTGCGCCGCATTGTCAGCGAAGTGGAGGCACACTCGCCGTCGCTGGTGTTTGTCGACTCCTTCCGTTCGGTGGTGCTCGCCAGCCAGACCCAGCACAACCCGAATAACAACCTGCCGCAGTTCGTGCAACAACTGGGCATGTTGATGACGACCTGGCAGGCGACCACCTTCCTGATCGGCGAGTACTTCACCGAGACCGACACCAACCCGATCTTCACCGTGGCCGATGGGCTGATCTGGTTGCGCCAGAGCGTCGAGCGCAATTCGATGGTGCGCAAGATGGAAATCATGAAGATGCGCGGCCAACCGACCTTGCCGGGGCTGCACACCTTTCGTATCGCCAGTTCCGGCATCAAGGTGTTCGCACCGGCAGCGATCAACCCGGTCGAAGCGCCGATGACGCTGCCTGTGCAACGCCTGAAAATGGGCGTTCCACGCCTCGACGATATGCTCGGCGGCGGCCTGCCTCGCGGCTATTCGCTGCTGGTGGCGGGGCCGTCGGGGTCGGGCAAAAGCATCCTCGCGGCAACCTTCCTGGCCGAGGGCGCGCGCAATGGCGAAACCGGCGTTATCGCGGTGTTCGAGCAGCGGCCCAACCGTTCGCAAAATGCCGTATTGGCCGACTTGATCCACAGCGGCAAGGTCGGCCTGGTGGACAGCCGGGCACCGGACCTGTCGATCGATGAAATCGTCCAACTGCTGCTCAGTGAAATCAGCCGCTTGAACGCCACACGGGTGGTCATCGATTCGCTGTCGGGCTTTGAGTTGGCCCTGGCGCCGACCTTCCGCGCGGACTTCCGTGAGTCGTTGTCACGCATGGTCACCGCGCTGACCCGCGCCGGGGTCAGTGTGTTGATGACCTCGGAACTCGAAGACCGCTACACCGACCTGCGCTTCAGCCCCTACGGCACGGCGTTCCTGACGGATGCGATCATCGTGCAGCGCTACATCGAAGTGCGCAGCCGGCTGCTGCGCATCATGGCCGTGGTAAAGGTGCGCGCCAGCGCTCACTGCGATGAGCTGCGCCAATACCACATCAATGACGATGGCCTGCAGATCGGCGAGATGCTCGCCGACCAGGAGGGGCTGCTGGGTGGTCGCCCGACCACCTTGCGCACAGGCGCTGAAAATGTGTGAGTTGACTTATGAGTAAAGGCACAGGCGGGGACGCGCGTGAGGTGGCCAATGCCGCCCATGAACTGTTCCTGCTCGGCCAGAAAACGGTTGAAGCGCGCGCGGTGTTGGCCGCACTGCAGCAACAACTGAGCGACGCCAACAGCCGCCTGGTGGATTCCCAGCACGTCGAGCAACTGATCGAGGCCAATCAGCAGTTGGTGCTGGCGATCCTGCTGGCGCAATCCGACGCGGTCGCGGCGCCTCAGGTCGAGGAGCAGCAGCTGTTCCAGGAACTGCGCGAAGCCAATGCACAACTGGTGATCGCCGCACTCAGTGCCCAGGACCTGCAGGCCACCGCCGAACGTGCGTTGGGTCAGCAGAAAAGCATCCTGGCGATGGTCGCCCATGAACTGCGCAACCCACTGACGCCCATCAGCCTGATTGCCGAGCGCATGGTCCGGCTGCCCAGCGACCAGCTGCCGCGCATGCGCGAATTGATCGAAGGCCAGGTCCAGCATATTTCCCAACTGGTCGACGACTTGTTGGATGTGTCACGCGCCAGCACCGGCAAACTGCGCATCAACCGCCGCGAAGTGGACATGCTGCGCATCCTCAATGCCGCTGTCGACGCCTGTAGTCCGGTGATGATCACCCGCAAGCAGCAATTCGATGTGGCGCTGCCCGACGCCGTGCTCAGCCTGAACGGCGACCCCGTGCGGCTGGCGCAGATCCTGCACAACCTGCTGGGCAACGCGGCCAAGTACACCCAGGCGGGTGGCACCATTGCGATGAAGGCGACCGTAGAGGCCGGGCAATTGAGGATCAGCATTGCCGACAATGGCATCGGCGTGACCGCCAAGGCCCTGCCGTTCATTTTTGACCCTTATGTGCAGGACGCCCACGCCATCGGCTTCAACAGCGCCGGCCTCGGCATCGGCTTGACCGTGGTGCGCGAACTGGTCGAAGCCCACGGCGGAACGGTCACGGGCAAGAGTGAAGGGCACGGCAAGGGCAGCGAATTTGTGGTGACGCTGCCGCTGTCGGTCTAGCAGGCTGAACCTGCGGCACCAAATTGACTTATGAGGGTCCATAAGCCCCGCGCGGCCGACTGTGGTCGTGCGTCTGTCGGCTCCGTGCCTCGGAGCCTGTCGTCCGTTTTACCCTCACCATAAGATCTAACGCATGTACCTACGCAACATTGCAGTCGGGCTGTCGGCCCTTGTTTTGCTCTCCACCGCTGTAGACGCACGCAGCCTGGCCAATCCCTATACCCCCGCGCAGCAACGCAGCTCGTTTGACGGTTGCGCCCAACTTTTTCCCGCCACCACCCCGATCAAGACGGCCACCGTTGCGGCGTCGATGAAGCCCCTGGCCCTGTGTTCCGACACCTTTGCGGTGCTGTATTCGCAAACCAGCAAGACGCCACTGGTGGTGGTCGAGCGCCTGAATGCCGCGCAATTGAAAGACGCCAAGGGCGAGGAGCGCACCAACCAGTTCTATGCGGACCCGCGCATTCCCAAAGGCGGTCGCGCAGAGCTGAGTGACTACCGCAGCCAGCACCCGGCCGTGGACCGTGGCCACCAGGCTCCGGCCGCCGACGCGCCGAACGCCCATGCCATGGCCCAATCCTTCGCGCTGTCGAACATGGTGCCGCAAGACCCCACCAACAACCGCAAGATCTGGAGCAAGGTCGAGGCCGACGTGCGCAAGTTTGCCAAGCGGGCCGGTGGCGATGTGTATGTGTTCACCGGCCCATTGTTCGACGCGGGCTACGGCACCATCGGTGACAACAAAGTCTGGGTGCCGACGCGCCTGTTCAAACTGGTGTACGACGCCTCGAGCCAGCGCGCCTGGGCCTACGTGTTACCCAACGCCGAGACGCGGATCCAGAAGCCGATGGACTACGCCACCTTTGTAAAAAGTACCGGGCTCAAGTTGCTGGGGGATCTCCCGGTTTCGGGGTCGGTGGGGCGGACGTGATCGACGCGGGCCGATCCAGCTGGCGTTTGAGGGTGTAGAGCGCCACCCCCACGGCAAGGATGCCCGACACTGCGCCGACCACCAGCGCCCAACGTGGGCCCAGGTGGTCGGCCACCCAACCGACAATCGGCGCACCGATCGGTGTACCGCCCAGGGCCACGCCGACACGCAGGGCGATCACCCTGCCGCGCATGGCTGGCTCGGTGGTGAGCTGCATCAGGCTGTTGGTAGTGTTGCTGAAGGTCATGGCGCCCACGCCGATAATCACCAGCGCCACCGCAAACAACCCGTAGTTCGGCGCCACGGCCGCCAACGTACAGCCAATCCCGAAGATCGCCGCACCGTTGAGCAGCGACTTGAACTGCGGCCGTTCACGGCCTGCCGCGATCAATGCGCCGGCGATAGTGCCAATGGCCAGTGTCGAGGACAGCAGGCCATACCCGCGCGCATCGGTCTCGAACACGCGCACTGCCATGGTCGAGATGAAAATCGGGAAGTTCATGCCGAAGGTGCCGATCAGGAACAGCATCAGCAGGATCGCCTTCAAGTCCGGTCGCGCCCACACATAACGCAGGCCTTCGGTGAGGCTGCCCTTGGTGCGCAAGGCACGGACCTTGGCATGCTGCCCTGACACCTGCAGGAAAAACAGCGACGCCAGCACCGCAAAAAAGCTACTGCCATTGAGCAGGAACGCCCAGCCGGTGCCCACCGACGCGATGGTCAGCCCGGCCACCGCCGGGCCGATCATGCGCGCCATATTGAACGAGGTGGAATTGAGCGCGATGGCGTTGGACAAGTCCTTCTCGCCTACCAATTCCGCTACGAAAATCTGCCGCACCGGCGCATCGAACGCCGAGGCACAGCCGGACAGGAAGGCGAACACATACACATGCCACAGCTCGACAAAACCGGTGATGGTAAACACCCCCAGCGTCAGCGCCAGCAGACCCATGACCGCCTGGGTCACGATCAGCAGTTTGCGTTGGTCGTAGTGGTCGGCAGCAAAGCCGGTCCACGGCAGCAACAGCAATTGCGGCCCGAACTGCAACGACATAACGATACCGACAGCGGCGGCGTTGTGCGGGGTGAGCTGAGTGAGTACCAGCCAATCCTGAGCGGTGCGTTGCATCCAGGTGCCGATATTGGAAACCAGCGCACCGGCGGCCCAGATGCGGTAATTGGGGCTGCGCAGGGAACGGAAGGTGCCGAGGAAACTCATGGCGGTGTTCGTGACTCCTCAAGCAGGCCAGGACGATTGGAAGATGACCTGGCAACAGTGTGCGGCGAGTGCCGTCCACAACCACAGTGAACATCAATGGGGGAGTTGTCGAGCTTTAGCGAGGCGGCGGCATTGCTGAAATACCCTTTGCCTGACACACCGCCTTCGCAGCCTCGCTAAAGCTCGACAGCTCCCACAGGAGACCGGCTGTGTCTGTTGAGTTTTCGGCTCACAGGACCATTGCGGCGCATGCAGTAGCCGAGAGCAATAAAGATCCAATGTGGGAGTTGTCGAGCCCCAGCGAGGCTACGAAGGCGGCGGCACTGCCGACATATCCCTTGCCTGATACACCGCCTTCGCAGCCTCGCTAAAGCTCGACAGCTCCCACAGGAGACCGGCGGTGTCTGTTGGGTCCCGGTTCACAGGACCATTGCGGCGAATGCAGTACCCGACAGCAATAAAGATCCAATGTGGGAGTTGTCGAGCCCCAGCGAGGCTACGAAGACGGCGGTACTGCCGACATATCCCTTGCCTGACACACCGCCTTCGCAGCCTCGCTAATGCTCGACAGCTCCCACAGGAGACCGGCGGTGTCTGTTGGGTCTCGGTTCACAGGGCCATTGCGGCGAATGCAGTAGCTGAGAGCAATAAAGATCCAATGTGGGAGTTGTCGAGCCCCAGCGAGGCTACGAAGGCGGCGGCACTGCCGATATATCCTTTGCCTGACACACCGCCTTCGCAGCCTCGCTAAAGCTCGACAGCTCCCACAGGAGACCGGCGGAGTTTGTTGGGTCCCGGTTCACAGGGCCATTGCGGCGAATGCAGTAGCCGACAGCAATAAAGATCCAACGTGGGAGTTGTCGAGCCCCAGCGAGGCTACGAAGGCGGCGGCACTGCCGATATATCCTTTGCCTGACACACCGCCTTCGCAGCCTCGCTGGGGCTCGACAGCTCCCACAGGAGACCGGCGGTGTCTGTTGGGTCCCGGTTCAAAGGGCCATTGCGGCGCATGCAGTACCCGACAGCAATAAAGATCCACTGTGGGAGTTGTCGAGCCCCAGCGAGGCTACGAAGGCGGCGGCATTGCCGACATATTCTTTGCCTGACACACCGCCTTCGCAGCCTCGCTAAAGCTCGACAGCTCCCACAGAAGACCGGCGGTGTCTGTTGGGTCTCGGTTCACAGGGCCATTGCGGCGAATGCAGTACCCGACAGCAATAAAGATCCAATGTGGGAGTTGTCGAGCCCCAGCGAGGCTACGAAGGCGGCGGCACTGCCGACATATTCTTTGC
>NZ_JAGYWD010000007.1:0-359132 GCF_018587885.1 Pseudomonas sp. VS40 | reverse complement strand
CAACTTCAACCACTTGCGCTTCCGATCTCTCGTTAGCGGGAGGCGAATTCTACAGCGTTACACGCTGCTGTCAACACCTCTTTTTCTCCGCTTTCGACCGAGAAGATCGAAACGTTAATAGAGCCAAACAACACTGCCCTACCAACTCCTTCTGGGCTTCGATGAACTGAAGCAAGTCACTGTCGAATTCTGCGTAACTCTTTGTTTACCAAGGAGTTTTCCGTTTCGACTGCGCCGGAAGTGGGGCGAATTATAGACTTCCAGAATCTGCCGTCAATACCTTTTTTCACATTTCTGTCATATCGGTCAAAAAGGCCCCAAAAACGCAAAAGCCGGCCCCAAGGGGCCGGCTTTCTAGCCAACCTTACAAACTAGGGAAGGCAAACTGAGACGCTTCATGGCTGGCCCGTTGCGGCCAACGCTGGGTAATCGCCTTACGACGGGTGTAGAAACGTACCCCATCCGGCCCATAGGCATGCAGGTCGCCAAACAGCGAACGCTTCCAGCCACCAAAGCTGTGATAGGCCACCGGCACCGGCAGTGGAACGTTAACGCCCACCATGCCCACTTCAATCTCGTCACAGAACAGCCGCGCCGCTTCACCGTCACGGGTGAAGATGCACGTTCCGTTACCGTATTCGTGATCATTGATCAGTTGCATCGCCGCTTCCAGGCTAGCCACCCGCACTACACACAGCACCGGCCCAAAGATCTCTTCTTTGTAGATACGCATTTCAGGCGTCACATGATCAAACAGACTGCCACCCAGGAAGAACCCCTCCTCGTGCCCCGCAACGCTCAGACCGCGACCATCAACCACCAACTTGGCGCCCGATGAAACACCGTCTTCTATATAGCCGCTGACCTTATCCCGAGCCTGCCCGGTCACCAGCGGCCCCATATCCAGGCCGCAAGAGGTGCCGGCACCGATCTTCAGCGCCTTGACCTGCGGCACGAGCTTGGCGATCAACGCATCCGCCACCTGATCGCCCACGCACACGGCCACCGAGATCGCCATGCAACGCTCGCCGCAGGAACCGTATGCCGCGCCCATCAGAGCGCTGACGGCGTTGTCCAAATCCGCATCCGGCATCAGTACCGCGTGGTTCTTCGCCCCGCCCAACGCCTGGACGCGTTTACCGCGCCTGGTTGCTTCGGAATAGATGTACTCGGCAATCGGCGTCGAGCCCACGAAGCTCAGCGCTTTCACTTCCGGTGCTTCGATCAGCGCATCCACCGCGCCCTTGTCGCCATGCACCACGCTCAACACGCCTTTAGGCAGACCGGCCTCCTGCAGCAGCTGTGCGATCAATAGCGTCGAGCTTGGATCACGCTCCGATGGCTTGAGGATGAAACAGTTGCCACAGACGATCGCCAGCGGGTACATCCACAACGGCACCATCGCCGGGAAGTTGAACGGCGTGATACCAGCCACTACACCCAGCGGTTGGAAATCCGACCAAGCATCAATGTTCGGCCCTACGTTACGACTGTACTCGCCCTTCAGAATTTCCGGCGCCGAACACGCGTACTCGACGTTCTCGATCCCACGCTTCAGCTCACCCGCGGCGTCTTCCAGCGTCTTGCCGTGCTCTTCGCTGATCAATTGGGAGATACGCGCTTCGTTCTGCTCCAGCAACTGCTTGAAACGGAACATCACTTGGGCGCGTTTGGCCGGCGGGGTATTACGCCACGCCGGGAACGCCGCCTTGGCTGCGTCGATCGCCTGTTGAATGGTTTCACGGCTGGCCAGCGGCACCTGGTGGATCACCTGGCCGGTGGACGGGTTGTACACGTCGGCACTGCGACCGCTGTCGTTGATCAATTCACCGTTGATCAAATGCTGGATAAGGCTCATGCAGGGCTCCTGAAAAGTTGTTCTATATAGAAGGAGAAATCAGTCGATCTTGTTCAGCACTTCACCGACCGCATCGAACAGGCGATCCAGGTCTTGCGGCTTGCTGTTGAAGGTTGGCCCGAACTGCAGGGTGTCGCCGCCAAAACGCACGTAGAAACCTGCTTTCCACAAGGCCATGCCGGCCTCGAATGGTCGCACGATGGCATCGCCGTCACGCGGGGCGATCTGGATCGCGCCGGCCAGACCGTAGTTGCGGATGTCGATCACGTTCTTGCTGCCCTTCAGGCCATGCAGCGCATTCTCAAAGTGCGGTGCGACTTCGGCCACGCTCTGCACCAGGTTTTCCTTCTGCAACAGGTCCAACGCCGCCAAGCCGGCCGCACAGGCTACAGGGTGCGCCGAATAGGTATAGCCGTGGGGGAATTCCACCGCGTACTCCGGCGTCGCCTGGTTCATGAAGGTCTGATAGATCTCGCTGCTGGCAATCACGGCGCCCATCGGGATAGCGCCGTTGGTGACTTGCTTGGCGATGCACATCAGGTCCGGGGTCACACCGAAGCTGTCGGCACCAAACATTGAGCCAGTACGGCCGAAACCGGTGATCACTTCGTCGAACACCAGCAGGATGTTGTGTTGATCACAGATCTCACGCAGACGCTTGAGGTAGCCCTGCGGCGGTACCAGCACGCCAGCGGAGCCGGCCATTGGCTCGACAAAGACTGCGGCGATGTTCGACGCATCGTGCAATTCGATCAGCTTGAGCAGTTCGTCGGCCAGCGCGATACCGCCCTGCTCCGGCATGCCACGGGAGAAGGCATTGCTTGCCAGCAAGGTGTGCGGCAAATGGTCAACGTCCATCAAGCCCTGGCCAAACAGCTTACGGTTACCGTTGACGCCACCCAGGCTGGTGCCGGCGATGTTCACACCGTGGTAACCACGGGCGCGGCCGATCATCTTGGTCTTGGTGGCCTGGCCTTTTAGACGCCAGTACGCACGCACCATCTTCACCGCTGTATCGGCGCACTCGGAGCCGGAGTCGGTGAAGAACACGTGGTTCAAGTTACCTGGGGTCAGGTCGGTGATCTTTTCCGCCAGTTGAAAGGACAGCGGATGACCGTATTGGAAGCCCGGCGAGTAGTCCAGCGTGCCCAGTTGCTTGGCGACCGCTTCCTGGATTTCCTTGCGGGTGTGCCCCGCGCCGCACGTCCACAGGCCCGACAGCGAGTCATACACCTTGCGGCCCTTGTCATCAGTCAGCCAGCTTCCTTCGGCAGCAACGATCAGGCGCGGGTCACGCTGGAAGTTACGGTTGGCGGTGTACGGCATCCAGTGAGCATCCAGCTTCAATTGGCTGGCCAGGGACGATGGGGCGTTTTCGGGCATGTTCATCAGCAAAACCTCGCAAGGCAAAAGGCAGCGTCGGGATTGAAAAGCGTTGTTGCAGCTAAATTGCCACGGCGATAAAGTCGGTGAAATCCAACTCTTCTAACCTTCAGTCAGGCCTTCACTAAACCATGAGCAGCCGTCGACCCGACCCTTTGGCCCAAGTCAGTGACTTCGATATCCGCCTGCTGCGCATCTTTCGCAGCGTGGTGGAATGCGGCGGCTTTTCGGCGGCCGAAACCGTATTGGGCATCGGGCGTTCGGCGATCAGCCAGCAAATGAGCGATCTCGAACAACGGCTCGGATTAAGACTGTGCCAACGCGGCCGCGCCGGTTTTTCCCTGACCGAAGAGGGCCGCGAGGTCTATCAGTCGGCCCTGCAACTATTAAGTGCCCTGGAAAGCTTTCGCACCGAGGTCAACGGCCTGCACCAGCATCTGCGTGGCGAGCTGATCATCGGCCTCACCGACAACCTCGTCACCCTGCCCCACATGCGCATCACCCACGCACTCGCACAGTTGAAGGAGCGCGGCCCGGACGTGCAGATCCAGATCCGCATGATCGCTCCCAATGAAGTCGAGCAAGGGGTCCTCGACGGCCGCCTGCATGTCGGCGTGGTGCCACAGGCCAGCGCACTGTCGGGTCTGGAATACCAGCCGCTGTACAGCGAGCGCTCCCTGCTCTACTGCGCGGTGGGCCACCCGCTGTTCTATGCCGACGATAAACAACTGGACGATGCACGCATCGATGCCCAGGACGCCATCGCCCCAACCTTTCGCTTGCCCGCCGAGATCCAGGCCCATTACCAGGCGCTCAACTGCACCGCCAGCGCCTCTGACCGAGAAGGCATGGCGTTCCTGATTCTCACCGGCCGCTACATCGGCTACCTGCCTGATCACTACGCCAGCCTATGGGTACAACAAGGCCGACTGCGTGCGCTGAAACCGGCTACACGGTTTTACGATTTAAGCCTCGCATCGGTCACGCGCAAAGGCCGTCGCCCCCATTTGGTGCTGGAAAGCTTCCTCGAAAGCCTGGCTGCAACGCGCTAGCTCGGGCCTTGCACAAAAAGCTGAGCAACTGGACAGCTTTTTGCAAGAGTTCAAGGACCTAGAACCGTCCGACTCGAGTTTGCCCGCCATGCCACCAGAATCTTCCAGCCCCAGCGACCTGATTTACGGCCTCAACGATCGGCCGAAACCTGCTCCGGCCTTCCTCGCTGCCCTGCAACACGTACTCGCCGCTTTCGTCGGCATCATCACCCCGCCGCTGATCATCGGCTCTACCTTGGGACTCACCGCCCATTTGCCCTACCTGATCAGCATGGCGCTGATGGTTTCCGGTGTAGGCACGTTCATCCAGGCGCGTAGACCTTTTGGTATCGGCGCCGGGATGATCTGCCTGCAAGGCACGAGCTTCGCGTTCCTCGGCGCGGTGCTGTCGGCAGGCTTCCTGGTGAAACAACGAGGTGGCAGCCCGGAGGACATCATGGCGATGATCTTTGGCGTGTGCTTTTTCGGTGCTGCGGTGCAAATCGTGTTGAGCCGGTTTATCGGCCAACTGCGTCGGGTCATCACGCCACTGGTGACGGGGATTGTCATCACCCTGATCGGCATCAGCTTGATCAAGGTCGGTATCACTGACCTTGGCGGCGGGTTCAACGCCGCCGATTTCGGCGCACCCACCAACCTGGCACTGGGCCTGTTCGTGGTGCTGACGATCATTTTGCTCAACCGCTCCAACACCCCTTGGGTACGCCTCTCTGCAATCATCATCGGACTCGCGCTCGGCAGCCTCGCCGCCTGGTTCAGCGGCAAACTCGTGCCCCAGGCCCTGCCCGACCTGCCACTGGTCAGCGTGCCGATTCCGTTCCGCTTTGGTTTCAACTTCGACTGGAGCGCTTTCCTGCCGATCGCGCTGATTTATCTGATCAGCAGCATCGAAACCGTTGGCGACCTCACCGCCAACTGCATGATCGCCCGTCAGCCCATCAGCGGCCCCTCTTATATAAGCCGGCTCAAAGGCGGCGTACTCGGCGACGGCGTGAGCTGCATGATCGCTGCCACTTTCAGCGCCTTCCCCAACACCACCTTCGCGCAGAACAATGGCGTGATCCAACTCACTGGCGTGGCCAGCCGTTACGTTGGCCTCTACATCGGCGTAGTGCTGTTTTGCCTGGGCCTGTTTCCGTTGATTGGTGCCGTGCTGCAGCAAATCCCCAAGCCGGTACTGGGCGGCGCAACCCTGGTGATGTTCGGGAGTGTGGCCGCCGCCGGCGTGCGCATTCTTGCCCAGGCTCCGCTGGACCGGCGCAGCATGCTGATCATCGCCACCTCGTTTGGCGTCGGCCTGGGTATCGCCGCCCAACCGAACCTGCTGCACCTGATGCCAACGCTGGTGCAGAACCTGTTTGACTCGGCCATCACCAGCGGCGGGTTGACGGCCATCCTGTTGTGCCTGCTGCTGCCGGAAAGCAAAGCGCCCGTGACTGCCGCAAACAAAGCGCCGGAAAGCGACAGTCTGGAACCGCTTTGACGGTTTTATTGCATCAGGACTTGTCTGGGGCTTGAGGGTGGGTTATCTGTGCACACGTCGTCTCTATCGATCAGCACGGAAACCTCCATGAGCCTCGAAGTTCCTGCCCACAGCAACCAAGCCGGTAAACCCGCCAGCCGCATTCGGCAAAAGAACGAACAAGCGATTCTCCAGGCTGCTGAAGATGAGTTCGCGCGCCATGGCTTCAAAGGCACCAGCATGAACACCATCGCTGCCAGTGCCGGACTGCCGAAGGCCAACCTGCATTACTACTTCACTAACAAGCTGGGGCTGTACATCGCGGTGCTCAGCAACATCCTCGAACTGTGGGACAGCACCTTCAACGCGCTGACCGCCGAGGATGACCCAGCCGTGGCCCTCACCCGCTACATCCGCACCAAGATGGAGTTTTCGCGACGCCACCCCCAGGCCTCGCGGATCTTCGCCATGGAGATTATCAGCGGCGGCGAATGCCTGACCGAATATTTCAGCCAGGACTACCGCGCCTGGTTCAGCGGCCGCGCGGCCGTGTTCCAGGCTTGGATCGACGCCGGCAAGATGGACCCCATAGACCCCGTGCACCTGATCTTCCTGTTGTGGGGCAGCACCCAGCACTACGCCGACTTTGCCACCCAGATTTGCCGCGTCACCGGTCGTACCAAGCTGACCAAGCAGGACATGGAAGACGCCGGCACCAACCTGATCCACATCATTCTCAAGGGCTGTGGCATCAAGCCCGTCTATTAATCGAAGCGACTTATGCCTTTCACGCTCACCGGCCTTTGCGAGTTTCGCGAAGAAATACGCAAAAGCCGCTTTATTACCCTCGCCGCACCGATCACCAGCGCGCAAGACGCCCAGGCGTTTTTCGAGCAACACAGCGACCTGAACGCCACGCACAATTGCTGGGCCTGGAAACTGGCCGACCAATACCGCAGCAATGACGACGGCGAACCCGGCGGCACCGCCGGGCGCCCGATCCTCGCAGCCATCGAGGCGCAAGGTTTTGATCAGGTCGCGGTGTTGGTGATTCGCTGGTACGGCGGCATCCAATTGGGCACCGGCGGCCTCGCCCGCGCCTACGGTGGCGGCGCGAATAAATGCCTGCAAAATGCCGACCGCATCGAACTGATCAGCCGTGTCCCCTTGAGCTGCGCCTGCGGGTTCGCCGAGCTGAACCTGGTGAAATTGCGCGTTGCTGAACTGGGCGGGCTGGTGGTCGACGAAACCTTCACCGCCAATGGCGTCGAGTTGCAACTCGCCTTGGGCGAAGCGCATATCGATACCCTGCAGACTCAGCTTGCCGACCTCAGCCGTGGGCGTATCCTGCTACAACGCTGAAACTGCTAACGTTGCACTCCCTGAACCGCGACTCTAAAGGAAGCTTTTCATGTCTACGCCAAAAACCGCATTGATCATCGGCGCCTCGCGCGGGCTGGGCCTTGGGTTGGTCAAGCAACTGTTGCAGGACGGTTGGGACGTGACGGCCACCGTGCGCGATCCGAGCAGGGCCGATGCCCTGAAGGCCGTCGGCCCAGTAAAGATCGAAAAACTCGACATGGACGACCAGCAAGCCGTGATCGCCCTGAGCCAACGCCTGAAGGAACGGACCTTTGACCTGCTGTTCGTCAACGCCGGCGTCAAGGGCCCCGCCAATCAAGAGCCGGGCCACGCCACCTTGGCAGAAGTCGGCCAACTGTTCTTCACCAACGCCGTAGCGCCGATCAACCTCGCCCAGCGTTTTGTCGGGCAAATTCGTAAAGACAGCGGCGTATTGGCCTTCATGAGTTCGGTACTGGGTAGCGTGACCATCCCCGACGGCTCCGACCTGGCGCTGTACAAAGCCAGCAAGGCGGCACTCAACTCCATGACCAACAGCTTTATTACCCAGCTGGGCGACCATAAGTTGACCGTGCTGTCGTTGCACCCAGGCTGGGTGAAGACCGACATGGGCGGTGAAAACGCACACATCGACGTCGACACCAGCGTGCGCGGCCTGGTGGACCAGGTGAACGCCTACACTGGCAAAGGCGGCCATCATTTCATCGATTACAAAGGCGACACCATCGCCTGGTAAAACCCTGAGGATCGTTATCGACCGATTGCCGTCGGTAACGATCCGCGCGTAGACTGCCCCCTCGCCTTTACCGGCGACCCTGGATCAGCAGACAGGGCAACACTGAGCTGGCAAACCTGAACCCATCATTCAGAGGAGCCGGCCAATGCCTGCGACCCGTATCTGGTTAAAAACCCCCCTCGCGATTTTCACGGCGAACGGCCTCGATGCCCGTGGCGGCCTGGTGCTGCAAGACGGTGTGATCACCGAATTGCTGGCCCTGGGACAAGAGCCCACACAACCCTGCACACAGGTATTCGATGCCCGTGAGCATGTGGTCCTGCCGGGCCTGATCAACACCCACCATCATTTCTATCAGACCCTGACCCGCGCCTGGGCGCCGGTGGTCAATCAGCCATTGTTTCCCTGGTTGAAAACCCTGTACCCGGTCTGGGCACGACTCACCCCGGAAAAGCTCGCTCTCGCCAGCAAAGTCGCATTGGCAGAATTGCTACTTTCAGGCTGCACCACGGCGGCGGACCACCATTACCTGTTCCCCGACGGCCTGGAAAACGCCATCGACGTACAAGTGGAAAGCGTCCGCGAGTTGGGCATGCGCGCCATGCTCACCCGTGGTTCCATGAGTTTGGGTGAAGCCGACGGCGGCCTGCCACCGCAACAGACGGTGCAGCAGGGCCAAGTCATCCTTGAAGACAGTCAGCGTCTGATCCGCGAATACCACCAGCGTGGTGACGGCGCGCAAATCCAGATCGCACTGGCGCCCTGCTCACCGTTTTCCGTCACCCCGGAAATCATGGAAGCCAGTGCCGAACTGGCCAACCGCCTGGATGTACGCCTGCACACCCACCTGGCCGAAACCCTCGACGAAGAAGATTTCTGCCTGCAGCGCTTCGGCCTGCGCACCGTGGACTACCTCGACAGCGTCGGCTGGCTCGGCCCACGTACCTGGCTGGCTCATGGCATTCACTTCAACCCGGATGAAATTGCGCGCCTGGGCGCCGCCGGCACGGGTATCTGCCATTGCCCAAGCTCGAACATGCGCCTCGCGTCCGGCATCTGTCCGACCCTGGACCTGCTCGCGGCAGGCGCGCCTATCGGACTGGGTGTGGACGGTTCCGCGTCCAACGATGCGTCGAATATGATCCTTGAAGCGCGCCAGGCGTTGTACATCCAGCGCCTGCGTTACGGCGCGGAAAAGATCACCCCGGAAGGCGTGCTGGGCTGGGCAACCAAAGGATCGGCGCAGTTGCTGGGCCGTACGGATATCGGCGAATTGGCGGTCGGAAAGCAAGCTGACCTGGCGCTGTTCAAGCTCGACGAGCTGCGCTTCTCCGGTAGCCATGATCCGATTTCGGCGCTGCTGTTGTGCGGCGCGGACCGTGCGGACCGGGTGATGATTGCAGGCAAATGGCGCGTGATCGACGGCCAGGTCGAAGGCCTGGACCTGAAAGGCCTGATCGCTGATCACACCCAGGCCGCGCGGCAGTTGATCGCTGGCTGATTACAACCCCAACAGCGACAGCATGATAAAGGTCGCGAACAGCACGAAATGGGTCATCCCTTCGATGGCGTTGGTTTCGCCATCGTTGAGGTTGATCGCGCTGACGATCAGCGTGATAAACACCATCACCGTTTGTACCGGCGTCATCGCCATCTGGAACGGCTGGCCGGTGTAGAGCGCCATCGCCTCCATCACCGGCACCGTCAGGATCACCGTCGACAACGATGCACCCAACGCGATGTTGACCACCGACTGCATGCGGTTGGCCAACGCGGCGCGCAATGCCGTCAGAATCTCCGGTGCTGCCGAAATGGCCGCGACCACAATCGCCGTAATCACCGGCGGCGCCCCCGTGCCTTCCAGGCCCAGGTCCAACGTTTTGGACATCACCTCGGCCAGCGCCCCGATCACAATTACACCAAACACCAACGTGCCGATGGAAAACGCCAGGTTGACCGGCTGCGCCTGTTCTTCTTCCGGCTGTTTCTTGCGACGTTTCTCCGGGTAGCTGTAGCTGAAGAAGTAGCTGTGCGGCCCCACCTGCATGCGCAGGAACAGGGTGTACAACACCACCATCGCGCCGATGGTGAAGGCCGAGTAAATTTTCCAGTCGGCTTCGGGGATAAATTCCGGCACCACCATCGACACGCCCATGGCGGTGAGGATCATCACGCTGTAGGTTCGCGCCGAATCGTCGTTGTAGGACTGTTCGCCATGCTTGATGCCGCCCATCAACGCGGCGAGGCCGAGAATCCCGTTGATGTCGAGCATCACCGCCGAGTAAATGGTGTCGCGCACCAAGGTGGGCGACGGCTCATTGCTCATCATGATCGCCAGGATCACCACTTCCACCAGCACAGCGGCGAGCGTGAGGATCATGGTGCCGTAAGGGTCGCCGACTTTTTCCGCGAGTTGTTCAGCGTGATGGGCCACGCGCATCGACGCCGCCACGATGAAGCCAATCAGCACCACGCCCGCCAGCAGCGCCACCACTTGCCCGCTGTGGAGCATCCAGTGCTCCAATGGGTAGGCAGCAACGGCGGCAATCAGCGCCAGCAGCATGAATTTTTCTTGCTTGAGGGATGTGAGCATTCCGGGCCTTTTAGTACGGCAAATCAGTCATTGATGGGGTACAGACTGCGCCAAGCCGCTAACGTTTCGTTACACCTTAGTTCACGGGAACCTTGCATGAATAAAAGCAAAACTCTCCTGCTGGTCAGGTTTTGCCAATTATTTCAGCCATGGGCTGTAGAATGCCGCCATTGCACCTGATGAGAATTTAGAAAATGTACGATTGGCTCAACGCCCTGCCCAAGGCTGAACTGCACCTGCACCTGGAAGGCTCGCTGGAGCCTGAGCTGCTGTTCGCCCTGGCCGAGCGCAACAAGATTGCGCTGCCGTGGAACGACGTCGAAACCCTGCGCAAGGCCTACGCCTTCAACAACCTGCAAGAGTTCCTCGACCTGTATTACAAGGGCGCTGATGTGTTGCGCACGTCCCAGGATTTCTACGACCTGACCTGGGCCTACCTGCTGCGCTGCAAAGAGCAGAACGTGATCCACACCGAACCCTTCTTCGACCCGCAAACCCACACTGACCGTGGCATACCGTTCGAAGTGGTGCTTAACGGCATCGCCGCCGCGCTCAAAGATGGCGAGCAGCAACTGGGCATCACCAGCGGCTTGATCCTCAGCTTCCTGCGCCACTTGAGCGAAGCCGAAGCCGAGAAAACCCTCGACCAGGCGCTGCCGTTCCGTGACGCGTTCGTGGCCGTGGGCCTGGACAGCTCGGAAATGGGTCACCCGCCAAGCAAATTCCAGCGCGTGTTCGACCGTGCTCGTCACGAAGGCTTCCTCACCGTGGCCCACGCCGGCGAAGAAGGCCCACCCGAGTACATCTGGGAAGCCATCGACCTGCTGAAGATCCAGCGTATCGACCATGGCGTACGCGCCATCGAAGACGAGCGCCTGATGCAACGCATCATCGACGAGCAAATCCCGCTGACTGTGTGCCCGCTGTCCAACACCAAGCTGTGCGTGTTCGACGACATGGCCCAGCACAACATCCTCGACATGCTTGAGCGTGGCGTGAAGGTGACGGTGAATTCGGATGACCCGGCCTACTTCGGCGGTTATGTCACCGAAAACTTCCACGCGCTGTACACCTCGCTGGGCATGACCCAGGACCAGGCCAAACGCCTGGCGCAAAACAGCCTGGATGCGCGACTGGTCAAACCGTGATCCCGTAAGCGCCGGCTTGCCGGCGATGCAGACACCTCGGGTTGTTCAGGATGACCGAGGTGATCCTATCGCCGGCCAGCCGGTTCCTACGCAGTCAGCTCCTCGCTGGCACGGCCAATCGGGTGATTTCCTGCCGTCCGATAGCATGGACCTGCAAGGCCTGGGACTCATTGATCACGCTGATCCAGTTCGACTGCAAGAACAACTGCAACAACCCCGCCCCCAACGCCCCGCCCAGATGCGGCTGCTGCTGGCTCCAGTCAAAGCAGTTGCACACCAGCGGCGACGCCAATGCCTGGGTGAAAATCCCCAAGCCTGCCAGGCACAGCGCACCTTTGACCGTGATATCGGTACGCTGCTCATGGCGCTCGATCCATCCCGCTTCCAGCAGATGTTGATACAACTGCGCCCCCAGCTCTCCACCCAGGTGGCCGTGGCACAACCGGGCCTGCCGTAACAACGCCGGCGCGACCAGGGCTGGCAAATTATCCGACGTGCTGCGCGCGGCGCACGCCATGGTAGTCCTGGCCAGGGCATCAATGGCTGCGCTGACATCCGGCGCCGCCACGCGAAACAAGCGCTTGCCACGCCTGGCCTCTACGCGCAGCAAACCACCGGCGGTCAGTCGCGCCAGGTGCGCGTTGGCAGAGGTTGCTGACAACCCGGCGAGTGTCGCCAACTCGACCGGCGACTTGGCCGAGCCATCCATCAACGCCCATAGCATCGCAGTGCGTTTGGGTTCAGCAAGTAAGCTGGCGATCTGACTGATGCACGGTGCTGCTTCCATCGTTTCACTCCCTGTTGAATTATTTTCCCATTGAGGTCAGCGCCAGAGTATAGGGGCGCAAACCGCCGGTTCCACGGCGTCTGACAGCGCGGATAGGGACAGGGAATGAGTGAAATTTCCTCTTGTGGTGGAGGGCGTTACGTCGCGCTCAATCGTTCCGGTAACTGAGCGGTCAACGTCGCACAGCGGGACACAAGCATTTCTCGCAACAGGTTGATGGGTTTGCTCAACTGCGCACGGTGAGCACACAACAAATTGAGCGGCGTGCGCTCGCCACGCAGCTCCGGCAGGATCAGACGCAAGCGCCCCGCCAGCACATCGGTGCTCACATCGAGCCAGGACTTGTAGGCAATGCCCACACCCGCCACCGCCCAACGACGGACCACATCGGCATCGTCACTGAAGCGGTCGCCGGTGACGGTCAGGCTGATTTCGCGCTTACCGTCGCGGAAGGTCCAATGATCGTGGACCCGGCTGCCGAGCATATAGAGCAGGCAATTGTGCTGGGCCAGTTGCTCCAGGTGCCGAGGCTCACCATAGCGCGCGAGATAGCTGGGGGAGGCACACAGCACGCGAACGTTATCCGGCGCGACGGGCAGCGCGATCAGGCTGGAGTCCTCGGGCTCACCGTAGCGCAGGGCAATATCCACCGGCTGGCGGAACAGATCGGCAATCCGGTCGCCCAACAGCAGCCGTACGGTCAAATGCGGGTACTCCCGCTGGAACTCGTCCAACCAGGGCAGCAGCTGATTACGCCCGAAATCCGACGGAGCCGATAGCTGCAGCACGCCGCTGACATGGTCCTGGCCACTGGCCAACAGGCGTCGGCCTTCATCCAGCGAGCTCAAGGCAGCGCGAGCATATTCCAGGAAGCCGTCGCCTTCGGCGGTCAGGCGCAGGCTGCGGGTGGACCGCGCCAGCAAGCGTGTGCCCAATTGCTGCTCGATACGCTTGAGCGCCGCACTTGCGACAGCCGGTGACAGGTCCATGACCCGTGCAGCAGCGGACAGGCTGCCGAGGTCCGCCGCACGTACAAACAACTGCAAATCATCAAAACGCAGCATGCATTCCCACTCATTATCAATATTTTATTGAAACAGACTGCTGTTTTAGCCGCTTTTATCGGCGCGGGAAATAGCCAATCATCTGTGCATCCCGTTCATCACGTGCCTGGAGTTGAATATGTCCACTGCCTTTAACGTCATTGCCACGCTGATCGCCAAACCCGGCCAACAGGCCACCCTGGAAACCCTGCTGCGCGGCCTGCTGGAACCCACGCGCCTGGAAGCCGGCTGCGAGCAGTACGACCTGCACCAGGACCTGCAACACCCCGAGACCTTCTACATGCTCGAACGCTGGAGCGACGACGCGGCACTGGCCGACCACGACCAGAGCGCGCACATCCAGAGCTTTCGCGCCAAGGCCGCCGATGTCATCGAACACTTCGAACTCAAGCGCCTGAAATTTCTCGCCTGATCACCCGCCATTTTCCGGAGCCATCATGAAAGCCATTGCCTACTACGCGTCACTGCCGATCACCGATCCCAACGCCCTGCAAGACATCGAATTGCCAGCGCCCGTCGCCGGTCCGCGCGACTTGCTGGTGGAAGTCAAAGCCATCTCGGTCAACCCCGTGGACACCAAGGTGCGCCAGAACGTCGCCCCGGAAAACGGCGCCGCCAAAGTGCTGGGCTGGGACGTGGCCGGCGTGGTCAAGGCGGTCGGCAGCGAAGTGACGTTGTTCAAGGCTGGTGACAAGGTGTTCTACGCCGGCTCGCTGGTGCGCCCGGGCGGTAACAGCGAACTGCACACCGTGGATGAGCGCATCGTCGGCCACATGCCCAAGAGCCTGGGCTTTGCCGATGCCGCCGCACTGCCGCTGACCGCCATTACCGCCTGGGAACTGCTGTTCGAACGCCTGCACGTGCGTGAAGGCAAGCAAGACGAAGGCCAGAGCCTGCTGATCGTCGGCGCTGCCGGTGGCGTGGGGTCGATCCTGACCCAACTGGCCAGCCAGCTCACGGCCCTTAAAGTGATCGGTACAGCCTCTCGCCCGGAAACCCAGGAATGGGCCAAGGCCCTCGGTGCCGACCTGGTGATCGATCACAGCCAACCGCTGAGCGAAGCACTGACAGCCGCCGGTCACCCGCAAGTGACCCACGTCGCCAGCCTGACCCAGACCGATCATCACCTGGACCAACTGGTCGAAGCCCTGCAACCCCAGGGCAAGCTGGCACTGATCGACGACCCCAAGGCGCTGGATGTCAGCAAGCTCAAGCGCAAGAGCCTGTCGCTGCACTGGGAGTTCATGTACACACGCTCGATGTTCGAGACGCCGGACATGATCGAGCAGCACAACCTGCTTAACCGCGTGGCCGAACTGATCGACGCCGGTACCCTGAAAACCACGGTGGGTGAGCACTTTGGTGTGATCAATGCCGCGAACCTGCGACGCGCTCATGCCCTGCTGGAAAGCGGCAAGGCCAAGGGCAAGATCGTGCTGGAAGGGTTCTGAAATCTACGCGTCGGCGCCGTCTGTTATTCACCTGAGTGATGGACGGTGCCATTAGTCCGAGAGTTGACCTTTGTCATATTTGTGAGCGTGTTCGGGTTTATATTGGCCGCCTTTGCCACGATTCTTTTACGTGAGGAAGTCAGCAATGAAGATCCTGATAAAAGCGTTAGCAAAATCCGCAGGCAATAAATGGCAGGTTCGTCTCGACCGGGACGCGTTCACCTTCCGCACCGAGGCCGAAGCCCGTGCCTTTGCCGACACCCTGCAAGCCCGTATCCAGGCGCCCCACCGTTTTCCAAACAGCCAGCAACGCTCCGCCGCTGGCTGAACCGCTCTTCAGACCTGTGCCTGCAAGGCCCGTTTGCGTTGCAGGCGCTGGGTCGACATCGCAATCGTCACCGCCAATACCCCGCACAAGCTGATGACCATGGCCATCGGCATCGCCGTGCCGTCGTGCAGGATCCCCACCAACGATGCCGCCCCCGCCGCCACGCCAAACTGAATGCAACCGAGCAACGCCGAAGCGCTACCCGCCCGTGCTCCCTGCCCGCTCATGGCACACGCCGAGGTATTGGGCAAAATGCAGCCCAGGCTGGCGATGCAGATAAACAACGGCACCAGCAATGGCCACAGCGCATCGGTGCGCAAGGCTGCAATGCCGAGCAACGTCAGCGCCGCCACCAGGTAGACCCACACACTGCGCGACAGTAGAAACGCGGGGCCACGCTTGGACAGCAGCCGCGCATTCACTTGGGCCACCAGGATAAAGCCCGCAGCGTTGGAACCGAACAGCCAGCCGTAATGCTCGGCAGGCACGCCGTAGAGTTGGATAAACACGAAAGGTGAACCGGCGATGTAGGCAAACATTCCGGCAATCGAGATGCCACCGGTCAGGGCGTACCCCAAGTAGACGCGGTCCGACAACAATGCTGCGTAGCGACGCAGCGACCCGGACAACGGCTGACGTGGCTGATGCGCCGGAAAGGTTTCCGGCAACCCGACTGCCACGGCAATGGCGGCCATTACGCTGAATATCGACAGCGCGAGGAAGATCGACTGCCAGCCCCACAGCCCGACCATCAACCCGCCTGCCAGCGGTGCGAGGATCGGCGCCAGGCCGGTGACCAGCATCAGCTGGGAAAACACTTTGGCCGAGCCCACTGCATCACATTTGTCGCTGACCACCGCACGGGAAATCACCATGCCCGCGCAGCCACCCAGGGCCTGCACAAAGCGCGCAACAATCAGCCACTCCAGCGAAGGCGCAAAGGCACACGCAAAGGACGCCAAGGTGAACAGCGTGACACCACTGAGCAGCGGGCCGCGTCGTCCGAAGCGGTCAGCCAGTGGGCCGTAGATCAATTGGCCGATGGCCAGGCCACCGAAGTACACCGCCAGGGTCAGCTGGATGTGTTTTTCATCGGTCGCGAAAGCCTTGGCCATGGCCGGAAAGCCCGGCAGGTAAAAATCGATCGCCAACGGCGCAAAGGCGCTCAAGGCACCCAGAATCAGGATTATGCGGAGGTTCATCGGGCACCCAAGTAAGACGGCAGCCCGATAGTCTAGCCGCGCTTGGGTGCATTGAACACGATAGCTCGCTAACTATTTGTTCGCGTCAGGCGAGCTTTGCGCTGTAGCCCTCTTCGGTGATCGCCTCGATCACTTGCTCGGCAGACAGGCGGCTTTCGACGCCCACTTCCTTTGCCGCCAGGTCGACCTTCACACTGGCTGCCGGGTCCTTGCCCTGTAATGCCTGGGTCACCGCTCGAACGCAATGGCCGCAGGTCATTCCTTCAACGCTGAATACTTGCATGACATGACTCCTTTGATGAGGTTGGACCCAGTCTCAAGCTTGCCACGATGGCAAGGTCAAGTTACGGGAATATCTGCCGGGCTGGTAATCATTGGCGTCGTCGGCCAAGCTTCACCTATCTTCGATTCACACCACGGAGCATTCGCCATGCGCTGGTCGTTTTTTGCCCTTCTCGGCCTGATGAGCTTGTCTGCCGCTGCGCCGCAGGCTATCGCCGCCGAAGACTATGCGGTGCTGATCATTTCCCGGGAACGCCTGGAAGTGCCGACCAACTGCGAAATCGGCTTGTACCTGAATGACCAACTGGCGGGCCGGCTGTTCCAGGAACAAGCCACGTCCTTCAACCTGCCGGCGGGCAACCTGTCCTTGCGCCTGAAGCTGCTGCCAGGCCAATCCCCAGGCTGCCTGCCAGGGATGCTGGCACCGCCCGCGCAAAACATCACGCTCAAGGTCGGTGACGTACGCAAGTTGCGTATCGCCCAAGGCCCGGATGGCATGTACCTCAAGCCCGCCGCATTGGAATATTAAAGGCGCTTGACCTTCCCCACAGGTCAAGGTTGATCCTACGGGCAACGTCTCCTGGAGGACTGCCCCATGAATGGATCCACCACCTTTGACCTGCCCATCGGCGGCATGACCTGCGCCAGCTGTGCCGGCCGGGTCGAGCGCGCGCTGAGCAAGGTGCCGGGGGTGCAACGCGTCAGCGTCAACCTGGCCAACGAGCGCGCCCATGTTGAAGTGCTGGGCCAGATGGACCCCGGCGTGCTGATCGCCGCAGTCGACAAAGCTGGCTACATCGCCACCCTGCCCCAAAGCGAAACCGCCACCGACGCCAATCAAGCCCAGCGCCTGCAGCGCGAGCGTTGGGCGCTGCTGCTGGCGATCCTGCTGGCATTGCCGCTGGTGCTGCCGATGTTGGTGGAACCCTTCGGCCTGCACTGGATGCTGCCCGCCTGGGCACAGTTCGCCCTGGCCACGCCGGTGCAATTCATCTTCGGCGCGCGCTTCTATATTGCTGCCTGGAAAGCCGTGCGTGCCGGTGCCGGCAATATGGACTTGCTGGTGGCCATCGGCACCAGCGCCGGTTACGGCCTGAGTATGTATGAATGGCTCACCGCTCACCCCGGCATGGCACCGCACCTGTACTTCGAAGCCTCGGCGGTAGTGATCGCCCTGGTGCTGCTGGGCAAATACCTGGAGAGCCGCGCCAAGCGCCAGACTGCCAGCGCCATCCGCGCCCTGGAAGCCTTGCGTCCCGAGCGGGCGATTCGGGTCATTGAAGGGCGCGAAGAAGACGTCGCCATCAATGCGTTGAAGCTCGGTGACCTGGTGATGGTCAAGCCTGGCGAGCGCTTCCCGGTGGACGGTGAAGTGGTCGAGGGTCAAAGCCATGCCGACGAAGCCTTGATCAGCGGCGAAAGCCTGCCGGTCCCGAAACAGCCTGGCGATACCGTCACCGGCGGCGCCATCAATGGCGAAGGCCGCCTGCTGGTGCGCACCCTGGCCCTTGGCGCTGAAAGCGTATTGGCGCGGATCATCCGTTTGGTCGAAGACGCCCAGGCCGCCAAGGCACCGATCCAGAAGCTGGTGGACAAAGTCAGCCAAGTCTTCGTCCCGGCCGTGCTGGTGCTGGCGTTGGCTACCCTGGTGGGTTGGTGGCTGTATGGCGCGCCGCTGGAAACCGCAATCATCAATGCCGTGGCCGTGCTGGTAATCGCCTGCCCGTGCGCCCTGGGCCTGGCCACGCCGACTGCGATCATGGCCGGCACGGGTGTCGCCGCACGCCACGGCATCCTGATCAAGGACGCCGAAGCCTTGGAGCGCGCCCACGAGGTGAGCGCCGTGGTCTTCGACAAGACCGGCACCCTCACCTCCGGCACGCCGAAAATTGCCCACCTGGCGGCAGTGGATGGCAACGAATCGCTGCTGTTGCAACATGCCGGTGCACTGCAACGCGGCAGCGAACACCCGCTGGCCAAGGCCGTGCTGGATGCGTGCAACGAAAAAGGGCTGCCCGTGGCCGACGTGACGGCCAGCCAATCCCTGACCGGACGCGGCATCGCCGGCACGCTGGAGGGACGGCAGTTGGCGTTGGGCAATCGGCGCCTGCTGGAGGAAAGCGGCTTGAGCGCGGGCGACCTCGCCGACTCGGCCAACGCCTGGGAAGCCGAAGGACGCACGTTGTCATGGCTGATCGAGCAAGGTGCGCAACCGCGTGTGCTGGGGCTGTTCGCCTTTGGCGACACGCTCAAGCCCGGTGCGATGGAGGCCGTGGAACAACTCAAGGCCCAGCACATCACCAGCCATTTGCTCACCGGCGATAATCGTGGCAGCGCCCGTGTGGTCGCGCACGCCCTGGGCATCGACGATGTGCACGCCGAAGTGCTGCCCGCCGATAAAGCCGCCACCGTCGCCGAGTTGAAAAAAACCGGGGTGGTGGCCATGGTCGGCGACGGCATCAACGACGCCCCGGCCCTGGCCGCCGCCGATATCGGCATCGCCATGGGCGGTGGCACCGACGTGGCCATGCACGCGGCCGGCATCACCCTGATGCGCGGCGACCCGCGCCTGGTGCCCGCAGCCCTGGAGATCAGTCGCAAGACCTACGCGAAAATTCGCCAGAACCTGTTCTGGGCCTTTGTGTATAACCTGATTGGCATTCCCCTGGCCGCCTTTGGCCTGCTCAATCCCGTGCTGGCGGGCGCGGCGATGGCGTTGTCCAGTGTCAGCGTGGTGAGCAATGCCTTACTGTTGAAGACGTGGAAGCCTAAGGACCTGGAGGATCAACGCCCATGAATATCGGCCAAGCAGCACGCCAGAGCGGGCTCAGCGCCAAGATGATTCGCTACTACGAATCCATCGGCCTGCTCAAAGCCGCCCACCGCACAGACAGTGGCTATCGCGTGTATGGCAGTGACGACTTGCACACGCTGGCGTTTATCAAACGCTCGCGGGACCTGGGGTTTTCATTGGAAGAGGTCGGCAAGCTGCTGACCCTGTGGCAGGACCGGCAACGGGCCAGTGCCGATGTCAAGGCGTTGGCACGCCAGCATATCGATGAGCTGAACCAGAAGATTCTGGAGCTGGCACAGCTGCGCGATACGCTGCAGGACCTGGTGGAGCACTGCCAGGGCGATCATCGGCCGGATTGTCCGATTCTCAAGGAGTTGGCGTCGGGTAGCTGCTGCGCCTGATGGAATCTATCTGAATACATGCAAAACCAAATGTGGGAGCGGGCTTGCTCACGAAGGCGGTGGATCAGTCAGCACATGCATAGACTGACACTCCGCTTTCGCGAGCAAGCCCGCTCCCACAGTGTTGATCTTCATCTACCCAAAGATCATTGCATCCACGGCGGTGGCGGCGGCTCGTCCGGCACTTTGCTCGGTGGCGCATCATCCGCCGCCCGGATCGCCTGGCGACGCTCTTCATCCAGCCGCGCGGCTTCGATCTCGCGGATCACACCGCCGACATCCGCCAACTCTTCCGGCTCGTCGAACTCGCCGGTCAATACGCTGGCCGGGTGCAAGGTGCCGGCTTCGTACAGGGCCCACATTTCCTTGGCGTACTTGGTCTTCTTCAACTCCGGGGCAAAGCGCCCGAAATAGGAAGCCATGTTGCCCACATCCCGCTCCAGCATGCTGAACGCGTGGTTGTTGCCCGCCGCATCGACGGCCTGGGGCAGGTCGATGATCACCGGGCCCGTTGGCGTGAGCAGTACGTTGAACTCGGACAAGTCACCGTGCACCAGGCCGGTACACAGCATCAGCACGATCTGGGAAATCAGGAAAGCGTGGTATTCACGCGCCTGGTCCGGCTCCAGCACTACGTCGTTCAGACGCGGCGCCGCATCGCCGTACTCGTCGGCCACCAGCTCCATCAGCAGCACGCCTTCCAGGAAGTCGAACGGCTGGGGCACGCGAACGCCCGCACCGGCCAGGCGGAACAAGGCCGCCACTTCGGCGTTCTGCCAGGCATCTTCGGTTTCTTTCTTGCCGAACTTGGAGCCCTTGGCCATGGCCCGGGCCTGCCGGCTGTTGCGGACCTTACGGCCTTCCTGGTATTCGGACGCTTGACGAAAACTTCGTTTGTTCGCCTCCTTGTAAACCTTGGCGCAACGCAATTCGTTGCCGCAGCGCACCACATAAACAGCTGCTTCTTTACCACTCATGAGTGGGCGCAGCACTTCGTCGACCAGACCGTCTTCGATCAGGGGTTCAATGCGTTTAGGAGTCTTCATCAGCTTTTATTGTGGGTCCTTTATTACCAAATACGCGTATGGCACTCGTTATACGGCAATCAGCTCGCCGGTGGGAGAGGCTACCGACCGTTGATCACTTAAGAATGCATCCAATATGCCAGTTTCAACGTTCAATGATCGCGGTTACACCCTGCCCACCTGCCGCACAGATCGAAATCAGGCCACGTCCCTTGCCCGCCGCATCCAGCAACTTGGCCAGGTTGGCGACGATACGCCCACCCGTGGCAGCGAACGGATGCCCGGCCGCCAGTGAACTGCCCTTCACATTCAGGCGGCTGCGGTCGATGGCGCCCAACGGTGCCTCCAGCCCGAGGCGCGTCTTGCAGTAGTGCGCATCTTCCCAGGCCTTGAGCGTGCACAAAACCTGGGCAGCGAACGCCTCATGGATCTCGTAGTAATCGAAGTCCTGCAGCGTCAGACCATTCCTCGCCAGCAAGCGCGGTACCGCGTACACCGGCGCCATCAGCAGGCCTTCGGCGCCGTTGACGAAGTCCACCGCCGCCGCTTCACCATCGCGTAAATACGCAAGGATCGGCAAGCCACGTTCCTGGGCCCAGGCCTCGCTGCCCAGCAGCACCAGCGACGCACCATCCGTGAGCGGCGTGGAGTTGCCGGCGGTGAGCGTGCCTTTTTCGCTGCGCTCGAAGGCGGGCTTGAGCGCGGCGAGTTTTTCCAGGGTCAAGTCCGGGCGCAGGTTGTTGTCGCGGGTCAGGCCCAAGAACGGCGTGAGCAAATCGTTGTGCCAGCCTTCAGCGTAGGCAGCGGCCATTTTCTGGTGGCTTTCCAGGGCCAACTGGTCCTGCTCGGCACGCGGAATCTGCCAAGTCTGCGCCATCAATTCACAGTGCTGGCCCATGGACAAACCCGTACGGGGTTCGCCGTTGCGCGGCAGTTCTGGCTTGAGGTGATGGGGACGAAGTTGTAACAGGACTTTTAATTTGTCCGCCACGGACTTGCTGCGGTTGGCTTGCAACAGAATCTTGCGCAAGCCTTCATTCACGCCTATAGGGGCGTCGGAGGTGGTGTCCACCCCACCGGCAATCCCGCATTCGATCTGCCCCAGGGCGATCTTGTTGGCCACCAGCAGCGCCGCTTCCAAGCCGGTGCCGCAGGCCTGCTGAATGTCGTAGGCGGGGGTTTGCGGTGACAGGCGCGAGCCCAGCACGCATTCGCGGGTGAGGTTGAAGTCGCGCGAATGCTTGAGCACCGCACCGGCAGCTACTTCGCCCATGCGCAGGCCGTGCAGGTTGTAGCGTTCGATCAGGCCCTCCAGGGCGGCGGTCAGCATCGCCTGGTTGCTCGCCGTGGCATAGGGGCCATTGGAGCGGGCGAAAGGAATGCGGTTACCGCCAATGATCGCTACACGGCGCAATTGAGTCATGGAAAGCTCCCTGATGGTTGTGGGTGGAATCACCAAGCCTAGCCTAGGCTCAATCGAACGACTGCCACCCCGGGGTGGTCAACCCTTTGAACCCCAGCCTTCGGAGAGCGTTCCATGTCTGACCGTTATATCGACTTCGCCAACTCAAGCCTCGGCCATCGCCTGGTCGCCGCCATTGGCCTGCCGTCACCGGTACGCCTGGAACGCTGGCAAGCCGGGCGCCTGCGCCCAGTGGAGGGTGCATTGCTGCTGGGCGGCGGTGCGCTGACCACCCAGGTGCAGGCGTTCGCCAATCGGCTCACTGACGCCATCTACACCTACGGCAGCGAGACCTCGACCTGGATTCCCGGCCACGGTCCCAAACTCAAGGCTGTCGTATTCGACGCCAGCGACTTGCAGCACACCGACCAACTCAAACAGCTGCGCGAATTCTTCCAGCCACTGCTGAAAAACCTCGATAACAGCGCGCACCTGGTGATCCTCGGGCGTGCGCCGGAAGGTCTCAGCGATCCCTTTGCCGCCAGCGCCCAGCGCGCTTTGGAAGGGTTCAGTCGCTCGCTGGCCAAAGAGCTGCGCAATGGGGGTGTGTTGCAACTGCTCTATGTTGGTGACGGGGCCGAAGAGCAACTGGAAGGCGCACTGCGCTTCTTCCTTTCGCCAAAAAGCGCGTACATCTCCGGCCAGGTGATTCGCCTGGAGGCCTGCGCCACACCGGTCGAAGACTGGACGCGGCCCCTGGCCGGGCGCAAGGCACTGGTAACCGGCGCCGCCCGAGGCATTGGTGCATCCATCGCCGAAACCCTAGCCCGCGACGGCGCCGAGGTGATCCTGCTCGACGTGCCCCAGGCCAAGGCCGACCTCGAAGCCCTGGCCGCGCGCCTGGGGGCACGCACCGTCACGCTGGATATCTGCGCTGAAGACGCCGCCCGCCAATTGATTGAACAGTTGCCCGATGGCCTCGACATCCTGTTGCACAACGCCGGTATCACCCGCGACAAAACCCTGGCGAACATGACGCCGGAATATTGGGACGCGGTGCTCGCCGTCAACCTCAATGCGCCGCAAGTACTGACCCAGGCGCTGCTCGACAACGGCACCCTGCACGACAACGCCCGCGTGGTGTTGCTGGCGTCCATCAGCGGCATCGCCGGTAACCGTGGGCAAACCAACTATGCGGCGAGCAAGGCGGGCTTGATCGGCCTCGCGCAGGCCTGGGCGCCGCTGCTTAGGGAGCGTGGCATCACCATCAACGCGGTGGCGCCGGGCTTTATCGAAACCCAGATGACCGCGCATATTCCGTTTGCCTTGCGTGAAGCCGGGCGACGCATGAGTTCACTGGGCCAGGGCGGCCTGCCACAGGACGTCGCCGAAGCGGTGGCGTGGCTGGGCCAACCAGGTTCGGGGGCGGTCAGCGGGCAAGCGCTGCGTGTGTGTGGGCAAAGTCTCCTGGGAGCGTAAGCATGCAATGGAAGACACTGGGCAATACGCCGTTTCTGCCGCCGCTGTATTGGCGCGCGGCGCTCAAGCGCAAGATTACCGGCAGCGCCCTGCCCGAGCAGGGGCTGCGTTGTCGGGTGAGCATCAACCCCAGGCACGTGGCGGCCTATCGCAAGGTCTGTGGTTTTGCTGACAGCCCGATCCTGCCGGCGACGTACCCGCATATCCTCGCGTTTGGCCTGCAGATGCAGTTGCTCACCGATAAACACTTTCCCTTCCCGCTGCTGGGGCTGATTCACCTGAGCAACCGTATCCGCATCCATCGCCCGCTGGGGGGTGTCAGTGAGCTGTCCGTCGGTGTGCACGCGCAGAACCTCAAGCCCCACCCCAAGGGCGCGACCTTCGACCTGATCACCACCGTCGAAGACTCCCTTGGCCTGCTGTGGGAAGCCGAAAGCCGCATGCTGTGCCGAGGCGTGAAACTGGACGGTGAGGCGCAAGAGGACGCCCAACCCTCCCCCACCCAGGTCAGCGAATTGTCCCGCTGGAAGGCACCCGCCGACATCGGTCGCCGGTATGCACGGGTGTCCGGTGACTACAACCCGATCCACCTCAGCGCCCTGACCGCCAAGCTGTTTGGCTTCCCCCAGGCCATCGCCCACGGACTGTGGAACAAGGCGCATACCCTCGCCGCACTCGGCGAACACCTGCCCGCCGCCAATGTTGAGATAAACGTCGAGTTCAGGAAGCCCGTACGCCTGCCCAGTGAAGTGACGTTATTGGCCAGCGCCGCCGGTTCCAGCGGAGAGTTGTGGCTCAAAGGCGCAGGCGATATTGAACATATGGTAGGCAAGTGGCAGCCAATCGCCTGAAATAAAATGATTAATTGTATATATACACCCTAAGTAATAGCGGACTTTTTTAAGTCCGCTTTTTTATACAACCTATTGATTTTAAACATATATACATCTTGATACATCCCCGCCTTATACCCTTGGCATTAGCTACTTAAACGGTACAGCTGCGCAATATATAAATCGTTAATACCAAGTTGAGCATTGAGAGAACGCACATCCGGGGCTGTTATAGCCACACGGACAAACGTATCGCTATCCCTAGAAATAGTGAGCGTTTGAAGACAACCAAGGTTGTACAGGTGCAAGGAACTCAATCATGAAAACTCAAGTAGTGTTTTGGAAAGCAAGTACCGCGCTGGCCCTGGCAGTAGCACTGGCACTCGGCGGCTGCAGCAGCGGTGGAGGTGGGCATCACAGTGGTGGATCTTCCGATGCTGGCGCTGGCGCAGGTGGCGGTACAGGCGGCGAGGGAACCGGTGGCGGCACCGATCCTGGCACCGACCCGGGCACTAACCCAGGCGGCGGCACCACGCCACTGGTTACGGCGACCGTGGTCGACACCGTCGGCGATACCGTGACCGGTCTCGGCGGCACCGTCAGCAGCCTGGGCACCACCCTTGGCAGCCTGCCAATCGTCGGTGCAACCGCTGGCGACCTGGTCACCGCTACCGGCAACGCCGTGGGCAGCATCGGTACCGGCCTGTCGGATGGCCTGGGTACGCTGGGTACTGACAGCAATGCATTGGGCAAAACCGTCGCTGGCGTGGCCAACGGGGTTTCCGACCTGGGCGACGGCGTGACCGTCACCGGCACTAATGTCGCCACACTGCTGGGCAAAGTGCCGGTGGTCAGCGGCGCTGCACCGGTGGTAGGCAACGTCGTCGGCAAGGTGGGCAATGCCGTGACCATGCTGGGCGACACCCTGAGCACCGCGAGCACTACCGGCCCACTGGGTTCGGTCACCAACACCGTGGGCGCAAAAGTCCTGGTGCCCGTGGTCTCCCTGGTGGAAAACACCACCGGTAAAGTCGGCTCCTCAACCGGCCTGGATTCTCCAGTGGGCGGCTTGCTGAAAAAAGTGGGCGATACCGTCGACGGCCTGGGCGATAAAGTCGCCGACACCGGCGGCACCGGCAACCCTGTGACAGGCGCGGTGGGCAATGTGCTCAATGGTGTCGGCACCGTGGTCGGCAAGGCCAGCGGTTATGTCGACCCGGATGCGGATAACAGTGGCGGCGGCAACGGCGGTGGTACAGGGGGAGGTACAGGTGGCGGTACTAACAACCTGGGCTTGCCTGAACTGATCGGTGGCGTGATCGCCGGGGCCGGCAGCGGCCTGGATGCAGGCAACACCAACGGCGTGGTCAGCGCGACCGGCGTCACGGGTGTCAAAGCCGGCACCACCGTGGCGTCCCTGGGCACCCTCCTGGGCGGCAGCGGCGTCCCCAACACAGCGGCCGGTGCACCCATTGCCGGGCTGACCACTCAAATCGGCGGCGCTATCAACCCTGTCACCAGCGGCGTGCAAAGCCTGACCCAAACCATCGGCGGTGCCACCGGCCTGGGTGCGCCCGTCAATGGCCTGGTGACGAATGTCGGCGGCGCTGTCAGCAGCCTGGGCGGCAAAATCAGCGGCACCAATGCCAACCCGGTCACCAACGCCCTCGGCGGTACAGTGACTGCAGTGGGCGGTACCGTGGCCTCGATCGGCGGCCTGGTCACCGGCGGTACCAACACCGGCGGCGGCTTGCTCGGGGGTGGCGTGAACCTGGGTGTCGGCGCGGGCGCCGGTGCCTCTGCCGGTGCAGGCGGCAGCGCAAATGGTGGTCTACTGGGCGGGCTGTTAGGCGGCCTGGGCGGCAAAAAATAGAATTGCACCTGGCCGATTAGACGGCCTCACCTACAGCGCCTACGCTTGGTTGAGACGAGAGACCCCACTAAGTCTCTCGTCTTTTTTTATGGGTCAATGATCGATCCCTGAAAGCACCCGAACCGCGCCCCCAGAGCCCGGCGGGAATCTGCGAAACGCTGCTGCAGTTTGACCATGGAGTGTCCTATGCGCGCTTTGACGCCGTTGTTATTGCTCACCCTCAGTGCCTATGCCCACGCCGATACCCTACCCAGTTTCCTCAATAGCAACGACACCATCCGCAACCTGCCCGTGCCCAACCTGCCCGCCGACGCCTACCGTCCGGCGGCCACACCCACCCAGGTGCCGACGCCGGCGCCCACCGCCGGGCAACCGTTGCTGATGGACACCAAAGTGACCATCCGCAAACTGCAGATCGACGGCGGCACGGTCTACCCGCTCAGCGACGTTGCGCAGGCATTCGAGCCGCTGATCGGCCACGAAACCAATCTGGAGCAATTGATCGAAGCCACCCGCAGCATCACCCGGCGTTATCAGCAGGACGGCTACTTGCTGTCGTACGCCTTCCTGCCGGAACAACGTTTCGAGGACGGCCTGGTGCGCGTGGTGCTGGTCGAAGGCTACATCCGGGATTACCAACTGCAAGGCGACATTGGCGCGGTCTCGTCCTACGTCGACAAACTGGCCGAGAAACTCAAGGCCGAACGCCCGCTCACGCGCAAGACGTTCGAGCGCTACACCACGTTGATGGGCGCTATACCGGGTGTAACCGTGCAAGCCCAGGTGCCGCCGCCAGGCACCACCGATGGCGGCACCCACATGCAGATCAACGCCAGCCGCAAGCCCATCACCACCAGCATGAGCCTCAACGAAGCCAGCCGTGGCGGTACCCAGGCCTTGCTGACCGGTACCAGCAACTCGTGGACATCCATGGGCGAGCAACTGAGCATCAGCGGCCTGTTCCCGCCAGGCGAAGACAAAGAGCACTACTACCGCGCGACCTACAGCCAATTCATCAACGCCGAGGGCACCCAACTCGCGCTCTCGGGTGAACGCTACCGCGCCGACCCAAGCACCAGCCTGCAACTGGGCGACGGCCTGGAACTCAAGCCACACCAGCAGATCGACCGTTACTCCATCGGCATCAGCCACCCCTTCATCGCCTCGCCCGGCGAGTCGTTGAGCCTGGGGACGCGCCTGTACGCCGTGGACCAGACCAACCGCTACAAACTGGAAGGTTTTCCCCAGCGTTTCGAACTGGAAACCAACCTGCGCGCCCTGGCCTTCGAAGGGGACTGGCGCAAGGCTGACACCACCCAGTTGCGCATCATCAGCGGCGGCGTGTACCAAGGCATCAATGGCATGGGCGCCAAGACCCGCACGGACTTTGGCGGCCTCAAACCCGACCTCGACTTCTTCCGCCTGCGCCTGTCTGGGGTACAGAGCAACAAGCTGTTCGACAACTGGCAAGGCGTGCTGTCCGGCGCGCTTTACTGGAGCAACGACAACCTGCCCGACAGCGAACGCGCCACCTTCGGCGGGCAGAGTTTCGGCCGCGGTTATCCCGATGACCAGGGCACCGGCGACAAGGGCTGGGGCCTGGCCTACGAGGTCAACTACAGCTACAACCGCGCCGGCGACTGGGTGAGGATCCTGCAACCCTACGTGGTGTTCGACCGCGCCAAGACCTGGTTCAACGACCTGCCGGTGCAGGGCAACGACCTGTCATCGGCGGCGTTGGGGCTGCGTTTTGGCGATGCCAAGTACTACAACATCGCGCTGGAGGTCGCCAAGCCGATGTCGGACGTGGCATTGGACAGCTACGATCGGCGGCCGCGTTATTCGGTGAGCTTCAGTTACCAGCTCTGAATCTGCAGGAGCCCGGCTTTCCGGGCGCCTACAGTTTAGCTTTGGGGAGGGGGAAGAGGTTGTTCAACGTATCGATCAACCGCACCAGGTAGATCGGCTTGCGAAACAGGTCCAGCACCTGCAGGCGCAGCATGTCGCTCACATCATCCATTTCGGCATGACCGGACATCACAATCACCGGCAGGTGGGAACGTGAGGTGTGTTCGCGCAGTCGCTTGATCAAGGAAATGCCACTTTCCTCGGGCATGCGCAGGTCGGTAATGACCAGGGCGATGTCGGGGTGAAGTGTCAATTCTTGCAGGGCAAAGGTGACGGAATTGGCGGTAAAACAGACAAATCCCTCGTTCTCGAGGGATTCGGCAAGTTCGATCAAGGCGTCCTCTTCATCGTCCACCAATAGAATTTGCTGGCGTGAAGAAGACGCGCTCATGGCATTACCTGCAAGAGGGATAATCGTAAAAAAACCACAACTAACATCAGGTCCCAGTCGGCATACCGCTGGACATGTTGGTGAAAATGTTTTTGATCTTAGTTCCGAGCCCCGTTCCGGCGCCGACAATAACCAGCGCGACCAACGCGACGACAATTGCGTACTCGATACCTGAGGCACCCTCTTTGCGACTGAAGAATAGTTGCGTCTGAACGTAAAGTTTCAATACCAGGTCAAGGAACATAAGACTTCTCCCTAAAACGCCACTGGAAGCCGGAACGGCTCTAGTACCAGATGATCGCGGCGTGCCATTAGAGCATTGTCAACAAACCTCGGCCTCACAACTGTAATAACGGATTAATCACAAAGTATTAGTCACAACGTTGACGCCATAAACCTGCACGCCAAGCCGCTGCTTCTATAGTTCAGATAAATTTTTCCTACGGTAATGGCATTTCGTCCTAGCTGAGCTACCTTCAAATAGCCAAATCGTTAGATGTTCATCACAGCCAGGTTGCGAATTAACCCGTTTGGATTAAGCGGGCGCGCAGTGCAACGGGATAGGGAGAGCCGTCATGAACAGTCGTATCAGCATGGTCCTGGCCGGCTTGTTGCTGATCGGGGCGTTGATCGCCGGGTATTGGGGACTGGTCTTGAGCCGCACACCGGAGCCTGTCGCCGCCCCAGCTGCACCTGTCGTTTCCGTTGCAAACACCGTCGCTGCCGCCGAAGACCAGACCCGCCAACCGGTGGTGGTGCTGGTGCATGATGTGCCGGCTTTTATTCCGCTGACCGCCGCCGACCTGACGGTGGAAAAACTACGCACCGTGCCCGCTGGCAGCCTCACTCAGCTCGACCAGGCCATCGGCCGCACGCCACTGCGCGCCCTCGGCGCCGGCACCTGGCTCACCGAAGAAAGCTTTAACAGCGGCGGCCCCCTCGCACGCATGATTCGCCCCAACGAACGCGCCCTGGCAGTGGCCGTGGACGAGGTGATCGGCGCCGGCGGCCAACTGAGCCCAGGCGATTACGTGGACGTACTGTTGTTCTTGCGCCAGGACACCAGCAACGCCGAGCAATCGGCCCAGATCGTCCTTCCCGCCATGCGCCTGCTCAGCGTGGGCGACCAATTGGGCCTGGCCAACGATGGCACACCCGCCGTCCCGCCGCCGGCCACCGCCGAAGAGCGCGCCCAGGCCGCCCAACGCCGGGCAGGCGCGCGCACTGTGGTGCTGGCGGTGCCGGAGCCTCTGTTAAGTCGCCTGATGCTCGCGGCACAAGCCGGGATATTGCGCCTGGCCGTCCGCAGCGCCGAAGAGCAACTGCTCAGCCGCTATTGGGCCGGTGAAAACGAATCGCCGGACAAACTGGAAAGTGCCAACCGCGACCTCTACCAATTCACGCAACTGGCCCTGACCGGCCCGCCCAAACGCGTCGCCGCAGCCGCGGCCGGCGGTGAGCCTGGCGTGCGCCGTGGCATTGAAGTGATTCGCGGCGCCCAGGCGGCGCCACAAACTCCGTGATCGAGCAAGGATGCTTTGAATGAGCCATCGCTACGCCCCCATGTTCACGCAACTGGCCTGCGCCCTGATGCTGTCGAGCCTGCCGGTCGGCATGGCTCTGGCCGCGCCGGGCAATTGCAGCGCCTTGGGCCAGTTGCCCGCCGTGGTCGAAGTGGGAGAAGGCCTGCAACAGGAGCTGCAATCACCGGTAGCCATTACGCGCCTGGCCATCGGCGATCCGAAAATCGCCGATGTGCGGGTGAACGGCGACCGACATTTCCTGCTGACCGGTGTCTCGTCCGGCGCCACCAGCCTGATGGTGTGGACCGCCTGCGCCAGCGCGCCGCGCCAGAGCATGGTGTTCGTCAAGGGCAAGGCCACCTCGGCATTGACCAGCCTGTCACTGTCGCCGTCGGAAGACCCGTTGCTGCCCAGCCAGGTGCAGACCGATATCCGCTTTGTGGAAGTCAGCCGCACCAAGCTCAAGGAAGCAAGCACGCGGTTCCTGGGCACGGGCACGAATTTTTTCCTCGGCAGCCCCAACCTGCTGTCCCCCTCGGAAGGCGTGTTCAAACTGCCGGTGAGCGCTGACAGTTTCAACATCGGCTTTGGCGGTGGCCGGGTAAAAGCCATGATCAATGCCTTGGAACGCAGCGGCTTTGCCTACACCCTGGCGCGCCCGAGCCTGGTGGCCATGAGCGGCCAGAGCGCTTCCTTCCTGGCCGGCGGCGAGGTGCCGGTGCCGGTCCCTAGCGCCGGCAGCGACACCATCTCCATCGAGTACAAGGAGTTCGGCATCCGCCTGACCCTGACCCCCACGGTGATCGACCGCAACCGCATCACCCTCAAGGTGGCGCCGGAAGTCAGCGAGCTGGACTACAGCAATGCGGTGCAGATCCAAGGCATCCAGGTGCCGGCGCTGACCGTGCGCCGCACCGACACCAGCGTGTCCCTGGCCGATGGCGAGAGTTTTGTGATCAGCGGCCTGATCAGCACCAATAACCGCTCCACCATCAGCAAGTTTCCAGGGCTGGGCGATATCCCGATCCTCGGCGCGTTTTTCCGCGACTCCAATATCAGCCGCGAAGAAAAGGAACTGCTGATGATCGTCACGCCGCACCTGGTGCAGCCGCTGGCCGCCAACGCCCAATTGCCCTCCTTGCCCGGCGAAAAACTGCGCACCTACGACCCGAACTGGTACCGGCTGTTCTTCCTGGAAAACGGTAATTTCGACCGTCGCAGTGGACTTTCCCAATGAGCGATAGCCTGAGTCAGACCTTCCTCGCCATCACCCGCAACGCCACTGACCTTGAGTGGCTGCAGGGTGCCCTGGCGCCCCTGGGCCAAGTCGTGAGCGCCGGCACCGGCAGCCTGGACGAGCTGCTGGCGCTGGTGGACGTGACCTTTGCCAACCTGGTGTTTGTCGGCCTGGACCGTGAAAACGTAGTGGCCCAGAGCGCGCTGATCGAAGGTGCCCTGGAAGCCAAGCCGATGCTCGCGGTAGTTGCCCTCGGCGATGGCATGGACAACCAACTGGTACTCAACGCCATGCGGGCCGGCGCCCGCGATTTCGTCGCCTACGGCTCACGCTCCAGCGAAGTGGCCGGCCTGGTGCGACGCCTCAGCAAGCGCCTGCCGACCGTCACGCCCAATACACAGCTGGGCGGCCTGACCGTGTTATTTGGCACCCAGAGCAACGCCGATGGGGCGATGCTGGCCACCCACCTGGCGCTGGTGGTGCAAAAAAGCGGGCAGCAGACCCTGCTTCTCGACCTGGGCCTGCCGCGCAGCGATAGCCTGGCCTTGCTGGGCCTGGAGAGCACGTTCAATTTCGGCGATGCATTGCGACACTTGCGCCGTCTCGACACCACCTTGATCAACAGTGCCTTCACCACCGCCCTCGATGGCCTGCGCATCCTGGCGTACGCCACCGGTGACGAACCGCTCAAACTCACCAGTGCCGCCGAGCTGTTCATGTTGCTCAGTGCGCTGCGCCAGCACTTCCAGCACATTGTCGTGAACATTACCGGGCAACCGGACAGCGAAGCTCTGCGCACCTTTGTCAGCCACTGCGACAAGCTGCTGTGGTGCACTGACCAAAGCGTACTGGACTGCCGCCGCAACCTCGCGGTGATCAACCGCTGGCGCGAAAAAGGCATGAAGCTCGATCACGCCAAGCTGGTGGTGGACCGCTACATCAAGGCCTGTGCGCCGGACACCGAAGCCCTGGAAAAAAGCTTCGGCCTCGAATGCGTCGCCGTACTCCCCCTCGCTGCCGAGCTGCGCCTGAATGTGAAAAACCAGGGCCAGACCCTGTTCGCCCTGGCCCCACGTGAACCTTTGACCCAAGCTGTGCGCACCTTGGGCGAGCGCCTGGCAAAACGCTCCGAGGGCCTTGCGAAACCCTCAATGCGCTGGTTTGAACGCTTCCTGGGGTCCGGACGATGAACGGCGAAAAATTATTTGGCGGCCCGGCCCGAAGCGCCGGGGGCAACAGCGATCACGATGGCCTGAAACTGGTGCTGCATCGCTACATCATCGACGCCATCGAAGAGTCGGGCAAGAACCTGCTCGAAGGCACGCGCCAGTCCCTGGCGCAGTTTGTCATCGACAAGGTTTCCGAATACATCACGCGTATGCGCCTGGCGATCTCGCGCTATGAAATGGAGCGCCTGGCCGAAGAGATCGTCGACGAACTCACCGGCTTCGGCCCACTGGAAGTGCTGCTGCGCGACCCCTCGGTGACCGAGATCCTGGTCAACGGGCCGCACCGGGTGTTTATCGAACGCGACGGCCTGCTGCACCAGAGCGACCTGCGCTTTATCGACGACCACCACGTGGAGCGCGTGATGCAACGCATCCTCGCGCCACTGGGTCGGCGCCTCGATGAATCCTCGCCGATGGTGGATGCGCGCCTGCCCGACGGCAGCCGGGTCAACGCGATCATCCCGCCGATTGCCCTGGACGGGCCATGCCTGTCGATTCGGAAATTTCGCAAGGACATGCTCAAGAGCAGCGACCTGGTCGCCATGCAGACCATCGACCAAAGCATTTTCGAATTCTTCCAGGAGGCCGTGGGCAAGCGCTGCAACATCCTCATCAGCGGCGGGACCGGCACCGGCAAAACCACGCTGCTGAACATTCTCAGCCAGCTGATCAACCCCCACGAGCGCCTGGTCACCATTGAAGACGTGGCCGAACTGCAATTGGGCCACCCCCATGTGGTGCGCCTGGAAACCCGCCCGCCAAACGCCGAAGGCCATGGAGAAGTACGCTCCAGCGACCTGATCCGCAACGCCCTGCGGATGCGCCCGGACCGCATCATCCTCGGGGAGATCCGTGGCGTGGAAGTGCTCGACGTGATGACCGCCATGAACACCGGCCACGACGGTTCCATGAGCACCGTGCACGCCAACAATGCCCAGGATGCCTTGCTGCGCCTGGAAACCCTGGTGGGCCTGACCGGCCGAGTGGTCGCGGAAAAAACCCTGCGCCAGATGATCTGCGCTGCACTGGACGTGATCATCCAACTGACGCGCATGCCCGATGGCCGCCGCTGTGTGAGCGAGGTGGTGGAAGTGGTCGGCGTACGCGAAGACGTGTATGTCACCAACACCCTGTTCCGCCTGGACCGGCGCACCGGCATCGGGTTCCTGCGCGAAGCCATCAACCCGGCCGGCGACAAACTGCGCCGTGAATCGGCGTTGCAGTCGTAGGGGGCGCTTGATGACCGGACCGATATTGCTGCTTGTCTGCCTGCTGCTGATCGGCCTGTCGTTCTGGCAGTTTCACCACGGCCTGCGCAAGGCCCAGACGGACCGCGTGCTGGAACGCCTCGGCGACGGCCAGCCCGACATTCAGGAAACCGCGACCAAATGGACCGGGCTTGAGCGCATGTTCGCGCGCGCCGGGCTGGGCAAGCCCACCGATCGCCTGGGCCTATGGCTGAGCGGTTGGGTGATCGGCGCATTGCTCGGTTGGCTGTTCGCCGACGGGCTGGGCCTGATCGCAATGATCCTGGGGCCGCCACTGGCACTGCGCGTCTACATCAGTTGGCGTTATCAACAGCGCGTGCAACGCATGGTCGAACAGCTGCCGCAGTTGCTCGACCACAGCGTTCGCAGCCTCAAGTCCGGCAGAACCTTGGCCGATGCTGTGCTGGGCGGCGTCGAAAGCATTGAAAACCCACTCAAGGACGCCATGGGCCGGGTGCAGCGCAACGTGCGCATGGGGGTCAGCCTGCCGGACTCCGTCAGTGACTTCGCCGAGTTCTACGAACAGGACGAGTTCCGTCTGTTCGCCCTGGGGCTGAAGGTCAACCATCGCTACGGCGGCAACGCCAGCGAGCTGCTGGAAAACCTGATCAAGATGATTCGCGAGCGCGAACAAGGTGCCCGCCAACTCAAGGCCATGACCGGCGAAACGCGCATGACCGCCTATGTATTGGGTGGGTTGCCGGTACTGATCGTGGGCTATTTCATCATGGTCAACCCGGACTATTTGATGACCATGTGGAACGACGGCACCGGACGCATCATGCTGTTCAGCGCACTGGCCATGGACATCTGCGGCACCCTGATCATGTGGCGCATGCTGAGGAGTGTCTGAGATGGCCCTTCTCGCCAGCGCCTTGTTGCTGCTCGCCGCCCTGGTACTGGTGGCCGGCCAATTGCTGGAGCATCGCCGGCGCGATCGCCGGGTCGCTGATCGACTGCAAGGGCGGATGGGCGGCGATGCCCGGCTCGGTACGCTGATGCGCCAGCTCGGCGGGAGCACCCTGGCCCAGCGCTCGGTCAGCCTGGACCAGGAGACCCAGGTGTTGCTCAACCGAGTCGGGTGGCGCAAGGCCAACCAGCGCTCGCTGTTTGCTGCCTTCCAGATCGGTTTGCCCATCGTGCTTCTGGGCCTGACCCTCTTGGGCCAGCAAATTCTATTTCCCCATGCGGACCCTGCATGGATCGCCCCGCTATTTGCCTTGGGGATTGGCTACCTGTTGCCCAAGCGTGTGCTGGCTGCGGCTGCCAAACATCGCCAGCAAGCCATCGCCAAGGAAGTCTCAACGTTTATTCCGTTGCTGCGCATCCTGTTTGAGTCGGGCATGGCGGTTGAACAGTCTTTACGGGTGCTGGGCAACGAAGCCCAGCGTTTGCTTCCCCACCTCACGCACGAATTGCGCCTGATCCTGGCGCGGGTCGATTCCGGGCTGGAGTTGGGTGAGGAACTGGGCAAGACCGCGCGCGTGCTGGAAGTGGATGAGTTCACCGACACCTGCATCATCCTCCAGCAACTGATCCAGCAAGGCGGCGGCGCGATGAAGTCGCTGCTGGCGCTCAAGCAATTGCTCGACGACCGACGCCTGACCCGCTTGCAGGAATACATCTCGAAGATGTCGGCAAAAATGTCAGTGGTGATGATGGTGTTTCTGTTCCCAGCTTTGCTGATCGTGCTCGGCGGCCCGGCCTTTATCGGCATCGCGCGCGCGTTGAGTCACTTTTAAGGAGTCGTTGATGAAAGTACTGATTGCCGGCCTGGCCTTGCTGATGCTCGGCGGCTGCGCCACCGATGGCCAATCACCCTGGTCGGCATTGACCTCATCCGGTAGTTGCGCCAAGCCGAGTTCCGAGCAGGAGCTGGCGCTCAACCTGTCCGATGACCTGGCCAACGAAGGCAAGCTGCACGCCAGCCTGGCCAATCTGCAAAATATGCCCGACGCCCTGCCTCAGGTGCGCCAGCGCAAGGCCCGTAACTACCGACTGCTCGGGCGCAGCGAGGCCGAGCCGTTGTACCGCAGCCTGCTCGGTACTTGCATGGACGCCGAAGGCGAGCACGGTCTGGGGCAATTGGCGGCCGCCAGGGGCGACAACGCCCAGGCCATGGCGCATATGCAACGGGCCGCGCAACTGGCGCCCACCGACGAAAAAATCCGCAATGACCTGGGCGTGGTGTACCTCAACCAACTGCGCATGGCAGATGCGCGTTTTGAATTCATGACCGCCATCGAGCTCAAGCAAAGCGACCCGTTGGCCGCCGTCAACCTGGTGACTTTGCTGATCTATCAGGACGACTGGGGGCAAGCGGCAAAGGTGGTCAGCCAATTGGGCCTGAGCCCCGAACAAGTCACCGATGCCCAGGCCCGCGCGCAAAAACTCAAGGGCCCCAGCGCACCAGCACGCAAAGTCGTGGCGGTCAGCGATGCCATACGCTGGCTATCAAGTGAGGAGTGATCGATGAAAGCACATTACCTGATCGGCCTGGCGCTGCTTCCGCTGAGCGCTCTGGCCATTGAACCGGGCCCATCGTCCCCGCAACAGGCAGAGACGGAAAACTGGCTGGCCTTGCAGGTCGATGGGCGTGTCGCTTCACCCACGCCGCAAAGGACCACGCCCGCAGAACGGGAGAATGCCATGCAGCGTTGGCTGGACAGCAACAAGCACCCCATCCCGGAGTTTTTCGAGTCAGAGTCCGGTGGGTCGTCCAAGGGCGGGAAGAGCCAATAACACCCGAAGATTCAGTGTGCCGTCACCCGTTGGCGCATCGCCGAATTGTTCGGCGACAAGGCCAGTGCCAGTTGAGTGCGGTTATGCATATGGGTCAGGCGCAACACCTGCGACACGTAGAGCTTGACCGTGTTTTCGGTGATCCCCAGTTCACAGGCGATCTGGTAGTTGGTCTGGCCCTTGCCCACCAGGCGCGCCACATCCAGCTGGCGCGGTGACAGTTGGTTGAAAATGGTCGGGATTTCCAGCGGCCCGGTTTCTTCGGCGGCCAACTCGCCCTCATCCGCCAAGCCGGTACCTGGGCTGCGACGTACTTTGTCGAGGTCCTGATACAGGTCATTGATGGATTCGGAGAGGTATTGCAGCTTCTGGTTCAGGTGCCCCAGTTGCAGCTCTTTTTGCCGCTCTTCCAATGCCGCTTCCTGGCGTTGCAGGCCTTCGAGCAATTCATCGAGGTTGATCGGCTTCTGGTAGTAATCCGAGATCCCCGCGCGCAGGGCCTTGATCACGTCCTGTTTGTCGGCACGCCCGGTCAGCATGATCGCCTCAAATGCCCGCTGCTTGCCGGCCACTTTCTGCATGGCCTGCACCAGCTCGATGCCATCCATGTCCGGCATGTGCAGGTCGCACAGCAC
Source organism: Pseudomonas sp. VS40 (assembly GCF_018587885.1). Taxonomy (NCBI): domain Bacteria; kingdom Pseudomonadati; phylum Pseudomonadota; class Gammaproteobacteria; order Pseudomonadales; family Pseudomonadaceae; genus Pseudomonas; species Pseudomonas sp. VS40. Next base: position 321,684 of record NZ_JAGYWD010000007.1, on the reverse strand, counting down.
CAGGCCGATCTCGGCGTCTTCGCTGAAGCGCTGCAAGGCGTGTCGGCTGGACTCGCAAGGGACGCAGCGGTAGCCACTGCCTTCAAGAAATTCGCACAGCTCTTCCACGATCATCGGCTGATCGTCGACCACGAGCACTTTCACCGCCGAGGTAAGCTTGTTCACGCGCTACTCCATGCCTGGCAAGCCAAAAGATTGACCTATCCCTTTTGACGAAGAATCCTATACATCTACTCAATAAACGTAGACCTACTTTCCGACTATGTACATAGCGATAGAGGCCTTGTGCGACTAATGGATCCAAAACCAATACAGCGCAAACCCTGTCAATAAAAAGGGCGCATAAGGCTGCTTTGTTGACACTCCCGGAGGCGACACCTCTCGACGCGCGCTAAGCCTTTGACTGATAAGCACCCAGGCGCCCTGGAACACGGCAGCGCCGATCAATGACCACAGCAAAACGTCCAGCGAACTGGCCAGGGCCAGGGCGGCCAGCAGCTTCACATCCCCTGCGCCAAAGCGGCCCAGCGCATAGCCGGGCAAGGTCAGCAGCAGCGCCACGGCGAAGGCCCAGCCTCCCTCGCTGGCAGGCGCTCCCAGCCAGGTCAGGCCCATCCAGAGCAGGTAGATCAACGCCAGCAGTGCCCCACCCAGGGTCAAGCTGTTGGCGATTTGCCGTTGACGCATATCCTGCAACGCACAGAGCCCCAGCCAGAGCAGTATCACCACGCTTTGGATCACGTAAAAAACATCCCTTTTCGCTGAATGATTCTATGCTGATATCAGGTAGTAGCCGTCAGGGTAGACGCAGTCATGAAAACGGGCCTCCCCAAAAAGCAAAAAGGTGCTGCGGCGATTGAATTCGCCCTGGTCTTCGGGATCTTTTTCGCGGTGTTCTATGGGTTGGTCAGCTATAGCCTGCCACTGCTGATGATGCAGTCGTTCAACCAGGCGGCTGCCGAGGCCGTGCGCCAGGCCATGTCGGTGGACCCGGTGGCCGCAGGCACCAATTACGCCACGCAGGTAACCGCACGCGCCAAGGCCACGGCGATCACCCAGTTGAAGTGGATCCCGGCAAGCTTCCAGTTTTCCGACGATTTAGTCACCGCCACTTACAGCGGCACCACGCTGACCGTCACGATCAAATACCCGACCAGTCGCCTTCATTCCGTATTCCCGGCGCTGGTGTTGCCGGTTATCGGCACTGTGCCGAACTTGCCGGCCAACTTGTATGCCAGTTCGAGCCTGCAGTTTTGACCTCGGGGGATAAGCTCTTCGGGCGCCTGCTCGGCCGCACCAGCGCGCTGGCTCTCGACGCCCCCGGCACGCCGACGCCAGGGCTGCACGTGCAACTGGATGCCCAGGGCCACGTGCTAAGCATCGGCGGTACCCTGCGCCCACAGCTTGCGCCACACGGCGTGGGCGAACCCCGGCCGCTGTTGCGTGAACTGCTGTGTGCCAACAGCGCGCTGAGTATCGAAGGCAGCCCCGCCGAGTGGCAACACCAGAGCCTGGACCTGGATTTCCAGGGCGCTACCGGCCAGGTCCTGCACACCCGTGGCTGGGTCGAGCCGCAGGGCGATGGCTGGAACTTGCACCTGCAAGACGTTGGCGACTTGATCGCCGGCCAGCAACTGGCCCAACACCGCGAGCAAAACCATCAGCTGGCCTGCCAGATGAGCGAGCAATTGCGCGTGTGCAGCTTGGCGCGCCTGCCTGAGGTGTTCAATGAACAGCTGCGCAGCCTGGCCCAACGCTGGCGAATCCCTTGCGTCGCCCTGGCCTTGCTCGATGAGGACGACCAAGGCTGGCGCGTCTACAGCCACTACGCCGCCCATGATGCGCCCACCTTGTGGCAGACCGGCCAGCACCTGGGCACCAGCCTGGACAGTGCCAATGGCAACGCGCCGTTGAGCCTGGCCCTGGCGCGCAGCGACCACCCACGCCTGCACGGCATTTTCGGCACCACCGACGGTTTCCTGGTGCCCTACCGTGACAGCCAGGGCGTGGCCGCGTGGTTGCTCTGCGGCCTCTACAGCGGCGAGCGGCACACCAACGAGCGCGACTGGCTGAACCTCACCGCCGCCCTCGCCGCCCCGCTGCTGAGCCGCCTGCGCGAGCAGCGCTACCACCAGCAACTCGACCGCACGGAGGCTTTGCAAGGCCTGCTCGGCACCGGCTGGTGGGAACTGCTGCCGGCCACCCAGGAAGTCCAGCTCGCCCCGCAGTTGCTGCACAGCCTCAGCCTGGAAGACGGCCCTACCCGCCAGCCTCTGGCCCTGTGGCTGGAGCTGATCCACCCTGCCGACCGCCAGGCACTCAACAGCCGCCTGCACGACCTGCAAGCCCTGGGCAAACCGCTGCTGACCAGCGTGCGCCTGCAACGCACCGACGCCGAGCACAACCCGCTCTGGTATCGGGTACAGGGTCAAGTGCTGGGCGTGGGCGACAGCCGCCGCTGGATCGGCTTCATGCTCGACATCAGCGACATCAAGAACCAGCAACTGCAAGCCGCCGCCGCCCATGCGCGCCTGGATAACCTGATCGCCAGCTCACCGGCGGTGATCTATGTGCAGCGCTACGTCAACGGCGCCCTGCACCCGGCGTTCTTCAGTGACAGCTTGCTGCCGCTGCTGGGCTGGACGTTGGCCGACTGCAACCACGACAGCCTGGCGTCATTGATCCACCCCGACGACCGCGAGCTGTACTTTGAGCGCAGCCGTCAATTGCTGCGCGAAGGCAGCGTCCGCAGCCGCTACCGCCTGCGTGACAAACAGGGCAACTACCACTGGTTGCTGGATGAGGCCAAGTTGCTGCGCGACGACCTCGGCCTGCCGGTGGAAGCCGTCGGCCTGTGGCTGGATGTCACCGACGCGACCCTGGCCGCCGAACAGATCAAGCACAGCGAAGAGCGCTACCGCATCCTGGTCGAAGACTCCCCGGCGATGATCTGCCGCTATCGTCCGGACCTGACCCTGACGTTTGGCAACACGCCGTTGGCCAATTACCTGGAGTGTCTGCCGGCGCAATTGCCGGGCTTGAACCTGGGCCATTGGTTGTCGGAGGAACAACGCCAGGCCTTTGTGCAGCGCATCGGCCAGTTGACCCCGGAATTCCCGGTGAGCACCGCCGAGATCAGCCTGGAGTTGCCGGGACGCGAACATGCCTGGTGGGTGTGGTCGGACCGTGGCGTGTTTGACGAACAGGGCGCGCTGGTGGAAGTGCAGGCCGTCGGCCGCGACAACACCGAGGTGCGCCGCTCCCAGCAGCAACTGACCCAGAGCGCCAAGATGGCCACCCTGGGCGAAATGGCCACCGGCCTGGCCCATGAGATCAACCAGCCGCTGAACGTGATGCGCATGGCCATCGTCAATGTACTCAAGCGCCTGGGCAACGGCGATGCGCAGATCGACTACCTCACCGAAAAGCTCCAGCGCATCGACACCCAGGTGCAGCGCGCAGCACGGGTGGTGGACCATATGCGCGTGTTCGGCCGCCGCTCGGAAATAGAACAGCAGCCCTTCGACCCGTCGCAGGCGGTGGAAGGCACGCTGTCGCTGCTCGGCGAAGGCCTGCGCGGCAAGGGCGTGGAAGTGCGCGTAACACCGGCGGACTTTACCGTGCAGGTCAAAGGTCACGTCGACCAGCTTGAGCAGGTGCTGATCAATCTGATGGTGAATGCCCGTGATGCGTTGTTGAGCCAGCGCGAAAAAGATCCTGGGTTCCGTCCCTGGATTGCGGTGCATTGCGAGCATGACAGCCGCCATGTGCGGATCTGGGTAGAAGACAACGGTGGCGGCATTGACCCACGGTTGCTGGAGCGGATTTTCGAACCGTTCTTTACCACCAAACCGATTGGCGTAGGCACCGGGCTCGGGTTGTCGGTGAGCTACGGCATTGTAGAAAACATGGGCGGACGCTTGAGCGTTGCCAATGGTGAGCAAGGCGCGAGGTTTTGCGTGGAGTTGCCGGTGGTTTAGATCACCAGGTAGGCACGCCCCATGTGGCAGGTGAGGTTGGCGCCAACTTCAGCGTTGCCGAGGCTGATGCCCAGGGCCGAAAGCAAGGTGTTGACGATAGGGTCGAGTATCGGCGCCAGTACGTTCTGGACAAGGTTGACCACCGAACTGACGATGGTTGCCAGAGCACTGGTAACAGTACCGTTCGCCGGGCCGGGCGTGCTGCCGGTGGGCGGTACGTAAGTGACCTGCAGGCCGTTCAAGGTATCTCCCAGGCTATGAATGATATCGGCGGTGCCTGGCGGGCTTTTGTAAGTCGGCGTCGTGTTCATTTCGGCCACGGGCAAGAACAGCATCGAGTTGGTTTGCGCGCCCACGGTCGTCAGCGCCTTCAGATTCAATCCTCCGCCCACGCCCGCTGTGCGCGGACCGCATAGCAGCGTCAATACAATGCAATAGCGCTGGCCAAAATCGATCAGCCTGACCGGCTGCACGGTGACGGGGCCCGATGAAGAAAATGCCGCAACCGGATCAACATAGCCCACGCCCAGGGTGGCCAATGAAGTGGTGGACTTGACCGTCAGCGACTTGGTGGCAGGCGTGGCAGGCGTGGCACAGTTGTAGTCCGTGACATAGCTTTGCGCACTGGCTGCCTCGATATAAATGGACAGTGTTTGGGTGATATCAACATCCGCGACATTACACGCCACCAGGCACAAGACGCCGCCCACCACTGCCGGCAGGTTCAAGTTCAACAGGCCGCCGACCACCTTCGACACAGGCGTGCCCAGGCCGGAAAGGATCGATGAAACCCCTGAAACCACCTTGATGATCGGCGCATCAATGGTGACCAATGTGCGTACTTGGGCGGTGCGTACGAAAATCTGATCGGTCTGCGGATTATTCAAAAGCCCGGCCTTGGCCTTTGCCGGATTACCAATCGCCGACAGTTGCGGTGCCTCAATGACTTTGGTCTGGATCGAGACGTTGCCCACCAGCGGGATGTTCACCTGGGCTGCCGCGCTCACCGCGCTCTTGCTATTGGACAGTTGCGCCACCGTCTCCAGCAACTGAAACAACTGCACAGTGGTATTCAAGGCTGCGGAGGGTGTTCCGCTGGCAATTTTGAGCAGATCCCCCACTTTCAAAAGCTGGGTATTGGGGGCGATGGCTTTCAGTGAGATCACGTCGTTAATGATCGCCGTGGCCACCGATCCGTTTTTCTGCAGCACCTTGACTGCGGCGTCGATCAACTGGCTTGCGGAGACAGCCGTGTTGAGCAACGCCTCGTAGTCGCCCGCCGTCACATTCAATTGAATCGCCAACTGATCCAGGTAGCTGAGCAGGTTCACATTCGTGGTCAGCAACCCATTCCAACCCGCAGCGGTCAGCGACAGGCTGCCGCCCAACAGATTGCCGATGACCATGTTCAATAGCGGGGAATTGCTGGAATTCACCGATGCCAGGCTGCTGCGAATGGTCAACTGCGCCACCGGAGGCGCATACGCCGCCACGGCGGTGGCACTCAAGATCATCTGCGAGGAAACCGGCGCACCGCTGAACATGCTCCAGATACCACTGGCGATGCTGGTCGTTACACTGCGAGTGGCCACCACGCGCACGGCGTCATTCTTGGTGGCATCGACCGTAAACACGCGGATATTGCTGGCATTGGTCACCAGCGCACCGCAGGTCACCGCCAGGCCACGGCTGTTATCGCCGGCGACCACCGGAAACCCGTTACGCGTAGCGTTCTGTACGGCATAGTCGTTGGCGGTGGTGCTGGGGGTGCAAACGCCGCCACGGCCGGCAGCTTCGAGGGCCGAGGTGTCGGCGATGGACTGCAGCTTGCGTTTTTCCAGGTACAGGCGGCCACTGTCCACCGCCAACAGCATAAACACCATGGCCACCGCCAGGGTGCCTGCTGCCATCAAGCCAATCGCACCACGTTGCCTGGAACGAAGTCGGGGAGACATCAGGCACTCCTTAGCGCTTACTCTCCGTAGTTATTTGGAGTGTAGACAAGGGCTGGCCAGTCGCCACAAATCAATGCGGGCGCTGGCCTACCGGCGATGACGATAAATATCGACACGACGTTGTAACACCCACGACACCCCCCGTAACCACGATGCGAAGCGAGTCGCTGTTGATCTTGACCTTGACCTTGATCTTGACCCTGCTTTTGATCTTAGGCGCCCCGTCAAACACGCTGGCCGGAATTCGACAGGGATTTGGGGGGTAAACCGGCAGGGATGCCGGTTTAGCCGCCCCGCGCCATGGATGGCGCGTGGCGGCGGCCCCCCAAATACCTGGCGGATTACGGGCACACCGAGCCTAAGCGAGGTGCCGAGTGTTGGGGCAAGAGCGTTTTGCTTACTTTTGCGCTTTTCAAAAGTGAGCCGCCGTAAGGGCGGAACCAATACCAGCCGTTACCCAAATAACGGATATGTACCCGGTCAGATCCAACATCCTGGTCGGCTGGCAGGCCGCCTTCGCAGGCAAGCCAGCTCCCACATTTTTGGATCGCGGGGGGGACAGTTAGATTGTGGTCGGCTGTCAGGCCGCTTTCGCAGGCAAGCCAGCTCCCACATTTGGAGCGCGGGGCTGCAGTTAGAGAGCGGCCGGCTGTCAGGCCGCCTTCGCAGGCAAGCGAGCTCCTACAGGTCGAGCGAACTAGTGAGGGGGATAGCTGGAAAGGACACGAGTGACGGTGGTGCGAATGGCTTTGTCACGATCCTGAGGGTTGGGCGAGGTAGCCATCATTTGTTCATCGCTGCCGCGCCAGACGAGCTTGCCATCCTTGCCGTCAAGCAGGTCGATCTGGATGGTGGCGACTTTGTAGGTGATGTTGCGCGTTTCGTTGTACATCGGCGCGCCCCAATAGCCATTCCACGGCCCCCCCCAAGCGCCGCCATAGTTGGTGGTGACTTGCTGCTGACGGTCCTCGACAATCAGGTAGGCCTGAACATTCAGGTCAGCCTTGGTGCCGGACGTGGCCGGGCGCAGGCCGCGCTGGTCGAGTTGTTCACCCACGGCCTGCCGGATGCGCTGTTCAGTGAGGTCGCTCTTGATGCGCGGGTCATCGGGGCGATATTGCAGCGCCGGGTCCTTCCAGGCCCAACTGCGGTAGGCACCGAAATCCCGGCTGGCGTCAAAATCGTGGTTGACCTGGCTGGTCTGGCAACCGCCCAGCAGCACTACAACAGCAAGCGTAGCGATACGACGAAACATGGTTTTTCTCCAAAGAGCGACCCGCGCTTGAAATGAGAATAGCTGTTAACTGGGAGGATATGCCGTCATTGCCTTTTGCACCGCCTGGCGCAAGGCATCTCCCCGCTCGCTGAGGCTTCCCTGGCTGCCAGTTTCCGCGCTGGCACTCCACACCGGTTGACCGGTGCGGGCATCGAACAGGTTGACGCGAACCACCACGACCTGGACTTCATAGGTGCGCACGATCGGCACCGAGTTGTACATGCCGTAACCATTGCCATAGCGGTTGTAACCGCCATAGCCGTAGCCATAGTCATCCTGGACTTGCTTGAGGCGCTTCTCCAGGCGCACATCGGCGCTCACCAGCAGGTCTGCCGGGCGGTTGTCGTGCAGGGGACGCAGGCCGCGCTGGTCGAGGGCGCCGCTGACCGCTTCGGCAATTTGCGCCGAATCCGCCCAGGCCGTGCCCGCCGGCAGTTGGCCGTTACGCCAGGCCCAGTTGCGGTAAGCACCGTAGTCGCGCACCGGCGCCGGGTAGGCGCTGGCATCAAAGGTGTTGGCAGCCTGGGGAGGCGCCGGCGGGATCGGCGCCGAAGCGGCCACATAAGGGTTGGGGCTGGAACACGCGGCCAGCCCGAGGGACAACAGGATCAAACAGAGACGACGCATTTCGACCTCCGCAGACTGGGCCGCTTAAACCGGACGGCAGATCCAGTGCAAATAACGCCCAAGTCCGGCAAAGCTTGGGTGACGACGGTGAGCGAGTTCCATCTCCAAAAGGTCCTGCAAATCCGCGCGCGCCTGGAATTCCACTGGCATGTAGTCATGGAAAACCCGCACACCGCTTTGGCTTTCGACCTGCCAAAAGCCGTCGAGTTGCGCCGCCAATTCACGCGGGTCAAGGGGTTGTTGCGGCGTGAGGCTCTGCTTTTCGCCGGCCATGTCGTTCTTGCGCATTTTGCGGAAGTGGCCCTTGAGCAGGTTGCGGTAAATCAGCGCATCGCGGTTGTAGAACGCCAACGACAACCAGCCGCCGGGCACCGTGAGCTGGTGCAGCACCGGCAGGATCGCATGGGGCTCGGCCAGCCATTCCAGCACCGCGTGGCACAACACCAGGTCGTAGGGCTCGGTGAGCTGGCCCAACAGGTCTTGCCAGGGCGCATGGATAAAGGTGGCGGTCTGCCCTGCGTCAGCAAAGCGTTGGCGTGCACCTTCGAGCATCGGCTCGGCAGGTTCGGCCAGGGTGACATCGTGGCCCTGCTCGGCCAACCACAGCGACATATGGCCCAGGCCCGCGCCGATATCCAGCACACGCAACGGGCGCTTGGGCAGGGCCTCGGTCAGGTCGGCCTGGAGCACCGCCAAGCGTATGGCACCTTTGGCGCCCCCGTAGATCTTTTCGGCGAAGCGCGTGGCGAGCTGGTCGAAATGGCGGTCACTCATGGGCAAACCGCCGTTCGCTGTCGGCCAGTTTCGCGCGCACCACCTCGTTCATGTCCAGGCCCAGCTCGCTGCACAGCAACAGCAGGTACAGCACGATATCGCCGACTTCCTGCCCGGCATGGGCGAGTTTATCGGCAGGGAGCTGGCGCGATTGGTCTTCGGTCAGCCATTGGAAGATTTCCACCAGCTCGGCCATTTCCACGCTGGCGGCCATGGCCAGGTTTTTCGGGCTGTGGAATGGCTTCCAGTCGTTGTTATCGCGGATGCGGTGCAGGCGTTCGGTGAGGTGTTCGAGGTTCATGCGGGGGCTCCTGAAGGTGGATAGCTTCGGGGGGATTAGCCCTGAAGGCAAGTGAACCTTTAGGCCGCTATCGCCGGCAAGCCGGCTCCTACAGTTTGGAATGCGTTCCCTTGTAGGAGCCGGCTTGCCGGCGATGGCGATTCAATCGACGACGCTGAACTCAAGCCGGGCCGTTTGACCGGCTTCATCGAGGACGCTGAGCTGGTAGCGGCCCAGGCGCTCGAAACTGGCGTTGATAAAGTCTTGGTTGGCGCTGTCACCCAGCGGGGCACCGTTGAGAAACCACCAGCGCCGTCCACTGCCGCCCAATGCGGAGATTTTCAAACGCAGGGCCTGTTGGCTGGCGGCGGGCAGGCGCAGTTGGTCGCCTTCGCGCACACCCACGATCGACAAAGGTGAAGACGCGGCGAGCGCCGGTGGCGGGCATTCGGGGTCGGCTGCAGGGATACGCGCTTCGCGGCGCTCGGCCCTGGGCAGCCAGGGTTCCAGGGGCGCAGGCCACAGGGCGATGTTCTTGTGCTCGGCGCCAGGGCAATGGGCGTCGACCCGCAAGCCCTTGCCATTGACCCACACGCTTTCCATCAAGCCCACGCTCAAGGGTTGGTCCAGCGCCTGCAGGGTGGGCGGCGTGGTGTTATCCAGCGTCCAGGCGAAGCGCTGGCGACGGCAATTGGGGTCGCTGCGGCTCATGGGCTGGCCCAGCGGCCAACAGATCGCCGCCACGCCGACATTGGCCGGCACCGGTTTGACGGGTGCGCTGATACCGCGCTGGCTGTCGCGGTTGGTCAGCACGTCGTGCACCTGCAACATCAACGGCGCGGCCGAGGCGAGGCCGAACTGCCCCGGCACCGGCGTACCGTCCGGACGGCCGATCCATACGCCGATCAAATAGCGCGGCCCCACGCCAATCGCCCAGGCGTCCCGAAAGCCGTAGCTGGTGCCGGTCTTCCAGGCCAGCACCGGGCGTTGCACCAGCTCGGCACGCGGGTCGCGGTCCGGGCGTGCCTGGCCACTGAGGATACGCCGCACAATCCAGGCGGCCCCTGGCGACAGCAAAGGCCGTTCTCTCAGCGTATCGTCCGGCTGTAATCGAAGGGTGGCACTCCTGCCGTCCCGGGCGAAGGCGCTGTAGCCGCTCACCAAGTCTTCGAGGCGGCTGCCGGCGCCGCCCAGGATCAACGCCAGGTTCGGCTCGGCCAATGCCGGCAGTGCCAACGGCACGCCGCCGATGCGCATCTGGGCGGCGAACCGCTTCGGACCATAGGCTTCCAGCAATTGCACCGCCGGCAGGTTCAGCGAACTGGACAACGCCGTACTCGCCGGCACCGCACCGGTAAAGCCCATGGAGAAGTTGCCCGGCCGGTAATCGCCATAACGCCGGGGCACGTCCTGCAGCAGGGATTCGGAATGAATCAACCCATCATCCAGGGCCATGCCATAGAGGAAGGGTTTCAACGTGGAGCCCGGCGAACGCAGCGCGCTGATCATGTCCACATGGCCAAAGCGCTTGGTGTCGTTGATGTCCACCGAACCGAGGTAGGCACGCACGGCCATGGTTTCCTCTTCCACCACCAAAATGGCGGCGGAGGTGTGCTCCGGCAACCGTGCACGCCAACCCAGCAGCAGGTCTTCGAGGCGGCGTTGCAAGGTGGCATCCAGGGTGGTGCGGATCAGCGGGGGGCTGTCGGGGCGGTTCAGGCGGCGCGCGAGCAAAGGCGCCAGGCTCGGTTCCAGGCGCGGGGCGAGCAGCAGCGGTTCTTCCAGGGCTTCATCGACGGCGGCCTGCGGCCACACCTGGAACTCAGCGAGGCGGCGCAGCACTTTGTCGCGAGCTTGCTGGGCGCGTTGAGGATGGCGGTCCGGGCGCAAACGGCTCGGCGCCTGGGGCAACACCGCGAGCAAGGCGGCTTCGGCCTGGGTCAGCTGTGACGGCGATTTGCCCAAGTACGCCCAACTGGCGGCCGCCACGCCCTGCAACGTACCGCCAAACGGTGCGCGGTTCAGGTAGAGGTTGAGGATTTCTTCCTTGGACAGGTGCCATTCCAACTGCGCCGTGCGCCACAACTGGCGCAACTTGCCATGGAAGGTCCGCGAATGCGGATCCAACAGCCGCGCCACCTGCATCGACAACGTGCTGCCCCCCGACACCACCCGCGCACCCGTGAGGTTCTGCCACGTCGCCCGAACCAGTGCCAGCGGGTTTACGCCGGGGTGCTGATAGAACCAACGGTCCTCATAGGTCAGCAACGCGTCCAGGTAATAGGGCGATACCTCACGCGTCTGCACCGGATACCGCCACACCCCATTGGCATCGGCAAACCGCCACAACGGCGTGCCATCCTCAGCCAGCACCACCCGCGCCAAATCATCCTTGGGCAACGGCAACGGCCAAATCCGATCGGCCAGCCAAATCAGCGCAACCACCACCCCAACAACCCCTACACCCCAACGCAAAACCCGTAGGAGCCGGCTTGCCGGCGATCGTGACGACTCAGTTGGCACATTTGTCACAGGCACACCGCAATCGCCGGCAAGCCGGCTCCTACCCTGAACCCTGTACAATTAATGAAACCCATGTTTAAACCGGCAAACCTCTATGCTTATAGGGAACTAGCCCGTCGCAATAACAACCAAAAGCACAGATACGCCCACCTTCTCATCAGGACACACACATGCAGGTAGAAAGCTTTTTCGGATGGTTGGGCCAGGCGCTCGGTTCCATCATCCGTTTTATCGTCGACGGACTCAGCGGCCTGTTCGGTGCGCTGACCAATGCCGGTGGCAACTTCATCGATGGCCTGTCCCGTACATTGGGCATGGACACCTCGATTATCAGCATCATCACCCTGATCATCGGCCTGATGCTGCTGTACTCGGCCATACGCGCCTTCATGCGCGCGTCGATCATCATGGGCATCATCTGGCTACTGCTGGGCCTGTGGCTCCTGAGCTGGGTCGTCCACTAACCCAAAACCACCACACATCCCCTGCGGGAGCGGGCTTGCTCGCGAATCCGGTGGGTCAGTAATAGAGGCGCTAATTGACACTCCGTATTCGCGAGCAAGCCCGCTCCCACATTTGATCTCCACTTCAAGCTGAGACCTTCACCGCCCCTTGATCACCAGATCCGCCGGTGTCTCCCCCACCGCCTGCCAGTTCGGCCGGTACATCGACTCCACCTGCGGCGGCGGCACCCGGTATGTACCCGGCGTCACGGCACGCGCCAAGTAGAGCAAGTGCGTAGTGCCAGAGCCTTCCAGATTGATCGCCGCCACATAGCGGTCATCCCTGAACTCCTGGTGTTTGAGCGACGCATTCTGCATCGACTCACGCCACTCCTTCACCTGGCTGCTGGCGTTTTCCAGGCTGGCAGCACTTTGTGCCAGGTTCTGGTTTTCCAGCTCCAGGCCGGCGGGCAACAGGTCCACCACCAAGGCATCCGGCACACGCTGCTTGGCGCTGACCGCCAGATGCACCAGCACCAGATCACCGCTGTTGAGGTTGCGCAGGTTCAGCGGCTGGCCGTTCATGCCCAGGTATTCGCGGCGGATGCTCAAGTTGTCTCCGCCAGGCGCCGGTGGCACCTGTGGATAACCCGAGATCGTCAGTTGCTGGTACACCGGCGTCTCGCCCTGATTGCTCAGGCTCAGGTCGCTGGACAGCAGTTTGCCTTCCAACTCCAGCGTCGGCTGCTGGTTGTTCAATTCCTGCACGCCGCCACTGCCGGTGAGCGACACCTGCCAGTTCGCATCCGGCTTGGCGAACCCCAGGCGCCCAGCCAGGAACAGCGAGTTACGCTCCTGGGTCGACAGATAGGGGCTGGCCGCCAGCTGGTCGGATAGGGTGAACAAGCGCTCCTCACGCTTGCCCTTGGCCAGGTCGTTCTCTTCCAGCAGCGCCAGGATCATCGCCTGGTCCCGCAGCGGGCTGCCGTAGTCGGCCAGCCATTCGTTGACATTGCGCTGCGCAGAGAGCCCGGCGAGCAAGGCTTGGTCCGCGCGCGGCTGGTCACCCATCTTCTGCAACGCGACAGCCAGCTGTACCAACGGCAAACCGGAGCGCGCATCGCTTCGCCGTTCGAAGATGCTGCGCAGCGCCCCCAACGGCGCCTGTTGACTGCGCGCCAGTACCATGCCGGCGTAGGCCTGCACGGCAAAGCGGGTGTGGTCGGCGTTATCGCTGTAGTCGACGTCGATCAGGTTGCGCTCCTGCACGTACCGCAGCAGGCGCTCGCTGGCATTCTTCAACGCTTCAGGCGGCACGGCAAAACCCTTGTCACGGGCACGCAGCAGGAAGTCGGTGACGTAGGCCGTCAGCCAGTATTCTTCTTCGCCATCAGCGCCCCACAGACCGAAGCTGCCGTTGTAGCGCTGCATGCCCAGCAGGCGTTCGATGCCCAGCTCGATCTTGCGTTTGCGCTCGCTGTCCGACTCGCCTTTGATCGACAGGCGCTTGAGCAATGCATCGTCGGCGTACAGCGACGGGTACAGGCCGCTCGCGGTCTGTTCCAGGCAACCGTAGGGGTAAGCCTTGAGTGCGCTGATCTGCGCACCGAGGTTCAGCGGTGGCCGGCTCGACAGGCTCAGCAGCGCCTGGCGCCCCGAGGCATCGAATTGATCCAGGGTGCCCACCGGCAGGTTCCATGGCTGATCCTTGAGCACTGCACGGTAATGCTTGAGCAGTGCCGGATATGCAGGTCGCACACCCAGCGTCCATTCACGGGTGAACGGCGGCAGGTTCTCGCCCGGCAGGTCCAGGCCATTCACGGTCACCTTGACCTTGCCCTGGCCCAACCCGCCCCAGGCTTTCACCGGGATGCGCAGGGTGGTGCGCTGGCCTTGTTTCAATTCGACGGTTTGCGCACCACCGTTTGCCAACTCCAATTGCCCGTCGGCGCTCAGTTGTACGTCGAGCTTCTGCGCCTTGCCCGACAGGTTGGACAGGTCCAGGGCCAGCGTCGTCTGGTCACCACCGGCGAGGAAGCGCGGCGCCGACAGCTCGGCAATCAGCGGTGCAGCGATCACCGTCTTGGCTTCGGCCATGCCGTAGCGGTCGTCGGTCCAAGCCTGGGCCATCAGCCGCAGTTCGCCGTTGAAGTCGGGAATATTGACGCTGACTTCGCCCTCGCCTTGCTCATTCAAGGTCACGGGTGCGCTTTGCAGGGCGACAATGGTCACGCTGGTGTCCGGGCGCTTGCCGCCCTTGGCCAACGCCGCATCACCGCCAAACGCCAGGCTGGCCAGGCGGCCCTGCCCGGCTTCGATCAACTGGCCGTAGATATCGAATTGGTCCACGCCATAGGCCTTGCGGCCAAACAGGCTGGAGTACGGGTCCGGCGTCGGGTATTCGGTAATATTGAGGATGCCCACGTCCACCGCGGCCACCAGCACATGCACCTGTTTCGGCACGCTGCCATCGGCATTGCGGGCGGCGACTTTCACGGTCAGTGGTTGTTTGGGGCGCATTTTTTCCGGTGCTGTAAGGGTCACACCGAGTTTGCGCTGGGTACGATCCAAAGGCAGGTGCAGCAGGCCCACCGCCCGTTTGGGGGTGATATTGGCCTTGCGCTCGCCCGGGCGAATCACCAGGGCACTGACGTACAGGTCATGGCGCGACCATTTCGGGTCGAGCTTCACCGCGAAGCTTTTGCCTTCGGCCGGCACATCGATTTCCTGCCACCACAGTGGCCCTTCGGCGGACTCCACCAGCAGGTAGCCTTTGCCGGCTGCCGGCGGCGTCACGGTGACGTTGGCGGTGTCGCCATCGCCATACGCGGGTTTATCCAGCGCCAGCTTGACCTGGTCCGGGCGCACGGCGCCGCCTTCGGTGTTGTCCTGGGCTTGGTAGCCGGCCCAGAAGCGCAGGCTGCTGACCAGGCCGGTCTGCGGGTCTTCCACTTCGACGCGGTATGGGCCCCACTCCACCTGGAAGCTGACCTTGGCCGTGTCGCCGGCCTTGATGTTCAGGGTCTGCTCGTCGAGGTTGAGGAATTTCTCGTTGAAGTGATAGCTCCAGCCATCATTCTCGGAGTAGTTCCAGTAGTAGTCACGGCGCTCGCGCACCAGGCGCACCTTGAGGTTTTGCGCGGCGAGTTTCTGCCCGTCCTGGTTGGCCAGCAGCACTTCGAATTCCGCCGGGCCATCGCCATTGGTTTCCGTGCCGTCAAACAACCCGCGCAAGCCCGGCAGTTGCTCGGCCGGCCAGATCGGCTGCACCAGGCGCCGCGTGATCGGCCGCCCACCCGACTCTTGCAGGCTGGCCTGCACGATCAGTTGCAGCGGCGACTTGGCCTCGGCCCACTTGCTTTCCAGGGTCAGCTCTTCTTGGCCCTTGGCGTCGAGGACGCTTTCTTCCAGCTCAAAATCCTGGCTCAGTTCTTCTTCGGTCACGGAGCCGAACTGGTAGCCCGGCAGCGACTTGACCGCTTCGCGCAAAGGCCGCACATACACTTGCCCACTGACCCGGTTGCCCGACGCAGGCGCGCCATACAGGTAACGCCCGTTGACTTGGATCACCGGGCTGTCTGCCGGGCTCAACGCCGTGTCGCTGCCCTTGAGTTCCAGCGCCAGTCGCTCGGGCAGGAAGTCTTCGACGAGGAATTCATACAACTGCGGCTTGCCATCGCCCAGGTCAAACACCAATTGCCAGCGCCCGGTCGGTGATTCGCCGGCCAATTGCAGTTGATATTGGTAAAGGCCAGACGCATCGGCATCCCAGACGAATTTGCGGCTCACCTGCTCATCCGGGCGACGCACTTCGACACTCACCGGCTGCGGTTTGACGGCATTGCCATCTTTGTCCCGCAGCAGGGCGTTAAGCAGCACGGTTTCGCCGGGGCGATACAGATCACGCGGGCCAAAGACAAAGAACTGCAAGGGATGAGACGGTTGGCCGCCGATGTCGAACTCAGCCAGGTCCAGTGCCGCGCTGTCGAGGCGCAGCAGGCTGGTCTGTTCGCCCTGCTTGGCCAGCAGCACCTGGGCCTTCTTCGGCAGCGGCAATTCGGCGTGGCCGCCCTTCTCGGTCTTGCCCTGGCCCAGCACGCGGCCCTCGGCGTCGAGCACTTCGAGGTCAACGCCATCCAGTGCCTTGCCGCCTTCCAGCGCCTGGGTAAACACGTCCAGGCGATTGGCGTAGCGGTGCACCGACAGGCCGATATCACTCAAGGTAAACAGCGTGGCCGGCTGGGAATAGTTGTAGGTGCCCGAAGCACGCATCACCGCCAGGTACACGCCCGGCTGCTGCAATGGCTTGAGACCGGCGATGGGCAGCAACAGGGTTTCGCGGGTGTTGCGCGCCGGGTTCAGGTCGAAACGGCCGCCGTAGACCAGGTCGGCCATCGGTAGCAGCTCGCGGGATTCATAACTTTGCAGGCTGGTGTTGCGCCCCCACTGCGCCAGGAACGACGGCAGGGACTCGGGCTTGATGCGGAAGAACTCGACGTCGATTTTGTCGACGTTCAGCGCGATCACCGGCAGGCCCTCGGCCAAGCGGGTCGGCAGCAACGTGCCACGGCTGGCGAAGCCAACAGTGGCTTGCAGGTCACGGGTTTCGAGACGGGCGATGTACTCGGCGGGCAGCAGGTTGTTGTTCACCGCCTTGAGACCGGGATCAACCGTCAGCACCAGTTTGCGCTGCGGCTCCAGATGGCGCAGGCGCAGTTCCATCAGGTTGTCGGAGATTTCCCAGGCCCCATCGACCTTGCCGGACTTGCTGTCCACCAAATGAAGTTTGTCGGCGAATTTCTGGTCGGGATCCAGCGGAATGGAAAAGCTCACCGACAAGGTGCTGGCCCCGTCAAGCTGCACCTCGGACACGTCCACCACGCTTAACTCACGCCCGGCGTACCGCTGCTTCAGCGCCGCCACATCCACCGCCGCCTTGGCCGGTTTGGGGGCCACTGTCGCCGCTGTGGGAGCGGTCGGGGCAGCCGGTTTATCGGAGGAATCGCAGGCGCTCAGCAGGGCCAGCGCACAGGCAAGAAACAGTCCTTTGTTAAGCACGCTTTTATTAAGCATGTGAGCACTCGTAGTGAGAGGGGTCCGAAGGGTGAACTATATATCAGCCTGCGTGGGGCCGATGTGGCGCTGGTCACATTGACCGACGGAGGGCAGTTTGGTTCTGGGCAGGGATAGCGTGCCAGCCGAATCCCACAGGCAAAAGAGCTCACCTGTGGGAGCAAGCCCGCTCCCACATTGGTTCTGCTGCGCACCTGATGGATAGGTACAATGCCGTTCCTCTGAAGGAGCCCGCATGCCCACTTTGCTCACCGACTGGCGCCACCGCCCCACCCACCGCCGCGTCTGGGCCCTGGCCGCGCCGATGATCCTGTCGAATATCTCGGTGCCACTGGTGGCGCTGGTCGACAGCATGGTCATCGGCCACCTGCCTCACGCTCACCAGTTGGGCGCCGTGGCCGTCGGCGCCAGCCTGTATACCTTTCTCGCCTGGGCCATGGGGTTCCTGCGCATGGGCTCCACCGGCTTCGCCGCCCAGGCTGCCGGGCGCAATGATGGGGCTGCACTGCGGCAAATCCTGCTGCAAGGCCTGTTGCTGGCGCTGGGTTTGGCGATGCTCCTGGGCACGGTGGGTATTCCGCTGAGCCACCTGGCGCTGGAGTGGATGCAGCCTTCGCCCGAACTGAATCAACTGACCCGCGAATTCTTCCACACCCGCCTGTTCGGTTTGCCCGCCGCGTTGGCCAGCTACGCGCTGGTGGGCTGGTTCCTCGGCACGCAGAACGCCCGCGCGCCGCTGGCGATTCTGCTGACCACCAACCTGGTCAACATCGCCCTGAACCTGTGGTTTGTACTCGGCCTGGATTGGGGTGTGGTCGGCTCCGCCCGCGCCTCGGTGATTGCCGAATGGACCGGCGCCCTGCTCGGCCTGGCGATGACGCAAAACGCCCTGCGCGCCTACCCCGGTCATATCGCCTGGGCAGCGCTGAAAGCGTGGGAGAGCTGGCGCCCGTTGCTGGCGGTCAACCGCGACATCTTTATCCGCAGCCTCGCGCTGCAATCGGTGTTTTTCATGATCACCGTACAAGGCGCCCGCCTCGGTGACGCCACCGTGGCGGCCAATGCATTATTGCTCAACGGCCTGCTGCTGACCGCCCACGCCCTGGATGGCTTGGCCCATGCGGTAGAAGCCCTGTGCGGCCACGCAATCGGCGCCCATGACCGCCAGTCCCTGCGCCGCTCGCTGGTGGTGGCCGGTGGTTGGTCGTTGATCGCCAGCATCGGTTTCGCCCTGCTGTTCACCGTTGCCGGCCACCTGTTCATCGCCATGCAGACCGACATCCCCAGCGTGCGCGAAACCGCCGACCTCTACCTGCCTTATCTGGCCGTGCTGCCGTTGATTGCGGTGTGGAGTTACCTGCTGGATGGCCTGTTCATCGGCGCAACCCGCGCGCGGGAAATGCGCAACGGCATGCTGCTGACGGTGCTGCTGACATTGCCATTCGCCTGGGCATTGCAGGCCTTGGGTAACCACGGGCTGTGGATAACCTTCCTGCTGTTCATGGCTTTGCGCAGCCTTACTCTGTGGGCGATTGCCTGGCGCTTGAACCGGCAGGATCAGTGGCTTGGATAAACGCTGTCGCCCGGTCCAATACCGGTGCCAACCAGCGCAGCGGTTTAGCGATTGCAGCCACCAGCGTCTGGTGATTGGTCTTGCCGAAATAGAACACCTCCACTGGAGCACCTGCCGCCCGCAACTTGTCAGCCAACCCGCCGGTATTGCGCGTGGGGTTGACGAGCTTGTCGTCCGTCGAGGCCATCAACAGACTCGGCGGTGCGCTGGCGCTGACGTGGTTGATCGGCTGGGAATCCGGCGGTGAATCGGGGAAGAAAAACACCGGTTTCACCTCAGGGTTTTCAATCGGCAGGAAGTCATAGGGGCCAGCCAGGCCGATCCAGCCTTTGAAGATTGACGGCGTCAGGCCAACCTCTTTCAGCCAACGCGCATCCAGCGCCAGCATCGACGCGTTGTAGGCGCCGGAGCTATGCCCCATTACATAGAGCTGGTGGGGATCACCACCATGTTCGGCGATGTGTTGATAGGTCCAGGCAACGGCGTGGGCGTTGTCTTGGAGGAACGCGGGATATCGCACTTGCGGGTAAAGCCGGTAATCGGCGATCACCACCACGATGCCGCGTGAGGCCAGGGCTTCGCCGACGAAACCATAGTCGTCCCTGGAGCCGCTGTTCCAGCTGCCGCCGTAGAAGAACACCACCACGGGGGCGTTGGAGATAGCAGGAGCTGGCCGGTAGATATCGAGTTTCTGGCGGGGATCATCGCCGTAGGCGATGGCCGAGGTTCTGGTAAACGTGCTGGAAGGGGTGAGTGCGTTGAGCACATTGATGGGGGAACAGGCCGCAAGGCATGCCGCGACGGCCAGGGTAAACGCTTGCAAGAATACTCTCGACATCGCCAACCCCTTAGACCTGTGAAGACTGACTTATGTGGTGAGCGGGCTTGCCCCGCGCGAGGCAAGCTCGCTCACCACAAAGAGCACGTTGTACGCGGTTATGAGGACAGGTACGAAGACCGTGTCAGGCCCAAACGCAGCGCATCCAGGAACTGGGTACGCTCCGCCGCACTGATCTTCGCGCTCGCACACTTGTCGCGGTAATGCGTCATCAACTCCTCCGGCGACAAGTGCACGTAGCGCAGCATGTCTTCGATGGTGTCGTGGGTCTCGATCCCGGCGCTGTACACCGAACCGTCTTCACGCTGGTAGATGTTCACCGAATCGGTGTCACCAAACAGGTTGTGCATGTCGCCGAGGATTTCCTGGTAAGCCCCCACCAGGAAGATGCCCAGCAGGTAGTCCTCGCCTTCGTTCAAACCGTGCACCGGCAGGCTGGTCTCGATCGACTGCTCGTCGACGTACTGCTTGATCTTGCCGTCGGAGTCGCAGGTCAGGTCTTGCAGTACGGCACGGCGCAGCGGCTCTTCGTCGAGGCGGTGCAGCGGCAGGATTGGCAGTACCTGGCCGATGGCCCAGGTGTCCGGCAGGCTCTGGAACACCGAGAAGTTGCAGATGTACTTGTCGGCCAGCTTGTCGTTGAGCTCGTCCAGCACCTGGCGGTGCGAGCGCTGACGGGCCTTGAGCGAGTTGTGCAGGCGGCGGCACACGGCGAAGTAGCACTGCTCGGCCAGGGCTTTCTCGGCCAGGGTCAGTTTGCCGTCGGCGTACTGGGTGGCCACGTCGCTCATGTAGTGAGTGGCGCGCCAGTAGGTTTCGGTGACCATCTCGATGTCGGTCGGCCCCAGCAGGTCCACCAGCCATTGCACGGTTTCCGGCAGGCTTTCCTTGTTTTCGATGGTCGGGATTTCGTCGTTGTGTTTCTCGACGTCAGTCACCTGCACCACCAGCATGGCGTGGTGGGCGGTCAGGGAACGGCCGCTTTCAGAGAAGATGTTCGGGTGCGGCAGGCTCTGCGCGTCGCAGAATTCCTTGAGCATGCCCACGACCACGCCGGCGTAGTCGTCCATGTCGTAGTTGATCGAGCTGGCGTTACGCGAGTGCGTACCGTCGTAGTCCACGCCCAGGCCACCGCCCACGTCGATGTGGTCCACCGGCAGGCCGAGGTTGCGCAGCTCGCCGTAGTAACGGATGGCTTCCTTGAAGCCGTGCTGGTAGTCGGCCAGGTTGGCGATCTGCGAGCCCATGTGGAAGTGCAGCAGGCGGATGCCCTGATCCAGGCCCGCCGCGCGGAAGCGCTCGACCACGGACAGCAACTGCGCCGCCGACAGGCCGAACTTGGACTTCTCACCGCCGGTGTCTGCCCACTTGCTCGACGCCAGCGACGACAAGCGCACGCGCAGGCCGACCTGTGGCTTGACCTTGAGGCTGGCAGCCTCTTCGATCACCAGCTCAACTTCGGATTCTTTCTCGATCACGATAAACACGTTGTGGCCGAGCTTCTGGCCCATCAGCGCGAGGCGGATGAACTCACGGTCCTTGTAACCGTTGCAGACAATGGTGCCGCCCTTCGGCGCCAGGGCCAATACCGCCAGCAGCTCAGGCTTGGAGCCGGCTTCAAGGCCGATGGACACGTTCTGGGTGGCGATGATGTTCTCGATCACCGCTTCCTGCTGGTTCACCTTGATCGGGTACAGCGCGGTGTACTTGCTCTGGTATTCCAAACGCTCGATGTTGGCATCGAATGCCCCGGTGAGCTGGCGCACGCGGTCTTGCAGGATGTCGGGGAAGCGCACTAGCAGCGGCAGCGAAAGGCCGCTTTTACGCAACTCGTCGACTTGCTCGTACAGATCGACCGGCGTGCTGTTCGGGCCGTTCGGACGGACTTCTACGCGACCGGCTTCATTGATCGCGAAATACCCGGCCCCCCAATGGCGAATCCCGTAAACACTGCGGCTGTCCGCAACTGTCCATTGGCTGCCATCGTCTTTGCGTGTGCGTCGTACGGACATCGAAGTCCCCTATAAATGAAGGCGAAAGCGCCGCCCCTGGTTGAGGCTGGCGCAGTCTAAAGAATGAAAATGACGATTTGCCTGCGTGCAAGGTAGGACCCCACGCGCAGGACAGAGTTTAGACACAGGTCGGGAAGAGGCTCTCAGCCGCCGGACTTCTTGGCCTTGTACCCGAGCTTGATCAGCTCGGCCAACAGTAGCTCGACGTGATCGCCCTGGATCTCGATGACACCGTCTTTCAACGCACCACCGGTGCCGCAGCGCTTTTTCAGCGCAGTGGCGAGTTCCTTCAGCGCGTCTTCGGCCAGCGGCACGCCGGTGATGGTGGTCACCGTCTTGCCGCCACGGCCCTTGCTCTCGCGTCGCACGCGGGCAATACCGTCGCCTTCAGGGATCAGGGTCTGTTTGCAGGTACACGAATCCACGGGCTGACGACAGTCCGGGCAGTGTCGACCTGCGTCGGTGGAAAATACCAGGCCACCAAGGGCGGCGAAGGATGCGGCTTTTTTGGCCACCGGCAATCCTCTTGGGAGGACAAAGACTGATCGACACCTTCGAAGAGGTTGTCGACCGCGAAGCCCCACTCAGGCAGGGGCAGCGCTACCGAACCGCCAAGGCGGTTCGGGTGAAAAGTCGCGCAGTGTAACCACAAAAAGCCGACTTGCTAAGAGCCAAATGGCGCCAATTTATGCAACTTTAGCGACGCAACGCCAGATAGCGCCGCAACCCCTCTTGGGCGTCCGGGCAGTAAGGCTTTTGTTCGGCCTCCTGCAGGACGGTTTCGATAGGTAAAAAGCGCGCTTCCATGACCTCTTCCGGCTGCAGGCGCAGTGGCCCATCCCAGACGGCAGAGTAGGATTTACACCAGAGCCGGCTGTCGCCATCCTCGAAATAGAAATGGTCGTGCTCGACCAACTCCACTCCGCTGACGCCCAGTTCTTCCTCCAGCTCGCGGGCGGCCGACAGTGAATAGGATTCACCCGCCGCCACCATTCCACCCGCCGCCGTGTCCCAGAACCCTGGATACATGGCTTTGCTTAGCGTGCGCCGATGCACACACAGCTCGCCACGGGAGTTGAACAGGAAGATAAAAGTGCAACGGCCAATCAGGCCGCGCTGGCGCAGGTCGGACCTGACGAGGGTGCCGAGCAGGGTGTCCCGCTCGTCGACCCAGCAGATCAGTTCAGCATCGGAAGCCGCGCGGTGTGCGGCCTCCTTTTGAGTAGCGTCCATCATCAACCCTGGTTGAGTAGCTGACGCAAGTCGATCACTGCAGCGTTTGCCCGGGAAATATAGTTGGCCATCACCAGCGAGTGGTTCGCCAACACGCCGAAGCCACTGCCGTTGAGAATCATAGGACTCCAAACCGGCTCTTGCGAGGCTTCCAGCTCACGAATGATCTGGCGCACGCTGACGGTGGCGTTTTTCTTGGCCAGCACGTCGGCAAAGTCGACTTCGATGGCGCGCAGCAGGTGCGACAGCGCCCAAGCCTGGCCACGGGCTTCGTAGAACACGTTGTCGATCTGCATCCATGGGGTTTCCACCACTTCTTCATCGACCTGCGGCACCTCACCCGGCGCCAGCGCTTCGGTTTTCAGTGCGGTGTTGAGCTTTACCCGGCCAACGCTGGCCGACAGGCGTTGCGACAGCGAACCCAGGCGGGTAGCGACATCGCCCAGCCAGTTGTTCAGGTTGTCGGCACGCGCATAAAACAGCGCGCCCTTCTGATTCGGGTCGGACAAGCGCGCTTCATAGCGGCTCAGGGAATTGATGCCTTCCTGGTACTCGGACTCGCTGGACGGCAGCACCCAGCTCTTGTTGTCGAAGTTGAAGCGTGGCTCGGCCTTGGCCAGATCAGCGTCTTCGGCCGACTGCGACTGCGAACGGGCAAAGTCTTTACGCAGGGCGCGGGTCAGGTCACGCACCTGCACCAGCACGCCGTATTCCCAGCTCGGCATATTGTCCATCCACAAGCCAGGCGGGAAGCGGTCGTTGGAAATGTAGCCACCGGGTTTGTTCAGCAGGGTGCCGACCACGGTCTTGAGGGTTTCGACGGTGGTAAAGCCCACCACCATCTGCTTGCCGTCTTTTTCGGCGGCAATCTGTGCGTTCTGCTGGACCGGAAACAGCGCCGGCTCTTCGCTCCAGTACCAGCCCAGGGCGCCGGTGACCAACAGGTACAGGCCGAGCACGCTGAGCACGGCACGGCTCATCAGCACGGTACGAAGATAGCTGCGGTTGGCCGACTTGGGCTCAGGGGCGGGGCCTTTGGCACTGCCTGCACGGTTTTTCCAGTCCAGCATGGCGATATCCTTTCAATCACTTGAGTTCATGCACTTGAATTGATGGCGTGCGTTCAAACACTCCGACCACAACCCTACCCCATCGTGCCCGCGCGTGCGGGGGTTTTCGCCAAACTGGCGCACAGGAGGCATTGGACTATAAAGGATGCACGCTTTTTACGCTGCGCGACCATCGAGTCAGCAACTGAATACGCGGAACACGTAGTTTATTGATGTATGACACTCATCCCATGGAAAAGAGGTGCTAGCATAGAGCCATCAGTCGACCTCAGCATGCACCCTAACTAGTAGTCAGGATATGACCGAGCCAGAAGACCCCAGCCGTGAGCGTCTCAAGCAGCACTTTGCCCAGCGGGTAATTCATCAGGCACGTCAAATTCTTGAGATCTGGCAGCGCCTGCAACGTAGCGAATGGACCGGCACCGACCTTTCCGAACTCAGCGAAGCCAATTTGCGCCTGCTGCGTTTCGCCGAGCGTTTCGAACAACCGGAACACAGCCAGTTGGCGCAGCACATCGGTGCATCCCTCAAGGCGGTGGACGAGAACCGTGGGCGCCTGAGCAGCCACCTGATCACCGAACTCAACCGTTTGATGCAGCGCCTGTCCCGCACCGGCCTGCGCCAGGGCGACCAGCTGGAACAAACCTTCCTGCCGCCGATGCGCAAGCCGATCTACGTGATGCTGGCCGATCACGACCGCGCCGAGCGCCTGGCCAAGCAGCTGGAGTTCTTTGGCATGAGCGCCCAGTCCCTCGACAGTGTGGCCGCGTTTCGCGCGTCGATGGCCGAGCGCCTGCCTTCGGCCATTGTGATGGACGTGGATTTCTGCGGCACCGGCCTGGGCCTCAAGCTCGCCGTCGAAGCCCAGGAAGGCCTGGAACAAAAGCTGCCGCTGCTGTTTTTCAGCCTGCACGAAACCGACACCCCTACCCGCCTGGCCGCCGTGCGCGCCGGGGGCCAGGAGTTCCTGACCGGTACGCTGGAAGCCTCCAGCCTGCTGGAAAAGATCGAAGTGCTCACCTGCGTCGCCCAGTACGAGCCCTATAAGGTGTTGATCATCGACGACTCGCGGGCCCAGGCGCTGCACACTGAGCGGCTGCTCAACAGTGCCGGCATCGTCACCCGCACGTTGATCGAACCGATCCAGGCCATGGCCGAGCTGGCGGACTTCCAGCCCGACCTGATCATCCTCGACATGTACATGCCTGCCTGCACCGGTACGGAACTGGCCAAGGTGATCCGCCATAACGACCGCTACGTCAGTGTGCCGATCATCTACCTGTCGGCCGAAGACGACCTGGACAAGCAACTGGATGCCATGAGCGAAGGCGGCGACGACTTCCTCACCAAACCGATCAAGCCGCGCCACCTGATCACCACCGTGCGCAACCGTGCGGCCCGCGCGCGCAACCTCAAGGCGCGGATGGTGCGCGACAGCCTGACGGGGTTGTACAACCACACTCACATCCTGCAACTGCTCGAAGACTGCAGCTTCCGCGCACGCCGCGAGAACAAGCCACTGAGCTTTGCCATGCTCGACATCGACCACTTCAAACGGGTCAATGACAGCCACGGCCACCCCATGGGCGACCGCGTGATCAAGAGCCTGGCGCTGTTTCTCAAGCAGCGCCTGCGCAAGACCGACTACATCGGGCGCTACGGCGGTGAGGAGTTCGCCATCGTGATGCCCGATACCGATCTGGAATCGGCGTGCCGGGTGCTGGATGAGATTCGCGGGCGTTTTGCCGAGATCCATTACCCGGCCCAGCCCCAGGATTTGTGGTGCACCTTCAGCGCCGGACTGGTGGAGCTGTGCGACGGCTCCGACAGCCTGATGATGGCCGCCCAGGCGGACGAGGCGCTGTACCGCGCCAAGGATGCCGGGCGTAACCGCGTACAGGCCGCACGCACATCAAAGCAAAGTGCCACCTTTTCACCAGAATCAACTGATTCGGTCATAACCTTGTAATGAAAACGCAATAACTTCAGGCACTTATCTTTTGCCGTCGGTTGAAACCACGCATGCGCCTGAAGCTGCTGACCAATCTCAATACCCTTCTTCTAGTGGCCGTATGCCTGGCGCTCGGGGCGACGCTGTGGTGGTCGCAACGGGCGCTGGAACGGCCTTACCTGCTGATGGAGCGCTACCTGAGCCTGTCGCAGACCTTCCAGAACCAAGCCGCGCGCAATATCGACGACTACCTGGCCAGCGGTGATGCGCTGCGCTTGAGCAGTGCCAGCCAGAGCCTCGAAGGCGTGTTGCAGCATCTGGATGAACTGCCGGCGGACCTCGCGCAAAACCTGCGCCCGAGCCTGGTAGACCTGGACACATTCAGCAAGACCGACTTGCTGGCTGCCGGCAAGCTGGCTGGCGACCCACAAGCCTTGCTGCTGCAGGCCGAGCGCGAGTTGGGCGCGAACCTGGAACAACTGAGCCAGTACGCTATCGGCGTGAATTCCCCCGAAGCTGCACGCTATCTGCCCCCCCTGCTGGCTGCCGCACAGCACCTGGGCAAACTGTCCCTGGCCCGCGACAAGTTGGTGAGCAGTGGTCGCGCGGAGCTGGCCGATGATGTGGAGCGTGAAGTCGGCAACATCCGCAGCCAGGCTGATGTGTTGGAACAATTGCCGTTGCTTGGGGTGAAGGCCAGCGCCGACTCCAACACCGATGATTTTTCTGCGCTGATGGGCTTGGAAAACACCGAAAAAACCGAAGCCCAGGACACCGGCGTCGACCTCAAGCGCGAACTCAACAGCCTGTTGACCCGCTACCCCGCCGAACTCAAGCGCACCCGTGAACAGATCCAACAACGCGCCGACCTGGCCGCCAGCACCCACCTGAAAATCAATGCCGTGCAGCAAGCGATCGCCGGCCTGGAACCGGTGGTGCGCGCGCAGCACGGCAAGATCCAGGGCGAAGTGCGCCTGATGCAAGGCGTGATGATCGGCCTGATCCTGCTGATCGCACTGCTGATCGACACGCTGCAACGCCGCCTGGCGCGGGTGCTGACCAACCTGGCGCCGGCCTTGTCGACTTGGGCCGAAGGTGACTTCAGCCGGCCGATTGCCCTGGGCAAGACCAACCGCGAGTTGCACGATATCGAAGCCTCGTTGAACCGCCTGCGGGCCTACTTGGTTGATCTGGTTGGTACCATTCGCGGCAATGCCGAGGAAGTCGCCGGCAGCAGCCGCGCCCTCGCCGAACTGAGCAGCGGCCTGCACGACGGCGCCGAGCGCCAGGCCGGGGATACCGCGCAGATCCGCGATTCGCTGGGCGAACTGGAAGCGACCATCCAGCAAGTCGCCGGCGATGCCAGCCAGGCGGCGGGCGCCAGCCGAAGCGCTGGCCAGGCGGTGGAGCAAGGCCAGCGCGTGATCGGCCTGAGCCTGACCGGGCTGCACGCCCTGGTGGGCGAAGTGCAGCAAAACGCGCAGATGATCGAAAAACTCGCTGAAGAATCCGCCACCATCGGCGGGGTGCTGACCGTGATTCGCGCCATTGCCGACCAGACCAACTTGCTGGCCCTCAACGCGGCCATCGAGGCCGCGCGCGCCGGTGAGGCCGGCCGTGGTTTTGCCGTGGTCGCCGACGAGGTCCGTTCGCTGGCCCAGCGTACCGCCGGGGCCACGGCAGAAATCCAGACCTTGATCGCCGGCCTGCAAAACGCCGCCCACCAATCCGTGCAAGGCATGCGAGCCCAAGTCGAACATGCCGAAGCCACCGCCCAGCAGGCGCAGGCGGCGGACGGCGCGCTGGATGAAATTGTCGGCGCGATCCAGACCATTTCCGACACCGCCGTGCGCATCGCCGATGTGACCGCGCAGCAAAGTGGTGCCGTCAGTGAAATTCGCGACAACAGTGAGCGGATTCACCAGTTGGGCGAGGACAACTTGCTACGGATTGGGCAGGGCCGCAGCCAGGGTGAGCACTTGCTGGTGCTGGGTGGGCAACTCAACACGGCCGTCCAAGCCTTCCGCGTCTGACACGATCTTCAGCCTTATAGAGATCAAATGTGGGAGCAATTGCTCAGCATCTGTAACGGATCCACCGCCATCGGGGGCAAGCCCCCTCCCACATTTGACCTTCATGGCATTCACGAGCGTATTACCCATGACCGGATCACCGGCCACAGTCACAAATTTCGCGCTATCCTCGGTAATCGTGCTGGCTACTGCATAGAACTGGACAGTCACAAAGGCTTTGCGGCATAGTCGCCGGGTTCTGCCGTACCCACATCAATAACAAGGAACAGCCGATGGCGACCTTACTGGTTCTTCACGGACCCAACCTGAACCTGCTCGGCACCCGCGAACCGGGCGTCTACGGGGCAGTCACCCTGGACCAGATCAACCTCGATCTTGAACGCAGGGCGCGTGAAGCCGGCCACCATCTGCTCTACCTGCAAAGCAATGCCGAGTACGAATTGATTGATCGTATCCATGCCGCGCGCGGCGAAGGCGTGGACTTTATCCTGATCAATCCCGCCGCTTTTACGCACACAAGTGTTGCATTACGTGACGCGCTGCTGGCGGTGAGCATCCCATTCATCGAAGTGCATTTGTCGAACGTGCACAAACGCGAACCTTTCCGCCATCACTCTTACTTCTCCGACGTAGCGGTAGGAGTGATCTGCGGCCTTGGCGCCAGCGGTTACCGACTGGCCCTGGAGGCCGCCCTGGAACAGCTTGAAGAACAGGCCAAGCGCCCCTGACCGACCCTTGGGAGTTGATGATTCATGGATATCCGTAAAGTTAAGAAACTGATCGAACTGCTGGAAGAATCCGGTATCGACGAGCTGGAAATCAAGGAAGGCGAAGAGTCCGTACGGATCAGCCGTCACAGCAAGACCCCGGCCCAACAGTTCTACGCGCCACAGATGCAAGCGCCGGCTCCAGCCGCTGCTGCACCGGCCGCCGCCCCTGCTGCTGCCGCTGCACCTGCCGCCCCGGCTGCACCTGCGCTGAACGGCTTCGTGGTCAAGTCGCCAATGGTCGGTACCTTCTACCGCACCCCGGCACCGACCTCGCCAGCCTTCGTTGAAGTCGGCGCAACCGTGAAAGTGGGCGACACCATCTGCATCGTTGAAGCGATGAAGATGATGAACCACATCACGGCTGAAAAAGCCGGCGTCATCGAATCCATCCTGGTAGAAAACGGTCAGCCGGTTGAGTACGACCAGCCGCTGTTCACCATCGTTTGAACCGCGGAGCGCCTTCGATGTTGAAACCTGCGAAGAAACTGCAAAAAGTCCTGATCGCCAACCGCGGCGAGATCGCGCTGCGTATCCTGCGCGCCTGTAAGGAAGAGGGCATCAAGACCGTCGCTGTTTACTCGACGGCCGATACCGAATTGATGCACGTGAAACTGGCGGACGAAAGCATCTGCATCGGCCCGCCACTGGCCACGAACTCGTACCTGAAAGTCTCGAACATCATCGCTGCCGCTGAAGTGACCGGCGCTGATGGCATCCACCCGGGCTACGGCTTCCTCGCGGAAAACGCCGATTTCGCCGAGCAGGTGGAAAAATCCGGGTTTGCCTTCATCGGCCCGAAAGCCGAAACCATTCGCCTGATGGGCGACAAGGTCTCGGCCAAGGACGCCATGATCGCCGCCGGTGTACCTACCGTTCCTGGTTCCGACGGCCCACTGCCTGAAGACGAGGCAACCGCCCTGCGCATTGGTCGCGAAGTCGGTTACCCGGTGATCATCAAGGCCGCCGGTGGCGGTGGTGGTCGCGGCATGCGCGTGGTGCACAAGGAAGAAGACCTGATCGAAGCCGCCAAGCAGACTCGCTCCGAAGCGGGCGCCTGGTTCGGCAACCCGATGGTCTACCTGGAGAAGTACCTCACCAACCCACGTCACGTGGAAGTGCAGGTGCTGTCCGACGGCCAGGGCCACGCCATCCACCTGGGCGACCGTGACTGCTCGCTGCAGCGCCGTCACCAGAAGGTGTTGGAAGAAGCGCCGGCACCGGGCCTGGATGAAAAGGCTCGCCAGGAAGTCCTGGCTCGCTGCGTCAAGGCGTGCATCGACATCAACTACCGTGGCGCCGGTACCTTTGAGTTCCTCTACGAGAACGGTCGTTTCTACTTCATCGAGATGAACACTCGCGTGCAGGTAGAGCATCCGGTTTCGGAGATGGTCACCGGTATCGACATCGTCAAGGAGATGCTGAGCATCGCCGCCGGCAACCCGCTGTCCTTCACCCAGGACGACGTGAAGATGCACGGCCACTCCCTGGAGTGCCGCATCAACGCCGAAGACCCGAAAACCTTTATCCCAAGTCCAGGCCTGGTCAAGCATTTCCATGCACCCGGCGGCAACGGCGTTCGCGTCGATTCGCACCTGTACAGCGGCTACAAGGTTCCGTCCAACTACGACTCGCTGATCGGCAAGCTGATCACCTGGGGCGCCACCCGCGACGAGGCCATGGCCCGTATGCGCAACGCCCTGGACGAAATCGTGGTGGACGGCATCAAGACCAACATCCCGCTGCATCGGGACCTGGTGCGTGATGAAGGCTTCTGCGAAGGTGGTGTGAACATTCACTACCTGGAACACAAGCTGGCTAACCAGTAAGTGCTCCACCCAACAAGGCCGCCTTCGGGCGGCTTTGTTGTTTCTGGGCCCTGGGTTTTGCTGGATGGATACATCACCCTGTGGGAGCGGGCTTGCTCGCGAATGCGGTGCATCAGCTAAAATACTCTTCACTGACTCACCGCATTCGCGAGCAAGCCCGCTCCCACATTTGTTATGTGTAC
This sequence comes from Pseudomonas sp. VS40, assembly GCF_018587885.1. Classification (NCBI taxonomy): domain Bacteria; kingdom Pseudomonadati; phylum Pseudomonadota; class Gammaproteobacteria; order Pseudomonadales; family Pseudomonadaceae; genus Pseudomonas; species Pseudomonas sp. VS40. The sequence continues at coordinate 291,265 of NZ_JAGYWD010000007.1, read as the reverse complement.
ACCCCTCCCGCCGCTCGCGTAAACTTGCGCCCTTTCGCAGCCCCACCCCGCTGCACACTCATTTTTTTCAAAGGTGCCCGCCATGCCTTGGCTGCAAGTCCGTCTCGCCATCAGCCCAGAACAAGCCGAAACCTATGAAGACGCTTTCCTCGAAGTAGGCGCTGTCTCAGTCACGTTCATGGACGCCGAAGACCAACCGATCTTCGAGCCGGAACTGAACACCACCCCGCTGTGGTCGCACACCCATTTGCTGGCCCTGTTCGAAGACGGCACCGATGCCGCCGCCGTGCTGGCCCATATGGAATTGCTCACCGGCAGCCCGCTGCCCGAGCATCACAGTGAAGTCATCGAAGACCAGGACTGGGAACGCAGTTGGATGGATAACTTCCAGCCGATGCGTTTCGGCCAGCGCCTGTGGATCGTGCCAAGCTGGCACGCCGCGCCTGAGCCGGATGCCGTCAACCTGCTGCTGGATCCGGGCCTGGCGTTCGGCACCGGCACCCACCCGACCACCGCGCTGTGCCTGGAATGGCTGGATGGCCAGGACCTGACCGACAGCCACGTGCTGGACTTCGGCTGCGGCTCGGGGATCCTGGCGATTGCCGCCCTGCTGCTGGGCGCCAAGGAAGCCGTGGGCACCGATATCGACGTGCAAGCCCTGGAAGCCTCCCGCGACAACGCCGGGCGCAACAACATCCCGGAAGGCAAATTCCCACTTTACCTGCCGGAGCAATTGCCCCAGGTGCAGGCCGACGTGCTGGTGGCCAACATCCTCGCCGGCCCGCTGGTGTCACTGGCACCGCAGCTGTCGAGCCTGGTCAAGCCGGGTGGCCGCCTGGCGCTGTCGGGCATCCTGGCCGAGCAAGGCGAAGACGTTGCCGCCGCCTACGCGAAGGATTTCGAGCTGGATCCGATCGCCAACCGTGATGGCTGGGTACGCATCAGCGGTCGTCGGCGCTAGAATGAGCGCTTGCCTGAATCGGATGGCCGCATGACCGACAGTTTCGTCACCCAGTGCCCGCATTGCCAATCGCGTTTTCGCGTCAGTCACGCTCAATTGAGCGTGGCCCGTGGCGTGGTTCGCTGCGGCTCGTGCCTGCAAGTGTTCAACGCCGCTCGCCAATTGCTGGAGCAGCGCGCAGCCGGCACCGCCGCGCCTGAGCTGCCGGCGGCGACCGAGCCGGAGCCGGAACCGCCGCGGGCAATCAGCCAGAAACAGTGGACGGCCGAAGAGCTGGACCTGGATAACCTGGACCTGGACGAAGAACTGGCCAAGCTGGAACGCCGCGAGATTCAACACACACTGCCCGTCAGTGCGGAACGCCGCCAGGCGGGCGCCGATCGTCGCCAAAAGGAAGAGTCCCTCAGTGCCAGCCGTGACACGGTCAAGGCCGAAGAGGAAAAATGGGCCGCCAGCCTGTTCAGCGAGCCGCCCGAAGAGCGCCCCCCGGCCACTGAAACCGAGCCGCCGCATACGCCGGCGACCCGGCAGCGCACCGAGCCGTCGATGTCGCTGCACGTTGACGATCTCGACGACGAACCGCCACTGCGCTCCACGCCAGACGATGACCACATCGACCCGCCGTTCACGCCGCTGACCAAAGCCGCGGAAGCCGCCGACCCCGACGAGCGCCCGCCCTTGCGGCGCAAACGCCCACGCCCTGAAGCCAGCGTCCATGACGATGTGCTGCAGGACCTGGAAGACGACCCGCTGCATCTCTACGCGCAAAAACGTCCGTCGGGCTGGGGCCGTCGCCTGATCTGGCTGTTGCTGGTCCTGATCGCCGCCGCAGGCCTGGCAGGCCAGTACATTGCCTACCAATTCGACGACCTGGCCCGCCAGGACGCCTATCGCCCCTGGTTCCAGCAACTGTGCCCCACACTGGGCTGCACGGTGCCGTCGCGGGTCGATATCGCGCACATCAAGAGCAGCAACCTGGTGGTGCGCAGCCATCCGGATTTCGCCGGGGCGCTGGTGGTGGACGCGATCATCTACAACCGTGCGACCTTCTCCCAGCCCTTCCCACTGCTGGAGCTGCGTTTCGCCGACCTGAATGGCAGCCTGATTGCCAGCCGTCGCTTCAAACCCGCCGAATACCTCAGCGGTGAGTTGGCCGGAGTAAGCGAAATGCCATCGCAGACCCCGATCCATATCTCCCTGGATATCCTCGATCCGGGCAATAAAGCCGTGAATTACAGCCTGAGCTTTCACTCGCCCGAGTGAATCGGTTCACGCACTGAGGTTTGACGGCGGGTTATTGACTAAGCCCCGCGCAACCAAACCGACGGCGATAAAGAAATAACTGTTCAGATTTTATCCAATTCAGCCTTTATCCAGTCATCGAGAGCGGGTATCATGCCAACCCTTTTTCGAACTCTAATGATCCGGCCCCACAACAGGGAAGTCCTATGTCGGCGGTACGCATCGGCCCATACACATTGCAGAACGGCTTGATTCTCGCCCCCATGGCGGGCGTCACCGACCAGCCCTTTCGTCAGCTGTGCAAGCGTTTGGGCGCGGGTCTAGTAGTCTCGGAAATGGTCACCAGCGACATGAGCTTGTGGAACACCCGCAAGTCGCGGATGCGCATGATCCACGAAGGTGATCCCGAGCCCCGCTCGGTACAGATCGCCGGTGGTGATGCACAGATGCTGGCGGATGCGGCCCGGGCCAACGTGGAGTTGGGGGCGCAGATCATCGACATCAACATGGGCTGCCCGGCCAAGAAGGTCTGCAACAAGGCCGCCGGTTCCGCGCTGTTGAAAGATGAGCAGTTGGTTGCCGAGATCCTGCAGGCCGTTGTCGCCGCAGTCGATGTGCCGGTCACCCTGAAGATCCGTACCGGCTGGGACCGGGACAACAAGAACGGCCTGACGGTGGCGAAGATCGCCGAACAGGCAGGAATTACAGCGCTGGCGGTGCATGGCCGCACCCGCGCCGACCTTTACACGGGTGAAGCCGAGTACGACACCATCGCTGCGATCAAGCAGGCGGTGTCGATGCCGGTGTTTGCCAATGGCGACATCGATTCAGCCGAGAAAGCCCGGCGCGTGCTGCACGCCACTGGCGCCGATGGCTTGTTGATTGGCCGGGCTGCCCAGGGGCGGCCGTGGATTTTCCGTGAGATCGAGCATTTTCTGCGTACCGGTGAAGTGTTGCCGGCACCGGAGTTGGTCGAGGTGGAACGTATTCTGCTAGAGCATCTGGCCGCCCTGCACGCCTTCTATGGAGACGTGATGGGAGTACGCATTGCTCGCAAGCATGTCGGCTGGTATCTCGCAACCCTGCCGGGCGCCAGGGAGTTTCGCGCCCACTTCAATCGTTTGGATGATACGGAAGCACAGTGCGCCAACGTTCGTGAGTTCTTCAGCGAGCGTTACAAGAGCCTGAGGACAGGGGACGGAGAGGGGGTGGCCGCATGACGATGATGACCGAGACTTTAGTGAGTGGAACAGCACCCGTGAGCGACAACGTCAATTTGAAACAGCACCTCAACACGCCGAGCGAAGAAGGCCAGACCCTTCGCGGGAGTGTCGAGAAGGCGCTGCACAATTATTTCGCCCACCTTGAGGGCGCTTCCGTCACGGACGTGTACAACCTGGTGCTCTCCGAAGTCGAGGCGCCCTTGCTCGAAAGCGTGATGAACTACGTCAAGGGCAACCAGACCAAAGCCAGTGAGCTGCTGGGCCTCAACCGTGGCACCTTGCGCAAAAAGCTCAAGCAATACGATTTGCTGTAAGCATTCAATCAAACCAGAAAGGCGCCCGCGTAAAAACGGTCGCCTTTTTTGCTGACTCCTTTGCTTTTGATGGAAATTGAAATGACCGACCAGACTACCCGCCTGCCGATCCGCCGCGCCTTGATCAGTGTTTCCGACAAGACCGGGATCCTCGAATTTGCCCGGGAGCTGGAAGCCCTGGGCGTGGAAATCCTCTCCACGGGCGGGACCTTCAAACTGCTGCAGGACAACGGCGTGGCCGCAGTGGAAGTGGCGGACTACACCGGTTTCGCAGAAATGATGGACGGTCGGGTCAAGACCCTGCACCCGAAAATCCACGGCGGCATCCTTGGCCGTCGCGGTATCGACGACGCTATCATGACCGAGCACGGCATCAAGCCGATCGACCTGGTGGCCGTTAACCTCTACCCGTTCGAAGCCACCATCAACAAGCCAGGCTGCGACCTGCCGACCGCCATCGAAAACATCGATATCGGCGGCCCGACCATGGTGCGCTCGGCAGCCAAGAACCACAAAGACGTGGCCATCGTGGTCAACGCCAGCGATTACGCCCAAGTGCTCGAAAACCTGAAGGCCGGTGGCCTGACCTACGCCCAGCGTTTCGACCTGATGCTCAAGGCGTTCGAACACACCGCCGCCTACGACGGCATGATCGCCAACTACATGGGTACCGTGAACCAGGCCGCTGAAACCCTCAGCACCGAAGGTCGCAGCCAGTTCCCGCGCACCTTCAACAGCCAGTTCATCAAGGCCCAGGAAATGCGCTACGGCGAGAACCCGCACCAGAGCGCGGCGTTCTACGTTGAGGCCAAGCCGGCCGAAGTCGGCATTGCCACCGCGACCCAACTGCAAGGCAAGGAGCTGTCCTACAACAACGTGGCCGACACTGACGCCGCGCTGGAATGTGTGAAGAGCTTCGTCAAGCCGGCCTGTGTGATCGTCAAGCACGCCAACCCATGCGGCGTGGCCGTGAGCCCGGACGCGGAAGGTGGCATTCGCCAGGCCTACGAACTGGCCTACGCCACCGACACCGAATCGGCGTTCGGCGGCATCATCGCCTTCAACCGTGAACTGGACGCCGAGACCGCCAAGGCGATCGTCGAGCGTCAGTTCGTCGAAGTGATCATTGCCCCAAGCGTCAGCGAAGAAGCCCGTGCCATCGTGGCGGCCAAAGCCAACGTGCGCCTGCTGGCCTGCGGCGAGTGGTCGGCTGACCGCGCAGCTGCCTGGGACTACAAGCGCGTCAACGGCGGCTTGCTGGTACAGAGCCGTGACATCGGCATGATCGGCAGCGAAGACCTGAAAGTGGTGACCAAGCGCGCCCCGACCGAGCAAGAGATCAACGACCTGATCTTTGCCTGGAAAGTGGCCAAGTACGTGAAGTCCAACGCCATCGTCTACGCCAAGAACCGCCAGACCATCGGTGTCGGCGCCGGCCAGATGAGCCGCGTGAACTCGGCGCGTATCGCTGCGATCAAGGCCGAGCACGCCGGTTTGCAGGTGGTGGGCTCGGTGATGGCTTCCGACGCATTCTTCCCGTTCCGTGACGGCCTGGACAATGCCGCGAAAGCCGGCGTGACCGCCGTGATCCAACCGGGCGGTTCGATGCGTGATGCTGAAGTGATCGCCGCTGCTGACGAAGCCGGCATCGCCATGGTCTTCACCGGCATGCGCCACTTCCGTCACTGATCCAACATTGCCTGGTGGGCACTGGCTTCTGTAGGAGCTGGCTTGCCTGCGATAGCATCACCTCGGTGCACTTGTTACACCGAGGCGCCCGCATCGCAGGCAAGCCAGCTCCCACAGAAAAGCGCCCACAGTGTTCCCAAGAATTTGCGTCATCCGAGGTTTTTGAAATGAATGTTTTGATCATTGGCAGCGGTGGCCGTGAACACGCCCTGGCCTGGAAAGTTGCCCAGGACCCGCGCGTCCAGAAAGTGTTCGTGGCCCCCGGCAACGCCGGCACCGCCATTGAAGCCAAATGCGAGAACGTCGCGATCGACGTGCTGGCCCTTGAGCAGTTGGCAGATTTTGCTGAAAAGAACGTCTCCCTGACCATCGTCGGTCCGGAAGTCCCGCTGGTGGCCGGCGTCGTGGACCTGTTCCGCAGCCGTGGCCTGGACTGCTTCGGCCCAACCGCCGGCGCTGCCCAACTGGAAGGCTCCAAGGCGTTCACCAAGGACTTCCTGGCCCGCCACAAGATCCCGACGGCCGATTACCAGAACTTCACCGAGATCGAGCCGGCCCTGGCTTACCTGCGTGAAAAAGGCGCCCCTATCGTGATCAAGGCCGACGGCCTGGCGGCCGGTAAAGGCGTGATCGTGGCGATGACCCTGCAGGAAGCCGAAGACGCCGTTCGCGACATGCTCGCCGGCAACGCCTTTGGCGACGCAGGTTCACGCGTGGTGATCGAGGAGTTCCTCGACGGCGAAGAAGCCAGCTTCATCGTGATGGTTGACGGCAAGAACGTCTTGCCGATGGCCACCAGCCAGGACCACAAACGCGTCGGCGACGGCGACACCGGCCCGAACACCGGCGGCATGGGGGCCTACTCCCCTGCCCCAGTGGTCACCGCCGACGTGCACCAGCGCGTGATGGACCTGGTGATCTGGCCGACCGTGCGCGGCATGGCCGATGAAGGCAATGTGTACACCGGCTTCCTGTATGCCGGCCTGATGATCGACAAAGCCGGTAACCCGAAAGTCATCGAGTTCAACTGCCGCTTCGGCGATCCTGAAACCCAGCCGGTGATGCTGCGTCTGCAGTCGAGCCTGGTACTGCTGGTGGAAGCCGCCCTGGCCCAGGCCCTGGACAAGGTTGAAGCGCAGTGGGACCCACGTCCGAGCGTCGGCATTGTGCTGGCGGCCGGTGGTTACCCTGCCGACTACGCCAAGGGCGATGTCATTGATGGCCTCGACGCCGCGGCTACGCTGGAAGGCAAGGTGTTCCATGCGGGCACCGCGCTCAAGGATGGCAAGGTCGTCACCGCCGGTGGCCGCGTGTTGTGCGCAACCGCCATGGGCGCCAGTGTCGACGCCGCGCAGCAACAAGCGTACAAGCTGGCGGCGAAGATCGATTGGAACGGCTGTTTCTACCGCAAGGACATCGGCTATCGCGCCATCGCCCGTGAACGGGGCGAGAACAGCTAAGCAGCCGCCGTCAATAGCTGTCCATTCGGCTAGGCAAGGGCCTCTGGCCCTTGCCGTATGCAGGCTTCCCCGCGCATAGTTAACTCGTGCATCAACCTACGAAGGGATTTCGCCGTGCGCTGGCTCAGGATCGCCATAGGTTTTACTGTCAGCTTGCTGACACTGCTCTGCTTGCTCCCGGCCCAGGCCGCCGCGCAAGGCAGTGGCTGGGCAGTATTGCTTGATGAACAGGCCGACCTGCAACTGAGCGACATCCGTTCCTCGCGCTACACCAATCAATTCAGCCCCATCGAACTGGACCGCATTACCGCTGCGGAACCGGACGGTGCGTTGTGGGTACGTTTCAAGCTGCAACCCGGCAAGCACGAACAAGTGCTACGGGTATTCGCCCCGGATCTGTCACACCTGAGCCTCTATGTCCTGGACGGCGACACCCTGGTGGAACAGCAAAGCACCGGCACTCGCCAGCCCCAGGCTGAGCGGCCGCTGCCCAGCAGTGACTTCATGCTGCCGATGCCCCAGAGCCAGAAGCCCCTCGAGGTCTACCTGCGCCTGGTCTCGGAGCACGAACTGCGCCCCTACATCACCCTGGAACCGGCCGTGCTCGCCGCCGCCGACCAGACCCAGACGCTGATCTACGGCCTGCTGTTCGGCTGCCTGCTGATGCTGATCCTGCACAACCTGACGCGCTTCGCCTACCACCGCTCGCGCAGCAGCCTGTGGCTGGCGGCCTGCGAAGTGCTGTTGATGCTCAGCCTGGCACTGCTGCTCAACCTGGTGGGCCCGTGGCTGCCGAACTGGCATGCGATCCAGACCCCCGGCGCCTACCTGGCGCTGCTGCTGACCGCACCGTGCGGGCTGATGTTTGCCTACCGTTTCTTCATGCCATTGGGCCCGCACCCGCTGAACAAACTGTTGATGGCCGACATCCTGTTCATCGTGCTGTGCGGCCTGCTGCTGTTGTTCGTCAACACTTTGCCGCTGAACATCATCACCTACGCCCTGGTGGCCCTGGCCGGCTTGAGCATGCTGTTTATCTCGGCCTATCACTGGCAGAAAGGCTACCGCCCGGCACGCCTGTTCGTGGCAGCGATGGTGGTGTTCAACATCGGCACGCTGATCATCCTGCCGGCGCTGCTGGGCCTGACGATGGTCTCGCCCCAAGGCCTGATCGTCACGCTGCTGGCCTTTATCTGCCTCAGCGGCCTGTTGATGAGCCTGGCGTTGGGCGAACGCCAGCGCGCAATTGTCGAGGCGCGTTTCAGCCTCAGCCGCGACCTGGCGGCGAGCAACGCCGAGATCGCCGCCAAGGCCGAGTTCCTGGCCAAGATCAGCCATGAGATCCGCACCCCCATGAACGGCGTGCTGGGCATGACCGAGCTGCTGCTGGGCACGCCGCTGTCGGTAAAGCAGCGCGACTATGTGCAGACCATCCACAGCGCCGGCAACGAACTGCTCACGCTGATCAACGAAATCCTCGATATCTCCAAGCTGGAGTCCGGCCAGATCGAACTGGACGACGTGCAATTCGACCTCAATGCGCTGATCGAAGACTGCCTGAGTATCTTCCGCGCCAAGGCCGAGCAGCAGAACGTCGAACTGATCAGCTTTATCCAGCCCCAGGTGCCTCGCGTGATCAGCGGCGACCCGACACGTCTGCGTCAGGCCATGTTGAGCCTGCTGGAAAACGCCTTGCAAAAGACCGACGAGGGCGAAGTGCTGATCGTCGTCGCCCTCGATGACCGCAGCACCAAGCCGCGCTTGCGCATTGCCGTACAAGACAGCGGCCTGCCCATGGAAGCGGCCGAGCGCGACGCCCTGCTGCACAGCGAACTGCACAGCAAGAATTTCTTCTCGGCCACCCGCCTGAACGGTCACCTGGGCCTGGTCATCGCCCGCCAGTTGATCCTGTTGATGAACGGCGAATTCGGCATCAAGAGCGGCAGCCACCAGGGCAGCACCCTGTGGCTGACCCTGCCGCTGGACCCGCAACGCCTGGAACATCCGACCTCCGACCTCGACGGCCCACTCAAAGGTGCACGGGTGCTGGTGGTGGACGACAACGACACCTGCCGCAAAGTGCTGGTGCAGCAGTGCTCGGCCTGGGGCCTGAACGTGAGCGCGGTGCCCTCGGGCAAGGAAGCCCTGGCGTTGCTGCGTACCAAGGCGCACCTGCGTGACTACTTCGACGTGGTGCTGCTGGACCAGAACATGCCCGGCATGACCGGCATGCAACTGGCAGCGAAGATCAAGGAAGACCCGAGCCTGAACCACGACATCCTGCTGATCATGCTCACCGGCATCAGCAATGCGCCGAGCAAGATCATCGCGCGCAATTGCGGGATCAAGCGCATCCTCGCCAAGCCGGTGGCCGGCTACACGCTCAAGACCACCCTGGCCGACGAACTGACCCAGCGCAGCAAAGGCAGCATCCCGCCACGCCCAGTCCTCAACGCCCCGGCGGCCGTCACCGTGCCCAGCGATTTCCGTATCCTGGTGGCCGAAGACAACAGCATTTCCACCAAGGTGATCCGCGGCATGCTCGGCAAGCTCAACCTCAACCCGGACACCGCCAGCAACGGCGAAGAAGCCCTGGAAGCGATGAAGGCCCAGCGCTATGACCTGGTGTTGATGGATTGTGAAATGCCGATCCTCGATGGCTTCTCGGCCACTCAACAACTGCGCGCGTGGGAAGTCAGCCACCAGCGCATCCGCACCCCGGTGGTGGCGTTGACGGCGCACATTCTGTCGGAACATAAAGAACGCGCACGCCAGGCCGGGATGGATGGGCACATGGCCAAGCCGGTGGAGTTGTCGCAGTTGCGCGAGCTGGTGGAGTTCTGGGTGGCACAGCGTCAGCAACGACCCGAACACGCGCCCTCCTGACCTGAAACACGATCTCCCGTAGGAGCTGGCTTGCTGTGGTGAGCGGGCTTGCCCGCGCTGGGCTGCGAAGCGGCCCTAAAACCCAACGCCGCGGAGTGCCTGACACAACGCGGCGTTTTTATTGGGGCCGCTTCGCGGCCCAGCGCGGGGCAAGCCCGCTCACCACAGCAAGCCCCTCCCACATTTGATCTCTGGCGCCTGATAGACTCGACACACTTCTCCCATCGCGAGCCACTCACATGCTCCACGTGTTATTCAGCGTCTACCTGAAAATGCTGGTGCTCTACAGCCCGTTCTTCGTGCTGTCCTGCTTTATCAGCCTTACCCGTGGTTACTCCAGCAAAGAGCGGCGGCGGCTGGCGTGGAAGGTGGCGCTGGCGACCCTGGTTTCAAGCGTGTTGCTCTACCTGTTCGGCCGGGTGATTTTCAGTGTGTTCGGCATCACCGTCGACGCCTTCCGCATCGGCGCCGGCAGTGTGCTGTTCATCTCCGCCTTGGGCATGGCCCAGGGCAAGTCGGCGGTGCAGACCGACAACGTGCAGCAAGACGTGACCATCGTGCCGCTGACCATTCCCCTTACCGTCGGCCCCGGCACCATCGGTGCACTGTTGGTGATGGGCGTGAGCCAGCCACACTGGGACGACAAGATCACTGCCATCCTCAGCATTGCCCTGGCCAGCCTTACAGTGGGCGTGGTGCTGTACCTGTCCAACCGTATCGAACGCATCCTCGGCGACCAGGGCTTGCAGATTGTCAGCCGTTTGATGGGACTGTTCGTGTGCGCCCTGGCCGCGCAAATCATCTTTACCGGCGTACGCGGCTATCTGGTGCCCTAAATCCGGTACTTGGCGATCGCCAGCTGGACCTTGTCCCCCGCACTCTCGCGCATCAGTTGCAGGGTCTTTTCGTTGACCACCGAGGTATTCAGCACCAGACACGTCTGCCCGCTGAAGGCCTCGAACGAAGAACTGTCCCACTCCAGGAAGGGCAACCCCACCTGTTTGCTCACGCCATGGGTGCTGTAGGTCACCAGCACCATCATCAGCTCCCCGTCTGTTTCAGCACAGGAGGCCAGGCCGAAATCACCGCCCTGGTGCACGGCGCTGTTGCGTTTGAACAACTCGAAAGACGCCGGCGTCTGCTTCAATGCCTCCAACGCATCGGCCGCCAGCTTTGGCAGCAGGGTCAGCAGTGGCGCGGTCAACGACGTCGACGCCAGCACGCTGGCGATGAGATTAAGCGCAGCCAATTGCACGGTCAGGCCCTTGCCCGAGCGTGACACCCGCTCGAAGCTGCTGCGTACCGGCAACCACCCCAGGCTGACCATCACCTTGATGAACTCGTCGTACCAATCTTCGGTACCCCGGTGCACGTTCAACACATCGCTGACATAGCTGCTGGCAAGCAGATAGCTTTTACGGATGTATTCGCGGTTCAGGCCGGACAGGCCTTCGGCAAAGGAAATCACGCTGTTGTTGACCACCGCTGCGTTGAAGTCGTCTTCGGTGTCCAGCGGTACAGTCTTCTGCGCGCCAGGCGCTCCCGGCAGTTTGTAGGCGGCAATCAACTTGCGCCTTTTTGTACTGTTGATCCGTCTGTGATGTCGCTCCATTTTGATTCTCCACAAGCACCCCAACTCGAGGCTTAACCCCACCCTAGTCCAGTGCCCGACGGGTTTTCCAGACGATAAAAATCCCTTGGCGCCACGCGTCAAACCCTGGCGCCCAGCAATCATGCAGGGTGCCTGGCGAGCTTCCAGAGTTCGTCGCAATAAAAAGAAAAAGCGCCGAACAACATCAGGAAATTCCCTGGGTCATTCAGCGCTTTCAGGCAGCCAACCGGTCGTTTTCAGGAGGCGGGTTTCTCGCCGTACCAGCGCGGCGTGTACACCCACTCACCGCCACCGGCACGGGGGAAGGTGCAGGTGGTGGAGGAGCCGATCAGCACCATGGTGCGCATGTCCACCTGCTCCGGCGTCAGTTGCCCAAGCGTGGTCACACGCAAGGTCTGCCCCGGGCGCCCAATATCGCGACCCAGCACCACCGGTGTTTGCGGCGTGCGATGCAGCGCGACGATTTCCAGGGCGCGCCCCAGTTGCCATGGCCGCGAACGCGAGATCGGGTTGTAGAACGCCAGGGCCAGGTCGGCCTGGGACGCGAGGTCCAGGCGCTTTTCGATAATCGACCAAGGCTTGAGGTTGTCCGACAGCGACATCACGCAAAAGTCATGGCCCAACGGCGCGCCCGCCTGGGCAGCTGTGGCCAGTGAGGCCGAGACACCGGGCAGGATCTGCAGGTCGACCTGATGCCACGCCGGGTCGTCGGACTCGTGCAAGGCCTCGATCACCGCAGCGGCCATGGCGAATACGCCAGGGTCGCCGGACGACACCACCACCACCGAGCGACCTTGGGCCGCCAGTTCGAAGGCATGGCGCGCGCGCTGCATTTCTTCGCGGTTATCGGTGCAATGCTGCACCTGATCATCGCGGAACGGCCCGGCCATGCGCACGTAGGTTTCGTAGCCGAGCACGTCGGTGCAACGTGCCAGTTCAGCCTTCACCGCAGGCACCATCAACTCGGCCGCACCAGGACCCAGGCCGATCACGGCGAGGCGGCCACGCAGACGTCCGACTTGCGACAGGTCCAACGGCTGCTCAGCGACATCGATCACGATATCGGCCTCTTGGCTGGCGCTGACGAACCGCAACGGTACGCCCAGCTCCAACGCCGCCTCATGCAGCGACGCTTCGGCCATCTGAGTATCACTGGCCAGCAGGCACGCCAGGGATTGCACGGCGATGCCGGCCTCATGCAATGCCGTGCGAACGCGCACTGCCAGCTGCGCACCGGGCTGGCAGGTCACGCTGACGTTCTTCGGGTAGATCAGCAATTCATTGGCGGCGGGTGTGCGCTCGGCACTGCCCACGTGAATCGCCAGGCGTGCCTGTTGATCCTGGGGCAGGTTGGCCTGGTCCAGCCATGGCGCCGCGCCTTCGATGCGCACGCTTTCGCCGGCCAGCAGGTCCGAGACGAAGCGCTTGCCCAGTTCCAGATCGGCCAACTCATAGCCCTTGGGCGGGTTGAGCAGGCAGGTGCCGAAACGCAGCTCGCCACTGGTGGTAATCGCAGCAGCTACGTCCAACGCAGCGGCAATCTTCCGCGCCATGACGTTCACGCCACCCAGGCCACCCAGCAACGGCACCACCGCGCTGCCGTCTTCGGCCACGGCCAGCACGGCGGGCTCTTCGCCTTTTTCCAGCAACAGCGGCGCCAGGGTGCGGATCACGATGCCGGCGGCGCACAGCACGATCAGCGGCGTGCCCTGTTGATAGAGCTGGCGCAGGGTTGCGCCGAACTCGCTGTAAGCCTGGTCTGCACCGTCGACACGCCCGGCCAGGCCATGAATCAGCGCACCGGGGTACACCTGCTGGATCTTGCGCGCAGTGACCAGGCTACCCTGGCCGAGGATGACAATCGCCGGGCTGATCAACCTTGCCACCGTTCACCGGGCACGATGATCAGCGAGAAGTACGGCGAAGACATCGGCTCCACCTCATCGAGCGGTACGATTTTCTGGTTGGCCATGGTCGCGCGCTCCACATACAACGCACGCTCGGCCAGGCCGAGCTCTTCCAGCACCTGGCGCACCTTGGGGAAGTTGCGGCCCAGCTTCATGATCACCGCTGCGTCGGCGTCCGCCAGGCGGCGCTTCAAGTCCTCATGCGGCAGCACGCCCGAGAGCACCGACAGGCTCTGGTTGCGATACACCAGCGGCGCGCCGAGCACCGAAGCGCCGCCGAGCATCGAACACACGCCTGGGATGACCTGGGCGTCGTAGCGCTCGGCGAGACGGTCGTGCAGGTACATGTAGGAGCCGTAGAAAAACGGGTCGCCTTCGCAGATCACCGCCACATCACGGCCGGCATCCAGGTGCGCGGCGACGTCAACACTGGCAGCGTCGTAGAAATCGCTGATCACTTGCTCGTAGGACATCGGTGCCGGCAATACCTCGGTGGTCACCGGGTACACCAGCGGCATCAGGGTCTGTTGCGGCACCAGGTGGTCTTCGATGATGCCGAAGGCGTTGCCCTTTTTGCCCTTGGCCACGAAGTACGCCACCACCGGCGATTCGCGCAGCAGGCGCAGGGCCTTGAGGGTAATCAGTTCCGGGTCACCCGGCCCCACGCCCAGGCCGATCAAACGTCCGCGTGCCTGCATTATTCGACCTCCGTGGCCAGGGCATTCACTGCGGCGGCGGCCATGGCACTGCCACCCAGGCGGCCCTGCATGATCACGAACGGCACGCCACGGCTGTCGGCGGCTAGCATCGCCTTGGACTCGGCGGCGCCAACGAAACCCACTGGGAAGCCGAGGATCAACGCCGGTTTCGGTGCGCCGGCGTCGAGCATTTCCAGCAGGTAGAACAAGGCGGTCGGCGCGTTGCCGATCACTACCACGCTGCCTTCGAGGTGCGGACGCCACAGCTCCAGCGCCGCAGCGGAGCGGGTGTTGCCCAACTCCCGTGCCAATTGCGGCACGCTGTCGTCGCGCAAGGTGCAGATCACTTCGTTGTTGGCTGGCAGCCGCGCGCGGGTCACGCCTTCGGAGACCATCCGCGCATCGCACAGAATCGGCGCACCGGCGGCCAGCGCATCGCGCCCGGCCTTGCCCGCACCTTCGGAGAACTGCAGGCCGTCGATGGCCTCGACCATGCCGCAGGCATGAATCACGCGCACCGCGAGTTTTTCCAGGTCGGCCGGGATGCGGTCCAACTTGGCTTCCGCGCGAATAATGGCGAAGGAGTTGCGGTAGATCTCCTGACCGTCGCGGATGTAATCAATCATCGGTGTTGCTCCGTGGGCGAGCGCGCAGCAAGGCGCCCGTCGCTTCAATGGAAAGGGTGCGCGCGTGCAGCCGGCCAAAACCTGGGTGGGCTGCATCGCGGAAATAGAGGTCGTAGTGGCCGGGGCTCACTGCCAACAGGGTCACCGGCGCAACGTGCGCAGCGGCGCAGGAACGTGGGCAGCCGGACACGTGCACATCAACGCCTGGGTCGAGCGCGGCCAGTTGCTGGGCGTCCGCCTTGGTGTCGGCCAGGCCTTTGCCGCAGCCGCTGGAGCCGGTGCAGGCCGTCATGCGCGCCAGCGGTTGGTCGACCGAGCAGAGAAAGCCCAGTTGCGCCAGGCGCTCGGTCACGGCGTGAGGCTTTTCGACGTTGGGCAGCAGCACGCCCTGCCAAGGGGTGAAGCGCAACGTGCTGTCGCCGTACTCGCTGGCGAGTTGCGCGACACCCCTGAGCATCGTCGCGTCCAGGCGACCCAAGGGTGCGATCGCAGCAACGTAAAACTGATTCTGTTGCGACTGTGGATAAGTCCCAAGGTGCAGCAAAGCGCCGTTGGGCGGGCGTTTGAAGCCGTCAACCGGCAGCAGCTTCAGGTGCAGACGGTTCCGCACGTTATCCACAGGCAGATGACGCATGCGGGTTTGTTCCGGGGTGGCGAGGTCAAGAAACGCCTCCAGCACCGCCACCACCAGCGCATGGCCCTGCGCCAACGGCACGGCCGCCAACGGTGCATCCAGCCCTGGGGAACCGGCCAGGCCAAACGCCAGGAGCGTCTCACCATCGCGTACGAAGGCCGACAGCCACACGTCATGATGATGTTCGAGCATCGCCAGGGCTTCACCGCCATCCAGTTGCACGGCGAACTTGGCCGACAGCTCATGGAAACGCGGATGGGTTTGCAGGGTGGCGAGGATTTCATCGGCCAGCGGGCGGGTGTCGAACAGCATCTGCGGGTCGATGCCGGCGCTGGGGCTGAGCATCAAGTTGCGTACATCGTCACCGGCCGCGTTGCTGGGGCCCAGGCCTGCGGCCAGCAGCTTGGCGATCAAGGCGTCCTCTTCGGCGCCGATCCCGCGAATCTGCAGGTTGGCGCGG
Organism: Pseudomonas sp. VS40; assembly: GCF_018587885.1. Taxonomy (NCBI): domain Bacteria; kingdom Pseudomonadati; phylum Pseudomonadota; class Gammaproteobacteria; order Pseudomonadales; family Pseudomonadaceae; genus Pseudomonas; species Pseudomonas sp. VS40. The sequence goes on along the minus strand of NZ_JAGYWD010000007.1, from coordinate 275,553 downwards.
TTGGTCGCCTCGATCACCCCGCCCGCGTAAGCCTGGGCCGCATCCGCCACCGCATGGGCTTGCTCGCTGGTGATGGAACCACCGGCCAGTTTGATCCGGCAAATCCCGCCATCCAACGCCTGGACGATACGCAGCAACCCCGGACAAGCCGAGGGGCGCAAGGTATTCGCAGTGTGTGTTGGGTTCACGGGGCTACCGGTTCACAGGTAAAGGCGCGGTATTATGCCTGCTTTGTCCGCTGGCATGAAAAGCCTGCCCGTCGGATGTCGTTCAAGGAATCCATATGTCGCCCTGGCTGACGGTTGTAGGCATCGGTGAAGACGGCTTCAAGGGGCTGGGCAGGAATGCCCGGCATGCCCTGTTGCGCGCCACTCGGATTATAGGAGGTCAGCGCCAGTTGGACCTGTTGCCGGTGTGTATTCGGGGCGAGCGTCAGTTGTGGCCGAGCCCGTTTTCCCTGGAACCCGTGCTGGCGCGGCGTGGCGAGCCGGTGTGTGTGCTGGCCAGCGGCGACCCGATGTTTTATGGCGTGGGGGCCAGTCTGGTGCGGCAGGTGGCAGCGCAGGAGTTGCTGATTTTACCGGCGCCCTCATCGGTGTCCCTGGCGGCGGCGCGGCTGGGCTGGCCGTTGCAGGAGGTGGTGACGTTATCCGTGGTCGCCCGGCCATTGGCGGTGCTGAATGCGCACATGGCCAGTGGCGTGCGATTGCTGGTATTGAGCAATGACGGGCGCAGTCCGGCGTTGATTGCCTCATTGTTGGCTAAGTCAGGGTTCGGGCCCAGCCGGTTGAGCGTGTTTGAACACCTGGGCGGTGCGGATGAGCGGCGCATCGATGGTTTGGCTGCTGATTGGCAACACACCTCAGTCGCCGATTTGAATCTGGTCGCCATCGAGTGCGTGGCCTCCAGCGATACACCACGCCTTTCACGCCTGGCGGGCCTGCCCGACTCAGCCTTCAAGCACGACGGTCAATTGACCAAGCGCGACGTGCGCGCCATGACCCTCGCCCGCCTCGCCCCGATGCCCGGTGAACTGCTGTGGGACGTGGGCGCGGGCAGCGGCTCCATTGGTATCGAATGGATGCGTGCGCACGCGAGTTGCCGAGCACTGGCGATTGAAGCGGATGAAGGTCGGCAAGGCCTGATTGAACACAACCGCGATGCGCTTGGCGTGCCTGGCCTGCAGTTGGTTCGCGGCAAGGCGCCCGAGGCCTTGCTGGGCCTGGAAGCACCGGACGCGATCTTCATCGGCGGCGGCGTCACCCGCGAAGGCGTGCTCGACACCTGCTGGCAACATCTACGCCCCGGTGGCCGCCTGGTCGCCAATGCTGTGACCCTGCAAAGTGAAATGACCTTGATGAACTGGCGCGCGCAACATGGCGGCGAGTTGACCCGCGTCCATGTGGCGCAGGCCCAGCCGCTGGGGGAATTCGATACCTGGCGCCAGGCGTTGCCGATTACCTTGCTGGAAGTGGTCAAGCCGCTATGAAACGCATCTTGCTGTTGGGTGGGGTGACTGAAGCGCTGGCCATTGCTCGTACGCTGGGCCCGGAACATATCTACAGCCTGGCCGGGGTTGGGCGCGTGCCCACCGACCTGACATGCCAGGTGCGGGTCGGTGGTTATGGTGGTGCCGAGGGCTTGGCGCGATTTGTTCGAGATGAAGGGATTGGGCTGATTGTCGACGCGACCCATCCGTACGCGGCGCAGATCAGCCGCAATGCGGCCGAGGCTGCGCAGTTGAGCGGCGTGCCTTGCTGGGCCTTGCGCCGACCGGCGTGGCAGCCGCAGACGGGAGATGATTGGCGCGAGGTCAGTGATTGGGCCTCGTTGATTGAAGCGCTTAAACCCTTCAAGCGTCCGCTGTTCACGCTTGGCCGCGAGCCGTTGCAGCACATTGATGAAATCCCGCCGGAGCAGTTCTGGACACTGCGCGCGTTGGATGTGTATCCGGGGAGCGAGCGCTGTGAAGTGATCGGCGCGCGTGGGCCGTTCTTGATCGAAGATGAGCGTGCGTTGTTCGCACGGCGTGGCATTGATGTGTTGATCAGCAAGAACAGCGGCAGCACCGCGACGGAGCCGAAGCTGGAAGTGGCAAGGGAGCTTGGGGTGCCGGTGTTGGTGTTGAAGCGGCCGGTGTTGGCAGCCGTAGATCAAGAATTCACCAGCGTGGCCGCGGTGCTGCAGACAATCACCGTTTTCTGAACGACGACTATCCCCTGTGGGAGCGGGCTTGCTCGCGAATGCGGTGTATCAGTCACCTGATGTATTGGCTGACACTCCGCTTTCGCGAGCAAGCCCGCTCCCACATTTAGCACCGCGTTGTCCTTGATATCGGCAACCTCTCAGTTCCCGTCTATCCTCAACCACTGGCACTGCGACACCAAACCACATGCCCTGTTTTTACTTCTCCCCTACGATCAGGCTAAATACCCGCCTGACCGTTTAACCCTACGGATTGTCCGCCATGGCCCGTCAACGCTTTGCAATCGCCTGGATCGCCTGCCTTGCAGTGCTGTTCAACGCCTTTGCCATGCCGATGGCCAGTGCGATGCAGCAATCCCAGGACCCGGTGCAGCAATTGCTGTGGGGCAGCTTCTGCTCCTCCAATGGTGCCAGTCTGAAGACTATTGCCATGGGCCAACTGGAGATTCCGGCGCCGCAGCAGGACGATCACTCCACCATGCAGCATTGCTGGTGCTGCTCGGGCTCGACGCCGGTGGTGGCGTTGCCGGGGCATGTGCCGCAGTTGTATGTGACGCGGTTCGACGCGTTCCAGCACCTGACGCCGTCTGCGCTCCGGCAACCTACCCCGCGCCAGCAATGGCCGAGTCTTAACCCCCGCGCCTCCCCCGACGGTCTGATTTCTTCGCAAGTGAACTGCGTTTAGAACCGTTCTGGAGAACTGCCATGCTCAAATCTTCCCTGCTTCTGGCTGCGTTGTTGTTGCCGGTGTTCAGTGCTGCCAATGCCGATGACTACAAGGTCGGCGAACTGGAGATCCGTGAACCCTGGTCCCAGGAGTTGCCGCCCAATGCGCCGACTGTCGCGGCGTATTTCGTGATTCATAACACCGGCGAAACGGCGGACCGTTTGCTCGGTGTCGAGACGCCCGTGGCGGACAAGGCCGAGTTGCACGAGCATGTGATGCAAGGCGACTTGATGAAGATGCAACAAGTGCCCAGCGTGGCCGTACCGGCCAAAGGCGATCTGACCTTCGCGCCCATGGCGTATCACGTGATGCTGCTGGGCCTCAAGGACCGCAGCCTGTTGGCCGACGGCAAGCAATTCCCGCTGACCCTGACCTTCGAGAAAGCCGGCAAGGTCGAGGTGGAAGTCAGCGTGCAAAAAACGCCGCCAATGGCCACCCACGAGCATAAGCACGCCCAGTAGGTAGACTCCCGATGGGCGCCCCTCGCGCCAGGTTATCTCCACACTCCCGCCTGAGAAGCGGCAGTTGGATCAGCCTGTTCGCCATGCTGATGATCTTTATCGGTCCGCTGATTTCCCAAGCGATGCCGATGGATCATCACGCCGGTATGTCCATGTCCATGGACATGCCGATGGAGCACGGCGAAACCCATCACAAGCAAGCCCCTGACGAACACCACGCCCTCTGGTCCAAGTGCGGCTATTGTGACCTGCTCTATAGCTGCCCAGCCCTGCCCGGCGGCATTTCAACCTTTACCCTGAGCAGCCCGCCGCCCGCCAGCGCCCTCACCCCCGCCACACGCCTGGGCCATGCCCGGCAGAGCATCTTCCCCGGCGCCCGCAGCCGCGCGCCGCCCATCGCTTCGTAAGCACTTAACACCGTTACTTCACCCCGGCCGACTTTAGACAGACAGCCGCAGGCTGCTGGCCGTGTTGTTTACGAATGATTGATGGAATTTGTCATGTCCAGGTTTTCTGCTGACACCCGTTTGGGATGTACCCCCGTGCTCGCTGCCTTATGCGGCGCATTACTGGCGCCCCACGTTCACGCCGACGAGCATGAACTGAGCCCGACCGTGATCACCGCGATTGCCCCCAGCTCACCACTGACGGTGATCACCCACCCCAAGGACCCGCGCCAACCGGTGCCCGCCAGCGATGGCGGCGACTACCTCAAGACCATCCCCGGCTTTGCCCTGGTGCGTAACGGCGGCACCAATGGCGACCCGGTGCTGCGCGGCATGTTTGGCTCACGCCTGAATATCCTCACCAACGGCAGCATGATGCTCGGTGCCTGCCCTGGCCGCATGGACGCCCCCACCTCCTACATCTCGCCGGAAACCTACGACAAGCTCACCGTGATCAAAGGCCCGCAAACCGTGCTGTGGGGCCCCGGCGCGTCGGCTGGCACCGTCCTGTTCGAGCGCGAGCCGGAGCAGTTCGGCGAGCTGGGCACGCGGCTCAACGCCAGTGTGCTGGCCGGCTCCAACGGGCGCTTCGACAAAGTCATCGATGCCGCCGCCGGCGGCCCGCTGGGATACGTACGGGTGATCGGCAACCAGGCCCATGCCGATGACTACAAGGACGGCAACAACGACACGGTTGCCTCGCGCTACGACAAGTGGAATGGCGATGTGGCGGTCGGCTTCACCCCCGACGCCGACACCTTGCTGGAACTCACCGCTGGCCGTGGCGATGGCGAAGCCCGCTACGCCGGGCGCGGCATGGACGGCTCGCAGTTCCTGCGCGAGAGCCTGGGGCTGCGCTTTGAAAAATCCAACATCGGCGAGGTATTGGACAAGGTCGAGGCCCAGGTCTACTACAACTACGCCGACCATGTGATGGACAACTACAGCCTGCGCACGCCGTCGGGCACCGGGATGATGGCCGGGCCGATGGCCTCCAACGTCGACCGCCGCACCCTCGGCGCGCGCATCAAGGCCACCTGGCGCTGGGCCGATGTGCAGTTGATCAGCGGCCTGGACGCGCAGACCAACGAACATCGCCAACGCAGCAGCATGGGCATCGACACCTACAAGGATCTGCCACGGGTCAAGGACGCCAACTTTCACAACTACGGCGTGTTCGGCGAACTCACCTGGTACGCCGCCGACCGCGACCGCCTGATCACCGGCGCACGCCTGGACCGCGCTTCGGCCAAAGACTTCCGGCAAACCACCGGCTCGGGCATGAGCAGCCGCGCCAACCCGACTGCTGACGACACCCGCGCCGATACCTTGCCATCGGGCTTCGTGCGTTATGAACACGACCTGGCCGACAGCCCCACCACCCTCTACGCAGGCCTGGGCCACTCGGAGCGCTTCCCGGATTACTGGGAGCTGTTTTCGCCCAATACCGGCGCGGTCGGTTCGGTGAATGCCTTTGACGGCGTGAAGCCGGAGAAAACCACCCAACTCGACTTCGGCGCGCAGTACAAGGCCGAGGACCTTGAAGCCTGGGCCTCGGGCTACATCGGCCGAGTGCAGGATTTCATCCTGTTCGACTACAAGCCCGGCATGATGGGCACCACTTCCCAGGCGCGTAACGTGGATGCGCGCATCATGGGCGGTGAATTGGGCGCAGCGTACAAACTGACGCGCAACTGGAAAGCCGACGCCACCCTCGCCTACGCCTGGGGCAAGAACAGCAGCGACGGCAAGGCCCTGCCGCAAATGCCGCCACTGGATGCACGTTTCGGCCTCACCTACAGCGAAGACGACTGGAGTGCCGGCGCGTTGTGGCGTGTGGTCGCGGCGCAACACCGCATCGACCAGAACAAAGGCAACGTGGTCGGCAAGGACTTCGACAAGAGCGGCGGTTTTGGCGTGTTCTCGCTGAACGCGGCGTACCGCATCAACAAACACTTCAAGGTCAGCACCGGTGTCGACAACCTGTTCGGCAAAGCCTACGCCGAGCACCTGAACCTGGCCGGCAACGCCGGGTTCGGTTACCCGGCCAGTGACCCGCAGGCCATCAAGGAGCCAGGCCGGACCCTTTGGACCAAAGTCGACATGAGCTTCTGACGCCCCCCCTGTAGGAGACGGCTGCCGGCGATGGCGTCGATTAGATTGCCGCCGCCGGCAAGCCGGTTCCTACAGGTCATGACCGGATAAATAACAAGCCTTGCGGAGCACCTGATGAGCACTCAAAAAATATCTTTCTACAACCTGGCCTGGCGCTGGCACTTCTACGCCGGGCTCTTCGTCGCCCCTTTCATGGTGCTGCTGGCCCTGACCGGCATCATCTACCTGTTCAAACCCCAGCTCGACCCGCTGATGTACAGCGACCTGCTCAAGGTCCAGACCGCCGAGCACGCCCTGAGCGCCGACGAGCAATTGCAACGCGCCCAGGCGGCCTACCCCAAGGCTGCCATCAGCAAGTACTTGCCGCCGGCCGACGCCACCAGCAGTGCGCAGTTTGTGATGCACAACGACGGGCGCGAAGTGACGGTGTTCGTCGACCCCTACCGCGGCACGGTACTCGGCGAACAGGACGCCAAATACAACCTGCAAGCCATCGCCCGTACGCTGCACGGGGAATTGATGATTGGCACCGTCGGCGATCGGCTGGTGGAACTCGCCGCCGGTTGGGGCGTGATGCTGGTGGTGTCGGGCCTCTACCTGTGGTGGCCGCGCGGCAAATCCTCGGCGGGCGTGCTGTGGCCAAGAGTCAGCAGCCGCGGCCGGGTGTTCTGGCGTGACATGCACGCGGTCACTGGCTTCTGGGGCGCGTCGCTGCTGCTGGTGATGCTGCTCAGTGGCATGACCTGGACCGGCTTCTGGGGCAAGCAGTACGCCGACTTGTGGAACACATTCCCGGCGGCGATGTGGAACCAGGTGCCACAGTCGGACCAGCAGGCGCGGGTGCTCAACACTGCGGCCCAGCAGACGGTGCCCTGGGCCATGGAAAACACGCCAATGCCGATGTCTGGCGACCATGCCGAGCACATGAATCACGGCGCGATGCATTCAGCGCCAGCCGCGCCGACCTTGCGCCTGCAACAGGTGGTCGACCTGGCCAACGCGCGTAAGGTCGAGCCTGGCTACAGCATCACCTTTCCCACCACCGCAGAAGGTGTGTTCACCATCGCGGTGTTCGCCAACGACCCGCGCAATGACGCCACCCTGCACGTAGACCAGTACACCGGCAAGGTGCTGGCCGATGTGCGGTGGGAGCACTACAACCTCGTGGCACGGGCCACCGAAACCGGCGTGATGCTGCACGAAGGCAAGATGTTCGGCTGGGTCAATCAACTGATCGTGCTGCTGATCTGCCTGATGATTCTGCTCAGTGCCGTGAGTGGCCTAGTGATCTGGTGGAAGCGGCGGCCAGCGGGTGGCTTGGGTGTTCCGCCGATACGCCACGACCTGCCCAAGTGGAAGACCGCGATGGTGATCATGCTGGGCCTGGCGATCATTTTCCCACTGGTTGGCGCGTCGTTGATCGTGGTGTGGGCGCTGGATCGCCTGGTAGTGTCGCGGCTGTTTGCGCAACGTGAATCTGCCTCAGGTTCGACATGAAGTCGGCGAGATGCCCTACATAGAGGCGTTATGTAGTCTTACGCGGGCTTTCGCCCACGACGCAGGAAGTGTTAACTTATAACACTTGCTGCATACCTCAGCTCGCCGCGCCCAGCGGCGAGCGCTGCCTCGAAGAAGCGATTTTCCGTCCGATGAACAAGTACCTCGCGTCCGGCCTGTGCCTGCTCGCCCTGCATCACAGCGCCCAGGCCCTGACTCTGCCCGCCAGCCCCGTCACGGCACCCGCCGTGGACGACGAACGCGTCGACCTCAAGACCCCGACCACCGCCGGCTCGCGCCTGAACCTCACGGCCTTGCAAACCCCCGGCAGTGTCGAGAGCCAGACCGGCGCGCAGATCCGTGCACGCGGCGACGTGAGTGTGCAGGACGCGATTTCCCGCGCCACCGGTATCAGCCGCACCGGTTCGCCGGGTGACGGTGGTACGTCGTTGTCGGCCCGTGGATTTACCGGGCAGGGCTCGGTGATGCAGTTGTACGACGGCAACCGCATGTACATGGGCATGGGGACATCGACGTTCCCGGTGGACACCTGGTCGGTGGAACGTGTCGACGTGCTGCGCGGCCCGGCCTCGGTGCTGTACGGCGAAGGGGCTACTGGCGCGGTGGTCAATACCGTGCCGAAAAAGCCGTTTGAAGGCGAGATCGAAAACCACATCCGCCTGGGCTACGGCTCCCATGACCGCCAGCAAGAAGCCCTGGACAGCGGTGGCTCGCTGACCGACACCCTTAGCTATCGCCTGAACCTCAATCGCCTGCGCAGCAATGGTTTCATCGACCATGGCGACTCCAGCAGCGACTTTGTCAGCGGCGCCCTGCGCTGGCAGGCGGCAGACAACCTGAGCTTCACCCTGGCCAGCGACTATGGCGACCAGCGCCCGCAAAATTACTTCGGCACCCCGTTGATCAACGGCCAGTTGCACAAAGGCCTGCGCGACAAAAACTACAACGTCAGTGACGACATCCAGCACTACAACGACCAGTGGACGCGCCTGACCAGCGAGTGGCAGATCAACGACAGCGTCAGTGCCACCAACGAGTTGTTCTACCTGAAAAACCAGCGGCGCTGGCAGAACGCCGAGAACTATAACTTCACCAACGGGCAACTCACCCGCAGCGGCAACTTCGGCATCAAGCACAACCAGGAACAGGTGGGCGACCGCCAGACCTTCACCTTCAAGCACACCCTGTTCGGCCTCGACAGCCAGACCGTGACCGGCGTGGAGTACAACCGCATTCGCTTCCGCCTGGCCAGCAACTCGCCGTTCAAGGATGTGCTGCCGGATGGGCAACCGATCGATATCAATCACCCGGCGCCCGCCGCATTCGATAGCCAGAGTGCATTCAGCCCGCTGTTCTCCACCACCACCAAAACCGTTGCTGGCTTCGCGGAAAACCGCCTGCAACTCACCGACCGACTGTCGTTGATCACCGGCATCCGCCGCGACTACGCCCACGTCGACCGCGATGACCTGCGCACCGGCAGCCAGTCCGACAAGACCCTCACCGGCAATAACTGGAAGGCCGGCCTGGTCTATGCGATCACGCCGGACACCTCGGTGTACGGCCAGTACGCGACCAGCACCGATGGCGTCGGCGGCCTGATTTCCCTGAGCCCGAGCCAGCAACAGTTTGACCTGTCGACCGCCAAGCAGACCGAGATCGGCATCAAGCAGGCCTTCTGGGACCAGCGTGGTGAATGGACGCTGGCGGCGTATCACATCGTCAAGAAAAAACTGCTCACCGACGTACCGGGCGACCCGGACCTCAAGCAGCAAGTCGGCCAACAATCGTCACGCGGCCTGGAAGCCAGCCTCGACCTGCAACTGCCACACGCCTGGCAATTGCAGGCCAACGCGGCCATCGTCCACGCGCAGTACGACGACTTCACGCAGGACGTTGGCGGCGTGCAAGTGTCCCGCGACGGCAACCGCCCGGTGGACGTACCGCGCCGCACAGCCAACCTGTGGCTGAGCAAGGCCGTGACCGACGACATTCGCGCCGGTGCCGGCGTGCGTTACGTCGACGCACGGTATGCCGACATGGCCAACCAGAACGAGCTGCCGAGCTACACCGTTGTCGATGCCACCGTGTCGTGGAAAGCCATGCGCAACACCACCCTGGGCCTGCAGTTGAACAACCTGTTCGACCGCACCTATGCCGTCAGCCAGTACAACGACGGCCAGCAGTGGATACTGGGTGAACCGCGCGCCTTCTTCGTCACGGCGGACTACACCTTCTGATGAGCTCACTCACCCTCACCGACCTGGCCTGGACCCCTTCGGGGCATGAGCACTGCCATCACCAGTTCCAACTGCGTGACGCCAGCCTGCAGGTCGGTGCCGGGGAGTTCGTCGGGCTGATCGGGCCCAATGGCAGCGGCAAGACCAGCCTGTTGCGCTGCGCCTACCGGTTCAGCAAACCGGCGCAGGGCGACGTGCTGTTCGAACACCAGAATGTGTGGAAACAAAGCGCGAAATGGTGCGCGCAACGGGTTGCCGTGGTGCTGCAGGAGTTTCCCGATGCCTTCGGCCTGCGGGTGGATGAAGTGGTCGCCATGGGCCGCACACCCCACAAGGGTTTGTTTGATGGCGACACACTGCAGGACCGGCAATTGATCCAGCAAGCGCTGGTGTCGGTGGGCATGCAGGGGTTTGAAGACCATGGGTTCGCCACCCTGTCGGGCGGTGAAAAACAGCGTGTGATCCTCGCCCGCGCCCTGGCCCAGCAGCCGCAACTGCTGATCCTCGACGAGCCCACCAACCACCTCGACCCACGCTATCAGTTGGAGTTGCTGCGGCTGGTCAAGCGCCTGAACATCGGCACCCTGGCGAGCATCCACGACCTCAACCTGGCGGCTGCATTCTGTGACCGCCTGTACGTGATCAACCACGGGCGCATCGTCGCCAGCGGCACGCCGCATCAAGTACTCACGGCCGCCTTGCTGCGCGACGTGTTTGGCGTCGAAGCGCTGATCGACACTCACCCCTTGTCCGGCTACCCCCGAATCACCTGGATAACCCAACCATGAGCCTGCGCCCCCTGCTTGCCGTTGCCTTGCTGTTCAGTGCCGCCGAGGCGTTTGCCGAAGCCACCCATTACCCGGTCACCGTCAAGAGCTGCAACCGCGACGTGACCTTCCAGGAGGCCCCGAAACACGCGGTCAGCCACGACATCAACATGACCCAGATGATGCTCGCCCTGGGCCTCAAGTCGCACATGGCCGGCTACAGCGGCGTCACCGGCTGGAAGTCGGTGACCCCGGAAATGGCACACCTGCTCGAGGGTTTGCCGGAGCTGGCGAGCAAGTACCCATCGGTGGAAACCCTGCTCAACGCCAACGTGGATTTCTTCTTCGCCGGTTGGGATTACGGCATGCGCGTGGGCGGCGACCTGACCCCGCACACACTGCAACCCCTGGGCATCAACGTGTATGAGTTGACCGAGTCGTGTGCCTTCGTGATGAAGCGCCCGGCCGCCACCCTGGACGACACCTATAACGACCTGCGCAACCTGGGCAAAATCTTTGACGTGCAGGACCGCGCCACTGCCTTGATCACGCAGATGCAGGCACAGGTCGCCGAGGTGCAAAAGGACCTGCCGGCCGAGAAACCGCGGGTGTTCCTCTATGACAGCGGCGAAGACCGCGCCATGACCTCCGGGCGCCTTGGCATGCCACAGGCACTGATCACGGCGGCCGGTGGGCGCAATATCCTCGATGACATCGACGCCAGCTGGACCCGGGTCAACTGGGAGACCGTGGTGGAACGCAACCCGCAGGTGATTGTGATCGTCGACTACAGCGAAATCACCGCCGAGCAGAAGCAGGCGTTCCTGATGAATAATCCCGCGCTGCAAGCGGTGGACGCCATCAAGAACCAGCGCTTTATCGTGATCCCGTACGTACAGGCGACGCCAGGCATCGATAACGTACTGGCGGTGGAAACCCTGGCCAAGGGGTTCCACGGCGAATGATCACCCGTCGCTACACCTGGTTGCTTGCCGCGCTTGCGCTGGTGTTGCTGGTGTCCTGCGTGACGTCCCTGGGCTTCGGCCCGGCGCGGGTGCCAGTGGACGTGGTGTGGCGAATCGTGGTGTACAAGGCCTTTGGCATCGGCGAGGTGAACTGGCCGGCCGGGCAGGCGCATATCGTCTGGCTGATCAGTGTGCCGCGCCTGTTGCTCGGCGCGTTGGTGGGCGCCGGCTTGGCGTTGATCGGTGCGGTGTTGCAGGCAGTGACGCGTAATCCGCTGGCCGACCCGCACCTGCTGGGCGTCACGTCGGGCGCCACCCTCGGCGCAGTGATCGTGGTGTTGCACGTGGGCGAAATAGTCGGGCTGCTGACCCTGCCGATCGCCGCGTTTGTCGGCGCGCTGCTGAGCATGCTGGTGGTGCTGGCGGTGGCCAGTCGCAACGGACGACTGGACAGCGACCGCCTGCTGCTGTGTGGCGTGGCAGTGTCGTTCGTGATGATGGCGGCGGCCAACCTGCTGCTGTTCATGGGCGACCATCGCGCGGCGTCGGCGGTGATGTTCTGGATGCTTGGCGGCCTGGGCCTGGCGCGCTGGGAGTTGCTGGCGATCCCCACGGCCACGGTGCTGCTGGGGCTGCTGGTACTGCTCGGCATGGCGAGGCCTTTGAACGCGCTGATGGCCGGTGAGCAGACCGCCGTGACGCTGGGCCTGAATGCGCGCAACGTGCGGCTGAAGGTGTTCCTGGTGGCCTCGTTGATGACCGGCGTGCTGGTGTCCCTCAGCGGCTCCATCGGCTTTGTCGGGCTGATGGTGCCGCACATTGCCCGGCGTCTTGTCGGTGCCGAGCATCGCCGCCTATTGCCGGTGTGTGCCCTGCTCGGCAGCCTGTTCCTGGTGTGGGTCGACGTCGCCGCACGCACCTTGATCGCCCCGGAAGACCTGCCCATCGGCGTGGCCACGGCAGCCATCGGCGGGCTGTTTTTTATCGGGTTGATGCGCCGGCGCTGATCAGAATGAGGCGTTTCAGGCAGTTGCGTGGAGGGTGCTCATCAAAGCTCATCCTTGTTGCGGCCATACCAGGGCTCATTTGCCCCGATCCTCATAAGATCCGACTGTTCATTCAAAGGCCCCAGTGCGTTCCAGAAGCTGTCGGCGACCAGGACTGACAGCTTGCCTATGCGCCGCAACCGACTCACCAGCACACTGGGAGTGAGCGCTGGCCAGGCGCGCAGCAGATTGGCTTCCTCTGCTGTCATTGCAGGGTCGTACTTGAGCAGCGCTCCCCGACGGCAAGACAGGTAGATGCTCTTGGCGTCAGGTAAATTACTGCGTATGACCGAAAGATAATTGTCCAGGTCAGTACCGGAGACAAAATTAGCCAGCAGGTTGATGTCAACTTGGAGCTTACTGGGCGTACCAGGAATTGTTTTATAAAAGACATGCACCGCTGCAATCTTGTAGTTGCGCAGCACATTGGTCGCCGGCACGTCGAATCCGGCGTGATCCTTCCAGAACAAACCTTCCAACGTACTGTCGCCAAAACCGGGGCGATCCTCCACGGGATCGATTGCGACAAACCCGCCAACTCTCGGCGGCACCAGGACTGCCCCTAGATACGAACGATCAACAAAGCGGGCAAGCGTGCGCTGAGCGTACCGGGCGGCGTCATCGGCATAGAAATACCATGGACCGCAGAATGAATGGTAATAAGGGTCGTCAGCAAAATCGTGCGGCAGTCGATGGGGAGACCACAGGGCATCGACCAGCTCTTTGCGGCCCCAGATCGGGCTGGTGACCCGGATGTCCAACTCTCCAATGCTCGCCAACTCACGTACGTAGTCCCGCACTGTCAAGTAGCCCTTATTCACGCCTTCGGCGATGTGGTACTGGTCATTCTGCCACTGCGTCACAGCATCTGATTTAGGCACCTTGTACCGCAGCAACGCACCGTCGGCACATGACAGGTAAAGCGGCAGTGTCAGTCCATTACGGGGGGTGGTCATGTAAGCCAGCGCTTTCGCAATCGTGACAGGCGAGAAGAAGGACCGGGCCATTTCGTCTTTCGCCGGGGCAATCGGTTCAGTCGATGCGCACAAGTACAAGCCATGCATCAGGTAACCCTGGGGTAATTGGCCGCCGGCAAAAACGGCTGCCAATGCACTAAATTGCGCTCTGACAAGAGGTAACGTCGCCATATACAGGTCCCGTCCGAATGCCTTCAGCACATAACCAAACGCCACTTGAGCCTGTGGTTTCCAAGCCAGCTGGACGTGTCGGACGGCATCAAGGGCACGGGTGAATATCGGACTGCACGGTGAGTCCGCTGCGACTTGGCGCACCTCCAATGGGTTTGGGATGTATTGATTCAGCGCGAACTCAGGTTTGAGTGTCCTCGGATGCCCCCACAATGCATCTCCCTTAACAACCCGCAAGAGGCCAGCCTTGGCCACTGCATTGACGAAATCCTGCGGTGACAGCGTTCCCGTGCGAAGTTGCTGCTCATAGTCGTTGTCGGCCAAATCACCTTTGACGCGGTTAAGAGCAAGCAACTTACGGTTCAGCAGCTTTTCCTCCTCAGAGTCTGACAGGTCGTAGCTGAGAATCGCCCCGTTCGCTCCGAAAACGTAGTCGCGCTTGATATGCGCCTCTCTGTCTAGCAGCTCTGCCAGCACAGCACTGGGAATCATGCTTTGGTAGACCGATTTTTGTAGGGCCGACAGCAATAGAGGGACTTCTTGAATGGGTAGGGAGCGGTAGCGAGCGATGATCGTGCTCCCCCCAGGATAAAGCCCCAAGGCAACGCTGGCATCCGGGTAGATCCAGTTCAGCGACACCCCCCGCGGCGGCAGTATCAAGGGTTCAGTGGCCACGCATAGACCGTTGACCAGCTTGAGGATGACGCCGCCATAGGCGCGGCGAAAGTGGTTGCCAATGGAGCTCAGGGCATAACGGGCCGCATCATCAGCCGAGGCAAACGCCGGGCTCAAGCGGCGTGAAGTCAAGGTTTTGTAGCCGGTCCAGTCTTTATTCACAATGCCAACTTCATCCCAGCATTGACTGGTCCGCACCACTTGTAGCTCGCCCTTGGTTGCCCACTGTCTGACAAAGTCAAAATGGGTCTTTATGCCAGAATCCAACTGCGTCTGTGCCAGCGCTAACAAGGTGTCCGCCTCGCCGCCGGCTTTCACGTCGATAGGCGAGGCGCGAAAACTTAACAGTGCACCGTCCAGCGTCGAAAAGTAGATGGGCAGGTTGCGTGTTTGATTACGCTGGGCTTCATAGAGCGCGGAATACAGTACTTTCGGCGTGACGAAATACAACGTCAGCCAAGCATTCGCTGCAGTGTTCCACTTCGGCGACCATTGCTGTGACCTGAACAAGGCATGTAGCTCAAACCCCTCGGGCAACGCATACTCGTCACGGCTCGTTCGAGCAAACAATTTGTCGAGGTCGAACAAGTCGCCGGCGGAGAGAGCGCTCTCTACCTCAGTGCCAATGTACTGTTCCTGGCCTTTGCGTTTGAGGATAAATGCGAAACAGGCCTGCGCGGCAAGATTGCGACCATGCACTCGCTTATGCAGATCGCGGGCGGCGTCATTGAGGGTTGTGAACAAGGAACCATAGGTGACGTAATCGGGCGGGCCGATTCTGGGTGCATATTCAAAGTCAGGCGTCCAATCGCTGTAGACAACCCCGCGCGGCCCCCACAACGAATTGCCCTGAACAATTTTGAATTCGCCCGCAGCGGCTAACCTCGTGACCCAATCGGCAGGTCTTAGCACGCCGCGATCCATCTTGCGTGCAAGGCCAAGCTCTCCGGCAGACGGGTTGAGAGTTTCCAGTAGCCACTGCTCCTCGGACGAATGGCTCGGGGCGTATTCCAGTAGACAATCCTGCGCTCCGGAAAGGTAAGCCACCCGCCCGGATAGGAGTATTGAGTACATCTCATCGCAGGAAAATACCTGCAGGTTGATCAGCGCTTCCTGCCGCGTCCACCGCCGCTGCTTAACCCAGTCAGGATCGATCATGGACAGTGCCGGATGGGAACCATAGCGTGCATACAGCTCATAGCCTTCGGGAGGAATCAGTGCGCCTTGCTCGTCTACGGGGAAAAACAGCATGAACGCAAATGGGTTGGCAAGGCTTTGCTTGGGCGGGGTGATCACGAAGCGACCGTCAGGCCCTATCAACACGTAACCGCCGTAGTAACTACCTCGGGAGTTGCCAATCTGCTCATGGGCGTACGACGCAGCGTCCCGGGATGACAGAAACGAGCCACTCAAGGTCACCGGGTGCTCTGTTGACAGTACCGTCGATTGCTTATTCACCCGCCCGACCTCACGCCAGACCTGGCCTGCTCGAACCACCCACAGGTCCGTGACATCGATCACCCTGCGCAAAAAGTCGCGTGGTGTCAGGGTGCCAGCGGCCATCTCGGCCTGGGCACCGCTGTCATTGATCCCCCCATCGCTGCTGCGTTTAAACAGCTCGGCCGCCAGATACGCCAGAGGGACTTTAAGTTTGAGCAACGCTTGATCCAGGGTGTTGATGTAGAGGGACAGTCCACGCTTCGGGTCCTGAAGAGCCAACGTCCCGCTTCCCGCTCGGATGGCGGCCCCCAGTTGCATCGGTGTAAAAAGCACATTGACCAGCCAGTTTTCTCGAGCAGCAACCCTACTCACTTCAGCCCCCTCACTGAAATAGAGGGCTTCCAGGCGATAGTCGGCGGGTAATTGCAGGCCCCCATCCGGCCCCTTGGGGAAGAGCGTATCGAGAGAAAATAACGGTTCGAGACCGGGCGTTGCCAAGGTTGCGACGTAACGATCCAGGCTGACGTGCTTGAGCACCACGCCGATGCGCGATTCAACGGTCTCTGGCTGCGGGGGAAACGCTGCCGTCACCGCCAACGATGCCTCAGGAAAGATCGCCGTGAACAGCGGTTGCTCGGTCACCGCCGACGAGGAAAAAGGTTCGAAAACGACCCAATCGGGCGGCACTTTGCCGCGAGAGCCACCCCACAATGCGGTCGGCACAATTAAGTTTAACGAGCCGAAGGTCGAGATCTTTTTGATGAACTCATCATAGCCGCCGTACACACCCACCGGATTACCGGGTGGTTTTCCGGCCTGTACCCAAAGGGCGAAGCTGAACTCCGCCCTGGATCCGGAAGGGGTATGGCGGATGAGGGATCCGTCCGGTCCAGAGAGATAGGAAGACGGGAAAAAACTACGATCATGCACATCCCGATAAAAATCCGCACCGGAGAGAAACCCCAAAGCCGCCTTGGCCATGCGTACATCAAAGGTGGGGTTTCTCTGGAGCATCTTTTCATGTTGAGCAGGATGCGAATGGTAGCAGGCGACGCAGGTATACCCCGGTGGTTGAAGATAGTAGCCATCGTTGCCGATACCCACCACAGCCAGTAAATCGAACTGCATTCCCTTGCCCGCCACCGGCTGAGTCGAGAAATACTGGCCGGAAGGGTCTCGCACAATCACCCCGCCGTACTCGACGTCTCGTCGCTGACCAATTTCCTGATGAGCCCAGTAAGCCGCATCTGCCTCATGCAGAAAAGCAGGGCTCAGTGGTGGCAGCTGGGTAGCCCCACGGTTTGAGCTGGCAGCCCGCTCTTCACGTGACAATCTGATCGCCATGACAACTCCTTGAATGAATGCCTGAGCACAGCGCCCGGCCCTTTCATTCTCGGAGTGCAAAGCTACTTCTGACCGGTAGATAAGTAGCGACAGCACCAAGCACCACAACAGCACACAGTCGTGCCCGTTTACCGCAATCGGGCGCCACTTTGGTGCGACCCATTCGATCTGCACATTTGCCCGCCCCTTGCCCGTGCGGGGTGGACGAGTTCGGCACACCCCTTGCTATCACCTCAGTAATGTCACTCATCTGCCCCTTAAAAAATCGATCTCGGAGATCGCACCATGAAGCGTCGCAGCTTGATCAAGGCTTTCACTCTCTCGGCATCCATTGCCGCCATGGGCATGACCTGGACGGTGCAGGCTGCCGAGACCATCAAGGTCGGCATCCTGCACTCGCTGTCCGGCACCATGGCTATCTCCGAAACGTCCCTTAAAGACATGGCCTTGATGACCATCGACGAGATCAACGCCAAGGGCGGCGTGAACGGCAAGATGCTCGAACCCGTGGTCGTCGACCCAGCCTCCAACTGGCCGCTGTTCGCCGAAAAGGGTCGCCAGTTGCTGACCCAGGACAAGGTCGCCGTGGTGTTCGGCTGCTGGACATCGGTGTCGCGTAAATCGGTCTTGCCGGTGTTCGAAGAACTTAACGGCCTGCTGTTCTACCCAGTGCAATACGAAGGCGAAGAAATGTCGCCAAACGTGTTCTACACCGGCGCGGCGCCGAACCAGCAAGCCATCCCGGCCGTGGAATATCTAATGAGCGAAGAAGGCGGCGGCGCCAAGCGCTTCTTCCTGCTCGGCACCGACTACGTGTACCCGCGCACCACCAACAAGATCCTGCGTTCGTTCCTGCACGCCAAGGGTGTCGCGGATAAAGACATCGAAGAGGTCTACACCCCGTTCGGCCACAGCGATTACCAGACCATCGTCGCCAACATCAAGAAGTTCTCGGCCGGCGGCAAGACGGCGGTGATCTCCACCGTCAACGGCGACTCCAACGTGCCGTTCTACAAAGAGCTGGCCAACCAGGGCCTGAAGGCCACCGAGGTACCGGTGGTCGCCTTTTCCGTGGGTGAAGAAGAACTGCGCGGCATCGACACCAAGCCGCTGGTGGGCAACCTCGCCGCCTGGAACTACTTCCAGTCGGTCGAGAACCCGGTGAACCAGAAATTCGTCGCCGACTGGAAGGCCTACGCCAAGAAACACAACCTGCCAGGCGCGGATAAAGCCGTGACCAACGACCCGATGGAGGCCACCTACGTGGGTATCCACATGTGGGCGCAGGCGGCCGAAAAAGCCAAATCCACCGACGTCGACAAAGTGCGCGAAGCCCTCGCCGGCCAGACGTTCGCCGCGCCGTCAGGTTTCACCCTGACCATGGACAAGACCAACCACCACCTGCACAAGCCGGTGATGATCGGCGAGATCCAGGCCGACGGTCAGTTCTCGGTGGTGTGGCAAACCAACGAGCCAATCCGTGCACAGCCGTGGAGCCCGTACATTCCAGGCAATGACAAAAAGCCGGATTACGCCGTGAAGAGCAACTAAAGCCTCAACCAGCCTCTATTGTCGGGCACGGTCAATGTTGGAGCTGGCTTGCCTGCGATGCAAACAACTCGGTGTACCTGTTACACCGCAGCGATGCCATCGCAGGCAAGCCAGCTCCCACACAAAGCCAGTGCCTACACCGTCCGCGCATGATCAGGACATTTTGGTATGCCCACTGCCCTGTACCACTTCATCCTCACGGCCCTGCTGTTGCTGTCTTTCACCGCACACGCCAGCGACGCCGACGACTTCCTGGCCGCCAACCCGACCCAGCAGGCCAAGCTTCTCCAGGACTGGGCCGCCCAGCCCGACCCGGCCCGCATCGAGTTGGTGGACGCCCTGCAACAAGGCCAACTCACCGTTAACGGCGAAACCAAGACCGTACGCCTGAACAACCGCCTGCGCGGCTTGATCGACAACGTACAAGCCAGCCAGCAACTGCTCGCCGCCGACCCCAAGGTACGCCTGGCCGCCGCGCAAGCGCTGCAAAAAAGCGCGCAACCCGCGCAACTGAAATTCCTCGACCAGCAGGTCGCCGCCGAAACCAATGAGGACGTGCACACCGCTCTCAGCCTGGCCTTGGCCAACCTGCAATTGGTCGACCCCGACCCGCTGGTGCGCCTGGCCGCCGTGCGTCTGCTCGGCAGCACCGGCGACCCGCTGGCCCGTACCCGCCTTGAGGCACTGCTCGCCCCCGGCGTCGAAGCCGACGCCGCCGTGCACACCGCCGCCGAGACCAGCCTGGCACAGGTCAAACGCAAACTGATGGTCGGCGAGGTCCTCGGGCAGGCCTTTAGCGGCATGTCCCTGGGTTCGATTTTGCTGTTGGCGGCCTTGGGCCTGGCGATCACCTTTGGCTTGCTCGGCGTGATCAACATGGCCCACGGTGAAATGCTGATGCTCGGTGCCTACTCCACCTATGTGGTGCAGATGCTGATGCAACGCTATGTGCCTGCGGCCATCGAGTTCTACCCGCTGATCGCGCTGCCGGTGGCGTTTTTTGTCACCGCGGCCATCGGCATGGCCCTGGAGCGCACGGTGATCCGCCACCTGTACGGCCGACCGCTGGAAACCCTGCTGGCCACCTGGGGGATCAGCCTGATGCTGATCCAACTGGTGCGCCTGGTGTTCGGGGCGCAGAACGTCGAGGTGTCCAACCCCGAATGGCTCTCCGGAGGCATTCAAGTGCTGCCCAACCTGGTACTGCCCTACAACCGCATCGTGATCATCGCCTTCGCGCTGTGCGTAGTAGTGCTCACCTGGCTGCTGCTGAACAAGACCCGCCTGGGCCTCAACGTGCGCGCCGTCACCCAGAACCGCAACATGGCCGCCTGCTGCGGCGTGCCCACTGGCCGCGTGGACATGCTCGCCTTTGGCCTCGGCTCCGGTATTGCCGGCTTGGGCGGCGTGGCGCTGAGCCAGATCGGTAACGTCGGCCCGGACCTCGGTCAGAGCTACATTATCGACTCGTTCCTGGTGGTGGTACTGGGTGGTGTCGGCCAGTTGGCCGGTAGCGTCATGGCGGCCTTCGGGCTGGGCATCGCCAACAAGATCCTGGAACCCCAGATCGGCGCCGTGCTCGGCAAGATCCTGATCCTCGCGCTGATCATTCTGTTTATCCAGAAACGCCCGCAGGGACTCTTCGCACTGAAAGGACGGGTGATCGACTGATGAACCAGCCATTGATGCTTACGGCCACGCAAAAGGCCGGCCCCAAGGCGACGATTGCCGTCGGCACGCTGATCCTTGTGGTGCTGCTGGCCCTGCCGTTGCTGTCGCTGCTGCCACCGGACAACGCGTTTCATGTCTCGGCCTACACCCTGACGCTGGTGGGCAAGATCCTCTGCTACGCCATCGTCGCCCTCGCCCTTGACCTGGTGTGGGGCTACGCCGGCATGCTGTCCCTCGGCCACGGCCTGTTCTTCGCCCTGGGCGGTTATGCGATGGGCATGTATCTGATGCGCCAGGCGTCCGGTGATGAACTGCCGGCGTTCATGACCTTCCTGTCGTGGACCGAACTGCCGTGGTACTGGGTGGGCACCGAGCACTTCCTCTGGGCCTTGTGCCTGGTGGTACTGGCGCCGGGGGTGCTGGCGCTGGTGTTCGGGTTCTTCGCTTTCCGCTCGCGGATCAAGGGCGTGTATTTCTCGATCATGACCCAGGCGCTGACCTTTGCCGGGATGCTGTTGTTTTTCCGCAACGAGACCGGGTTTGGCGGCAATAACGGCTTTACCAATTTCCGCAGCATCCTCGGCTTTGGCATTACCGAGCCAGGCACACGCGCCGTGTTGTTCGTGGCCACGGTGCTGTTGCTGGTGGCGAGCCTGTTCATCGGCTGGCGCCTGGCCAAGAGCAAGTTCGGCCGGGTGTTGACGGCTCTGCGCGATGCCGAGAACCGCCTGATGTTCTGCGGCTACGACCCGCGTGGCTTCAAGCTGTTCGTGTGGGTGTTGAGCGCCGTGTTGTGTGGCTTGGCCGGGGCGCTGTATGTGCCGCAAGTGGGCATTATCAACCCCAGCGAAATGTCGCCGACCAACTCCATCGAAGCCGCCGTGTGGGTGGCCCTGGGTGGGCGCGGTACGTTGATCGGCCCGTTGCTCGGTGCCGGCGTGGTGAACGGCATGAAAAGCTGGTTCACCGTGGCCTTCCCGGAATACTGGCTGTTCTTCCTCGGGGCGTTGTTCATCATCGTCACCCTCTACCTGCCCAAGGGCGTCATCGGCCTGCTGAAGAAATGAGGAACGTCATGCTTGAACCTATTTTCGATGCAGGCAGCGGCCGCGATGCCATCGGCATTGGCCAGGCCGCCGGCAAGGGCCTGGACACCCGCCACGGCACCATCCTGACCCTGGAAGACATCAGCGTCAGCTTCGACGGCTTCAAGGCCCTCAACAACCTGAACCTCTACATCGGCGTTGGCGAACTGCGCTGCATCATCGGCCCCAACGGTGCCGGCAAGACCACGCTGATGGACGTGATCACCGGAAAGACCCGCCCCAGCCATGGCACCGCCTGGTTTGGCGAACACCTGGACTTGACCGGCATGAGCGAAGTGCAGATCGCCCAGGCTGGCATCGGCCGCAAGTTCCAGAAGCCCACGGTGTTTGAAGCCCTGAGCGTGTTCGAAAACCTGGAGCTGGCGCAGAAGACCGACAAATCCGTATGGGCCAGCCTGCGCGCGCGCCTGAGTGGCGAGCAGAAAGACCGTATCGACGAGGTGCTCGACACCCTGCGTCTCACCGCCTTGGCGCAGAGCCAGGCGGGGTTGCTGTCCCACGGCCAGAAGCAGTTCCTGGAAATCGGCATGCTGTTGATGCAGGACCCGCAGCTGTTGCTGCTGGACGAACCGGTGGCGGGGATGACCGACGCCGAAACCGACTTCACCGCCGAATTGTTCAAGCGCCTGGCGGGCAAGCATTCGCTGATGGTGGTCGAACACGACATGGGCTTTGTCGGCTCGATTGCCGACCACGTGACCGTGTTGCACCAGGGCAGCGTGCTGGCCGAAGGCTCGCTGGAACAGGTGCAGGAAAACGAACGCGTCATCGAGGTGTACCTCGGTCGCTGAGCCGGACACGGACTGCTTTATGTGGGAGCTGGCTTGCCTGCGATACAGGCAACTCGGTGTAACTGATACACCGCTATCGCAGGCAAGCCAGCTCCCACATTTGATCCGGTTTCCAAACGGGAACCGAGGAGGTTTTGAGAATGCTGCAAGTCGACAAGCTGCACCAGTACTACGGCGGTAGCCACATCCTGCGCGGGCTGTCCTTTGAGGTGAAGGTCGGCGAAGTCACCTGCCTGCTCGGCCGTAACGGCGTGGGCAAGACCACCTTGCTCAAGTGCCTGATGGGTCTGCTGCCGGCCAAAGAAGGCGCGGTGAATTGGGAAGGCAAAGCGATCACCGGTTTCAAGCCGCACCAGCGTGTGCACGCGGGCATCGCCTATGTGCCACAAGGCCGGGAGATCTTCGGGCGGCTGACGGTGGAAGAAAACCTGTTGATGGGGCTTTCGCGTTTTCCGGGCTCGCAAGCCAAGGAAGTGCCCGCCTTCATCTACGAACTGTTCCCGGTGCTGCTGCAAATGAAGCATCGACGTGGCGGCGATTTGTCCGGTGGCCAGCAACAGCAACTGGCGATCGGTCGAGCGTTGGCCAGCCGCCCGCGCCTGCTGATCCTCGACGAGCCCACCGAAGGCATCCAGCCCTCGGTGATCAAGGAGATCGGCGCGGTGATCAAGAAACTCGCGGCCCGTGGCGATATGGCGATCCTGCTGGTGGAGCAGTTCTACGATTTTGCCGCCGAGTTGGCGGATCAGTACCTGGTGATGTCCCGTGGTGAAATCGTGCAGCAAGGCCGAGGTGAAAATATGGAAAGTGAAGGTGTACGCGGGCTGGTTACCATCTAACCTGTAGCGTCCTATTGATAAGTCAAAAAACATGAATCTGCCCGTTACCCCCGCCCTGTTCACCCCCAGCTGGCACGCCGAGCTGGAACTCGGCTACGCGCGTTTCGGCGACACCACACGCCCGGTGATGCGTCGTCATCTCGGTCCGCTGCGGGTGCAAAAGCACCTCTACGCCGAAGGCCCCGAGGTGTGCCAGCACATCATCGTGCACCCGCCCGGTGGGATTGCCGGCGGTGATCGCCTGGACATCAGCGCCCATGTCGGCGCGGGTGCCTGGGCGCAGTTGACCAGCCCCGGCGCGGCCAAGTGGTATCGGGCCAGCGGCCCGGCCTACCAGCAACTGGACCTCACCGTGCAAGCGGGTGCCACCCTGGAATGGCTGCCCCAGGAAACCATCGTATTCAGCGCCGCCCAGGCCGAACTCACCACGCGCATCGAGCTGCAAGGCGATGCCCGCTTGTTCTACTGGGATGTGGTCGCACTGGGTCGCCCGGCCAGTGGAGAGCGTTTTGACCTGGGCCACTTTCAATCGCACCTGGATATCCGTCGCGACGGCCAGTTGCTCTGGCATGAGCGCCAGCGCATTGTGGGCGCCGACGGCTTGCTCGACTCGCCCATCGGCCTGGATGGGCAGCCGGTATTTGCGACCCTGTTGCTGACCGGCGACGTAGACCCCGAATTACTCGACACCTGTCGCGCCCTGCCCCATGAAGTGCGCGGCGACCTGACCCAACTGCCCGGCCTGCTGGTCGCCCGCTGCCTGGCCAGTGAAGCGTTGCTGGCGCGGGGATGGTTGATTGATTTATGGCGGCTGTTACGCCCGGCGGTGCTTGGGCGAGAGGCGGTTTCACCCCGGATCTGGAGCACATGACGATCTAAATGTGGGAGCGGGCTTGCTCGCGAAAGCGGTGGACCAGGTAAAGACGCATCGACTGACACACCGCTTTCGCGAGCAAGCCCGCTCCCACATGGGATCTCTGTGGTAATTAAGAATGCTGTTTTTCAAGGACCTTGAACCATGGATTTGACCCCACGGGAAAAAGACAAACTGTTGATCTTCACCGCAGGCCTGGTGGCAGAGCGTCGCCTGGCGCGCGGTGTGAAGCTCAACTACCCGGAAACCATCGCCTATATCTCCGCAGCCTTGATGGAAGGCGCCCGCGATGGCCGCACGGTGGCCGACCTGATGCACTACGGCACCACCCTGCTCAGCCGCGAACAGGTAATGGAAGGCATCCCGGAGATGATCCCGGATATCCAAGTGGAAGCCACCTTCCCCGACGGCACCAAGCTGGTCACCGTCCACCAACCCATCGCCTGAGGCCCGGCCATGATTCGTGACGCAACCCAAAACGACTTGCCGGCGATCCGCGACATCTACAACGACGCGGTGCTCAACACCACGGCGATCTGGAACGAACAACCGGTGGACCTGGGCAATCGCCAGGCCTGGTTCAGTGCACGCCACGCCCAGGGTTATCCGATCCTGGTCAGTGTCGAAAATGGCGAGGTCACCGGCTACGCCTCATTCGGCGACTGGCGGCCGTTCGAAGGCTTTCGCTACAGCGTCGAGCACTCGGTGTATGTGCGCAGCGACCAACGCGGCAAGGGCCTCGGCCCATTGCTGATGCAAGCCCTGATCGAACGCGCACGCACATGCGGCAAGCACGTGATGGTCGCCGCCATCGAAAGCGGCAACCTCGCCTCGATCCGCCTGCATGAGCGCCGGGGTTTCATCACCACCGGGCAAATGCCCCAGGTCGGCATCAAGTTCGGCCGCTGGCTGGACCTGACCTTCATGCAACTGGCCTTGAACCCGGGCGCGGAACCGCCCAAGGAGTGAAGTCGATGAACGCTACGCAACTGCGTCGAGTGAATGCAGAAAGTTTTGCCCACTACCGCCTGGGTTTGATCGAGCTGTTGCTGGACGCGGTGAAGCACGGTGCTTCGGTCGGCTTCATGGCGGACTTCGACGAGGCCGAGGCCCGCGCCTACCTCCAAGGCGTGCAAGCCAGCATCGAGGACGCCAGCTTGTTGCTGTGGGTGGTGGTGCGCGACGAACGGGTGATCGCCAGCGTGCAACTGGCCCTGTGCCAAAAGGCCAACGGCCTCAACCGTGCCGAAGTGCAAAAGCTGCTGGTACACAGCAGCGCCCGACGCCATGGCCTGGGCCAGCAGTTGATGAACACCCTGGAGCTTGCCGCACGCCAACACAAGCGCGGCCTGTTGTACCTGGACACCGAGGCCGGCTCCCCGGCCGAGGCCTTTTATCAGTCGCTGCGCTACACCAAGATCGGTGAACTGCCCGACTACTGCCAAAGCCCGGACGGGCGCTACAGCCCGACCGCCATTTACTTCAAGACCCTGGGGCAACCTGCATGATTCCTGGTGAATATCAGATCCAGCCTGGCGATATCGAACTCAACGTCGGCCGCCGCACCGTCACCCTCAGTGTGGCCAACAGCGGAGACCGGCCGATCCAAGTGGGCTCGCATTACCATTTTTTCGAGACCAATGACGCGCTGACGTTTGATCGCGCGGCGAGCCGTGGCATGCGCTTGAACATTCCGGCGGGCACGGCGGTGCGGTTTGAACCGGGGCAGAGTCGTGAGATCGAGTTGGTCGACTTGAGCGGTGGGAGACGGGTATTTGGGTTTGCAGGTCGAGTTATGGGTGATCTTTAGGCCCTCTTCGCGAGCAAGCCCGCTCCCACACTTAGAATGCATTTCAAACTGTGGGAGCGGGCTTGCTCGCGAAAGCGGATTCACATTCAACACATATTTATCAGGGCAACCACATGAAAATCAGCCGCCAAGCCTACGCCGACATGTACGGCCCCACCGTCGGTGACAAGGTCCGCCTGGCCGACACCGAACTGTTTGTCGAGGTCGAACAGGACTTCACGGTCTACGGCGAAGAAGTCAAATTCGGCGGCGGTAAAGTCATCCGTGATGGCCAGGGCCAAAGCCAGTTGCTCGCCCATGAAGTGGTCGACACCCTGATCACCAACGCGCTGATCATCGACCACTGGGGCATCGTCAAGGCCGACGTCGGCCTGAAGAACGGTCGTATCCATGCGATCGGCAAGGCCGGTAACCCGGACATCCAACCGGGCGTGACCATGGCCATCGGTGCCAGCACCGAAGTGATCGCCGGCGAAGGCATGATCCTCACCGCCGGCGGCATCGACAGCCACGTGCACTTCATCTGCCCGCAGCAGATCGAAGAAGCGCTGACCAGCGGCGTCACCACCATGATCGGTGGTGGCACAGGCCCTGCCACCGGCACCAACGCCACTACCTGCACCTCCGGGCCGTGGCACCTTGCGCGCATGCTCCAGGCCAGCGATTCGTTCCCGATGAACATCGGGTTCACCGGCAAGGGCAACGCCAGCCTGCCGGAGCCGTTGATCGAACAGGTCAAGGCCGGCGCCATCGGCTTGAAGCTGCATGAAGACTGGGGAACCACCCCCGCGAGTATCGACAACTGCCTGAGCGTTGCCGATGACTACGACGTGCAGGTGGCGATCCACAGCGACACCCTCAACGAGTCCGGCTTTGTCGAAACCACCCTCGCCGCGCTCAAGGGCCGCACCATCCACACTTACCACACCGAAGGTGCCGGTGGCGGTCACGCACCGGACATCATCAAAGCCTGCGGTTTCGCTAATGTGCTGCCGAGCTCAACCAACCCGACGCGGCCGTT
Source organism: Pseudomonas sp. VS40 (assembly GCF_018587885.1). Classification (NCBI taxonomy): domain Bacteria; kingdom Pseudomonadati; phylum Pseudomonadota; class Gammaproteobacteria; order Pseudomonadales; family Pseudomonadaceae; genus Pseudomonas; species Pseudomonas sp. VS40. Next base: position 248,793 of record NZ_JAGYWD010000007.1, on the reverse strand, counting down.
CACCCGCAACACCATCGATGAGCACCTCGACATGTTGATGGTCTGCCATCACCTGGACCCGAGCATTGCCGAAGACGTGGCCTTCGCCGAAAGCCGTATCCGCCGCGAAACCATCGCCGCCGAAGACATCCTGCACGACCTCGGCGCGTTCTCGATGATCAGCTCCGACAGCCAGGCCATGGGCCGCGTCGGCGAGGTGATCACGCGTACCTGGCAGACCGCCGACAAGATGAAAAAACAACGTGGTCCGCTCCCCGGTGACGGCCCAGGCAATGACAACTTCCGCGCCAAGCGCTACATCGCCAAGTACACGATCAACCCAGCGATCACCCACGGCGTCAGCCATATCGTCGGCTCGATCGAAGTGGGCAAGTGGGCCGACCTGGTCCTGTGGCGACCGGCTTTCTTCGGCGTAAAACCCACCTTGATTCTCAAGGGCGGCGCCATCGCCTCAAGCCTGATGGGCGATGCCAACGCTTCGATCCCGACACCGCAGCCAGTGCACTACCGCCCGATGTTCGCCAGCTTCGGCAGCTCGCTGCACGCCACCAGCCTGACCTTTATCAGCCAGGCCGCGATGGAGGCCGGCCTGCCCGAAGCGCTGGGTTTGAAGAAGCAGATCGCCGTGGTCAAAGGCTGCCGCACCGTGCAGAAATCCGACCTGATCCACAACGACTACCTGCCGCACATCGACGTCGACCCACAGACCTACCAGGTCAAGGCCGACGGCGTGTTGCTGTGGTGCGAGCCGGCTGAGTCGTTGCCGATGGCCCAGCGTTACTTTCTGTTTTGAGCCTGCGCCGGTGATTGACGCGGCTCGGCGTTGGCCCCTTCCCACGAGGGCGGCAACGCCACGCTTTCAGGGATGAACGTCAACCACCGTATCAGCCAAACTTGATTTTGATATCCTCCTCTGAATACCCGTAGTCAACGCGCAACTCGACGCCCGCAGGAATATCTTCGGTCGCAAATACCACATTCAACAGATAGGGCGTCAGCTTGCCTGGGCGGCTGGCAGGGTGTTCGGCTTGAATATCGAAAGCCGCGGTCTCGACGTTATATCCACTGGCTGCCTGCTTCACGGGTTTGCCGTCAAGATCGTAGTCGAAATGGGTATTGATCCTGGAGATGATGGTATCCCCCACCAGATAGGTCGGGTTGGGCGACATACCGACGGTGCCGGGTCGGGGCTTTGGGGAGACAACCACCCCAAACGTATTCGCCGTCTCAAGCCCAAAGCCATCGGGCATAATCACTCCGCCATAAATGCCGACGATCTCGCCTTTGGCAATACGCCGGTTGGCGACCACCATGGACTGTCCGATCAAGGCTCTTTCTCCGGGCACTTTCACATCATCGGCGGTAAATTTGCGCCACTGCAGTTTCTCCTCATACAAGGCCCCCACGCGCTCATACCCCTCAAAGAGGATGTAAGGCTTGATCTGCGCCGACGTGTAGGTAGAGCCCGAGACCAGAGAAACCTCGGTCTCCAGACTTCGTATACGTATCGGCCTGCCCTGTAGATCCCGGAGTGGGTACTTACCATTGTTGGCGCGGTTATAGGCTCCCAGTTCGTTTTCCTGAGTCATCCAGTGAACATTGCGCCGCATGAAATCGAGTTCGTCTGCCGTGTAGGGCGTCACTTGCATAGACTCGAGAGCATCTTCAAACACGTCCGGAGAACCCTCTGGCCTCATCCCTCCAATCAAGCCTCTGCGCTTCCAAAGCCCGGCGGCATCGGGTTTGGCAATAATCCCACTGGTGACCAGGGCAAACGGATTGTCCGGCGCCTGCACCCTCAACACGTAGTGCATACCATCGCCGGCATCGGGCATGCTCGCAATAAAATACTGTTGGCCATTGAACTCGATGGTGTGCGCCTTGGCGAGCTGTAATTCAGGCGTCGTGTTCTCCAACGCCTCCAGGTTTCCCCGTGGCAGCAGCGCTTCAGCGATTTCCTTTCGGGTCAGCGTGTCTATCAACTCGGCTTCCTTGATCGCCAACTGCGCCTGCAGGCTCTTCGCCTTGGCCTCGTGAGCGGAACTGGACAGCAGTTTCGCTTCAAAATCGGCGTGTTGGGCAGCCAGTTGATCGTGGAACGGCTGGCTCAACGCCTCGAACTGGGCCTGGTATTTATGGGTGATGTAATCGTTCCAGAATTCCCGGCTCAGCAGGGCCTGGTGTTCCTGAGGCGAGTCATTCAAGGCGACAACTTTTTCATAGGCGCTGTCCAGCATGGCAGGCGTGACGCCCCCCATAGAAGTGAACCGCGTGTGCTGCGGTTGACCCGGCAGATCCAGTCGGTCCTTGAGGCCATCGCGGTAGGCCAACTTGATCTCGACTTCTTCAAGCATTTCCAGTTGCCGATTCCTGGCAGACTCACTCAAGCCGGGTTGTGCGTTGATAGCGGCTCGCCGCTGATCGATATCGGCCAGGGCGATCTTTTCCACCTCATCCAGGCGAAACAAGCGCCTGGACAGTGTCAGCAGCGAGGGGCCCTGACTCACGTCCAGCGCCTGGGTGCTGGCCCGGTAGACCAGGGTCATGACTTCCAGGTTGCTGAACGACAGCGCCGCGCGGTCGCAACACGCTGCACGGCCGGCCCATTCAAACATTTGCGTGCGCAGTTTTTCGGATTCCGGACTGTTTTCAGTGATGCTGTCGATGACCTCCCAGACCCTGCGCTGCAGGTCCTCCTGGCCATCAGCTGCGGGTTCCAAGTCCCTGAGGACCTCAAAGAACCCGTTGCTTGCCGGTTGTTCACGCAACCCCTGCCACTGGGCTTTGCGTTGCGCCATTTGCCCCTCGGGCATACCGCGGGCCCACCTCTTGAAAGGCGCCAGGGACATGGGCAGTTTCACCCTGATGGGCCCGCCAATGTCCAACGCCGTGGCGACCAGACGGTTGGGGTTGTCCGGCGATGCCAGGCCTGCCCGCTCCAGTCGCTCACCGTACGCACTGATCTGCTGGCGAGTTTGCTCCGATAAGGGGTTGTTGCCGATATTGGTGACTCGGCTGAGGCGGTTGCTTGCCGCCAGTTCCTCATCCGACGGTGCAATGACCTCATCGGGAAGGGTTGTGAACTGATTGTTGCGCAAATCCAGGTTATACAGCAGCGGCTGCTCACCCAGGCCGGTCGGCCAGCTATCAAGGTTGGCGTGGCTCATGAACACGTTGCGCATGTCCGGGATCCGGCTGAAATCCGGCGTGATGCCAAGGGGGTTTGCGCTCAGGCTCAATGCACGCAAAGACGTGCGCTCGGACAGTACCTGGGCGGTTTGCGGGGTGAGACGCAGCCGGTTTTTGTGCAGGAATAAACGCGTCAAGCCATGCATTTCACCGAGCGCCGGCGGCAGCGCGCGCAACTGGTTGTTTGAAAGGTCCAGCCAGCGCACGTTACGAAAGCGTCGCAGCATGCCCTCGGGTGAAGCCACCAGGTTCATATGGGTCAACTTGAGCGAGCCGACATGACTGAAGTCGGCGTCCAGCTCCGGCAGGGTCGGCAAAGTCAGCCCGCTCAGGTCCAACTGAATGCCGATCTGGGTGCCGTCTGCTGCGGTTTCCTGTGGCGCATCACCTCGCCAGCACTTCAGGATACGAGTCCTGGCGATGTAGCGATGATCACTGTCCGCAGCATTGAGTTCGCGCTGTGCGGTTCGCACGTAACGGGCGGCACCGCTGCTGGTGCTCTGATTGCCCCCAGCCGATGCCCAAGTGTTCAACTGTTGCTGCAACTGATCGAACGCCAGCCTGCGACTGGCCAGTTCCGCTTGCGCGCCGTCGCCCAATCCCCAGACAAACTCCCTGGCGTCTTGAACGTTATAGTGGTTGTAAAGGAGACTCGCCTCCTCAACCAGCGGGTTTTTCAGGTAAAACGCATAGCCGTCAAAGTCCGCGACCAGGTCAGGGCGTGCCTGCGTAAGCGTTTGCCAGTAACGATCCAGGACACGCCAATAGTCGTCAGGGAACGGATTACCGGAGAGCTGTGTCACTTTGTTGAGCCGGGCGACCTCTTCGACTTGCTCCGGGGATGGGTTGAGATAGGCCTGGGGCACCTCACTTAGTTTGTTATTACTCAAGTCCACGGAGGTCAGACGCGCTTTCCCTACCAAGCCGGTGGGCCATTGATCAATACGGGTGGACCTCAAGTTGAGTGCCTTCAACTGGGACATCCCCGCGAAATCGGGTAATACGCCCAGAGGATTCTGGGACAAGTCCAGCACCTGCATGTGGGTGAAGGCGCTGAGCGTGGAGGCGCCTTTGGCATCCAGCTGAATCTTGTTGCCAGACAGGTCCAGATGGGCCAATTGACTCATTTCATAAACGACATCAGGTAACTGCGTCATCTGGGTGTTGATGATCTTGAGTGTTTTTACGTGAGAGAAATTTTTAAGAAAGGTTTGGGTAGAACTGTCCACGCTGACCCCCACCAACTTCAGATGATCGATGTGGCTGAAATCCGCTGTCAGCGCCGGCATCTCCACGGGTACACCGATATTGAAATGAAAGGACGAGCCCGTCTCGCGTCGCCAGCATCGCCTGATTTGATCAGCACAGGCCCGCATCCCTCCAGCCTGCCGGTAGAAAAACGTGATTGAGGACGGGTGGGTATGTGCCTTGACCCATTGGTTGAGCTCACTGTCCAGGGCTGCGTACTCCGTCTCTCGACGCGCCAGTTCCGTACGAGGGTTGTCTCCAAGTGTTTCGATCAGGGCCGAAATGCCCTGCTCATCCAGCGCCGGATAAAGACTGCGTACCCGCGCACGGGTGCTGCGAAACGCATTCACTCCTTGGGCCAGCAGTTGTTCATACCCGCGGCCACCACCCAGCAGTCGCATCGCTGGATCATAGGCCGGCTTGCGTACCGGATGCTCCAACAGTACGGTGCGCAACGGTGCACGTGGCAGTGGTGACGCCTGAATCAATGCCTTGAGCTGTTGGGTATCGGTCAACCCCAGCCGTTGACGTTCATCCGGGGACATCACCTCCCACACCGCCTCATAAAAGTCCCTGGGCATTGCGGCGACGAACTGGCCATTCTCCATCAGCACCAGTTTGCGCACCTGAGTCTGGTCAGGACTGCCAATGGCATCGAGCAACGTGCCCTGCTCCGAATACTGGCGCAGCTCCAGACGAACGCCCCTGCGCCAGCCAGGCAAGGTTTCCAGGGTACGCAGGGCCAGGCGCAAGCTGTCGACATCGGCCAGGGAATCCAGCAGCAGCCCTTCATAGGCGCGGGATACGCGGGCTTCCTGCTCATACCAGCGCGCCTGCTCCACCACCGGTTCCGGCAGGATGGCCTTGGTGCGCCAGGTTTGCAGCTCCTCGGCACTGAGACCGTCGAGCAAGCGGGAGGCTATCGCGCCGGGAAGCTTGGGGTAGCCCTCCAGGGAGCCGTCGGCTGCCGTCAGTGCCTGGTAGCGCTCCTCCAGGAAAGCTGCCTTGAAGACCTCCACTTGATCACCCAGGTACTGGCGCAGCTTTGCGGCCCTCGCAGACAAAGACTCCTCAGGCGTTCCCGGGAACTCCTTGAGTTCAGGATCAACCCCTTGCAGGGTGTACAAGACTTGCTCCAGCAACTCACCCCGCGCCTGATGGTTTGCGCTGAGTACGATGGTGCGACGGTTGCCGGCGGCAGCATCCACCCAGAGCGTGCGCCCGGCAGCGTCGATGACGCGCAAGGGCGATGTGCTGGGGAGCATCCCTCGGCGTTTGAGCAGATCCAGTTGCAGCACCGGGTCCGCCTGGGCATACACGCCGGGGTCGAGGCTTTTCATCTGCTCGATAAACCGCGAGAGCTCGTTGTGCAGGGCAAAGCGCTTGAAAGTGTCGGCAAGTATCAGCGGCGTGGGCTCATGGTTGAACTGGGCCTCTCGCAGCGCGTCTGGCTCTACCCCACTGGCGAACAGTGCATCGGCCCGCTGCCCGACCGGCACGGGTTCCGCTGGCAACCCCATACGCCGCAACAACGTGTCCGTGTCCCAGGTCAGCGGCGCGTCGGCTTCAGACTGCCAGGCGCCTTCGTGGTTGTGCGCTAGCTGCGGGGCATAGGCATCAGCGCGGTGGGGATGGCGGATGCGCCAAGCTTCCAGGGTGTCATCAAACGTCGTCTCGTAGACCTTGCCGTCCTGACGGATGTAGGTCTTGCCGTCGACCACAAACTGCCCCAAGGCATTGGGCGCCGTGCTGTCGGGTAGCTTGGTGGGGCTTTCATAAGGCGTGAGGTCAGGTTTCCATAAGCGTGCCTGACCATCGCTCCACTCGACCTGTTTCAAGCCTTCGATAACCGGCTCTGGCTTCACCGTCACCAGCTTGCCAATCCCCTTCCCTGCCGCGCCCATCACCGCAATCAACGCGAGGTTTTGCGCCACATCCACCAAGTGCACCTTGGCCGCCTTGCGGTCGCCCTCGCTCCATTCGGTCGCGCCCTCAAACACGGTGTACAGCAGCTGACCGGCAATCACCACCATCATCAACTCACCCAGACCCGGCACAAAACCTAACACCAGCATGCCGATGTTCAGCAGGCTGGCGATTTTTTGCGAGCGCACCTTCGCATCCACATCCGCCGTCGACACCGCGTGGCTGCGTGCGTCGCCCAGCAGCTTGTCGCGATACCGGTCAAACAGGTAATCCCATAGGTCGACGTTATCCGCCCAGATACCGCGGCCCCTGCGCGCAATGCCCTGAGGGTCGAGGTAGGGGTCATCCTCCGGCACTTGGACCACCGCATCCGGCGGAGGCAGCTCGTTGAAAGCACCCCAGGGGTTTAAGCCCTTTACAACCATATTGAGCAGCGGAGCGTAAGGTGCAAAGGACTGATCGAAGGTTTTATCCGGTCCGTTCTGGGTGAATTGACTGAAATAATCCGGCAGGTCGGCGTAGTCGACGAACTGGCTGAAAAAACGCTGGTAGGCGGTCGGCCCTGATGCAGATAAGTCACGCGCCGTGAACTGGCGCTTGAACTGCTCGCGCAGTTGGCCGAGAGAGTAGCGCTTGAGCGGTGAATGCGGGTCTTGCGGTACATAGAGGATGAATTCATCACTGTAGGCGTACTTGTCACTGATGCTGAACACTACGCAGCCGGTCAAGCGGTGCTTCATCAATTGGAGGTCGCGAAACCACACGCGCTTACCCTTCAGGCGTGGATTCATTTCGCCCGCGATCACCGACAGGATCATGTCGTAGTCGGCCGGCTCGATATCCTTTTTCAACAGCGCCATTTCTGCCGCCGCGCGCATCGCGTCTTTCTGCGCGGCCACGAATGGGTCGTGAAGGGCCTTTGCCTTCGCCGCGTCCGTGGGGTAGAGAAAGCCCTTGAGGTACAGCTGATAGAGCGCGCCGATATTCAGCACGCGACAGAGCTTGAGAAACTGGCGGACCGTCAGGGATGTCGACAACGGCTCGAAGGTGCCTGGGGTGGCGCCTTCGACCACGAACCCCGAGGTCTCATCGAATGCCCCCGCCTCACACTCCGCGGCCTCGAAGTTATGGATGGCGGCCTGCAACAGCGACAGGTTCAAGACCTGATACGTACCGACACGTTCGCGCAGGATCCCATACGTGATGGTCTTGTTCAGGCGCAGGAAGGTCTTATTGACGTCGAGGGTGACCTTCAAGGCGTCTTTCAACGCCTGGCTGAGCAACGGCGCGGCGAACGCGTCGAGGCCCTGCAGGTCGGCCATGGCCTTGTCGAGTTGGGTTTGCGAAGAGAAGCTGGCGAATGTCGCAGTGTCCACTGCCTGGCGCTGGACCGGGGACGCCTGGTGATACCAGTCGGGCAAGTTGGCGGGCGCGTCTTTCACCGCCTGGCGCCGTTGTGGCGTGGCCTGGATCAACCAGTCGGGGATGGCTTGCTCAAGCAGGGGGTTGTGGATACTTGCACTGGCTGGCGTGGCCGGGAGTGGCGATGGTGTGCCGGGCATAGTGACTCTCCTGGTTCAAAGGGAGAGACAGCACACCATGCCCGGCACCGCTGGCCGCGGTAGATGCTTAGCCCACAGGGCCGATCAGAACCCCTCGCGCGGGTTGAACGCCGCCTTGGCAGCCAGTTCCTGCCACAGCGCCTTGACCTCATCGCTGCTGTCCTTGGGCATCACCGCCTTGAGCTGCACGAACAGGTAACCGCGCTGCCCGGCCTTGTTCAGCAGGCCATGGCCCTTGGCGCGCATGCGCTGGCCGTTCTGGCTGCCGGCAGGCACCTTGAGGTTGATCTTGCCGGTGAGCGTCGGCACCTGCACTTCAGCACCCAGCGCCAACTCCCACGGGGCCAGGGGCAGGTTGATGATCAGGTTTTCGCCGTCCACTTCGAACTTGGGGTGTGGCGCGAACTTGATGATCAGGTACAGGTCGCCATTGGCCCCACCGCCGATACCGGGGGCGCCTTGCGCCTTGAGGCGGATACGCTCGCCGTCGGCCACGCCGGCGGGGATCTTCACGTTCAGGCTCTTGGTGGTGTTGCTGACGTGACGCCCCGAAGCGTCGTACTGCGGCACCTGGAAGCTGATCTGCTTGGACTCGGTGGACAGCGTCTCTTCCAGGAACACCGACAGCTGCATCTCGACGTCCTGGCCTTTGCGCCCGGCAGGACGGCGCTGGCCGCCACCAAAGGCGTCGCCGCGCGAGCCGAAGATCGAGCTGAAGAAGTCCGAGAAATCCTCGCCACCACCGCCACCGCCGAAGCCGCCACGGCTCTGCCAGCCCGGCGGGCCCTGGAACGGCTGGCCATGCTGGCCGTATTTGCGCAGCTCGTCGTACTCGGCGCGCTTATCGGCGCTTTTAAGCGCTTCATAGGCTTCGGACGCGTCCTTGAACTTGGCTTCGGCGTCTTTTTCCTTGCTCACATCCGGGTGATATTTGCGTGCGAGTTTTCGATAGGCAGCCTTGATTTCCTTGTCATCGGCGCTCGGCTCGACACCCAATATCTTGTAGTAGTCTTTGAAATCCATCGGCGGTTCACCATCCTTAATCGAGATCGCACCGCCCAGGGCACAACGTGCGCTGCATTGCACTTGTTGAGTCTTGTGGCCTGGGGGTGCGTCAAAGTGTTATCGGCACTAGCCGTATGCAGCAGATGTGGGGGCAAATACCCAACTTTCAAGCACGATTTAGCGGATAGTCGGCCTACGCATCCGCCTTCGACTGGCATACACTGCGCGGCCGTTTTTCAACCGGAACCCGATAGATCATGAAAAACCCATCCCCAGCCCGTGCCTGCGGCATCGACTTTGGCACGTCCAACTCCACCGTCGGCTGGATCCGCCCCGGCGAGGAGACGCTCATCGCGCTGGAGGACGACAAGATCACGTTGCCGTCGGTGGTGTTCTTCAACTTCGAGGAGCGCCGCCCGGTGTACGGCCGCCTGGCCCTGCATGAATACCTGGAAAACTACGAAGGCCGGTTGATGCGCTCGCTCAAGAGCCTGCTGGGTTCCAAGCTGATCAAGCACGACACCAGCGTGCTGGGCACCGCGATGCCCTTCACCGACCTGCTGGCGCTGTTCATCGGCCAGCTCAAGAGCCGCGCCGAAGCCAATGCCGGGCGTGAGTTCGAAGAAGTGGTACTGGGCCGCCCGGTGTTCTTCGTCGATGACGACCCGATGGCAGACCAGGAAGCCGAAAACACCCTGGTCGACGTGGCACGCAAGATCGGCTTCAAGGACATCTCGTTCCAGTACGAGCCGATTGCAGCGGCGTTCGACTACGAGTCCACCATTGAAAAGGAAGAGTTGGTCCTGATCGTCGACATCGGCGGGGGTACGTCCGACTTCTCCCTGGTGCGCCTGTCCCCGGACCGTCGCCACAACGACAACCGCCAGAGCGACATCCTCGCCACCGGTGGCGTGCACATCGGCGGCACCGACTTCGACAAGCAGTTGAGCCTGCAAGGGATGATGCCGCTGTTCGGCTACGGCAGCCGCATGAAAAGCGGTGCCTACATGCCCACCAGCCACCACATGAACCTGGCCACCTGGCACACCATCAACTCGGTGTACTCGCAAAAATCCCAGCTGGCATTGGGCAGTATGCGCTACGACATCGAAGACACCGGTGGCATCGACCGCCTGTTCAAGCTGATCGAACAGCGCGCCGGGCACTGGCTGGCCATGGAAGTGGAAGAAACCAAGATCCAGCTGACCCACCAAGACAGCCGCCACGTGCTGCTGGACCGGGTTGAGCCAGGGTTGAGCGTGGAACTGAGCCGGACGCTATTTGAATCGGCCATCGACGGCTTGCTGGAGCGCGTGCGCAACAGCGTCACGCAGTTGCTCAACGATGCGTCGGTGAGCGTGGCACAGGTAGACACGGTGTTCTTCACCGGTGGTTCAAGCGGCATCCCGGCACTGCGCCACAGCATCTCGGCGATGTTGCCGAATGCACGGCATGTGGAAGGCAATATCTTCGGCAGTATCGGCAGTGGCCTGGCGATTGAGGCCAGCAAGCGTTACGGAAACTGATCTGTCGAGTGGTGAGCGGGCTTACCCCGCTCACCACAAAGACTCAGTTCGGCCCAAGATGCTAAGCGCCACACCCCACCCGCGCTTTTTGCACGCCGATGTACCGCTCAAATGTCCCGTACTTGGCCGGCACCTGGATCACGGCGCCCGGTTTGAGCCGCGCGTTCTCCCGGCTTGCCGCCAGGCTATCAACATAGGCCTGGCAAGCCGCCGACTTATCCCCCGCCATCTCGTAGGCAAAGCCTCGGTTCAAATTGAGATTGGTCACCACCTCAAACCGCCCGGCCTGGGCATAGATCGCCCGGGACTTCTCCAGGTACTCATTGGCTTTCACATAGCGCTGTTCGTAGGTCGCCGTGGTGTCACGAAAGCCCTGGGTCGTATAGCGGTCCTTCTGGCTGGCCAACGCCGACGACATGAAAAACAATCCATACCCGCGATAAGCGTCCGCCAGGCACAACTGATCCCCGGCCGCCGTGCACCGTTGCACGGCCTCGGCAATCAAGCGCTCGGCCGGCAATGGCCGCCCCTGATCCAGCAACGCGTCGGCGTCAGCCAACTTTTGCCGGGGATCGGAACTGGCCACGACACCGGCTGCGGAACAGCCGACCAGTGCCGAAAAGCCGATGGCGAGGAGTACGACGCTAAATTCCTTGTTCATGGAGCAGTCCTTTTTGCGGGGGGCTAGCGAAAATAGATCACCCATAGCCCAAGAAATGTCAGGCCCCACATGACAATGCCGGGCACGATCACCAAGTAGTTCCACGGATTGAACCGAGCGTTGCTCTGACCTTCCGGGTCGCCGGCGGCAAAATTGATCAGGGCCTGGGATTGTTGAAGGATGTAGGCACAAAGAGGCAGCGCCAGGAGCGTCAGGCTTTTATAGGCAAACAACGCCTCGACGCGCGCAGCCACGGCGTCGAACACGTTGGCGCCCACAGTCACCACCACAAACACCGTCGCCCATTGCTCAAAATCGAAATCGAATTTTCGGCCGCTCTCGACCACCCGCCGGTAGGCAAGGCGGTAAAGCTTGTGCACAAAGAAGATAAAAAAGAACGCGCGCGCCAACGGCAAGATATCGGCCTGGTTGGCTTTCTTGTACAGGCTCCAGTTTTTATACGCCCAGACATAGGTGTACAGCCCAAAACTGAGCAGGCTCAGAATCAGCAGCTTTTTCTGGGAAATGACATAAAACTCGGCAGCGGGCTTTACCGCCTCAGACAACTCTGCCGTTGGTGGAGCATAGATATTGTCGCTCACAGCTTGGATCCCTCTAAGTCCCTTTAAAGTCCACGACGCAACAGCGCTTCAGTTATTGCGTCAAACCATCCCGCCGAGCTTCAACTCGCTTTTCAGGTACGCATAGTAAATCGGCCCCGCCACCACGCCCGGCAAGCCGAAGGCGGCTTCAAACACCAGCATCGCCAGGAGCAATTCCCACGACTTGGCACTGATCTGCCCGCCTACGATGCGCGCGTTGAGGAAGTACTCGACCTTGTGGATCACGATCAGGTAACCCAGCGCCGCCACTGCGACCCAGATCGACAACGACAGCGCGACGATGGTGATCAGGGTGTTGGACATCAGGTTGCCGATCACCGGCAGCAGGCCGAGCAGGAAGGTCAGCACGATCAGGGTTTTGGTCAGCGGCAGGTGGATGCCGCACAGCGGCAGCACCACAGCAAGGAATATGGCGGTGAACGCGGTATTGAGCGCGGCGATCTTGATTTGCGCGAAGACGATGTTGCGAAACGCCTGGACCAGCAGGTGCAGACGGTCGAACAGCGCGGCGGCCAGGGGTTTGCGTTTGGTCAGGTCGGGCACGCGCTGCAGGGCGATGATCGCACCGAGCACCATGCCGATCAGCAAGGTGACGAACATGTGGGCAGCATCCTTACCCACAAGCTGCAGTTCGCTCAAATGCTTGCTCAGCCAGTCGCCAATGGCCACGCGGAACTCGGCGGCGCTGGCGGGCAGGTAGGCGTCAAGGAACGGCGGCAACTGGCCGCGCGCGCGGTCGACCACGCCCATGAATTTGTCGAGGGACGCCCCGGGGTTTTCCGCTTCGTGGAGCAGGAAGCTGATGGCGCCGGCAAAAATCAGGGTCAGCACGCTGACGATCAGGGTGCCGAGCAACGCCACCGCCAGCCAACGCGCGCGCCGGCCTTCGATCAATCGCTGCAGTTGGGGGGTGAGCATGTTGACCAGTTCATAGACCAACAGGCCGGCCAGCAGGCTGGGCAGCAATTTGAGCGGCAGGACCAGCAGCAACCCGCCGAAAATGATGATGTAGCTGGCCAGCAATATCACGTGACGTTGAGAAAACGTTGGCATACAGCCTCAAAACGAACGGCGTTAAAGGATGGGCAGTCTGCCAGCCTTGAGGGAATCAAGCGAGTGGATCGGTTGTGAATGCGATCAAGTGTGGGAGCCGGGCTTGCCCGCGATGGCCTCGCCGCGGTGTACCAGACAGAGCAAGGCGCCTGTATCGCGGGCAAGCCCAGCTCCCACACTTGATCTGCGGCGTTCGCGAACGAGTGATCAGCCTTTGAGACAGGTGCTCATAAAGGTTTTACGCGCATCGCCGGTCAACGCCTTGGTTTTCGCCGACGCATTGCAATCCTTCATCTTCTGCTGCTGCGGTGTCAGGGTCTTGGCGTCATTGGCTGCCGGGGCCGACAGGCAAGTCTTCATAAAGGCCTTGCGCTCGTCACCCTTGAGCGTCTTGGTGGTGGCTTCGGCGTTGCAGGTGGTCATTTTGTTTTGCTGGGCGGTGGCGGCAAAACCTTGGGAACACAGCAGCAGGCCCATCATCAACAGCGGAATTCGCAGCATCTTCATGGAGTTTTCTCCCTGTTACCGCACCGGGGGGCACGGCCTACCCAGCAGTGTAGTCAAAGCTTGTTACATCTTCATCGGCCGCGAATGTGTGTCCGTCGATACTGCTCAGGGGTGCAGCCGGCCTGGCGCTGGAACATGGCGATAAACGCCGAGGCGGTGCTGTAGCCCAGGTCAAACGCCACATGTTGCACGCTGCGTTCGCTGTCGAGGGCCTCGATGGCCGCCAGGTAACGCAAGCGCTGGCGCCACTCGCCAAAGCTCATGCCCAGCTCGCGCACAAACTGACGCGCCAGGGTGCGCTCGCTCACGTGCACCTGTTCGGCCCAATGCGCCAGCGGGCGGTTGTCGCCGGGGTCGGCCTGCAGGCCTTCCAGCACGCCGAGCAGGCCGGGGTGACGGGCGTAGGGCAAGAAACACTCATGAATCGGCGCTTGCTTGAGCTGGTCCACCAGCACCTGGGCCAGGCGGATGTCGGACTCAGTCTGCGGCATGTTCACATCGCGCTGGGCGAAGTCGCTGAGGATGGCCTTGAGGATGTCGCTGATGGCCAGGGTGCAAGGCTGCTGCGGCAATTGCTCGCAGAGTTCCGGCGCCAACCCGACCGAGTGGTAGACAATTGCCTCGGCATTGTAGGAGCTGTGTTCGGTATGCGGTGGCACCCACACGGCGTATTGCGGCGGTGACATGAAGCGGTTGCCGGCCACTTCCATGCGCATCACGCCGCTGGCCGAGTAGTCCAACGAGCCCCATAAATGCTGGTGCGGGGTGCATTCGGTGTCCGGGGCGAAATCCGAATAACGGAAGTACACCGGGCTCGGCAGCCGGGGGAAATCCGCCAGGCGTACATTGTGCTTGGCCATATTGTCTGGATACAGAGGTCGGTTGTCTGGATCGCAGTATAGGCTTCGATCCAGACAATGGATAATCCCGCCTCATCAACACACCTGGTTCCTTTCGATGCAATACGCTTATCCCCTGCTGGCCATTTTTATCTGGGCCGGCAACACCGTCGTCAATAAACTGGCCGTGGGCTCGATCTTCCCGGCGGAAATCGGCTTTTACCGCTGGCTGCTGGCGGCGCTGCTGTTCACGCCGTTCATGGTCAAGCCGGTGATCGCCAACTGGACGCTGATCCGCCCGAACCTGGGCAAGGTGTTCATCCTCGGCGTATTGGGCATGGCGGTGTACCAGAGCCTGGCGTACTACGCCGCGTCACTGACCAGCGCCACCAACATGGGCATTATCCTGTCGTTGATGCCATTGATGGCGCTGACGGCGGCCATTATCAGCCTCGGCCAGCGCCTGACCTACGGCGCCCTGACCGGCGCGGTGCTGTCATTCGCCGGTGTGGTCGTGGTGGTGTCGGCCGGCAGCCTCGACGCGCTGTTGCAGCACGGGGTCAACCTGGGTGACGGCATGATGCTGGTCGCGACCCTGGCCTACGCGGTCTACAGCACCCTGCTGAAAAAATGGCAGCTGCGCCTGCCGCCGCTGGTGTTGCTGTATCTGCAGGTGCTGGTGGCGGTGGTGGTGCTGTTTCCGCTGTTCCTGTTCTCGACCAAGGCCGGCCTGGGCTGGGCCAACATTCCGCTGGTGCTGTATGCCTGCCTGCTGGCCTCGATGCTGGCGCCGCTGGCGTGGATGCATTCAGTGAAAACCCTGGGGCCGAGCCGCACAACCTTGTTTTTCAACCTGCTGCCCCTGATCACCGCGCTGATTGCCGCCGTGGTGTTGAAGGAAGAACTGGCGCTGTATCACTTGGTGGGCGGCCTGCTGACCTTGGGTGGGGTGATCTTGTCGGAGCGCTGGACCACGCCGGTCAGTGCTGCCTGAACCGTCGTTATCGCAGGCAAGCCAGCTCCCACATTCCAAAGGTGGAACTCGGTCGAATGTGGGAGCGGGCTTGCTCGCGAAGAACGAAAACGCGGTCTCCCGACTAGACTCCAGCAGCCTTGAGCCTTTGCGCATGCTCGACAAATAGACGGATCGGCTCCGCGCCCTTGCCCACCAGGCCCATGGACTGGTTGACGATATCGAAGTGGTCAAGGGCGTAGTCATCGCCGATCACCAACCCCAAGTGTGAGCTGTAGCGCCCGACCATGCCGTCGCACTGGCCCTTTTCGCGCACGAAGCTGCGGGCGAACACGCGGCAGCTGCGATTCGTGCCGTCGAACAGGTTGCGGCCACGGTCGGTGATGCCCGGCTGCAAGGTGCCGGACCACGAGTAATAGCGCACGCCGTTGACCACTTCCGCGCCCTGCCCGCCCCATGTCTGCGGCAACCCCTGTGGATAATTTCGATTGAACAGCGCCACGCCGGCGCTGGTCAGGGAGTGATGGGACGCCTGCAAGTCCGCCTTGAAGCGTGGCCCGCGATAGCCGGTTTCCAGCACGCCCATCACGAAGGCGACCAGGTGAAACAGTGCGCTCATGAGTCGGCCTTTTACGCCGTCAGCGGGATAATGAAGATGGATATGGTCCGCCAGCTCCGAGCCATGATTGGGGCCGGCCACGGACGTCACCGACGCCACCCACTCCGGACGTTTGGCCGCCGCATACCGCGCGGTGAGCGAGCCCTGGCTATGGCCGATCAGGTTGACCTTGTCGGCCCCGGTGTCGCGGCGGATGCGCTCGATGTGCGCCAGCAATTGCTCGCCGCGCACCTCGCTGGAATCCAGCGGCGCCACCTGCACGGGAAACACCTGCGCCCCGCCCGCCCGTAGCGCGGGGACGATGCCGTACCAGTAGGGGAACCAAACCAGGCGCACAAATCCGAGCATGCCCGGCACCAACACCAGGGGGTAACGCGTGGCCAACGACTGCGGCATGAACCGGGCATCCTCTTAATCTGATCCATGCAGCCTAGCCCAGCCTCAAGTCCGGCTGATGACGCGGCTGGAAAATCCGATAAAACTTTTTGCGTTGCCTGGGACTCACAACTGGGAGCGATCACGCCGGCAGAGCGTGGCGCAAAACCGGATTAGCCCCAGGAGATTGAAATGACTGAAGCAAACTTGACTGACGTTGCGACCCTGCGCAGCCGCGCCCGCCAGAACGTCGAAAACGGTGCCGTGACCGAGGGCTACGACGCCGATCGCGAAGAAATCATTCGCCTGCTGAACGCCTCGCTGGCCACCGAGTTGGTCTGCGTGTTGCGCTACAAGCGCCACTACTTCATGGCCAGCGGCATTAAGGCGGCAGTCGCCGCGCAGGAATTCCTTGAGCACGCTACCCAGGAAGCCGAACACGCCGACAAGCTCGCCGAGCGCATCGTGCAGTTGGGCGGTGAGCCGGAGTTCAACCCGGACCTGCTGTCGAAGAACTCCCACGCACAGTACGTGGCAGGCAATAACTTGAAGGAAATGGTCTACGAAGACTTGGTAGCCGAGCGCATTGCCGTGGACAGCTACCGCGAAATCATTCAATACATCGGCGACACAGACCCAACCACGCGCCGCCTCTTCGAAGAAATCCTGGCCCAGGAAGAAGAGCATGCCGATGATATGGCCGACATCCTAGAAAGCCTGTAACCCCGCACTACCCTGTAGGAGCCGGCTTGCCGGCTCCTTTTTTTTGGCCGATCAACCTTTTACGGTTTTCGGCGCCTTGCCTTCCTTCATCTGTTGCAGCAACGGTGCGCACTCGTTCGGCTCGCCGCCACTTGGGGCAACCAGTGCCAGCAGCCCGGCCGCCGGGCCAGCGATGACACCGAGCGCCACCATGCCTGCGCCACGCAGCGCCAGGGGAATGGCTTTCACGCCGGCATTCGGCTTGATGAACGGCCCGTTAACGTACAACGGTGAACGCAGGGAGAACAGGCGGAAGCCTTTCGATTCCGGGGTGATGGTCAGGTCCAATTGCTCCGTGGCCATGTTCGCGGTGCCATCGATGTAGATGATGGCGTTCTCGGTATCGAACACAAACAACCGCGTGGTCGCCAGGCCGGTCTTGATCCCGAAGTCCGCCGCCGCGCAGTTGATCTTCACTTCCTTGTCGCCGAACAGGCGGCCCACCACGTAGTTGCCCACGTTGAGCCCGGCGATTTCCATCAGGCCACGGCTGATAGCGCCGTCGTTGATCAGCATCTTGAGGTCACCGTTGGAGGTGCCTAACAGTGCTGCGACCGAGTTGCCGCGCCCGGAGATATCGGCATCGCCGTTAAGCTCACCGAAACTGGTTTTCATCGGTTCGAAGGTTGGGAACAGCTGCTTGAGCTTGAAGTTGCGCGCGGTGAGTTTGGCGCGGCCCTCCATCGGCACCGTGCGGCCATTCAAACGAATCTGCGCGTCCAGCTTGCCGCCGGCCACGCCGAAACGCAGCGGTTCGAGGCTCAGTTCACCGTCATTGAGCACCAGGTGGGTGTAGAGGTCGGTAAAGGGCAGCTCGGCACTGTGCACGATGCGCTTGCCGGTAAATTCCACATCGGCATCCATGACGCGCCAGCGCTCGGTGCGGAACTCTTCCACTGGCAGCACTTTGGTCGCTGGCTGCTTGCTGTCGCCGCCACGGGCTTTTTGCTTGGCATTGGAGTCGGCGCCAATCAAGGGCGCGAGGTCGGTCATCAGCAATTGGTTGGAGACCAACGCACCACTGAGCTTGGGCCGTGGCTGGCTAGCGACGTAGCCGAGGTTGCCGTGGATATCGCTGTTGCCGATCTTGCCGTTGAAGTTTTCATAGCTGAACGAGGCGCCGTTGGCTTCGTGCAATTTGGCGATCAGATGCCCGTCGGTGGAGTAGGCCGGCGAGTCAGGCAGGGTCACGCCAGTCAGTGGGTAGAGGTTGCCCAGGCTGGAGCCGGCGAGTTTCAGGCGCAGGTCGAGGGCCCCCAGGTTGAGCGGGTCAGTGAGCGTGCCGGCCAGGGCGATGCTGGTGTCGGCAATCTTGACCTGGGCCTGCAAGGGGAACGGCTTGGCCGCGTCCTGCAGGGCGAGCAGTCCGCCGATCTTGCCGCTGCCGTCGAGCTTCTGGCCGTGGTATTGGCCTTTGACCTTGAGGCCAAACGCATAGTCCTGCGGGGCGGAGCCTTTTTCCAGCGCCTTTTTGGCATCGGCATCGCCGACGATTTCGCCGAAGGGGATGGGCTTGCCCAGCGGATCGATGATCACATCCAGTTGGGTCTTGAGGGTTTGGTCGTCGAGGGTCACATGGCCTTTGTCGAAGCCGATGGCACCGATGTCTACCACCCAATTGGAGGGCTCGGCGTTCGGGTCCTTAGGGTCGAACTTGAAGGTCCAGTTGGCGCGGCCGTCGGCCAGGCGCTGCAATTGCGCGCTCGGTTCGGTGAGGTCGATGCGCGGGATCACCACGCGCTGCACCAGCAATGCCAGCGGCGAAATGCGCAACTCGACCTTTTTGAGCGTGACCATCTGCGGGTTTTTCGACCAGTCAGGGTTGCCCAGGGTCAGGTCTTCGGCAATCACATGAGGCCACGGCACCCAGGCGCGCCAACCACCTTCATCGGGCTCACGCGCCCACACCACCGCCAGGTTGCCATTAATGGCAAACGGTCGGTGCAGCTCTTCCGAAACCTTGGCATTGAGGGTCGGCTTGATGCGGTTCCAGTCAAAGAACACCAGGACCACAACCGCCACGGCGATTAACAGAACGAAGCTGGCGCAGCTCCAAGCGATGATTTTACGAGTGCGCGTCATTGCACAGGACTCCTGAATACGACTGGCTGGGTCACAGCCCTTTAGGACAGCTTATAGAACTACGACTGGCAAACCGCGCGGGGGTTTAACCCAATCCCCGATTTGCCAGGAAAAACCTCGATTTCTGACCAACCCGACAGATTCCGCCCGGGACGGCGCACCAATGTTACCCATGTGCGTGTCGAAAATACCCACCCCGGTGCAAAACCGCGTGCTTGAGAGGCCCGTTCTAGAGCCTCCGCCTAGAACAATCAATTCTGTTGATTATTACCATTGTGTTTATGAACTTTTATATCGACTTATCGAGAGTAGCATTAGCCCTGTACCCACTTTATCGCCCTCCCAAGGAGCAACCCATCATGAAACGCCAAGTACTCGCTACCGCCCTGTTATCCATCCTGGCTTCCAGTGCCTTTGCCCTGCCAGCCGCCGAACAGGCCACCCCACAAGTCAAAGCTGACGCCGTTCATTACAGCCAGACTGTCGCTCGCAGCGGTTCGCAAGAAGAAGAGAACCGTGACTACGCCAAAGGTGCTGTTGCTGAAAATGGTTCGGAACAAGCCAACAAACGCGCTTACACCGAAGGCCTGACCGAAAACGGTCGCAACCGCCTGGAACAGAAAGGTCTGGTTGAAGGCGGTGCTGATCGCTTGCTGGAACGTAACGCTGTCGCCGAAGGTGGCCGTGATCGCCTCGAACAGAAAGGCCTGGTCGAAGGCGGTGCTGAACAAGCCAACAAACGCGCCTACACCGAAGGTGTTGCCGAAGGTGGTGCAGACCGTCTGCAAGAACTGCATCAAGCACAGAGCTAACCCCGTGGTGGCCCATAAAAAAGCCCGATCCGCCGATCGGGCTTTTGACTTTTTGTAGACCTTGTCACGCATGTCCTCCCTGCCAAGTTCGACGCCAGCGAAGCTGTTTTGCTAGAGTGCGTCGCTGTACTTGCCGACAAAGCCCGCCCGCCAATGCTGCCCCGCGCCGAACAAAAGCAACAGACCCGCCTCGCCCTGATGGACGCAGCCCGCCATCTGATGGAGTGTGGCCGTGGGTTTGGCAGCCTGAGCCTGCGCGAAGTGGCGAAGACGGCCGGCATCGTGCCCACCGGTTTCTATCGCCACTTTGCCGACATGGACCAGCTTGGCCTTGTGCTGGTGAGTGAAGTGGGCCAGACCTTCCGCGCCACGATCCGTCTGGTGCGCCACAACGAATTCGTGATGGGCGGTATTATCGATGCCTCCGTGCGGATCTTCCTCGATGTGGTCTCGGCCAACCGATCGCAATTCCTGTTCCTGGCCCGCGAGCAATACGGCGGCTGCCTGGCCGTGCGCCAGGCCATCGGTGCATTGCGCGAAGACATCACCCGTGACTTGGCGGCCGACCTGACGCTGATGCCCAAGCTGCAGCACCTGGATCCCGAAGGCTTGCACGTGATGGCCGACCTGATCGTCAAAAGTGTGTTCGCCACCCTCCCCGACATCATCGACCCACCGGCCCAGGCCCTGCCCGACCATCTCACGCCCCAGGCGAAAATCACCCAGCAATTGCGCTTTATCTTTATCGGCTTGAAGCACTGGCAAGGCCTGGGCAGCACCGAATAACGCGATCACCCCGCCGAGTGGAAACGCTTGGCCGTTGTGTAGTGCTTGTTCCAATACTTGTTGCTCAACGAGTCGATGCGGATGCTCTTGCCCGTGCGCGGCGAATGGATGAATTTGCCCTCGCCGATATAAAGGCCCACATGGCTGACCTGGCCGCGCCCATTACCTCTAAAAAACACCGCATCACCGGGCTTGAGCGCAGTGCGCTTGATGGTCGCGGCGGTTGAGCGGTGCATCGCGGCGGTGGTGCGCGGTATCTGGATATTGGCCTCGGTCTTGAACAGATAAACCAGGAAACTGCTGCAATCGAAGCCCTGGTCCGCCGAGGTGCCGCCCCATTTGTAAGGGGTGCCCAGCAGTTCGTGGGCGCGGTCGACCACATCGTTGATGGACGCTTCTTTCAGTGAGGCCGAGAAAGAAGTATGAGGCTGTAGAGAGGCGGAGGCCGATGAAAGCGCAAATGCCAGGCTGGCAATAAACAGGTAACAAAGTGACTTGAACATGATGAACGTCGCAGTGGATTAAACACGGCGCACAGACTAATGATCTCGCAGGTAAGCAGATGAACGCCGTTTCCTCAGACCCTGTAGGGAAAATCTGAAAACGCCCACCACGCGTGCAACAAGCAATAACTTGCACCACTTTGGAGCACTTCGTCGGTTTCCGCTCGCCCTATTTAGTGGCGCTGCCCCACCTGCCTACAGGCAATTCCTACTCTCCAACGAGGTTGGCAAGCCCCTTGCTCTAGGTGTTTCATCGCTCATAGCTGGAAGCTTCCTGATGCTGGTGATCCACCGTCGAATCGCCCCCCAAGCCCTCTGGGCCGCTGAGTTGCTGCTGAATTTCGAAGCACGCAGCAAAAGCCGCCTGCGCTGTTTCAGTGCCGACGGTGAAGACGTCGGCCTTTTCCTGGAGCGTGGCCAGCCACCGCTGCACGATGGCGAATGCCTGCAGGCCGAGGACGGACGCGTCGTACGCGTGTGCGCTCGGCCTGAACAACTCTTACATGTGACGTGCAGCAGTGCGTTTGAACTGACCCGCGCGGCCTATCACCTGGGCAACCGCCACGTAGCACTGCAAGTGGGCGATGGCTGGTTGCGCCTGCTCGACGACTATGTGCTCAAGGCCATGCTCGAACAACTGGGTGCGCACACCGAAACCATCGAGGCGCCGTTCCAGCCGGAGCATGGCGCCTACGGTGGCGGGCACCATCACTCGCGCCATGGCGATGAAGACTTCAACTACCCGCCCAAGCTGCACCAGTTCGGCGTGCGTCTATGAACCCAGCCTGGGCGCTGCTGCGTCTGGCCAGTCCGCAATTGCCGATTGGCGGCTACAGCTATTCCCAAGGCCTGGAAATGGCGGTGGAGAACGGCCGTGTCGCTGACGCAGCGAGTGCAAGACGCTGGATCAGCGATCAGTTGCTGCTCAACCTTGCGCGTTTCGAGGCACCGCTGCTGCTCGCCCATTGCCAGGCCGCCCTGGACGCGGATTGGTCGCGGCTGGCGCAGCTGTGCGACGAACACCGCGCCAGCCGCGAGACCCGCGAGCTGTATCAGGAGAGCCGGCAGATGGGCTACTCCCTGCAACAATTGCTCAACGGCCTGCCGGAATTGGACGACGCTGCGCGCGACTTCCTCGCACAAACCACCGAGCCCCACTTGGCCTTGGGCTGGGCCCTCGCCGCCCGCGCCTGGGGCATCAGCCCCGCCGATGCCCTCGCCGCCTGGCTGTGGAGCTGGCTGGAAAACCAATTGGCCGTGCTAATGAAGACCCTGCCCCTGGGCCAGCAAGCCGCCCAGCGCCTGACCAGCGAACTGCTGCCGCTGTTGCAGCAAGCCCAGCAGGATGCCAGCCGCATCGACCCCATCCCTTTCGGCAGCGCCGCGTTTGGCCTGTCCCTGGCGTGCATGGCCCACGAGCGCCAGTACAGCCGCCTGTTCCGTTCCTAGGAGA
Organism: Pseudomonas sp. VS40; assembly: GCF_018587885.1. Lineage (NCBI taxonomy): Bacteria > Pseudomonadati > Pseudomonadota > Gammaproteobacteria > Pseudomonadales > Pseudomonadaceae > Pseudomonas > Pseudomonas sp. VS40. The sequence continues at coordinate 226,289 of NZ_JAGYWD010000007.1, read as the reverse complement.
ACACACCCATGAATACACAACCCCTGCGCGTCGGCATTGGCGGCCCGGTCGGTTCCGGCAAGACCGCCCTGACCTTGGCCCTGTGCCTCGCACTGCGCGACCGCTACAACCTGGCCGTGGTCACCAACGATATCTACACCCGCGAAGACGCCGACTTCCTGGTGCGCAACCAGGCCCTGGCGCCGGAACGCATCATCGGTGTGGAAACCGGCGGCTGCCCGCACACGGCGATCCGCGAAGACGCCTCGATCAACCTGGAGGCGGTGGATCAACTCAACCGCCGCTTCCCCGGCCTGGACCTGATCCTGGTGGAGTCCGGCGGCGACAACCTTTCGGCGACCTTCAGCCCGGAGCTGTCCGACCTGACCATCTACGTGATCGACGTGTCCGCCGGCGACAAGCTTCCGCGCAAGGGCGGGCCTGGCATCTGCAAGTCCGACCTGCTGGTGATCAACAAGATCGACCTGGCGCCTTTGGTCGGTGCGTCGCTGGAGCTGATGAACAGCGACACCACCCGCATGCGCAACGGCAAACCCTTTGTGTTCAGCAACCAGAAAACCGGTGTCGGCCTGGATGACATCGTCGCCTTCATCGAACGCCAAGGCCTGCTGACCGCCGCCTGATCAACCCATAAGGAACCTGTCCATGAGCCTCAAGAAACTCTTCACCGCCGCCGCCCTGCTGCTGGCCCCGGCCCTGGCCTTCGCTCATCCGGGCCATGGCGACAATGGCCTGGTGGCCGGCATCAGCCACCCTTTGAGCGGTATCGACCACCTGCTGGCCATGGTGGCGGTCGGCTTGTGGGCCGCCCAACAAAAAGGCGCCGCGCGCTGGGCACTGCCGTGCACCTTCGTGGGCACCATGCTAATCGGTGGTGTGCTGGGTTTTGAAGGCCTGGAATTGCCGGCGCTGGAAAGCGGGATTGCCGCGTCGGTGCTGGCGCTGGGCTTGGCGGTGGCGCTGGCGGTGCGTCCACCGTTGTTCGTGGCAGTCGGGGCGACGGCCTTGTTTGCGCTGTTCCACGGCGTGGCCCATGGCCTGGAACTGCCGGACATGTCCAGCCCTTGGACATATGCGGCGGGTTTTGTCGGTGCAACGGCGGTGCTGCACGCGGCCGGTTATGCCGTGGTGCGCTTCCTGCCAGCCGCAGCGGCGCCGTTGGTGCGGATTGCTGGGGCGGCTTCGGCGGCGACTGGAGCCTGGTTGCTCGCGGGCTGAGTGAAGTTGCGCTTGTACGGGCCTCATCGCAGGCAAACCCGCTCCCACATTTGATTGGATTTGCAAATCAAAATGTGGGAGCCGGGCTTGCCCGCGATGACGGTCTCAAAGACACCACACAACCCAAGCCTGATACCATGCGCGCCTACACCCCTGCCGTGACGACGCCAGCCAATGCCCAGCGCTTCCCAACCCGCCTTGAACACCGTGCTCACGCACTTCCACAGCCTGATCGTGCCGCTTTGGCAAGGCCCTGGCTGGAACGCCGAGTTGGCATTGCCCTATGAGGCGCTGGACGCCGATCACCAGCCGCTCCCCCCCCAACGCTATCGCGCCATGGCTTGTGCGCGGCAGTTGTACCTGTTCGCCAGCCTGATCGGCGAGCCCGGCGCAGGGTTTGCCGAAGAGCGCGCGGCGGCGCTGTTCCGTTCGCTGCAACGGCACTTCCACGACGCCGAGCACGGCGGCTGGTTCTACAGCATCGACCCTGCCGGCCAGCCGCTGGACAAGCGCAAAGATCTCTACACCCACGCGTTCATCATCTTTGCCTGCGCCCATTACTGGGCCAAGGTGCGCGAGCCGCTGGTGGAATCAGTCCTCAATGCTGCCCTGGAAGTGGTCGCCGAGCGGTTTTCCAGCGGCGACGGTTTGTATGAAGCCGTGCTGGAGCGCAACTGGTCGTCCCTCAAGTCCGGCCCGTTGCAGAACCCACTGATGCACCTGGCCGAAGGTTTCCTCGCTACCCTCGCCGTGCGTGAAGATGCACAAGTGCGAGCGGCCCTGCTGGCCTTGGCGACGGCCATGCAGCAGCGTTTCATCGACCGCCAGCACGGCGTGATGATGGAAAAACCGCTGGGCGCTGTGGATAACTGGTTCGAGCCGGGCCATCAATTCGAGTGGTTCTTTTTGCTGGAGTCTTCGGATGTGCTGCGCGGTACGCCGCTGCATGCTTCGCTGACGCGGGCTTTCGCCTACGCCGAGCTCAAGGGTGTGGATAACGCCAGCGGTGCGGTCAGCGGCATGTTGGCGCTGGATGGCACTGTGCGCGACGGAACCCAGCGGATCTGGGCCCAGGCCGAGTACCTGCGGGCACTGACCTTGCGGCCGGACAGCGAAGCAGTGCTGCAGCGCCAATTGCTGGCGCTGCAACAGCACTTCTTGCATGCAAAAGGCTGGAATGAATGCCTGGATGCCCAAGGTGTGGTGAGTCGGTGGGATATGCCTTCGACTACCCCTTATCATTTGGCGACTTGCTATCAGGGCCTTGTCCAGCATCTTGGGTGAATGCCAGGGTCTCTTCGCGAGCAAGCCCGCTCCCACAGTTTGGCCGAGTACATCCTTGAAACACGGTCGAAATGTGGGAGCGGGCTTGCTCGCGAAGGCGTCAACTCGGTCTCACTGACCTCACGCAATCCACTTGCGATCCCCGGTAAAGCTGATCGTTAGCCAACGCGCCGCATCCGGCGTGCCGAGCCCTGTGGATATCTCTTCGCGCAGCGCGTCGAGGGTCGCGACGTTATCCACCGGGTAATCCGCCGGCAGCACCACATGAATCTCGATAAACCGCGCCCGCCCGTGCTTTTGCACGTACGACACGTAGTCGTCGAAACCATGTTTGGCCTGCACCGCCTCCATCACTTCGCGCACTTTGTCGTCCAGGTGGTCTGGCGCAATCCCCAGCACCTCGCGCAATGCCGGGCGCAGGATCTTGAACGCCGGCGCCAGCATGCTCAGGGCCAGCAGGATCAGGATCAACGGGTCGACGTATACCGCCCACTCGCCATAGCCCTGGGATTTGAGCAACAGTGCCGCCAGAAAGCTGATCAGCAAGCCCACCGACAGCATCGCGTCCACCAGCCAACTGATGTTATCGAACTGGATCAGCGATGATTTCAGCCTGCGATTGCGGTAGCGCACGTAGAAGAAGTAGGCGAACTCGACGACGGTAAACACCGCCGCGTAGATGATCACCAACCCCAACTCGATCTCGCGGCCGCCATTGATGATGCCGAACACACCGTTGAGGAACGCATAGATGGCGATCAGCAACAGGAAACTGCCTTCGATCAGCAGCACCATGGGTTCCAGGTGCCAATAGCCGAACTGGAAGCGCTCGTTGCTTTTCTTGGCGATCAGCTTGGCCGTGATCAGCATCAACACCTTGATAGCGGTGGCGATCAGCGAGAAAAAGCCGTCGAACAGAATGGATTGGGCGCCGGATACCACACCCGTGACGATCCCGGCGATCGCGACAGCGAACATCAGGATGGTCGATTGTTTGAGCAGTGCCTGCTCACCTCGGTTACTCACATTTCCTCCCGTCAAAACCTTAAATCCGCACAGTGCGGAGGGGTTTTACCGGGTGGAGTGTACCTTATGTCGTGTTTTGGCCGATTTGCCGCATGGTTACCGGTAAAAACCTGATCCTGTGGTGAGCGGGCTTGCCCCGCGCGAGGCAAGCTCGCTCACCACAAAAACCAGCAGGACGGAGCGTCAGCCCTTGGCGCCACGCTCAATCGCAAACCCAGCCCAGGTCTGGCTCACCGGCATCAGTTCCAACCGGTTGATATTCACGTGCGCCGGTGTGTTGAGCACCCAGAAGATCGTGTCGGCGATGTCCTGCGGCTGGATCGGCTCGGCACCCGCATAGGTCGCGTCATAGCGCGCCTGATCGCCGCCAAAACGCACCAGTGAGAACTCGCTCTCGCACAGGCCTGGCTCAATGTTGGTGACGCGCACGCCGGTGCCCTGCAGGTCGCAGCGCAGGTTCAGCGAGAACTGCTTCACGAATGCCTTGGAGCCGCCATACACATGGCTGCCCGGGTAGGGGTAGCTGCCGGCGATGGAGCCCAGGTTGATGATACCGGCGCCACGGCCATGGGCGATCAGGCGCGGCAGCAGCAGGCTGGTCGTGGTCAGCAGGCCCTTGATGTTGGTGTCGACCATGGTTTCCCAATCGTCGAGGCTGCACTTGGGCGCAGGGTCAGTGCCCACGGCCAGGCCGGCGTTGTTGATCAGCCCGCGCAGCTTGGCGAACGACGGAGGCAGGTTGGCGATGGCGTCTTCCATGCCTTTGCGATCCCGCACATCCACCACCAGGCCGTGTACTTCGGTCTGCTTGGAAAGCTCTTCGACCAGCGCATTCAGGCGGTCGCCACGACGGCCAGTGAGCACCAGTTTCCAGCCGGCTTCGGCAAAACGACGGGCGCAGGCTTCGCCGAAACCTGAGGTTGCGCCAGTAATAAACAGCGTGTCGGACATGGTGTTCTCCTTGCGGGCATCGGGGAAAAAATCAGCCAGCAGAATGCCCGTACGCCGCGATGGCGGCAACCGCTATGCACACAACTTCACGCGCACCTGATCATTTTTTAACCATGACGAGCAACGCCATATAAACCGTGGCTTGCAGCTATATGCGCGCAGGTTATCCACAGCTGCGCCCACAGTCTTTGGGGGCAAGTGCAAAATGCCTCAGGCCTTTATACACAAGGGTTTCAGGCGGTTTTAGAAAGTTTTTTGCTTGACCTTGGCGGGAGCGTATGTAGGCCCCAGGAAGAACGGGAAATCGGAACGATGGCTCCAGGCCAGTCATTCCGGCCTCTGCGGCGGTCTTTCCAGAGTTTAGTCACAGACTTATCCACAGGCTGTATAGACATTTTTCGGTCATATACCTGTGTCTTTAAACAGGTTGACAAAGTGCTGGAGCGGTCACTAAAAACCGCCTGATCAAATATTAACCATCGCGCTACAGGCCCCGTATTTATTGGCGTCCAGCCAGCTACACCCACGTTACCCACAGCCGGTTCCACAGCGGATGGGGACAAGTCAAAACTGTGACAAAACAGGGATTTGCGGCGGCTATATGTCGCGCTTTGGAGGGGAGCCAGATTTGTTTTCCACAATTTGGCAGCGGCCTTGTGAACACCGCAAAAACAAATGTGGGAGCTGGCTTGCCTGCGATGCAATCTCCTCGGTTCAACTGATAGACCGAGGCGTTTGCATCGCAGGCAAGCCAGCTCCCACATACAGCAGCCACCTACAGGAGGCCTGCATCAAGTTTTACATCAGTGCCCGCCAAGGTAGGCGTTGCGCACTTCCTCGTTCACCAGCAATTCCTTGCCGGTGCCGGTCAGGCGAATCTCGCCGTTGACCATCACGTACGCGCGGTCCGACAAGCGCAGCGCATGGTTGGCGTTCTGTTCCACCAGGAAGATGGTCATCCCGGTGGAGGCCAGCTCGCGCAACGTCGAGAAGATCTGCTTCACCACAATCGGCGCCAGGCCCAGGCTCGGTTCATCCAGCAGCAACAGCTTGGGCCGGCTCATCAGCGCGCGGGCGATGGCGAGCATTTGCTGCTCGCCGCCGGACATGGTCATGGCGCGCTGGTTACGCCGCTCCTTGAGCCGTGGAAACAGCTCGAACATGCGCTGCATATCTTCTTGGGCAAACTTGTCGCCAATCGGGATGGTGCCCATCAGCAGGTTCTCCTCGACGGTCATGTCAGGGAACACCCGCCGCCCTTCCGGCGACTGCGCAATGCCGTTGGAGGCGATGTAGTGCGACGACTTGTGGGTAATGTCCACGCCGTTATAGATGATCTGCCCCGACTCGGCCCGTGGCTGGCCGAAGATCGACATCAGCAGCGTGGACTTGCCCGCGCCGTTGGAGCCAATCAGGCTGACAGTTTCGCCTTCATTGATGTGCAGCGAGACTTTTTTCAGGGCCTGGATTGGGCCGTAATACACGTCCAGGTCCTTCATTTCGAGGATAGGTGCACTCATACCAACTCCTCTTCGTCAGCGCCCAGGTAGGCGGCAATCACTTTCGGGTCGTTGCGGATCGCGTCCGGCCCGCCTTCGGCGATCACGTTGCCGTGGTCGAGCACCACGATGTGGTCGGAAATACTCATCACCATGCCCATGTCGTGTTCGATCAGCACCACCGTGAGGTCGTGTTCGTCGCGCAACAGGCGAATCATCGCGCTGAGGGCTTCGGTTTCCTGGGGGTTGAGGCCCGCAGCGGGTTCGTCCAGGCAGATGATCTGCGGCCGGGTGCACATGGCGCGGGCGATTTCCAGGCGGCGCTGTTGACCGTAGGAGAGTTCACCCGCCAGGCGGTTGGCGCAGTCCACCAGGTCCACCACTTCCAGCCAGTAGAAGGCGTGGTCGAGGGCATCGCTTTCAGCCTTGCGGTAGCCCTTGGTGTTGAGAATGCCCGCGAGCATGTTGCGGTTGACCCACATGTGCTGGGCCACCAGCAGATTCTCCAGCACCGACATTTCCTTGAACAGGCGAATGTTCTGGAAGGTACGCGCCAAACCGGCACGGTTAACCAGGTGGGTGCCGCCAAACATCTTGTAGTAAACGCGGCTGAAAAAGCTCTTGGGCGACACAAAGTCGGTGGCCTTGAAGCGCTCGCCCAGCAGTTGGATCACGTTGGTCTGCTTGCCACGGATGTTGAGTTCGATCTTGCCGCCGCTGGCTTTGTAGAAACCGGTAAGGCAGTTGAACACCGTGGTCTTGCCGGCGCCGTTGGGGCCGATCAGGGCGAAGATCGAGTTGCGTTCGACCTTGAGGCTCACGTCGCTCAAGGCCTTGATGCCACCGAAGTGCATCATCAGGTGTTCCACGGAGAGCACGACTTCCTTGCTCATGGCGCTACCCCCTTACGTGGCGTCACACCGGTGCGGCTGATCCGGATCAGGCCGCGCGGTCGCCAGATCATCATCACTACCATCAACACGCCAAACAGCAGCACGCGGTACTCGGAGAAGCTGCGCAGCAGCTCGGGGGCGACGGTCAATACAAAGGCCGCGATCACCACGCCCACCGTCGAGCCCATGCCGCCCAGCACCACGATGGCCAGGATCAGCGCCGACTCGAAGAAGGTGAACGATGACGGGTTGACGAAGCCCTGGTAGCTGGCAAAGAACACACCGGCCAAACCGGCAGTCGATGCACCGATGGTGAAGGCCGAGAGCTTGACCAGCACGTGGTTCAGGCCCATGGAACGGCAGGCGATTTCATCTTCGCGCAGCGCTTCCCAGGCGCGGCCTACCGGCATGCGGGTCAGGCGATGCTTGATGTACAGCACGGCCAGCACCACCAGGAACAGCACAATGTAGATGAACAGGAATTTGATGTTGGGGTTGTAGTCGATGCCGAAGAATTCATGGAAGGGAACCCCGCCATCCTTCGCGCGCTTGCCGAACTCCAGGCCGAGGAAGGTCGGCGAGGGCACCGGCATGCCGTTGGGTCCGCCGGTAAACGACAGCCAGTTGTTGAGCACCAGACGGATGATTTCACCAAAGCCCAGGGTCACGATGGCCAAATAGTCACCGTGCATTCGTAGCACCGGGAACCCGAGTATGCACCCCGCCAACGCTGCGGCGATGGCCGCCAATGGCAACACGGTCCAGAAGCCCAGGCCCAGGTATTGATAACCCAGAGCAAGGCCGTAAGCGCCGATGGCGTAGAACGCCACGTAACCCAGGTCGAGCAAGCCGGCCAGGCCCACCACGATGTTGAGGCCCAGGCCGAGCAACACGTAGATCAGCCCGAGGATCACCACGGTCAGCAGGTACTTGTTGGCGAAGATCGGAAACACGATGGCGATCACGATCAGTGCTGGGATGATCCAGCGCAGCCGCGACTTGTAGTCCGGCGCCAGCACATGCACGCCAGAGCCACTGCTCTCAAAGCCCTGCAAAATCTTCACGCCCTTGGGGGTTTGCAGGAACAGGCTCATGGCAAAGCGGCCGACCATCACAATGGCCACCAGCAGGCCCACGCGGGCCGGTTCCAGGTTGAAGCTGTAGCCGTCGAGTACAACGCCGACGATCGGACCGAACACGATCAGCGAAATCAGCCCGGCGAGGACCGTATCGACCACACTTTTCTTGATATCGATTGGTTTGGCAGCAGACATGTTTACACCTTCGCCACAAGTGGGCGACCAAGCAGGCCCTGGGGACGGAAAATCAGAATCACCACCAGCAGGGAGAAACTGAACACGTCTTTGTAGTCAGAGTTGATCAACCCCGAGAACAACGACTCGGAGATACCGAGGATGATCCCGCCCAACATCGCCCCAGGCAGGGAGCCGATGCCGCCGAGTACCGCTGCGGTAAATGCCTTGATGCCGATGATGAAGCCGGCATAGAAGTCGAAGGTGCCGTAGTTGAGGGTGATGAGCACGCCGGCCAATGCAGCCATGGCGGCACCGATGACGAACACGTAGGAGATCACCCGGTCGGTGTTGATGCCGAGGATCGACGCCATCTTGCGGTCTTGCTGGGTCGCGCGGCACATGCGGCCGAGCTTGGTGTACTTGATCACGTAGGTCAGCAGGGCCATGCCGGCGAAGGCGGCGACCAGGATGAAGACCTTGGTATACGTGAGCTGGACGAACCCGCTGCCGATGTCGACACGCCAGGCCCCGGCCAGCAGGGTAGGAATACCTTGTTGCTTGGCGCCCTGGGCGATCTGCGCGTAGTTCTGCAGGATCAGGGAGATGCCGATGGCGCTGATCAGCGGCGCCAGTCGGGTGGAGTTGCGCAGCGGTTTGTAGGCGACACGCTCGATGACCCAACCGTAAACGCCAGTGACGACCACGGTGAAGATCAAGGTGCCGAGAATGAGCAGCGGGAAGGATTCGATGCCGAAGTAAGCCAGCAGTGCCAGACTGATCGCCGCGAGGTAAGCGGAAATCATATAAACCTCGCCGTGGGCGAAGTTGATCATGCCAATGATGCCATAGACCATTGTGTAGCCGATGGCGATCAGGCCATAGACCGACCCGAGGGTCAGGCCGTTGACCAGTTGCTGCAGGAAAATACCATCCATAACGCAATCTCACGCGGTGAGCACCTGCACACCGGTGGGTGTGCGGCGCTTCTGGAGGAAAAAACAGAGTCGTTGCTGGACACGATGCAGTTGGCAACCTCGATCCCCTGTGGGAGCTGGCTTGCCTGCGATAGCGGTTTCACATTCAACGCAGGTGTCGACTGTCAGTCCGTCATCGCGGGCAAGCCCGGCTCCCACAGTGGCTCTGTGGTGCCTGCGTGGTCGCGTTAATGCTTACTTCTGTTTTTCCAGCTGATGGTATTTGCCGTCTTTATCCCACTGGTAAACCACGTAGTCGGAGATTTTCAGGTCGCCCTTGGAATCCCAGGCTTTTTCGCCCATGACGGTTTTTACCGGGTGAGCCTTGAGCCACTTGGCGGCATCTTCACCCTTGTTGGACTTGGCACCGTTGAAGCCGGCGGCCAGGGCCTGGACCGACGCGTAGGCGTACAGGGTGTAGCCTTCTGGCTCGGTACCGTTCTTACGGAACTCTTCCACCACCGCCTTGCTGTCTGGCAGCAGGCGCGGGTCAGCGCCGAAGGTCATGTACACGCCATCGACGTATTGCTTGCCGCCAGCGGTGGCCACCAGTTCGTCGGTCACAACACCGTCATCGGACATGAACTTCACGTCTTTCAGACCGGCTTCACGGATCTGGCGAACCAGTGGACCGGCTTCCGGGTGCAGGCCGCCGAAGTACACGACGTCGGCACCGGTGGAGCGAATCTTGGTGACCAGGGCGCTGAAGTCTTTCTCGCCACGGGTCAGGCCTTCTTCCAGCACTGGCTTGACGCCGCGCTTGGTCAACTGGGCAGCGGTAGCGTCAGCCAAGCCTTTGCCGTAGGTGTCCTTGTCGTTGATCACGGCGACTTTCTTGCCCTTGAGCACGTCGACGATGTAGTCGCCGGCAACGATGCCTTGCTGGTCGTCACGGCCGCACATGCGGAACATGGCGCCAAGGCCACGTTCGGTCACTTGTGGGTTGGTGGAACCTGGGGTGATCGCGATGATGCCCGCTTCGTCATACACCTCGGACGCCGGGATGGTGTTGGAGGAGCAGAAGTGGCCGACCACGCCGATCACTTTGTCCTGGTCTGCCAGGCGGTTGGCCACAGCCACGGCCTGCTTGGGTTCGCACGCATCGTCGCCGGCAACCAGCACGATTTTCTCACCGTTGATGCCGCCGGCCTTGTTGATCACATCGGCTGCCGCTTGGGCACCCTTCATGTACTGCTCACCGAAAGCGGCGTTGGCACCGGTCATCGGCCCCGCTACGCCAATCTTCACATCAGCTTGAACAAACGCAGAAACACCCAGCGCCGCTGCAACGGCGAGGGCCAGAAAACCTTTCTTGTAAAACGTCTGGGACATGAGTGGTGCTCCGATATTTTTGATTTTTGGCACGACAACTTGCGTTCAAACTTTTCACTGAAAGCCCAGAGCAAGGCGCGTGCCATTACGTTTTTATTCTTCAAAAAGACACGGTGTCATTGTTATTGCAGGCGTTTCGCCTCCATTCGCCAGGACGTGCAACCCTCTAGCATCAGAAGGTGCAACCAGTGAGTCCAGAAAGTACAACCTCGGCAGGTCGCACCTGCAACCAAAGCTATAAACGACAGTTCCTACAGCTGTAACAGACCGCGTAACGGAACTGCACATTTACAGTGCGTGATTGCTACGACTTGCACCAATACAGATTAGTAGCCTGCTAAGAAAATGCAGGCTTCTGAGCGGTATTTCGCTGATCAGATAACGATCCTCAAGCATTGCCCAGCGTGATACAGCGAGAATCCTGCTTCATAAAGACAGCTGCGCAGTCCCACCCCGGCCAACGGCTGCATGGGCGCGAAGGGGATCGGCAACGCCTGGGGATTCTGGTGACACAGGTAGTCGGCAAACGCCTTGCCGACCACGCTGCCGGTGGTCACGCCACGCCCGTTATAGCCCGTTACTGCCACGAGGCCAGGGGCGGGCTCGAACAGGCGCATCAAGTGATCCGGGGTGAAGGCGATGCAGCCGGTCCAGGTGAATTCCCACTGCACCGATTTGAGGTACGGGAAGTAATGCTGCTGCACCCGATCGGCCCACGCCTTGAGGAACCATGCCGGTTTCTGGTTGCCATTGCCCAGGCTGCCGAGCAACAGACGGCCATCGGCATCACGGCGGATGCTGCTCAGCACCTGGCGCGTGTCCCAGGAGCCCTGGCCACCGGGCAGGATCTGTTTGGCGGCGTCGTCCGTCAGCGGAGCCGACGCGACCTGATAGTAGTAACCGGGAAAAAAATTGCGCCGTAGTTCGGTCCATTCGCCTTCGGTGTAGGCATTGGAGGCGATCACCACCTGTGCAGCCTGCACTGAACCCTGGGCGGTCTGCACCGACCAGTGCGCGCCTTGGCGTTCAAGCTGGGTGACGGGAGAATGGTCGAATAACTGCCCGCCCAGACCGACCGCCGCGTTGGCCAAGCCACTGGTATAGGCCATCGGGTTCAGGGTGCCGGCGCGCCGGTCCAGCAAGGCGGCAGCGATTTTCCGGGTACCGGTGGCCAGCTCGCAAGCCTGGCCGGTGAGCAGTTCCACCGGTGCGCCACGGCGCTTCCATTGTTCTTCGCGACTGCGTAAATCCGCCTCGCCACGGGCGTTGTGCGCCATGTGCAAGGTGCCTTCACGGCGCAGTTGGCAATCGATGGTGTATTTGTCGATCAGGCTGAACACCAGCGACGGTGCCGCGCCCAACATGCGGTTGAGCTGGCTGCCCACCGCCTCGCCAAAACCGGCTTCGATGTCGTCCGGCGGGATCCACATGCCGGCGTTGACCAGCCCGACGTTGCGCCCCGAACCACCATGCCCGGTGCGATGAGCCTCCAGCACGGCGACGCTTTTACCCTGCTCCAGCAAATGAATGGCTGCCGAAAGGCCCGTGATCCCGGCGCCGATCACACACACATCGACCTTGACCTCACCCTTGAGCGCCGCACGATCCGGCCGGCCAGGGGTGAGGTGCTCCCACAAACATGTTTCGCGTAGTGCCATTGCCAGACTCCGGGATGAAACCTAACAAACAACTGTTATTTTGAATTGCAAACCCAATCAAATGTGGGAGCTGGCTTGCCTGCTATGCAGGCACCTCGGTGTATCAGGTACCCCATGGTGATGCTATCGCAGGCAGGCCAGCTCCCACATTGACCGCGCTTCGACTTCAGGAATCAGTCGAAAGTAATGCCCTGGGCCAGCGGCAATTCCAACGAGTAGTTCACGGTGTTGGTCTGGCGACGCATGTACCCGCGCCACGCATCCGAACCCGACTCACGCCCGCCGCCGGTCTCTTTCTCACCGCCAAACGCGCCGCCGATTTCCGCGCCGCTCGGGCCGATGTTGACGTTGGCGATGCCACAGTCACTGCCGACCGCCGACATGAACTGCTCGGCTTCACGCACGTCGGTGGTGAAGATGCACGACGACAAGCCTTGCGGCACGGCATTGTTCAGGCGCAGGGCTTCGGCGAAGTCGGTGTAGCCCACCACGTAGAGAATCGGCGCAAACGTCTCGGTGCACACCACATCACTTTGCTCGGGCATTTCCACAATCGCCGGCGACACGTAATAAGCGTTGGGGAATGTGTCCTCCAGTTGGCGCTTGCCGCCGAACACCTTTCCGCCTTCGCTCAAGGCTTGCTCCAGGGCGTCCTGCATGTTGTCGAAGCCATGCTTGTCGATCAGCGGGCCGATCAGGTTGCCTTCCAGCGGGTGGCCGATGCGCACCTTGGAATAGGCGGCCTTGAGGCGGGTGACGATTTCATCCTTGACCGATTCATGGGCGATCAGGCGGCGCAGGGTGGTGCAACGCTGGCCGGCAGTGCCGACGGCGCTGAACAGGATGGCGCGCACGGCCATGTCCAGGTCGGCACTTGGGCCGAGGATCATCGCGTTGTTGCCGCCCAGCTCAAGGATGCTGCGGGCAAAACGTGCGGCGACTTTCGGCGCCACTTCGCGGCCCATGCGCGTGCTGCCGGTGGCGCTGATCAGGGCGACGCGCGGGTCATCCACCAGCGCGGCACCGGCATCGCGACCGCCGATGATCACCTGGCTCAGGTACTCGGGGGCGCCGTCGAATTTCTTCAGCACACGCTCGAACAGCGCCTGGCAGGCCAGGGCGGTGAGCGGGGTCTTTTCCGACGGTTTCCAGATCACGGCGTTGCCGCACACCAGGGCCAGGGCGGTGTTCCACGCCCACACGGCCACCGGGAAGTTGAAGGCGCTGATCACGCCGACCACGCCCAGCGGGTGCCAGGTTTCACGCATGTGGTGGCCCGGACGCTCAGAGGCGATGGTCAAACCGTACAGCTGGCGCGACAGCCCGACAGCGAAGTCGCAGATGTCGATCATTTCCTGCACTTCGCCCAGGCCTTCCTGGGTGATCTTGCCGGCTTCCCAGGACACCAGTTCACCCAGGTCCGCCTTGTATTCGCGCAATACATCGCCAAATTGGCGCACCAGTTCGCCACGGCGCGGGGCCGGCACCTTGCGCCAGGCGTCGAATGCATGCTCGGCGCGACTGACCTGCTGCTCCACCTCGGCGGCACCTTCCCAGTGCACGCTGCCGATGCGGCTGCCATCAATCGGCGAATGCACGGGCTGTTTGCCCGACTGGTACAGCGCCGGGTTTACCCCGAGACGATCAAGCAATGCGGCAACCATGGGTCACTCCTTCAATCTACAAACAGAAAAATTGCGCCGCCACCGACACGGCGATCCAGACCTTATTTGTAGCTGGCCCAAGACTTGCCAACAAACGACGATTAGGCGAGATATCATTCCGTTTATTCATGCAAAGAATAAAAAGAGGCGTGCCGTGCTGAACAAAAGACATTTGCCCTCGATCACTGCCCTGCAGTGTTTCGAGGCCGCCACCCGCCACTTGAGCTTCACCCGCGCCGCCGAGGAGCTGAACCTCACGCAGAGCGCGGTGAGCAAACAGGTGGCGCAACTGGAAGAACTGCTGCAACACCTGCTGTTTCGCCGGGTGCGTCGGCGCTTGCAGATGACCCCGGCAGGCGACCTGTACCTGGTGGAAGTGCGCAAGATCCTCACCCAGGTGGAGATGTCCACCCATTACCTGCGCTCCTACGGCGGCGAAACCGAAGTGCTGCGCGTGTCCACGCCCTACACCTTCGGCGCGCGCTGGCTGGTGCCGCGCCTCAAGGGCTGGCGCCTGCGTCATCCGCAGATCCATTTGGACCTGTGCAACGAGCAGGAGCCGGACGAGTTGCTGCAAGGCAAGGCCGACATGGCCTTCTACTTCGGCCAGGGCTCACGGCCGGGCACCGAAAGCCTCAAATTGTTCAGCGAAGCGTTGGTGCCGGTGTGCGCGCCAGAAAGCCTGCCGGCGCAGCCGTTCACCGATCCCACGCAACTGAGCGACCTGGTGCTGCTGCAAAACGCTTCGCGTCCCCAGGGCTGGCACGACTGGTTCGCCAGCCAGGGCTTCCACACCGAGCACAGCTATCACGGGCCACGCTTCGACACCTTCTATATGTGCATTCGGGCCGCGCAGGTGGGCTGTGGCGTGGCGTTGTTGCCGCGCTTTCTGGTGGAAGAAGAGTTGGCCGAAGGCAAGCTGGTCATTCCCTGGCAGCATGCAATGCCGAGCCAGGATGCGTATTACCTGGCCTACCCCGAACATTCGGCGGAGGTGCCCAAGGTGCGTGAATTTGTGAAGTGGATGATGGAGCAGGTGCTTTAGCGCCTGGAGAATCGCCTTCGCGAGCAAGCCCGCTCCCACACTTGAAATGCATTCCAAAGGTGGGAGCGGGCTTGCTCGCGAAGGCGTCGGTAGCTCCAGCGCAAAAAATCACTGGCAAAACCCCACAGGTCTATGCGCCACTAGCCCCCTTCCTCAATTGTGCGTAAAGGTCGGCGCCCATCGCCGACCCGTCTGGAGATTCCCGTTATGAGCGAGAGTGTGTTTGCCGATCGCATCGTGCAGAACTTGCTCGACACCGACTTCTACAAGCTGACCATGATGCAGGCGGTGCTGCACAACTACCCCAACGTGGAAGTTGAATGGGAGTTTCGTTGCCGTAACAGCGAAGACCTGCGCCCGTACCTGGCGGAGATCCGCTACCAGATCGAGCGCCTCGCCGAGCTGAGCCTGAGCCCGGACCAGTTGGGTTTCCTGGAACGCATCAGCTTTATGAAGCCGGACTTTTTGCGCTTCCTCGGGCTGTTCCGCTTCAACCTGCGCTACGTGCAGACCGGCATCGAGAACGGTGAGTTGTTCATCCGCCTGCGCGGGCCGTGGCTGCATGTGATCCTGTTTGAAGTGCCGATGCTGGCTATCGTCAGCGAAGTGCGTAACCGCTATCGCTACCAGACCGTGATCCTCGAACAGGCCCGCGAGCAGCTGTACCGCAAGTTCGACTGGCTGACCGCCAACGCCAGCAGCGACGAGCTGTCCGAGCTGCAAGTGGCTGACTTCGGCACGCGTCGGCGCTTCTCGTACCGCGTGCAGGAAGAAGTGGTCAGCGTGCTCAAGCATGACTTCCCCGGGCGCTTCGTCGGCACCAGCAACGTGCACCTGGCGCGCGAGTTCGACATGAAGCCGCTGGGCACCATGGCCCACGAATGGATCATGGCCCACCAGCAACTCGGCCCGCGCCTGATCGACAGCCAGATCGCCGCGCTCGACTGCTGGGTCCGCGAATACCGTGGCCTGTTGGGTATCGCCCTGACCGACTGCATCACCACCGACGCGTTCCTGGGCGACTTCGACCTGTACTTCGCCAAGCTGTTCGACGGCCTGCGCCATGACTCCGGCGATCCCGTGCAATGGGCAGAAAAGGCCATCGCCCACTACCACAAGCTCGGCATCGAGCCGATGAGCAAGACCCTGGTGTTCTCCGACAGCCTGTCGTTGCCCAAGGCCCTGGAGATATTCCGCGCCTTGCGGGGTCGGATCAATGTGAGCTTTGGCATCGGCACCAACCTGACCTGTGACATTCCAGGTGTCGAGCCGATGAGCATCGTGCTTAAAATGACCGCCTGCAATGGCCAGCCCGTCGCGAAGATCTCCGATGAAGCGGGCAAGACCCACTGCACCGACCCGAATTTCGTCGCCTATTTGCGTCATGTTTTCAAAGTACCTGCCATCTCTAGCAAGGAGTGAATCATGCAAGCCGTACAGCGTGAGATTGCTGAACAGCTCAAGGTCCAAGCACCGTTCAACGACCAGGCGGCCCTTGAGGCCGAGGTTGCCCGCCGCGTGACCTTTATCCAGGACTGCCTGCGCAATTCCGGGCTCAAGGCGTTGGTGCTGGGCATCAGCGGTGGCGTCGATTCCCTGACCGCAGGCCTGTTGGCCCAACGTGCGATGCAGGAACTGCGCGCCAGCACCGGCGATGAGGCCTACCGTTTTATCGCCGTGCGCCTGCCGTACGAAACCCAGTTCGATGAGATCGACGCCCAGGCGTCGGTGGACTTTATCGAGCCGGACGAGCGCCACACCGTGAACATCGGCCCGGCGGTGAAAGCCCTGGCCAATGAAGTGGCGGCATTTGAAGGCAAGGCCGCGGTGTCCCGCGACTTCGTGCTGGGCAACACCAAGGCTCGCATGCGCATGGTGGCGCAGTACACCATCGCTGGCGCGGCCGGTGGCCTGGTGATCGGTACCGACCATGCGGCGGAAGCGGTGATGGGTTTTTTCACCAAGTTCGGTGACGGCGCGTGCGACCTGGCGCCGTTGAGCGGCCTGGTGAAGAACCAGGTGCGTGCGATTGCGCGGCACTTTGGCGCGCCGGAATCGTTGGTGGAGAAGATTCCGACTGCCGACCTCGAAGACCTGTCGCCGGGCAAGCCGGACGAAGCGTCACATGGCGTGACCTACGCCGAGATCGATGCATTCCTGCACGGCGAGCCGGTGCGTGAGGAAGCGTTCAAGATTATCTGCGACACCTACCGCAAGACCGAGCACAAGCGGGTCATGCCGTTTGCGCCGTGAGGTGAACCAGATAGGCTTGTGCTGACTGTTAGACCGCTATCGCAGGCAAGCCAGCTCCCACAGTTGACTGAGTTCCAGCATGAGAATGCGCTTGAATGTGGGAGCTGGCTTGCCTGCGATGAACGATGACTCAGTTCAACTGAACGCCCACAAAAAAGCGCCCCTCGAGGCGCTTTTTTTCGATCGAAATCGGCTTACTTGACGGTCACAGTGCCTTTCATCATCGAGATGTGGCCTGGGAACGAGCAGAAGAACGCGTAGTCAGTCCCGGCTGCCAGCTTCGACACATCGAAGGTCACCGAATCTTTCTCGCCAGCCCCGATGATCTTGGTGTGGGCGATGATGCGGTCATCACCGGGTTTCAGGTAGTCCTTGTCGATACCGGCAGTCATGCCGTCGGAGGCAACCGGCTGCATGTTGGCGGCGCTGGTCAGCACCCAGTTATGGCCCATGACGTTTTTCGGCAGGTTGCCGGAGTGAGTCAGCTCGACGGTGAATGTCTTGCAGCTCTTGTCGATTTCAATGGCTTTGGTGTTGAAGGACATTTGGTCAGTGGAGTCGACAGTGACCTTGCACTCTGCAGCAAGCAACTGGCCGCTCGCCAGAGTCAGCAGGGAAACAGCAACGAGTTTGGCAAACATGTGAATCTCCAAGGCAGGGTTTAGAAAACGCGTATTGCGACAAAGGGTGCCTGAAGCAGGCAAGAATTCTTATGATCTGAATCAACAGATTGTATACAACTTTAGGCTATCAGACTTATCAACACAATCTACCAGCTAAAGTACTGCCACCTGCCTATGATCGGCCCATCACCCACTGGAGTCCGAGCCATGCACCTCAATCAACTGTTCAACGGCCTGCTGGCCGCTTACGCCTGCGGTAAGTGAAGGCCAAGCGCACCTTGAAGCTGCTACCATGTCGTCCCAAGGCAGCTGCGCGCCGCCACCCTCACCTTCGACCCTAGAGGATCGCCCATGGCCAAACCTAATTACTCCTTCGCCAAACGTCAGAGAGACTTGGCCAAGGAACAGAAGAAAGAGGAAAAACTGCAACGCAAGAAAGCCGCTGCAGATGAAGAAGCCGGCGCACTGAACCCGGATGCCGATGGTGAAGTAACGAGCGACGAGCCCGAAACACCAAAGGATCCGGCTGAATAATTTCCTTTGTGCTGAGCCGGCTCACCCGGCTCGGCACAATCAATCGCTATTCCAGTGGCATCACCGTCACCCGTACCTCCGGGTCATGGCTCCCTCCCCCCAGAATCACTCCCCGCAACGGCGACACATCGGAAAAGTCCCGGCCCCAGGCCAGGGTGATGTGCTCCAGTGCCGGCTGCACATTGTTCGTCGGATCAAAATCCACCCAGCCTGAAACCGGGCAATACACCGACACCCACGCATGGGACGCATCGGCGCCGATCAGCCTTGGCTGGCCGGGCGGT
This sequence comes from Pseudomonas sp. VS40, assembly GCF_018587885.1. NCBI lineage: Bacteria > Pseudomonadati > Pseudomonadota > Gammaproteobacteria > Pseudomonadales > Pseudomonadaceae > Pseudomonas > Pseudomonas sp. VS40. The sequence continues at coordinate 207,795 of NZ_JAGYWD010000007.1, read as the reverse complement.
GGCTGGGTGAGCAGATAACCGCTGATATAGCGCGCCGCCAGGCCACGCGAACGCAGGCAGGCGAGCATCAAGTGGGCGAAGTCCTGGCATACACCGCGTCGGCGCTCCAGCACTTCCACCAGCGGGGTAGCCACCTGGGTAGCTTCGGCATCGAAGGTGAACTCGCTGAAGATCTTTTCCATCAACGCCTGCACGCCCAACAGCAAGGGTTCGCCAGGGGGGAAACAGCTTTCGGAGAACTCAACGAAGGTTTTCTTCAGGTGCACGTAGGGTGATTCGAACCGGTAGCGGCAGGCTTCGATCAGCTGCGGCGACATGGCCTGGCTGCTGTAGGTCAGGCTGTCGCGGGTTTGGTCCCAGGCCGGCGACTGCTGGAAGTCCAGCATTGGCCGCGCCAGCACTTCCACGGTCAGCCCGGCATTCACCAGCAGTTCATCATGGGGCCGCTCGAACGCCAGGCGGGTGATGGGATTACCGAACACATCCAACTCATCGCGGCGCGACGTCGGTTCCGGGCTGATATCCAGCTGTTGCGAGCTGCAGCGCTGCCAGGCGCACGGCCGTGGCCACAGGTGCGCCAACTGTTGGGCCAGGGACACCGGGCTGTCGTAGTGGTAATGGGTATCGTGGAAAATCTGGTAGCGCGCACTCATCACACCGACACCGTTTGCTGGCTGACATCATCCACATGGGCAAAATGGCGCAAGGCCAAACGGTCCGACACTTGCCCACTCTCATCGGCGACTGCTTGCAGCAGGTCCGCCAGGCCGTCCAACGCGGCACGCACGCTGGCCTCACCAAACAACGGGTTCTCCAGGCAACCCAGATCGAATCGCGCCAGGCGCTCCACCAACGGGCCGAGACCGGTTTCCCGTGGCACACCAAAGTCGTCATTGAGACGCCGCAGGGTGCGGCTCACCAACTTGAGCTGGAACAACACCGCATGGGGGTTCTGCTCGTCCAGCAACAGCAGGTCGAGGACCGGGATCAACTGCGGCACCGCCAGGTAGCGCGAGCGATAGGTAATGCTGCTGTTGCCCAGCTCCAGCAACCACTCCAGCCCAGCCTGATCGAACACTGCCACGCCACGCAGGAATGCGGCGAGGCTGCTGCTCAGAAACTGCAGCCGCTCGATGCGCCGGCCCATCATCAAGAAACGCCAGCCTTCGTCGCGAGTCATGTCGTCCAGGGCAAACCCGGACAACGCCGCCAGGGACATCACCAGGCGGTTGAGGAAATCCAGTAACTCGCCAAAGTCCGGGGTGTCACGTTCCAGCTCCATGGCTTCGCGTTGCAGCTCCACCAGGGCCTGCCAGTTCTCCCGGGACAACTTGCCGCGCACCTGGGACGCCGCCCACTGCAAGCGTTGCAGGTTGGCGCGCAGGCTCGACGGCCAGTCATCGCCGAGCAGTGCCGCCAGCAGGCGTTCGGGCAACTCGCCCTCTTCCGGCAGCAGTCGCAGGTTTTCGCCCAGCTCGACCGCCGCCTGCAAGGCCAGCGGGTCGTCGCCATCCACATAACGCGCCAGCACGATACGCAGCCAACGCGCGCTGTCGTCGCAGCGTTCGCAATAACGCCCGAACCAGAACAGGTTTTCCACCACGCGGGACGGCAGGTAGGGATCGCGGCGCACCAGGTCATGGGCGCCAATCGCCCGCTGTGCGCGCCAGTGCTCGCCACCGGCGGCGCGTTCGCCGAGCACCCAGGTGTCCTTGCTGGCGCCGCCACGTTGCATCGACACCACTTCGGCATCGGCTTCCGCCGCTACACGCGTCAGGCCGCCGGGCAGCACGCGGTAACCCTCGTCACTCGCCACGGCGTATACGCGCATGCCAATCGCGCGGTGTTGCAGGTGGTCATCCACGGTGTGCCACACCGGCGCCTGGGACAGTTGCGCCAGTTCCTGGGCAACGTAAGCGTAGGGGCGCGCGCGCATGCGTTCGGCCAGGGCCTGGCGCTGTTCGTCGTCCAGGTCACGGCCAAATACCGGCGCAAAACTCTGCGACGGAAACGCCGGCTTGATCAGCAACTCCGGCAGTTTCTCCAGCGCTTCAGCGAGTACCGGCGCTTCACCGCACCACCAGGTGGCGATGGACGGCAAGATCAATGCTTCGCCAAACAGGAACTCGTTGATCTTCGGCAAAAAGCCCAGCAGACCGGGGGACTCCAGCACGCCGCTGCCCAGGGCATTGGCCACCAGCACATTGCCTTGGCGCACCGCGTCCAACAGGCCGGGCACGCCGAGGGCGGAGTCGGTGCGCAGTTCCAGCGGGTCGCAGAAGTCGTCATCCAGGCGCCGCATGATCGCGTGCACCCGGCGCAGGCCGCTGAGGGTTTTCAGGAATACCGTGCTGTCGCGCACCGTGAGATCACCGCCTTCTACCAGCGGGTAGCCGAGCTGGCGGGCGAGGTAGAGGTGTTCGAAATAGCTTTCGTTGAACCGGCCAGGCGTGAGCAGCACGATCAGCGGCGGCTGGTCATCACCGGGCGCCTGGCGGGCCAGGGTTTCCTGCAAGGTGCGGAAAAAACCGGTGAGGTGCTGGACCTGCAAATCCCGGTAAAGATCCGGGAACGCCCGGGACACAATGGTGCGGTTCTCCAACGCATAACCGGCACCGGAAGGCGCCTGGGTGCGGTCGGCGGTGACCCACCAACGGCCATCCGGCGTGCGCGCCAGGTCCACGGCGTACAGGTGCAGGAACGCTCCGTCCGGCGGCTGGATGCCCTGGCACGGCCACAGGAAGTTGTTATGGCCGAACACCAGCTCGGCGGGCAGCAAGCCTTCCTTGATCAGGCGCTGCGGGCCGTACAGGTCGGCGAGCACGGCGTTGAGCAGGCGCGCACGCTGGGCGATCCCCGCCGACAGCTGCTGCCATTCATCGGCGGCCAGCACATGGGGCAGCAGGTCCAGTTCCCACGGGCGGTCGGCGCCCTTTGGGTCGGCGTAGACGTTGTAGGTCACGCCGTTTTCCTGGATCTGTCGGGTCAGCAACGCCTGGCGCTGGGCCAGTTGGGCAGGCGTGCTGCGTTGCAGGTGGTCGAGCAGGCGCTGCCAATGGGCACGTACCGCGCCGCTGTCGTCCAGCAATTCGTGATAAGTGCCCGCGGTCAGCGGGTAACGGTCGAGCAAGTCGGACATGGAACGCTCGGCAGAGGCAAGGGGGCTCAGATTAACTCAACAAACACTGCAAATCCCCTGTAGCCCCCGGCTTTTGTGGTGAGCGGGCTTGCCCCGCGCGAGGCAAGCTCGCTCACCACAAAAGCTAGCGTCCACAGGGGATCGCATTCAGTCATTTTTATTGGGGAAACGACGTAGATCCAGGGTCATCGGCAATTCGTCGTTAATGACAACCGTCGGCACCTCGAGCTTCCCCGGGCTATGCCCCAACCGGAAAAAACGCGCCATGCGCCGGCTCTCCGCCTCGTTGGCATTCACCGGCAAGCTGTCGTAATTGCGCCCGCCCGGATGGGCAACATGGTACTGGCAGCCGCCCAGCGAGCGTTGCATCCAGGTATCCAACACGTCGAACACCAACGGCGCATGCACGGCGATGGTCGGTTGCAGGCAGTTGGCCGGTTGCCACGCGCGGTAACGCACCCCGGCCACGAACTCCCCGACTCGCCCGGTAGCGTGCAGTGGCACTGGGATTCCGTTGCAGGTCAGCAGGTAGCGTTGCGGTGGCAGCCCGGTCAATTTGACTTGCAGGCGCTCCAGGGACGAATCCACATAACGCACCGTGCCGCCCACCGCGCCCTCTTCGCCCAGCACATGCCAGGGTTCCAGGGCCTGGCGCAGTTCCAGTTCGATACCACTGACGGCGTAATCGCCCACCTTGGGGAAACGGAATTCCAGGTGCGCGGCGAACCATTCGGCGCGCAGCGGGTAGCCGGCCGCGTTGAGTTCGACAATCACGTCGGCGAAGTCCTGCTCGATAAAGTGCGGCAACAGGAAACGATCGTGCAGTTCGGTGCCCCAGCGCGCGAGCTTCGGCGGCGCATAGGGCTCGCGCCAGAAGCGTGCGACCAAGGCGCGCAGCAACAGTTGTTGGGTCAGGCTCATGCGCGCATGGGGCGGCATTTCAAATGCACGCAACTCCAGCAGGCCCAGGCGGCCGGTGGCGCCGTCGGGCGAGTAGAGTTTGTCGATGCAGAATTCGGCGCGGTGGGTGTTGCCGGTCACGTCGATCAGCAAGTTGCGCAGCAGGCGGTCCACCAACCATGGCGGGCATTCTTCACCGGGTTCGGGCATTTGCGCGAAGGCGATTTCCAGCTCGTACAACGCATCGTTGCGTGCCTCATCCACCCGTGGCGCCTGTGAAGTCGGGCCGATGAACAGGCCGGAGAACAGGTAGGACAACGACGGGTGGTTGTGCCAATAGCTGATCAGGCTACGCAGCAAGTCGGGCCGGCGCAGGAACGGCGAGTCCTTGGGTGTCGCACCACCGAGCACAAAGTGGTTACCGCCACCGGTGCCGGTGTGGCGCCCGTCGATCATGAATTTCTCAGTGGTCAGGCGGGTTTGCCGGGCCTCTTCGTAGAGGAACTCGGTGCGTTCCACCAACTCGTCCCAACTGGCGGACGGCTGCACGTTGACCTCGATCACGCCGGGGTCCGGCGTGACGCGGAAGTTGCTCAGGCGCGTGTCCGCTGGCGGTTCATAGCCTTCCAGCAATACCGGACAGTGCAGTTCTTCGGCTGTCGCCTCAATGGCGGCCACCAATTCCAGATAGTCCTCGACACGCTCAAGGGGCGGCATAAACAGGTAGAGGCGCCCTTCCCGCGCCTCGGCACACAGCGCGGTGCGGGTCAGCCAGTCGGCGGACTCGTCGACCTTGGGCACGCGTTCATCCACCGGCGCAGGGTCGCCATGGCTTTGCAGTTGGGAGGTGGTCGGCAGCTCCGGCTGGTCCTGGTTAGGGTCCGTCGGGTGCACAAATGGGTACTCGGCCGCCGTCACCCAAGGCTGCGAGGCCAGTGGCAGACGATAACCCAGGGGCGAATCCCCCGGCACCAGGCGGCAATGGTTGTCACGCAGGTACCAGCGCCCGCTTTGCCAGCGGTCATTGGCCGCCGTGCGCGCCAGCGGCAGCACTTGGCCGATGATTTTATCCAGGCCCTGGGCGAACACTTTGCGCAGGCGTTCGCGCTCCAGGTCGTCGCTCAGACGTGGGTCTTGGGCGGTGACGTTTTGCGGCAGCGCACCTTCGCGCCACAGGTAGTAGAAGTTGTCTTCAAAGGCCGGGAACACAAAGCGTGCCGGCAGTTTCAAGCGCTCAGCGACGCTGGCCAGGAAACGCCCGGCCAGGGCGCCATCCGCGCCATAGTCCTGTTGTTCATCGGCGATCAACGCGCTGTTGTGCCAGATCGGCACGCCATCGCGGCGCCAGTAGCAATTGAGCGACCAGCGTGGCAGTTGCTCGCCGGGGTACCACTTGCCCTGGCCGAAGTGCACCAGGCCCTTGGGCGCGTAGTGCTTGCGCATGCGCTGGAACAGCTCGGCGGACAGGCGGCGTTTATCCGGCCCGAGCGCGGCGGTATTCCACTCGGCGCCGTCGGGGTCATCGATGGACACAAACGTCGGCTCGCCGCCCATGGTCAGGCGCACGTCGTCCTTGAGCAGGTCGCCGTCAATCTGCCGACCCAAGGCCTGGATCGCCAGCCATTGTTCTTCGGTGTAAGGCTTGGTGACCCGTGGGGCTTCCCAAATCCGCTCGACCGACATTTCGTGGGTGAACTCACACTCGCACGGTTCCACCAGCCCACTGATCGGGGCGGCAGACGAGGGATCGGGACTACACGCCAACGGAATATGCCCTTCACCCGCGAACAGCCCGGAGGTGGCATCCAGGCCGATCCAACCGGCGCCGGGTAAATACACTTCGCACCAGGCGTGCAGGTCGGTGAAGTCCACTTCGGTGCCGGACGGGCCGTCGAGGGCTTTGACGTCGGCGGTCAACTGGATCAGATAGCCAGACACAAACCGTGCTGCCAAACCCAGGTTGCGCAGCAACTGCACCAGCAACCAGGCCGAGTCGCGGCAGGAGCCGGAGGCATTTTCCAGAGTGAACTCCGGGGTTTGCACGCCCGGCTCCATACGGATCAGGTAGCCAATATCAGCCGCCAGGCGCTGGTTGAGCCCCACCAGGAAGTCCACCGCCGGCAGTGGCGTGCGGTCGATACCCGCCAGGTACGCGGCGAACTTCGGCGTCAGCGGCAGGGTTTCCAGGTACGGCGCCAGTTCGCGTTGCTCATCGGCGGCGTAGCGGAAGGGGATTTTTTCGGCGTAGGGCTCAAGGAAAAAGTCGAAGGGGTTGAACACCGCCATTTCGGCGACCAGGTCGACCTCGATGCGCAACTCATCCGTTTTTTCCGGAAACACCAAGCGCGCCAGGTAATTACCCTGGGGGTCTTGCTGCCAATTGATGAAATGCTGCTCGGGCAGCACTTTCAGCGCGTAGGACAGAATTCGCGTCCGACTATGGGCCGCCGGGCGCAACCGCACGATCTGTGGGCCGAGTTCGACAGCGCGGTCATAGCGGTAATGCGTAACATGGTGCAACGCGACATGAATCGACACGGCGGCCTCCTGCGAGCCAGGGCATGGACACAAAGCGCGCAAGACTTATGCCAGAGCGGCGGTCATTGCGCTTTATCGTAAGACCCGGTGCAGTACAGCACCAAAACGGCGCCAACGGGGGCGCCGTGGTGCAAGTGACGCACATATTTGTGGCGCGGATGTGAGGGTGGGTGGGGAATCTACCCAATCAGCCGGTTTTGCGCTTGGCGATCGCGGCTTGGCGCATGTGGCGGATCTCAAGCAGCTTCTGGCGCATTTCGCGATGGCGCTTGCTGTTGAGCAGCAACAATCCAAGCAGCGGGAAGAGCACAGCCGAGCCATAGACCAGCGTGTGCAGGTCGTATTGAATCATTGGCAGTACGAACAACAGGCAAGCGCCGAGATAGCCCGCCACCAGTTTCGTCGCCCACGGATAGCCGCGCGCGATCATGACGTTGCCAAATACCAGCACCGCGACCAGCATCAGGATCGCAGCGCCCGAACAGCCGGATTTAAGCGCGGGATCAGTGTCGCGCAAATAGGTTACGCCCGCCGTGGAAACCGCAGCGGAGCCGGAAAAGATCGCCATGAAAATCGTGCCCATGAACACGGGGAAATAGCGCGCGAAAAAACCGGTTATCGACGGCGACGCCTTCACATGCGGCTACTCGGCCCAACGGTTGATTTGACAGATTGCCGAATGCGACGGATTCCCACCAGTTTTGCACGCATCTCTCGTTGAACCTTGCTGTTAAGTATCAACAATCCAAGGAACGGGAATAACAGCGCCAACCCATAGAGAACTTTATGAGGCTGGTACTGAAGCATTGGGACGACAAACAGTAGACAGGCGACGTAGATGCCGACCATCACCCACACCCAGGAGGGTCGGCCCCGCAAAATCATAAAGTTGCTATGGACCGTCAACAGAATGAGCAGCGCCCCGGCAGACATGATCTTGAGCCCCACTTGAGCAATGGGCGCATCACGAAAATAGGTGATGAACGCCAGCGCCACAGCCAACGCCAAAGAAAAACACGCAGCAAATACGCCGCCCATAAACGTCAGAAAGTATTGCCTGAAAAAGTCGCGTAGCGTCATTAACTCGTTCATTCGTTTATTTCCTCGTACAACCCAATCGCGATGGTATTGACGTTTCCGGAGTAAGCACTCCCGCCAAATCCTATGGTTGCGCCGAGGACGTCTTTGATCTGGGTAGTGGTGCTGTGCTTGAGCTGCGTCGGGGTGAAACGCTTGGTGAGTTCGCCCGACGCCTGCCTCAATTTGATCATCTTCGCGGTCAAGCTGGGATGGTTGATGCTCAGCAGTTCTTTCGTCAGCTTGGCTCTTTCCTGGCGATTCAAACCGCGAAGCACATCACGCAGGCTCTTGCCCGTCGATGCTTTGGCGGCCCTGACCAGCTTGACCGTCGTCAGGGCCGAAGCGCCCACGCCTGCCAGTGATACGGCGTCCAGCACGATGGACGCATTCTGGTACCAGCCTTCACTGTCGAGCGAATCCTTGACCTCAGGTTTGGCGACTTCCAGCGCTGTTCGGGCAATGCCGTTAAAGCACTGAAGCGTACTCGCGCCAGCAGCCGCATACCCCACTACAACGATGACGGAACTGGCGCCAGCGCTGAAAGGCACCAGAATGGTTCCACTGGCGATCGCAGCCCAACTGATGACCGCCCCCAAGCAGGAGACTCCGGTATTCACGGCTTCGCCAATCAGTCGCGACTCTCGAGGATTGCTCACGACATGTTGAGCAAACTGCGTTGGCGCAATGTACTTCTGCGCTTCACGCAAAATGATGCGCTTGGGCTTGATGCTGCAGATGGGCTTGAATTCGCGCAGGGTAATGACGTTGAAGTCGGCGTCGATGTATACGACGCCTGCGCCAACGATACCTGGATCGGCGTCGATGGCCGCGAACAGGCGCGGCAGGTTGATCTGGCTTTCAATGCGCTGGCGCGCCATGAACTGCGAGCGGTTTGAGTCCATGCCGATGCCGGCAAGGGGGTTGCCCATGAGTGTTCTTCCTTGATGATGCTGACAGTACGGGCCTCATCGCGGGCAAGCCCGGCTCCCACACTTGATCGGGCTGACACAATTTTGATTTGTGAACCCGGTCAACTGTGGGAGCTGGCTTGCCTGCGATGGCGATTTAATGGTCGCCACCTTAACAAACAGGCTCGCCACCGAATAGAAAGCAAAACGCCAGCACACGGCTGGCGTTTTACATATTCAGGCTTCGATCAACGCGGCACTACCGGCTTGCGCGCAGGCTTGCCGCCCTTGCCCTTGGCCGCATCGGCGCGTTCCTTGGCGGCCTGCTTGTTGCGCGCCTGGGCCGCGGCCTTGGCTTGCTCACGCTTGTCCCACGGGTTGCTGCCGTCGCTGCCACGCGGCGGCAGCCCGGTGTGCTGGGTGAGAATCTTCGTGGTGGTTTCCTTGGCGACCTTGTGGCTGCCGGCCGGCGTCGAGTTCTTGCGACGCGCGCTCTGGTAGCTGTCGGTGCTCGGCTGGTGCAGCGGGATCAACTGGTCTTTGCCCGGCCCGATCAGGTCGGCACGGCCCATGCGGGTCAAGGCTTCACGCAGCATCGGCCAGCCCTTCGGGTCGTGGTAACGCAGGAAGGCCTTGTGCAGACGGCGCTGCTCTTCGCTCTTGACGATGGTCACCGCGTCGCTCTTGTAGGTGACCTTGCGCAGCGGGTTCTTGCCCGAGTGGTACATTGCGGTGGCGGTGGCCATCGGCGACGGGTAGAACGCCTGCACCTGGTCGGCGCGGAAGCCGTTGCCCTTGAGCCACAGGGCCAGGTTCATCATGTCTTCATCGGTGGTGCCGGGGTGGGCGGCGATGAAGTAAGGAATCAGGTACTGCTCCTTGCCCGCTTCCTTGGTGTACTTCTCGAACATGCGCTTGAACTTGTCATAGCTGCCAATGCCCGGCTTCATCATCTGGTTGAGCGGACCTTCCTCGGTGTGTTCCGGGGCGATCTTGAGGTAGCCACCGACGTGGTGGGTCACCAGCTCCTTGACGTATTCCGGCGATTCGACGGCCAGGTCATAGCGCAGGCCGGAAGCGATCAGGATCTTCTTCACACCCGGCAACGCACGGGCGCTGCGGTACAGCTGGATCAGCGACGAGTGGTCGGTGTTCAGGTTCGGGCAGATGCCAGGGAACACGCACGACGGCTTGCGGCACGCGGATTCGATCTCCGGGCTCTTGCAGGCGATGCGGTACATGTTCGCGGTCGGGCCGCCGAGGTCGGAGATCACGCCGGTAAAGCCCGGGACCTTGTCGCGGATCTCTTCGATCTCGCGAATGATCGACTCTTCGGAACGGTTCTGGATGATGCGGCCTTCGTGCTCGGTGATCGAGCAGAAGGTGCAGCCGCCGAAGCAGCCACGCATGATGTTCACCGAGAAACGGATCATGTCGTAGGCCGGGATCTTTTCCTTGCCATACGCCGGGTGCGGGACACGGGCGTAAGGCATGCCGAACACGTAGTCCATTTCTTCGGTGGTCATCGGAATGGGCGGCGGGTTGAACCACACGTCCACTTCACCGTGCTTCTGCACCAGCGCGCGGGCGTTGCCTGGGTTGGTCTCCAGGTGCAACACACGGTTGGCGTGGGCGTAAAGCACCGCGTCGCCACGGACCTTCTCTACCGAAGGCAGGCGGATCACGGTCTTGTCGCGGGTCATCTTCGGGCTGGCCAGGATCTGCACGACCTTGGCTTCTTCCGGATCGTCCTGCGGCCCCTTTTCCTGCTCGATAGCGCAGGCTTGGGTGTCCTGGGTATTCACGTACGGGTTGATGATCTTGTCGATCTTGCCCGGACGGTCGATACGCGTGGAGTCCACTTCATACCAGCCCACCGGCGTATCACGACGGATGAACGCGGTGCCGCGCACATCGGTGATGTCTTCGATCTTGTGGCCCCACGACAGGCGCTGGGCCACTTCGACGATGGCGCGCTCGGCGTTGCCATACAGCAGGATATCGGCGGTGGCGTCGATCAGGATCGAGTTGCGCACGCGGTCCTGCCAGTAGTCGTAGTGGGCGATGCGGCGCAGGGACGCCTCGATGCCGCCGAGTACGATCGGCACGTTCTTGTAGGCTTCCTTGCAACGCTGGCTGTACACCAGGCTCGCGCGGTCCGGGCGTTTGCCGGCCATGCCGCCAGGCGTGTAGGCGTCGTCGGAACGGATTTTCTTGTCGGCGGTGTAGCGGTTGATCATTGAGTCCATGTTGCCGGCCGCGACACCGAAGAACAGGTTCGGCTCGCCGAGCTTCATGAAGTCGTCTTTGGATTGCCAGTTCGGCTGCGCAATGATCCCGACGCGAAAGCCCTGGGACTCCAGCAGCCGGCCGATGATCGCCATGCCGAATGACGGGTGGTCTACATAGGCATCACCGGTGACGATGATGATGTCGCAGGAATCCCAGCCAAGCTGATCCATCTCCTCCCTGCTCATCGGCAGGAATGGCGCTGGACCGAAACATTCGGCCCAGTACTTGGGATAGTCAAATAACGGCTTGGCTGTTTGCATGACGGTGACCGGTGTTGAGATGAAAAATCGCGGGCGCGGAATATAGCACAAATTTTGACCAATTCCGACGGTAATGGTCGGAATTGTGATGACGCCATCGCAGGCAAGCCAGCTCCCACACTTGAATGTATTCACACATCAGTGTGGGGGCTGGCTTGCCTGCGATGAGGCCCTTACAGGCGCTGGGACTTACTCGTCGTCGTCGAAGTTGTAGCTGCCCGGCGCAAGGTTTTCGAAGCGCGTGTACTTGCCGATAAACGCCAGGCGGATAAACCCGATCGGGCCGTTCCGCTGCTTGCCGATAATGATCTCGGCAATACCTTTGTGCTCGGTTTCGGGGTGATACACCTCGTCGCGGTACACGAACATGATCACGTCAGCATCCTGCTCGATCGCTCCGGATTCCCGCAAGTCGGAGTTCACCGGGCGCTTGTTGGGACGTTGCTCCAGGGAGCGGTTGAGCTGGGACAGGGCCACTACCGGGCAGTTGAATTCCTTGGCCAGGGCCTTGAGAGACCGGGAAATCTCGGAAATCTCGTTGGTACGGCTGTCGCCACTGGAGCCGGGGATCTGCATCAACTGCAGGTAGTCGATCATGATCAGCGCGATGTCGCCGTGCTCACGCGCCAGGCGACGGGTACGTGCACGCATTTCCGAGGGGCTGATACCCGCGGTGTCATCGATGAACAGCTTGCGGTCGTTGAGCAGGTTGACGGCCGAGGTCAGGCGCGGCCAGTCGTCGTCTTCCAGCTGGCCGGAACGCACCTTGGTCTGGTCGATACGCCCCAGGGACGAGAGCATCCGCATGATCAGCGATTCACCTGGCATCTCCAGGGAGTACACCAGCACCGTCTTGTCGCTGCGCAGCACGGCGTTTTCCACCAGGTTCATCGCAAAGGTGGTTTTACCCATGGATGGACGGCCGGCGACGATGATCAAGTCGGAGGGCTGCAGGCCGCTGGTCTTCTCGTCCAGATCGGCATAACCGGTGGAAATACCGGTGATGGCCGCATCGGTGTTGAACAGCGTGTCGATACGGTCGATAGCCTTGGTCAACAGCTCGTTGACGCCTACCGGGCCGCCGGTTTTAGGCCGCGCCTCGGCGATCTGGAAGATCTGGCGTTCGGCCTCATCGAGGATTTCTTCGGCCGTGCGCCCTTCGGGGTTGAAGGCGCTGTCGGCGATCTCGGTGCTGATGCCGATCAATTGGCGCAACGTGGCCCGCTGGCGAACGATCTGGGCATAGGCCTTGATGTTGGCGACGGACGGCGTGTTTTTTGCCAACTCGCCCAGGTAGCCGAGGCCGCCGACCTGGGAGGTCTGGCCTTCCTTGTCTAGCTGCTCGGCCAGCGTCACCACGTCGATCGGCGAGTTCTGGTCGGCCAACTTGGCGATGGCGCGAAAGATCAGGCGGTGGTCATGGCGATAGAAGTCACCGTCCGAGACTTGATCCAGCACGCGTTCCCAGGCGTTGTTGTCCAGCATCAAACCACCGAGCACGGCCTGTTCGGCCTCGATGGAATGCGGCGGCACCTTCAGGGCAGCGGTTTGCAGATCGTATTGCTCAGGAGCTGAAATATCGTTCATGGCCACTTGAAATTAGGGGTGTGTAGAAAAACAAAAGGCACGACCTGTAAACAGGATCGTGCCCGATGTTAACTGGCTGGCACGCGGGGTGCCAGTCAGTTAGGTGCTGCTTAAGCTGCTACCACGACAACGCGTACGGTGGCTTCAACTTCGGCGTGCAGGTGCACGGCTACGTCGAATTCGCCTACGTTGCGGATGGTGCCGTTCGGCAGACGAACTTCGCTCTTCTGCACTTCAACGCCGGAGGCGGTCAGTGCATCAGCGATGTCGTGGGTGCCGATCGAACCGAACAGCTTGCCTTCGTCACCGGCGGTGGCAGTGATAGTCACTTCCAGCTCAGCCAGTTGGGCAGCACGAGTTTCGGCCGAAGCTTTTTTGTCTGCTGCTGCTTTTTCCAGCTCAGCACGACGCTCTTCAAACGCAGCCAGGTTGGCAGCGGTTGCAGCGGTGGCTTTGCCGTATGGCAGCAGGTAGTTACGACCGTAGCCGGCCTTAACGTTCACTTTGTCGCCCAGGTTGCCCAGGTTGGCGACTTTTTCCAGAAGGATCAGTTGCATGTGAAAATCCTCTAACTTTTAACCTTCACCGTTCGCGTTATCGGCGTCTTTCGGCGCCAGACGACCGCGAAAATCAATCAGGCCGTCGACAATGGCCAAAACCACGAGTAACGGATAGATCAGCTGCATGAACACCAGCATCGTTACGTACATCCCCACCAGCCAGAACCTGGCCAGGCGCTTCTGCGCGACCAGCCCGTGAATCAGGGCCAGTCCGGAAAACACCAGCGGTACGCTGCAAAACAGCATCAGCAAGGTGGCATGTGAACCGAAGTACGGTCCGACCACCATGAGTGCCAGCAGCAACATCGCCGGGCCCACGGGGATTCTGATACTGCGAAACTCGCGACCAAAACCACCCGGGTTGTACAACAACGCCTGCCAATATCGCCCAAGCATCAGGCTCAGCAAACTGACGATCTGCATCATTACCGCCATCAGGCCGATCAGGGCCGGTGCAATCAGTGTTGCCAGTCGCGCTCGCTCTTCTACCGACAGCTGCTGGTAGAGTTCCCCGAGGGCCATCGGCAGGATCTTGACGATCTCTTGCGACAGCGCCTCGATCTGCGGGCGGAAAGCCGCGTCAATCAACACCGAAAACACCAACCCCAATGCCACGCTGACCAGCAGCGTGCGGACCCAGGACTCACTTGCGCGCAAAACCAACGCAAGGCTCGACGACCCCAGCAGCACCAGAAGCACCTTGGGTTCGCCCAGTTGCAGCCACCAGATCAAGGCGGCCAGCACTCCCAGGGCCAGGACACCAACGGCATCCTGCAAACCGCGCCGCAGGAGCACAAGGCATCCAGCGGCAGCACCCAACCAATACAACAACGGCAATGCTGCACATCCAGCCACTACCAGAGTGGCCTGCACGCGACCGCGCATGATGAACTCAGCTAAGGCGCGCATGCATTCAATCCCTTACTACTTGTCGACTGCCCGGTCTCAGCGGCCGTGGCTGTCGGTGTAGGCCAGCAGGGCCAGGAAGCGGGCGCGCTTGATAGCGGTGGCCAGCTGACGCTGATAACGTGCTTTGGTACCGGTGATACGGCTTGGAACGATTTTGCCGGTCTCGGATACGTAGGCTTTCAGAGTGTTGAGATCTTTGTAATCGATCTCTTTCACGTCTTCAGCGGTGAAGCGGCAGAATTTACGACGACGGAAGAAACGTGCCATTTGATAGGCTCCTTAAAAGGTCCGTGGATTACTCGTCAGCGTTATCGCTGTTGTCGCTGTCATCACTATCAGCGCTATCAGCGCCTTCGTGCTCAGGACGGTCGCGACGCTCACGGCGCTCACTGCGGTTTTCTTCAGCCTTGAGCATCTCGGATTGGCCGGTAACGGCTTCTTCGCGACGGATGACCAGGTTACGGATCACTGCATCGTTGTAGCGGAAGTTGTCTTCCAGCTCGGCCAGGGCCTTGCCAGTGCACTCAACGTTCAGCATCACGTAGTGAGCCTTGTGAACATTGTTGATTGCGTAGGCCAGTTGACGACGGCCCCAATCTTCCAGACGGTGGATTTTGCCGCCGTCTTCTTCGATCAGCTTGGTGTAACGCTCAACCATGCCGCCGACTTGCTCGCTTTGATCCGGGTGGACCAAAAAGATGATTTCGTAATGACGCATGAATGCTCCTTACGGGTTGTAGCCTGCCGCTCAAAAACGGTCAGACAAGGAGTGAATGACACTTATGGATCTTGCCGCAGGGAGGCACATCGGTGCCTGCCAGGAAGGCAAGGGGCGCAATTGTAGAGAAGGGGGAGGAAGCGTGCAAGGTGATTGGTGATTATTTGAACAGCGCAGCCGCCGCATAGACACCAAACAACTGTGGGAGCTGGCTTGCCTGCGATGGCGGCGGTACTGGCAACATCTCTGTTGACTGGTACACCGTCATCGCGGGCAAGCCCGGCTCCCACAGAGTACTGCGTTGTTATCAGCCCTTCTTCACAGCCTTTTTGGCGCCACGCTGGCGCTGGGCTTCGAACAGGCAGACGCCCGTTGCGACCGACACGTTGAGGCTGCTGACGCTACCAGCCATCGGCAGGTGCACGAGGTAATCGCAATGTTCACGGGTCAGGCGGCGCATGCCTTTGCCTTCGGCGCCCATGATCAGGATGGTCGGGCCGGTGAGGTCCTGGTCATAAATGCTGACCTCCGCCTCCCCTGCCGTGCCCACGACCCACAGGCCGCGCTGCTGGAGTTTTTCCAGGGTGCGCGCGAGGTTGGTCACGGCCACCAACGGAATCACTTCCGCCGCGCCACAGGCGACTTTACGCACGACCGGCGTCAGGGTGGCCGACTTGTCCTTGGGCACGATCACCGCCAGCGCACCGGCAGCATCCGCCGAACGCAGGCACGCGCCCAGGTTATGCGGGTCGGTCACGCCGTCCAGCACCAGCAGCAGCGGCGCGCCTTCGGTGCGATCGAGCAGCTCATCGAGCATCGCCTCGCCCCAGACCTGGCTCGGGCTTACGTCGGCGACCACGCCCTGGTGGACGCCCTCGACCCACACGTCCATTTCACGACGCTCGGCCTGGCCGATGGCAACCTTGTTTTGGGTGGCCAGTTCGACCAGCGCTTGCACGCGCGGCTCGCTGCGGCCTTCGGCCAGCCACACTTGCTTGACGCGCTTGGGGTGATGACGCAGCAGTGCTTCTACGGCGTGGACGCCGTAGATTTTTTCCAGACTCATGACTTGGCCTTAGGTTTGCGCGACCCGCCGCTTTTGGCGGGGGCCGAACCCGCTTTGGGCGGGCCTTTACGGTGTTTACTTGGCTTGCTCGACGGCTTTTCCGCCCCGTGGGACTTTCCCCCAGACGCCGCTTTACCACCGCTTTTGGCTTCGTTGAGCAACTGCTGCTTCAACTCGCGGCTCTTGCGCAGCTCGGCGTTTTTTGCCGCGGCGTCGCTTGGGCGGTAAGCCTCAGGGGCCTTGTCCTTGGCCGACGAACGGCGACCGGCCTTGGCCGGTGCAGGCTCGGCGGCAGCTGCTTTCGCAGGCGCACCTTTGCCCTTCGAGGCCGGCGCTGCGCTTTCGCTGCCGCGTTTTTTACGACTGCCCGGCGCTTCAGCGGGTTTATCTGGCATGCCGAAGTCGATCTTGCGCTCGTCGAGGTCGACGCGCATGACCTGCACTTCCACGGTGTCACCCAGACGGAAGCTGCGACCGGTGCGCTCGCCCGCCAGGCGGTGATGCACAGGGTCGAAGTGGTAATAGTCACCCGGCAAGGCGGTAACGTGCACCAAGCCTTCGACATAGATGTCGGTCAGTTCCACAAACAGACCAAAGCCGGTCACGGCAGTGATCACACCCGGGAACGACTCGCCTACGCGATCTTTCATGAACTCGCACTTGAGCCAGTTCACCACGTCGCGGGTGGCTTCGTCGGCACGGCGCTCGCTCATGGAGCATTGCTCGCCCAACTGCTCCAGGGCCGCTTCGTCGTACGGATAGATCCGTGCCTTCGGAATGGTCATGGCACCGGCGCGCTTGACGTGCGGAGTGTTCTGCTTGGAGTGGATCACGCTGCGGATTGCACGGTGCGTGAGCAGGTCCGGGTAACGGCGGATCGGCGAGGTGAAGTGGGTGTACGCCTCGTAATTCAGACCGAAGTGGCCTTGGTTGTCGGCGCTGTACACAGCTTGGCTCAGGGAACGCAGCATGACGGTCTGGATCACATGGTAATCCGGACGATCCTTGATGCTGGCCAGCAGAGCCTGGTAGTCCTTCGGCGTCGGGCCGTCCTTGCCCTTGTGCAGGGACAAACCGAGCTCGCCGAGGAAGGCGCGCAATTTTTCCAGGCGCTCCGGCGGCGGGCCGTCGTGCACACGGTATAGCGCAGGGATCTCGTGCTTCTTCAGGAATTCAGCCGTGGCCACGTTGGCCGCCAGCATGCACTCCTCGATCAGCTTGTGCGCGTCGTTGCGCGTTGTTGGGGTGATCGCGGCGATCTTGCGTTCGGAACCGAAGACAATCCGGGTTTCCTGCGTTTCAAAATCGATCGCGCCACGCACGTGACGAGCACCCAACAACACCTTGTACAGCGCGTAAAGCTGCTTGAGGTGCGGCACGACATGGCCGTACTCGCCGCGCAAGGCTTTGGCTTCGCTGGTTTTCGGCTGTTCCAGGATGGTGCTGACCTTGTTGTAGGTCAGGCGGGCCTGGGAGTGGATCACCGCTTCGTAGAACTGGTAATCGGTCATTTCGCCGGTTTTCGAGATAGTCATCTCGCACACCATGGCCAAACGGTCGACTTTCGGGTTCAGCGAGCACAGGCCGTTGGACAGCTCTTCCGGCAGCATCGGGATCACGCGCTCCGGGAAGTACACCGAGTTGCCACGCACCTGGGCTTCGTTGTCCAGGGCCGAACCGATCTTCACGTAGCTGGAGACGTCGGCAATTGCCACGAACAACTTCCAGCCGCCGGAGAACAGGCGCAGCTTGCCCGGCTTGGCTTCGCAGTAGACGGCATCGTCGAAGTCGCGGGCGTCTTCGCCGTCGATGGTGACGAACGGCAGATGGCGCAGGTCGATGCGCTTCTCCTTGTCCTTCTCCTCGACTTCAGGCTTGAGCTTGCGCGCTTCTTTCACGACGGCTTCAGGCCATACGTGAGGAATGTCATAGGTGCGTAGCGCAACATCGATTTCCATGCCCGGCGCCATGTAGTTGCCGACCACTTCGATCACATCGCCCTGCGGCTGGAACCGCGGGGTTGGCCAGTGGGTGATTTTCACCTCGACGAACTGACCGACCTTGGCGTTGGCGTTGCGGCCCGGGGTGATCAGCACTTCCTGCTGCACCTTGGGGTTATCCGGAACCACAAAACCGATGCCACCTTCTTCGAAGTAGCGACCCACGATGGTCTCGTGACCACGGGACACCACTTCGACGATCACGCCTTCACGGCGACCACGACGGTCCAGGCCGGAAACACGGGCCAGGGCACGGTCGCCATCGAACACCAGGCGCATTTGCGCCGGGCTCATGAACAGGTCGTCACTGCCGTCGTCCGGGATCAGGAAGCCGAAGCCGTCACGGTGGCCGGCGATGCGGCCGAGGATCAGGTCGAGCTTGTCCACGGGCGCATAGGTGCCGCGGCGGGTGTAGATCAGTTGTGCGTCGCGCTCCATGGCGCGCAGGCGGCGGCGCAGGGCTTCGAGCTGGTCTTCGGTGGTCAGACCGAATTCTTCAACCAACTGCTCGCGGCTAGCAGGCGAACCCCGATCGGCGAGATGCGCCAGGATCAGTTCGCGGCTAGGAATAGGGTTTTCATATTTTTCCGCTTCACGAGCGGCCTCGGGATCGAGGGACTGCCAATCGGCCATTAGAGAGTTTTCACCTTGTCTATATGCGGGTTAGTTTGGCATACGCGTATTGAAACGGGAAATTTCAGACGTCAACAAGCTTTTAAAAGCCCTTTGCAGCCCCCCTGCGCGCACCTTGCACGACCATTGGCGAAATTTTCCAGGCTTTTTTCATAGCAGGGCTTTACAGCTTAAAATCGCCTCCGTATAGTGCGCGCCATCGACGACGGCAACGTTGTCGGATAATGCCCAGGTGGTGAAATTGGTAGACACGCCAGCTTCAGGTGCTGGTGATCGCAAGGTCGTGGAAGTTCGAGTCTTCTCCTGGGCACCAAATTCAGATTAAACCCGCGAAAGCGGGTTTTTTCGTTTCAGGCCTTTGATTTTTAACGGAAAACTTGATTTATTTTTTCGAATCAGGGGTTTACAGATCAAAAAGCCCTCCGTATAGTTCGTTCCATCAACAGCGCAAGCGCTGCTGATAATGCCCAGGTGGTGAAATTGGTAGACACGCCAGCTTCAGGTGCTGGTGATCGCAAGGTCGTGGAAGTTCGAGTCTTCTCCTGGGCACCAAATTCAGATCAAACCCGCGAAAGCGGGTTTTTTCGTTTCTGGCGTTTAAAAACTCCGCCAGCAATTTCCCCCCTGCACCGCACTTGAGAAGTTTTATCGTTTATCCTTGCAATGATTTGTTGCACTCAAGTGAGGAACACCCCGGAT
Source organism: Pseudomonas sp. VS40 (assembly GCF_018587885.1). Taxonomy (NCBI): domain Bacteria; kingdom Pseudomonadati; phylum Pseudomonadota; class Gammaproteobacteria; order Pseudomonadales; family Pseudomonadaceae; genus Pseudomonas; species Pseudomonas sp. VS40. The sequence goes on along the minus strand of NZ_JAGYWD010000007.1, from coordinate 188,506 downwards.
GATGATCCGCGATACCCGTCTCAAGACATCCCTTCTGCGTGGCCTGACCATCACTCTGCTCGGCCTGACCCTGCTTTCACCCAGCGCCTATTCCGCCGACAAGGTGTCCCTGACCTTGTACAACGGCCAACACAAAGAAGTCGGCGATGAACTCGCCAAGGCCTTTGAGGCCAAGACCGGCATTCACGTCAACGTGCGCAAAGGCAGCAGCAACCAGCTGGCCAGCCAGGTTGTCGAAGAAGGTGACCGCTCCCCTGCCGACGTGATCTACACCGAAGAATCGCCCCCGCTGAACAAACTCGGCGAGCAAGGCCTGCTGGCCAAGATCGACGCCAGCACCCTCGACGTATTGCCCAAGGATTACGTGGGTGCCAATGGCGACTGGATGGGCGTGACCGCACGCACCCGCGTCGTCGCCTTCAACCCGAAGCTGATTGCTGAAAAAGACCTGCCGAAATCGGTACTGGATTTCGCCGGCCCCGAGTGGCAAGGCAAGGTCGGCTTCGTGCCGACCAGCGGCGCATTCCAGGAACAGGCCGTGGCGATCATCAAGCTGCACGGTCGCGAAGCGGCTGAAGAATGGCTGACCGGCCTGCGCGCCTTCGGCAAGGTGTACAGCAACAACATGGTTGCGCTGAAAGCCGTCGAAAACGGCGAAGTGGCCACCGTATTGGTGAACAACTACTACTGGTTCGCCTTGAAGAAAGAAAAGACCAACCTGGATTCCCAACTGCACTACTTCACCAATGGCGACGCCGGCGGCTTGATCACGGTGTCTTCGGCTGCGGCGCTGAAATCCAGCAAGCATCCCAAGGAAGCCCAGCAATTGCTCGCATTCATGGCCAGTGAAGAAGGCCAGCGCGTGATCACCAACACCTCGGCCGAATACCCGCTGCGCAAGGGTATGGAATCGAACCGCGGCCTGAAGCCTTTCAGCGAGCTGCAACCGCCGAAAGTCACCCCAGCGGACCTGGGCAATGCCGAAGAAGCCCTGGACCTGGAACGTGACGTTGGCTTGAACTGATGAACCCATCGCTACCCGCCCCCGCCTTGCGTGGGGGCTTGCGCCCCAGGCGCAAGCGCCCTTCGATCTGGCTGTTGCTGCCCGTAGTGTTCCTGGTGGGCTTGAGCCTGCTGCCACTGGTCTATGTCGGGCTCAAAGCCTGGCAAGCTGGCTGGGCGGAGGCGGTGCACCTGCTTTGGCGGCCGTATGTGTTCGGGCTGCTGCGCAACACCTTGGCGCTGATGGTCGGGGTGACGGTGGCGTGTGGCGTGATTGGCTTGTCCCTGGCCTGGCTGCTGGAACGCAGTAATCTGCCGGGGCGGCGCATCTGGGGCGTGATCCTGTGCCTCCCGTTTGCGGTGCCGGCATTTGTCAGCAGCTTCACCTGGGTGTCCCTGAGCGCCAACTTCGAAGGGCTGGGCGGGGCGATCCTGGTGATGAGCCTGTCCAAGTACCCGCTGGTGTTTTTGCCGGTGGCGGCAACATTGCGCAATCTTGATCCCTCCCTGGAAGAATCCGCCCGCACCTTGGGACTGAACCGGTGGGGCGTATTCTTTCGCATCACTTTGCCTCTGCTGTGGCCGTCGCTGCTGGCCGGCGCACTGTTGATCGCGCTGCACATGCTGGTGGAATTCGGCGCACTGTCGATCATCGGGTTGCAGACATTTACCACCGCGATCTACCAGCAATTCGAACTGGAATTCAGCAACGCGAATGCCGCGATGCTGTCGGCGGTGCTGCTGGTGATGTGCCTGACGCTGCTGTGGCTGGAGCTGCGCGTACGCGGCAAGGGCCGGCATGTGCGAATCGGCCAGGGCGCGGCGCGGCATGCCGAGCAGGTTCGACTGGGCAAGTGGGCGCCACTGGGCCAGGTGTATTGCCTGGCATTGGCGATCATCGGCAGCGGCATTCCGCTGGGCATGCTCGGGTATTGGCTGGCAGTCGGTTCGTCGGCTGCGTTTCCGGTGGCCGAGATCGGTGAGGCGTTGCTGTCTTCCCTGGCACTTTCGCTGGGCGGCGCCGCACTGTGCCTGGTGCTGGCGGTACCGGTGGGGCTATTGGTGGTGCGCTACAAAGGCCAACTGGCGATTTGGGCTGAACGCTTGCCGTACCTGCTGCATGCGCTGCCCGGCTTGGTGATTGCGCTGACCCTGGTGTACTTCGCGCTGCACTACGTGCCGGCGCTGTACCAGACTTCGGCATTGCTGTTGATTGCTTATGCGCTGTTGTTTCTGCCATTGGCCCAGGCGCCGATTCGCACCGCCTTGAACAAGGCCGCCCCGCAACTGGAAGAAGCCGCGCGCACGCTCGGCGCTTCATCGTTCAGCGCGTTTTGCCGGGTGACGCTGCCGATCATCTTCCCAGCGTTGGGCGCGGCGTTTGCGCTGGTGTTCCTGGATGCGATGAAGGAATTGACGGCGACGCTGCTGCTCAGCCCGACGGGGTTGAATACCTTGGCGACGGCGGTGTGGGCGCACACTTCGAATGTGGAATTTGCGGCGGCGGCGCCCTATGCGGCGTTGTTGATTCTGGTGTCGGGGTTGCCGGTGTACCTGCTGACGACCCGGATGTATCTGAGCCGCTGAGAGCGCTATCGCGGGCAAGCCCGAGTCCCACACTTGGAATGCATTCCAAGGTGGGAGCCGGGCTTGCCCGCGATGACGCCGGAACAGGCGATGCTAGGCCCGGAACTGCCCCAGGCTTGCCTTCAATTGCGCCGCCAACCCATCCAGCACCTTGCCACTGGCCGTCGTCTCCACCACCGCCTGCGCAGCACGCTCAGCCTGAGCGTGGATCACTTCAACGCGACCACGCACCGCATGGGCGCCCTGGGCCTGATGCTCAGCCGCACGCGTGGCCAAGCCAATCGCCGCATGCACCTGCTCCACCGAGGCCTGCACCGTCTGCTGCAAACGCACGCTGTCGCGCAGCACCAGCAAACCTTCGTTAGCCTGGCGCCCAGCCTTGCCGATGGTTTCCACTGCTTCGCGCGCGCCTTGCTGCAACGCCACGATATGCGCCTGGATATCACCGGTGGAGCTTTGGGTCTTGCTCGCCAGCGCCCGCACTTCGTCCGCCACCACGGCAAAGCCGCGCCCGGTCTCGCCGGCACGGGCCGCTTCGATTGCCGCATTGAGTGCCAGCAGGTTGGTTTGCTCGGCGATGCCATGAATGACGGTCAACACCACCTCGATCTGCTCGCTTTGCTGGGCCAGGCGTTCAATCACCTGGGACCCTGCCTGCACCTGGCCTGCCAACGCTTCGATCAGGCTGCCGACTTCGGCTGAAGTGCGCGAGTTCTCATCCGTGGCCTGACGGATGTCCACCACCTGCTGCAACGCCGCCTGCATCGCATGGCTTTCGGCCTGCGCCTCGTCGGCCATTTGCGAGAGTGCGCGCAGGCTTTCGGCCACTTCATCGCGCTGCAAACCGGCTGCTGCGTCAGCACCGGCATTGCGCAAGGTCATGGCACCAATTTCCACGCCGGTACGCTGGGCCACATCGCCCGCCTCGCGCACGATCGGCTGCAACTTATCCACAAAGCGATTGACCGCCGAGGCCATGTCGCCAATTTCGTCCTTGCTGCTGATCTGCACGCGCTTGGTGAGGTCGCCCTCGCCTGCCGCCAGGTCGTCCATGGCTGCGATCAGCAACTTCAGACGGTTGACCACACGGCGGCCCAGCACGATGGCGATCAACAGCAATACGCCCAAGCCGACCAGCGCGAGCCCCATGCCGATGCGCCAGCGCAACGTGCCAGCAGCGTCCTGGACGGCGCTGGTGGTGTTGGCCGTCATCTGGGTGGCCGTCGCCTGCGCGGATTGCAGGCGGGCGCCCATGGCGGCAGCACTGTCGGCCGCCGCGCCTTTGAGGCTATCGCCGACCAACTGATCACCGCTGGCGATCAGCGCCGCGAAGCGCTTGTCGAGCGCCTGCAGGTCAGCCTCAACCGACGCGGTCGAAACCCCCATGCGCACCTTGCCGATCTCGACCCCATTGGGGCTGATGGACGCTTCGACGTAGTAGACAGAAGGGTCGCTCTTAGCCGCGTCGAGTACTTTATCCAGCGCACGCTCACCCGCGCCTTTTGCCAGCAATGCCTGGTTGATCGGGTTTTCCCGGTTCAGGTAGCGGGTCAGATGCTCGCCCGCGGCGTCGTCATAGACCACGAACAACACGTTGGGATTGCGCTGGGCACGCCGGGCGAACTCCGACAGCGTCGGCACGTCGCTGTCCCACATGGCACGGGGCGCCACCGAGGCCAGCAGTTGCGCCATATCATTGGCGGAGTCCTGCAGGTCTTTTTCCAGGGTCGCACGCAGTTGCTTCTGCTCTTCCTGCAGGCGGGTCGAAAGCCCTGCCGTCAGACGCTGACGCGTACTGGTAGACAGGCTCTCCAGGCTAGACGTGACTTCCTTGCCCGCCTGCGCCAGTTCGCCAGACAGCTTCTGGCTGTCGACACTCAGTCGATTGCCTAAATCGGCTTCCAGCGCCGAGACCGTGCTACGTGTTAGGGCAACCGCCACCAGCACTTGCACCAAAAGAGCGATACCTAGGGTAACGAACACCGGCCGCAACAGACGGCTTTGTAACAATGAGAGAACGGCAGACATCTGAGAATCCCTCCACCACGGGTGCCATTAATTTGATAGCACCGCGAAAGAGAGAAGCAAAGCAAGGGTCGTGCCGCCCAGGCCGCAGAAACGACAAAGGGCTCCCGAGGGAGCCCTTTGCTTTTTACATCAACAGCTTATTAAGCGAACGGGTGACGCAGAACGATGGTTTCGTTGCGGTCCGGACCTGTCGAAATAATGTCAATCGGCGCACCGATCAGCTCTTCAACTCGCTTGATGTAGGCACGAGCATTGGCTGGCAGCTCTTCCAGGGTCTTGGCGCCCACGGTCGATTCGGACCAGCCCGGCACTTCTTCGTACACAGGCTGCAGGCCCACGTAGCTGTCAGCGTCAGTCGGAGCAACGTCCTTGCCTTCTGCATCTTTGTAGCCGATGCAGATGTTGATGGTTTCCAGGCCGTCGAGTACGTCCAGCTTGGTCAGGCAGATGCCCGAGATGCTGTTCACGTCGATAGCGCGACGCAGGATAACGGCGTCGAACCAGCCACAACGACGAGCACGGCCGGTGGTCGCGCCGAATTCGTGACCTTGCTTGGCCAGGTGAGCGCCGACTTCGTCGAACAGCTCAGTCGGGAACGGACCCGAACCTACGCGCGTGGTGTAGGCCTTGGTGATGCCCAGAATGTAGTCCAGGAACATCGGGCCCACGCCGGAACCGGTCGCAACGCCACCAGCAGTCGTGTTGGAGCTGGTCACGTACGGGTAGGTGCCGTGATCGATGTCCAGCAGCGAGCCTTGGGCGCCTTCGAACATGATGTCTTTGCCAGCACGACGCAGGTCGTGCAGCTCAGCGGTCACGTCCAGCATCAGCGGCTTGAGCAGCTCGGCGTATTCCTTGCACTCGGCCAGGGTCTTTTCGAACTCGATGGCGGGCTCTTTGTAGTAACCCACCAGCATGAAGTTGTGGTAATCCACCAGCTCACGCAGCTTGTCTTCGAAGCGCGGCATGTTGAGCAGGTCGCCCACACGCAGGCCACGACGTGCGACCTTGTCTTCGTAGGCCGGGCCGATGCCGCGACCGGTGGTACCGATCTTCAGCTCGCCACGGGCCTTTTCACGGGCCTGGTCCAGCGCAACGTGGAAGGACAGGATCAGCGGGCAGGACGGGCTGATACGCAGGCGCTCGCGCACCGGTACGCCTTTCTCTTCCAGCTTGGTGATCTCGCGCAGCAGGGCATCCGGTGCAACTACCACACCGTTGCCGATCAGGCACTGCACGCCTTCGCGCAGTACACCCGACGGGATCAGGTGCAAGACAGTTTTTTCGCCATCGATGACCAGGGTGTGGCCAGCGTTGTGGCCACCTTGGTAGCGCACTACGGCGGCAGCATGTTCGGTCAGCAGATCAACGATCTTGCCTTTGCCCTCATCACCCCATTGGGTGCCCAGGACTACGACATTCTTACCCATAACACTTGTCCTCATTCGCGCAAACTTGGTGCCGGCGATGGCCGGCAGGAAAACTCAAGAAGCCAGTGGCGATACTTGCCAAAGCCCGTTCTGCAGAATCAATTGCTGGTCGCAGTCCGCTTCACGGGCGGCGGCCAATGGCTGGCCAGGCAAGGCCTGGACAACACGCTGACCCTCACTGCGCAACTGGCAAACCTGCTGCCAGAGTGCTGCGTCCGTACTGTCGGGCATCCAGATGCCACCAGACGGCAGCTCGACCTCAGCACGCCCCAGGGTCACCAGGGTTTTCAAATCGGTGGAAAAGCCGGTGGCCGGACGCGCACGACCGAAGTCGGCGCCGATATCGTCATAACGACCGCCTTGGGCGATGGCCTGGCCAACACCCGGTACAAATACGGCAAACACCACACCGGTGTGGTAGTGGTAGCCACGCAACTCACCCAGGTCAAAGTACAGCGGCAGCTCCGGGAAGCGCGCCGACAACTGCTCGGCAATCGCCAGCACGTCGTCCAGTGCAGCCAAGACCGGTGCCGGCGCATTGGCCAGGCGCTCACGGGCAGCGACCAGCACTTCACGGCCGCCACACAGGTTCACCAGTGCGCGCAGCATGTCGGCCAGATCGGCAGGCACGCCAGCGGTCAAGGCGATGACTTCATCGATAGCCTTGCGTTGCAGGGCATCGAACAGCTGTTGTTCGACTTCACCAGACAAACCGGCCGCACGGGCCAGGCCACGGTAGATACCGACATGACCCAGGTCCATGTGGACATCCGGCACGTCGGCCAGTTGCAGCATGGCCAGCATCAAGCTGATCACTTCGACGTCGCTGCTTGGGCTGGCATCGCCGTACAACTCGGCGCCCAACTGGATCGGGCTACGGGACGACGACAACGCGCGCGGCTGTGCATGCAGCACGCTACCTGCGTAGCACAGACGGCTCGGACCTTCACGGCGCAGGGTGTGCGCATCGATGCGCGCCACTTGCGGCGTGATGTCGGCACGGAAACCCATTTGCCGGCCCGATTGCGGGTCGATGACCTTGAAGGTGCGCAGATCCAGGTCCTGGCCCGCGCCGGTCAGCAGCGATTCCAAGTACTCGATATGGGGGGTCACGACAAACTCGTAACCCCAGCTCTGGAACAGATCCAACACCTGGCGACGCGCTACTTCAATGCGCGCAGCTTCTGGTGGCAGTACTTCTTCGATGCCATCTGGCAGCAGCCAGCGGTCTACCGTTGCCATTACGCCATTCCCCTATGATCCGGGCGGCCAGCCCTCGGCCGAGCCTTGAGTGAAGCAGAAAATACCCGCCCCCTGCATAAACCACGCGCAAGAGCGACGTGACGAATGGCCTGCAAACGGCCTCGTCGGGCACTTTCCTCGAAAAACCTGTCACGCCTGCCGAATCAAACATGCAGACGCAAAAAAGCCGGGAATTTCCCGGCTGCCGCATCATACACCCGTTTTCCGAAAGGATCACCCCGCCAGGCGTTTTAGCCGCCCGACGGAGATGACACCTACAGAATCACAGGCTGGTTACTTGGACTTTTCCAGGTAGCGGAAGAAGTCGCTGCTTGGGTCCAGCACCATGACGTCGGTTTTGTTCGCGAAGCTTTCACGGTAGGCACGCAGGCTACGGTAGAACGCGTAGAACTCCTGGTCCTGGCCGTAGGCCTTGGCGTAGATCGCCGCAGCTTGAGCATCGCCATCACCACGGGCCTCTTCAGACTCGCGATAGGCTTCGGCCAGCAGTACACGGCGCTGACGGTCGGCATCCGCACGGATACCTTCAGCCAGCTCGTTACCCTTGGCGCGGTGCTCACGGGCTTCACGCTCACGCTCGGTGCTCATGCGCTCGAACACGCTGCGGTTCACTTCCTTCGGCAGGTCGATGGCCTTGACCCGGACATCGACAACCTCGATACCCAGCTCTTTTTCCGCCATCGAATTCAACGAACGCGTGATGTCAGCCATCAGCGCGTCACGCTCACCGGAAACCACCTCGTGCAGGGTGCGCTTACCAAATTGGTCACGCAGGCCCGATTCCAGACGACGCGACAAGCGCTCGTCAGCAATCTGCTTGAGGCCGGAGGTCGCGGTGTAGAAGCGCTCGGCATCCTTGACGCGCCACTTGGCGTAGGCGTCAACCATCACGGCTTTCTTTTCCAGGGTCAGGAAGCGCTGTGTCGGAGCATCCAGGGTCATCAGGCGGGCGTCGAACTTGCGCACCTGGTTGACGTAGGGGACTTTCACATGCAGGCCCGGCTGGACATCTGCCTGGACCACGCGACCGAATTGCAGCAGCACCGCACGCTCGGTCTGAGCCACGATGTAGAAGCAGTTCCAGGCAGCGATGACCACGACGACGCCCACAATCAGGGCGGTCAGCGATTTATTGCTCATCAACGACTCTCCCTGGTACGTGTTTGCTGTTGCAGCAAGTCAGCGGCCGCACGGGCGCTCGCTTCGTTGGCAGCGGCATTGGAACCGGTGGACGGTGCGCTGGTGCTGCTACGACCACCTTCGATCATCTTGTCCAGCGGCAGGTACAGCAGGTTGTTCTGCCCACCTTTGCTGCCGGTCACGAGAACCTTGCTGGTGTTGCTGAAGACTTCCTGCATGGTATCCAGGTACAGACGTTCACGCGTGACTTCCGGCGCCTTGCGGTACTCGGCGACCAGCTTGGTGAAACGGTCCGCCTCACCCTTGGCGCGGGAGACCACTTCGTCGCGGTAGCCGTTGGCATCCTCGAGGATGCGCTGGGCCTGACCACGGGCTTCCGGCACGACGCCGTTGGCGTAGGTTTCAGCCTGGTTGCGCGAACGCTGCTCGTCTTCACGGGCACGGATCACGTCATCGAAGGCTTCCTGCACTTCGCGCGGTGCCGCTGCGCTCTGTACGTTCACCTGGGTGACGGTGATACCGGTGCGATAGGTATCGAGGAACCGTTGCAGGCGCTCCTTGATCTCGCTGGCCATCAACTCACGACCTTCGGTCAGCACCTGGTCCATCGCGGTAGAACCAACGACGTGGCGCAGTGCGCTTTCGGTAGCGTGTTGCAGGCTGATTTCCGGCTGGTCGACGTTCAGCACGAAGTCCTGCAGGTTGCTGATCTTGTACTGCACGGTCAGCGGCACTTCGACGATGTTCTCGTCTTCGGTCAGCATCTGGCCCTGCTTGGTGTAGGCACGCTCACGCGTGACGTTCTCCATGTACTTCTTGTCGATCGGCGGGAAATAGATGTTCAAGCCCGGGCCGACGGTCTCGTAGTACTTGCCGAAGCGCAGCACCACGGCCTGCTCCTGCTCGTCCACCACGTAAACGGCGCTGTACAGCCAGACGGCCGCCAGCACGACAAGACCCAGGCCCAGCAGGCCATAGCCACCGCCCTTGCTTGTGCGACCGCCGTCGTCACCACCACGTTTTTTTCCACCACCGAACAACCCATTCAGGCTTTCCTGCAGCTTTCGGAAGGCCTCGTCGAGATCTGGTGGCCCCTTGCGGTCGCCATTATTGCGGCGTTTACCACCCCAAGGATCCTGATTATTCGAGTTGCCACCCGGCTCATTCCAAGCCATAGCGCTCTCCATCTGATAAAGCAAAGACGCACCCACGGCGCGCCGACCAATGCTACAGAATGCCTGCCACTGCGGCACAACCGCTTTAGGAGGCTTTTATTGCAAAGTGTGTTGTTCGATGAACTCCGTCGGTACCACGCCTTCACGACTGACCAGCCGATTCAGCTCCGAGCGCGGCAATCGAACGGCCAGCAAGCTGACACCTTCTTCGTCGTGTTCTTCTTTCTGTACCGCGCCCAACTCAAAAAACTGTGCACGCAGTCGAGCAAAACGCTGGGGCAAGCGCAAGGTGCCGACGAACAAATCGCCGCCGAGCAGCTCGGCAATGGCCTGTTCAAGCAACTCAAGACCACTGCCATCACGCGCCGACAACCAGACCCGCTGGGGCTTGCCGTTCTCATCGCGCTGGATTTGTGGCTCAACGCCTTCAAGCAAATCGAGTTTGTTATAGACCTCGAGGATCGGCAAGTCCTGGGCACCAATCTCGCCCAGCACCAGCATTACCTGTTCAATCTGCAACATGCGATCCGGTTCGGCCGCATCGATCACGTGCAACAGCAGGTCGGAATTGCTCGACTCTTCGAGCGTAGACCGAAATGCCTCGACCAGCTTGTGCGGCAAGTGACGAATGAAACCCACGGTATCGGCCAGGACAATCGGCCCCAGGTCGTCCAGGTCCAGACGGCGCAGGGTCGGGTCGAGGGTGGCGAACAGTTGGTCGGCCGCGTACACGTCCGACTTCGTCACGTTGTTGAAGAGCGTGGATTTGCCGGCGTTGGTATAGCCCACCAGGGACACGGTAGGGATATCCGCGCGAGTACGACCGCGCCGCGATTGCTCGCGCTGGCTGCGGACTTTCTCGAGACGGCCCTTGATCTGGCGCAGGCGCACCCGCAGCAGGCGTCGGTCGGTTTCGAGCTGGGTTTCACCCGGGCCGCGCATGCCGATACCGCCACCCTGGCGCTCAAGGTGAGTCCAGCCGCGGACCAGCCGGGTGCTCATGTGGTCAAGCTGGGCCAGTTCAACCTGGAGCTTGCCTTCATGGGTACGGGCGCGCTGGGCAAAAATATCGAGAATCAGACCGGTACGGTCGATCACGCGACACTCGAAGACTCGTTCGAGGTTACGTTCCTGACTGGGCGTGAGGACGTGATTGAAGATCACCAGATCGGCTTCTTCGGCGTGGACCAGGTCGCGCAGTTCCTCGACCTTGCCGCTGCCTATCAGGAATTTGGCGGTTGGCCGATGACGCGGTACGTTAAAAAACGCAACGGTCTCGGCGCCGGCCGAATTTGCCAACTCCTGAAACTCCTGCGGATCTTCGCGCGCCTCAGGGTCCTGTCCATCCAAGTGAACGAGGATTACTCGCTCACCACCACCGTGGCGCTCAAAGAACAAAGGAGACTCCTATCAGGCGTTACCTGGCTCAGCGTCAACTGCATCATCACCAGCTGCGCTAGGCAGACGGATTGGACGAACAGGGACGACTGTCGAGATAGCGTGCTTGTAGACCATCTGGCTGACGGTGTTTTTCAGCAGGATCACGAACTGGTCGAACGACTCGATCGTGCCTTGCAGCTTGATACCGTTGACCAGGTAGATGGAAACCCCCACTTTCTCTTTACGTAAAGTATTCAAGTAAGGGTCTTGTAGCGAATGCCCTTTTGACATGTGCCGCACTCCTTTAAGGATCAATAATAAAAAATCGGAAAATAGATAGCTTATGGCCGTCACACCCCCAAGGATAGACGGCAATTGCAAGGACTCAGCTCAATATGGAGACCGTTCCCAAGTATTTCAAGGCGCGTGACAGATTGTCGCTGTCCAGGCTGTCCAGCCAGTGCAAATCGCTCCAGCTGCGCAACCAGGTGAACTGGCGTTTCGCCAATTGGCGCGTGGCAATGATGCCGCGCTCCTGCATTTCGGCTGACGTCAGCTTGCCATCCAGATGATCCCAGACTTGGCGGTAGCCTACGGCACGTATCGAAGGTAACCCTGGATGCAGGTCACCTCTGGAACGCAGAGCTACGACCTCGTCCACAAACCCCTGTTCCAACATAATTGTGAATCTTTGTGCAATTCGTTCATGCAGCACCTGGCGATTTGCCGGAGCGATGGCCAGATTCGCCACAGTATAGGGCAATTGTGACTGTCCAGATGCGCCTGCGTCAGCACTTTGCGCACTTTGTTTCAGCCGATGTTCAGTCATGGTCTGCCCGCTCACACGCCAGACTTCCAACGCACGCGAAAGGCGCTGGGGGTCATTGGGGTGAATACGCGCGGCGGACACCGGGTCGATGGCTGCCAACTGGTCGTGCAGGGCTTGCCAGCCAAGACGTGCAGCCTCTTCCTCAAGCTCGGCGCGCACCTGGGCGTCGGCTGGCGGCATATCCGCCAGGCCTTCCTGCAAAGCCTTGTAATAGAGCATTGTGCCGCCCACCAGCAGCGGAATATTGCCCCGCGCGGTGATGTCGGCCATGGCGGCCAGGGCGTCGTTGCGAAAATCCGCCGCCGAGTAGCTCTGCGCCGGGTCGATGATGTCGATCAGGCGGTGCGGATACTGGGCCAGCAATGCCTTGGAGGGCTTGGCGGTGCCGATGTCCATGTCCCGGTAAACCAGGGCAGAGTCGACACTGATCAGCTCGCACGGCAGCACCTTGGTCAGCTCGATGGCCAGGTCGGTCTTGCCGGCGGCCGTGGGGCCCATCAGGAAGATCGCGGGGGGCAAGGCACTCATCAACGGCCGCGCAGGAAGAGTTTGTCCAGATCGTCCAGGCCCATTTGGGTCCAGGTCGGTCGGCCATGGTTGCATTGCCCGCTGCGCTCGGTATTTTCCATGTCGCGCAGCAAGCCGTTCATTTCCGGCAAGGCCAGGCGTCGATTGGCGCGAATGGCGCCGTGGCAGGCCATGGTGCCGAGCAGTTCGTTGATGTGCGCCTGGATACGGTCACTGGTGCCGTATTCCATCAGGTCCGCCAGCACGTCAGCGACCAGGCGGTTGGCCTCGGCCTGTTTGAGCAGCGCGGGAATCTGGCGGATGGCCAGGGTTTCCGGGCCCAGGCGTTGCAATTCGAAGCCGAGCTTCTGGAACACACTGTGGTGCTCTTCAGCACAATCGGCCTCGCGCTGGCTGACCGCCAAGGACTCCGGCACCAGCAGTGGCTGGCCGCTGAGGCCTTCACTGGCCATGGCAATCTTGAGGCGCTCGTACATGATCCGCTCGTGGGCGGCGTGCATATCCACGAGCACCAGGCCGTGGGCGTTTTCCGCCAGGATGTAGATACCCTTGAGCTGGGCCAGCGCGTAACCCAACGGCGGAATATCTCCACCGCCCTCCGGCAAGGCGACAGGCGCCCCCGGCTCGGCCCCCGGCAGCGGCGCAAAAAACTCGCGATAGGCCGCCTGGGCCTCGGCCACGGGCACCGTCGACTGTGGGCGCGGGGTGTATTGGTACTGGTAACCCGAGCCGGAGCCAGAACCTGGCGCGGTATACGACGGTTGCGGCTGCGGCGATTGCAGCAGGTTGGCCGCCAGGCTCATTTCGCCCTGGGGGCCGAATTCGCCGGCTTCCGGGCCGCTGGGCCGAACCACCGCCGTGACAATTGGCGCTGACAACTGATCATCCGGGCGCACATCGCCCAGGGTGCGGTGCAAGGTGCCATAGAGGAAGTCATGCACCATGCGCCCGTCGCGGAAGCGCACTTCGTGTTTGGTCGGGTGCACGTTGACGTCCACCACCGACGGGTCGACCTCGAAAAACAGCACAAACGTCGGGTGGCGCCCGTTGAACAGCACGTCGCGATACGCCTGGCGCACCGCGTGGGCCACCAGTTTGTCGCGCACCGCACGGCCATTCACAAAGAAGTACTGCAAGTCCGCCTGGCTGCGGGAGAACGTCGGCAACCCGACCCAGCCCCACAGCCGCAAGCCGTTGCGTTCGATTTCAATGGGCAGCGCTTGCTCTAAAAAGCCCGCGCCGCAAATCGCCGACACCCGGCGCGCTCGCGCGGCGTCATCATTGGCCTCATGCAGGCTGAGGATGGTCTTGCCGTTGTGGCGCAGGTGGAAGGCCACGTCGAAGCGCGCCAGGGCCAGGCGCTTGATGACTTCTTGCAGGTGATCGAATTCGGTCTTTTCGGCCTTGAGGAATTTGCGCCGCGCCGGGGTGTTGAAGAACAGGTCGCGCACTTCCACCGACGTCCCGACTGGGTGCGCCGCCGGCTGGACCCGAGGCGCCATGTCGCGGCCTTCGGTTTCCACTTGCCAGGCCTGTTCGGCACTGCGGGTGCGGGACGTGAGAGTCAGGCGGGCTACGGAGCTAATGGAGGCCAGGGCCTCACCGCGAAACCCCAGGCTCATCACCCGTTCAAGGTCTTCCAGGTCGCGAATCTTGCTGGTGGCGTGACGCGCCAGAGCCAGCGGCAGGTCATCGGCGGAAATGCCGCTGCCATCGTCGCGCACGCGCAACAGCTTGACGCCGCCCTGCTCCACATCGACGTCGATGCGTTTGGCGCCGGAGTCGATGCTGTTTTCCAGCAGTTCCTTGATCACCGATGCGGGGCGCTCGACCACCTCGCCTGCCGCAATCTGGTTGGCGAGGCGCGGGCTCAGCAGTTCAATGCGCGATCCGCTGTTCAGGAGTGATTCACTCATTACTGCGCCGCCAATTCAGTGCCAGGGATAGTCAGCACCTGGCCAACCTTCAGTTCATCCGTCTTCAGGTTATTTGCGCTGCGCAAGGTAGCGGCGGACACCTGGAAACGTACCGCCAGCATGGCCAGGGTGTCGCCTGGCTGCACGCGATGGTCACGCGGGCCCTGGGCGATTTTCCCCGAATCACGCAGCCAGGCGATGTAAGTGCCCGGCGGCGGGTTCTGCTGGAAGAACTGGCGGATACCGGCGCTGATCGAACGCGCCAGCGCCTGCTGGTGACTGGCACTGGCCAGCTTCGAGGCTTCGTTGGAATTGGAGATAAACCCGGTTTCCACCAGGATCGATGGGATATCCGGCGATTTCAGCACCATGAACCCGGCCTGCTCCACACGCTGCTTGTGCAGCGAGGTGACCCGGCCGATATTGCTCAGCACCTTCTGGCCCACGTTCAAGCTGGACGTCAACGAAGCGGTCATCGACAGGTCGAGCAGCACGCCGGCGAGCATTTTGTCCTTGTCATCGAGGGACACGTTGCCGGCCCCGCCGATCAAGTCGGAGCGGTTTTCACTGTCAGCCAGCCAACGCGCGGTCTCGGAGGTAGCACCGCGATCCGACAGGGCAAACACCGAGGCACCAAAGGCTGCGGTCGACGGTGCGGCGTCGGCGTGGATCGACACAAACAGATCGGCGCCTTTCTTGCGGGCGATTTCGGTACGGCCGCGCAAGGGGATGAAGTAGTCGCCGGTACGGGTCAGCTCGGCGCGATAGCCTTTCATGCCATTGACCTGGCGCTGCAGTTCGCGAGCGATGGCCAGCACCACGTCTTTTTCATGCTGGCCGCGTGAGCCGGAAGCGCCCGGGTCTTCACCGCCGTGGCCGGCGTCGATCACTACGATGATGTCACGCTTGCCGGCCGGGGCCGGTGGCGGTGGTGGCAGCTTGACCTGCGGTTGCGACGGGTTGACCGGCACCGCCGGCACCGTGGCCACGCTCGGGGTTGGCGCGGGCGGCGGCGCGGCATCGGCGGCGTTGTCGAACAGGTCGACCACCAGTCGGTTGCCGTACTGGGCGTTGGGCGCCAGGGAGAAGCTTTTCGGGGTCACGACTTTTTTCAGGTCGATCACCACGCGCAAGTCGGTGGGCGTGCGCTGGGCCGAGCGCATCGCGGTAATCGGGGTATTGGCGGTGGAGACTTTCAACGGCGCGGCCAGGGTCGCGCCGTTGATGTCGATCACCAGGCGATCAGGCGACGTGAGGGTAAAGACGCTGTGCTGGACCGGGCCAGACAGGTCGAACACCAGTCGCGTGTTATCCGGCGCTCGCCACAGGCGAACACTCTTCACCTGAGAAGCAGCCAGAGCATTGACAGTCATTGCCGCAAGCAACACCCCCACGACAGCAACCAACGCGCGAAAGCGCATACCTAACCCCACCAATTATTTGAATTCCAATGCCAAAGCGGCGCACCACGACTGGCCACGCGCGCTCTGGGGCAACAACTTCAGCTGACGTCCGTGCTCATGCGGCGTAATGGTAATGGTCAGGTCCGGCTTTGGCAAAAAGCCTGTGCCTTTATCTGGCCACTCGATCAGGCACAACGCATCTTCATCGAAGTAATCGCGGATCCCCATATATTCCAGCTCTTCGGGGTCCACCAGGCGATAGAGGTCGAAATGGAACGCTCGCACGTCGCCAATCTCATAGGGTTCTACCAGGGTGAACGTCGGGCTTTTTACCGCGCCGGTGTGGCCCAACCCGCGAATGATCCCCCGGGACAGCGTGGTCTTGCCCGCCCCCAGGTCGCCTTCCAGGAAGATCAGCCCCGCCCCAGCCGTGACCTGGGCAATGCGCTGGCCGAAGCTGACCATGGCCTCTTCATCGGCCAGGAAAAGAATTACTTCAGACACGGCGACTGTTCCTCCAGCAATTGACGAATGGCGGGTATCAGGTCGCTTGCCGCCAGGCCGCGACCAAAGGTGCCCTGGCGATCTCCCGCCGTGGCGTGCAACCACACGGCCAGGCAGCTTGCCTCATAAGCCGGCATGCCCTGGGCCATCAGCGCGCCGACCAGGCCGGCAAGGACATCACCCAAGCCCGCCGTTGCCATCGCCGGATGGCCTTGGTCGCATCGCGAAATACGCCCGTCCGGGCTGGCAATCAAACTGCCAGCCCCCTTGAGAATAGCCACTGCGTTGAATTTCTGGCTCAACGCGCGCGCCACCTTAAGACGGTCAGCCTGAACCTCGGCTGTCGAGATCCCCAACAAGCGCGCGGCCTCCCCCGGATGCGGGGTAATCACGCAATCGGCCGGCAAACTGACGCTGCCGGTGGCGAGCTGATTCAACGCGTCGGCATCCCACACCTGCGGCAGGCTGGCGTTGGCCGCCACCGAAAGCAGGCTGTTGCCCCAGGACGCATCACCGAGCCCAGGCCCGATCACAATGACCGAGATCTTTTCCAGCAGACCCATCAGTTGATTGGCCGAGCTGACGCCGACAGTCATGACTTCCGGCAGGCGAGCCAGGGCGGCGGGCACATGCTCCAGGCGCGTCGCCAGGGACACCATGCCGGCGCCACTGCGCAAGGCACTTTCAGCACTCAGCAGCGCTGCGCCGCCGAAGCCACGGTCACCGCCAATGACCAGCAGGTGGCCGAACTGGCCTTTATGGGCGTCCGGGGAACGCGCAGCCAGTTGCGGCAAATGGCCGTGCAACAGTGGCTGTACGTCGGTTATTGCGTGTTTTGTCTGCGGCATGCGTCTTCAAGCTCCGATGTCTGGCAGAATTATACCTATCTAACTTGCGGTTTCCCTTGTCTCATGCCTCCCATCACCACCGATCTGCCTGCCCTCGCCCAATCGATCAAAGACTGGGGCCGCGAGCTGGGCTTTCAACAAGTCGGCATCAGCGGCCTGGACCTGGCCGAGCATGAACAACACCTGCAACGCTGGCTCGACGCGGGCTACCACGGCGAAATGGAGTACATGGGCGCCCATGGCAGCAAACGCTCCCACCCCGATGAACTGGTGCCCGGCACGTTGCGCGTGGTCTCGCTGCGCATGGACTACCTGCCCGGCGATACGCACATGGCGCAACTGCTGGCCAAGCCGGAAAAAGCCTATATCTCGCGTTACGCCCTGGGCCGCGACTATCACAAGCTGATCCGCAAGCGCGTGCAGCAATTGGCCGACCGCATTCAAGCGCAGATCGGCCCGTTTGGTTTCCGTGCCTTCGTCGACAGCGCGCCGGTGCTGGAAAAAGCCATCGCCGAAAAAGCCGGCCTGGGCTGGATCGGTAAAAACACCCTGGTCCTCAATCGCAAGGCCGGCAGTTATTTCTTCTTGAGCGAGTTGTTTGTCGACTTGCCGCTGCCCATCGACGCGCCCCACAGCACCGAGCATTGCGGGCGGTGCACGGCGTGCCTGGACATTTGCCCGACCAATGCCTTTGTCGGCCCCTATGTGTTGGATGCCCGACACTGCATTTCCTACCTCACCATCGAGCTCAAGAGCGCGATCCCTGAAGACCTGCGCCCGCTGATCGGCAACCGTGTGTTTGGCTGCGATGACTGTCAGATCGTTTGCCCGTGGAATCGTTTCGCCCGCCCCACCGCCGAAAGCGATTTCAAGCCGCGCCACAATCTGGATAACGCGGAACTGGCCGAGTTGTTTATGTGGGACGAGGATAAATTCCTCAGCAGCACCGAAGGCTCACCCCTGCGCCGTGCCGGCTATGAGCGCTGGCTGCGCAACCTCGCGGTCGGCCTGGGCAATGCGCCCTCGAGCATTCCAGTGCTGGAAGCCTTGAAGGCACGCCGGGATTACCCGTCCGAACTGGTACGCGAACACGTTGAATGGGCGTTGAACCAGCACGCTACGCGTTAGTGCACGTCATCGTTGTAGACGAACTTGGGCATTTCCCAGTGAAAACGGATCGCCAGCAGGCGCAATAGAAAGCCGCTGAACAGGGTCAGCAGGATCGACTGCTCGCTGGGCAGCTCCAGATAAAGGCAGAGCATGTAGAACCAGGCGGCGAGGAACGACACGCTGGCGTACAGCTCGCGGCGGAAGATCAGCGGGATGTCGTTGCAGAAAATATCCCGGAGGATGCCGCCGAAGACCCCGGTGATCACGCCGCTGACCGACGCCACCAGCATGCCGTGGCCCATCTCCAACGCGGTCATGCAACCAATCAGGGTGAACGCCACCAGGCCCACGGCGTCCAGCGCCAGGAACAACGAGCGCAGACGACGCATCAGCGGTGCGATAAAGATCGTCACCAGTGCGGCAATCGAGGTCAGCACCAGGTACTCCGGGTGTTTGACCCAAGTCAACGGGTAATGCCCGAGCAGCACGTCGCGCACCGATCCACCGCCCAACGCTGTGACGCAAGCGATCAGCACTACACCAAACCAGTCCATGCCGCGCCGCCCGGCCGACAGCGCGCCGGTCATGGCTTCGGCAGTGATGGCGATGAGGTAGAGCATCAGCAGCATGAGGGCGATCCTTGCAAAGAGGCCGGCAGTCTAATCATTTGCTGATGGCACCAAAAGAGGGCAAGCCATTATCTGCCGTAAACTCGATCCTGTGGCGTCCGGCTTGCCGGCGATGGCGATCTTTGGGGCGCCATCGCCGGCAAACCGGGCTCCTACAGGATGACGGTCATCAAGCCTTGATGAAATGCTTGCGGTAATGCTGCAGCTCGGCAATCGACTCGCGGATATCATCCAGCGCCAGGTGGGTACTGCCTTTATGGAAGCTGTCTTTGACTTCCGGCGCCCAGCGCGCGGCCAGCTCTTTAAGGGTGGACACATCCAGGTTGCGGTAGTGGAAGTAGCTTTCCAGCGCCTTCATGTGCGTATAAAGGAAGCGGCGGTCCTGGCAGA
Source organism: Pseudomonas sp. VS40 (assembly GCF_018587885.1). NCBI lineage: Bacteria > Pseudomonadati > Pseudomonadota > Gammaproteobacteria > Pseudomonadales > Pseudomonadaceae > Pseudomonas > Pseudomonas sp. VS40. The sequence continues at coordinate 169,344 of NZ_JAGYWD010000007.1, read as the reverse complement.
TGCTGTTGCCACAGATCGGCGACTTGCCCCTGGGCACCCACTGTTCCAGGAAGGCGATGGTTTCGGCTTCGGCTTCGGCCATGCTGATGCGGCTGTCACGTACGCGCTGGGTCAGGCCGGAGTTGCCGTGGGTGCGGGTGTTCCACTCGTCCATGGTGGCGAGCACGGCGTCGCTGTGGTGGATGGCGATCACCGGACCTTCGGCCAAGGTGTTGAGGTTGCTGTCGGTGACAATGGTCGCCATCTCGATGATGACGTCGGTGTCGGGGTTCAGACCGGTCATTTCCAGATCGATCCAAATCAGGTTCTGTGGGTTTTGCATGGCTTGATTCTCTTGGCACCTTGGCTTAGCTGCGCAGTTTAGCAGGCAGGGGCGTGCTAGACTCGCGACCGTTTTACCTAACCTTTGCATTATCGACACGGAACACCAATGGCCAAACGCCAGCTCAACCGTCGCCAAAACTGGCGCATCGAAAAGATTCAGGGTGAACGCGCCGCTCGCGCCGCCAAACGTGAATCCTCCGCCGTAGAAGCGCTTGAGGGCGGCGACCTGGGCCCCGAGCAAACGGGCCTGGTGATCGCGCACTTTGGTGTGCAGGTCGAAGTCGAGGCGCTCGAAGGCGAACTCGCGGGGCAAGTGTCCCGTTGCCACTTGCGCGCCAACCTGCCTGCGCTGGTCACCGGCGACAAAGTAGTCTGGAGGGCCGGCAACCAGGGCATCGGCGTGATTGTCGCCCAGTTGCCGCGCACCACCGAACTGCGCCGCCCCGACAGCCGTGGCCAGCTCAAGCCGGTGGCGGCCAACGTCGACATGATCGTGATCGTGTTCGCACCGCTGCCCGAGCCCCATGCCAACCTGATCGACCGCTACCTGGTAGCCGCCGAGCATGCCGGCATCCGCCCGCTGTTGCTGCTGAACAAATTCGACCTGATCGACGCACAGAACGCCCCGGCGCTCAACGCCTTGCTGGCGGTGTATCGCACACTGGGTTACCCGGTGCTGGAGGTGTCAGCGCATCACGGCAATGGCATGGAACAGCTGCAACAGCAGTTGGACGGGCGCATCAGCGTGTTTGTCGGCCAGTCTGGCGTGGGCAAGTCTTCGCTGGTCAACAGCCTGCTGCCGGAAGTCGACACCCGTGTGGGCCCGCTGTCGGAGCTGTCCGGCCAGGGCACTCACACCACCACCACCGCGCGGTTGTTCCACTTCCCCGGCGGCGGTGAGCTGATCGACTCCCCAGGCATCCGCGAATTCGGCCTCGGCCACGTCAGCCGCAGCGATGTGGAAGCGGGCTTTATCGAGTTCAACGACCTGATCGGCACTTGCCGCTTCCGCGACTGCAAACACGACCGCGAACCCGGCTGTGCATTGCTCAAGGCACTGGAAGACGGCCGCGTGCAGCAACAGCGGATGAACAGCTATCGGTCGATCATTGCGAGCTTGCCCGAAAGCAGTTACTAAGCCGCAGAAAAAATAAGGCCGCGATCATCGCGGCCTTTTTGTATGTGAAGCCTAGGACCCCGTCCCAGGCACCGTAGGATCCTTCACCCCACCCTCATCAAACAGGTTCAGCTTCTGGCGCAGTTCATGCGCCGGCAACGGTTCCTGACCTGGCGGTATGGCGTTCGGATCAGCCGGTACTTCGCCCGGTGCGCCGGCGCCCGAAGTGGGTTGCGGCGCTGGGGGCTGGTCACCTTCGATCGCACGCTGGGCCTTTTTGGTCAGCACCACGATATCGATACGGCGGTTGATCGGGTTGAACGGGTCCTTGGGGTCAAACAGCTGCGACGATGCAAACCCCACCACGCGCGCCACTTGCGGGTCCGGGTAGCTGCCGGCCACCAGCGCACGGCGTGCGGCGTTGGCGCGGTTGGCGGAAAGCTCCCAGTTGCCGAAGTCGCCCTGCCCTGCATACGGCTTGGCGTCGGTGTGGCCACTGATGCTGATCTTGTTCGGCACCGCCTTGATGGTGTCGGCCATGGCCAGCAGGATGTCTTCAAAGTACGGCTTCAAGCGCGCACTGCCGGAGTCGAACATCGGGCGGTTGGCTGCGTCGGTGATCTGGATGCGCAAGCCGTCCGGGGTGATCTCGAATGAAATCTGATCCTTGAACTTCAGCAGTTGCGGGTTTTCCTCAACCTTGGTCTGCAGTTCTTGCAGCAACAGTTCTAGACGCTCCTGCTCGACCTGTTCGGCCATGGCTTCGACGGTATCGCGCTCGATCGGGATTTTCTCTTGAGGCGATTCGGTCTTGATTTCCGGGTTGATGGTGCGCTCAGGCGCCAGTTGCGGCGAGCCGCCCAAGTCGATCACGAAGGGCGTACCACTTTCCGAGAAACCAATGGGGTCTTTGAAGTAGCCGGCAATGGCGATCTTCTGTTCAGGCGTGGCGGTGGACATCAGCCACAGCACCAGGAAGAACGCCATCATCGCCGTCGCAAAGTCGGCGAAGGCGATTTTCCAGGCGCCCCCATGGTGCCCCGCAGCGAAGCGCTTGACGCGCTTGATGATTATCGGCTGGTTGTTTTCCATGGCTTAGCGACCACGAACCGCTTGTTCCAGCTCGGCGAAGCTTGGGCGATGTTTCGGGTACAGCACCTTGCGACCGAACTCCACCGCCAGCGACGGCGGCATGCCGGAAGCGGAGGCTACCAGGCTGGCCTTGATCGACTCGTACAGGTTGATTTCTTCCTTGGCGTCATGGGCCAGGGAGGTGGCCAGCGGGCCGAAGAAGCCGTAGGCCGCGAGAATACCGAAGAAGGTACCGACCAGTGCCGCACCCACGTGCATGCCGATGGCCGCTTGGTCGCCCTCGCCCAGGGAAGCCATGGTCACCACGATACCCAGTACCGCCGCGACGATACCGAAACCCGGCATACCGTCAGCGATGCCGGTCACGGCGTGGGACGGATGTTCCAGCTCTTCTTTAAGGCTGAACAACTCCATGTCGAACAGACCTTCCAGCTCATGGGGGGCCATGTTGCCGGAGGACATGATGCGCAGGTAGTCGCAGATATAGGCGGTCATGCGCTCATCTTTGAGCACGGCCGGGTACTTGGCGAAAATCGGGCTGGCCGCAGCGTCTTCGATGTCGGCCTCGATGGCCATCATGCCTTCGCGGCGGCTTTTGTTGAGGATCTCGTAGACCAGGCCCAGAACCTCCAGATAGAAGGTGTGGGTGAAGCGCGAACCGAACATGCCCAGGGACTTCTTGACCACGTGCATGGTCATGTAGCCGGGGTTGGCCTGCAAGAATGCGCCGAACGCCGCACCACCGATGATCAGCACTTCGAAGGGCTGGATCAACGCAGCAATTTTACCGTGGGACAGGACGTAGCCACCGAGCACGCTTGCGATGACGACGATGATGCCGATAATTTTAGCCATAGGGGATGAGTACTTGCGCCGTCGGGTTCATGGACATATTGGGTGTAGCAGAAAACTCTTGTTCTACTTATCGGCAAAACTGCGCCAGACTATAGCCCGTTAAGGCGAAAAGCCAGTTCGGCCCGCTCCGGGCGTGTAGACCGCAAGTGATGATCGCGCCCCTATCATGGCTAATGAAACGACAGTCCCAACTGCAAAACCGACCTCTCTCGCCGCTTGGATCAAGCGCCTGGACGATGTGCTGCTGCCTGTGCCCCAGGCCAGCCACGACCGTGTGTGCAAAGGCATCCGCGACAGCCGCAGTTCGTTGCGAGATATTGCCGAACTGATGCAAAACAGCCCGGCCCTGGTGCTCAGCGTGATGCGCGAGGCCAACAGCCACACCCATGGCAGCCTGGCGGAACCGGCGGAAAACCTCGAAGTGGCGCTCAACCGCCTGGGCCTCAAGCGCGCCGAAGAACTGCTGGCGCGCCTGCCCTCGGTGCCGGCCCACGAGATTCCTGTGGCGCTGCGCCAATTGTTGCTGGTGAGCCAGCACGCTTCGCAGCAAGCCAACGGCTTGTTCGGCAGCCGCCTGGCGCGGCTGTGGCAGGACATCCACTGGGGCAGCCTGCTGTTCCTGTCGCCGCTGTGGCCGATGGCAGTCGCCTACCCCAAGCTCCTGGAAGAATGGGAGCTGCGGGTTATCCACAAAGGCCAGTCAGCCCGCCAGGTCGAACAGGAACTGTTCGGCGTGCGCCTGCTGGACCTGTGTGTCGGCCTGACCGAAGCCTGGCACCTGCCGATCTGGGTCTCCCAGGGCTACAAGCTGCTGATGAGCGAGCAGCGCCTGCTGGTCAAGGCCCTGCACATCGCCCGTGAAGACGACCCGCTGCGCCATCAGCAATTGCTCGATGCCGAACCCAATCTGCGCCGCTGGTTGAACCAGCCCGCCAACACCGTGCTGCTGGCCAACGGCCTGGCGATGTCGGCCCAGGAGTCCTGGACCTGCCCGCACACCGAACGCTGGCAATTGCTCACGGCGCTGTACCTGCAACAGCCTTTGGGCGAGGTGCAGCAACTGGTCCACCAACAGGCTGTCACCAGCGCCCGCACCGCCTTGATGCCTGACCTCTGGCACCCGGCGCTGTCGCTGATCTGGCCGTGGCATGTACAGAAGATTCACCGCGGCCTGTTGCCAGCGCCGCCACCCACCGCCGAGGCCCTGGCCGTGTGGCGCAAGCGTTGCACCGAGTTGCTGGTGGAGCCGAGCCGCTTTGCCAACGCCATGCACTTGACCACCTGCGCCAAGGAAGCCTTGGTCGCCAGTGGCATGCAGCGGGTCATGCTGTTGATGGCTGATCGCGCCCTGAGCACCTTGCGTGTTCACCAGGCCGACGGCCTGCCGAAGGACGCCGCGAACCTGAGCCTGGACGTGGTCAACAGCACCTTGCTGCAACGCTTGCTGGAGAAGTCGGCCCAGGTGCGCCTCAATCCTGAAAACCACGCCCAGTTCGCGGCGTTGCTGCCGCCGATCCTGCGCCGCCTGTTCACCGGCGAGCACCTGCTGCTGCGCTCCCTGAGTTGCAACGGCAAGGTGGTCATGCTGATGGTGGCCGACCAAGGCGGCGGGCCATTCTCGGAAACCACCGTGCAGGCTTTCGGCAAAACCGCCCAATGCATCGAGAAAGCCCTGCACAGCTTTACCAACCGCAGCGCTTGATGCTTGCGCTACAATCGCCCTCCTTTATCGCCAACATTTGTGCCCAGGAGACCTCACATGCCTGACTTCTCTGGCTTGCCGCTGGTGATCGAACCCAGCGACCTGCTTGGTCGCCTCGATGCCGAACACCTGATTCTGGTGGACCTCACCAGTGCCGCCCGCTACGCCGAAGGGCATATCCCCGGCGCGCATTTCGTTGACCCCAAGCGCACCCAACTGGGCCAGCCACCGGCTCCCGGCTTGCTGCCCAGCAAGGCCGAGCTGGAAAAACTGTTCGGCGAATTGGGCCACACCCCAGACGCCACCTACGTGGTCTACGACGACGAAGGCGGCGGCTGGGCCGGGCGGTTCATCTGGATGCTCGACGTGATCGGCCACACGAAATACCACTACCTCGACGGCGGCTTGCTCGCCTGGCTGGCGGACCAACACCCGGTCTCCACCGAGGTGCCCGCCCCTGTCGGCGGCCCGGTCAGCCTCACGCTGCACGACGGCCCCACCGCCACCCGTGAATACCTGCAAAGCCGCCTGGGCGCCGCCGACCTGGGCATCTGGGACGCGCGCGGCCCGCTGGAGTACTCCGGCGAAAAGGTGCTCGCAGCCAAAGGCGGGCACATCCCTGGCGCAGTGAACTTCGAATGGACGGCCGGCATGGACAAGGCGCGCAACCTGCGCATCCGTCGCGACATGCCGCAGATCCTCGAAGACCTCGGGCTGACCAAAGACAAAGAAATCATCACCCACTGCCAGACTCACCACCGCTCTGGCTTCACCTACCTGGTGGCCAAGGCGCTCGGTTATCCGCGGGTCAAAGGTTATGCCGGTTCCTGGGGCGAATGGGGCAACCACCCCGACACCCCCGTCGAGATTTAAGGTTTAAGGACAGTTATGAAAAAGCAGTTGTTTATCCTCAGCCAATACTTGCTGCCGCACCACTTGCTGTCGCGCCTGGCCGGTTGCGTTGCCGAGTGCCGTGTGCGCTGGTTCAAGAACGCCTTCACCAGCTGGTTCGCCAAGCGCTATCAAGTGGACATGTCCCAAGCCCTGGTTGAGGACCTGACCGCTTACGAGCACTTCAATGCCTTCTTCACCCGTGCATTGAAAGACGGCGCCCGCCCATTGGATCAAACCCCTGGAGCGGTGTTGAGCCCTGCCGACGGCGCAGTCAGCCAGCTTGGCCCGATCGAACATGGCCGTGTGTTCCAGGCCAAGGGTCACAGCTTCAGCGTGCTGGAACTGCTGGGTGGGGACGCGGCCTTGTCGGCGCCGTTCATGGGCGGTGACTTCGCGACGATCTATCTGTCGCCGAAGGACTACCACCGTGTGCACATGCCACTGGCCGGCACTCTGCGGGAAATGGTCTACATCCCGGGCCGTATCTTTTCGGTAAACCAGACCACTGCCGAAAACGTTCCAGAGCTGTTCGCGCGCAATGAACGTGTTGCCTGCATTTTCGACACCGAGCGCGGCCCGATGGCTGTCGTGTTGGTGGGCGCGATGATCGTCGCGTCGATTGAAACCGTATGGGCCGGCCTGGTGACACCGCCGAAGCGCGAGCTGAAAACCTTCCGCTATGACGAGGCCGCACGTGCGCCGATCCACCTGGAGAAAGGTGCGGAGCTGGGTCGCTTCAAGCTGGGTTCGACCGCGATTGTGTTGTTCGGGCCGGATCAGGTGAAATGGGCAGAAGCACTGGTAGCCGGTTCGCCGGTGCAGATGGGCCAGGGTATTGCACTGCCGAAAGCCTGACCCAAAACCCAATGTGGGAGCGGGCTTGCTCGCGAATACGGAGCATCAGTCGACAGATCAGTGACTGAACCACCGCATTCGCGAGCAAGCCCGCTCCCACATTTATATACCGTGTTTCTACCTAGAGCTGGCCGTCGCGGTCGCGGAAGCCCAGCAGATACAGCACGCCATCGAGCCCCAGCGTCGAAATCGCCTGCTTGGCCGACTGCTTCACCAACGGCTTGGCACGGAACGCAACACCCAACCCGGCAATTGCCAGCATCGGCAAGTCATTCGCACCGTCGCCGACCGCAATGGTCTGCTCCAGGCGCAACCCTTCCTTGTGGGCCAACTCCTTCAACAGGTCCGCCTTGCGCTGCGCGTCGACAATCGGCTCCACGGCCACGCCGGTCACCTTGCCATCCACCACTTCCAGCTCATTGGCGAACACATAGTCGATGCCCAGCTTGGCCTGCAATTGCTTGGCGAAGTAGGTGAAGCCGCCAGACAGGATGGCAGTCTTGTAGCCCAGGCGCTTGAGTTCGGCGAACAGGGTTTCGGCACCTTCGGTGAGGCGCAGGGAGGCGCCGATAGAGTCCAGCACGCTCACGTCCAGGCCCTTGAGCAGCGCAAGGCGCTCTTTGAAGCTGGCGCGGAAGTCGAGTTCACCGGCCATGGCGCGCTCGGTAATCTCGGAAACCTGCTCGCCTACGCCGGCAGCCTTGGCCAGCTCGTCGATGACTTCGGCTTCGATCAGCGTGGAGTCCATGTCGAACACCGCCAGGCGACGGTTGCGACGGAACAGCGAATCTTCCTGGAAGGCGATATCGACGTTCAGCTCCTGGGCCACGCTGAGGAACTCGGCACGCAAGGCTTGTGGGTCGGCCGGTTCACCGCGCACGGAGAACTCGATGCAGCCCTTGCCCTTGTCGGCCGGCGTGTCCAGCGGCATGCGACCCGACAGACGGTCGATGTGGTCGATGTTCAGGCCATATTGCGCGGTGATGGAGCTGACGCGCTGCAGTTGCTCAGCAGTGACCTTGCGGGTCAGCAGCGTCACGATGTGGCGTTTTTTGCCCTGGCCCGCGACCCATTGCTGGTAATCCTCTTCGGACACTGGGGTAAAACGCACTTGCTGGTCCAGCTTGTACGCCGTAAACAGGATGTCCTTGAGTACCGAAGACGCCTGTTCCGTGCTCGGGATCTCGACCAGGATGCCGAACGACAGGGTGTCGTGGATCACCGCCTGGCCGATGTCGAGAATGTTCACACCACCCTGGGCCAGCACTCCCGTAATAGCCGCAGTAAGACCCGGGCGGTCTTCACCAGTGATGTTAATCAGGACAATTTCGCGCAAGGCGCACCCCCAGGCTGGAAAAAAACCGCATTCTACCCACTTTCAGTGACCATCGGGCACAGCCAGCGCTTTGCCGGTCCTAGGGCTGTCGCTATACTGCGCGTCAACTTCACGGACCAAGAGCCGAGCGCAAGTGAACCGGCCCACGCCAGTAAAAACCGATAACTTCTTCCTGCTGATCTTCCGGGCACTGCGCCACCGCCGTGTACCGATCGCATTACGCATCGCCAGCCATAACGTGATCCTGGTCGCCCTGGCCCTGGTGATCTACGCCTGCGTGATGGGTTTGCAGTTCAAGCAGGCCATGCATGAGCAAGCCGACGCCCTGGGCGAGAGCCTGACCACCCAGACCGCCACTTCGGCGACTGAGCTGCTGGTGTCCAACGACATCCTCAGCCTCAACGTGCTGCTCAACAACCTGACCAAGAACCCGCTGGTGGCCCACGCCGCCATCTACAGCGTGGACAACCGGATCATGGCCGAAGCCGGGCAACGCCCGAAAAACGGCCTCCTGGGTGAAGCCGAAGGCCTCTACCAGAGCAACATTACGTTTCAGGATGTGAAGGCCGGCCAACTGCGCATCAGCCTGGATATGCAGCAATTCCAGCAGCCGATGACCATCAGTCTGCAAAGCATGGGCATCCTCAGCGCGATCCTGCTGGCATTGGCCCTGGCCCTGAGTTTGCGCCTGGGTCGGCATATCTCTACGCCCCTGATGCAACTGCGCATCTGGCTGCGGGACATTGACGAACACACCCCGGCCACCGACCGCCAGGATGAGATCGGCGACTTGGCGCGCCAGCTTCACGCCAGTTTCGCCCCGGAACCGGTTGTGCGCGAAGTGGAGCCCGAGCCTGAGTTCGACGCCGACTACGACGACGAGCCCGAGTTTGAAGTGCGAGACGCTCCGGTGGCGGGCCTGAAGCCTGCCACCCGCCAGGCGTTCAAGGCCGAAGAGGACGAGCTGGACGACGAAGACCCCTTCGCCGACCTGCGCGACACCTCGGCCGGCGCGCCGGCCGTTGCCGCCAAACCGGCGCCGGTGAAGAGCACCGAGCCCCAGTTCAGCGCCGTACTGGCCGTGCAAATGGGTGCCCAGGACCAACTGCGCCGCCTGCCGCGCGCACGCCTGACCGAGCTACTGGAACGCTATCGTGACTGCCTCGACCAGGCCGCATCGCTGTACCAGGGCGAGCTGCACACTCTGAACGATGGCAGCACGCTGATGCTGTTCCACAGCGAAGACAGCGGCGAAGACTACCTGACCAACGCCATTTGCTGCGGCGAGCTGCTGCGCGCCCTGGGCCATGAATTGCAGATCGAAGTGGCGGACAGCGGCATCACCCTGCAATTGCAGCTGGGCCTGACGGTCGGCGACGATTTGTTCGGCATGAGCCAGATCGACCTGTTGCTCACCGAGATTGCCCAGGATGCCCTGGCCCTGTCGCAACACAGCCGCAACCTGCTGCTGGTGGAGCGCAAGATCAGTGAAGACACGCTGATCCGCCAGCGCGCGCGTATCCGCCCGATTGCCAGCCCCGAGGGTGCCAGTTGTGTGGAGCGTTTGATGGAGCCGTACCCCTCGATGCTGGAGCGGCAGTTGGCGCGGATGCATGAGACCCGCACCAAGGGCTGATCACCGCCCCTCTGTAGGGATCGCCGGCAAGCCGGCTCCTACAGGGGGTAGGTTTCAAGCCAACGAAAAAGGCCCGCTGATTCAGCGGGCCTTTTGTTTGTCTGCCATTCAGATCAGAACCTGAACACTTCCATATCCGTACGGATCGGCGTGGCCATCGGCATTTTCGGCTTCTGCGGCTCTGCCGGCTTGGCCTGCGCCGGGGCGCTCTGCTTGCGGGGTGCCTCGGCAATCGGCGGCTGGTTGGCCAAAGGCTTGAGCGCCACCGACAACTGCTGAGCCAGATGCTGCAACAACACGCCCTGGGCCTGGACCTGGGACGCGGTGGTGCCGGTGTGTTGTTCCTGCAAGTGCACGATACGGTTATCACGCACCTGGCCGCGACGGTCGATCAAACGCCATTGTGCATCGAGGATCGCCGGTTGCGACGCACCTGAATCAAGCCGAGTGATGGTCAGCAACACCTGCACATCCGGGGTGAAGCCGGTGGGTGCGGGCGCCAGCACTACGCGCTGGCTGTCCAACTGGCCTGCCACCTGGCGCAACATCAACTGGTTGATGTCGGAGGACAAGCTGCCCGCCCAACGACCATCGGTGGAACCTTGCAGGCTGCCGTCATTCTGACGTTGCAGGAGGGTTTCACGTTGCAGGTAGTCAGCCACGACTACCGGACCCAGCAAAACCGCCATGCCAGCGGTTTGTGCTGGCTGAGCCGGACTTCCGCTGTCCAGCTGGTACAGCGACACCGGCTGGTGTGTGCTGCAACCCGCCAGCCCCAAAAGGCCAGCGAGCATGAAAATAAAAGGAAGGCGTGGAGCAGTCATCATCCCATCCAGGTGGCTGCCACAAGGCGAACCACAATGTAATACTAAAAATAACCTAAACACGCTCGGCCACGCCGGCGCTGGAAAGGCCATATCATCCGTGAATATGCGCCATGACTCCAGCGCCAAAGCGTCGATCTACGGGTTAAATCGTAGATCGAGGGCTCTAATACGCGTTAAACCGGCGTTTCCACCAACAAAGCATCCACGCGCTGGAAGCCACGAGGCAATTTGTTACCACGCCGACCGCGCTCACCCTTGTAATGCTCAAGGTCGTCAGGACGCAATGACAGGGTACGTTTACCGGCCTGAAGCACCAACGTCGCGCCTTCCGGGATTACCGCGATATCGGTCACGTACTCTTCGCGACTGGCCACGCGCTCGCCAGGAATACCAATGATCTTGTTGCCTTTGCCTTTACCCAACTGCGGCAGGTCGCTGATTTTGAACACCAGCAAGCGACCTTCGGTGGTGACCGACGCCAGCCAGTTGCTCTCACGGTCGTCCACCGGCCGCGGCAGGATCACCTTGGCGTTGTTCGGCAAGCTCAGCAAGGCCTTGCCGGCCTTGTTCTTGGCCTGCAGGTCTTCACCTTTCACCACGAACCCGTAGCCCGCGTCGGAGGCGATCACGTACAGCGCATCATCGTCCGGCAGCAGCACGCACTCGAAATTCGCCCCTGGCGGCGGCGTCAGGCGCCCGGTCAATGGCTCGCCCTGCCCTCGTGCAGACGGCAAGGTGTGCGCCGGCACCGAATAACTGCGCCCAGTGGAGTCAATAAACACCGCAAACTGGTTGGAACGCCCGGCGGCGGCGGTCTTGAACCCGTCACCCGCCTTATACGACAAACCAGTGGCGTCAATATCATGCCCCTTGGCGGAACGAACCCAACCCTTTTCCGACAGAACGACGGTAATTTTCTCGTTCGGCAGCAGTTCGGTCTCGGTCAGCGCTTTCGCCTCAGCGCGCTCGACGATCGGTGAGCGACGGTCGTCGCCATAGGTTTCGGCGTCTTTGATCAGCTCGCTGCGCACCAGCTTCTTGAGCTTGGCCTCGCTGCCCAGCAACGCTTGCAGCTTGGCTTGTTCCTTGAGCAGCGCGTCCTGTTCGTCGCGCAGCTTCATTTCTTCCAGTCGTGCCAACTGGCGCAAGCGGGTGTCGAGGATGTAGTCAGCCTGGATCTCGCTGAGCTCGAAACGCGCGATCAGCTCGGCTTTAGGGTGCTCGGCGGTACGGATGATGTGGATCACTTCATCCAGGTTGAGGTAGGCGATCAACAAGCCGTCCAACAGGTGCAAGCGGCGCTCGACCTTGTCGAGGCGGAATTGCAGGCGGCGACGCACGGTCTGCACGCGGAACTCCAGCCACTCCACCAGCAGGTTGCGCAGGTTTTTCAGCTGCGGTTTGCCATCCAGGCCAATGATATTGACGTTGACCCGGTAGCTGGACTCCAGGTCCGTGCTGGCAAAGAGGTGCTGCATCAGCACTTCGTGATCGACCCGGCTGTTGGTCGGGATGATCACGATGCGGCACGGGTTTTCGTGGTCGGACTCGTCACGCAGGTCGGCAACTTGCGGCAGTTTCGACGGTTTGGCCTGCATCAGCGCGGCGATTTGCTCCAGCACTTTGGCGCCCGATACCTGGTGCGGCAGCGCGGTGACAATAATGTCGCCATCTTCGACGTGGTACACGGCACGCATGCGCACCGAGCCCTTGCCGGTTTCGTACATTTTCAGCAGGTCGGCACGCGGCGTGATGATTTCCGCTTCGGTCGGGTAGTCCGGGCCCTGGATATGCTCGCAGAGCTGTTCGACCGTGGCTTTCGGCTCATCCAGCAGGCGTACGCAAGCGCTGGCGACTTCGCGCAGGTTGTGCGGCGGAACGTCGGTGGCCATGCCCACGGCAATACCGGTGGTGCCATTGAGCAGGATGTTCGGCAAACGTGCCGGCAACACCAGGGGTTCTTCGAGGGTGCCGTCAAAGTTCGGGCCCCAGTTCGCGGTGCCCTGGCCCAATTCGCTGAGCAGCACTTCCGAATACCGCGACAGGCGGGCTTCGGTATAACGCATGGCGGCGAACGACTTGGGATCATCCGGCGCACCCCAGTTACCCTGGCCGTCCACCAACGTGTAGCGATAGCTGAACGGCTGGGCCATCAGCACCATTGCTTCGTAGCACGCCGAATCGCCGTGGGGGTGGAACTTACCGAGCACGTCACCGACGGTTCGCGCCGACTTCTTGTGCTTGGAATCAGCGTCCAGGCCCAACTCACTCATGGCGTAGATGATGCGCCGTTGTACGGGCTTCAGGCCGTCGCCGATATGCGGCAAGGCACGGTCCATGATCACGTACATGGAGTAGTTGAGGTAGGCATTTTCGGTGAAGTCAGCCAGCGACCGGCGTTCTACGCCATCTAAGCTGTCTGCGAGGATGTCACTCATGCGGGCCTCATCATGGTCTGGTATGGCGCAACGGAACTGCCGTTGCACCGGGTCAATTCAAAAAAACAGTGGCTCATGGCTGGGCGCTCCAGCCACCGGCAGGGGCGGCGAAACGATAGACCACGGGGCGTTTTTCACCATCGGCACGCGGGCCGAAATTATTGTCGATGCCCAGCCAGGCACCCTCGGCATCCACCACCAGGGCTTCTGCCAGGCCATAGGGCTGGGGATAACGCCGCTCGGGTGTCAGCGTCTCGTCGGCAAACGACCAGCACAGCTCGACCTTGGCGGTGACCGCATCACGCCGGCAAATCTGGAACGCATTGCGCTCCAGGGTAAACAGTTTGCCGTTGAACAGCGCCAGGTCGGCGAAGTCCTTGGACACGGCCTTGGCATCGGTGAACTTGGCCGGCTGCATTTCCTGGCCGGCCTCACTCAGCAATACGCAGGGACCGTCACAGCCCCACAGGCTTTGCGGACGCTTGATCGAAATCAGCCCGCGCCGCTCACGCTCGGCCGCCAACCAAATCTGATTGCCTTGCGGGTTGATCGCCAGGCCTTCAAACAACGCATTGAAGTGCAGCAACATGCCGCTGGCCCGCGCTTCACGCACCATGCCTGGGTCGATTTTCAACCACTCAGGCGCGCCCGTGACCGGCACTTGCAGCACCGCCGCATGGGCTTCGCTGACAATATAGCGGTTACCGGCGGCGTCGCAGGTGATGCCTTCAAAGTCCAGGTCGCCACCGCGAATGAACGAGGCGGCCTTGGTGCGCGAACGCAACCCCCACGGCAGCCCGGATTCAGGCACCGGCGGCACGTCGATCTTCACGGCTTCGGCCTGCCAGGTCGGCGCGCTGATATCCAGGCGGTAGATCTGGTCGTCATCGCGGTCGGAGACCGTCCACAAGTCGTTGCCACACAGTGCCAGCCCCGACAGATTACCGCCGCGCATGCCGTCCACCGGGTGCTCGGACACCCGCTTTAGCTCAGCCACGGGTGCGGCAACCACCTCGGTGGCCACCCACCCGCTCAACATCAGGATCGCCAGGGCGAAACCTGTGCGCATCAGCCCAGGACCTCGGCCAGGTTGCCTTTGGATTCCAGCCAGGACTTGCGGTCCGGCGCGCGTTTCTTCGCCAACAGCATGTCCATCATTTCCGAGGTTTCGGCGAAGTCTTCGCCCAGCGTCAACTGCACCAGGCGCCGCGTGTTCGGGTCCATGGTGGTTTCGCGCAGTTGTGGCGGGTTCATTTCACCCAGGCCTTTGAATCGCGTGACCTGTGGCTTGCCGCGTTTCTTCTCGGCCACCAGGCGGTCGAGGATGCCATCACGCTCGGCGTCGTCCAGGGCGTAGTAAATCTCTTTGCCCATGTCGATACGGTACAGCGGTGGCATGGCGACGTAGACGTGACCGGCATCCACCAACGGGCGGAAGTGCTGGACGAACAGCGCACACAGCAGCGTGGCGATGTGCAAGCCGTCGGAGTCGGCGTCGGCGAGGATGCAGATCTTGCCGTAGCGCAGCTGGCTCATGTCCGCCGCACCTGGGTCAACACCAATGGCCACGGCGATGTTGTGCACCTCCTGGCTGGCCAGGACTTCGCTGCCATCGACTTCCCAAGTGTTGAGGATCTTGCCCCGCAACGGCAGGATCGCCTGGAATTCCTTGTCCCGCGCTTGCTTGGCGGAACCGCCGGCGGAGTCACCTTCCACCAGGAACAGCTCGGAGCGCATCGGGTCCTGCCCGGCGCAATCGGCCAGCTTGCCGGGCAATGCCGGGCCCTGGGTGATGCGCTTGCGCTCGACTTTCTTGCTGGCCTTCAGGCGACGACCAGCGTTGTTGATCGCCAGTTCAGCCAGGGCCAGGCCTAATTCTGGGTGTTCGTTGAGCCACAGGCTGAACGCGTCCTTGACCACGCCGGAGACAAACGCCGCCGCTTCACGGGACGACAGGCGTTCCTTGGTCTGGCCGGAGAACTGCGGCTCCTGCATCTTCATCGACAGCACGAACGCGATGCGCTCCCACACGTCTTCCGGCGCCAGCTTCACGCCGCGCGGCAGCAGGCTGCGGTATTCGCAGAATTCACGCATGGCATCCAGCAAGCCCTGGCGCAAACCGTTGACGTGCGTGCCGCCCTGGGCCGTGGGGATCAGGTTGACGTAGCTTTCCTGCACGCTGTCGCCGCCTTCGGGCAACCACAGCAGCGCCCAGTCCACGGCTTCTTTATTACCGGCCAGGCTGCCGCAGAACGGCTCGTTGGGCAGGCGTTCGAACTCGCTGACGGAATCTTCCAGGTACGAGCGCAGGCCATCTTCGTAGTGCCATTCGACCTTCTCGCCGGTGCCTTTGTCTTCAAACGTCACCAGCAGGCCTGGGCACAGCACGGCCTTGGCCTTGAGCACGTGCTTGAGGCGGCTGATGGAGAATTTTGGCGAATCGAAGTATTTCGGGTCCGGGGCGAAGTACACGCTGGTGCCGGTGTTGCGCTTGCCAACGGTGCCGATCACTTCCAGGTCGGTGGCTTTGTAGCCATCGGCGAAGGTCATCTGGTACTCGTTGCCGTCGCGCTTGACCTTCACCCGTACCAGCGTGGACAGGGCGTTGACCACGGAAATACCCACACCGTGCAGGCCACCGGAGAATTGGTAGTTCTTGTTGGAGAACTTGCCACCGGCGTGCAGCTTGGTGAGGATCAGCTCGACGCCCGGCACGCCCTCTTCGGGGTGGATGTCCACTGGCATGCCACGACCATCGTCGGACACTTCCAGGGAATGGTCTGCGTGGAGAATGACATGCACCGACTTGGCGTGCCCAGCCAAGGCTTCGTCGACGCTGTTGTCGATGACTTCCTGGGCAAGGTGGTTCGGCCGACTGGTGTCGGTGTACATGCCGGGGCGTTTGCGCACCGGGTCGAGGCCCGAGAGGACTTCGATGGCGTCGGCGTTATAAGAGCTAGCGCTGGGAGTGGCCATGGGGTCTCGTCGTGAGTCGTTCGATTAAAAAGTGACCTGCGATTCTTACAATGAAGAAAAATCGAAGGATTGATACTGATCTGCGCCAATGCCGGCAAAGCTCAACATGGCCGGCAATTGCTGGGCGAACCCCTGGTAACCATGGTCGCCCCCGGCCTGGATGCGCAAGGCACAGGCCCGGTAGTACTGCTGGGCGAGGCGATAGTCCAGGGTTTCATCCCCGGTCTGCAACCACACCTGATACCGCGCGGCATCCTGGGGCGCCGGCACTTCCAGCTCGGCCAGCGCCGCGACGTGGTCGTGGGTCAGTTCCCAGGTTTCATCGGTGTAGAGGTTCTTCTGGGTGCCCAGGTAACCGTCGAACATCCGATGAGGGCTGACCGCCGGGTTCACCAGCAACGCCTTGAGGCCATGGCGTTCGGCAAGATGGGTTGCATAGTAGCCGCCGAGTGAGCTGCCGACCAGCAGTGGCCGCCCCAGTTCAGCGATAGCCGCTTCCAACTGAGGAATCGCCTGACGGGGATGGTGATGCAGGGCCGGAACGCGCAATTGGTCGGCCATGCCGAGAGCGTCCATCACGGTGATCAGTTGGCTGGCCTTATTGGACGCCGGCGCACTGTTGAAACCGTGGATATACAGGATCGAAGCGGACATGCCGGGCTCTCCATGCTTGCGCCAAAAAAGGCGCAGTTTACAGGGATCGAAGCCGTGTGTGATGCACTCAATCCAAAGGACACAGAAGACCCACTGTGGGCGCTGGCTTACCGGCGATGGCGGTGTATCCATCACACATTTATAGACTGGCACACTGCCATCACCGGCAAGCCAGCTCCCACAGGTTGATCAGCGTTTACAGGTTTTAATAGCCGTTGCTGCCGTAATCGACGGTAAAGGTGAAACCCTGGACCCGCTCCACCCCAGTCTCCAACCGTCCGTCGGCATGCAGGCGCAGCCAGCGATAACCCGGCGCTTGCTCGCTGACCTTGAAATCTTCGCTGCCCGGCGCGAACTGGATGCAGGTGGACGGCGACGCCAGCAAGCGCACGCCGTTGCGCTCGCGGTCGATTTCCTGGTGCACGTGGCCCCAGAGTACCGCCCGCACCTGTGGGAACCGGTCGAGCACAGCAAACAAAGCATCAGGATTGCGCAGGCCAATGGGCTCCATCCAGGCGCACCCGATAGGCACGGGATGATGATGGAAGCACACCAGATGATGCCGGTTCGGTGCTTCGCTCAGGGCCTGGGCGAGCAATTGCAGTTGTTGATCCTGCAGGTAGCCCGGCACGGAGCCTGGTACAGCGGAGTCCAGCAGGGTGACGCGCCAGTTGCCGATATCGACCACCGGTTCCAGCAGGTCACTGTGCACGGCGGCGCGGGCCATGATCTGCGGTTCGTCGTGATTACCGGGGATCCAGCGCGTCGGTGCCCCCATGGGCGCGGTCATGTCGCGAAATTGCTGGTACGACTCAAGCGTGCCGTCCTGGGACAGGTCCCCCGTGGCCAGTACCAGATCAATGCGCGGCTGTTGCGCGCTCACCAACTCGATCACGCGCTGCAGGCTTTCACGGGTGTTCATGCCCAGCAGCGTGCCGTCGGCCTCGGCGAACAAATGGCTGTCGGACAGTTGCACCAGCAATGCCGGCGCATCGGGGCTCACGGTGGATACGCTCGGCAAGGCGCTCTCCCAAGGCAATCACAGGAATGGACGTTTGGCGTGATTATGCTGGGGCAGGACGCAAAGAGGAAACCCAGGAAGCAGACGCAGTTCACATCTACCGCACAGCTTCGAACTCATGGCCCAGGGCCAGGCAGTGGCTCAACCATTCACCGAGGAACACATTGAGCTGTGCTTTCTCATCGGGCTGGTGCATGAACACGTTGGGGTAAGGATAGATGCTGCGAAAGCGCCGCGCATGTTCGGCGCTGATCACTTCGGCCATTCGCGCGTCGTGGTAGACCTGCACCTCCAGTTGCGGCACTGGCAGCCACGGCAAGCTGTGTTCCTGACGCACACGCAGGGTAGTGGTGTAGGGGCAGTTGACGATGACCTCCAGGGCCAGCACGCCGAGCATCTGGTCGCCGTGGGTCACACCGATGCGCCGCGCCTCCGGGGCGTGGCGCATATCGGGGAGCAGGCGCATCAACCGCGCGTAATTGGCCTCGCAGGCTGCTTGCAGCCCGATCAGGTCGACTCGATAACGTTCCCGTGCCTTTACTGCCATAACCCCCTCACTTCTGCGCGATTAAGCGCAAGCCATTGCAGGGCGATGATGCTGGCTGCATTGGAAATTTTGCCGTCACGCACCGCTTGCAGGGCATCTTCGAAGGCCCATACGGTGACGCGGATATCTTCAGCTTCTTCTTCCAATCCATGGACGCCACCTACACCGGCGCTGTCGCAGCGGCCCAGGTACAAGTGCACGTATTCTGTACTGCCGCCGGGTGACGGGAAATATTGGGTGATCGGCCACAGTGCCGAGAATGTCAGCCCAGCTTCCTCCTCGGCTTCGCGGTGTGCAACCTCCTCCGGTTGCTCATCCTTGTCGATCAGGCCCGCGACCATCTCGATCAGCCAGGGGTTGTCGGTACGGCCCATGGCGCCGACGCGAAATTGCTCGTTCAACACCACTTCATCGCGCTGCGGGTCGTAGGGCAACACACACACGGCGTCGTGGCGAACGAAGATTTCACGATTGATCACCCGGCTCATGCCGCCATCGAACTTTTCGTGGCGCAGTTGCATGCGATCAAGCTTGTAGAAGCCCTTGTAGGCATTCTCGCGCTGAACAATTTCGATTTTGCTCGGCTTCGATTTTGCAAAGTCCGTCATGTCCCATCCTCGTTAAGCCTGCGCAATGGGCGCCATCCTAACGCGCTCCTGCACCTTGGCGCAGCCCCTTTCCAGTTGCCGGGATAGACGGCGGGCGTCAAACACACTCTAATCAGCTTAGTGGCGAACTGACTGCCGTGCTGGCAGTCGAAGCTCCACAAATTTCGCTCTTATCGATAGACGAAGGACTTACATGTCGCTTTTAAAAATCGCCTCCGTGGCCTGCATCGCATTGACCCTCGGCGCTTGCCAGAGCCTGTTCCAACCGAGCTACAAGGCACCGCTGGAAGCCACTCGCGACGCCACCGAGCAAAGCAAGCCGGGCTGCGCCAGCGCTGATTGCCCGCTGGTGAATATCGACACGGTGCACTTTGCCAAGGAGCCCAAGCTCGACGCGCTGATCGAACAGCGCCTGCTGGAAATGACCAGCACCAACTCGAACGACCCGCTGCCGACCAGCCTCGACACCTACCGCGAGCAGTTCCTGCGCACTGCCGCACCGCGCAACAGCATGTACTTGCAGGCCAAGGTACGCGAACAGCATGACGGCTTGGTGATCATCGAGTTGTCCAGCTACCTGGACCAGGGAGCCACCCACGGCGAGCCGGGCCGCGCCTTCATCAACTACTCACGCCAGCAGCAAAAGGCCCTGACCCTGACCGATATGCTGTTGCCCGGCAAGGAAGACGCGTTCTGGAAAGCCGCCCAAGTGGCGCACAACAGCTGGCTGATCAGCACCCGCCTGAGCCTGGAACCGGAGTACGTGAAACAGTACCCTTTCCAGAAAACCCCTAACGTGGCGCTCACCTACGGTGGCGTGATCCTCAAGTACCCCACCACCACCATTGCGCCGTATGCCTTGGGCCACGTCGAATTGCAGATTCCCTACTCGCGCCTGGACGGTATTCTCAAACCTGAACTGGTGCCCGCGCGCCGCTGAAGGCCCGGCCCAGGATGAGTTGCAACAGCCCTGCCAGCACCAAAGCCGGCAGGGTCGCGCCGACGTCCGGATACAGATTGGCCAGCAGGTGGTATGTCGCGATACCGCCCAGCCAGGCGACCAATGCCGGCCAGCGCAGACTGGCTACTGCACCCGCTCTACGATGGCGCAGAATGAAGTGATCCACCAGCACCACGCCAAACAACGGCGCAAACACCGAGCCGATCAGCAGCAGGAAATTCTGGTATTGCGCCAACGGCGCAAAACAGGCGATCAGGGTGCAGATGACGCCGATGGCCAGGGCCAGGTGCTCGACCTTCAAGCGCAACAGGATCCCGCTCGACACTGCCGCCGAGTGGATATCGGCGAAGGCGTTTTCTGATTCGTCCAACAGGATCAGCAGCAGCGGAATACCCAGGCCCGCACCGGCCAAAGCCAGCAAAAGCGCATTTACCTCACCGCTCGGCGCGAATGCCAGGGTGTAGGCCACGCCCAGGCTCATCAGCCAGAAGTTACCGATAAAGAAGCCCAGGGCGGTGCCGCCGAACACGTTTTTCGCGCGTTTGCCGAAGCGTGAGTAGTCGGCAATCAGCGGCAACCACGACAGCGGCATGGCGATGGCAATGTCAAAGCCCACCGCGAACGGCATAGAGCCGTCACCGGCCTGGGCCCAGAGTGCGGCGAGGTCGGCTTTGGCGAACAGGTTCCAGGTCAGCCACAGGCAGGCGGCGAGCAGCAGCCAGATCCCCCATTTGCGCAGGATCTGGCGCACAAAGGTCAGTGGGCCGCTGACGGCCAGCAAGGTCGCCAGGCCGCCGAAGAACAGGGTCCACAGCAAAGGGCTGGCCAACAAGCTGCCGTCACTGAAGGCCCGTGCGCCCAACAGGCTGGCCGCGTCGCGCATCACAATGATTTCAAACGAGCCCCAGCCGATCAGCTGCAGCAGGTTGAGCAGCGCCGGCAGGCTGGCGCCCTTGCCCCCCAGGCTGAGCTTGAGCGCGGCCATGGCGGACAGGCCGGTGTCGCTGCCGATCACGCCGACGGCAGCCAGCAACAGCACGCCGACCAGGGTGCCGAGGAAAATCGCCAGCAACGACCCGGACAAGCCCAGGCCCGGTGCGAGCAAGGCGCCGGTTTGCAGGACCATCAGGCCGATGCCGAGGGAGAACCACAGGGAGAACAGGTCGCGGGCACCGAAGACGCGTTTGTCAGCGGGAACCGCGATGTCTGGGGAGTAGGTGCTGGGTTGAATGCTCAAGGGTGTTATCTCTGAGGGACACTTTGATGTTTGGCAGATCGCTATCGCGGGCAAGCCCGGCTCCCACACCGGAATGCATTTCAAATGTGGGAGCCGGGCTTGCCCGCGATGGCGGCGGCACAGTCACCGCCGCCTCTGGATCAGACCTTCTTGTACAGCTGGCTACCTTCCTGCTTGAACCGCTCCGCCTGCTCGGCCAAGCCCTTGGCCACGTCCACGTCCACCGCTTCAATGCGTTGGTTGGCCGCGTACTCACGCACTTCCTGGGTGATTTTCATCGAGCAGAACTTCGGCCCGCACATCGAGCAGAAATGCGCGACCTTGGCTGAGTCCTTCGGCAGGGTTTCGTCGTGATAGGAACGCGCGGTGTCCGGGTCCAGGCCAAGGTTGAACTGGTCTTCCCAGCGGAACTCGAAGCGCGCCTTGCTCAGCGCGTTATCGCGGATCTGCGCGCCCGGATGGCCTTTGGCGAGGTCCGCCGCATGGGCAGCGATCTTGTAGGTGATGATCCCGGTCTTCACGTCATCCTTGTTCGGCAGGCCCAAGTGTTCCTTGGGCGTGACGTAGCAAAGCATGGCGCAACCGAACCAGCCGATCATCGCCGCACCGATGCCGGAGGTGATGTGGTCGTAGCCCGGCGCGATGTCGGTGGTCAGTGGGCCGAGGGTGTAGAACGGCGCTTCGTCGCAGCACTCGAGCTGCTTGTCCATGTTCTCCTTGATCAACTGCATCGGCACGTGGCCGGGGCCTTCGATCATGGTTTGCACGTCGTGCTTCCAGGCGGTCTTGGTCAATTCGCCGAGGGTTTCCAACTCGCCAAATTGCGCGGCGTCGTTGGCGTCGGCAATCGAGCCCGGGCGCAGGCCATCACCGAGGGAGAAGCTGACGTCGTAGGCCTTCATGATTTCGCAGATTTCGTCGAAATGCGTGTAGGTGAAGTTTTCTTTGTGGTGTGCCAGGCACCACTTGGCCATGATCGAGCCGCCACGGGACACGATGCCGGTGACGCGCTTGGCGGTCAGCGGCACGTAGCGCAGCAACACGCCGGCGTGGATGGTGAAGTAGTCGACGCCCTGCTCCGCCTGTTCGATCAGGGTGTCGCGGAACAGCTCCCAGGTCAGGTCCTCGGCGGCGCCGCCGACTTTTTCCAGGGCCTGGTAGATCGGCACGGTACCAATCGGCACCGGCGAGTTGCGGATGATCCACTCGCGGGTTTCATGGATGTGCTTGCCGGTGGACAAGTCCATCACCGTGTCCGAGCCCCAGCGAATGCCCCAGGTGAGTTTCGCCACTTCTTCTTCGATGGACGAACCCAGGGCGCTGTTGCCGATGTTGCCGTTGATCTTCACCAGGAAGTTACGGCCGATGATCATCGGTTCCAGTTCGGTGTGGTTGATGTTGGCCGGGATGATCGCGCGGCCACGGGCGATTTCTTCGCGCACGAATTCAGGCGTGATGATCTTCGGCACGCTGGCGCCAAAGCTGTGGCCGGCGTGTTGCTGGTCGAGCAGGCCACTGGCGCGGGCTTCTTCAAGCTTCATGTTTTCGCGGATGGCGACGTATTCCATCTCGGCGGTGATGATGCCTTTGCGCGCGTAATGCATTTGGGTGACGTTGGCGCCGGCCTTGGCACGGCGCGGGTTTTTCACGTGGGCGAAACGCAGGGCAGTCAGTTCGGCGTCGCTGAGGCGCTGTTGGCCGAAGTGCGAAGTGAGGCCCGGCAGGCGTTCGGTGTCGCCCCGCACTTCGATCCACGGCGAGCGCACATCGCCCAGGCCTTTGCGCACGTCGATGATCACATTGGGGTCGGTGTAGGGGCCGGAGGTGTCATAGACCACAACGGGAGCGTTGATTTCACCGCCGAAGTCGGTGGGGGTCACATCCAGGCTGATTTCGCGCATCGGCACGCGGATGTCCGGGCGAGTGCCCTGCACGTAGATTTTTTGCGAGCGGGTAAACGGCTGCACGGAGCCAGAGTCGACCTTGGCCGATTCACTCAGGTGCACGGTGTTTTTGAATTTTGTACTTTTTATTTCTGTGCTCATCACGGGCTCTCCAACTATCCAGGCGGTGGATTTTTGTCGGAGCGAACCTGTGACGGATGGACGCACTGAAACCAGTGCTGTGCTTGGCGCACGAGGGCTGTTCGATTGTCGAACAGCATCCCGGACGAAGCACAAGAGGACTCGCCGGGTGACGAGAAATCTTGTTCCCTACGCAGGCGCTAACCTGATCAGGTTCAACGGGATCCGGTATTTACCGATCTCAGCCTTCCAACAAGGCACCCCGACAAGAACGCGGCCAGTCTAGACCATGCCGTGGGCAAATTGCCAATAGCGGTGCATTCAGCGTGATGAATGGCGTGATTGCGGGATTGTTGCGCCGAGTCAGCGCCACTACACTCGGTTGCCGCCACAATGCTTGACGCCAGGCATGGCCCGCCTTAGCCTTGGGCGCTAAATTATCACCGTAATATTAAAACTAGGGATCGCCTCATGCTGCGCAAACTTTCACTGGCTCTCGCCGTGTCTTGTGCGACCAACGGAATGGTCTGGGCAGCTGAAGCGCCCTTGTCCGCCAAAACTGATTTGGTCAGCGTCTACCAGGAAGCGGTGGACAACAACGCCGACCTGGCCGCTGCCCGTGCCCAGTACGGCGCGCAAAAAGAAGTAGTGCCCCAGGCCCGTGCCGGGTTGCTGCCCAACCTGTCGGGCGGTGCCGATATCAACAACGTGCGCACCCAGATCGACACGCCCGCCGCCACCGCCAACCGCGATGCGCACTCCTGGCGCGCGACGCTGAGCCAGCCGCTGTTCCGTGCCGACCGCTGGTTCCAGCTGCAGGCGGCCGAGGCCACCAACGAACAGGCCGCGCTGCAACTGTCGGCCACCGAACAGAACCTGATCCTGCAAAGCGCCGAAAGCTACTTTGCCGTGCTGCGCGCCCAGGATAATCTGGCCTCGACCAAGGCCGAAGAAAACGCCTTCAAGCGCCAACTGGACCAGTCCAACGAGCGCTTCGACGTGGGCCTGTCGGACAAGACCGACGTGCTGCAATCCCAGGCCAGCTACGACACTGCGCGCGCCAACCGGATCCTGGCCCAGCGCCAGGTCGAAGACGCCTTTGAAGCGCTGATCACCCTGACCAACCGCCAGTACAACTCGATCCAGGGCATTGTCCACACGCTGCCGGTGCTGCCACCGCTGCCGAACGACGCCAAGGCCTGGGTTGAAACCGCCGGCCGCCAGAACCTGAACCTGCTCGCCAGCAACTACGCCGTCACCGCCGCCGAAGAAACCCTCAAGCAACGCAAGGCCGGGCATGCGCCGACGCTCGACGCAGTGGCGCAATATGAAAAAGGCGATAACGACGCCCTCGGCTTCAGCAACCCGAATGCCTTTGGCACGCCCTATCGCGGCGATGTGGAACAACGCACCATCGGCCTGCGCCTGAACATCCCGATCTACAGCGGCGGGCTGACCAGCTCCCAAGTGCGTGAGTCCTACTCGCGCCTGGGCCAGACCGAGCAGCAACGCGAAGGCCTGCGCCGCCAGGTGGTGGAAAACACCCGTAACCTGCACCGCGCGGTGAACACCGATGTGGAACAGGTACAGGCGCGCCGCCAGTCGATCATCTCCAACCAGAGCGCGGTGGAAGCCACGGAAATCGGTTATCAGGTGGGGACGCGCAACATCGTCGATGTGCTGGATTCACAGCGCCAGCTCTATGCGTCGGTGCGCAACTACAACAACAGCCGCTACGACTACATTCTCGACAACCTGCGCTTGAAGCAAGCGGCGGGCACCTTGAATCCAGGGGACCTGCAGGACCTGGCGCGCTACCTCAAGGCTGACTACAACCCGGATAAGGACTTCCTGCCACCGGACTTGGCCAAGGCTGCGGCCGAACAGCTCAAGGCCCGCCCGAATAATTGATAACACTGCAAAACCCATGTGGGAGCGGGCTTGCTCGCGAATGCGGTGTGTCAGCCAGTACATCCGGTACTGATACACCGCATTCGCGAGCAAGCCCGCTCCCACATTTGATTTGTGTTGTCAGTGGTTTAGCAATCGGCCCAAACCCTCCAGCAAACGCTTCAGCGCGCCCTGGTTGGCCTGCATCACCTTGAGCCCCGCCTGTGCCATCTTGCGGGCATCCTGGGGCAGTTCGAACAACTGGCGCACGGCTTCGGCCAATCCTTCAGCGTCATCCACCTCTCGCAACGCACCCGCCTCACGCATCATCGCGGTGATTTCGAGGAAATTGAACACGTGCGGGCCCATGATCACCGGCAATGCCAACGCTGCCGGCTCCAGCGGATTATGCCCACCGGTCGCCACCAGGCTGCCGCCCACAAAGGCGCTGTCGGCCAACGCGTAGAGAAACAGCAATTCGCCCATAGTGTCGCCGAGCAATACCGACGTCTGCGCAGTGACGGGCTCGCCGCTGGAGCGACGCACCGTGGCAAAGCCCTGCTGCGTGCACAGTTCGAACATCGGGCCGAAACGTTCCTGGTGACGCGGCACCAGGATCAGCAGCGCGTTTGGATAACTGTCGAGCAGTTGACGATGGGCTGCCAGCACCACCTCATCTTCACCTTCATGGGTACTGGCGGCGATCCACACCGGACGCTCACTGGCGCCCCACTGCTCGCGCAATGCAGCAGCGCGTACCGGTAACTGGGGGTCGATGGTCAGGTCGAACTTGATTGAGCCGGTGACTTCGACGGTTTCCGGCCGAGCACCGAGGCTCAGGAAGCGCTGGGCTTCGGTCTGGGTCTGTACGGCGAACAGGCTCATTTGCGACAGCATCGGCGCCGTCAACTTGGCAAAGCGCGCGTAGCCCTTGGCCGAACGTGCCGACAACCGTGCATTGGCCAGTGCCACCGGGATCCCGCGCTGGGCGCAGGCGTGGATATGGTTGGGCCATAACTCGGTTTCCATGATCACCGCCAGCTTGGGCTGCACGCGATCAAGGAAGCGCTTGGCGGCGCACGGCAAGTCATACGGCAAGTAGCAGTGCTGGATGCGAGGCTCATTGGCAAACAACGCCTGGATGCGCTCGGAACCGGTCGGCGTCATGCAGGTAACGGTGATCGGCAACGTTGGATAGCGCGCCAGCAGCCCGCGCACCATTGGCGCGGCGGCAATGCTCTCGCCCACGGACACGGCATGCACCCAGATCCCGCCCGGCTGCATCACCGGCAGGCCATAGGAGAAGCGCTCGCTGACGCGCTTGGCATAGGCCGGCGCCTTGCGCGCGCGCAGCCACAGACGTAAAGCCACCAAGGGCAGCGCCAGGTAAAACAGACAGCTGTAGAGAGTTCTATTCATGGCGGCGGAGTTTATCGGCTTTTTCAGTCGATCGCCTGCAAGCACTCGGCAAATCGTTTGGCCAGGAAGCGCGCGGCCGGCCCCAGATGCTCGTCGCGCCGCCACACCAGCTCCACCACCAAGGCCGGCGGCGTCCATTCGCTGTGCAGTTCCACCATTTGTTGCTGGTAGGTCGGGTACTGCACGATATGCCGGGGCAGCCAGGCCCAGCCCAGGCCGCTCATTAGCCACTCGGCCAGGACGTAGAAACTGTCGGCGCGCCACACCAACGGGCTCGCGGCTTCGCTGCCGGGGTAGACGCTGGTCTGGGTCGACATCAGCAACTGCCGAAACTGCGCCAAGTGCTGGCACGTCACGTAGCGCTCCTTGGCCAGCGGGTGGTTCACGCCGCACACAGTGACCATCTCCACGCTGCCGACCACCCTCCGCTCCAGCGCTTCGGGGATCTGGTCGTGATAGAACAGCAGGCCCAGATCAGCCTTGCGCTCCACCAGCTTACGCGCCACATCGCCCTGGGCCGCGCTGGATAGCTGCACCTCCAGCAGCGGGTATTGCCCGGCCAGCGCCTCAAGGCTATCGAGCACCGGCTGGAACAACATCGCCTCATCCTGGGCCAGGCTCAGGCAAGCCTCCTCGCCGCGAGTCAGCGACAACGCCCGACCGTTGAGCCGCTCACACTGGCGCAGCACTTCGCGCGCCTCCTCCAGCAGCACGCTGCCGGCTTCGGTGAGGCGCGGTTGGCGGCCACTGCTGCGTTCGAACAGGCTCACGCCAAGGTCAGCCTCCAGCAGGGCAATCCCGTTGCTGACCGCCGATTGGGCCTTGCGCTGCTGGCGCGCCACCGCCGAAAACGAACGCTGCTCGGCAACGCTGACAAACAGGCGCATCTGCTCCAGATCCCACTGCACGCTCATGGCTCAACCCATCTCTAATTCGGATAGGTAATGACTTTACCCCATCTGGGTGAACGCTAGAATGCGTGCCTTATCTGATTGCTATACCCCGAGGATTGACCCATGAACGCCGCTTACTGCTACCTGGCCATTGCCATCTGCTCGGAAGTGATTGCCACTGTTTCCATGAAGGCCATCAAGGGCTGGAGCACGCCGATCCCACTGCTGCTGGTGATCGTCGGCTACGGCGTGGCGTTCTGGATGCTGACGCTGGTGGTGCGCACGGTGCCGGTGGGCGTGGCCTACGCCGTGTGGGCCGGGATGGGCATTGTGATGGTGAGCATCGCGGCACTGTTTATCTACGGGCAGAAGCTGGATATTCCGGCGATGCTGGGGATGGGCCTGATCGTGCTGGGCGTCGTCGTGATTCAGCTATTCTCGAAAACCGCCGGCCACTGAAATACACACCTGTAGGAGCCCGGCTTACCGGCGTGGCGGTCTCTCAGACGCCATCGCCGGCAAGCCGGGCTCCTACAAATAGTGATCCCTGTATACTGCGCCCCTTGTCTTGAACACTGAGGTCGCCCATGCCATCCGTTATTTCCACCGACGTTCTGATTGTCGGCGCCGGGGTTGCCGGCCTCTGGCTGAATGCGCGCCTGCGCCGCCAGGGGTTTTCCACGGTGGTGGTGGAAAGCGCCACCTTGGGTGGCGGGCAAAGCGTGAAGTCCCAGGGGATCATCCACGGCGGTGCAAAATACGCCCTGCACGGCGCCCTCACCGGCGCCTCCGAAGCCATTGCCGATATGCCGCGCCGCTGGCGTGAAGCACTGGCGGGCAACGGTGAGCTGGACCTGTCCGGCGTGCGCTTGCTCTCCGAAGCGCATTACCTGTGGTCCCCGGGTACTCTCGCCGGCAACCTCACCAGCTTTTTCGCCAGCAAGGCTGTGCGCGGCCGTGTCGACCAGGTCAAGGGCGACGACCTGCCCCCCGCCCTGCAAGACCGCCGTTTCAAGGGCAAGGTCTATCGCCTGGCGGAGCTGGTCATCGACGTGCCGAGCCTGATCGAACGCCTGGCGCAACTGGCTGGCGATGGCTTGCTTGCCGGGCAACACATCGAGCCCTTGCTTGAAGACAACGCACTGGTGGGTTTGAAGGTCGACGGTCGCGAGATCCGCGCCCAGCGCATCGTGTTGAGTGCCGGCGCTGGCACGGCTGACCTGTTGGCCGCGCTGGGCCTGAGCCAGCCGGCCATGCAGACGCGCCCCCTGCACATGATCATCGCCAAAGGCCCCGGCCTGAAGCCGCTGTATGCCCACTGCCTGGGCGGCGGCACCAAGCCGCGCATCACCGTCACCACCCACCCGGCGGCGGACGGCAACTGGGTGTGGTACATGGGCGGCGACATCGCCGAAGCCGATGGCGTGGCGCGCACACCGCAAGAACAGATCGCCACGGCGCAGAAAGAGTTGGCGCAGTTGCTGCCCTGGATCGACATGAGCCAGACCCAATGGGCCACCCTGCGCGTCGACCGTGCCGAGCCGCTGCAGTCGGGCTTGAGCCGTCCCGACAATGCCTTCCTCGCCGAGCAAGGCCGCCTGCTTGTGGGCTGGCCGACCAAACTGGCACTGGCGCCGGACTTCGCTGATCGCGTCATCAGCAGCCTTGAACGTGACGGCATCCGCCCGAGCGCCAGCGAGCCCCTGCCCGACCTGCCAAAACCCGCCATTGGCGTACCTGCCTGGGAGCAACTGTTGCCATGAGCCTGCCCACCCTGCACGACCTGCATCGCCCTCTCGGCAGCACCGGCCTGTTGGTGTCACCGCTGGGCCTGGGCACCGTCAAGCTGGGTCGCGACCAAGGGGTGAAATACCCCAGCGGCTTCCAGATCCCCGGTGACGACGAAGCCCGCATGCTGTTGCGCCAGGCTCGCGAACTGGGGATCAACCTGATCGATACCGCGCCGGCCTATGGCATGAGCGAGGAACGCTTGGGGCCGCTGTTGCGTGACCAGCGCAAGGACTGGGTGATTGTCAGCAAGGTCGGCGAAGAGTTCGAGAATGGCGTCTCCCGCCACGACTTCAGCGCGGCCCACACGCGGATGTCCATCGAACGCAGCTTGAAACGACTTGAAACTGATTTTATCGACCTGGTGCTGGTGCACTCGAACGGCAACGACCTGCACATCCTCAACGACTGCGAGGTCTACCAAACCCTGGCAGCGCTGAAACAGGAAGGCAAGATCCGCGGTTTCGGCTTCTCCGGGAAGACTGTCGAAGGCGGCGTGAAGGCTCTGGAACAAGGCGATTGCGCCATGGTCACCTACAATCTGAACGAACAGGCCGAGAAAGCCGTCATTGATTACGCGGCGGCACACGGCAAGGGCATCCTGGTGAAAAAGGCCCTGGCCAGCGGCCACGTGTGCCTGGAGCCGGGAATGGATCCAATTCGTGCCAGTTTCATGTTGTTGTTTGCGCAAACGGGCGTCGCCAGTGCTATTGTCGGGACCATTAATCCGCTGCACCTGGCTCATAACGTGGCGACCGCTGCCCAAGTCATTCGTCAACTCTGATGCCGCCGACGCGGCCGACCCCGTCGCAAGAAGGAGCCGACATGCCGCGAACGCTCATAAGAAAAAACCCTAGCAACTTCAAAACACTGCCGCTGCACGTCGAAGCCACCCCCGAAGGCCTGAGCTACCAGAGCGTGGGCATGCCGCTCAACTTTGCCCAGACCCTGCAACGGCGCAAGCCGGTGGAAGTGGCCGACCCCGAGCGCTTTGCCCTGGAGCTGGCCAACCTCGGCGTGTCGGTGCGACTCACCCTGCATTGGCAAAACAAGGATTACTGGGTACTGGTGCGCCAGCGCCGCCAGGACCGTGGTGACGTGGTGCTCAAGCTGATTTCCGGCTACGTACCCGCCCACGAGTTGAACCTGCCACTGCATACCGCCATTCAGGAAATTGCCGAAGAGTGCCTGCTGGAGACGCCAGAAGGTTGGCTCAGTGGGCGCTTCAATGACACCTGGTTGCCGGCGCCTTACTCCGCCGCGCTGCATTACCGCGAAGCCCTGCCCTTTCGCCTCAGCCCGCTGTCCGGCGCCGCCCGACCGGTGCGTTGCGCCACCACCCAGTTGATCGAACGCCCGCGCGCCTATGTGCACCTGCCCACTGCCTCGCTGCAACTGATTTACGACCTGCGCCTGGAAGTGCCCAAGGAAGCCAAATCCCTGAGCCTGTTCCATGTGGACGAACGCCTGGAAGGCGACCAACTGGTTGCCCGCCTCGACCGTCAGCGCCCGGACCTGTACCTGATGCCGCTCAAAGACGGCCAGCCCCTCGCCGAGTTGTACACGGTCAAGAAAGACCAACTGTACCCGGCGAGCACGCGAGGGGTGTACTTGGCGGAAAGCTTCGCCCAACAGGAAGGCTGGCTGGTGCGTGACGAGCGGATTCGCTGGAAGGATTGGCTACGCCAGCAAGGCCTGGCAACGCCTGAGAAAGAATCGAAATTGAAACGCCTGGCACAGCGGGTGCTGCGCAAGATCGTGCCGAAGAAAAAAGCCAGCCGCTGATTTGAAGAGCCCACCTGTAGGAGCCGGCTTGCCGGCTCCTACGGGGGTCAGATGTTGAGCAGGCGTGCCAGGCCAACCTTCAGGGGGGTGGGCTCGGGCAGCGTAAAGCTTGCCAGCAAGCGCTGGTTATTCGCCCGCGAATGCCGGATATCCCCAGAGCGTGCGGGCCCGTAAGTCACGGCCGGCAACTTGCCGACGATTTCTTCCAGGGCTTGCAGCACGTCCTTGAGCGTCGTGGTGCGGTTCCAGCCGACATTGATTGCGCCAAGCGGCGCAGCCGGCGCTTCGATGGCCTGCACCAGCACGTCCACCAGGTCCTCCACGTACATGAAGTCACGGGTTTGCTCGCCATCGCCGAACACGGCAATCGGCACGCCCTGCTGCACGCGCTCGCTGAAGATACTGATCACACCGGAGTACGGCGATGACGGGTCCTGGCGTGGCCCGAAGATATTGAAGAAACGGAAGATCACCGGCTCCAGGCCATGCTGGCGACGGTAAAAGTCGAAGTAGTGCTCGCTGGCCAATTTGTCGGACGCATAGGGCGTCAACGGCGCCTTGGTGGTCTCTTCGTCAATCGAAGCGCCTTCGCCATTGTTGCCATAGACCGCGGCACTGGAGGCATACACCACACGTTTGACGCCGGCCTTGCGCATGGCTTCGCAGACATTCAGGGTGCCGACGAAATTGCTCTGGTGCGTGCTGACCGGGTCATCCACCGACGCCTGCACCGAAGCCACTGCCGCCAGGTGCACCACCGCCGTTGCGCCGACGGCAGCACGGGCTACCAGGTCGGCATCGGCCACATCACCTTCCAGCAGTTCGACGCGCGGGTTGTCCAACGGCAGGTTGCTGCGCTTGCCTGTGGACAGGTTATCCAGCACCCGCACACCGTAGCCTTTGGCGAGCAGCGCATCGACCAGGTGCGAGCCGATAAAACCCGCACCGCCGGTGATCAGAACCTGCTTATTCATTGTTTCGGATCTTCTCGACAATGGCGGTGGTCGAGCTGTTCTCGACCAGGCCCAACACCTTGACCTTGCCGCCGTAGGCGCTGACGATATCCGCCCCCACGACTTGGTCCACGGAGTAGTCGCCACCCTTGACCAGCACGTCCGGCTTGACCTGGGCCAGCAGGTTTTCCGGGGTCGCTTCAGGGAAGCTGATCACCCAGTCCACCGCGCCCAGGCCAGCCAGCACGGCCATGCGACGGTCGACACTGTTGATCGGGCGGCCAGGGCCTTTCAGGCGGCTCACCGACGCATCGTCGTTGACCGCGACGATCAGGCGATCGCCTTGGGCGCGCGCCTGCTCCAGGTAAGTCACGTGACCGGCGTGGAGGATGTCGAAGCAACCGTTGGTGAACACAATGCTTTCGTTGTGAGCGCGAGCATCGTCAATAGCCAGCAGCAGTTGCTCGATGGTC
The DNA here is from genome assembly GCF_018587885.1 of Pseudomonas sp. VS40. NCBI lineage: Bacteria > Pseudomonadati > Pseudomonadota > Gammaproteobacteria > Pseudomonadales > Pseudomonadaceae > Pseudomonas > Pseudomonas sp. VS40. The sequence continues at coordinate 137,039 of NZ_JAGYWD010000007.1, read as the reverse complement.
AGCACACCACGCTCCGAGCCTTCGGAGCGTTGGATAGCGCGGCGCAATTCAGGCGCGCTGATGGCGGCAGTACCCAACTTGCCCACCACGATGCCCGCCGCCAGATTGGCCAGGGCCACGGCGTGGGGCAGTTCTTCACCCGCCGCAATCGAGGCGGCCAGGGTGGAAATCACGGTGTCACCGGCGCCCGTGACGTCGAACACTTCACGGGCCCGTGCCGGCAGGTGCATCGCCGGGTGGCCGGGACGCAGCAGGGTCATGCCGTGCTCGCCACGGGTCACCAGCAAGGCGCCCAGGTCGAGGTCGGCCATCAGTGCCGCACCCTTGGTCACCAGGTCGTGCTCATCGACGCAACCGCCGACGATGGCTTCGAACTCGCTGAGATTAGGCGTGATCAGGCTGGCTCCGCGATAAATCGAGAAATCCTTGCCCTTGGGATCGGCCAATACCGGGATGCCCTTGGCCTTGGCGGCCTGGATCAGTGCCTGGTGGTTCCTCAAGGCGCCTTTGCCGTAGTCGGACAACACCAGCACCTTGATGCCTTCGAGCAGCTCGTCGACCTGACCGCTCAGGGCCAGGGCGTCGGTGGCGAAGGGTTCTTCGAAATCGATACGCAGCAATTGCTGGTGACGGCTCATCACCCGCAGCTTGACGATGGTCGGCTGGTGGGCGATGCGCTGGAACAGCGCGCGCACGCCGGCACCGCGCAGGCTGTTGGCCAGGCTGTCGGCGGCTTCGTCGTCGCCGGTCACGCCGACCAGGGAGGCCGGGGCGCCGAGCGCGGCAATATTGAGGGCAACGTTGGCAGCGCCACCTGGACGGTCTTCGATTTGCTCGACCTTGACGACCGGTACCGGCGCCTCAGGGGAAATCCGTGAGGTACCGCCATGCCAGTAACGGTCGAGCATGACATCGCCGACCACCAAGACAGGGGCTTGATCGAATCGCGGCATGGACAACTTCATGGAGCAACCCACATACAAAATGAACAGGGGCGCGATATTAGCACAGGGTGAGCGCCGCCTAGTTCGAGAGCTTTATCCGGGATGCATCACGGGGGTTTTCTGGTTATTTTTTAAACAGTATCGCCAGGATATGCTGCACCGCGTCGGCCAACTCGACCTCATCGGTGTTAATTTCGCAGTCAGCCGCCTCCGGTGCCTGATAAGGGCTGTCCAGCCCGGTGAAGGCTTTGATGCGCCCTTCCAACGCTGCGCGGTACAAGCCTTTGGGGTCTCGCCGTGCACACACATCGAATGGTGTGCTGATGTAGACCTCGAAGAACTGCCCTGGCCCGAACAACGCCTTGGCGCTCGCCCGGTCGGCGCTGAACGGGGAAATCGCCGAGACGATCACGATCAATCCTGCGTCCACCATCAGCCGCGCCACTTCGCCGATACGCCGGATGTTTTCCTTGCGCGCCGCGTCGCTCATGCCCAAGTCATTGCACAAACCGGTGCGCAAATTATCGCCGTCGAGCACGAAGGTATGTCGCCCCTGCTCGTTGAGCTGTACTTCCAGGGCGTTGGCCAGGGTCGACTTGCCGGAGCCGGATAACCCGGTCAGCCACAGGCAGCAGGGCTGCTGATGCTTGAGCGCCGCCCGCGCGGCCACCGACAACGACAAGGCGAACGGACGGATGGAGGCAGAACCACGTGAGAGCGACTGACTATTCATACCCCAGGACCTCGTAGTCACGTTGATAGGCGCGCCGGACCAAGCGGCGCGTACGCAGGCTGCAGAACTCCCTGACCGGCTCATTGCGCCGCCCGAGTGAAACGTTGAGATGGGGCAGCGACAAGGTCACGCCGAGGCGTTCGCACAACTGCTGGAAGTCTTGCTCCAGGGATTCCTGGCGCCCTAGAAAGTCCATGGCCATGCGGCCCATGTGATCGGTCAGGAAATCGGTCTGGGGTGCAAAGTGCAACTGGCGGCGCAGGTTGTCCGGGTGCAGCCAGTTGCCAACGAAATCATCGAAGTCCCGGTAGCTGCTGACGAGTGCCTGAGCCTGCAGGTCGCGCACGCCCATGTGGTTACTGCGCAGGTAGGTGTAGGCCGAATAGGCGCGCTCCAACGGATCACGCACAAAGGCGAACTTGAAACTGCGCGCGCAGTGTTCAGGGAATTGCTGCTGGTACCAGTAGTACGGCAGATGCCCCGGCCAGCGCCCATCGAGCAGCGCCGAGCAGACACTGCTGCCTGCGCATTTGGGCACATGAATGAACACGCAGTTGTGTTGTTCGAAAGCGCGCGGAAGGGTGGTCACCCCAGACAGGGATTTATTCACCGCCTGGCGATCCACCACCGACAAACGCCCCAGCAAAAACACCCGCTGGGGCTTGGGAAGCAGTTTCCAGAACAGACGTTGCAACATTCCATTACCCACGCAAGAAGGTTAGCCCTCTCGTTCGTCAATCGAATCGAGAAGGCCAACATAACAAACGATAGGCAGCGAATTATTTGGCTTTGGTCAAGCCTGTAAGGGGCCAGATACAAACACCGGGGCGCATTGCGCGCCCCGGTCTACATCAGGTGATGTTGGCCGTGACCGGTTCATCCAGGCCCATGGCGTGCAGGCGCGAGTAATACCCGCCCATGGCCAGCAGTTCCACATGTGTACCACGCTCGACAATTTCACCGTGGTCCATCACCAGGATCATGTCGGCTTTCTCGATGGTGGACAGTCGGTGCGCGATCACCAGGGTGGTGCGGCCCTTCATGACCTTGTCCAGCGCGGCCTGAATGTGGCGTTCGGACTCGGTGTCGAGTGCCGAGGTCGCTTCGTCCAGGATCAGCAGCGGGGCGTTTTTCAGCAGCGCGCGGGCGATGGCCAAGCGCTGACGCTGGCCGCCGGACAGCAGCACGCCGTTTTCACCGACTTCAGTGTCCAGGCCTTTGGGCAGCTCGGCGATGAAGTCCATGGCATAGGCATCGGTGGCGGCTTTTTCGATGTCCGCACGCGGTGCTCCCGCCAGGTCGCCGTAGGCGATGTTATTGGCCACGGTGTCGTTGAACAGGGTGACGTGCTGGGTGACCTGGGCCACGTGCCGGCGCAGGTTGCGCAGGCGGTAGTCTTCGATCTCGACCTCGTCCAGCAGGATTTCCCCGGTTTCGTGGTGGTAGAAACGCGGGATCAGGCTGGCCAATGTCGACTTGCCACTGCCCGAGCGCCCGACCAGGGCAATCATTTGCCCAGGCTCTGCGGTGAAGCTGATGTTCTTCAGCACTTCGCGCTCGGCACCCGGGTAGGTGAAGCTGAGGTTACGCACGTCCAGGCGGCCGCTGACGCGATCACGCTCCACAGTGCCGCCGTCGACTTCCGGCTCTTCGTCCAACTGTTCGAAGATGCTTTCTGCACCGGCAACGCCCTTCTGGATCGTCGAGCTGACTTCCGACAACTGGCGGATCGGCTTGGGCAGCAAGCCCGCTGCGGTGATGTAGGCCACCAAGTCACCGGCCGTGGCGTCGCCGCGCAGCAGCAGGACCAAAAACATCAGTGCGGCCATGGCGGTGTAGATCACCAGTTGCAGCATCGGCGTGTAGACCGCGCCGGTCTTGTTCATGCGCAGCTGTTTGTCAGTGTTGCCCTGGCTGGCCGCGGCAAAACGGCGTTCTTCGTAGCTTTCGCCGCCGAAGCTGCGCACCACGCGGTAGCCCTGGATGGTTTCCGAGGCCACGTGGGTGACGTCGCCCATTGCCACCTGGATCTTCTTGCTCTGCTTGCGGAATTTCTTGCTGGTGCTGCCAACCATGATCGCAATCAGCGGCAGGATCGCCAGCATCACCAGGGTCAGCTTCCAGTTCATCCACAACAGGTAGCCGAACAGGAATACCACGGTCAGGCCTTCGCGGATCACTACTTTGATCGCGTCCGTGGCGGCGCCGGTGACCATGGTCACGTTGAAGGTGATGCGGGAAATCAGGTGCCCGGAGTTATGCGTGTCGAAATAACGGTTGGGCAGCACCAACAGCTTGTTGAACAACTGGACCCGCAGGTCATGCACCAGGCCCAGGGAAACCTTGGCCAGGTAGTAGTTGCCCAGGAACGAACCGAGGCCCTGCCACGCGGCGATCAGAATGATCAGCAGCGGCACGGCCATCAGCAGTTTCAGGTCCTTGAACAACGGGATCTTGGGCAGGAACACCACGTCGGGATTGCTCAAGCCGTCCACGAAGTACTTGAGGATCCCGGCGAGCATCGGCTGGGTGGAAGCAAAAATCACGAAGCCCACGATACTCAGCATGAACATGCCGATGTACGGTTTCACATAGCCCAGCAGCCGGAAATAGATTTTCAGGCTGGATTCCTGGTCCGCTTTTGGCGGTGCGTCACTCATGTGTCGAGCTCACTGATTGGGTAGGACGCGAACTTTATCACATGCTTCGGGGTTGGCCCGAGCCCAGACCAAGACACTGGCCAGCGCGATCGGCAGCCACGAGATAAACCACTCGGCCCGTGGGGTGCCCGTCAGGCTGGCCGCGTCGAACTGCATGGCCAGGAACGAAAACACCCACATACCGATGATGCCCTTGCCGTAAAGCGTGTCGCGGGCTTTCCAGGCTTGCCACAACACACCGAACCAGAGCCCGCACCACAGCAACAGGCCGGGCAGGCCCAGTTCAATGGCGACGTGGGAGAACAGGTTGTGGGCGTGGTCGAAATACACGCCGTCAGCCAGTACTTTATAGTCCCCGCCCAACCCCAGTCCGGTCCACGGGTGTTCGGCAATCATCTGCATGGCCGACATAAATATCTGAGGCCGATAAGAGACCCCGCGAGCCAGCATCAGTGATTGCATGGCGAAGAACACCGCCAGCGCCGCCAACACTGCGCCGGCTGCGATCACGGTAGTACGTCGGTCACGGCACCACGCCGGCATCGCCACCACCGTCAACAGCAACGCCAGCGCCGCGCCACGGCTTTGGCTCAGCACCACAAAAAGCCCGAGCAACCCGATGGACAGCACCCACGCCACTTGCATCCCGCGCCCACGGGGCAGCCAGTGCAGCAACCAGACCGCGGCCAGGCCAATCACATAGGCGCCCAGAATCGGGTGGGACAATTGCCCCAAGCCCTCAAGACGCGCATACCAGGCATTATGCTCAAGGCCGTAGAACTTGATGATAGCGACCAGTGATGACAAGCCCAGCCCGAAACCACCCCACTGCATCACGCGAATGACGCGCTCGGTTTGCCCGCAGGCAAACACCGGGAAGAACAGCAGGAACATACCTATATACAGAAGGCGCTTGGCCTCGCGCGAAGGGTCTTCGGTGTTGGTCCACAGCAAACTGATCGCCCCCCAGGCCGCCAATGCGGCAATCATCAGGCATATCCAGCGCTGCTCACGCCAGACGTCCTTGAGCCGTTCACGCGCCGACCAGGCAAACACCACGGCCGGCAACCACAGAAACAGGGTCAGGCCTTGTTGATAAATCTTGTTGGTGGGTGCAAAGGCAATCGCCAGCAAAAACCACAGTAAACCGAAAATCATCCATACCTGCGCCCAACGACTTGCTTGCATCACCCGCTCCTGAATACGTCCAACCCGCCAACCCGGCATGGTTAAAACCCAAAACTTTCGGCATTATTGCCGATCACTGTGCCCGCGACTCCCACAAGGCTTTCCGACGATGCAATGTTCAAGGCTTCCCCAAGCCGATTTAACCGCGATGATTGAAGGCGCCAAGATCCTCGAAAAGGACAGCTACGGCCCCAAAGTCTACCTGTTGGCAGACGGGAACATCCTTAAACTGTTTCGCCGTAAACGTCTGTTTTCGTCGGCACTGTTTCGTCCTTACTCCAAACGTTTCATCGACAACGTGGCGCAACTGCAACAGCGCGGCATCCCCACCTTGACCGTGCTTGCGTTCTATCAGTTGGCTACGCCGGGCATGACCGCGGTGTTGTATCGCCCACTGCCAGGGGAAACACTGCGCCAGATTTCCAACAAGGAAGGCTTTGACTGGCAATCCAACCTCGACCCGCTGGTGGCCCTCATTCGCCGCCTGCACGGTGCTGGCATCTACTTTCGCTCCCTGCACCTGGGCAATATTGTTGTCACGCCTGACAATGAAATGGGGCTGATCGATGTGGCCGATATGCGTTTTCTGCGCGCCCCGCTCAACCCTGAACTCGCACGGCGCAACTTGCAGCATTTCGCACGTTATATTGCGCGCGAGAAGCTGAACGAACGCTTTCCAATGCAAGCGCTGGAGCAGGCGCTGCTAGCGGCATGAAAACAGGCGCTGGGAGGTTTCACTGAAATCCTTCCAAGCCTGCTCTGGCGCCAGCGCCCGCGATTGAGCCTCCAGCACTTCCCCTGACGAGGCCGCGAATGCCCGCTCCATCAGGTGCGCCCAAGCCTGCACATCGTCTGATGGGGCATACCAGCCGGCATCCGCCAACTGCTCACGGAACACCGCCAACTCACTGGTCAGTACCGGTACACCGGCCATCACCGCCTCTTGTAGGATCAACCCCAGCCCCTCTTCCGTCGACGGGATGGCCACCCAGTCAAACGCCCGGTACAGGGTCGCGGCTTCCGGAAGGTGACCTGGCAACGAGACCTTGCCCTGCAAACCCAACTCTTGGATACGCGTCTCAAGGGTAGACCTGGCCGGACCCTCGCCAATAATCACCAGGCGCGCCTGCGGCTGTTGGGCCGACACACCGGCAAACGCCTCAAGCAAACAGCCAAATCCCTTGCCGTCCACCAACCGACCGACGGCGCCCAGCACCGGCGAGTCTCCCAGGGGCAGGCCCAGACGCGACCGAGCCTGCTCCCTGGAAAGCGCGGCAGCACGAAATGCTACCGGGTCAAAAGCGCTGCGCAGCACCGCAACGGGCCGTTGCAGGTAGTGTTCAAGGGAGTGGGCCAGGGTTTGCGAGACGGCAGCGAGGGTCAAGTGTGATGCCGGAAATTGGTCGAGCAGCTTGCGGTCGGCCTTTCGCAAGCGCGTTGCCCCATGAAAGACAACCACGGCCCGCACCTGCGGCGTACGCTTGAGCACCGGCAACATCACCCGGGCAACGCCCACCCCATCCAGCAATACAATTTCCACATCCTCGGGCAGCGCTTTGTGAAAACGCGCGCGCATCAGGGGCGCCAGCAGCTTCCAAAGATGCCGCCCCTTGAGTTGGGCGGAAGACAGGTTCCACTCGCGAACCGGCTCACCCGGCTGCGCGCCGCCTTGCAGCAGCCAGGTGTTGATCGGCGCATGGCAAATGGCATGGGACAGTATCTGTTGATGAACCTTCTGCACCGAAGCGAATGCAGAACCACCGGCCCACATGATGTTGAGGATACTCATCAGTAAAAATGACCTTTTGCGGCGTTAGGTTGGCTTGTCGTACGCAACTAATGGATCAACCAGCCGATACCCAGTCCCAGTATCAGCATGGCCGCCAACTTAATCCGCTCTCGCCGCTTGCGTCGCGCCTTGGTCAGGCGTTCTTCTGCCGTTGCCACATGCAGACCGAAACCGGTATGCAACACCGCATCACCCTCCAGGGTCACGGCGCCCAGGTTCAGCTGCGCGTAACGCTTGGAAAGCCCCTTCTCACCCTCGAACCCGGCATAGGGCGCGCACAGCCGATATTCCTTTATGCGTCGCAACCCCGGGTTCAGTGAAAACCCCTGCCACTCAGGCTTGTCGGACAGCAGGGGATAACACGGCACCCCTCCAATCACTTCACGCGGCCCCAAATGGATATAGGGACTGTGCACCTGCAAGTCGTAAACGTAGTTGCGCAACCACACCTGCAAAATATCGGGTCGCTGCTCCAGTACCGTCTTGGAGTCCTCGACAAAGCCGGGTCGATAAAACGCCCAGTCATCCTCGCAATGGAAAATGTAGGGGGTCTTGACCGACTCGTAGGCCAGGTCGATAGATGCCAACTGCCCAAGCTTCGGGCGATTGATCAAGAAAGTGCAATGACTGTGCCAGTGCTCTGGAACCGCAAGGCGCACGGCATCATCGCCGGAGTCTTCGGTGATGAAGACTTCGCGTATGTCCGCCGTATTGAACAGATCGAAGCTCGCGAGCGTGCGCTTCAACAAATCGAAGCGACCGCAACTGGTCACTACGAGCGTTATGTCGCTTTGATCGGAGAATTGCATTCAAGCCTCGATAATATCATATAGCCATCACTTATGGCCATTTGGCCGACATTAAACGCCCAGCTTCGAGCGCAACCTTTCCAACAGACTCAGTGGAGCACGCGGCCGCAAGGGCGGTTCAAGCACTTCGACAATCCGCTGGCCGATACGAGCAAAGCTGAACTGACTGACAGCCAGCTCCTGCCCACAGCGTGCAATGTCGGCCGCCAACTGCGGGTTCGACCGTAACACGGCGAGTTTTTCCTGCAACTGCGGGATGTCCTTGTAGAACACCACATTGACCATGTCTACGAAACCGAGGGCCGCATTTTCCTCAGCGCCCTGATCGAACGCCAGCAACACGCAACCACAGGCCATGGCCTCGAAGTTCTTGATCATGTACTCGCCCATGCCCACATCGGCACTGACGAAGAAACGAATCCGGTTGAGTGTGGCGCAGTATTCCTCGCCGGATTTGGTGCGCGTAACCACCAAAGGCTCAACCTGTGCCAACTCATCAAGCAGTGCCTTGCGGCCACTGTAGGCCACGCTATTGGTACTGCCGACAAACGCCAGCTCGATATCACGTACACGCTCCTGCGGCTGCAGCAGCGCCTGATCGTAGCCCTTGGGCACAAACACTGCGTCAAAACCTTCGGCACGCAGGCGTTCGGTCACCATATAGCCGGAGCTGATCACCCGCGCCCACGGCAGGCGGCGGTAATGCGCGCTGAACTTGCCGGTGTACTTGCAGGGAATATAGTTCTGGTAGGCGTCGTGCTCGAGGATCACCAGGTTCGGGATCGTACGAATAAACCCGGCCTGGCGGATCTCCTGCTTGAAACGCAGGAAGAACACGATGCGGTCGTAACGGTTCACATCGACTTCGCGCCGGAAGTAACCACGCAGGTTGCGCTGCTCATCACTGCTCAACCAGCGGATGTCACACTCGCAATGCTCGGCCACGCCTTCGTACAAGCGATCCAGAATGGCGCGCTGCTCTTTCTGCACCAGAAACAAGACTTTCATTACTTATCCTTTCCCAAACGCCAGAACAACTCATGCCGTCGTACGGCCTTGCGGAAAAATTCGTTCTCGCCGTAGGGTGATTGCGCACGGCCTGCCAACACGCGCTGCAGCCAGCGCCGCACACGGCGCTTGAACGGTGGCGCAGGTTGCAGATCATGCATCATGCCCAGTGCCATCGCCTTGTCGCGCTGTTGCTCCAACGACAATGACAGGCTGCACGGCGTCAATTCCAGCCCATCATCGAACTGCGGCGGCAACGCAATGCCGGCGCCGGCATCGCCCATGGGCCAGCGGTCGTTGTCATGCAGGTGGTTGGCGTAGCCCAGTAAGGTCGTCGGTTGCCATTCCAGCCCTTGCAGGGCTTCGATTACCGCCTGCTGCGCGCAGATGTGATCGGGGTGCGGGTCGATAACCGGATGGGGCAACACGATCACTTCGGGACGTGCGGTGAGCAGCAATTGGCGCAGGTCGGCCAGCAGGTTGTTCCAAGTGGGCAGGCCATCCACGTCAGCCGGCAGCGGAAACGGGTTGAACTGGCGGAACAGGCGGATATCGGAGAGGTTCGCTTCGCGTGAGGCCACCGGTTGATCCGGCGTCGCGCGCATCGCGGGCAATTGCAGGCAGAAGTAACCGAGCTGCACGCAATGCGCTTCGGGCACCCCGGCCCAGCGGGGCACGGCGATGCTGTCCCAGGCGCGCAGGCGCCCCTTGAGGCGCGAGGCTTCGGCCGGGGCCAAGCCCATGTGCCGATAGTGTTCTGCTTCAATCTCACCGGCGGTGAGGGTCACGATCCAGGGTTTGTCGGCCTGGCTGTACAGACCAAACGCGGCCAACTCGGCATCGTCGGCGTGAGGGGCGATTACCATCACCCGTTGTGCCGCATAATCCGCAGTGGCCCACTGCCATAGCCGGGGCGCGCCCAGCAGTCGGCAAAAGCGCCCGCGCAAACGCAACTCGCCGGCCACCAGGGCGGGCGCCAAACCACTGAGATTGAGATAACGAACGCCGTTCACGCCACGTTCGAACACCTGTCGATCGGGACTTGTTCCGCCCGATAGTTCAATGGCCGGGTCCAAAAAGCGCCCCAGCCAACTGCTCTTGACGCGGATGGCCAACACCAACGTCGCATCAGCCTCCAGGGCCGAATCAACCAGCAGGCGCCCGCCCTCCAAGCGAACCGCTCCCACCTCGGCATCTGCCGAAAAGCGGTATTGATAGTCTTCGTTGGGGGCATAAAACAGGTGGTCGGCAAACCACGCCTCGTGGGCAACCCAGGCCAGTACGCCGAGCACAAACGGCAGCCACCAGGCCACCCAGATACCGATCACCACCAGCAGCATCAAGCCAATCAACAGGCCAATGCGCTTGTTGCGTCGGTGGCGCTTGAGCAATTGCTGTTTGCGGCTCATACGCTCAGCACCGGTACGGGGTTGCACCACCGGTCCTTGTACTCCCGGTCGGCGCGACCGAAGGAGAAGCGCAGCGGCTTGCCGGCCTCGCGCGCCTGTTCCCAGGCACTCTGGGTGTTCAAGAAACTCAGCACACTGCCTGGGCTGAACGCGCGGGTTTCAGGGTCCACGCCACCGTTGACGTACTCCACGCTGATCCACTCGGGCGACTCAACCCGGTACACCAGTTGGACGGCAATCGGCGCATCGTTGAGAAAAATCACCGAGCCTATCAGCCACTCGCGCAACAGCTCGATCACTTGCGCCATACGCTCAGCTCCCGTGGCGACAAAACCCCAGCGACGCAGGAACAAATCGCAGTAGATCGCCGCCAGTTCCTCGCTGGAAAATTCACTCACCGGCCGCACGACGCCCCCCGCCTCTTCCAGCAAACGCAGTTCACGGCGTTGGTTGTAGCGGAATTTCTTCGACAGCTCTTCCGGTGTACGCGCCATGGCCAGTTGCTCAGCCTGGGGCTTGAGGCCACTGAAACGGCCTTCGTTCAACACCGACAGGTAGCGTGCACGCTGGCGCAGCGGCGCCTTGGCATCGGCAGCAGCCGGCAGGATCAGCTCGGCGTTGCCCAGGTCGAACAAGCCTTTTTTGCCGCGTTGCTTGAGCACATCCTTGGACAGGGCCAGGTCTCGTCCCCAGGTCGCGATGCATGCCTGAAGCTCGCCACCCTGCTCCCAGGCCAGGTAACGCACCGGGATCTCGGCGAGCCCCGCCAGGCGCTCGATCACCTGCGGGTGGGTGGCGACGCTGCCACCAAAACGCTGCCAGGCGTCGTTGTAGGCAGGCGCATCCACGACGGACCAGCCCCGCTCGCGCCAGCCTTGGAATCGATTGAGCATCAAGCCCCCGCGGTCAGTTCAATAACGTGCGGCAGTTGCCAAAAGGTGTCGCGTACCGCCTGATCCGAAAAGCGCGCATGCAGGCGCTCCAGCATCATCTCGGCACACTGCCGTTGCTGGTGCTGATCCATCGCGGCCAGGTGTCGCAACCCTTGGGCCAGGTGTTCGGCATCGCCCAAGGGAAACAGGATACCCACGCCCTCGACCACTTCCTTCGCCCCACCACATGCCGTGGCCAGCAACGGCACGCCAGCGGCCATGGCCTCCAGCAGCACCATGCCGAACGGCTCGTGGTCGGAACTCAACGCAAACACATCGAACGCGCGGAAATACCGACGCGCATCCGGTACCTGGCCAAGAAACAATACCTTGTCGGCAATCCCCAATTCACGGGCCAGTTCCTTGAGGTCCTGTTCCAGGCGGCCGGTGCCGAGGATCGCCAATCGGCTGTGCTCCGGCAGGTGCGGCAGCGCCAGGGCAAAGCCCTTGAGCAGCGTGGCTTGGTCCTTGTCCGGGTGTAGGCGGCCGACATTGCCGACCACCCATTCGTCCGGCGACAGCCCCAGGGCATCACGCGCGTCATCCACCGGCACCTGCATGGCTTGCAGCGCGCCGACATCAATGCGGTTGTACAAGGTCTGGATGCGTGCAGCCGGCCAGGCCGGGAGGCAGCGGCGCATGTCGTCACGCACCGCGTCAGACACGCCCAGCAAACTCAGGCGCTTGCGGAATAACCCGGCAAACAGCTTGCGGCTGCGGCGCTGATAATCGCCAAAGGCGTGATGCACACCGATCACCGGCAACCGCGTGGCCAGCAAGGCCACGTAGATAGGCTTGAAACGATGGGCAATGCAAAAACTGAAGTTGCGCAATGCCGCGATCTTGCGCAGCTCGGCAATGGCCGACAGCTTCAGGCCGCGAACGGCCTTGGAGCTGTACGCCATGAACAGCACTTCATCGCTGGCACAACCGGCGGCTACCTCGGGGTCGGCGACCCCGGTAAGGAACACCGTCGTCACCTTGTAGCCAGACCCTGCGAACAAACTGGCGTACTGTCGCGCGCAGTCCAGGAACGGTCCGTCATAGCTATGACAGAACTGCAGGACGTGGCGGTCAGCCGAGCGCGTCATAAGGGTCCACGCCGTCTTTGACGACCAGGATGTCTTCCATGATCAGATACTGCAGGTCGGAGCCGAAGAACATGTTCAGCGCGTCGGTCGGCGAGCAGATCATCGCTTCGCCGCGACGGTTGAGCGAGGTGTTCAGGGACACGCCGTTGCCGGTGAGGACTTCCAGTTCCTTCATCATGTCGTAGTAGCGCGGGTTGTATTCGCGCTTGAGCACCTGGGCACGGGAGGTGCCATCTTCATGGACCACTTCCGGCACGCGGGTTTTCCACTCTTCGGCCACTTCAAAGGTGAAGGTCATGAACGGCGCCGGGTGGTCGACCTTGATCATCTGCGGAGCCACGGTGTCGAGCATCGACGGGCAGAAAGGCCTCCAGCGCTCGCGGAACTTGATCTGGTGGTTGATACGGTCAGCCACGCCAGTGGCGCTCGGGCAACCGATGATCGAACGACCGCCCAGGGCACGCGGACCAAACTCCATGCGGCCCTGGAACCAGGCCACCGGGTTGCCGTCGACCATGATCTTGGCGATGCGCTGGGGCATGTTTTCGATCTTGCGCCAGTTCGGCTTGCTCTCGTGTCTGGCGCACGCGGCAATCACGTCTTCGTTGCTGTAGGACGGGCCGAGGTAGACGTGTTCCATCTTCTCGACCGGTACACCACGGGCGTGGGACACATAGGCCGCCGCCCCCACGGCAGTGCCGGCATCGCCGGACGCGGGCTGCACGAACAGCTCCTTCACGTCGTCACGGGCGATGATTTTCTGGTTCAGCTTGACGTTCAGCGCGCAACCGCCGGCGAAGGCCAGCTTGCCGGTGTCTTTCAGGATGTCGCCCAGGTAGTGGTCGATCATCTGCAGGGCCAGCTTCTCGAACAGTGCCTGCATACTGGCGGCGTAATGGATGTACGGCTCGTCGGCGATATCGCCTTCGCGCTTCGGCCCCAGCCACTCGATCAGTTTTGGCGAGAAGTAGAACCCCTTGCCCTTTTCTTTATAACGGCGCAGGCCGATGACGTTGGCGTAGTCGGTGTTGATCACCAGCTCGCCGTTCTCAAACGAGGCCAGACGCGAGAAATCGTACTTGCTGGCATCGCCATACGGCGCCATGCCCATGACCTTGAACTCACCGTCGAGCATCTCGAAACCGAGGAACTCGGTGATCGCGCCGTACAGGCCGCCCAGGGAGTCCGGGTCGTAGAATTCCTTGATCTTGTGGATCTTGCCGTTCTCGCCGTAGCCGAAGAACGTGGTGGCGTACTCGCCTTTACCGTCGATGCCGAGGATCGCGGTTTTCTCCTGGAAGCCGGAGCAGTGGTAGGCACTGGACGCGTGGGCCAGGTGGTGCTCCACCGGCTCGATCTTGATTTTCTTCGGGTCGAAGCCCAGTTGTTCCAGGCACCAGACGATCTTGTTGCGATAACGCTTGTAGCGACGGTTGCCCATCAGGATCGCGTCGAGGGCGCGGTCCGGGGCATACCAGTAACGCTTGGCGTAGTGCCAGCGGGCCTCGCCGAACAGGCTGATCGGGGCGAACGGGATCGCCACCACGTCAACGTCGGAAGGCTTGATGCCGGCCTGTTCCAGGCAGAACTTCGCCGATTCGTAGGGCATGCGGTTCTTTGCATGTTTGTCGCGTACGAAGCGCTCTTCTTCGGCGGCCGCGATCAGCTTGCCGTCGATATACAAGGCTGCGGAAGGATCATGGCTAAGGGCGCCGGACAGGCCAAGAATCGTCAATGCCACAGGGGTCTAGCCTCTTTTAGTCTGCATGCAGGCGGGTTGCGCCTGAAAAAAGTGTGCCTCCTGCCTGGGCAGGAAACAGCTAAAGGGCGGGATTATAGCTTAAAAGCAGGGCAAAGCTGTTAGCGGCAAACGGCGAGCGGAACTAGCGGAAGATCTCAATGCTGCCGTCCTTGTTCTGTCGGTAGATCGTGTAGGGCAGCACCAGTGTGTCCAGTACGCCGGAGGCAACGAACTCGATGGCGACGATCGGGAGGGCGTTGCCCGCATGGTCCGTCAGCGTTTGGTCCTTCAGGCTTTTTCCAGCCCTGGGCTCGCCATTGAGCGTACAAAAGCCGTAGATCATGCCGCTGTAGATACGCGGTACGCTTTCGCAATGGCTACGGGAGTCCTTGAGGTTCTGGCTGGTTACAACGTCCGGGCGAAACACGGTGTTGATTGTGCCGCAACCGGAAACCAGCAGCAGGGCAGACATGAACATGGCCTTGCAACTACGACTCACAGCTAACTCCTACTATCCCAAAGACTTAAAGCGCCGCGACTTACGTCATGTTTACACTGTTCAGGCACTCGTCAGGAGCGGCCTGGCCGCCAATAAATGCCTATGTTGCCATCGGCAGTCTGCCGGTAGATCGTATAGGGCAGCACGACGGTATCAGCAACGCTTGAGGCGGTGATGTCCACCAGCACCCACGGCACAAGCACGCCCGTGAAGTCCGGCGGCGCGTTCAGAAGGCAGAAGCCGAATGCAGCGCCGCTGTAGACGCGAGGTATGGCCTGGCAATAGGTCTTTTGCTTGCGCAGTTCACGGGTAGCGGCCATATCATCACTTAATACCGTATTCAACGTTCCACAGCCGCTCAATACAACGCATGCGGTGCTCATTGCAGCAGTCATTTTCAACGTCATGCACAGCCCTCCGAGTGGTCTGCGATGCTAGCAGCGCCATGTTGGGTAACCCCAGCCCCCGACACCGATGCCCCCTGTGGGAAATATCCGAAATGGAAAAAACTGCCCGAACCACTAAACTCGCGCTCTTTTGCGCGTTTACGTCCTATGCGCCATAGATTTTGGCTGACCCCATGAAAACCCTCACTCGCTTCACCCTGCTGCTGCCCGGCCTTTTCGCCTTGAGCGATGCTGCCCGCGCCGAGGACGCACCACTGGTGCTCGACCCCAGCGTGGTCACCGGCTCGCGCAACGCCAGCCCGACGTTCGACCTGCCCTACTCGGTGGACGGCATCAGCCGGGAGCAGATCAGCGATGGCCAACTGGGCATCAATGCCTCCGAGGCGCTGGCCCGCGTGCCGGGTCTGGTGGTGCAGAACCGCCAGAACTACGCCCAAGACCTACAGATTTCTTCCCGCGGCTTCGGCGCCCGCTCGGCCTTTGGTGTGCGCGGTCTCAAATTGATTGCCGACGGCATCCCTGCGAGCACCCCGGACGGCCAAGGCCAGGCTGCCACCTTCAACCTCGACACCGCCGAGCGCATCGAAGTGCTGCGCGGTCCTGCGGCCACCTTGTATGGCAGCAATGCTGGCGGCGTGATCCAGATGTTCTCCCGCGACGGCGAAGGCCCGCCGCGCATTGGCGCCGAAACCCTGGTGGGCAGCGACGGCTTGAACAAGAACCACCTGACCGCCGAGGGCGCAGCGAATGGCGCAGGCTTCGTGCTCGACGCCTCGCGCATGGACACCAACGGCTACCGCGACCACAGCAGCGCGCGCCGCGACCAAACCTTTGCCAAGCTCAACGTGCAGCCGGATGACGACAGCAAGCTGGCACTGATCTACAGCAGCCTGGAGCAAAACGGCACGCAGGATCCGCTGGGGCAGACGTGGGCGGCGTACAAGGCCGATCCGCGCTCGGTAAGCGCCAATGCACTGACGTACAACACGCGAAAAAGTATCGACCATCAGCAATTGGGGATGAATTACGAACGTTACATCGGTGATGCGACGTTGCAGGTGAATGCGTATACAGGGCGGCGGAGTGTGATTCAGTACCTGTCGATCCCCAGAGGCACCCCGGCCAACGAACGCGGCGGCGGCGTGGTGCAATTCGACCGCAAGTTCTACGGCGGCAGCGTGCGCTGGATGCAGCCCATCGAAAGTGCACCGGGCGAGCTGATGATCATCACCGGCCTGGACTTCGACCAGAGCGAGGACAGTCGCCACGGTTACCAGAACTACAGTGGCAACACCCTCGGCGTGAAAGGCCAACTACGCCGTGATGAAATCGACACCGCCCGCAGCCTCGACCCCTATATCCAGGCCAACTGGGCCCTCGATCGCTGGACCCTGCAAGCCGGGGTCCGCCACAGCACCATGGAGCTGGACGTCGACGACCAATTCCTCAGCAACGGCGATTCCAGCGGCAACAAGACCTATCAAAAAAACACGCCGTCGATGAGCGTGATGTATGCGTTCACCCCGCAGCTGCATGGTTATGTCAGTGCCGGCAAAGGCTTCGAAACACCGACCCAGGCGGAATTGGCCTACGCACCGGGCAGCATCGAGGGCTTCAACTTCGGTCTCAAGCCTTCCGAAAGCACCCAGTACGAGGTGGGCTTGAAGGCCCAGCTCAACAACACACGCATCAACGCGGCGGTCTTCCAGATAACCACCGAGGATGAACTGGTGGTCTATCAATCCCTGGGCGGTCGCACCAGCTACCAGAATGCCGGTCGCACCCTGCGTCGCGGCTTCGAACTGGGCGTCGAAAGCCAACTCAGCGAACAGTGGACCGCCAACCTCGCCTACACCCGCCTGCAAGCCACCTACGACAGCGACTTCGTCAGCGGCGGCAGCACCGCCGTCGACAAGGGCAATTACCTACCCGGCGTACCGCAAACCACGCTGTTCGCCGAGCTCAACTGGAAACCCCGCGACTGGGTCAGCACCGCCATCGAAGGCCTGTACCGCAGCAAGGTCTATGTCGAAGACACCAACAGCCAGCGTGCCGCGCCGGCCTACAGCGTCTTCAACTGGCGCGCACGTTTTGAGCAGAAAGTCGAACACTGGACCTTCCACCAGACCCTGCGCCTAGACAACTTGCTCGACCGCCAATACGTCGGCTCGGTGATCGTCGGCGACGGCAATAACCGTTACTACGAAGCCGCTCCTGGCCGCTCGTGGTACGCCGGTGCTGGCGCCGAGTACCAATTCTAAAACCACCACAAGGCTCATGTGGGAGCTGGCTTGCCTGCGAACGCGTTAGTTCAGCAACAAATGCACTAACTGACACACCCTATTCGCGGGCAAGCCCGCTTCCACATTTTGACCGCGATCAGACCTGAGCTGGCAAGCGCTGATCGATGAGTTTGTACAACGCACTCTCCGATGGCCAGTTACGCATGAACCGTGCACGGTCCTTGGCGTACGCCGGGGCGAAGCTGGCGGTGGAGGTGTGTTGGCACATCGCGTCCAGGTCGATGAGGGACCAGCGGTCCTTGTCCCAGAACAGGTTATGCCCCTTGAAGTCGCCATGGCTGATGCGCTCGCGGATCAGTTCGGCGAACAGGTGATCCAGCGCCAGCAGTTCGTTTTCCGGGGCGTCGCCGTTTTCAACGTACGGCGCGAAGCGTTCGATGATGTCCGGGCCAGGCAGGTATTCGGTGATCAGGTACGCGCGGCCGCGCAGCCACAAGAAGCGCTTTTCCAGCACGGCCAGCGGTTTGGGCGTGGCGATGCCGAGGAAGGCCAAGCGGTTGCCTTCGCGCCAGGAATGCCAGGCTCGGCTCGGGCGCCAGAAGCGCTTGAGCCAGTGGGCGAAGCCCTTGATGTTATAGCGCTTGATCACCAACGGCCGACCGGCCACTTCAACCTTGGCCACGCTGGCGGCGCCACCGGTCTTGTACAAATGCCCCTGGTCCAGCAGCGTATCGGCCTGCTCCAGCACGGGCAGCATCGCCGCTTCTTCTTCGCGACGAATCGCGCGCAAGGCGAAGGCGCCTCGCACCACGCTGAACAGCGTGCATTCGCGACCGACCTTGTTCAGGAAGTCCCTGAGACGCCAGGCGCTGACTTTGCGCACCTGTTTCTCCAAGGCTTCCAGCGGCAGGGCGTGCTCGCCATTGGCAAGCAGGTAATAAACCAGCAGCTCTTCGGTGAACGGCGCGAGATTTTTTGGCAATTGGGCGAAAAACACCCCGAGGTTTTCCAACACACGGTTGCGCGACAGCGGCTTGCCCGCCTCTTCGGCGCGGATCCCGGCGCCATCGATCAGGTAAAGCTTGCCTTCCTGACGCAGCAGATTGTCCAGGTGCAGGTCTTCCTGCCAAAGCCCCTTGGTGTGCATCTGCGCAATTGCGCCCAGCGCTTCGGCCAGCACTGCGGTTTGTTCGTCCGCCAACGGCGGCAACCCTTCGACGGCCTGCCAGGCATCCGCCAGGCTTTCGGCGCCCTCGATGAATTCGAACAGCAACCAACCGCCCTCGCCTTCCTGCAAGCCATCGGCCAGCAACAACGGTGTGGTCAGGCCTTGCTCGGCCAGCAAGCGCACGCCGCTGAGTTCACGCTGAAAGTGCCGCGCGGCCTTGCTGCCCACCAGTAACTTGGCCAATACCGGACGGCCGCGCCAGACGCCCGCGCCCACGTACCGCTCGCCCGGCAACACGCGCAACAGGCTCAGCAGTTGCAACTGGCCAGGGCCCGCCGCATCGGCCAGCGTCAGGGTCAGGGGCAAGTCCGGCGTGCGGCCGGCGCTTTTCAGCTCGGACAAACGCATCAACGGTTTTCCTTGTGGCTGCGGCGGGCGGTCAATTTCTGTAGCCAGGTGGCGACCAGCGCGCTGTCTTTGGGTTGGTCGAGGTAGGCGGCCAAGAGCTGGCGCACTTGCTCGTCAGACCACTGCGGTGCCCGGCGCAACAGCGGCTCCAGGTCCTTAACACGATCGCGCCAGCCGAACAGCAGCGGGCGGGTTTTCTCCAGGTCGATCAACTGCGCGGCATAGCCGTCACCGGTGGCCTGCATAAAAATATGCTTGGGGTAAAAACAGCCATGCACCTGGCCGACGCCGTGCAGCCGACGCGCCAGTTGGCCGCAAGCCAACAGGATCGCGCTGTGCTGGGCGTCGCTCAACTGCGACCACTGCTCCAGCAACGAATCCAGGTCATTCCAGCCGTCCAGCGCACGGGTCAGCAGCATCGCGCGGTGCTCGCCGGCGACGTTACGCTCGCCATAGAACGCGGCCTGCAAGGCAGGGATGCCGAGCTTGCGGTAACGGCTGATATTGCGGAATTCGCGGGAGAAACTCGGCTCGCCAAAGGGCCGGTGCAGGCTGCGCGTCAGGTAGTTGCTCTGGCGCTTGAGGTAGTAACCATGGCCGTCGAGTTCGAGGCGAAACACGCTGCTCCAGCCCCCGCGACTGGTATTGGGTTCGTCCACTGCGTCCAATTGCTTGGCCCACAGGGCGTCGAAGGTCGCCAAACCGTTGCGCTCCAGTAGCGCACGGTCTTCAGCCGCCAGGAAATCACTCATTCGCGTCCCTCGAAAAACTTCACCACGTGGCGAATACGCTCTTTATCCGATGCACTCAAGTGCCGGCGCTGACGGTATTGCATGTAGAACCGCAGGCGCTGGGTGGCGGACAGGTGATACTTGGCCACCTTGTCCAGGCAGGCCAGGTCTTTGGTGATGCGGTACTTGAGCCAGAACCCGCGCCAGAAATCGCCGTTGGGGCAGTCGATCAGGTACAGCGTGGACTGATCGTCGATCAGCAGGTTGCGCCACTTCAAGTCGTTATGGGTAAAGCGGTGATCGTGCATGGTGCGCGTGTATTCGGCGAGCTGGCGGCTCACCGCGTCGACCCACTTGGGGTCGCGCAGGCGCGCATCGTGACGCTCGGCCAGCACCGACAGGTCTTCGGTCCTCGGCAGTTCACGCGTGATCATCGCCCCACGGTCGTAGGCCAGGCCCTTGCGCTCCAGGCCCCAGGCGACCACATCCGCCGTGGGAATGCCCCACTTGGCGAAGCGCTTGAGGTTCTGCCATTCGGACTTGACCCGCGGCTTGCCCAGGTAGCGCCGCAGGCCCTTGCCGGCGCCGGTGTAGCGTTTGACGTAATAATTGACCCCGCCACGCTCCACGCGGATCACTTCTGACAGTGGGTCGCGGGTCAGCCGCTCGCCCTGCAGGGCGAACACGGCTTCGAGGCTTCCAAAATCATCCGCCAGGTGGGCGTAAGCAGGTTCCAGGTTCCAACCCGCCATCAGATCGCATCCCCGTAACGTTGCTTGCGCGCATAGAGCTTGTCGGCCTTGCGCTGCATCAGGCTCAACGACGCCGATTGCTCGGCCAGGATCTGGCGAAGCGGCTGGCGGAAGTAGCCCTTGAGGAAGCGCAATTTGTCGCGGCGGGTCAGGCCGATCTCCAGCGCCGAGTAGTACAGCGCGGACAGGTCCTTGTCGCGCCAGCGCAACGGCAGATGGGCGCGCAGTTGCGCGCGGTGCAGGTCGATCACCGACAGCTTGATGTTGTTCGCGTCGATAGGTTTCGACGTATCCAGCAAGAAGTGGCACAGGTAGCAATCGCGATGATTGACGCCACCCCGGTGCATGTCGCCCACCATGCGCGCCAGCTCGGCCGTGAGGGCGTGCCGCAACGCGGGGGCAGGCGGTTGCGTCACCCAGTTGAGGGTTACGTCTTCGAGGCTGAGGGTCGGCGCCAGCTCTTCGGTGATGATGAACGAGTGCTGGTCCGCCGGGTTGCTGCCCTTCTCGCCGAAGGCCACGCCGGTCATCGTCGGCACGCCGAGTTCCTGCAAGCGATGAATCGCCGACCACTCAAGGCCGGCGCCGAGTACCGGCAGCTTGGCGGTGATCAGGTTCTTGAAGATCTCGCCCCAGCCGATGCCACGGTGGATCTTCACGAAATACGGACGGCCATCCACCTCGGTACGCAGGGTGCGACGCGCCGCCAGTTCACGGAATACTTCACCTTGCAGTTTCTCGACTTCGGCAAAGGCATCAAGCCCGGCCCACAAAGTCTTGAACGGTTCGGCAAGAATCAACTTCATCGTTTTGGCTCCGCCAGAATCACATCCGCAGCGTGCTGCGGCATGCTGTAGAGGTCGGCCGTCTCAGCGAAGGCCAAGCCATTGCGGCTCCAGGCCGCGCGCTGTGCAGTGTCGGTGAGCATGTGCGTCAGGTACTGGTTGAGCTGGTTCTGTTCGAACGGCTCATCCAGCACCAGGCCGCTGTCGGCTTCAGCGATGTAATGGGCATACCCACACACGGCCGAGACCAGCACCGGCAACCCGGCCACCAGGGCTTCGAGCAATACGGTGCCGGTGTTTTCGTTGTACGCCGGGTGGATCAACAGGTCGGCGCCCAGCAGGAAACGCGGGATATCACTGCGGCCCTTGAGGAACTGCACGTTGTCCCCCAGGCCCAGCGTCGCGCTTTGCAATTGGAATACTTTGGGGTCGTCCTGGCCGATTACAAACAGGCGCGTGCGTTTTTTCAGCTCCGCCGGCAGCGCGGCCACGGCCTTGAGGCTGCGGTCGACACCCTTGGTCTTGAAGCCCGAGCCAATTTGCACCAGCAGCAGGTCGTCAGCGCCCAGGTTGAATTCCTTGCGGAACCCTTCACGGATTTCGGCGGCATTCGGCGGCGCACGGCGGTCCTGGGCAATGCCCGGTGGCAGCAGGTGGAAGCGTTCCAGCGGCGTGTCGTAATGCTTGATGAACAGCGGCTGCTGCACTTCGGAGATCATCAGGACTTCAGTCTTGGCCTCCTTGGCGAACACCGCGCGCTCGTAATCAGCGAAGTGCTTGTAGCGACCAAAATAGCGGTACAGCGAGTGGCGCAGGTTCTGCGCCTTGTCTTCAAAGCAGCCGTCGGCGGCGTAGTACACATCCAGGCCAGGCATTTTATTGAAGCCGATCAAGCGGTCCACCGGGCGCTTGGCCAGGTCGGCGGCCATCCAGGCACTGAGCTTTTCGTTGCGCCGATGATTGAAGAACGCCTTGACCGGCGCCACCAGCACTTCAAAGCCGGGTGGGATATCGCCTTCCCAGATCAGCGTGTAGACACGAATCTGATGGCCGCGCTGCTGGCACTCCAGGGCGATGCGCATGAAGTCACGCTGCAGGCCACCGAAGGGGAAATATTTGTACAGAACAAAAGCCAGTTGCATCAGTGCAGCTCCTCAGCCAATAACAACGTGCTCAGTCGGCTTGCCACACGCTCAGGGTTCAGGCGCGTGAAGCACAGGGGCGACTCGCGCTTGATGTCGAACCGACGCAGGTCGTCGGCCGTCGGTTGATAGGTACAGTGTTTTTGCAGGCACGGCGCACAGGGGAAGTCGCTGGCCAGGTGAATCTGGCCCTTGCCGTAGGCGCCGGTGAGGCCGGGGTTGGTCGGGCCGAACAGAGAAATGGTCGGCACATCCAACGCGGCAGCCAGGTGGCCGAGACCGGTGTCCACCGCCACACAGGCGCGGGCGCCGGCCAGTACCCGGGCGACACCGGCCAGGTTCAACTTGGGCAGTACTTCGGCGTTTTGCAGGCCCTGGGCCAGGCGTTCGGCGCGGGCTTTTTCGGCGGCGTTGCCCCACGGCAATTTCACGTCCACGCCCAGGCGCCCCATGCGTTCGGCCAGTTCGCGCCAGTAGGCTTCGGGCCAGTGCTTGGTGTCCCAGGTGGTGCCGTGCAGCAGCAGTACAAAGGGTTTCTTGGGCGGCAGGCCGAGCAGTTTTTCGACACTCAGGCCGTAATCGCCCAGGCCCTTGGGCAGGTCGTAACCCAGCGCCACGGCAAACAGCTGGCGCAGGCGCTCCACCGCGTGTTGCCCACGGGCCACGGCCAGGCGCCGGGAATAGAAGCGCGCAGCGATGGGCTCTCGGGCCGAGTTCTTGTCGAACCCCGCCACCGGCGCCCGCACATAGCGGGTCAACCAGGCGCTTTTGAGCAGGCCCTGGGCGTCGATCACCAAGTCGTATTTGGTCGACTGGATGCGCTGCTTGAAACGCCGCCATTCGCCACTCTTGATGGTCTGCCAGAGGTTCTTGCGCCAGCGGCGGATCGCTACCGGGATCACCTTGTCGACCGCCGGGTGCCAGGTGGGGATCTCGGCGAAGCCCTCTTCCACCACCCAGTCGAATTGAATGCCGGGGATCGCCCGCGCGGCATCGGTCAGTGCCGGCAAGGCATGGATCACGTCGCCCAGGGATGAGGTCTTGATTACCAGTACGCGCAAACTATCGGACCTCGACCACAGAGCCCTGCAACCGCTGCAAGGCCTCGTTCACCGGCTGCGGCAGTAATTGCCGCATGCAGTTGTAGTGACCGAAACGGCAGGTGCGATCAAAACACGGGCTGCACTCCAGGCCCAGGCGCACCACTTCGACCTGGTCGGCCAATGGCGGGGTGAAGCCCGGCGAGGTGGAGCCGTACACCGCCACCAGGGGGCGGTTCAGCGCCGCGGCCACGTGCATCAGGCCGGAGTCATTGGACACCACCGAATCGGCGCAGGACAGCAAGTCGATGGCCTCGGCCAGGGACGTGTCGCCGCTGAGGTTCACTGCCTCTTCGCGCAGGCCCGGAATCAGGCGCTGGCGGATGTCCTCACCCACCGGGTGGTCCTTCTTCGAACCAAACAGCCACACCTGCCAGCCTTCACGGATCTTGGCCTCGGCGACCTTGGCGTAATGCTCCGACGGCCAGCGCTTGGACTCGCCAAACTCAGCCCCGGGGCACAAGGCCAATACCGGGCGATCCAGGGTCAGGCCGAACTTGGCCAGGGCGGCGTCGCGGCTCAGCGGGTCGATCTGCAAGCTCGGGCGCGGATACGGCTTGGGCAACTCGGCACCCGGCTCATAGGCCAGGGCCATGAAGCGTTCGATCATCAGTGGGTAGCGGGCTTTGTCCAGCGTGCGCACGTCATTGAGCAGCACGTAGCGGAACTCGCCACGCCAGCCGGTGCGCTTGGGGATGCCGGCAAAATACGGCACCAACGCCGACTTGAGCGAGTTGGGCAGTAGGATCGCCTGGTCGTATTCGCCCGCCAGGGATTTACCGATGCGACGGCGCGTTGCCAGTTCCAGGGCCCCGTGGCCGAGCGGGAAGCTCAAGGCCTTGCGCACTTCAGGCATGCGCTCGAGGATCGGCCGGCTCCACTCGGGGGCGAGCACGTCGATCTGGCAGTCCGGGTAACGCATGCGCAGGCACTGGAACAGTGTCTGCGCCATCACCATGTCACCGACCCAACTGGGCCCAACGATCAGAATATTCATGTAGTTTCCACAAACGATGCGGGGAGGCCTGTGCCTCCCCGCATCGAAAATTTCTGTAGGTCGCGCTTTATATGGGAGCTGGCTTGTGTGGGAGCCGGGCTTGCCCGCGATGCAGGCGCCTCGGAATACCAGTAATACCGAGGTGATGCAATCGCAGGCAAGCCAGCTCCCACGCAAGCCCGGCTCCCACATAAAGCCGATTTCCACATTGGATTGGCGTCATTCAATTAATCAGCTTAACCCCAGCTCTTTCCAGATTCGCATCACCTGGCGCCGTTCGTCGGCGAACTGATCCCCGGCCACCGTACCGGCCTCGTTTTGCAAGGCCTGGCGGTGCGCAGCGGAACGGTAGGCCTTATACACCTCGCGCAGCAGATGGGCATCGGCGGCGGGCATCAAGCCCACCTGCTCCAGGCCTTCCAGAATGCGGATATTGTCGGTGTAGCGCAGCAACGATGGATGTTGCGCAGACCACGCCAAAGCCGCGTATTGCACCATAAATTCAATATCGACGATACCTCCGGCGTCCTGCTTGAGGTCGAACGCCGCCGTGGCCTCGAAGGCATTGGCGCCGGTGCCGGCCGCCGTGGTCTTGGTGCCCAGGTTGTCGCGCATCTTGGCACGCATCTCGCTGACCTCCTGGCGCAGCTTCGCCAGGTCGCGCTCCTGCCCCAATACTTTAGCCCGTACCTGCTCGAATGCCTGTCCCACATCCTGGCTGCCCACCAGCACCCGCGCGCGGATCAGCGCCTGATGCTCCCAGGTCCAGGCTTCATTTTGTTGATAGCGGTCAAACGCGCCCAGCGAGCTGACCAACAGCCCGGACGCGCCGGACGGTCGCAGGCGCATGTCCACTTCATACAACTGGCCGGAGTTGGTCTGCGTGGTCAGCAAGTGAATGATGCGCTGGCCCAGGCGCGTAAAGAACTGCGCCCCGTCGATCGGCTTGGCGCCATCGGTTTCCGCTTGTGGATCGCCATCGTGGATAAACACCAGGTCCAGGTCCGAACCATGCCCCAGTTCGATCCCGCCGACTTTCCCATAACCGACAATGATGAACCCAGGATCGCACAGGGTCCCGTCCAAACGCTGCGGCGAGCCGTGGCGCGCGACAGTCTGGCGCCAGGCCAGGGCCAGCACTTGCTCGAGGATGGCCTCGGCGAGCCAGGTCAGGTAATCGCTGACTTTCATCAGCGGCAGGCTGCCGGCGATTTCCGAGGCGGCCACGCGCAGGCGGTGGGCCAGCTTGAAGTGCCGCAGGGCCTCCATCTGTTGCTCCAGGTCGTCCTCCGGGATGCGCGTCAGGCGCTCGCGCAGCTCGGCAGCCAGCTCCGGCGCCAACGGTGGCTTGAACAGGCGGCCTTCGTTGAGCAATTCATCGAGCAACAGCGGGAAGCGTGTGATCTGCTCGGCGATCCACGGGCTGGCGGCGCACAGGGTTAACAGGCGACGCAGGGCGTCAGGGTTTTCCGTGAGCAGCACCAGATAAGCGGAACGCCGGGCGACGGCTTCCACCAGCGGCAGCACGCGCTCCAGCACCAGGTCCGGGTTGGCATGTTCAACAGCTTGGGCGAGTAGGCGCGGAATAAAGGCATCCAGCCGTTCGCGCCCCAGGCGCTGCATGGCGCGCAGTTGCGGGCTGCCGCGCAGGCCGGCCAGGGCCTTGAGTGCCTTGGGCGCATCGGTGAAACCGCCTTCGGCCAGTTGGCGGCAGGCTGCGTCTTCGTCTTGGGACTCTTCCCACAGCGGCAACCACTCACCGCCCACGACCAATTCGCTTTCTTCGCCCTCTTCTTCGTCCGGATCGGCAATCACTTGGCGGAAGTGCCAGTCCACGCGACCGCGCCAGTGCATCAGGCGCTCATGGAAGGCGGCCCAATCAGCAAAGCCGAGCATAAAGGCAATGCGCGCCTGGTCTTCCGGGCTGTCCGGAAGCATCTGCGTCTGCCGGTCGGCAATCGCCTGGATCGCGTGCTCGGTGTACCGCAGGAATTCGTAGCCATTGCGCAACTCGGCGATCACCGCAGGCGGCAGGTAGCCCTGCCCTTCCAGCGTGCCAAGCACCTTGAGCAGCGGCCGCTGTTGCAGGCTGAGGTCGCGACCGCCGTGGATCAGTTGGAATGCCTGGGCGATAAATTCCACTTCACGGATGCCACCCGAGCCCAGCTTGATGTTGTCGGCCATGCCTTTGCGCCGCACTTCCTGCTGGATCAACTGCTTCATGGTGCGCAGCGCTTCGATCGCGGAGAAGTCCAGGTAGCGGCGGTAGACGAACGGCCGCAGCATGTCGAGCAATTGCGCGCCCGCTGCCTGGTCGCCGGCGACTACCCGCGCCTTGATCATGGCGTAGCGCTCCCAGTCACGGCCCTGATCCTGGTAGTACTGTTCTAGGGCGTTGAAGCTGAGCACCAGCGCGCCCGCCGAACCGTAAGGGCGCAGGCGCATGTCGACGCGGAACACGAAGCCATCGACGGTCATCGGGTCGAGGGCCTTGATCAGTTTTTGACCAAGTCGAATAAAGAATTCCTGGTTGTCCAGCGAGCGTTTGACGCCGACGGTTTCACCGCCCTCGGGGTAGGCGAAAATCAGGTCGATATCCGACGACAGGTTCAGCTCCACGGCACCGAGCTTGCCCATGCCGAGGATCACCATGTGCTGCGGCTCGCCGCTGCGCCGGCCGGTGGGCGTACCGAACTGCACGCAATGGCGCTGGTACAGCCATTGGTAGGCCTGGTCGATGCTGGCGTCGGCCATGTCGGACAGGTCGCGGCAGGTTTGCACCAGGTCCGCCTGGCGGGTGAGGTCGCGCCAGATGATGCGCACTTGCTGGCGCGTACGCTGGCGACGCAGCACGCGGCCCAGCTCATCTTCTGTTTCGGCTTGTTGCACAGCGCCAGCGATCTGCCCGCACAGCTCGCCGGGCGCAAAACCACGGTCCAGCTCGCCCCAGGCCACCAGCTCCAGCAACATCAAAGGGTCACGAACACTCTGTTCAATGACGAAATCACTGGCGGCGCACACGCGGGCGAAGTCGGCCCACCGTTGCGGCGTCCACGCAGAAAGTCCATGATCGTCGTCCAGCGCGGCCACTGCGTCACGAAATGACTGCTCGGCCCGCTGGGCTTTTGGCAAAAGAATGGCTGGCAGTTCGACCAGCGTTGGAAGGCTCATGGTCTATCCTTGATCGGCGCGTAAAGGGCGTGTAGTTGTGAACGCAAGAACCACGCTCTATGAAGGACTGTCGAACAAAGGTGATAAATAGCTGAAATTAATTTCATTTTGGCAGCCAACATCAAACTTTCACCTTTTCTTGTTCGCAAAAGATCAACAATAACGATTATGCTCACCAGCCAGACCGAGCCATACGCTCAGTCTTGTGTAGTTTTACTACTCGTATATACATTCGAAAGGCTGAAATGGCCGACGATTTGTAGTAAAACTACAGGACGCCGAAGCAACCTTCGGCCATCCAAGAATTTATGTCGTCTGCCCACAAGGCCAGTCGCAAACTTCAGGCAACCGATTCTGGTAGCCTTTCCGCCCTGGAGCAAGCCATGCAAGACCTCGATCCCGTCGAAACCCAGGAATGGCTGGACGCCCTGGAATCGGTTCTCGACAAAGAAGGCGAAGACCGTGCTCACTACCTGATGACCCGTATGGGCGAACTCGCGACCCGCAGCGGCTCGCAACTGCCTTACGCCATCACTACGCCATACCGCAACACCATCCCCGTTACCCACGAAGCACGCATGCCTGGCGACCTGTTCATGGAACGCCGCATTCGCTCGCTGGTACGTTGGAACGCCATGGCGATGGTAATGCGCACGAACTTGAAAGATTCGGACCTGGGCGGTCACATCTCCAGCTTCGCTTCCAGCGCAACCCTGTATGACATCGGCTTCAACTACTTCTTCCAGGCCCCGACCGACGAACACGGCGGCGACCTGATCTACTT
This sequence comes from Pseudomonas sp. VS40, assembly GCF_018587885.1. Taxonomy (NCBI): domain Bacteria; kingdom Pseudomonadati; phylum Pseudomonadota; class Gammaproteobacteria; order Pseudomonadales; family Pseudomonadaceae; genus Pseudomonas; species Pseudomonas sp. VS40. The sequence goes on along the minus strand of NZ_JAGYWD010000007.1, from coordinate 108,548 downwards.
CCAGGGCCACACCTCGCCAGGCGTCTACGCCCGTGCGTTCATGGAAGGCCGCATCACCGAAGAACACATGAACAACTTCCGCCAGGAAGTGGACGGTAACGGCCTGTCGTCGTACCCGCACCCTTGGCTGATGCCTGATTTCTGGCAGTTCCCGACCGTTTCCATGGGTCTGGGTCCAATTCAAGCGATCTACCAGGCACGTTTCATGAAGTACCTGGAAGCCCGTGGCTTCATCCCTGAAGGCAAGCAGAAAGTCTGGTGCTTCCTGGGCGACGGCGAGTGTGACGAGCCGGAATCCCTGGGCGCCATCTCCCTGGCCGGCCGCGAGAAGCTGGACAACCTGATCTTCGTCATCAACTGCAACCTGCAGCGCCTCGACGGCCCGGTTCGCGGCAACGGCAAGATCATCCAGGAACTCGAAGGCGTGTTCCGCGGTGCTCAGTGGAACGTGACCAAAGTCATCTGGGGCCGTTTCTGGGACCCACTGCTGGCCAAGGACGTCGACGGTATCCTGCAACGTCGCATGGACGAAGTCATCGACGGCGAGTACCAGAACTACAAGGCCAAAGACGGCGCGTTCGTGCGTGAACACTTCTTCAACACGCCTGAACTCAAGGCGATGGTTGCCGACCTGTCCGACGACGAGATCTGGAAACTCAACCGTGGCGGCCACGACCCGTACAAGGTCTATGCGGCGTACCACGAAGCGGTCAACCACAAAGAACAACCGACTGTCATCCTGGCCAAGACCATCAAGGGTTATGGCACCGGTGCCGGCGAAGCGAAGAACACCGCGCACAACACCAAGAAAGTCGATGTCGACAGCCTGAAGTTGTTCCGCGACCGCTTCGACATCCCGGTCAAGGACGAAGAGCTGGAGAACCTGCCGTTCTTCAAGCCGGAGCCGAACAGCGCGGAAGCCCGCTACCTGGCCGAGCGCCGCGCCGCACTGGGTGGTTTCGTGCCACAGCGTCGCGCCAACAGCTTCAGCGTACCGACGCCAGACCTGAGCACCCTCAAGGCTATCCTCGACGGCTCGGGCGACCGTGAAATCTCCACCACCATGGCTTTCGTGCGCATCCTGGCGCAGTTGGTCAAGGACAAGGACATCGGCCCGCGCATCGTCCCGATCATCCCGGACGAAGCCCGTACCTTCGGTATGGAAGGTATGTTCCGTCAGTTGGGCATCTACTCCTCCGTCGGCCAGCTCTACGAGCCAGTCGATAAAGACCAGGTGATGTTCTACAAGGAAGACAAGAAGGGCCAGATCCTCGAAGAAGGCATCAACGAAGCGGGCGCCATGAGCTCCTTCATCGCTGCCGGTACTTCGTACTCCAGCCACAACCAGCCGATGCTGCCGTTCTACATCTTCTACTCGATGTTCGGTTTCCAGCGTATCGGCGACCTGGCCTGGGCTGCAGGCGACAGCCGTACCCGTGGCTTCCTGATCGGCGGCACCGCCGGCCGTACCACGCTGAACGGCGAAGGCCTGCAACACGAAGACGGTCACAGCCACATCCTGGCTGCCACCATCCCGAACTGCCGCACCTTTGATCCTACCTACGGCTACGAGCTGGCGGTGATCATCCAGGACGGCATGAAGAAGATGACCGAAGAGCAGCAGGACGTTTTCTACTACATCACCGTGATGAACGAGTCCTACCAGCAACCAGCCATGCCGGCCGGTGTCGAGGAAGGCATCATCAAGGGCATGTACCTGCTCGAAGAAGACACCAAGGAAGCGGCGCACCACGTACAGCTGATGGGCTCCGGCACCATCCTGCGCGAAGTGCGTGAAGCGGCGAAGATCCTGCGTGACGAGTTCAACGTCGGCGCTGACGTGTGGAGCGTTACCAGCTTCAACGAACTGCGTCGCGATGGCCTGGCCGTAGAGCGTCACAACCGCCTGCACCCTGGCCAGAAGCCACAGCGCACCTTCGTCGAAGAATGCCTGACTGGCCGTAAAGGCCCGGTGATCGCATCGACCGACTACATGAAACTGTTTGCTGAACAAATTCGCCAGTGGGTCCCGTCCAAGGAATTCAAAGTCCTGGGCACCGACGGTTTCGGCCGCAGTGACAGCCGCAAGAAGCTGCGTCACTTCTTCGAAGTTGACCGTCACTTCGTGGTGTTGGCAGCCCTGGAAGCCTTGGCTGACCGTGGTGAGATCGAACCTAAGGTGGTGGCTGACGCTATCGTCAAGTTCGGGATCAACCCGGAAAAACGCAACCCACTGGACTGCTGAGGAGATTTTTTGTGAGCGAACTCATTCGCGTACCTGACATCGGCAGCGGTGAAGGTGAAGTAATCGAGCTGTTTGTGAAGGTCGGCGACACCGTCGAAGCCGACCAGAGCATCCTGACCCTGGAGTCGGACAAGGCGAGCATGGAAATCCCTGCTCCCAAGGCCGGCGTGGTCAAGAGCCTGAAAGTGAAGCTGGGCGACCGCCTGAAAGAAGGCGACGAACTGCTGGAACTGGAAATCGAAGGTGCCGCTGATGCGGCCCCTGCGGCGGCTCCTGCTGCCGCTGCTGCACCTGCCCCTGCTGCTGAAAAACCGGCTGCTGCCGAGGCCGCTCCGGCCCCGGCCGCTGCACCTGCCGCCGCTAGCGTCCAGGACATTCATGTCCCGGACATCGGTTCGTCGGGCAAGGCCAAGATCATCGAGCTGCTGGTCAAGGTGGGCGACACCGTCGAAGCCGACCAGTCGCTGATCACCCTGGAGTCCGACAAGGCCTCCATGGAAATCCCTTCGCCGGCTGCCGGCGTGGTGGAAAGCATCGCGGTCAAGCTGGAAGACGAAGTCGGCACTGGCGACTTCATCCTCAAGCTGAAAGTACAAGGCGCTGCACCTGCTGCCGCTCCAGCACCAGCGGCCGCTCCGGCTGCCAAGGCTGAATCGGCTCCGGCTCCGGCTGCTGCCGCCCCTGCGCCTGCTGCCAAAGCCGGGGCTGCTCCGGCCCCTGCTGCTGCCGCTCCAGCGCCAAGCGGCGCCAAGGTGCACGCCGGCCCTGCCGTGCGTCAGTTGGCCCGTGAGTTCGGCGTTGAGCTGAGCGCTGTGTCGGCCACTGGCCCTCACGGTCGCGTGCTGAAGGAAGACGTGCAGGTTTACGTCAAGGCCATGATGCAGAAGGCCAAGGAAGCGCCAGCTGCTGGCGGCGCTACCGGTGGTTCGGGCATTCCGCCGATCCGCACCGTCGACTTCAGCCGCTTCGGCGAAATCGAAGAAGTGCCGATGACCCGCCTGATGCAAATCGGCGCGGCCGGCCTGCACGCCAGCTGGCTGAACATCCCGCACGTGACCCAGTTCGACCAGGCCGATATCACCGACCTGGAAGCTTTCCGCGTTGCGCAGAAAGCCGTGGCCGAGAAGGCCGGCGTGAAGCTGACCGTGCTGCCATTGCTGCTCAAGGCGTGCGCACACCTGCTCAAGGAACTGCCGGACTTCAATGCTTCGCTGGCGCCAAGCGGCAAAGCGATCATTCGCAAGAAGTACGTGCACATCGGCTTTGCGGTCGACACCCCGGACGGCCTGCTGGTACCGGTCATCAAGAACGTCGACCAGAAGAGCCTGCTGCAACTCGCTGCGGAAGCCGCTGCACTGGCTGCCAAGGCCCGCGACAAGAAGCTCACCCCGGACGACATGCAGGGCGCGTGCTTCACCATCTCCAGCCTCGGCCACATTGGCGGCACTGGCTTCACGCCAATCGTCAACGCGCCGGAAGTGGCGATCCTGGGTGTGTCCAAGGCCACTATCCAGCCTGTGTGGGACGGTAAAGCGTTCCAGCCGAAGCTGATGCTGCCACTGTCGCTGTCCTACGATCACCGTGTGATCAACGGCGCCGCCGCTGCACGCTTCACGCAGCGTCTGAGCCAACTGCTGAACGATATCCGCACTATCCTGCTGTAAGTCGCCATGGCCTCCTCTTCACCGAGGAGGCCTGGCTGCAACGATTTTCGAGCGCCACGCTCGTACCTCAACCCCGCCACTTGGCGGGGCTTTTTTTGCCTGTTGCCCCGTAGGAAGCTGGACACACAAAACAGGTTTGTACACCTTCCATCACCTCGATTGCAGAAATCCCTCTCGCGGCCGATAACCCCCTTATAGCACTTAGCCTTCATCCTCTCTTGTCAGCCCGCGCCGCATGATGCAACCTTGCCGCAGGCAACAGAAAAGAGGGCGTGAGCCCGGCGCCGTGCGCGTTATTTCAAGTGAGTCTCCCCCATGAAAAGCCAACCCGATGTCGCCCGAATGGCGGCCGAGGTAGTGACGCAGTTACCGGTGCCTTCGCGCCTCGGTATGCTGCGTTTCGAGCGGCTTAATGAGGCAAGCTGGGCCCTCCTTTACCTCGACCCCAACTGCGAGCGCCAATTCGGCCTACCGGCGGTCGAGCTGTGCGCCCTGCTCGGCACCCCCTACGCCAGCCTGATGGAGCCCCAGGCGCGCTATGAGTTGCACGACACTATCCAGCAGCAACTGACCCATAGCCCTCACTACCTGGTGCGCTACACCCTGCACACCAGCGACGGCCCACTGAGCCTGCTGGAAATGGGCGAAGCCTACAAACAACACAATCGCCACCTGCTGCGCGGCTACTTGATGGTGGTCGATGGCCTGTTCAGTGAAATCCCCACTGCTGCCCCGACGGCAGACCTGGAGAACCAGAACAGCCGCCTGCAGATCGCCCTGGAACTCAACCAGCGCGCCCAGCAGGAACAGCTGCAGCACCTGGAGCGGGTGCGCGCCCAACAGGAGCTGATCCTGCTGCTGGCCCGCCATCGCTACACCACCAATAATTCATTGCAAGAAGCCGCCGAGCTGATCACCCGCAGCGCCTGCGATATCTATCAGATCGACTGCGCCAGCATCTGGAACCTCGAAGGCCATCACCTGGTGCCGATCTCGGCCTACCACCGCGACAATCAGCAGCACCATTTGCCCGACCCCATTGATGCCAGTTGTTTCCCGGACTACCTGGAGGCCTTGCACACCAGCCGGGCCATCGACGCCACTAACGCGATGCGCGACCCACGCACCCGGGAAATGGCCGACAACCTGCGCGCCAACGACATCCACGCCATGCTGGACGCCAGCATTCGCGTCGATGGCCAGGTGGTGGGCGTGCTGTGCCTGGAGCAAAGCGGCAGCACGCGTGCCTGGCAGGCCGATGAAATCGCCTTCGCCGGCGAGCTGGCCGACCAATTCGCTCAAGTGATCAACAATCACAATCGCCGCACCGCCACCAGCGCCCTGCACCTGTTCCAGCGTGCCGTGGAACAAAGCGCCAACGCTTTCCTGCTGGTCAACTGCGACGGCGTCGTGGAGTACGTCAACCCGAGCTTCACCGCGATCACCCAGTACAGCGCCGAAGAGGTCCACGGCCACCGCCTGGCCCAGTTGCCGGCGCTGGAGAACCTCAGCGAATTGCTCTTCGATGCACCGTCGAGCCTGGCCAAGAGCAACAGTTGGCAGGGCGAATTCAAGAGCCGACGCAAAAACCTCGAACCCTACTGGGGCCAGCTGTCGATCTCCAAGGTGTACGGCGACAACCGCGAGCTGACGCACTACATCGGCATCTACGAAGACATCACCCAGACCAAGCTGGCCCAGCAGCGCATCGAGCGCCTGGCCTACACCGACAACCTGACCAACCTGGGCAACCGCCCGGCGTTCATCCGCAACCTCGACGAACGCTTTGCCCGTGACAGCGACAGCCCGATCAGCCTGTTGCTGGTGGACATCGACAACTTCAAGCGCATCAATGACAGCCTCGGCCACCAGACCGGCGACAAACTGCTGATCAGCCTGGCGCGCCGATTGCGCAACAGCCTGAGTGCCGGTGGCAGCCTGGCGCGGTTTGCGAGTAACGAATTTGCGGTGTTGCTGGACGATACCGACCTGGAGAGCGGCCAGCAGGTTGCCAGCCAACTGCTGGCAACCCTCGACAAGCCGATGTTTGTCGACAACCAATTGATCAGCGTCACCGGCTCCGTGGGCCTGGCGTGCGCGCCGCTGCATGGCCGCGACCCGCAGACCCTTATGCGCAACGCCGGCCTGGCCCTGCACAAGGCCAAGGCCAATGGTAAACACCAGGTACAGGTGTTTACCGAAGCGCTGAATGCCGAGGCCAGCTACAAGCTGTTCGTCGAGAACAACCTGCGCCGCGCCCTCACCCAGAACGAGCTGGACGTGTTCTATCAGCCCAAGCTGTGCCTGCGCAGTGGCCGTTTGCTGGGCATGGAGGCGCTGCTGCGCTGGAACCACCCGGAAAAAGGCATGATCCGCCCGGACCAATTCATCAGCGTGGCTGAAGAGACCGGCCTGATCATCCCTATCGGCAAATGGATCGCGCGCCAGGCCTGCCGCATGAGCAGGCAGTTGACCGCCGCGGGCATGGGCAACCTGCAGGTGGCGATCAACCTGTCACCCAAGCAGTTCTCCGACCCGGACCTGGTGGCTTCGATTGCCACGATCCTCAAGGAAGAACAACTGCCGGCCAACCTGCTGGAGCTGGAGTTGACCGAAGGCTTGCTGCTGGAAGCCACCGAAGACACGCGCCTGCAGCTTGATCAATTGAAGAGCTTTGGCCTGACCCTGGCCATGGACGACTTCGGCACCGGTTACTCGTCGCTGAGTTACCTGAAAAAATTCCCCATCGACATCATCAAGATCGATCGCAGTTTTATCCACGAGATCCCGGACAACCAGGACGACATGGAAATCACCTCCGCGGTGATCGCCATGGCCCACAACCTCAAGCTCAAAGTGGTCGCCGAGGGCATCGAGACCGCCGAGCAACTGGCGTTCCTGCGCCGCCACCGCTGCGATGTGGGCCAGGGTTACCTGTTCGACCGGCCGATACCCGGCGCAGAGCTGTTGGCGATGCTAAAACGCTACCCGCGCGGGCCAATCGCCTGACAGCGCTGTAACACTCGGGCACACTGAGGGTCTGACAATTTACCGCTAACTCAACCTGACGAGAGGACTGATCATGGCCTTGCGCTCGGAAATTCTGGTGAACAAAAACGTGCTGCCTACCCAAGAACAAGCTCTGCCTGGCCGTGAAACCCCGATGGCGCTGCCAGAGACTCACTTCGTCAACGGCAACCCGCTGCTGGGCCCGTTCCTTGATGACGTCGGCTTTGCAATCTTCGGCCTGGGCTGCTTCTGGGGTGCCGAGCGTCGGTTCTGGCAGCGCGATGGCGTGGTCAGCACCGTGGTCGGCTACGCCGGCGGCTACACGCCGAACCCGACCTATGAAGAAGTCTGCTCGGGCCTGACCGGCCACAGCGAAGTGGTGCTGGTGGTGTATGACCAGGCCAAGGTGAAATACGAAGACCTGCTGAAGATGTTCTGGGAACTGCACAACCCGACCCAGGGCATGCGACAGGGCAATGACATCGGCAGCCAGTACCGTTCGGTGATCTACGCGACCACGCCGGAGCAACTGGCAGCGGCGCAGGCGAGTGCCGAGGCGTACCAAGGCGAACTGACCAAGGCCGGCCTGGGTGCGATTACCACTGAGATCGAAGAAGCCCCGACGGTGTACTTCGCCGAGGCGTATCACCAGCAGTACCTGGCAAAGAACCCACAGGGCTATTGCGGGATTGGCGGCACAGGCGTGACCTGCCCGATCTGAAGCCATTTTGTGGTTACACAGATCCCCTGTGGTGAGCGAGCTTGCTCGCGCTGGGGCGCGAAGCGGCCCCAACAAGGCCGCTACGGTTTTTCAGATAGACCGCGGTGACTGGTTTTGGGGCTGCTACGCAGCCCAGCGCGAGCAAGCTCGCTCACCACAACAGCCCGCCCCCCGCAAATTGATCAGCGTTGCTGACTACTCAGCGATCAGCCAATCCATCTGCCAGCCACCCTGGGTCTGACCGAGCTTCTTGGACAACCATGGCAGCAGCTCACGCAGCTCCTCTTCCAGACCCCACGGCGGGTTGGCGATCGCCAGGCCCGAACCCGTCAGGGTATTGGGCGTATCCAGCGGGTGCACCAGCAATTCCACACGCAACAACTTCGGTGCACCGGTACCGGCCAAGTCCTGGTAGAAACGGCGCAGCATGCGCTGGTCTTTCACCGGGTACCAGATCGCCGCGACGGTCTGGCGCATGCGGCCCACGGCTTCCTTCAGGGACGCCGCGCAGCGTTGCATTTCGTCGAGTTTCTCGAACGGCGGGTCGATCAGCATCAACGCGCGCTTTTCGGGCACCGGCAGCAGGGCACGCGGCACATGCCAGCCTTCGCCCAAGTGCACTTTGACGCGGCGATCACCCTTCATGTTGTCCTTGAGCAACACACCGTCTTCCGGGTGCTTTTCATTGAGCAGCACGCGGTCCTGGGGGCGCGTCAGGCGTCGCGCAAGTTCCGGCGAACCGGGGTAGTAGCGCAACTCGCCATCCGGGTTCATTTCATGCAGCACGCGCATGTAGTCGGCGGTCAGCGGCGGCAGGTCATTTTCGCCCCACAGGCGCGCGATGCCTTCCAGGTATTCACCGGTGCGGTTGGCCTGGTCGCCTTGCAGGTCGTACAGACCGATCCCCGCATGGGTGTCGAGGTAGGCGAACGGCTGCTCCTTGCGCGACATCAGGGCGATGAGGCGGGTCAAGGTCAGGTGTTTGAAGACATCGGCATGATTGCCGGCGTGAAAGGCGTGACGATAATTCATGGTTGCTCCTGCGCAGGGGGCGAAGTTTACCTTTTACGCGGGCGTTGGTGCAGTGCGGCGTGCCGGGCGGTGCTTATGTCAAAAAGTCAGGGTGACGCCCGGAAAAAATCTAAATGCTCACGCCGGGGCAGATTTATTGTGGCAATCCACAATCCAGGGAGGTCACTAACCATCATGAAAGACGCCACCATCGCGCTGCACCACGGTTTCAAATCGGACCCTACCACCAAGGCCGTCGCCGTGCCGATCTACCAGAACGTCGCCTTTGAATTCGATAACGCCCAGCACGGTGCCGACCTGTTCAACCTGGACGTGCCAGGCAATATCTACACGCGCATCATGAACCCCACCAATGACGTGCTGGAACAGCGCATCGCCGCACTTGAAGGCGGTATCGCAGGCCTGGCGGTGTCGGCCGGCAGCGCGGCGATCCACTACGCGATTCAGACCCTCACCCGTGCCGGCGACAATATCGTCACCACCCCGCAGCTCTATGGCGGCACGTACACCTTGTTCGCCCACTTGCTGCCAAGCTTCGGCGTCGATGTGCGTTTTGCCCGCGATGACTCTCCCGAAGCCATCGCGGAGCTGATCGACGACAACACCAAGCTGGTCTACTGCGAAAGCATCGGCAACCCCGCGGGCAACATCATCGATATCGAAGCGCTGGCCAATGTCGCCCACGCCCGCGGCGTGCCGCTGGTGGTGGACAACACCGTGGCCACGCCGATCCTGTGCAAGCCGATCCAGTTCGGCGCCGATATCGTGGTGCACTCGGTGACCAAATACATCGGCGGCCACGGCAATTCCCTCGGCGGTGTGATCGTCGACAGCGGCACGTTTCCCTGGACGAAATATCCGCAGAAATTCCCCGGGCTGAATAACCCAGAGCCCGCCTATCATGGCGTGGTCTACACCGAAAAATTCGGCCCCGCCGCCTTTATCGCCCGTGCTCGCACCGTTCCGCTACGCAATACCGGCGCGGCGCTGGCGCCGATGAACGCTTTCCTACTGTTGCAGGGTCTGGAGACCCTGGCCCTGCGCATGGAACGCCATACCGAAAACGCCTTGAAAGTTGCGCAGTTCCTGCAAGGCCACGCCGACGTGGAATGGGTCAGCTATGCCGGCCTGCCCGATCACCCTCATCACGCGCTGGCGCAGAAATACCTACAGGGCAAACCCTCGGCGATCCTCTCCTTCGGCCTCAAAGGTGGCTATGCGGCCGGCGTGCGCTTCTACGACGCCCTGCAAATCTTCAAGCGCCTGGTGAATATCGGCGATGCAAAATCCCTGGCCTGCCACCCCGCCTCCACCACCCACCGGCAGATGAACGAGCAGGAACAAGCCAAGGCTGGTGTGAAGCCGGAAATGATTCGCCTGTCGGTGGGCATCGAGGCGATCGAAGACCTGATCGAAGACTTGCAGCAGGCACTGGAATCAACGCAGCTCTGAAGACAGGTAGTCGGCCAGCGACTGATAACTGATATCCGTGCCGCGCGCGAAGTAAGCGACCTTGTGATGCAAGGTCGTCTGCGCAAAGGCGATATGAAGGTCGGGTCGTTGTTCTTCAAGCCATTGCAGCAGATTGTGAATAAGGGTCTGCGGCGATTGCTCCGCCAGGTGCTCCACCAACCCGGCGGGCACCCGCCACCATGGGCTGGTTTTGGCGGCAGTGACCGGGCCAGTCTTAACGTCCAGCGGTTGGCCATTGATCAGGTAACGCTGGAACACCGGCAATATCTCACCCCCCCACTGCTGAATGATCGGCAGAAACTGCACCCCATCCCAAAAGCGCAGAAACACTTCCTGGCCATCAGGCAGATACACCTTCGTCAGGCTTTGCAGGTGTGCAACCACCCTCTCCAATGGGCTCGACGAGATGGCCAGCCAGCCCCAATCCGTAGCGTCAGTGGAAGCCGCCCATTCAAGGAAAGGGCTACCCGGCTCTACGATTCCCACATAGGGCATCACCTCATCCCATGTCGCATAGGCCGTGCCGGCCCAAACGGGCTGTGGCGGGGGGCCGCCGAGTAGCGTACGCCAAGCGTCCAAGGGTTTGGCGTCACTGGCAGCGCTCATGACCGCGAAGATTTTTTCACCAGCAAGCAAGCTTTGCAGCATCGGCATAAAGTCCTTTCAAGATGCACGTCAATTGAGATTGCATTGGCCCTTCTTGCAACGCTCGCACTCTTCGCAGAACGGCGCGCTGCGCTTCAGGCTGGCAACTTGCGGCCGACTCAGAGGCGCAGGAATAACTGCCAGCAACGTGTCCTTCAGCCCAGGCATCAACGGCGCTGCCACCGGCACGGGCGAACTACCCAGCTGGATGGGTACGCTGCTGAAAATGCCGCCGGCAGACAGCGTGATTGACTGCCCACCTGCCTGAATCGTGACCGTCGCCCCCGCATCGATAACGATGCTTTGCCCTGCGCCTATTTGAATGGTCTGCCCGGCGCGTACCTGCTGCGAGCCATTGACGATCAAGTGATCGTCCTGCTTGAGGTCGGTCAGGCGATTGCCATGGGTAATGCGTTGTTCTTCGCCTTGCAGTTCGTGATGAGACTCGCCGCCTACGGTCACCCGGTGGTCATGCAACACATGCTGCGTCCAGTCTCGCTGGGCTCGCAGGTAGATCTCCTCGGCGCCCTTGCGATCTTCGATGCGCAATTCGTTGTAACCACCCCCACCGGGGCTGCTTTGGCTGCGCAAGATACTGCGGGTCTTGTCTGCCGGCAGGTCGAGGGGCACGTGCGTTGCCGCGTTGGGTAAGCAGCCCATGACCAACGGCATGTCCATGTCGCCATTGACGAAGCCCACCAGCACTTCCATGCCGACTCGTGGGATCAGCACCGACCCGTAGCGATCATGTGCCCACCCACTGGCAACCCTCAGCCAGCAACTGGAATGATCGTTATAGTCACCGGCGCGGTCCCAAGCCAATTGCACCTTGACCCGGCCGTACTCATCGCAATGGATTTCACTGTCGACGGGGCCGGTGACCACGGCTTGCTGATAACCGGAAACCATTGGCCGCGCATGCTCCTCCACCGGCGGACGGAAAATCACGTCCCATGGTGCGGCGCTGAATTCGTTGCGATACCCCTGGCGAAAATCCGCGCCTGCCGCCTCGGTCACAGCCTCTTCCAGCACCTGGGGTTGCTTGCCCTCGTGGGTCACCTGCGTTACCAGCCACAGGTCATTCCATTCGTCGCGCGGATGACCGCTCAGATTGAGGAACCTGCCACTGGCCAATGCCGGCTCATCCCCGCTGCCATGGGCGATGCGGTAGTCACTGCGATGGCGCTCCAAGCCACGTTGTGCCAGGTATTTTCCATGGGCGCGGTCGCTGAAGTGACCGGGGTAAACCTGCATTTCAAGCTTCGGAAGCTGCTCGCCAGCCACCGCACTTTCAAGGCCCAGCCGCGGTTTGCGAAAGTCGTAATCGCGCAGGTTCATGGCCGTGGTGCAGGTCTGCACCTGCACCGTAAACCGCTTGATCGCCGGGGTATCCGCCACCATCCCGGACCCGGGGGTGTAAGGCGTGGGCGGGTCGGCTTGGGCAAAGACGGTCTGGTCATCGCCAAAGACCAGCAAATGCCCCTCGGCCGAATGCTGGAAGTGATAGTGAATGCCCAACTCCCCGCACAGCCGCTGGATGAACGCCAGATCCGTCTCGCCAAACTGCACGCAATACTCGCGTTCGGGGTAGGTACCACTGAGGCGGAATTCGAAACGATCCCCCTGGATACCCTGCCCCTCCAGCACTTGCGCGACAATCTGCGGCACCGTCTTGTGCTGGAAAATGCGCTGGTGGCTGCTGTGATCCAGATAGGCAAGCTGCGGCACGAGCGTCATCTGATAACGCGTCAGCCGCCGACCCGAATCACCCTGCGCCATACGGTAAACCAGGCCATGAACACCATGGCCGTGCTCATCGAACCCCAGGTACACCGGGTGATGCAGCAGGCCTTCAAGATCCAGATCAGGTTGCTCACTGACCAGTTCGAGCTCGAAACGATAGGGCCGGCTGATGGATTCGTCCCCCTTGAATTCGAACACCTTGAACTCACTGGGCGCCCCGTCGAGGGACAGGGTAAAGGCACTTTGATTGGCAGGAGCGAACATCCGGTGTTTCTCTGCGAGGGGTGGGAGGCGGATTTTGCATCACTGTTCCGCCCTGCTGAGCACGGCCCAGATAAATCAGTAAAACCCTACACAGACACGTCAGAATCCTCTTCGGAGCGACGTAAAACACACGCAAAAAAAGGCCCGCCATCCGTAGGACGCGGGCCTTTTTTTCAACTCATCAGGCGCTTAACGCCCGGCGAATTACTTGTTGAGGTTGTAGTCTTTTTCCGCAGCATCAAAACGCTCGACCATACCCGCCGTCGGTGCGCCCATCTTGCTCACGAAGTAGATCGCGAGGCTGGCAAAGATGAAGCCTGGGATGATTTCGTACAGGCCCAGCAGCTCGAAGTGCTTCCACACGATCACGGTGATCGCGCCGACCAGGATGCCGGCCAGTGCGCCGTTGCGGGTCATGTTTTTCCAGATCACCGAGATCAGCACCACAGGGCCGAAGGCAGCACCGAAACCTGCCCAAGCGTAGCTCACCAGGCCCAGAACACGGTTGTTCGGGTTGGCGGCCAGGGCGATGGCGACCAGGGCCACCAGCAGCACCATGGCACGGCCGACCCACACCAGTTCAAGCTGGGAGGCAGTCTTGCGCAGGAAGGTCTTGTAGAAGTCTTCGGTCAGGGCGCTGGAGCACACCAGCAGTTGGCAGCTCAGGGTGCTCATGACGGCAGCCAGAATGGCCGACAGCAGCACGCCGGCGATCCATGGGTTGAACAGCAGCTTGGCCAGCTCGATGAACACACGCTCGTGGTTCTCGTTGACCGGGCCGGCCACTTCCGGGTGCGCCGAGAAGTACGCGATACCGAAGAAGCCCACCGCCACGGTGCCGCCCAGGCACAGGATCATCCAGGTCATGGAGATGCGACGTGCGTTGGCAATCGACTTCACCGAATCTGCCGCCATGAAACGCGCGAGGATGTGCGGCTGGCCGAAGTAACCCAGGCCCCAGCCCATCAGCGAGATGATGCCAATGAAGGTGGTGTTCTTCAGCATGTTGAAGTTGTCAGGGTTCTTGGCTTCGATCGCCAGGAAGGTGGTATCGACACCACCGGTTGCCAGCAGCACGATGATCGGCGTCAGGATCAGCGCGAAGATCATCAGTGTGGCTTGTACGGTATCTGTCCAGCTCACCGCCAGGAAACCACCAACGAAGGTGTAGGCGATAGTCGCTGCTGCACCGGCCCACAGCGCGGTCTCGTAGGACATGCCGAAGGTGCTTTCGAACAGGCGGGCACCGGCGACGATGCCGGAGGCGCAGTAGATGGTGAAGAACACCAGGATCACGACGGCGGAGATGATCCGCAGCAGGCCGCTCTTGTCTTCGAAACGGCTGGAGAAGTAATCCGGCAGCGTCAGGGCGTCACCGTTGTGCTCGGTCTGTACCCGCAGGCGACCGGCGACGAACAGCCAGTTGAGGTAGGCACCGACGATCAGGCCGATGGCGATCCAGCTTTCCGACAGGCCAGACATGTAGATCGCGCCCGGCAAGCCCATCAACAACCAGCCGCTCATGTCGGAAGCGCCGGCCGACAAGGCAGTCACCACGCTACCGAGGCTACGACCGCCCAGGATGTAATCGGAAAGGTTGTTGGTGGAGCGATAGGCCATGAAGCCGATCAGCACCATTGCTGCGATGTAGATCACGAACGTGATCAGGGTTGGATTACTAACGCTCATAAGAGTGACGCCCTGGCTTTGTTTTTATGTAGCGGCGGTCTGTCAGACGGCCCCCCACTGGAAGTAGGTAGACGTAGCTGCGTGCCGCGCATTTATGACTGACGTTTCCCCAGGAAAGCCGTCAGCCGATGAACCCAACGATTAAGTTGGTTGCACCTTGGGCGCGAATGCTATTCAACAAAGCAAATAAGGTGCAACCAGTTTCTTGAGAATAAGTTGCACCTAGGTGTGTTTTGCGGAAAACACCCCGTTTTTGCTCCTTTTCGGAGCAAGAACAGCCGATCTCAGAAGCAAACGCACCAAGGCGAAGCGGATTCCGTCGAAGGCCGGTTTTTTTCCCGATCACGATCGAAAAATTCCTGAAGAAAATGGGTTGCACCCGGTTGCACCTCTGCATGCGCAAAGCTAATCTTGCCGCCAGCTAATGCCACTCGGTAGTGGCACCCATGAGGATAAGAAAATGGCTACGACCACCCTTGGGGTCAAACTTGACGACCCGACCCGCGAGCGCTTGAAGGCGGCCGCGACCTCCATTGATCGCACGCCGCACTGGCTGATCAAGCAGGCGATCTTCAATTACCTGGAGAAACTGGAGGGTGGTGCAACCCTGACTGAACTCAATGGTTTGAGCAGCAAGGACGCTGACGACGCTGGCGAGGTCCAGACCGACCACGCCCACCAGTGCTTCCTTGAGTTCGCCGAAAGCATCCTGCCGCAATCCGTGCTGCGCGCTTCGATCACCGCCGCTTACCGTCGCCCCGAGCCGGAAGTGGTACCGATGCTGATCGAGCAAGCCCGCCTGCCGGCGCCAATGGCCGAAGCGACCAACAAGCTGGCGGCGTCGATTGCCGAAAAACTGCGTAACCAGAAGAGCGCAGGCGGCCGTGCCGGGATTGTTCAAGGCCTGCTGCAAGAATTTTCCCTGTCGTCCCAGGAAGGCGTGGCCCTGATGTGCCTGGCCGAAGCGCTGCTGCGCATCCCGGACAAAGGCACCCGCGACGCGCTGATCCGCGACAAGATCAGCACCGGCAACTGGCAGCCGCACCTGGGCAACAGCCCGTCGTTGTTCGTCAACGCCGCGACCTGGGGCCTGCTGCTGACCGGTAAACTGGTCGCCACCCACAACGAAGCCGGCCTCACCTCGTCCCTGAGCCGCATCATCGGCAAGAGCGGCGAGCCGATGATCCGCAAGGGCGTCGACATGGCCATGCGCCTGATGGGCGAGCAGTTTGTCACCGGTGAAACCATCGCCGAAGCCTTGGCCAACGCGAGCAAGTTCGAAGCCAAAGGCTTCCGCTATTCCTACGACATGCTCGGTGAAGCCGCGCTGACCGAACACGATGCGCAGAAGTACCTGGCCTCGTACGAACAAGCCATTCACTCCATCGGCAAAGCCTCCCATGGGCGTGGGATTTATGAAGGCCCGGGCATTTCCATCAAGCTGTCGGCGCTGCACCCGCGCTACAGCCGCGCACAGTACGAGCGTGTGATGGACGAGCTGTACCCGCGCCTGCTGTCCCTGACACTGCTGGCCAAGCAATACGACATCGGCCTGAACATCGACGCCGAAGAAGCCGACCGCCTGGAGCTGTCCCTGGACCTGCTCGAGCGCCTGTGCTTCGAGCCGCAACTGACCGGCTGGAACGGCATCGGTTTCGTGATCCAGGCCTACCAGAAGCGTTGCCCGTATGTGATCGACTACGTCATCGACCTGGCGCGCCGCAGCCGCCACCGCCTGATGATCCGCCTGGTAAAAGGCGCGTACTGGGACAGCGAAATCAAGCGCGCCCAGGTCGAAGGCCTGGAAGGCTACCCGGTGTACACCCGCAAGGTGTACACCGACGTTTCCTACATTGCCTGCGCACGCAAACTGCTGTCGGTGCCGGAAGTTATCTACCCGCAGTTCGCCACGCATAACGCTCACACGCTGTCGGCCATCTACCATATCGCCGGTCAGAACTATTACCCCGGCCAGTACGAGTTCCAATGCCTGCACGGCATGGGCGAACCGCTGTACGAGCAGGTTGTAGGCAAGGTTGCCGATGGCAAGCTGAACCGTCCGTGCCGTGTGTACGCTCCAGTCGGCACCCACGAAACGCTGCTGGCCTACCTGGTCCGTCGCCTGCTGGAAAACGGCGCGAACACCTCGTTCGTCAACCGCATTGCCGACCAATCCATTTCGATCCAGGAGCTGGTGGCCGACCCAGTGGCCAGCATCGAGCAAATGGCCACGCTGGAAGGCGGCTTCGGCCTGCCGCACCCGCGCATTCCATTGCCGCGTGACCTGTACGGCAGCGACCGCGCCAATTCGGCCGGTATCGACCTGGCCAACGAACACCGCCTGGCGTCGCTGTCCTGCGCCTTGCTGGCCACGGCTCACAACAACTGGAAAGCTGCGCCGATGCTCGGTTGCGCCTCCAGCGAGCAAGCGGCGGCGCCTGTACTGAACCCGTCCGACCTGCGTGACGTAGTCGGTCATGTGCAAGAAGCCACCGTCGAAGACGTCGACAACGCTATCCAGTGCGCCATCAGCGCCGGTCCGATCTGGCAGGCCACCCCGCCCGCCGAGCGCGCCGCCATCCTGGAACGTGCCGCCGACCTGATGGAAGGCGAGATTCAGCCACTGATGGGCCTGCTGGCCCGTGAAGCCGGCAAGACGTTTGCCAACGCCATCGCCGAAGTGCGTGAAGCCGTGGACTTCCTGCGCTACTACGCGGTGCAGGCGCGCAACGACTTCACTAATGACGCCCACCGCCCATTGGGCCCGGTGGTCTGCATCAGCCCGTGGAACTTCCCGCTGGCGATCTTCAGCGGTCAAGTCGCTGCCGCACTGGCCGCCGGTAACCCGGTATTGGCCAAGCCGGCCGAACAAACCCCGCTGGTCGCCGCGCAAGCCGTGCGCATCCTGCTGGAAGCCGGCATTCCGGAAGGCGTGCTGCAACTGCTGCCGGGCCAGGGCGAAACCGTCGGTGCGCGCCTGGTGGGTGATGATCGCGTCAAAGGCGTGATGTTCACCGGCTCCACCGAAGTGGCGCGCCTGCTGCAACGCAATGTCGCCGGCCGGCTGGATGCCCAGGGCCGTCCGATCCCGCTGATCGCCGAAACTGGCGGCCAGAACGCGATGATCGTCGACTCCTCGGCGCTCACCGAACAAGTGGTAATCGACGTGGTGTCCTCGGCCTTCGACAGTGCCGGCCAACGCTGCTCGGCCCTGCGCGTGCTGTGCCTGCAGGAAGATTCGGCAGACCGTGTCATCGAAATGCTCAAGGGCGCCATGGCTGAATGCCGCCTCGGTAACCCGGAGCGCCTGTCCGTGGATATCGGCCCGGTGATCGACGCCGAAGCCAAGGCCGGTATCGAGAAACACATCCAGGCCATGCGCGACAAAGGCCGCAACGTGTACCAGGTGGCCATTGCCGACGGCGACGAGATCAAGCGCGGCACCTTCGTGATGCCAACCCTGATCGAGCTGGAAAGCTTCGACGAACTGCAACGCGAAATCTTTGGCCCGGTACTGCACGTGGTGCGCTACAAGCGCAAAGAGATCGACCAGCTCATCGGCCAGATCAATGCTTCCGGCTACGGCCTGACCCTGGGCGTGCATACCCGTATCGACGAGACCATCGCCAAGGTGATCGACAACGTCAATGCCGGTAACGTCTACGTCAACCGCAACATCGTCGGTGCCGTGGTTGGCGTGCAACCGTTCGGCGGCGAAGGCCTGTCGGGCACGGGCCCGAAAGCCGGCGGCCCGCTGTACCTGTACCGCCTGCTGTCGACTCGCCCTACGGATGCCATCGAGCAATCCTTCGTACGTGGCGATGCACTGGCTGCACCGGATGTTCGTTTGCGCGACGCCATGAGCCAGCCGCTGACCGCCCTGAAAACCTGGGCCGACAACAATCAGTTCAGCGACCTGAGCGCCCTGTGCAGCCAGTTTGCCGCGCAATCGCAAAGCGGTATCACCCGTCAACTGGCCGGCCCGACCGGCGAGCGCAACAGCTACGCCATCCTGCCCCGCGAGCACGTGCTGTGCCTGGCGGAAGTGGAAGGCGACCTGCTGACGCAACTGGCGGCGGTATTGGCGGTGGGCGGTTCGGCGGTATGGCCGGAAACTGACCTGACCAAAGCCTTGTTCCCACGCTTGCCGCGGGAAGTTCAGGCGAAGATCAAGCGTGTGGCTGACTGGACCAAGGATGAGGTGGTGTTCGACGCGGTCGTCCACCACGGCGATTCCGACCAACTGCGCGCGGTGTGCCAGCAAGTGGCGCAGCGCGGTGGCGCGATTGTTGGGGTGCATGGTTTGTCGCAAGGTGAGACGGCGATTGCGCTGGAGCGCCTGGTGATCGAGCGGGCATTGAGCGTTAACACGGCTGCGGCAGGTGGGAATGCGAGCCTGATGACTATCGGTTAACTCATGTGGGAGCTGGCTTGCCTGCGATAGCGGTGGGCCAGTGACTTAGATGTCAGCTGGCACGGCCTCATCGCAGGCAAGCCAGCTCCCACATTGACCGCATCCAACCTTCCGCCCGCGTTCTGCCCCTCCATCACGCAAATCAATCTTGCTATCCAGCATATATTCGCGCACTTAGACTCAGGCCAATTCCTCCAAAGGTAAGCCGCCATGTCCGAGACGCTGCTCAGTTCCCGCAATCTGGCTTTCGAGCTATATGAAGTCCTCGATGCCGAGGGCCTGACCCAGCGCGAGCGGTTTGCCGAGCACAATCGCGAAACCTTCGATGCGGCCATCAGTACCGCGCGCACTATTGCCGAGAAGTATTTCGCCCCTCACAACCGCAAGAACGACGAAAACGAACCGCGCTACGAAGACGGCAAGGCCATCCTGATTCCGGAAGTGAAGCCAGCGGTGGATGCGTTCCTCGAAGCCGGCTTCCTCAACGCGGCGCGCAGTTTCGAAGCGGGCGGCATGCAACTGCCCACCCTGCTGTCGCAAGCCTGTTTCGCGCACTTCCAGTCGGCCAACGCCGCGTCCACGTCCTACCCGTTCCTGACCATGGGCGCCGCCAACCTGATCGAAAGCTTCGGTACCGACGATCAGAAACAACGCTTCCTGCAGCCGATGATCGATGGCCGTTTCTTCGGCACCATGGCCCTCACCGAACCCCACGCCGGCTCATCGCTGTCGGATATTCGTACCCGCGCCGAGCCTGCGGCTGACGGCACATATCGGCTCAAGGGCAACAAGATCTTCATTTCCGGCGGCGATCACCCACTGTCGGAAAACATCGTGCACATG
Organism: Pseudomonas sp. VS40; assembly: GCF_018587885.1. Lineage (NCBI taxonomy): Bacteria > Pseudomonadati > Pseudomonadota > Gammaproteobacteria > Pseudomonadales > Pseudomonadaceae > Pseudomonas > Pseudomonas sp. VS40. Next base: position 88,806 of record NZ_JAGYWD010000007.1, on the reverse strand, counting down.
GTGTTGGCCAAGCTGCCGGATGCGCCGCCCGGAGTGAAGGGCATTTCGCTGTTTATCGTGCCCAAGTTCCTGGTCAACGACGACGGCAGCCTGGGGGAACGCAACGACGTGCTGCTGGCGGGGCTTTTCCACAAGATGGGCTGGCGCGGCACCACGTCCACGGCGTTGAATTTCGGCGACAACGGCAACTGTGTCGGCTACCTGGTGGGCAAGCCGCACCAGGGGTTGAGCTGCATGTTCCAGATGATGAACGAGGCACGCATCGGTGTGGGCATGGGCGCGGTGATGCTCGGTTATGCCGGCTACCTCTACTCCCTGGAGTACGCCCGTGAACGCCCGCAAGGTCGCCTGCCTGATAGCAAGGATCCCACCACTGCGCCGGTCTCGATCATCCAGCACGCCGACATCAAGCGCATGCTGCTCACCCAAAAGTCCTACGTGGAAGGCGCCTTCGACCTCGGCCTCTACGCCGCTCGCCTGTTCGACGACACCACCACCCTGGAAACCGAAGCCGAGCGCAAGCACGCCCACGAACTGCTGGACTTGCTCACCCCTATCGTCAAATCCTGGCCCTCGGAGTTCTGCCTCAAGGCCAACGAACTGGCGATCCAGATTCTCGGTGGCCATGGCTACACCCGCGAATACCCTGTGGAGCAGTATTACCGTGACAACCGCCTGAACCCCATCCATGAAGGCACCCACGGCATCCAGTCCCTGGATTTGCTCGGGCGCAAGCTCGCACAGAATGGCGGAGCGGGCTTGAAGCAACTCATTAGACTGATCGCCGAAACCGGTGCCCGGGCGCAGCAGTACCCAAGCCTCACCCCACTCAGGGAACCGCTTGAGCAGTTGGTCAACCGCCTGCAAAGCGTGACGATCGGCCTACTGACGGATCTCGCCCACGGCAAGGTCAACAGCAGCCTGGCGAATTCGGCGCTGTACTTGAAGGTGTTCGGGCATACGGTGATTGGCTGGCGCTGGCTGGAACAGGCGATTCGCGCCGAAGAAGGCTTGGCCAAGGGCGTGGCGGCCGATGTGGCCTTCTATAAGGGCAAGCTCCAGGCTGCCCGGTACTTCCTGACCTGGGAAGTACCGAGCTGCCATCATGAACTGGCGATCCTGGAGGCACGCGATGATACGTGCCTCGGCATGCAGGATGAGTGGTTCTAACCGCTGATCAAGGCGTTCCGATCGCCTTGGAAATCACATCGACCGTGGCGCTGACTTGCTCTTGGTAACGGTCGAGTTCCTGCTGGTGAGCCTGCTGCATTTCGATCTGCTCGGCGCACAGGTTCAGCGCCGCCAGCACCAGTAACTTGTCACCGATCAGGGTCGGGTACTTTTTCTTGGTGGTGGCCAGGGACGCCTTGAGCAGGGTCACGGCGTGCATCAGGGTTTTCTCTTCCCCGGCCGGTGCCTTGATCGAGTAATCCTCTCCGAGAATCGAAACGACCTTTATCCCTTCACTCATGCGCCGACAGGCCCTGCGCTCACACGCTCAACCAGTGCCTGGATACGTGCGGCAGTAGCGCCGTGCTTCTCTTCCTGTTCCATCAGGTTCAACTGCAGGCTGTCGTTCTCATCTTTGGCACGCGCCAGTTCGGCCTTGAGGGATTCGTTGGTGCCCAGTAGGTCCTGATTCTGCTGTACCAGGTCGCTGACCAGTTGTTCCAATTGGCTGAGGGATGCTTCTAACATTTTGATTTCTCGGGCTTTTTCAAAGGGCGGTGACGATAAAGAAAATTCACCTCGGATGCCAGGGTTATCCCTGGCGCGCAGCCCGATTTTTAAGGGCCGGGCCGCACTTTCGAGCCTTAGTGACTGCATTTACCCGATCTGGTTCCTGAATCGGCCGAACCCCTCGTCAGATGCGACAAAAACGCACATGCCCCTTTAGACTTTAGTCGTACGACCGATAGAGAGGCACAGACCGTCTCATGGCCGCACGGATCGCGCTCTCCCCCCAGGATTCCCGCATGTCGCTTCGTAATATGAATATCGCTCCGAGGGCCTTCCTCGGCTTCGCGTTTATTGGCGCGTTGATGTTGTTTCTCGGTGTGTTCGCCCTGAATCAAATGAGCAAGATACGCGCCGCCACGGAAGACATCACCCTGTCCAGCGTGCCAAGCATTCGTGCCCTCGATGAGTTCACCCAACTGACTCTGCGCCTGCGGGTGCTGTCGTACCGCCTGCTGACCAACCGCGAGCCGGAGGTCCAGCAAAAAACCCTGGAAGCCTTTGAGCTGCGCAATCAGCAGATTCGCACGGCCCAGGGCATCTACGAAAAACTCATCGAGAGCAGCGAAGAGCGCTCGACCTACGACGAATACGTGCGCCTTCTCGGCCAGTACCACCAGATTGAAGAGCGCATGAAGAGCCTGTCGCGCGCCAATCAAGTGGAAGAGCTGCGCACCCTGCTCAACACCGAACTGCTGAGCAACTCCGAGCAGGTCAACGCCGTGCTCACCCGCCTGCTGGACATCAACAATAAGATGGCCCTGGCTACCAATAAAGACGCCGAAGACCAATACAACATGGCCTTCAACATGGTGGTGAGCCTTCTGGTGATCGCCACCCTGCTGACACTGCTGTTTGCGTGGCTGCTGACCCGCAGCATCACCCTGCCCATCTCCCAGGCCTTGGAAGCGGCCGAAGAAGTTGCCGAAGGCAACCTGACGCGCCCGATCAACGTCGACGGCAACGACGAAGCCGGGCGCCTGTTGGCGGCCATGGCCAAGATGCAGGACAAACTGCGCGACACCCTGCAACGCATTGCCGGGTCCGCGACCCAGCTGGCGTCGGCTGCCGAGGAACTGAACGCCGTCACCGACGAAAGCGCCCGTGGCCTGACCCAGCAAAACAACGAAATCGAACAAGCCGCCACCGCGGTGAACGAGATGACCAGTGCCGTCGAGGAAGTCGCCCGCAATGCGGTGAGCACCTCCGAGGCATCGCGCAACGCCACCACTTCTGCCGGCGATGGCCGTGACCTGGTGCAGGAAACCGTCAGCGCCATCGAACGCATGAGCGGCGACGTACAGGCCACCGCCACCCTGATCGGCGACCTGGCCAACGAGTCCCGCGATATCGGCAAGGTGCTGGACGTGATCCGTGGCCTGGCCGACCAGACCAACCTGCTGGCCCTGAACGCGGCGATTGAAGCGGCACGTGCTGGCGAAGCCGGTCGCGGTTTTGCGGTGGTCGCCGATGAAGTGCGCGCCCTGGCTCATCGCACGCAGCAGTCGACCAGCGAGATCGAGCGGATGATCGGCAGCATCCAGGCCGGCACCGAGCACGCAGTAGATTCGATGCGCAACAGCACCGAACGCGCGGAATCGACGTTGAATATCGCCAAAGGCGCCGGGATGTCGCTGGATACCATCAATACCGCGATCGTTGAGATCAACGAACGCAACCTGGTCATCGCCAGCGCAGCCGAAGAGCAGGCCCAAGTGGCGCGGGAAGTGGACCGCAACCTGGTGAACATCCGTGACCTGTCGGTGCAATCGGCCACGGGTGCCAGCCAGACCAGTGCGGCGAGCAGCGAGCTGTCGCGCCTGGCGGTGGACTTGAATGGGATGGTCGGGCGCTTCCGCCTCTAACTGACACGCCTCAGTCAAAATGTGGGAGCGGGCCTGCTCGCGAATGCAGTGGTTCAGTCAGCATATCTTTAGCTGATATACCGCATTCGCGAGCAAGCCCGCTCCCACATTGGATCTATAGCAACCTGTAAAAGCTTTTTGACAGCGCAGCAATTCAACAGGTTAGAATCACTGGCACGCAGACTGCATGGTCAGTTTGCGCCCCGTCTTGTTTGCTCATGGAGTACTGCCTTTGAATGCGACGACCATCAACAGCCTGTTCTTGATCGGCGCGTTGCTGGTGAGTGCGAGCATTCTGGTGAGTTCTCTTTCGTCCCGCCTGGGCATTCCGATCCTGGTGATCATCCTGGCCGTAGGCATGGTCGCCGGCGTCGATGGCGGCGGCATCATCTTCGACAACTACCCGACCGCCTACCTGGTGGGCAACCTCGCCCTGGCCGTGATCCTGCTCGATGGCGGTTTACGTACACGGGTGGCGAGTTTCCGCGTGGCACTCTGGCCGGCGTTGTCGCTGGCCACGGTGGGGGTGTTGATTACCACCGGCCTCACCGGCATGGCCGCGGCCTGGCTTTTTGACCTCAATATCATCCAAGGCTTGTTGATTGGCGCGATTGTCGGCTCCACGGACGCTGCGGCAGTGTTCTCGCTGCTCGGCGGCAAGGGCCTCAACGAACGGGTCACCGCCAGCCTGGAAATCGAGTCCGGCAGCAACGACCCAATGGCGGTGTTCCTCACTGTCACCTTGATCGACATGCTCGCCAGCGGCCAGACCGGCCTGCACTGGAGCCTGCTGACTCACTTGGTGCGCGAGTTCGGCATCGGTGGCGTGGTCGGCCTGGGCGGCGGCTGGCTGATGCTGCAAATGGTCAACCGCATCAACCTGGCCACCGGCCTGTACCCGATCCTGGTGATCGCTGGCGGCCTGTTCGTGTTCGCCGTAACCAACGCCCTGCACGGCAGCGGCTTCCTCGCCGTGTACCTGTGCGGCCTGGTGATCGGCAACCGCCCGGTGCGCAGCCGTCATGGCATTTTGCATATGCTCGACGGCATGGCCTGGTTGGCGCAGATCGGCATGTTCCTGGTACTGGGCCTGCTGGTCACGCCCCATGACTTGCTGCCCATCGCGTTGCCGGCCCTGGGCCTGGCGCTGTGGATGATTCTGTTTGCGCGGCCATTGTCGGTAATGGTCGGCCTGCTGCCGTTCAAAGCGTTCCACGGTCGGGAAAAGGCCTTTATCGCCTGGGTGGGCCTGCGCGGCGCGGTGCCGATCATTCTGGCGGTGTTCCCGCTGATGGCCGGGCTGCCCCATGCGCAGCTGTACTTCAATCTCGCGTTCTTTATCGTGCTGGTGTCGCTGCTGGTGCAGGGCACAAGCCTGCCGTGGGTGGCCAAGCTGCTCAAAGTCACCGTACCGCCGGACCCGGCGCCGATTTCCCGTGCCGCGCTGGAAGTGCACGTCACCAGCGAGTGGGAGCTGTTCGTCTACCGCCTGGGCGCGGAAAAATGGTGCATCGGTGCCGCCCTGCGTGAGCTGAAAATGCCCGAAGGCACGCGCATCGCTGCGCTGTTCCGTGGCCAGCAACTGCTCCATCCGTCGGGTAGTACGGTGCTGGAAGTCGGCGATTTGCTCTGTGTGATCGGCCATGAACACAACCTGCCCGCCCTGGGCAAACTGTTCAGCCAGGCGCCGCAACGCGGCCTGGACCTGCGCTTCTTCGGCGACTTCGTGCTGGAAGGCGACGCCCAGCTGGGCGCGGTTTCCGCCCTGTACGGCCTGAAGCTGGAGGGCATCGACCCGGACATGCCACTGAGCAGTTTCATCACCCAGAAAGTCGGCGGCGCGCCCATCGTCGGCGACCAGGTGGAGTGGAACAACACCATCTGGACCGTCGCGGTCATGGACGGGAACAAGATCGGCAAAGTGGGCGTCAGATTCCCCGAAGGAAGTCGCCCGGGCCCCGGACTCTTCCTCTAAACTGCGGGGCGACGACGCCCCCGATTCTTCACCTTGCAAGACCGGTCTCTATGCCTACCCTGCGCACGTTCCTCGCCACTGCCCTGCTGGGCCTGACCCTTTGTGTCGGCACCGTTCACGCGGCCGACCCGCCCAGCGCCGACGCCATCCAGCAAACCCTGGACAAGCTGCCCGACCGCAAGCTGCCCGACGCCGACATGAAGGCGCTGCAGACCATCCTGCAACAGACCCTGACGTACCTGGGCAACAAGCAGGATTACGAGCAGCGCCTGGTCGACCTCAAGCGCCAGTTGGAAGACGCGCCACGCCAGACCGCCGACAACCAGCGCGAGCTGACCCGGCTCAAGGCCACCAAAATCATCCCGGTCGCCCAGCGCTACGCCACCCTGCCGGTGCCGCAGCTTGAGCAGTTGCTGGTGCAACGCACCACCCAGCAAGGTGACCTGCAAAAAGAACTGGCCGACGCCAATAGCCTGTCCATCGCCGCCCAGACCCGCCCGGAGCGCGCCCAGACCGAAATCAGCAGCAGCCAGACGCGCATCCTGCAGATCAATTCGATCCTCAAGGCCGGCAAGGACAACGGCAAAACCCTCAGCGGCGACCAGCGCAACCAGCTCAACGCCGAACTTGCGGCCCTCAACGCGCTGATCCCGCTGCGTCGCCAGGAACTGGCCGGCAACAGCCAACTGCAAGACCTGGGCAACAGCCAGCACGACCTGGTGATGGAAAAAACCGCGCGCCTGGAACAAGAGATCCAGGACCTGCAAACCCTGATCAACCAGAAGCGCCTGGCCCAGTCCCAACAAACGGTGACCCAGCAGTCCATCGAAGCGCAAAAGGCCGGCGGCAGCAGCCTGCTGGCCACCGAAAGCGCGGCCAACCTGAAGCTGTCCGACTACCTGCTCAAAAGCACCGACCGCCTCAACGATCTGACCCAGAAGAACCTGAAAACCAAGCAGCAACTCGACACGGTGACCCAGAGCGACTCGGCCCTGGACGAGCAGATCAACGTGCTCAAGGGCAGCCTGTTGCTGTCCAAGATCCTCTACAAACAGAAACAGGCCTTGCCACGCCTGACCGTGGACCGCGACCTGGCGGACGACATCGCCAACATTCGCCTGTACCAATTCGAGGTCAACCAGCAACGCGAACTGATCAGTTCGCCAAGTGCCTATGTGGATAACCTGCTGGCCAACCAAGCGCCGGAAGACATCACCCCCCAACTGCGTCGCACCCTGCTGGAACTGGCGATCACCCGCAGCGACCTGCTGGAGCGCCTGAGCCGTGAGCTGAGCGCGCTGCTCAATGAATCCATCACCCTGCAACTGAACCAGAAACAACTGCTCAGCACCGCCACCACCCTGCGCGCGACGCTGGATGAGCAGATGTTCTGGATCCCCAGCAACAAGCCGCTGGACACCGAATGGCTGGAAACGGTGCCGGCGCACCTGAGCAAGCAAGTCGCCACCTTGCCCTGGGCCTCCAGCGTCAGCGAACTGTATGACGGCCTGACCCAGCGCCCGCTGCTGTTCCTGCCGCTGCTGCTGTTGATTGGCGCGCTGCTATGGCGTCGTAAAAACCTGTACCAGCGCCTGAACAAGGTGCATCTGGATATTGGCCACTTCAAGCGCGACAGCCAGTGGCATACACCCCAGGCCATCCTGATCAATATCCTGCTGGCGATGCCGGTTTCCCTAGGCTTGGCGCTGTGCGGCTACGCGCTGCAGATCGACGCCCGTGGGCAGAACGCCAACCTCGGTTCGGCCCTGCTGCAGATCGCCCAGGCCTGGCTGGTGTTCTATACCGCTTATCGCATCCTGGCGCCGGGTGGCGTGGCGGAACTGCACTTTCGCTGGGAAAAGCCACAGGTCGAATTCCTGCAAGGTTGGGTGCGCAAGCTTGGGCTGGTGGTACTCGCGCTGGTGGCCGTGGTGGCCATCGCTGAACACCAACCGGCGGCGCTGGCCGACGACGTACTGGGCATCGGCGTGGTACTCACCTGCTACGCGCTGATGGCCTGGCTGCTCGGCCGCCTGTTGCTCAACAGCCCGACCCATGAAAAGGCCTCACTGTTCCGCAAGGCCGTGGGCCTGATGTTTACCGCGCTGCCGGTCGCGCTGTTTATCGCCGTGTGCTTTGGCTACTACTACACCGCGCTCAAGCTCAGCGACCGCCTGATCAACACCCTTTACCTGCTGATGTTCTGGCTGGTGATCGAAGCCACCTTCGTCCGCGGCCTGGGCGTTGCCGCCCGGCGACTGGCCTATGCGCGTGCCCTGGCCAAACGCCAGGCCGCCAAGGAAGCCGGCGACGGCGAAGCAGTGATCGAAGAACCGACCCTGGACATCGAACAGGTTAACGAACAGTCCATGCGACTGATTCGCCTGGCCTTGCTCGGCGGCTTTATTGCCGCGCTGTACTGGGTATGGTCTGACCTGATCTCGGTGTTTTCGTATTTGGATAACGTCACGCTGTACGAATACACCAGCGGTACGGGTGCCAATATCAGCATGGTGCCGATCAGCATCGGCGACTTGCTCGGCGCGCTGATCATCATCGGCATCACCTTCGCCCTGGCGCGCAACCTGCCCGGCCTGCTCGAGGTGCTGGTGCTGTCCAAGCTGGACCTGGCCCAGGGCAGCGCCTATGCGACCACCACGTTGCTGTCGTATGTGATTGCCGGCGTCGGTTTCGTCTCCACCTTGTCCACCCTCGGCGTGAGCTGGGACAAGTTGCAATGGCTGGTGGCGGCGCTGTCGGTGGGCTTGGGCTTTGGTATGCAGGAGATCTTCGCGAACTTCATCTCCGGCATCATGATCCTGTTCGAACGCCCGGTGCGCATCGGCGACACCATCACCATCGGCAACCTGTCGGGCACGGTGAGCAAGATCCGCATCCGCGCCACCACGATCACTGACTTTGACCGCAAGGACATCATTGTCCCGAACAAGACGTTCATCACCGGGCAACTGATCAACTGGTCGCTGACTGACACCATCACCCGCGTCACCCTGAAACTGGGCGTGGACTACGGCTCGGATCTGGACCTGGTGAAGGAACTGTTACTCAAGGCTGCCAGGGAAAACCCACGGGTCCTGAAAGAGCCAGAACCCCATGTTTACTTCCTCAATTTCGGCGAAAGCACCCTCGACCACGAACTGCGCATGCATGTGCGCGACCTGGGTGACCGTAACCCGGTGCTGGACGAGGTCAACCGCTACATCAACCGTGAGTTCAAGAAACAGCACATCAACATCTCGTTCCGGCAGATGGAGGTGTACCTGAAGAATATGCACGGTCAGGAATACAAATTGGTGCCGGTTGAGGATGACCGCAAGACCATCGCAGGGCCTGAGACAGAGCAAGACGCCCCCGAGCCGCCACCCGGCAAATTCGACGATGCGCCGGAACCGCCGCCGAGCAAGCTCGACTAACCGCGCTATCCCCAGCAGAATGCTCGGACATTCTGCTGGAGATGGCCGGTGAAAGCCCTCGACGAACTGACCTTCGACAACCGCTTCGCACGCCTGGGCGACGCATTCTCGACCCACGTATTGCCTGAGCCCCTCGACGCGCCGCGCCTGGTCGTAGCGAGTGAGGCCGCGATGGCCCTGCTCGACCTTGACCCCGCTGTTGCCGAAACACCGGTATTCGCCGAGCTGTTTGGCGGCCACAAGCTGTGGGCCGAGGCAGAACCGCGGGCGATGGTCTATTCCGGGCATCAGTTCGGCGGCTACACCCCGCAGCTGGGTGACGGCCGTGGGTTGTTACTGGGTGAGGTGTACAACGAAGCCGGCGAGCACTGGGACCTGCACCTCAAGGGCGCCGGGATGACACCTTACTCACGCATGGGCGATGGGCGTGCCGTGTTGCGCTCGTCGATCCGTGAGTTTCTGGCCTCCGAAGCCCTGCACGCGCTGGGCATCCCCAGCAGCCGCGCACTGTGCGTGATCGGCTCCGACACCCCCGTGTGGCGTGAGAAACAGGAGCGTGGCGCGATGGTATTGCGCATGGCGCACAGCCATATCCGCTTCGGCCATTTCGAATATTTCTACTACACCAAGAAGCCCGAGCAGCAGCCGCTGTTGGCCGAGCATGTACTGAACCTGCACTACCCCGAATGCCGCGAACAACCCGAGCCATACCTGGCGATGTTCCGCGAAATCGTCGAGCGCAACGCCGAATTGATCGCCAAGTGGCAGGCTTATGGCTTCTGCCATGGCGTGATGAACACCGACAACATGTCGATCCTCGGCATCACTTTCGACTTCGGGCCATTTGCGTTTTTGGATGACTTTGACGCGCACTTCATCTGCAACCACTCGGACCATGAAGGGCGCTATTCCTTCAGCAATCAGGTGCCGATTGGGCAGTGGAACTTGAGTGCATTGGCGCAAGCACTGACGCCGTTTATCAGCGTCGACGCCTTGAAAGAAGCCCTTGGGCTGTACCTGCCGCTGTATCAGGCGAACTACCTGGACCTGATGCGCCGCCGTCTGGGACTCACCACCGCCGAAGACGATGACCAGCAGTTGGTGGAGCGGTTATTGAAGCTGATGCAGAACAGCGGCGTGGATTACACCCTGTTCTTCCGCCGCCTGGGGGATGAGTCGGCGGCGTTGGCGGTGACGCGGCTGCGGGATGACTTCGTCGACCTGGCCGGGTTTGATGCCTGGGCCGAGCAGTACAAGGCGCGTGTTGCACGGGATGGTGACTACGGCGAGGAACAGCGCCGTGCGCGGATGCATGCGGTGAACCCGCTGTATATCTTGCGCAACTATCTTGCGCAGAATGCCATCGCTGCCGCCGAGTCCGGGGATTACAGCGAGGTACGACGGCTGCATGAAGTGCTTTCCAGGCCGTTTGAGGAGCAAGCGGGGATGGAGCAATACGCACAGCGGCCGCCGGATTGGGGGAAGCATTTGGAGATTAGTTGTTCCTCGTAAAAACCTTTAAATGAAGGTTTCTACTGAAACCCCAAAACGCTCAGCCAGCCAACGTATTTGACGTATGTTGAGCTGGCGCTTGCCACGCAATCTCTCGGAGACGAGCGATTGCGCCCCCCCCCGGCAGATCGCATCTGGTCTTGATAAACCTCGTTGCCGGCTCCAGATTGAACCTAATGGCCACACCCTAGGAGCCCCCGATGTCCGAACCTCTTGTAATCCCCTGCCCCCACTGCAACGGGCTCAACCGCATCCCCGGTGAACGCCTGGGTGATGCGCCAAAGTGCGGGCGCTGCAAGCAGCCGGTTTTGTTGAACAAGCCGTTTGAGCTGAAACAACGCGACTACGCCAGCCAGATCAAAGGCGACCTGCCGTTGCTGGTGGATGTATGGGCCGACTGGTGTGGCCCGTGTAAATCGTTTGCGCCGGTGTTCGAGCAGGCGGCCGGGCAGTTGGCGGGCAAGTGCCGGCTGGCCAAGCTGGACAGCGAGGCCAATCAGCAGTTGTCGGCGCAGTTGGGGATTCGCTCGATTCCCAGCTTGATTCTGTTCAAGAACGGTCGCGAAGTGGCTCGCCAGAGCGGGGCGTTTCCGTTGCCGCAGTTGATGGCGTGGCTTCGCAGCCAGGGCATTTGACACCCGGCTCCTACAGCGATGGTATTCCAGCGTTAGGCCACGGGTGTTTCGCGGTCCATCATCTGGCCGACCAGCAGTACACCCAGCTCGCTCAATTGGTGGATCGCCAAAGCAACGTCTCGGTGTTCGCCGGTAAGGTCGTTGGACAGGTTGAGCAACAGGGTGCGGACGGAGGAGAAGGTTTCGTAGCTGTTGAGGACTAGGGTTTCGTTGGGGAGGTTGGGGGTGACGGTGAATAACATGCTTTTCGTTCTCTGATAGGGCCACCACCTATTCGCTACTAAACAAGGGCGGCGGCTGTACGCAGGTTAGTAGACCGGGAACGAAAGCAAAAACCGGCGCACCCGAAGGTGCCCTGCGCACAGCCACCATCAGATAGGCGAAAAACGCCATGCTGTCGGAGCGGTGCACATACTTTCGTCTGACTGGGCTACTAAACCCGACCACTGAGAATTCAGCGGCCCGAGAACCTTAAGAGAAGCCCATCCAGACGCACAAGCCGGGCGATTCTGGCTTACCTGTAGGCATCGTTACAAGGCATAACCCCATTGCCAGACCCGTCCTACAGCCTCTGTGGGACAAATCTAGCGGCTGGAATGCAGAACCAAGTGTGGGAGCTGGCTTGCCTGCGATGCAGGCGACTCGGTCTGCCTGATACACCGAGGCGATGCGATCGCAGGCAAGCCAGCTCCCACACTGATCGCATTTCAAACTCAGGTCCGCGCTGCCTTTCAGATCACGCGTTTTCCAGCAGGTTATGCAGCTCCACAAATTGCTGTGTGAGCTTGTGCCGTGGGTCCAGGTGGATCAGCGGCTTGCTCTCCTGGTGCGATTCACGCATGCGTACGGAACTGGCCAGGTACACCGGCAACACCGGCAGGCCCTCAGCAATCAACTCATCCAGCATCTGCTGCGGCAGGCTCGCCCGGGCCTGGAACTGGTTGACCACGATGCCTTCGACTTCAAGGCCTTCGTTGTGGTCTTCCTTCAACTCTTCGATTTCTGCCAGCAAGCCATAGAGGGCCTGGCGCGAAAAGCTGTCGCAATCGAAGGGGATCAGCACGCGATCAGCGGCAATTAACGCCGAAACTGCATAGAAGTTCAGCGCCGGCGGGGTATCCAGATAGATCCGGTCGTAATCTTCGCTCAGTTCATCCAGCAACTTTCGCAGCTTGTTGATCTTGTGCTTGGCCTCAAGCTTGGGCTGCAGGTCCGCCAATTCGGCGGTGGCGGTGATCACGTGCAGGTTGTCGAAGGGCGTCTCGTAGATATCCACCCGGTTTTTTTTCGAAAACGGCCCGGAAGACAGGGTTTGCTTGAAGAATTCGGCAATGCCCATCGGTATATCTTCGCCGGTCAGCCCGGTGAGGTATTGGGTTGAGTTGGCTTGTGCATCGAGGTCCACCAACAGGGTTCGATAGCCTTCGCTGGCGCTGACTGCCGCCAGGTTGCAGGCGATGCTGGACTTGCCCACGCCGCCTTTCTGATTGAACACCACGCGCCGCATGGAAAAACCTCCGTGTATCAATGAATATCCGAGTGTAGAGGGCAGAAGCGCCTGTTAGCTACCTCGTTCATCCATGCACTGCTGCATGACGGGCCGTTGGCGACCTACCTGTCATACGCAACCGACAGACTAAAAAGAACGGTCCGACAATCTATCCCGCCCCAGGTAAAGGACAATCTGTAAATTCTTCCGACTATTTTGTAATCGGCCATGCACAATTCTTTACCAAAGTTTGCTAGAACCCCACGGCACCGGGATAATGCGCGCCATTCGGCGATTGCTCCCTGTCCCGGTATTCGGGGCCAAAAGCCGCACATGGAAGCCCGCAGGGGCGGGATAACTTCTCAGTGATCACTTTCAACATCGCCCAATGGCGCGCCTGGGCCCCTGGGCTCGATAGCGTGGACGACTGGCACGCCTGGTGCCAGGCCCCGGCGTTGCTGCCTGCAAGCGATGCCGCCCCTGATGTCTCGTTCCTGCCGGCCATGCAACGTCGCCGCCTGAGCCGCCTGGCGCGGATGGCGTTCAGCGTCGGCTGGCCACTGGCCGAGGGCCTGCAGGACCTGCCGCTGGTGTTCATTTCCCGGCATGGCGAGACCCCGCGCACCCTCGACATCCTCAGCGACCTGGCCAACGAACAGCCACTGTCGCCCACCCAGTTCAGCCTGTCGGTGCACAACGCCGTGATTGGCCTGTGGTCGATCCTGCGCAACGAAACCAGCGAAATGACCGCCCTCGCCGCCACCGGCGACGGCCTGGAACACGGCATGCTCGAAGCCGCCGCGCTGCTCAACGAAGGCGCCCCGGCCGTGTTGCTGGTGATTACCGAGGAGCAGCCGCCCGAGGCCTACGCCAGCTGGATCGTCGATGTGCCCTTTCCCTACGCCCTCGGCCTGTTGCTGACACCGGGCGACGAGTGGCAGCTGGAACTGAGCAGCGGCACTGTCAAACCCACTCAAACCCAGTGGCCCCACGCCCTGAACCTGCTGCGCACCCTGCTCACCGAACAGGTCGCCTGCCAACATGCCTGGAAGAACCGCGTATGGAACTGGCAACGCAAGCCGTGAACGACAAGCCTCGAGACGCCTACTACTGGCGCCTGTTTGCCACCGCCGCCAGCTTCTTCCTGTTCGGCATAGGCGGGCTGTGCCTGCGCCTGCTGGTATTTCCACTGCTCAGTTGCCTGCCAGGCAGCGCAGAAGAACACCAGCGCCGTGTCCGCCACACCATCAGCAAACTGTTCTGGTTTTTTATCCGACTGATGCAGCGCGCCGGCGTGCTGACCTACAGCGTCGAAGGCGCGGAAAACCTCGGGCGCCCAGGCCAGATGATCATTGCCAACCACCCGTCGCTGATCGACGTGGTGTTCCTGATCGGCCTGATGCGCCAGACCAATTGCGTGGTCAAGCAGAGCCTGTTCCAAAACCCGTTCATGCGCGGCCCCGTGCGCGACGCCGGCTACATCAGCAACGACGGTAGCTCGGACATGCTCGATGCCGCCGCCGACGCCTTGCGCGCAGGCCAGACCCTGATCATTTTCCCGGAAGGCACCCGCACCACACCCGGCGCAGCGCCTGCCTTTCATCGCGGTGGCGCCGCCATTGCGCTGCGGGGTGCGACAATCATCACCCCGGTGGTGATTAAAGTGAGCCCCACCACGCTGACCAAGGCCGAACCCTGGTATCGCATCCCAAAATGCCGCTTTCACTTCAGTTTGCGCGTGGGTGCCGATATAGAACCACAGGCGTTCGCAACACTGGGCCCCGCGCCCCAGGCCTCACGCAAGCTCAACGATTACCTGCATCACTATTTTATTAAGGAGCTTGCCGAAGATGAGCGACCAACACCGCCTTGAGCACGACATAAAGACGCTGATCATCGAGGCCCTGGGCCTGGAAGACATCAGCGTCGACGACATCGGCAGCGAGCAAACCCTGTTCGGCGAAGGCCTCGGCCTGGATTCGGTAGACGCCCTGGAACTGGGCCTGGCGATCCAGAAAAAGTACGGCATCAAGATCGATGCCGACGCCAAGGACACCCGCAATCACTTCACCAACGTGGCCAGCCTTGCGGCGTTCGTCACGGCCAGACAGGCAGCTTGAGACCGGACCATGCAAACTCGTGACGATATTTTCAACACCCTGCGCGACGCCTTGGTGGAACTGTTTGAACTGCCGCCGGAACGCGTCACCCTTGACGCCAACCTGTACCAGGACCTGGAAATCGACAGCATCGATGCCGTCGACTTGATCGACCATATCAAGCGCCAGACCGGCAAGAAGATCGCCGCCGAGGAATTCAAGGCAGTGCGCACTGTTAACGACGTGGTTGAGGCGGTGTACCGTCTGGTCCAGCCTGCCGCATGAGCCGGCTGATCGGCCTCGGCCTGCTGTTGGCGGGGCTGCTGTACCCCTTTGCGGTCTATTACGGCACCGAGCACTTTGCACCGTGGCAATTCGGCCTGCTGCTGGGCAGCCTGTGGCTACTGCGCGCGCTGACCGGCGCGCGACGCCCCGGCAGTCGCTGGATGGCGCTGGCGGTGATCGTGTTTTGCCTGCTGCTGGCCTGGTTCGACAACCCCCGCCTGTTGCGCTGGTACCCGAGCCTGGTCAGTGCCTTCATGCTGGCGCTGTTCGGCTTGAGCCTCAAATATGGCCCGCCGATGGTCGAGCGCCTGGCGCGCATGACCGACCCGGTGCTGCCCCCGCATGCCATCGTGTATACCCGCCAGGTGACCGTGGTATGGAGCGTGTTTTTTCTGTGTAATGGCCTGCTCGCCGCCGCCCTCACCCTGTGGGCGCCGCTGAGCTGGTGGACGTTGTACAACGGCCTGATCGCCTACGGGCTGATGGGGCTGTTGTTTGCCGTGGAATGGCTGGTACGACAAAGGGTTCGAGGCCGCGTATGAATGGGTTGAAACTTGAGCAGTTGCTGCTCGAGCCGCTGGAACAGCGTCCGGTCACCACCGAACCTGCCATGAATCACGCGCAGCTGTGGGAGCAGTCCCTGAGCCTGGCGGCGGGCTTGCAAGCGCGGGGTATCCAGCGCCTGGCCGTGTACCTGGAAGACGCCGGCCTGCTGGCGATTGCCCTGCTGGGCGCGTGGCGGGCCGGGGTCAGCGTGCTGCTGCCCGCCGATTTGCAACCTCAGACCCGCCAACGCTGGGATGAGGCCGTCGATGCCTGGCTGACCGAAGCGGCGGACCTGGACGCGCTGTACGAGGCGCCACTGAGCGCTGCAGCACTCGACCTCGACGCTTGCCAATTGAGCCTGTGCACCTCCGGCTCCAGCGGCGAACCTAAGCGCATCGACAAAAACCTGCGCCAACTGGCCAACGAAGTCGAGGCCCTGGAAACCCTGTGGGGTCCTGGCCTCAAAGACGCCTGCATCATTGGCAGCGTCGCCACCCAGCATATCTACGGCTTGTTGTTCCGCGTGCTGTGGCCGCTGTGCGCCGGCCGCACCTTTGTGCGCAAACAACTGGCCTTCCCCGAAGACATGCAGCGCGCCAGCCGCGAGCACGCGCACTTTGCCTGGGTCGCCAGCCCGGCGCTGCTCAAGCGCATGGGCGACAACCTTGACTGGCCCGCGCTGAGCCAGGTGTCGCGGGTATTTTCATCTGGCGGCGCGCTGCCCGTAGAAGCCGCCGGCAGCCTGTACGACCGCTTGCAACAATGGCCGACCGAGATCCTCGGCAGCTCGGAAACCGGTGGCATTGCCTGGCGCCAAGGCGCACAGCCGTGGCAGCCGTTTGCCGACGTGCAACTGAGCCAGGATGCCGACGGCGCCCTGCGCATCGCCTCGCCTTACCTGCCTGAGGGGCATGCCGAGCAAACCGCCGACGCGGCACGCATCCATGCCGATGGCCGTTTCGAGCTGCTCGGCCGCCTGGATCGCATCGTCAAGCTGGAAGAAAAACGCATCTCCCTGCCCATGCTGGAGCACGCATTGATGGACCACCCCTGGGTCGCGGAAACCCGCCTGGGCGTGGTGCAGGAAAACCGCGCGTCACTCGGCGCGCTGGTGGTGCTGAGCGCCGAGGGGCTGCATGCCTTGCGCAACCAGGGGCGACGCACGCTCACCCAGACCCTGCGCCAGCATCTGAGCCAACATTGCGAAGCCCTGGCGTTGCCGCGCCGCTGGCGGTTGTTGAGACAGTTGCCCCTGACCAGCCAAGGCAAACTGCCCCAGGCCGATGTCGAGGCGCTGCTGCTGGCAGCCCGCCCGAAGACGCCGGAAGTGCTGGAGCAGGTTGAAGCCGACGGCGAATGGACCTTGCAACTGAGCGTGCCGCCAGACTTGGCCTATTTCAGCGGACACTTCCCGTTCACGCCGGTGCTGCCGGGGGTGGTACAGGTGGAATGGGCGTTCAACCTGGGCCAGCAACTGCTCGATCTGCCGCCGACCTTTGCCGGCATGGAAGTGCTCAAGTTCCAGCAATTGGTGCGCCCTGGCGATGCGATCGAACTGCACCTGCGCTTTGATGCGCAACGCGGCAAGTTGTATTTCGCCTACCGCAATGGCGTTGCGGCGTGTTCCAGTGGCCGGATTCAACTGGAGCCCGCGCATGCATAACCCCTGCGCCCTGATCCCGGTCTACAACCACGAAGCCGCCGTACCGGCCGTGGTCCGCAGCCTGCTGGACAGCGGCCTGCCCTGCCTGCTGGTCGACGACGGCAGCAGCCCCGCCTGCGCGGCCGTACTGGCGCAATTGGCGACGCTGGATAACGTCACCCTGCTGACCTTGCCCAGCAATCAGGGCAAGGGCGGTGCCGTCATGGCCGGTTTCCGCGAAGCCGCACGCCAGGGCTTCAGCCATGCCTTGCAAGTCGACGCCGACGGCCAGCACGACCTGCGCGAAGTCGAGACCTTTATCGACACCTCGCGCCGACACCCCGACGCGATCATCTGCGGCTACCCGGAATACGACGACAGCGTGCCCAAGGGCCGTTTGTACGCGCGCTACCTGACCCACGTGTGGGTGTGGATCAACACCCTGTCGCTGCAGATCCGCGACTCCATGTGCGGCTTTCGCGTATACCCGCTGCCCCCGGTGCTGGCACTGATGGACTCGGCCTACATCGGCACGCGCATGGATTTCGACTCGGACATCCTGGTGCGCCTGGCCTGGCGCAACCAGCCGATGCGCTGGCTGCCGACCCAGGTGCATTACCCTGCCGACGGCCTGTCCCACTTCCGACTGTTCCGCGATAACGTGCGGATCTCGGCCATGCACACCCGTTTGTTCTTCGGCATGCTGGTGCGCGCGCCAGTGATTCTGTGGCGACGGTGGCAGGCATGAGCGACAGCACCAAGCACTGGGCTGACCGCGAAGAGCGCGGCAGCTACTGGCTGATGAAGCTCACCGCCTTCGCCGCCAAGGTCCTTGGCCGCCGCGTGTTGAGCCCGCTGTTGTACGGCATCGTGCTGTACTTCTTCCTGTTCGGCCGCACCGCGCGCCAGAGCGCCTGGCAGTACCAGCAGCGCCTGGCCGACTGGAGCGGGCGTGAGGAACTGCGGCCTACCCACTGGAAGGTCTTCGGCCAGTTCATGGCGTTTGCCGACTCGCTGCTCGACAAACTCGACGTGTGGAACGGCAAGCTGCGCCTGGAGCAGATCGAGATCAACGACCCGGCGCAATTGCGCGGGCAACTGCGCGGCGAGCGCGGGCAGATGCTGGTGGGCGCGCACCTGGGCAACCTCGAGGTGTGCCGTGCCCTCGCCGAGATCGGTGAACAGGTCACCATGAATGTGCTGGTGCACACCAAGCACGCCGAACAATTCAATCGCCTGCTGGGCGAAGCAGGTGCCACTCACCTGCGCCTGATCCAGGTCAGCGAGCTGGACCCGGCCACCATGCTGCTGCTCAGCCAGCGCCTGGACGACGGTGAATGGCTGGCCATCGCCGGCGACCGCGTGCCGCTGCACGGCGGGCGCACGGTGCGCGTGGATTTCCTCGGCCATGATGCCGCCTTCCCCCAAGGCCCGTGGCTGCTGGCGGGCTTGCTTAAATGCCCGGTGAACCTGCTGATGTGCCTCAAGCACAACAGTCGCTATCGCCTGAGCATCGAGCCGTTCGCGCCGCTCGTCGAATGGAAACGCAACACCCGCGAGCAGGTCATAGCCCTGTGGACCGCGCGCTACGCTGCACGCCTGGGCCAGTTCTGCCTGGAAGCGCCCCAACAATGGTTCAACTTTTACCCTTTCTGGAAGACCGATGACGACGCATCTTGAGCCGGTAACCTTTGGCGAACGCGCTTTGCGCATCGAAGACGTACTGGCCTTGGCCAACCGTCAGGCGCCGACCCAATTGCAGGACGACGCCGCGTATCGCCAGCGCATTGCCAAGGGCGCGCAGTTCCTCGACTCGCTGCTGGACAAGGAAGGCGTGATCTACGGCGTAACCACCGGCTACGGCGACTCGTGCGTGGTGGCGGTGCCGTTGCAGCACGTCGAAGCGCTGCCGCGTCATCTGTACACGTTCCACGGGTGTGGCCTGGGCAAGCTGCTCGATGCCCAAGCCACCCGCGCGGTGCTGGCTGCGCGCTTGCAGTCGCTGTGCCACGGCGTGTCCGGGGTGCGCGTAGAGTTGCTCGAACGCCTGCACACCTTCCTTGAACACGATGTGCTGCCGCTGATCCCGGAAGAAGGCTCGGTGGGCGCCAGCGGTGATCTGACCCCGCTGTCCTACGTGGCCGCGACCCTGTCCGGCGAGCGTGAAGTGATGTTCCGTGGCGAACGGCGCCAGGCGGCCGACGTGCACCGTGAGTTGGGCTGGACGCCTTTGGTGCTGCGCCCTAAGGAAGCCCTGGCGCTGATGAACGGCACCGCCGTGATGACCGGCCTCGCGTGCCTGGCCTTCGCCCGCGCCGACTACCTGCTGCAACTCGCCACGCGCATTACCGCGCTGAACGTGGTGGCGCTGCAAGGCAACCCGGAACACTTCGACGAGCGCCTGTTCGCCGCCAAGCCGCACCCGGGGCAGATGCAGGTCGCCGCCTGGCTGCGCAAGGACCTGGCCATCGACGCGCCGACCGCGCCGCTGCATCGACTGCAGGACCGTTATTCGCTGCGTTGCGCGCCCCACGTCCTTGGCGTATTGGCCGACAGCCTGAACTGGCTGCGTTCGTTCATCGAGATCGAACTGAACAGCGCCAACGACAACCCGATCATCGACGCTGAAGAAGAGCGCGTGCTGCATGGCGGGCATTTCTATGGCGGGCATATCGCCTTTGCCATGGACAGCCTCAAGACCCTGGTCGCCAACGTCGCTGACCTGCTGGACCGCCAGCTCGCGCTGCTGGTGGACGTGCGTTACAACCACGGGCTGCCGAGCAACCTGTCCGGCGCTCCGGCTGACCGCGCCATGATCAACCACGGCTTCAAGGCCGTGCAGATCGGCACCAGCGCCTGGACCGCCGAAGCCCTGAAAAATACGATGCCG
Organism: Pseudomonas sp. VS40; assembly: GCF_018587885.1. NCBI lineage: Bacteria > Pseudomonadati > Pseudomonadota > Gammaproteobacteria > Pseudomonadales > Pseudomonadaceae > Pseudomonas > Pseudomonas sp. VS40. The sequence continues at coordinate 68,697 of NZ_JAGYWD010000007.1, read as the reverse complement.
GCCAGCGTGTTCTCACGCTCCACCGAGTGCCATAACCAGGACAAGGTGAGCATGGGCACCATCGCCGCCCGCGATGCGATCCGTGTGCTGGAGCTGACCGAACAGGTCGCCGCCGCAACCTTGCTCGCCGCCAACCAGGGTGTGTGGCTGCGCGCTCAGGCCGAGGACGCCCGCCCATTGCCGCCGGCCCTGGCGGCGATGCACGAAGCACTGGCCAAGGACTTCCCGCCGGTCATCGAAGACCGCGCCCTCGAAGGCGAACTGCGCCTTTGCCTGCAACGCATTGCCGAGCAACACTGGAGGCTGCATGCGTAGCCAGGGCGTGCTGCATTGCGACACTGAAATCCTCGTGCCGTTTTTTGACGTCGACACCATGAACGTCGTGTGGCACGGGCATTACGTGAAGTACCTGGAAGTGGCGCGCTGCGCGCTGCTGGACAAAATCGGCCATAACTACACGGCGATGCTCGAATCGGGCTACGCCTGGCCGGTGATCGACATGCAGCTGCGCTACGTACGCGGCGCCGTGTTCGGCCAGACCCTCAACGTGCGCGCCAGCCTGGTGGAGTGGGAGAACCGCTTGAAGGTCAATTACCTGATCACCGACCTCGCCAGTGGCGAGCGCTTGACCCGTGCCAGCACCGTGCAGGTGGCAGTAGAGATCGCCAGCCGCGAGATGCAGCTGGCCTCCCCCAAAGTATTCACCGACGCCGTAGAGAGAGCCCTGAAATGAGATCCCCTGTGGGAGCGGGCTTGCCCGCGATGGACGTCAACAATAACGCGAGCCGCCTGACACTGCGCGGTGCCCTCGGGTTCTTCGCGGGCAAGTCGAATCGTCGCACCGCCGCTCCCACATGGATTGCGCTGATCTTGTTGTTCAGCATTCCAAGCCTGGCTCACGCTTTTGACTTGCAACAACTCAGCGAGCAGCTCGCCAAACCCTCAGTGATCCACGGCAACTTCACCCAGGAAAAACACCTGCGTGCCCTGCCCCAGCCGCTGGTCAGCAAAGGCACCTTCGTGCTCGCCAAGGACCACGGCCTGTTGTGGCTGCTGAAAACTCCGCTGCAACAGGACTACCGCATCAGCGCCCAAGGCATTGCCCGCCGCGATGCCAACGGCTGGCAACTGCTGCCGAACAAGAGCGCCGGCGCCGAACAGAACCGGTTGTTCCTGGCGGTGCTGCAAGGCGACAGCAGCGGCTTGCAGCGAGACTTCGAGTTGCAGCTGCAAGGCGAGGCCAAGCAGTGGAAATTGACGCTGATCCCACGCTCGCTGCTGCTCAAGCAAGTCTTCACCCAGATCAATATCGACGGTGGCGACCTGGTGCAGAACATCCAACTGCTGGAAACCCAGGGCGACAGCACTGTGCTGCGCATGCAGGACAGCACGGCCGAACTGCCGTTGAGCGAAGCGGAGCAACACGACTTTGCCCAGTGAACGCCTGCTGCCGCGCCTGTTCCTGATCCTGCTGGTGGCCGTGCTGGCCCTGGCCGGTTGGCAGTGGCGCCACGGCGCGCCCTTGTCGGCCAACCTGATGGAGCTGGTGCCGGGCAACACGCCGGATGCCCTGGAACAGCAAGCCGAGCAGCGCATGCAGGAGCCACTGAACCGCGAGATGCTGGTGCTGGTGGGGCATGCCGACCGCCAGCAAGCAGTGGCCGTGGCGCAACAACTGGGTGAGCGCTGGCAGGCCAGCGGGCTGTTCGAAAAGGTGCAGTGGAACCTGCAAGCTGACTTGCCGGCACTGCGCGAGCAATTACTCCGCGGCCGCCTGGCGATGCTCTCGGCCAAGGACCGCGAGCAACTGATCGAACAGCCCGACGCGTTTATCCAACAGCGCGTGCAAGCGCTGTTCGACCCCTTTACCGGCTTCAGCCTGGTGCCGAGCCAGGACGACTGGCTGGGCCTGACCGGACGTATCCAGAACAGCCAGCCGCAACACGGTGCGGTGCAACTGGATATCGGCAGCGGCGCCCTGATCGCCGATGCCGACGGCAAGAGCTGGGTGCTGCTACGCGCGCGCACCACCGGCAATGCCTTCGACATGAAACTGCCGCTGCAAGTGGCGGGTCTGCTCCAGGCCAGTCGCGAGCAGGCCAGCGCGCAAGACGCGCAATTGCTCGCCGCCAGCGGCTTGCTCTACGCCGCCAATGGCCAGCAGCAGGCCACACGGGAAATCACCTGGGTGGGCGGCGGCGCTACTGTCGGGATCCTGTTGTTGCTGTTGCTCGCCTTCCGACGCTGGCGCGTGCTGCTGGCCTTTGTGCCGGTACTCGTCGGCATGTTGTTTGGCGCGGTGGCCTGCGTGGCGCTGTTCGGGCATATGCATGTGATGACCTTGGTATTGGGTTCCAGCCTGATCGGCGTGGCGGTGGATTACCCGCTGCACTATTTGTCGAAAAGCTGGAGCATGAACCCGTGGCGCAGTTGGCCGGCGTTGCGCATCACCTTGCCGGGATTGAGCCTGAGCCTGGCCACCAGTTGCATTGGCTACCTGGCGCTGGCCTGGACACCGTTCCCGGCCCTTACACAAATCGCTGTGTTCTCCGCCGCCGGGCTGGTCGGTGCGTACCTGTCCGCCGTGTGCCTGTTGCCGGCGCTGCTCAAGGGCGTCGAACTGCGCCCGGCGCAATGGCCGCTGCGCATCGCCGAATGCCTGTGGCTGGTACGCGCCTCTTTGCTCAAGCGCGTGCCGAGCCCGGTGCTGCTGGCCTTGCTGCTGCTGTTTTGCGCGGGTGGCCTGTGGCACCTGAACAGCAAGAACGATATTCGCCAATGGATCGGTGCTCCGCCGCAATTGCTGCAAGAAGCACAGGCCGTGGCGCGCATTACCGGGTTCCAACCCACCAGCCAGTTTTTCCTGGTGCGGGCAGACAACCAGCAACAGCTGTTGGAGCGTCAAGCTGCCCTGGGCCAACGCTTGGATCAGTTGGTGAACATGGACAAACTCCAGGGCTACCTGGCGCTCAACCAACTGGTCAGCCTGCCTGCCGAGCAGCAACGTCTGCGCGATGCGCTGAATAGACTCCCGGAACACTGGCAGCCGCTGCTGGACCTCGGCGTCCCCGCCAGCGCCCTGCAGGCCGAAGTGGCGCAACTGCAAGCGTTGCCCACCGAAGACATCGATGCCGCGCTGCTAGGCCCGCTGGCCGAACCGTGGCGCACCCTGTGGCTTGGCCCGGTGGACGGCGGCGTAGCCGCGATGGTCAGCCTGCAAGGCTTGAACAACCCGGCGCTGCTGCGGGTACAAGCGCTGGATTTGCCGGGCGTGCAACTGGTGGACCGCCTGGGCGACTTGAACCGGGTATTTGCCGACACGCAGATCAGTGCCGCCGAATTGAAGCTGATGTCCTGTGTGCTGATCGTGCTGCTGCTGATCCTGCCGTTCGGCTTCGGCGGCGCCTTGCGCATTGTCGCCCTGCCACTGCTGGCGGCCCTGTGCAGCCTGGCCAGCCTCGGTTGGCTGGGGCAGCCGCTGACCTTGTTCAGCCTGTTCGGCCTGCTGTTGGTCACGGCCATCAGCGTCGACTACGCGATCCTGATGCGCGAGCAGATCGGCGGCCCTGCGGTCAGCCTGCTGGGGACACTGCTGGCGGCGCTGACGACCTGGTTGTCATTTGGCCTGCTGGCGGTGTCCAGCACGCCGGCGGTGAGCAATTTCGGCTTATCGGTCAGCCTGGGCCTGGCATTCAGCTTTATGCTGGCGCCTTGGGCCGGGCAACAGAAACACGCCTTATGAATGTGATTATCGCCAATGTGGCAAGGAGCCCTCGTGCCCACAGTTGAAATGGAACGTCGCCAGGTGGTGGTGATCGGTGCCGGTCCGTCCGGGGCCATCGCCGCCGCGCTGTTAAAGCGCAAAGGGCATGATGTACTGATTATCGAGCGCCAGCATTTCCCGCGGTTCTCGATTGGCGAAAGCCTGCTGTCACACTGCATCGACTTTATCGAAGAAGCCGGCATGCTGGAGGCTGTGCAGGCGGCGGGTTTCCAGGTGAAAACCGGTGCTGCGTTCGCCTGGGGCGAGCGCTACAGTGCGTTTGATTTTGGTGACACCTTCAGCAACGGCAAGCCGACCACCTTCCAGGTCCAGCGCGGCGAGTTCGACAAGCTGCTGGCAGATCAGGCGGCCTTGCAAGGCGTCGACATCCGATACGGCGAATCCATCGTCGGCGTGGATTTCAAAGGCGAATCCCGTTACCTGCACGTACGCCGCGAGAACGGCAGCGAGTACCACCTCAAGGCCAAGTTCGTGCTCGACGCCAGCGGCTACGGCCGCGTGTTGCCGCGCCTGCTGGAGCTGGACGTGCCGTCAGACTTTCCGGTGCGCCAGGCGGTGTTCACCCACATCGAAGACCGCATCGAACACCCAGGCTTTGACCGCACCAAGATTCTGGTCACCACCCACCCGACCAAGCGCGATATCTGGTTCTGGACCATCCCGTTCAGCAACGGCCGCTGCTCGGTGGGCGTGGTCGCGGCCAAAGCGCATTTCGACGGCCGTGACAGCGACCTGGATGCCTGCCTGCGCGGTTTTATCGATGAAACCCCAAGCCTGTCCGGCGTGCTGCAAAACGCCGTCTGGGATACGCCCGCGCGGACCATCGGCGGCTACGCGGCCAACGTCAAAAGCCTGCACGGGCCGGGCTTTGCCTTGCTGGGTAACGCGGCGGAATTCCTCGACCCGGTGTTCTCCTCCGGGGTGACCATCGCCATGCGTTCGGCGAGCATGGCCGCCGGTGTGCTGCATCGCCAGCTCAACGGCGAAACCGTGGACTGGCAAACCGAATTTGCCGAGCCGCTGAAGCGCGGTGTCGATACCTTCCGCTGCTACGTCGAAGGCTGGTACGCCGGGACGTTCCAGGACGTGATCTTCCATCCCGGCAGCTCGCCGGATATTCGCCGGATGATCAGTTCGATCCTCGCCGGTTACGCGTGGGATGAGCGCAACCCGTTTGTGAGTGAGCCCAAGCGGCGGTTGCGGATGTTGTCGGAAATTTGTGCAGGGGATGCAGCGTGAGCAGTCAGTACTTGAGTAAGAACTACGTCGAAGAAACCAAGTTCGGCTTCTGGTTCCTGCGCAGCCATACCTGGCAACATCACGTGCTGCGCGTGGCGATCAACGATCTGCGCAGCCTGTTCACCGAGCCCTTGCCAGCAGCGCCGGTGCTGCTGGACGCCGGTTGTGGCCAGGGCAAGTCCTTCAAGCTGTTGCAGCAGGTGTTCGCCCCTGAGCGCCTGATTGGCCTGGACGCCGACCCTCACAGCCTGGAGCTGAGCCGTGCAGAAGCGGCGCGCCAGGGCTTGGCCATCGAGTTGATCGGCAGCGACTGCGCCACCCTGCAAGTGCCGGACGAAAGTGTCGATATCCTGTTCTGCCACCAGACCTTCCACCACCTGGTCGAGCAGCATCGCGCGCTCAAAGAGTTCTACCGCGTGCTCAAGCCGGGTGGCTATTTATTGTTTGCCGAGTCCACCGAAGCCTACATCGACACCTGGGTCATCCGCTGGCTGTTCCGCCACCCGATGCACGTGCAAAAAAGCGCCGAAGAATACCTGGAGATGCTCCGCGAGCAGGGCTTTGAATTCGGCCCGCAGAACGTCTCATACCCGTACTTGTGGTGGAGCCGCTCCAGCGACTTCGGCCTGCTGGAACGCTGGGGCCTACGCAAGGCGCCACCGGTGGGCCAGCGCGAAGAAACCCTGGTCAACTGCGTGGCACGCAAACCGTTGGCGAGTGCCGCGCCATGATGCGCTACCTGTTGATGGGTTGCCTGTTGCTGCTCAGCGCCTGCGCCAACCAGCCACCGCTGCCCGAGAAAACCCCGGCCCTGGCCTTGCCGCTGCAACTGCATGTGCAGCGCCTGGCCGACGGCCAGAGCCAGGACTGGCTGCTGGTGATCCAGCGCGAAGGCGGTGGCATTCGGTGGTCGATGATGGACCCGCTGGGCATCCCCCAGGCGCGGCAAAAGCTGATCAATGGCGAATGGCAGGCCGATGGCTTGCTGCCGCCCAATCCGCAGGCGCGCGAATTGTTTGCCGCGCTACTGTTTGCGCTGACCGCGCCGGATGACGTGCGCGCCCTCTACCCCAGCGCGCAGGCGATGGACTTGACGCGTACCCTGCCGGGTCATTGGCAGATCGTGTATCAATCGTCCGAGGTATTCAGTGTGAACATCAGCGGGCAGCCGCTGAGCTATCGCATCACACCGCTCGGAGTCGCACGATGAGCGCCTACCTCAACGCCTTGGGCGTGATCTGCGCACTCGGCCGTGGCCAGGCGGAGGTCAGCCGCAGCCTGTTTGCCGGTGACTGCTCCGGCATGCGCGCCGAAGGCGGCTGGGTACCGGAGCGCGTGCTGCCGGTGGCCGGTGTGCAGGGTGAGTTGGCAACCATCCCCACTGAGCTGGGCCAGCAAAGCAGCCGCAATAACCAGTTGTTGCTGGAAGCGGCGCTGCAGATCGAAGGCGAGATCCGCCAGGCGATCCACACCTATGGCGCATCACGCGTCGGCATTGTGCTTGGCACCAGTACTTCGGGTATCGACGAAGCCAGCCGGGGCATCGCGCATTTTTTGCGCGAACACCAGTTCCCCGGCGACTACGACTACCAGCAACAGGAACTCAGCGCTCCGGCGAACTTCCTGGCTGACTGGCTAAAACTGAGCGGGCCGGCCTATGTGATCTCCACCGCCTGCACCTCCAGCGCCCGCGCGCTGATGAGCGCCCAGCGCCTGCTGGACCTGGGTGTGTGCGATGCCGTGATCTGCGGCGGTGTCGACAGCCTGTGCAAGCTGACGCTTAACGGCTTCAGCTCGTTGGAAGCGGTGTCGAACGAGCGTTGCAACCCGTTTTCAGTCAACCGCAACGGCATCAACATCGGCGAAGCGGCGGTGCTGTTTCTGATGAGCAAGGAACACGCGCCCATCGCTCTGCTGGGCAGCGGCGCCAGTTGCGATGCGCACCATATCTCCGCCCCCGAACCCACCGGCAAAGGCGCGTTGCAATCCATGCGCAAGGCCTTGGCGAGTGCCGGTTTGCAGCCTGGGCAGATCGGTTACCTGAACCTCCACGGCACCGCTACCCAGCATAACGACGCCATGGAAAGCCTGGCCGTCGCCAGCCTGTTCCCCCAAGGCGTGGCCTGCTCCTCGACCAAACCCATGAGCGGCCATACCCTGGGCGCAGCCGGCGCGCTGGAAGCGGCGTTCTGCTGGTTGAGCCTGGTTCACAACCGGCTGCCACCGCATGTGTGGGACGGCCAGGCCGACCCCGCACTGCCCGCCTTGCAATGGGCCACCGCCGGCGCCACCCTGGAAAAACGCTGCCTGATGAGCAACTCATTTGCCTTCGGCGGCAACAATGTCAGCCTGATAATCGGAGGGGCCCCATGATCGATTGGCCACTCGCCGAACTGCTGCCCCATGCGGGCGACATGATCCTGATCGATCAGGTGCTGTCGTTCGATGAAGAGCAGGTCCGCACCCGCACCACGGTCAAGCCTGGCGGCCTGTTCAATCGCCCCGATGGCAGCCTGCCGGCCTGGGTCGGCATCGAGTTGATGGCGCAAAGTGTTGCCGCCTACGCCGGTTGCTGCGCACGCCAGAAGGGTGAAGCCGTGGAACTCGGCTTCCTGCTCGGCACACGCAAGTTCGAGTGCAACGTGGAGCACTTCCCGGCCGGTGCCGAGCTGAGCATCCACGGTCTGCGCTCCCTGGAAGACGACAATGGCATGGGTGTGTTCGAATGCCACCTGACCGGCGACGGGATCCAGGCCAGCGCCCGCTTGAATGTATTTCGACCGCCCCAGGCGGCCAACTATTTAGAAGAATCGAAGGACGTGACGCCATGACTGAATCCGTACTGGTCACCGGCTCCAGCCGTGGCATTGGCCGCGCCATTGCGCTGCGCCTGGCCCAGGCCGGGCATGACATCGTGCTGCATTGCCGCAGTGGCCGTAGCGACGCCGATGCGGTGCAGGCCGAAGTTGAAGCCCTGGGCCGCAAGGCGCGGGTGCTGCAATTCGACGTGGCGGATCGCGCGCTGTGCAAGCAGATACTCGAGGCGGATGTGGAGCAACATGGCGCCTATTACGGCGTGGTGCTCAACGCCGGCCTGGCCCGTGACGGTGCGTTCCCGGCCCTGTCGGAAGACGATTGGGACTTAGTGATGCGCACCAACCTCGACGGTTTCTACAACGTGCTGCACCCGGTGATGATGCCGATGATTCGTCGTCGTGCGGCTGGGCGTATCGTCTGCATCACCTCGGTTTCCGGTTTGATCGGCAACCGCGGCCAGGTCAATTACAGCGCCTCGAAAGCCGGCCTGATTGGCGCGGCCAAGGCACTGGCAATCGAGCTGGGCAAGCGCAAGATCACCGTCAATTGCGTCGCTCCGGGCTTGATCGACACCGCCATGCTGGATGAAAACGTGCCGGTGGAAGAATTGATGAAGATGATCCCGGCGCAACGCATGGGCACGCCGGAAGAGGTGGCCGGCGCGGTGAATTTCCTGATGTCGGCCGAGGCTGGCTACATCACGCGCCAGGTCCTGGCCGTGAATGGAGGCCTGTGCTGATGAAACGCGTCGTCGTCACCGGCATGGCCGGCATGACCTCACTGGGCAGCGATTGGGACACCATCGCCGCCAACTTCCGCGCCAACCGCAGCGGCATTCGGCGCATGGACGAGTGGGACCGCTTTACCGAATTGAACACGCGCCTGGCCGGGCCGATCGACGATTTTGTCGTGCCCGCCCATTGGACGCGCAAGCAACTGCGCAGCATGGGCCGTGTCTCGCGCCTGGCGGTATGGGCCGCCGAGCAGGCGTTGCAGGACGCCGGCTTGCTCGGCGATGAGTCGATCAAGGACGGACGCATGGGCGTGGCCTGCGGCTCGTCCACCGGCAGCACCGACGAGATCAAGGCGTTCGGCAATATGCTGCTGAACTCGGTCGCGGAGGGTTTGAACGCCAATTCCTACGTGCGCATGATGCCGCACACCACGGCGGCGAATATCAGCATCTTCTTTGGCCTGACCGGGCGGCTGATCCCCACGTCCAGCGCTTGCACCAGCGGCAGCCAGGGCATCGGCTATGCCTATGAGGCGATCAAGTTCGGGCGCCTGCCATTGATGCTCGCCGGTGGCGCCGAAGAGCTGTGCCCGACCGAAGCCATGGTGTTCGACGCGCTCTACGCCACCAGCCTGAAAAACGACGCCCCGCAGACCAGCCCGCGCCCGTATGACAGCGGCCGCGATGGCCTGGTGATCGGTGAAGGCGGCGGCATGCTGGTGCTCGAAGAGCTGGAACATGCGTTGGCGCGCGGTGCGCATATCCACGCCGAAATCGTTGGCTTTGGCAGCAACGCCGACGGCCAGCACACCACCCGCCCGGAGCAGAAAACCATGCGCCGCGCCATGGAGTTGGCCCTCGAAGATGCCGGGCTTGAGCCTAACGCGATCGGCTACGTGAACGGCCACGGCACCGCCACCGACCAGGGAGATATAGCCGAGACGCTGGCGACCAGCAGCCTGTTCGGCAGCCGCATGCCCATCAGTTCGCAGAAGAGCTTTCTCGGCCACACCCTGGGCGCCTGCGGCGCGCTGGAGTCATGGTTCAGCATCGAGATGATGAACCGCGACCAGTACGTGCACACCTTCAACCTGGATGCGGTAGACCCGCAATGCGGCGAGCTGGATTACCTGCAAGGTGAATTCCGCGAGATGCACCACGACTACGTGATGAACAACAACTTTGCCTTTGGCGGCGTCAACACGTCGCTGATCTTCCGCCGCTGGTCCTGACTTTTTAATCGATTGGAGAATACGGAATGTCTTCCTTGCTACGCGTCACCCTGATCACCCTGGCCCTGCTGGTCACCGCCGGTTGCACCAGCAAGCCGATCCTCAACACCCAGCACAACCTGCCGGCCGACACCCAGGTCAGCGAAGAAAAAATGAAAACGGTGATCGTCAACGCCCTGCAAAAACGCGAATGGACGGTACAACGCCTGAGCCCGCAGCTGGTACAGGCCGAGATCAACGTGCGTAACCAGTACTACGCGGCGATCGACATCCGCTACACCCGCAACAGCTACGCCATCACTTACCGCGACAGCCGCGAACTGGGCTACAAGGACGGCAAGATCCATCGCAACTACAACCGTTGGGTGAACAATCTGGACAGCGACATCATGGCGGGGTTGCGCAGCAATGGCGTGAATGAGGCCGGGACGGCGGCGCAGTTGTTCGAACAAACCGGCACCACCAAGTAAAAACGAATTCAGGCTCTACAGAAACGACAAAGGGCGCCTTTCGGCGCCCTCTTCACAAACAGGTTGGCTTGTCATCGCCGCTTCCTGCCTGGCTCTGCAATTGCTGGTTGCCCAGGATCCTCAGAGTCTCACAAGCCCCTTTCGGGAACGTGGGCAGTATGCCTGAAAACAACTTTACGGCAACCTGTGGCAAAGTGCCGTTCGTCCCTCAGTGCAACCCCAACGCGCTGCGCACCGCCGCCTTTATTGCTAGAAGCTGATCAGAAGTGAGCTCAGCGATTTTGTAAGTTCGTTTGCCATGACGATCTTTGATTTTGATTCGGTCGAGCCTTCCCAAGCTGACGGTTGCCACAATGTCACATTTCGCCCAACAGATAGGGCTTGCTCCTGGAAGATGACTATCAAGCTGGCAGTGGTGATCCAGAACCGTCTGCGGCGCAGTAGTACTCAACGGCACAACCGTCACCAACAACTTATTGGTTCGGTGCTTGCGTATCACAATGACCGGGCGGATCTTTATGATTTCCGGGACCTCATAGCCTCGAAAGTCACAAATCAACACGCTGCCCTCCTTGGGCTGATAGAGAAGTGCCATCCATATCACTCGCTTGAGAAAAAGCGATTCTGCGTAACTTTCCCGCGAATCGCTAAGCAGCTTGCGTTACCTGATATGTGAGCACCTCTACACCGAGGCCTTGCGCGTCAACAACTCCACAAACGCCTCTGCCATCGGCGTCTGCGCGCCCTTGCGTTGCACCAGCCACACCGCCGTCATCGCCTCCTGATCCAGCAGCGTGCGATACACCACGCCATCGATCCGAATGCGCTGGTAGGACGCCGGCAGCACCGACACGCCCAAGCCCGCCGCCACCAGGCCGATGATGGTCATCGCCTCCCCGGCCTCCTGGGCAAAGTGCGGGCTGAAGCCGGCATCACGCGCCAGGTTGAGCAACTGGGCATAAAGGCCGCTACCGTAGGTGCGCGGGAAAAACACAAACGGTTCCTGTGCCAATTGCGCCAGGTGCAAACCGCGCTCACTGCCCTCCACCAGCGGGTGCCCGGCGTTCAACACGGCCACCAGCGGTTCGCGCATCAGCTCGACCACACCCAGCGAATCCGGCAATGGCAGCGGTCGCATCAGGCCCACTTGGATCGACTCATCCACCAGCGACTCGGCCACTTCGGTGCTGCTCATCTCCTGCAGGTTCAGATGCACTGCCGGGAATGCCTGGCGAAACGCAAAGATCGCCTGGGGAATGCTGGAATTGAACGGCGCCGACGAGGTGAAGCCGATCTTCAGTTCGCCCAGCTCACCCAACTGCGCCCGCCGCGCCACATCCGCCGCCTTGTCCACCTGCGCCAGCACCAGCCGCGCCTCTTGCAAAAACAATCGTCCCGCCTCGCTCAGCTCGACCCGACGATTGGTCCGCTCAAACAGCCGCGCCCCCACCTCCTGTTCCAGCGCCTGGATCTGCTGGCTCAGCGGCGGCTGCGAGATGCCCAGCACCTGAGCAGCCCGGCCGAAATGCAACTCTTCGGCGACGGCAATGAAGTACCGCAAGTGACGCAATTCCATGCAAGCCTCATTAGGTCGTTAAAGCTATCAAACAGGTCGAACAATATATTGGAAAGAATCATTAGGGAGCTATATTCTTTTTTGCATTGCCGGTCCTGGTACGCTCTTCCTCCCCGAGGTCCCCGTGAAAGCTGCTGTCGCTCCACTCGCTCAAGAAGTCCCGCCCACTGCCCTGGATGAGGTGGTGGCCCAGCTCAATGACGCGTACATCGAAAAAGGCACGCCGATGTTCATGCGCACGGTGTTGGCGCTGTTCTCCGGCGGTTTCGCTACCTTTGCGCTGCTGTATTGCGTGCAGCCGATGATGCCGGCGCTGTCCCACGAATTTTCCATCAATGCGGCGCAGAGCAGCCTGATCCTGTCGGTGGCCACGGCGATGTTGGCGTTCGGCTTGCTCATCACCGGGCCGATCTCCGACCGGTTGGGACGCAAGCCGGTGATGGTGTCTGCGCTGTTCTGTGCCGCATTGGCGACCATCGCCAGCGGCTTGATGCCGACCTGGGAAGGCATCCTGCTGATGCGTGCGCTGGTGGGCCTGTCGCTGAGCGGCCTGGCCGCCGTGGCCATGACCTACCTGAGCGAAGAGATCCACCCGCAGCACATCGGCCTGGCCATGGGCTTGTACATCGGCGGTAACGCGATCGGCGGCATGAGCGGGCGCCTGATCATTGGCGTGTTGATCGACTTTGTCAGTTGGCACACCGCAATGCTGATCATCGGCGCCCTGGCGCTGATCGCCGCCACGGTGTTCTGGAAAATCCTCCCCGAATCGCGCAACTTCCGCGCCACCAGCCTCAAGCCGCGCAGCCTGGTGGATGGCTTCGTCATGCACTTCAAGGACGCAGGCCTGCCCTGGCTGTTCCTCGAAGCGTTCCTGCTGATGGGCGCGTTCGTGACGATGTTCAACTACATCGGCTATCGCCTGCTGGCCGATCCCTACGACCTCAGCCAAGCCGTGGTCGGCCTGCTGTCGCTGGTGTACCTCTCGGGCATCTACAGCTCGGCGAAAATCGGCTCACTGGCTGACCGCCTCGGGCGCCGTCGGGTGCTGTGGGGCACCATCGTACTGATGCTGGCCGGCATGGCCCTGACCCTGTTCACCCCGCTGTGGCTGGTGGTGCCGGGCATGCTGATCTTCACCTTCGGCTTCTTCGGCGCCCACTCGGTGGCCAGCAGCTGGATCGGCCGCCGCGCGGTGAAAGCCAAGGGGCAGGCATCGTCGCTGTACCTGTTCTGCTACTACGTGGGGTCGAGTATTGCGGGGACGGCGGGCGGATTCTTCTGGCACTTTGCCGGGTGGAATGGGATTGGGGCGTTTATCGTGGCGCTGTTGATTGGCGCGTTGCTGGTGGCGTTGAAGCTGGCGAAGTTGCCGCCGTTGGGGCAAGCGAAGGCCTGAGTGTCTCTGGCTTTTAATGTGGAAGGGGGCTTGCCCCCGATGAGGGTAGATCAGTCATAGTTGTACTGACTGGTACACCGCCATCGGGGGCAAGCCCCCTCCCACATTTGTTTTGCGTGTTATTCGTGATACTGCGCCGACAACTCATGCACCGCGCGCAGGAACGCGCCGGCATGCTCCGGGTTCACTTCCGGAGTAATGCCATGGCCGAGGTTGAACACATGCCCGGTGCCTTTGCCGTAGCTGGCGAGGATGCGGCCAACTTCGGTGCGGATGGCTTCCGGCTTGGCGTACAGCACCGTCGGGTCCATGTTGCCTTGCAGCGCGACGCGGTTGCCCACGCGCTGGCGGGCTTCGCCAATGTCGCAGGTCCAGTCCAGGCCCAGGGCGTCGGCACCGGCGTCGGCAATGCTTTCCAGCCACAGGCCGCCACCCTTGGTGAACATGATTACCGGCACTTTGCGGCCTTCATGCTCGCGGATCAGGCCGCTGACGATTTTGCGCATGTAGGCCAGGGAGAACTCCTGGTACGCCGCCGCCGACAGGTTGCCGCCCCAGGTGTCGAAGATCTGCACCGCCTGGGCGCCGGCCATGATCTGGCCGTTGAGGTAAGAGGTGACCGACTGCGCCAGCTTATCCAGCAGCAGGTGCATGGCCTGTGGGTTGTCATAGAGCATGGCCTTGGTCTTGCGGAAGTCTTTCGACGAGCCGCCTTCCACCATGTAGGTGGCCAAGGTCCAGGGGCTGCCGGAGAAGCCGATCAGCGGCACACGGCCGTTAAGCTCGCGGCGGATGGTGCTGACGGCGTCCATCACGTAGCCGAGGTCTTTATGCGGATCGGGGATCGGCAAGGCTTCGATATCGGCCAGGGTGCTGACGACTTTCTTGAAACGCGGGCCTTCGCCGGTTTCGAAGTACAGGCCTTGGCCCATGGCGTCAGGGATGGTGAGGATGTCGGAGAAGAGGATGGCCGCGTCCAGTTGTGGGTAGCGGTCCAGCGGCTGCATCGTGACTTCGCAGGCGAACTCCGGGTTCATGCACAGGCTCATGAAGTCGCCGGCGTTGGCGCGACTGGCGCGGTATTCCGGCAGGTAGCGACCGGCCTGGCGCATCATCCACACAGGGGTGACGTCCACGGGTTGCTTGAGCAGGGCACGAAGGAAACGGTCGTTCTTGAGGGCAGTCATGTCGGCATCCGCAAAAAAAGTGCGGGCATTTTCTCAGAGCCAGACGCAAAAGGCACGGAATGCGCCGTGCCTTTTGTCTATCGGGTCAATTTGTCGCAATCTCTTGAACACGCTGGAAACCAATGTGGGAGCTGGCTTGCCTGCGATTGCGGTGGATCAGTCGATACATCCTGTGACTGTTACACCGCTATCGCAGGCAAGCCAGCTCCCACATTTGAGCGTATTTCAGATCAGACCTGCAGGTAATCCAGGATCCCTTCGGCGGCATTGCGGCCTTCGAAGATCGCCGTCACCACCAGGTCAGAACCGCGCACCATGTCGCCACCGGCGAAGATTTTCGGGTTGCTGGTCTGGTGTTTGTACTGGCCTTGTTCCGGGGCTACGACGCGGCCCTGGCTGTCGGTCTGGATCTGGAATTGCTCGAACCACGGCGCCGGGCTTGGGCGGAAGCCGAAAGCGATGACCACGGCGTCCGCCGGGATGATCTCTTCGGAGCCCGGGATCGGCTCGGGGCTGCGACGACCACGGGCGTCCGGTTCGCCGAGACGGGTCTCGACCACCTTCACGCCTTCGACGCGGTCTTCACCGACAATCGCGATCGGCTGGCGGTTGTAGAGGAATTTCACACCTTCTTCCTTGGCGTTCTTCACCTCTTTGCGCGAGCCTGGCATGTTGGCTTCGTCACGGCGATAGGCACAAGTCACCGACTTGGCGCCCTGGCGGATCGACGTGCGGTTGCAGTCCATCGCGGTGTCGCCACCGCCCAGCACCACGACCTTCTTGCCTTTCATGTCGACGAAATCTTCCGGCGACTTTTCAAAGCCCAGGTTGCGGTTGACGTTGGCGATGAGGAAGTCGAGCGCGTCATACACGCCCGGCAGGTCCTCACCGGCAAAGCCGCCTTTCATGTAGGTGTAGGTGCCCATGCCCATGAATACCGCATCGTATTCTTCGAGCAGTTGCTCCATGGTGATGTCCTTGCCGATTTCGGTATTGAGTCGGAACTCGATACCCATGCCGGTGAAGACTTCACGGCGGTTGCTCAGCACGGTTTTTTCCAGCTTGAACTCGGGGATGCCGAAGGTCAGCAAGCCGCCGATTTCCGGGTTCTTGTCGAACACCACCGGGGTCACGCCGCCACGCACCAGCACGTCGGCACAGCCCAGGCCCGCCGGGCCGGCGCCGATGATGGCGACGCGCTTGCCAGTCGGCTTGACCTTGGACATGTCGGGGCGCCAGCCCATGGCGAACGCGGTGTCGGTGATGTACTTCTCCACCGAACCGATGGTCACCGCGCCGAAGCCGTCGTTAAGGGTGCAGGCACCCTCGCACAGACGGTCTTGCGGGCACACCCGGCCGCACACTTCCGGCAGGGTGTTGGTCTGGTGCGACAGCTCGGCAGCGGCAAGGATGTTGCCCTCGGCCACCAGCTTCAGCCAGTTGGGAATGAAGTTGTGCACCGGGCACTTCCATTCGCAATACGGGTTACCGCACCCCAGGCAGCGGTGGGCCTGGTCGGCCGAGTGCTGGGGTTTGAAGGGTTCGTAGATCTCCACGAACTCTTTCTTGCGTTGACGCAACAGTTTCTTCTTCGGATCTTTGCGCCCGACATCGATGAACTGGAAGTCGTTATTCAGACGTTCAGCCATGTTAAAACCTCATCAAACTCTTCAGGCGCATATCACTGCGGGTTGGCACGGATGCTGGAAAGCAACGATTTCAGGTTGGCAGCCTTGGGCTTGACCAGCCAGAAACGACGCAGGTAATCATCGAGATTTTCGGCGAGGTTACGGCCCCATTCGCTGCCAGTCTCCTCGACGTACTCGTCCAGCACGTGCTGCAAGTGGTTCCGGTAGGACTCCATGGCTTCGCCGCTGATCCGCTGGATCTCGACCAACTCGTGGTTGACCTTGTCGACGAAGGTGTTGTCCTGGTCAAGCACGTAGGCGAAACCGCCGGTCATGCCCGAGCCGAAGTTGTAACCGGTCTTGCCCAGTACCGCGACAAAGCCCCCGGTCATGTACTCGCAGCAGTGATCGCCAGTGCCTTCTACCACGGTGTGGGCACCGGAGTTACGTACGGCGAAACGCTCACCGGCGGTACCGGCGGCGAACAGCTTGCCACCGGTGGCGCCGTACAAGCAGGTGTTGCCGATGATGGCACTGTCCTGGGTCTTGTAGACGCTGCCTTTAGGCGGAACGATCACCAGCTTGCCGCCGGTCATGCCCTTGCCCACGTAGTCGTTGGCGTCGCCTTCCAGGTACATGTGCAGCCCGCCGGCGTTCCACACGCCAAAGCTCTGGCCCGCAGTGCCTTTGAAGCGGAAAGTGATCGGCGCTTTCGCCATGCCTTGGTTGCCGTGCTTGCGCGCGATTTCGCCGGAGATGCGGGCGCCAATCGAACGATCGCAGTTGCAGATATCCAGGGCGAATTCGCCACCGCTGGCATCGTTGATCGAGGAAGAAGCCATTTCGACCATCTTCTCGGCCAACAGGCCTTTGTCGAACGGTGGGTTGCGGTCCACCTGGCAGAATTGTGGCTTGTCCGCCGGGATGTGGTCGCTGCCCAACAGCGGCGTCAGGTCCAGGTGGTTCTGCTTGGCGGTCTGGCCTTCGAGGATGTCCAGCAGGTCGGTACGACCGATCAGCTCTTCGAGGGAGCGCACACCCAGCTTGGCCAACCACTCACGGGTTTCTTCGGCGACGTAGGTGAAGAAGTTCACCACCATGTCGACGGTACCGATGTAGTGATCCTTGCGCAGCTTCTCGTTCTGGGTCGCGACGCCGGTGGCGCAGTTGTTCAGGTGGCAGATGCGCAGGTATTTACAGCCCAGGGCGATCATCGGCGCAGTACCGAAGCCGAAGCTTTCGGCACCGAGGATCGCGGCCTTGATCACGTCGAGGCCGGTTTTCAGGCCGCCGTCGGTCTGTACCCGAACCTTGCCGCGCAAGTCGTTGCCGCGCAGGGTCTGGTGGGTTTCGGCCAGGCCGAGTTCCCACGGTGCACCGGCATACTTGATCGAGGTCAGCGGCGAAGCGCCGGTGCCGCCGTCGTAGCCGGAGATGGTGATCAGGTCGGCATAGGCCTTGGCCACGCCAGCGGCAATGGTGCCCACGCCGGCTTCTGCCACCAGTTTCACCGAGACCAGGGCCTGCGGGTTGACTTGTTTCAGGTCGAAAATCAGCTGCGACAAGTCTTCGATCGAGTAGATGTCGTGGTGCGGTGGAGGCGAGATCAGCGTCACGCCCGGCACTGCATAACGCAGTTTGGCGATCAGACCGTTGACCTTGCCGCCTGGCAGCTGGCCGCCTTCACCGGGCTTGGCGCCCTGGGCCACCTTGATCTGCAGCACTTCGGCGTTGACCAGGTATTCCGGGGTCACGCCGAAACGGCCAGTCGCAACCTGCTTGATTTTCGAGCTCTTGATGGTGCCGTAGCGCGCCGGGTCTTCACCGCCTTCGCCGGAGTTGGAACGCGCACCCAGGCGGTTCATGGCTTCGGCCAGGGCTTCGTGAGCCTCAGGCGACAAGGCGCCCAGGGAGATACCGGCGGAGTCGAATCGCTTGAGGATCGATTCCAGCGGCTCGACTTCGCTGATGTCCATCGGCGTGTCCAGGGTCTTCACCTTGAACAGGTCGCGGATCATCGACACCGGGCGGTTGTCCACCAGCGCGGTGTATTCCTTGAACTTGGCGTAGTCGCCCTGCTGCACGGCGGCCTGCAGGGTGTTGACCACGTCCGGGTTGTACGCGTGGTATTCGCCACCGTGCACGAACTTGAGCAGGCCGCCTTGCTGGATTGGCTTGCGCGCACTCCAGGCTTCGGCTGCCAGGGCTTTCTGTTCGGCTTCGATGTCGACAAAACGCGCACCCTTGATACGGCTTGGCACGCCACGGAAACTCAGCTCGCAGACTTCTTCGGACAGGCCGATGGCTTCGAACAGCTGGGCGCCACGGTACGAGGTGACAGTGGAGATGCCCATCTTCGACAGGATCTTCAGCAGGCCCTTGGTGATGCCCTTGCGGTAGTTCTTGAACACCTCATAGAGGTCGCCCAGCACTTCACCGGTACGGATCAGGTCACCCAGCACTTCGTACGCGAGGAACGGGTACACCGCCGAGGCGCCGAAGCCGATCAGTACCGCAAAGTGATGCGGGTCGCGAGCGGTGGCGGTTTCCACGAGAATGTTGGAGTCGCAACGCAGGCCTTTCTCGGTCAGGCGGTGGTGCACCGCGCCGGTGGCCAGGGAGGCGTGGATCGGCAGCTTGCCTGGGGCAATGTGACGGTCAGTCAGCACGATCTGGGTACGACCGGCACGCACGGCTTCTTCAGCCTGGTCGGCGACGTTGCGCACCGCGGCTTCAAGGCCGAGGCTCTCGTCGTAGTTCAGGTCGATGATCTGGCGGTCGAAGCCCGGGCGCTCCAGGGTCATCAGCGAGCGCCACTTGGCCGGGGAAACGACCGGCGAGCTGAGGATCACGCGGGAAGCGTGCTCAGGCGATTCCTGGAAGATGTTGCGCTCGGCACCGAGGCAGACTTCCAGGGACATCACGATGGCTTCGCGCAGCGGATCGATCGGTGGGTTGGTCACCTGGGCGAATTGCTGGCGGAAATAGTCGTACGGCGTGCGCACGCGCTGGGACAGCACCGCCATTGGCGTGTCATCGCCCATGGAACCGACCGCCTCGTAGCCTTGCTCGCCGAGCGGACGCAGCACCTGGTCGCGCTCTTCGAACGTGACCTGGTACATCTTCATGTACTGCTTGAGCTGGTCAACGTCATAAAAAGCCGAACCGTGGTCGTTGTCTTCCATGGTCGCCTGGATGCGCAGGGCGTTCTTGCGCAGCCATTGCTTGTACGGGTGACGCGACTTCAAGCGGTCATCGATGGCGTCGGTGTCGAGGATCTGCCCGGTCTCGGTGTCCACGGCCAGGATCTGGCCAGGGCCTACGCGGCCTTTGGCGATCACGTCTTCCGGCTTGTAGTTCCACACGCCGATTTCCGACGCGAGGGTGATAAAGCCGTTGGTGGTGGTGACCCAACGCGCCGGGCGCAGACCGTTACGGTCGAGCAGGCACACCGCGTAGCGGCCGTCGGTCATGACCACGCCAGCCGGGCCGTCCCACGGCTCCATGTGCATCGAGTTGTACTCGTAGAATGCACGCAGGTCCGGGTCCATGGTCTCGACGTTCTGCCACGCTGGCGGAATGATCATGCGCACGCCACGGAACAGGTCGATGCCGCCGGTGACCATCAGTTCGAGCATGTTGTCCATGCTGGAAGAGTCGGAACCCACGCGGTTGACCAGCGGGCCGAGCTCTTCAAGGTCCATCAGGTCATTGGCGAACTTGGTGCGACGGGCCACGGCCCAGTTGCGGTTGCCGGTGATGGTGTTGATCTCGCCGTTGTGGGCGAGGAAGCGGAATGGCTGGGCCAGCGGCCATTTCGGCAGGGTGTTGGTGGAGAAGCGCTGGTGGAACACGCAGATTGCGGTTTGCAGGCGCTCATCGCTCAGGTCTGGATAGAAGGCGGTCAAGTCCGCCGGCATCATCAGGCCTTTATAAATGATGGTCTTGTGGGAAAAGCTGCAGATGTAGTGGTCGGCGTCGGCGGCGTTGGCCACGGACGAGCGACGACGCGACGTGAACAGCTTGATCGCCATGTCCTGGTCGCTCAGGCCTTCGCCTGCGATGAACACTTGTTCGATCTGCGGCAGGCGCTCATTGGCCAGGCGGCCGAGCACGCTGGTGTCGATCGGCACTTTGCGCCAGCCGACAAGTTGCAGGCCGGCGGCCAGGATCTCGCGGTTCATGTTCTCGCGAGCGGCTTCGGCCTTGACCGGGTCCTGGTTGAAAAACACCATGCCCACGGCGTACTGCTTGGGCAGGTCGACAGCAAATTGCTCTTTTGCGACAGCGCGCAGGAACTGGTCGGGCTTTTGAATCAGCAAGCCGCAACCGTCACCGGTCTTGCCGTCGGCGTTGATCCCACCGCGGTGGGTCATGCAGGTCAGGGCCTCGATGGCCGTTTGCAAAAGGGTATGACTGGGCTCGCCCTGCATGTGGGCTATCAGGCCGAAACCGCAGTTATCCTTGAATTCATCGGGTTGGTACAGACCTGCTTTCATAGACACTTTCTCACCAGGCTGCCTCTTATACCGAGGCAAATTTCTTTTCAATTCAACCGGTTACCTTCCACGCCGAACGTACGCCGGCTTAGCGGGGGCAAAAGGGAGGTCATTGTACACACCGACACAGACGCTCACAAATTTAGCGACGAAATGTCGCAAATCTATGTCGCATTTATGAAAGGTTTAAAGCGATATGCTGTGCTAGTCAAAACTTTTTTAATTTTGACCGCTACGACTCAAAAGCTACTGTGACGCAGACACCACAAAGCGCGCGGTCTCTAGAGACTGCACGCACTTGCGGTTATTTTTTGAGGTGCCGGGAGGGCGGCCTGGGTAAGGCCGCCGGATCTTCAGCGAGTTGTTGCGAGTTCTTGTTGAACGCTGGCAACAGTGCGAGGCCAAGGTTTACCAGCCTGGACCTTCGCTGGCAAGGTTTTGATCGCAGAATCGGCGGCTGCACGGCTGGAGAAGTTGCCGTAGGTGATCACGTAGAGAGGCTTGCCGTTGAGCACTTTCTTGAAATAACGGTACTCGCCGCCCTGCTCCTTCACGAACGCCTGGGCGTTGGCTTCGGAACTGGTGCCGAGGATCTGCACCACGAAGTTGCCGGTTGGCTGGCTGCTGTACCAGCTGCTGCCAGCGGCGCCGGCCTTGGCAACGGTGGCGGCTGGTTTTTCAGCCGGTTTGGCGGCTGGCGCAGGGGCTGGCTTGGCGGTTGGCGCAGGCGCGACCGGCTTGGTCACGGGCGCAGGCTTGGCGGTGGCGACTGTCGGCGCGGGTGTCGGCTTGGCAGCCGGCTGGCCGGCTGGCACGCCCGCTGGCGGTGCAGTGGTGGTCACGGTAGGCGGTGTGGCGCTGGAGCCTTCCACCGGCACGCCGTCGTCGCCTTCGGAGATGCCACCGGCTTCTTCGGCAAGCGGGCCGCGCATCACAGGTTGGCCAACCATCGGCAGGTTGGTCGGTTGGCCGGAGTTGGCGAATTCGACGTTTGGCGTGGGCTTGCCCAGTGGCAACTGCGCCTGTTCGGTTGGCGCGCCGGCTGTGGTGGGCGCCTTGCTGCGACCTGGGATCAACCAGGCGGCGGCAACAGCGACCACGACAACGGCGGAAATAGCCAATACGTGTTTCTTAGGCATAGTGAACCCCATCTTTGGACGCTTGACCGCAGAGCGGCTGGCAATCATGGCTTCGATCATGGCATCGCGGGCAACCTGGTTGATGGTGCCAGGCCAGCCGTCGGAGCTTTCGTGAATATCAGAGATCTGTTGAGCGGAGAAAAGTTCGATGCCCGCCCCTGCGCCTTCCAGGCGTTGAGCCAGGTATTCGCGGGTTTCTTCCTCTTCGTACGGCTGCAACTCGATGACGTGGAACAGCTCCTGTTCGCCGCTGATCTGCTCAAGGTCGGCGATCAACGACGACTCGCCGAACAGGAACACGTGCGGGCGACCTTCCGGCGTACCCGCCGCCAGCGCCAGCAGCGCTTCAAGCGCGGATTCGTCAAGCTGCTCGGCGTCATCCACCAGCAGGTAGACTTCCTGGCCGGTCAGGCCCAGTTGCACGACCTGCTTGAGAATCGCGTTCGGCTCGGCTGTAGCCACATCCAGGGCCTGCGCAACCTGGCGCAATACGCCAGCCGCATCACCGGCACTACGGGCCGACACCACCACGCTCTGTACCGATTGCTTGTTGGTGCTGGCCACCAGGGCCTGGCGCAACAGCGTCTTGCCGCTGCCCAACGGCCCCGTCACCACCAGCAGCAGTTGGCTGTAGCGCGCGAGGTGGTGCAACTGGCCGAGCACAGGCTTGCGCTGGGCCGGGAAAAATTTGAAACCAGGCACCCGTGGAGCAAAGGGGTCGTGGCTTAATTGGTAATGGCCGAGGAACGCCTCGTCGGCATGCAAACTAGTCATCGGGATCTTATTAACCTTTAAGCTGGGCCAGGGCGCGGTAATCCGCTCCCAGCGTGGCCTGTAAAATCTCTTTCGGATAATCGTCGGTCACCACCGCTTCGCCCATGTGGCGCAGCAGCACCAGTCGCAGTCGACCGTCGATCACTTTCTTGTCTATCGCCATATGTTCGAGGAAGTCCGCCTCGGTCATTTCCTCAGGCGGAATGACTGGCAAACCGGCGCGCTGGAATAGGCGAATGCCCCGGTCACGCTCCTGGGCACTGATCCAGCCCAGGCGCTGCGACATCTCCAATGCCATCACAGTGCCAGCCGCCACGGCTTCCCCATGCAACCACACACCATAGCCCATGTGCGTTTCGATCGCATGGCCGAAGGTGTGGCCCAGGTTCAAGGTGGCCCGTACGCCGGACTCCCGTTCGTCGGCATTCACCACCAGCGCCTTGGCGGCGCAGGAGCGGGAAATGGCTTCGGTGAGTGCCGCCTGGTCCAGATTGCGCAGGGCGTCGACGTGCTCTTCCAGCCACGTCAGGAACGGCTCGTCGCAGATCAGCCCGTACTTGATGACTTCTGCCAGGCCCGCCGACAGCTCGCGCGGCGGCAGGGTGTTGAGGGTGGCGGTATCAATCAGCACGGCTTGGGGCTGGTAGAACGCGCCGACCATGTTCTTGCCCAGTGGGTGGTTGATGCCGGTCTTGCCGCCCACCGACGAATCGACTTGAGACAGCAGGGTGGTCGGCACCTGGATAAAGTCCACGCCACGCTGGTAGCAGGCCGCTGCAAAGCCGGCCATGTCGCCGATCACACCGCCGCCCAGGGCGATGACGGTGGTGCGGCGGTCATGACGTGCGGTCAGCAGGCCATCAAAGATCAGCTGCAGGGTTTCCCAGTTTTTGTGGGCTTCGCCGTCGGGCAAGATCACAGAGATCACGGAATACGCCGCCAGGCTGCGGCTCAGACGCTCAAGATACAGCGGCGCGACCGTTTCGTTGGAAATGATCGCCACTTGCCGCCCGGCAATATGCGGTGCGAGCAGCTCGGGCTGGTCCAGCAAACCTTCGCCAATATGGATCGGGTAGCTGCGCTCGCCTAGATCGACCTTAAGTGTCTGCATGTGTCCCCGCGTTAGAGATGTATTGACGACCGGCAACGCCAAGTTCTGACGTCGCCTGATGGCTCTACGCCACACCCTGGAGGGTGATGGCGCGCCGCCGAGAATAGCGCATTTCGGGCCTGGCTTTAACGGGGTGGCAGCCGTTGCAGGCGCTCAAGAATGTCGAGGACCACCATCCGAGGTGGCCGCTCATCGGTTTCTACCACCAGATCGGCGATTTCCCGATACAGCGGATCACGCAATGCGAGCAGGTCCCGCAAGGTCTTCGCCGGGTCGGCAGTGCGCAGCAACGGGCGATTGCGATCGCGGGCAGTGCGGCCCACCTGCTGCTCGACCGATGCATGCAGATAGACCACCCGACCACCGGCATGCAGCGCCCGACGGTTTTCATCGCGCATCACTGCGCCGCCGCCAGTGGCCAATACCACACCATCGCAGCCGCACAGCTCGGCGATCATCGCCTGCTCACGATCACGAAAGCCCAGCTCGCCTTCCTTATCGAAGATCCATGGGATATTGGCACCCGTGCGCAATTCAATTTCCTTGTCGGAATCTTTGAACGGCAGGCGCAGCTCTTTGGCCAGCAAACGGCCGATGGTGCTTTTTCCAGCGCCCATCGGTCCTACAAGAATCAAATTTCGCACAGAATCAACGACTCACAGCAATCGCCTGGTTATTCATAATACGCGGAGTCAGGAATACCAGCAGCTCGGATTTTTTCTCCGCCAGCACATCGCGCCGGAAAAGGCGGCCAAGATACGGCACATCGCCCAAAAATGGCACTTTATCTACCACTTTGCTTTGGGTATTAGAGAAAACGCCGCCGATGACGATGGTCTCGCCATCCTTGACCAGCACCTTGGCGTTCACTTCGTTTTTCTTGATCGGCGGCACATCATTGAGCTTGTTCAGGTAGTCGGGCTCGTCCTTGGTGACTTTGACTTCCATGATCACCCGGTCGTCGGGGGTGATCTGCGGGGTCACCTCCAGCGACAACGAGGCTTCCTTGAACGACACCGACGTGGCGCCGCTGGAGCTGGATTCCTGATAGGGGATTTCAGTGCCCTTGAGGATGCGCGCGGTTTCCTTGTCGGAAGTCACCACCTTGGGTTGCGAGACAATTTCCCCGTTGCCGGTTTTCTCCATGGCGGTGAGCTCCAGGTCCAGCAGCAGGTTGTCGGTGATAAAGGCGATGCCCAGGCCCGAGGTGCCGGTGAGCGAGCCCAAGTCAACAAAGGGTGAGCTGGGCGGGTTTTCCGAAGGCTGCGCACCTTCGGCCGGTGGCTTCGCAATCCCCCCGGCGCCCCAGTTGCCGCGATTGAGTCGCCCGCCCCAGCGCGCGCCCAGGCTTTTGTCGTAGTCGACATTGGCCTCGACAATGCGCGCCTCGATCATCACCTGGCGCACGGGGATGTCCAGTTGCGCCACGATCCGCCGCAGCTCCTCCAGCCGCTCCCCGGTCTGGTAAGCGATGATGTTATTGGTGCGATCATCGACCGCCACCGACCCACGCTCGTCGGGCACGCCTTCGAGGCCCGTCACCGACTGGAACAGCTTGGCCAGGTCTGCCGCCTTGGCGTAATTGACTTGCAAGAGTTCACGGCGCAATGGCGCCAGCTCGGCCATTTGCTTGCGCGACTCCAGGGTCAGCAGCTCACGTGCAGCCAACTCTTCGGCGGGCGCGACCAGTAACACGCCGGCCTTCACCCGCTTATCCAGGCCCTTGGCCTGCAGCACCAGGTCCAGCGCCTGATCCCAGGGCACATCCTTGAGGCGCAGGGTAATTGAACCCTGCACATCGTCGCTCGCCACCAGGTTGAGGCCCGCCACATCGGCGATTTGTTGCAACGCCGTACGCAGCTCGATGCTTTGGAAGTTGAGGTTGAGCCTGTCGCCCGTGTAGGCGCTCGACGCGGTGTTGCCAGGCGGTGGCAACTGGATCAGGTCTACGCGATTAGGTAGAGCAGCAGCCATCGGTGCCGTGAACGCTATCCATAGCGCCACACCGAAGGACGAGAAAGTCCTTTTCATTGGTTGATTCCGTTATGAGTTGACGTTTAACACCAGGGTTCGCGGGCGTTCCAGCCATGCACCCTGACCATCGGGAAACAGTTCGACCAGCTCGACGTAACGCTCATGGATGACCGTGACTCGGCCATGGTCCGGCCCCAGGTAGTCACCGACCGCCAGCCGGTGCACCCTGGAGGCCGCACGCAGCAGGGCAAAAGCCTGCACACCGCGCGACAGCGTGCCGACCATTTCAAACTGGTCCACTGCCAGGGTTTCCAGGACGCCACGTGGCCTGGCGAGATCCGGCGCCCGAGCGGGCCGACCAGGCAAATGGCCGACCTGAATGGCAAGCCGCTGGAAAGGATCACGCAGACCGAACGCGTCATAGACAAAAGCCTGCCTTGCTAATCCCTGCCCGCCCGGCCCGGCGCCTGACGACGCCTGCCAATACGTCTTGGCCAGCAGGTCCAGGCGCAGCAGCTTGCCATCACGGCGCAGGGCAATATCGTGCACCGTGGCGATTCGCGACAGGCCACCCAGGCGGCTCAGGAACATTGCCAGGTCGTGATAAGCCCCGGTCAAACCGACCTGCACAGGTTGCTCGTGATAGAACGGCCTGGGCTGTTCATCCAGCGGGGTGACGTTTTCGACCAGCAAACCATTGGCCAGCGCCAAGCCCGCGATGTCTTCCAGCAAGCCGGGCATTTCGGACTCACCCGGCAACGCCCGCAAAAGCTCATTGGCTTTCGCCTGCATCAACTGGAACTGGTGCGTGCGCGTCTCAAGGCTGGCAGCCAGGGCGGTCTTCTGCGTGACGTGCTGCTGCAGGGCCACTTCCTGCGCTTCGACCCGTTGTAACCGTTGCCGCGAAGGGCTCAGGTACACCAGGTCGCCCACCACAAACACTACAGCCGCCAGCGCACAGCCCAACAGGGCCTTGCCAGGAAGGGGCCATTTTGCAGCGTAGTGAGTGAGTGCAGAAAGATTGAGCCTTGGCAGGCTCAAGGCTGAGCCTCGGAGGACTCGCCCTGACGCACCATCAGCTGAAATTCGTTGTTGCCGCGCGCGCCATCCGTTCGCACATGTTGCAACCGAGTGGAATGGGCACCTTCGGCGGCCTCGAGGCGGCGCATCAGCTGGGCGATGTCCTGGCTGGACTCCGCGCTGCCGCTGATACTCACGGTATCGCCCTTGGCCACCACTTCATGCAGGTGGACGCCGTCGGGTACCGCGCGGGCCAGTTGATCGAGCAACTGGGCACCGGAGGAGCGTGAATCGTGCAGGTCTTGTACGACCTTCATGCGCTGGGCCAACTGCTGGCTCTGCTCCTGCAGATCGTCGATGGTCTTGATGCGTGAATCGAGGCCAGCGACCTCCTTGCCCAGATGGTCGTTGCGGGTGACTTGGCGATCAATGGCCTGGTCGATCACCTGATCCGCCAGCCACACGGTCGCCAGCGCCGCGCAGGCGAACGCCAGCAGACACGCCAGCAAATACTTGCGTCGCCGCTCTGCCAGCGCCTGGCGCCATGGCAATAGGTTGATTCGTGTCTTCAAGCGAAACTCCTCAGGGCCAACCCGCAAGCAATTCCCATCCCTTGGGCATCCACGGCCCATTGTGCACCATCGACTCGATGGCTCGGCGTGAAGCTGGCGAAATCCTGACGGCTAGCGCGCGCCAATGCAAACGCTTCGACATCGATGACCCTGGGCACCAGCCCCGCCAGGGCCAGAACCGCCTCGCGAGCCTCCACCTGTTCCTTAAGGCATGCCGCCAGCAGCACGTCGACCCGGCCGGGTTTCAGCGCCGTCGGCCCACGCACTTGGAAATCGATGGCCACGTCATCCAGGGGATAAGGAATGTACTGGTCCGCCTCCATATGGATCATCCAGGTCATCTCATCGTCAGTGAGCCCGGCGTCCATCTCGATCATTCGCGTGATCACCGAAGGGCCGGCCACGGCAGCGGCAGCACCACGCACCGAGGTCGACAGCCGCGACCATGCACTGCGCAGAGCACGGCCCACGCCTTCAAGATCGAGGAATGTGCCATCGACCACCGACTGCACGGGCAATGCCTGCGTGACGTAAGCCTGAATGGTGTAACCCGAGGTTGAGCGACCCAGTTCCACCAGCCGGATTGCCGTGTCATTGATGTCGACGCCCAGCAGGGTGTCGACTTTTTGCCTGAAAAATCCCTTTCCCATAAAACTCCCTAAAACTTTGCCTGTCATACCGCCTGATTGCCGCTGGGCGCCATGCATTCGGTCGACTTGTTGAACAGGTGCGAATGACGCCCCAAGGCGAAAAATGCTTTAATGCCCAGCGTTTTTTCCCGCTTTTATCTGCAGCTCGGGTCGATCCATCGTTTGCCATGCATGCCCCGACGCCTAACTCATTCTTTTCTCTGGAAATCCAAAAGCCTTGATTCGTCTGCTGAAGTTTTTCGGGTACTCCATTGTCGCCATCGTTTGCGGGCTGCTGCTCGTGCTGAGCGGGGCCTACCTCTACCTTAGTCCGGGTTTGCCCTCCGTAGAGGCCCTTAGAAGTATCCAGTTGCAGATTCCTTTGCGGGTCTACAGCAGCGATGAAAAACTGATCGCGGAGTTCGGCGAAATGCGCCGCACACCGATCCGTTTTGCCGATATTCCACCCAATTTCATCAGCGCCCTGCTCTCGGCCGAAGACGATAATTTTGCCAACCACTATGGCGTCGACCCCAGCAGCCTGGTGCGTGCGGCGACCCAGTTGGTAAAAAGCGGACACATTCAGTCCGGCGGCAGCACCATCACCATGCAGGTGGCGAAGAACTTCTTCCTCACCAGCGAGCGCAGCTTTTCGCGCAAGGCCACCGAAATCCTCCTGGCACTGCAAATCGAACGCCAGTTGACCAAGGACGAGATCCTCGAGCTCTACGTCAACAAGATCTACCTGGGCAACCGCGCCTACGGGATCGAGGCCGCCTCGCAGGTTTACTACGGCAAGTCCATTCGTGACGCCAGCCTGGCGCAGATGGCCATGATCGCCGGCCTGCCAAAAGCCCCTTCACGTTTCAACCCCCTGGCCAACCCGGCGCGCAGTAAAGAACGCCGCGACTGGATCCTGGGGCGCATGTACAAACTGGGCAAAATCGACCAGGCCGCTTATGAAAGCGCCATCGCCGAGCCGCTGAATGCCAGCTACCACGTGCCGACGCCAGAAGTTAACGCGCCTTATATCGCCGAAATGGCGCGCGCCGAAATGGTTGGCCGCTATGGCAGCGAGGCCTATACCGAAGGCTTCCGCGTGACCACCACCGTACCGAGCGACCTGCAGGAAATCGCCAACACCTCGGTGCATGCCGGCCTGATCACCTACGACCAACGCCACGGCTACCGTGGCCCTGAATCGCGCCTGCCAGGCAAGACCCTGAGCGCCTGGACCACTGAGCTGGGCAAACAACGCGCGATCAGCGGCCTGGAACCGGCCATCGTGACCCAGGTGAAGAAAGATGGCGTGCAGGTACTCACCCGTACCGGCGAAGCCCATGTGACGTGGGACAGCATGAAGTGGGCGCGCCCATTCCTGAACACTAACAGCATGGGCCCGATGCCCAAGCAGCCATCGGACGTGGCGCAGGTGGGTGACTTGATCCGCGTGCAACGCCAGAAGGACGACAGCCTCAAGTTCAGCCAGGTGCCGCTGGCCCAAGGCGCCCTGGTGTCGCTGGACCCGCAGAACGGTGCGATCCGCGCCCTGGTCGGTGGCTTCGCGTTCGAGCAGAGCAACTACAACCGCGCGACCCAGGCCAAACGCCAGCCGGGCTCGAGCTTCAAGCCATTCATCTACAGCGCTGCGCTGGACAACGGCTACACCGCCGCCAGCCTGGTCAACGACGCCCCGATCGTGTTTGTCGACGAGTACCTGGACAAGGTTTGGCGTCCGAAAAACGACACCAACACCTTCCTTGGCCCGATCCGTATCCGTGAGGCGCTGTACAAGTCGCGTAACCTGGTGTCGATCCGCCTGTTGCAGGCAATGGGCGTGGGCAAGACCATCGATTACATGACGCGCTTCGGCTTCGCCAAGTCGGACCTGCCGCCCAACCTGTCCCTGGCCCTGGGCACCGCGACCCTCACGCCGATGGAAATCGCCACCGGTTGGAGCACCTTTGCCAACGGCGGCTACAAGATCGCGCCGTACCTGATCGACAAGATCGAAAGCCGCAACGGCGACA
The DNA here is from genome assembly GCF_018587885.1 of Pseudomonas sp. VS40. Lineage (NCBI taxonomy): Bacteria > Pseudomonadati > Pseudomonadota > Gammaproteobacteria > Pseudomonadales > Pseudomonadaceae > Pseudomonas > Pseudomonas sp. VS40. The sequence goes on along the minus strand of NZ_JAGYWD010000007.1, from coordinate 38,884 downwards.
CCCTGTTCACCGCCAACCCGCCACGTGTGCCGGGTGATGTGGTCAACGGCGTCGCGGCGACTGACGGCCTGGCGGCGCCGAGCAATGGCGGCATTACCATCGAACCGGCTCCAGGCACCACCCCTGCCGCCAACGGCACCCCCGCCGAGCCCCAGGCACCCGCTGTCGCCGAGCGCATTGTCGATGGCCGTACCACGTATATCCTCAACAGCATCCTGGAAGACGTCATCAAGAAAGGTACTGGCCGCCGCGCCCTGGCGCTGAACCGTCCGGACATTGCCGGCAAGACCGGTACCACCAACGAATCCAAGGATGCCTGGTTCTCTGGCTATAACGCCGACTACGTGACCACCGTATGGACGGGCTACGATCAGCCGGAAAGCCTTGGCCGTCGCGAGTTCGGCGGTACCGTCGCATTGCCGATCTGGATGAGCTACATGGGCGCGGCCTTGAAGGACAAGCCGCCGCACACGCAGCCGGAGCCAGAAGGCATCCTCAGCCTGCGCATCGACCCGGTCAGTGGCCGTGCGGCCTCGCCAAGCACACCGAATGCGTACTTCGAACTGTTCAAGAGCGAGGACACGCCGCCGTCGGTCAATGAGTTGGGCAATGGCGTTGCGCCGGGCAGCCCGCTGCCGGCGGATGAAGCGGCGCCGATCGATCTGTTCTAGTGAGATTTATGGCCTGAAACAGATTCAATGTGGGAGCGGGCTTGCCCGCGATTGCGGTGTGTCAGGCGCCACATGAGCTGATTGATCCATCGCTATCGCGGGCAAGCCCGCTCCCACACGTGGGTCTCCACAAGGTCCAAGTGAATCGCCACAAAAAAGCCCCGACTCGCAAGAGCCGGGGCTTTTTTTGGGTGCGCTACAACGGCTTAGCCGTTGAACACATCATCCACGCTTTGCAGCGGGTAGTGCTTCGGATACGGCAGGGTGGCCACGCCGGTCTCGATGGCGGCCTTGGCCACGGCATCGGAGATCAGGGTGATCAGGCGCTTGTCCATTGGTTTCGGGATGATGTACTCACGACCGAATTCCAGCTTGATACCGCCGTAGGCGTCGCACACTTCCTGAGGCACTGGCAGCTTGGCCAGTTCACGCAGGGCGTTGGCGGCAGCCACTTTCATCTCTTCGTTGATGCGCTTGGCGCGAACGTCCAGGGCGCCACGGAAGATGAACGGGAAGCCCAGCACATTGTTGACCTGGTTCGGGTAGTCCGAACGGCCGGTCGCCATGATCACGTCGCTACGGGTGGCGTGAGCCAGTTCCGGCGAGATCTCTGGGTCCGGGTTGGAGCAGGCGAACACGATCGGGTTGGCGGCCATAGACTTGAGGCCTTCGGCGCTCAGCAGGTTCGGGCCGGACAGGCCGACGAACACGTCTGCGCCGTCGAGGGCGTCAGCCAGGGTGCGCTTGTCGGTGGCGTGGGCAAACATCGCCTTGTACTGGTTCAGGTCGGTACGCTCGGACTGGACCACGCCCTTGCTGTCGACCATGAAGATGTTTTCCAGCTTGGCGCCCATGCTCACCAGCAACTTCATGCAGGAGATGGCCGCAGCGCCGGCGCCCAGGCAGACGATCTGTGCGTCGGCCAGGGTCTTGCCTGCGATTTCCAGGGCGTTGATCATGCCGGCCGCCGTAACGATCGCGGTGCCGTGCTGGTCATCGTGGAATACCGGAATGTCGCACTGTTCGATCAGGGCCTTTTCGATCTCGAAGCACTCAGGTGCCTTGATGTCTTCCAGGTTGATGCCACCGAAGGTGATGGAAATGCGCTTGACCGTGTCGATGAAAGCCTGCGGGCTTTCGGAGTCGACTTCGATGTCGAAAACGTCGATGCCGGCGAAGCGCTTGAACAGCACGCCTTTACCTTCCATGACTGGCTTGGACGCCAATGGGCCGAGGTTACCCAGGCCGAGGATCGCGGTGCCATCGGAAATCACTGCAACCAGGTTGCCTTTGCCGGTGTACTTGTACGCCAGTTCGGGGTCGCGGGCGATTTCACGTACGGGCTCGGCAACACCAGGGCTGTAGGCCAGCGACAGGTCACGGGCGGTGGCAGTGGCCTTGGTGAGCTCTACACTCAGCTTTCCTGGACGAGGATGGGCATGATATTCGAGAGCGGCAGTTTTCAAATCAGACATATCGGCATTCCGCTTTTACTGTTGGTCGACGGACCGCCGAGGATACGCGTGTCGTAAAGTCCCCACAAGACTGGGCAGTCACGGGTGTCAAGGGCCCAAAGCGCCGTACTTTGGTCTAAGGCCACGGGATACAAGGGCTCAACTGTTCACAATCGACTAAAAAAATGTCTACAATTTTTTCTTAAAGCGACGATTTGAGCATGCTGGGATCGGTCAGTGGCAGAAGCCAACGCGCCTGGCCGTTTTTCAGGCCGCCACGCTTGGCGCGATCCTGCACCCAGCCACGGGCCTCGATTGACTGGCCTTGCAGACCATTGAGCCACCCGGCGTCGAATTGACGGACAACCTCGGGTGCAATGCGTAATACCAGTGAGCCCTGCAATTCGATCCAGATTCCACCGCGATTGCGTTCGATCTTGCTCACCCGGCCGCTGACCAAAGCAAAACCGGACTGCTTGAGCTGCGCCACGTTGTGTACCGGTGACTGGCGCCACACACCCAGACGCGCCTCACGGGCGCTGTTCTCCGCAGCCTGCTGGCAGGCGACAAGATCAACATTGGGCGCGACGCCTACCTGAAACCCCAGGCCTTCAGCCAGCAGCTGCGCCTCAAGATTCTTACCCTCAGCGCCGTACAGGTGGGCCAAGGTACGGCCGTAGCGATCCTTTCCCTCACGCCCAACAACCAGGCCGACGCGACGGTCGCTGGCGTCCACCAATGCCTGCAAGCGCTGACGGGCGGCGACGGCGTAAGGCTCGTCGGCGCGACCGCGCTTACCGGTTTCAGGCGCATTGAGGCCAATCATCCGCACGCTGCGACCATCCTTGAGGCGTACGGTATCGCCATCCACCACACGCTGCACCTCCACCTGGACCAAGGCGGCCGGGGCGGGGCAAAACACGTCGGCCTGGGCGACTGAAAGCCAAATCCCAGGCACAAAAAAGGCGCCCACAAGGGACGCCTTTTTCAACAGCTGGCAAAAGCCCATAAGGCTTTTGAGCCTTACTCTGCTGGAGTAGCAGCAGGCTTCTTGCCGAAAGCACCAAAGCGATCTGCGAAGCGCTGTACACGGCCGCCGGTGTCCAGAGTTTTCTGCTTACCGGTGTAGAACGGGTGGCACTCGTTGCATACGTCAGTACCCAGTGGCTTGCACAGGTTCGAACGGGTTTCGAACTTGTTGCCGCAGCTGCAGGTGACTTCGATGGTTTCGTACGCTGGATGGATATCGGCTTTCATGGCACTTCCTCGGGCTAGCGTGCCGCCACTCGACACTATTGTCGAATACCGCACGTAATTAGGCCGCGGATTCTACCAGACCTTTTCAATCGCGCAAGCGGCGCTTCCGGTTGAAGACCTCCTTTCATCAGAAAACCGTGGCATACCCAAGCCCTCCCCTGTCTGCTAGGCTCCCGCCCCTGCGCCACCGCCTGCCTTTATATGAGACCCCTCGCGTGCCCGACGCCATTTTGCGCCTTGCCCTGCCCTCGCCCCTGCGCCGCCTGTTCGATTACCGGGCCCCGGCCGGCGTGCTGCGGGCGCAGTTGCAGCCGGGCATGCGCGTGCGCGTACCGTTCGGGCGCCGAGAGATGATCGGCATCCTGGTGGAAGTTTCTGACCACAGCGAAGTGCCGGCCGAGAAACTCAAGCCTGCCCTGGCGATCCTTGACGCCACCCCACCGCTACCGCCTGCGCTGTTCAAGCTGTGCCTGTGGACGGCCCAGTATTACCAGCACAGCCTGGGCGACACCCTGAGCTGGGCGTTACCCGTGCTGTTGCGCCAGGGCGAACTGGCCGAAGCGCGTCAGGAGCGCTTTTGGTCGATGGTGCCGGGGGCGCGCCTCGACGACCCGCGCATTGCCCGCGCGCCGCGCCAGCGTGAAGCCTTGGCCACACTGGCGCAGCACCCTCACGGCGTGGCTCACCAGCTATTAAGCAAGCTGATGCTGAGCAAAGACAGCCTCGACCTGCTGCTGGCCAAGGGCCTGGTGCAGGTGGAGATCCGCAAGCACGCGCCCGACGCCCGTCACGAACACTGGCTGGCGCAGCCGGAACTGCCGCTGAACCCCGAGCAACGCGCGGCCTACGAGGCGATTCGCGCCGGCTTTGACAGTTTCCACGCGTTCTTGCTGGCCGGCGTCACCGGCAGCGGCAAGACCGAAGTCTATCTGCAGTTGATCCGCGAAACCCTGCAAGCCGGAAAACAGGCGCTGGTGCTGATCCCCGAGATCAACCTGGGCCCGCAAACCCTGGCGCGGTTCGAGCAGCGCTTCAACGCGCGTATCGCCCTGGTGCACTCGGCAGTCAACGACCGCGAGCGCCTGGAGTCATGGCTGGCCGCGCGGGATGGCGAGGCCGACATTATTATTGGCACCCGGTCGGCGCTGTTCACGCCGATGAAAAACCCTGGGTTGATCATCATCGACGAGGAGCATGACGGCTCCTATAAACAGCAGGAAGGCCTGCGCTATCACGCCCGCGACCTGGCGCTGGTGCGTGCACGCCAGGAAGACATCCCGATCGTGCTGGGCTCGGCCACGCCGTCCCTCGAAAGCCTGCACAACGCTTACACCGGTCGTTACGGCCTGCTACGCCTGAACGAGCGCGCGGGCGGCGCCAAGCAGCCACGTTTCCTGCGCCTGGATGTTAAAAGTCGCCCGCTGGACAGCGGTATTTCCGGGCCGATGCAACAAGCCATCGGCCAGACGCTTGCCGCCGGCCAACAGGTGCTGGTGTTCCTCAATCGCCGTGGTTTTGCGCCGACGTTGCTGTGCCATGACTGCGGCTGGATGTCCGAGTGCGAGCGCTGCGACGCGCGCATGACCGTGCACCAGCGTTACGGCGAACTGCGCTGCCATCACTGCGGCCATGTGGAGCGGGTGCCGCGCCATTGCCCGCAGTGCGGCAAAGTCGACCTGCGGCCGGTTGGCGCAGGCACCGAGCGGGCCGAAGAGCGCCTGGGCATCCTGTTCCCGGATTACCCGGTGCTGCGGGTCGACCGCGACAGCACGTCGCGCAAGGACGCGATGAACCAGCTGTTCGCCACCATCCAGAAAGGCCAGCCGTGCATCCTCATCGGTACGCAGATGCTTGCCAAGGGGCACCATTTTCCACGGGTGACCCTGGTGTCGATCCTGGATGCCGACGGCGGGCTGTTCTCCGGGGACTTCCGCGCCAGCGAACGCATGGCGCAGTTGATCGTGCAGGTTGCCGGCCGCGCGGGCCGCGCCGAGGAGCCTGGCCGGGTGATTATCCAGACGCACCTGGCCGACCACCCGCTGCTCATCCAACTGACAGAACAAGGCTACTTCGCCTTCGCCGAGCAGGCCCTGAGCGAACGCCGCGCCGCCGGCTTGCCGCCGTTTTCCCACTTGGCCTTGCTACGCGCCGAGGCGCACAAGCCGGGGCAGGCCGAGGGTTTCCTGGATGAAGCCTGCAGCGCCGCCGAACGTTTGCTCGGCGAGCTGGGTCTGAGCGGCATCGAACTGCTCGGCCCGGTGCCCGCGCCTATGGAGCGCCGCGCCGGGCGTTATCGTGCTCAGCTACTCTTGCAGGCAACCTCGCGCGCACCGCTGCATCGGCTATTAAGTAGCTGGTTGCTTGCCCTGGAGCAACTGCCCAGCGGCCGGCAAGTGCGATGGTCATTGGATGTGGACCCGGTAGATTTGTACTGACCGTTAAATGGCCATCGCAGGCAAGCCAGCTCCCACAATTTGAAATGTGAACAGCCTTAAATGTGGGAGCGGGCTTGCCCGCGATGAGGCCCGCAGGTCCGCCAACCCGTCTGAATGGTTGGCAAGCCCGCCCTCGCCACGGATAATGCCCAGTTTTTCCACCTGCGCATCGCGCGCCGCCGCTTGCGGTCGAAAGAGAACACCATGAAAGACACCATTCGCCAGCTGATCCAACAAGCCCTCACCCAACTCGTCAACGAAGGTGTGTTGCCTGAAGGCCTGTCGCCGGCGATCCAGGTGGAAAACACCCGCGACAAGACCCACGGTGACTTTGCCAGCAACATTGCGATGATGCTGTCCAAGCCGGCCGGCATGAAACCGCGCGACCTGGCAGAAAAAATCATCGCCGCGCTGCCTGCCGACGAGAGTGTCACCAAGGCTGAAATCGCCGGCCCGGGCTTTATCAACTTCTTCCAGAACACCCAGGCCCTGGCGTCGCGCCTGGATGCGGCCCTGGCCGACGCCAAGATCGGCGTGCGCAAGGCCGGCCCGCTGCAGCGCGTGGTCGTCGACCTATCGGCGCCGAACCTGGCCAAAGAGATGCACGTCGGCCACCTGCGCTCAACCATCATTGGCGACGGCGCGGCGCGGGTCCTGGAGTTCCTCGGCGACGAGGTGATCCGTCAGAACCACGTCGGCGACTGGGGCACTCAGTTCGGCATGCTGATGGCTTACCTGCAAGAAAACCCGATCACCAGCAACGAGCTGTCGGACCTGGAAAACTTCTACCGCGCCGCCAAGAAGCGCTTCGACGAATCCGAAGAATTCGCCGACCGCGCCCGTGGCCTGGTGGTCAAGCTACAAGCCGGTGACGCCGAGTGCCTGGCACTGTGGAACCGTTTCCGTGACATTTCCCTGTCTCACTGCCAGGAAATCTACGAACTACTCAACGTCAAATTGACCATGGCCGACGTGATGGGCGAAAGCGCTTACAACGACGACCTGATGAATGTGGTCAACGACCTCAAGGCCAAGGGCCTGCTGGTAGAGAGCAACGGCGCGCAGTGCGTGTTCCTCGAAGAATTCAAGACCGCCGACGGCGAGCCGCTGCCGGTGATCATCGTCAAGGCCGATGGCGGCTACCTCTACGCCACCACCGACCTGGCCGCCGTGCGCTACCGCAGCGGCGTGCTCAAGGCCGATCGCGCCTTGTATTTTGTCGACCAACGCCAGGCGCTGCACTTCCAGCAGGTGTTCGAAGTGGCGCGTCGCGCCGGTTTCGTCACCCACCCGATGCACATGGAGCACATGGGCTTCGGCACCATGAACGGCGCCGATGGCCGCCCGTTCAAGACCCGCGACGGCGGCACCGTGAAGCTGATCGACCTGCTCACCGAAGCGCAGGAACGTGCCTACAGCCTGGTGAAGGAAAAGAACCCGGAGCTGGCCGAGGCCGACCTGCGCAACATCGCCCGCGTGGTGGGCATTGGTGCGGTCAAATACGCCGACCTGTCCAAGCACCGCACCAGCGACTACAGCTTCAACTTCGACCTGATGCTCAACTTCGAAGGCAACACCGCGCCGTACCTGCTGTACGCCTATACCCGTGTGGCTGGCGTGTTCCGCAAGCTGGGCAAGGACTTCAGCGAAGTTGAAGGCCAGATCGTGCTGGACGCCCCGCACGAACAGGAACTGGCCGCCAAATTGGCGCAATTCGGCGAAGTGCTGAATAGCGTCGGTGAGAAAGGCACGCCGCACATCCTGTGCACCTACCTGTACGAAGTCGCCGGCCTGTTCTCCAGCTTCTACGAGAACTGCCCGATCCTGACCGCCGACGACGAAGCCCAGAAGCAAAGCCGCCTGCGCTTGGCTGCACTGGCTGGACGGACCCTCAAGCAAGGCCTCGAACTGTTGGGCCTGGAAACACTGGAGCGTATGTAAGTTGGCTGCCAAGAAAAAACCCGCACCCAAGCGCGGCGCCAGCCGCTATCAGGCCCCGGCGAAGAAGCCGATCCCGGGCTGGTTGTGGATGGCCATCGGCCTCACCGTCGGCGCGTTTATTGTGTTCCTGATGAAGCTGGATCCGGGCAAGGGCGATGACGTCAAACGGGTCAAGCAGGAACAGCAGAAGGCCACGAAAATGGCCGAAGCCAACAAGACTGCGCCAAGCCCGACCGCACCGGTGAAGCCGAAATACGACTTCTATACGCTGCTGCCGGAATCGGAAGTGATCGTGCCGCCTGACGCCGTGCCGGAGAAAACCCTGCCGACGCCACAAGTGCCGACCACGCCAGTTACCCCTGCCGAAGCGGCGAAAATCGACACGGCACGCGCCCAGGCCGCACTGGCCGGGATCACCCCGCCGCCGGCACCGCCGGTTGCCGAGACCAAGGCCGCACCCGTGACCAAGTTCTTCCTGCAAGCGGGTTCGTTCCCGAAACAGGCGGATGCGGATCGCGTGCGGGCGCAGATCATTCTGCTCGGCCAGTCGGTGACAGTGGAGTCCGGGACGGTCAAGGATGCCACTTGGTATCGCGTACTCGTTGGGCCGTTCAGCAACCGAGAACAGCTGACTGTGGCGCAGAAACAATTGGCTGGCGCGGGCTTTAGCAACCTGTTGTTACAACAACGCCAGAGTCGCTGAGCCTAAGAGCGCAGCAGACCCCATGTGGGAGCGGGCTTGCTCGCGAATGCGGTATTTCAGTCAGTATTTTCGGCGACTGACCCACCGCATTCGCGAGCAAGCCCGCTCCCACATTTTGTTTTATGGCGTGTCAGAAAGATAAACACCACTCGTCCGCACACTGCCCCCGCGGTTGAAATCCCCCCCGCCACCCCCATATGAGTTTTCATCAGGGCATTTTCGCCCCGCTGCGTGGAGACTCTCCCCTTGACCACCATCGTTTCAGTACGTCGCCACGGCAAAGTCGTCATGGGCGGCGACGGCCAGGTTTCCCTGGGTAATACCGTGATGAAAGGCAACGCCAAGAAAGTGCGTCGCCTGTACCACGGCCAGGTGCTCGCAGGCTTTGCCGGCGCGACTGCCGACGCCTTCACCCTCTTCGAGCGTTTCGAAGGCCAGCTTGAGAAACATCAGGGCCACCTCGTGCGCGCTGCGGTCGAACTCGCCAAAGAATGGCGCACCGACCGCTCCCTCAGCCGCCTGGAAGCCATGCTGGCCGTTGCCAACAAAGACGCTTCCCTGATCATCACCGGTAACGGCGATGTGGTTGAGCCTGAACATGGCCTGATCGCCATGGGTTCCGGCGGTGGCTACGCCCAGGCGGCAGCCAGCGCACTGCTGAAGAAGACCGACCTGTCGGCCCGCGAAATCGTCGAGACGGCCCTGGGCATTGCCGGCGATATCTGCGTGTTTACCAATCACAACCAGACCATTGAGGAGCAGGACCTCGCCGAGTAAGCCGTAGGCTTATTTCCGCTTGAGGCCGCCAAACACTATGTCCATGACTCCCCGCGAAATCGTCCATGAACTCAACCGCCATATCATCGGCCAGGACGATGCCAAGCGCGCCGTTGCCATTGCGCTGCGTAACCGCTGGCGCCGGATGCAACTGCCCGAAGAATTGCGCGTTGAAGTAACGCCGAAGAACATCCTGATGATTGGCCCGACCGGCGTCGGTAAAACCGAGATCGCCCGTCGCCTGGCCAAGCTGGCCAACGCGCCGTTTATCAAGGTCGAAGCCACCAAGTTCACCGAAGTGGGTTACGTGGGCCGCGACGTCGAGTCGATCATTCGTGACCTGGCCGATGCCGCCCTGAAGCTGCTGCGCGAACAGGAAATGACCAAGGTCAGCCACCGCGCCGAAGACGCCGCCGAAGAACGTATCCTCGATGCCCTGCTGCCACCGGCACGCATGGGCTTCAACGAAGACGCCGCACCGGCCTCGGACTCCAACACCCGCCAGCTGTTCCGTAAGCGCCTGCGTGAAGGCCAGCTGGACGACAAGGAAATCGAGATCGAAGTCGCCGAAGTCTCCGGCGTCGACATCTCTGCTCCGCCTGGCATGGAAGAAATGACCAGCCAGTTGCAGAACCTGTTCGCCAACATGGGCAAGGGCAAAAAGAAAAGCCGCAAGCTCAAGGTGAAGGAAGCGCTGAAACTGGTGCGCGACGAAGAAGCCGGGCGCCTGGTAAATGAGGAAGAACTCAAGGCCAAGGCCCTGGAAGCGGTCGAGCAGCACGGCATCGTGTTTATCGACGAAATCGACAAGGTGGCCAAGCGCGGCAACTCCGGCGGTGTGGATGTATCCCGCGAAGGCGTACAGCGCGACCTGCTACCGCTGATCGAGGGCTGCACCGTGAACACCAAGCTGGGTATGGTCAAGACCGACCACATCCTGTTTATCGCCTCCGGTGCGTTCCACCTGAGCAAGCCAAGCGACCTGGTGCCGGAGCTGCAAGGCCGCCTGCCGATTCGCGTGGAGCTCAAGGCGCTGACCCCGGGCGACTTTGAGCGCATCCTCAGTGAACCGCACGCGTCGCTCACCGAGCAGTACCGTGAGTTGCTGAAAACCGAAGGCCTGGGCATCGAGTTCCAGCCGGACGGCATCAAGCGCTTGGCGGAGATCGCCTGGCAGGTCAACGAGAAGACCGAGAACATCGGTGCGCGTCGCCTGCACACCTTGCTGGAGCGTTTGCTGGAAGAAGTGTCCTTCAGTGCCGGCGACCTAGCCGGTGCGCAAAATGGCGAAGTAATCAAGATCGATGCGGGTTACGTCAACAGCCACCTGGGCGAATTGGCGCAGAACGAAGACCTGTCTCGTTATATCCTGTAAGCCTCACGCAGGACCGCTTTGCTTTATTGTGGGAGCGGGCATTGCTCGCGAATGCGGTGTATCAGTAACAGATGTGCTGACTGGCACACCGCATTCGCGAGCAAGCCCGCTCCCACAGTTTGAAGCCGGTTCCTTCAGGACTATTTCTGGGCGGTTCTCCAATGTCGAAATTTCCCACGGCTGTAAACCTGCACAAAACCTCCAACACCCTCGGCCTCACCTACGGGCCCGACGAGGTGTACCAACTCCCCGCCGAACTGCTGCGCACCCACTCGCCTTCCGCCGAGGTCCAGGGGCATGGCAAACCCATCCTGCAATTCGGCAAGCTCAACGTGAAGTTGATCAAGGTAGAAGCCGCCGGCCAGTACGCACTGAAATTGACCTTCGACGACGGCCATGACAGCGGACTGTTCACCTGGGACTACCTCTACCAACTGGCCGTGCGTCAGGACGCGCTGTGGGCCGATTATCTGGCCGAGCTCAAAGCCGCCGGTAAAACCCGCGATCCGAGTGAGTCGATCGTACGGCTGATGCTCTAGCCCAGGCCTCTCGCTCTTTAGAGGGCATTTTCTAATTTCATCTGCTTGAATGCCTTCTCTTGTGGCCAACGATTGGCCTGCTTGCGAAAAAAATTAAACTCGGGTAACCAATGGAACTGGCAAGTTCCCTGCATTTGACGATGCGGTATCAACGGTCACCCGAGTCGCAGTACCAGGCTTGTGTTGTGTATCGAAACTTGGTGCGCAGCGGTACCCGGTACTCGTCTTTCGGACAATGGAGCGTCGTAGATGAGTAACAAGAACAACGATGACTTGAAACGCCAGGCCTCGGAAAACACCCTGGGGCTCAACCCGATCATCGCGTTACGCAAAAAGGATTTACTCGCCTCGGCGAAGATGGTGCTGACCCAAGCCATCAAGCAACCGTTGCACAGCGTCAAGCACGTCGCCCACTTTGGCGTCGAACTCAAGAACGTGATGTTCGGCAAGTCGGCGCTGGTGCCCGAAAGCGACGACCGCCGCTTCAGTGACCCGGCCTGGAGCCAGAACCCGCTCTACAAACGTTATCTGCAAACCTACCTGGCGTGGCGCAAGGAACTGCACGACTGGATCGGTGACAGCAATCTGTCGGAACAGGACATCAGCCGCGGCCACTTCGTGATCAACCTGATGACCGAAGCCATGGCCCCCACCAACAGCGCGGCCAACCCGGCGGCGGTCAAACGCTTCTTCGAGACCGGCGGCAAGAGCCTGCTCGATGGCCTGTCCCACCTGGCCAAGGACATGGTGCACAACGGCGGCATGCCGAGCCAGGTCAACATGGGCGCCTTTGAAGTGGGCAAGACCCTGGGCACCACCGAAGGCGCGGTGGTGTTTCGCAATGACGTACTGGAGCTGATCCAGTACAAGCCGATCACCGAACAGGTGCACGAACGCCCACTGCTGGTGGTGCCACCGCAGATCAACAAATTCTATGTATTCGACCTGAGCCCGGAGAAGAGCCTGGCGCGTTTTTGCCTGCGCAATGGCCAGCAGACCTTTATCGTGAGCTGGCGCAACCCGACCAAGGCCCAGCGTGAATGGGGCCTGTCGACCTATATCGAAGCGCTCAAGGAAGCGGTGGATGTGGTCACGGCGATTACCGGCAGCAAAGACGTGAATATGCTTGGCGCCTGCTCCGGCGGCATCACCTGCACCGCCCTGCTCGGCCACTACGCGGCGCTGGGGGAGAAGAAGGTCAACGCCCTGACCCTGCTGGTAAGCGTGCTCGACACGACGCTGGACACCCAAGTAGCGCTGTTCGTCGACGAACAGACCCTGGAAGCCGCCAAGCGCCATTCCTACCAGGCCGGCGTACTGGAAGGCCGCGACATGGCCAAGGTGTTCGCCTGGATGCGCCCCAACGACCTGATCTGGAACTACTGGGTGAACAACTACCTGCTGGGCAACGAGCCGCCGGTGTTCGACATCCTGTTCTGGAACAACGACACCACCCGCTTGCCCGCAGCCTTCCACGGCGACCTGATCGAACTGTTCAAAAACAACCCACTGGTGCGCGCCAACGCCCTGGAAGTGTGCGGCACGCCGATCGACCTCAAGCAGGTCACCGCTGATATTTACTCACTGGCCGGTACCAACGACCACATCACGCCGTGGCAGTCTTGCTACAAGTCAGCGCAGCTGTTTGGTGGCAAGGTTGAGTTCGTGCTGTCCAGCAGCGGGCATATCCAGAGCATCCTCAACCCGCCGGGCAACCCCAAGGCACGCTACCAGACCAGCGACAGCCTGACGGCGAAACCGCTGGACTGGCAGGAGAATGCCACCAAGCACACCGATTCGTGGTGGCTGCATTGGCAGGTGTGGCAGGCGGAGCGGGCGGGTAAGTTGAAGAAGGCGCCGACAAGTTTGGGTAACAAAACCTATGCAGCGGCAGAAGCCGCGCCGGGCACTTATGTACATGAACGATAAGCAGATGGTTGGTTGAAATGCAGTCACTGTGGGAGCTGGCTTGCCTGCGATAGCGGCGAGTCAGTTGTTGATGGGCTGGCGGAAAGAATGCCATCGCAGGCAAGCCAGCTCCCACATGGATCGCATCGCCCATAAGACTTACGCACCACCTGACAGGGCTTTCCCATGCCGCAACCGTTCATCTTTCGTACCATCGACCTGGATGGCCAGACCATCCGCACGGCGGTGCGCCCGGGCAAGCCTCACTTGACGCCGCTGCTGATCTTCAATGGCATCGGCGCCAACCTTGAGCTGGTGTTTCCGTTCGTCCAGGCACTGGACCCGGACCTGGAAGTGATCGCCTTCGATGTACCCGGCGTGGGCGGTTCATCCACGCCAAACCGGCCCTACCGCTTTCCCGGCCTGGCCAAACTGACCGCACGCATGCTCGATTACCTGGACTATGGCCAGGTAAATGCGGTGGGCGTGTCCTGGGGCGGCGCGTTGGCGCAGCAGTTTGCCTACGATTACCCGGAACGTTGCAAGAAGCTGATCCTGGCTGCCACGGCAGCGGGGGCGGTGATGGTGCCGGGCAAGCCCAAGGTGCTTTGGCTGATGGCCAGCCCGCGCCGCTATATTCAACCGTCCCACGTGGTGCGCATCGCGCCGATGATCTACGGCGGTTCGTTCCGCCGCGACTCGAACCTGGCCGCCGAACACGCGAGCAAAGTGCGCTCGGCTGGCAAGCTGGGCTACTACTGGCAACTGTTCGCGGGGTTGGGCTGGACCAGCATCCACTGGCTGCACAAGATCCGCCAACCCACCCTGGTGTTGGCCGGCGACGACGACCCGCTGATCCCGCTGATCAACATGCGCATGCTCGCCTGGCGCATTCCCAATGCACAGTTGCACATCATCGATGACGGTCACTTATTCCTGATCACCCGGGCCGAAGCCGTGGCGCCGATCATCATGAAGTTTCTCGAAGAGGAGCGCATGCGCGCGGTGATTCATCCGCGACCGGCCGTGTAAGGACTGCACCGCCGCGCAACTTGCCAGGAACCGACTATGGTTCTGAATTGGCGTGCCTCTTTGATGGCTTGACGAAGGAGTGTTGGCTCATGCGAGAAAGACCCGTGACGAACCCGGCCCCCACCCCTGCCGCGTTCATCAATGCGCAAAATGCAATCACCGGCCTGCGCGGCCGGGACTTGCTGTCGACCCTGCGCAGCGTCGCCGCCCACGGCTTGCGCAACCCCTTGCATACCGCCCGCCATGCCATGGCCTTGGGCGGCCAGCTGGGTCGCGTGCTGCTGGGTGAAACCGTGCATGCGCCCAACCCCAACGACAGCCGCTTCAGCGACCCGACCTGGGCGCTCAACCCGCTATACCGTCGCAGCCTGCAAGCCTATCTGAGCTGGCAGAAACAAACGCGTCACTGGATCGATGACAGCGCGATGAGCGCCGACGACCGGGCCCGTGCGCATTTTGCCTTCGCCCTGCTCAATGATGCCCTCTCCCCCTCCAATACCTTGCTCAATCCCCTGGCGATCAAGGAGCTGCTCAACTCCGGTGGCAACAGCGTGGTGCGCGGCGTCAGCAACCTGTTCGAAGATTTGCTGCACAACAATGGCCTGCCACGTCAGGTCAGCAAGCACGCGTTCGAGGTCGGCAAAACCGTAGCCACCACGCCGGGCTCGGTGGTGTTTCGCAATGAGCTGCTGGAGCTGATCCAGTACAAGCCCATGAGCGAAAAACAGTACGCCAAGCCGCTGCTGATCGTGCCGCCGCAAATCAACAAGTACTACATTTTCGACCTGAGCCCGGCCAACAGCTTTGTGCAATACGCCCTCAAGAACGGCCTGCAAACGTTCATGGTCAGTTGGCGCAACCCAGATGTGCGCCATCGCGAATGGGGCCTCTCCACCTACGTCGCTGCGCTGGAGGAAGCGCTCAACGTGTGCCGCGCGATCACCGGTGCCCGCGAGGTCAACCTGATGGGCGCCTGCGCCGGCGGCCTGACCATCGCCGCGCTGCAAGGCCACCTGCAAGCCAAGCGCCAGTTGCGACGCATCTCCAGTGCCAGTTACCTGGTGAGCCTGCTGGACAGCCAGATCGACAGCCCCGCCACGCTGTTCGCCGACGAACAGACCCTGGAAGCCGCCAAGCGCCGCTCCTACCAGCAAGGTGTGCTCGACGGTCGCGACATGGCCAAGGTGTTCGCCTGGATGCGGCCCAATGACCTGATCTGGAACTACTGGATCAACAACTACCTGCTGGGCAAGGAACCGCCGGCCTTCGACATCCTGTACTGGAACAACGACAACACACGCCTGCCCGCCGCGCTGCATGGCGACCTGCTGGACTTCTTCAAGCACAACCCGCTCAGCCATCCCGGCGGCCTGGAGGTCTGCGGCACGCCCATCGATTTGCAAAAGGTCACCGTGGACAGTTTCAGCGTGGCCGGTATCAACGACCACATCACGCCGTGGGATGCGGTGTACCGCTCCACCCAATTGCTCGGCGGCGAGCGGCGCTTCGTGCTGTCCAACAGCGGGCATATCCAGAGCATCCTCAACCCGCCGGGCAACCCCAAGGCCAACTATGTCGAGAATCCCAAGCTGAGCAGCGACCCACGCGCCTGGTATTACGACGCCAACCACGTCGAAGGCAGCTGGTGGCCGCAGTGGCTGGAGTGGATCCAGCAGCGCTCTGGCGTGCAACGCGAAACCCTCACCGCCCTGGGCAACCAGAACTACCCACCGATGGAAGCGGCGCCGGGCACTTACGTGCGCGTGCGCTGAGCTCAACGATCACATTAAGAAGACTGGATGAAGACGCGCGACCGTATCCTTGAATGTGCCCTGCAGTTGTTCAACCACAAGGGCGAACCGAACGTGTCGACCATGGAGGTGGCCAATGAAATGGGGATCAGCCCCGGCAACCTCTACTACCACTTCCATGGCAAGGAACCGCTGGTACTCGGCTTGTTCGAGCGCTTTCAGAATGAGCTGGCGCCCCTGCTTGATCCACCGGCCGACGCGCAACTGGAAGCCGAGGACTACTGGCTGTTCCTGCACCTGATCGTCGAGCGCATGGCGCATTACCGGTTTCTGTTCCAGGACCTCTCGAACCTGGCGGGTCGCTTGCCGAAGCTGGCCAAGGGCATTCGCAACCTGCTGACGGCGCTCAAACGTACCCTGGCCTCTTTGCTGGCACGGCTGAAGGCGGCGGGCCAACTGGTCAGCAGTACCCAGGCACTGGGGCAGTTAGTGGAACAGATCACCATGACCCTGCTGTTTTCACTGGACTACCAACGGATTCTCGATCGCGAAAGTGAAGTGCAGGTCGTGGTCTACCAGATCATGATGCTGGTAGCGCCGCATCTGTTGCCGCCGGTGCAACAGGTGACCGAGCGACTGGCGCTGCGTTACCTCGACAACCCAACTTAGCGTATAACCCTCAGGCCATTATCGTACGGCGACTATACTATTCAGGCTTTCCGAATTGTCGAGTGAACTTGAAAAGTTCACTGTCAGTACGGATGCCCAACTTGCGATACGCCGACTGTTTTTGCGTGCTGATCGTACTGGTGCTGCGCGAAAACTTTATTGCAATAGAACTCACCGACATACCATCAAGAAAACAACGCAACACCTCTTGCTCTTTGGGTGTCAGGCAGGCGTTCGGCCTTAATGCGGCAGATACTTCCAGATTCGACTTAAAGTTCACCCACTCCAGAATAGATTGCCTGCCTTGCTCTACTGACAGCATACCCGGCTGCAAGTAAATATATCCTTGTGCGACCGTTCGAACGGCCATGATCAACTCTGCCAACTTCTGGGTCTTGCCTACAACACCCCAGCATCCAGCCTTTAATGCCATCGAGACCGTTGCGGGCGTGCAGTGGGACGATAAGACGACGGGCCTGGACTGCTTGAAACGTCGACTCACTGCCCGGATCAAACTGAGGCCATCAAGCTCCGTAGGCCCCAATGTAAAGTCCATGATGATAACCTCTACAGGCTGAGCGGCCAGCGCCTCCAATAACTCCCTGCCGGTGCCGAACGAGCCCACCACCTCGAGGTCGGCCTCGTTACTCAGGCCCAACTCGATCCCCTGTCGAACCATTTCATGATCATCAAGCAACATGATGGAATGCGTTTTGGACATTAAAGTACGCATCAAATAATCCGTCCTCGTCAATACCACTTATTAGAAAACTGCTTAATCATCACGATCACGGTATATCCCAGCCGAACATCAGGATCAATCAATAGCAACAATAAGGACTGTTCGTACAGAAATAAGGATTGTTCGTACAAAAAAAACTTACAGCCATTACCCACGCGTCAAGTCAATGCAATTACTTGTAATAAATATATAAAATTTCGAACAATCTCTAACGCAATCTCGTTACTTCTCTATAGGCAATTGTTCCCCCTCCGAACAATGATTGGGTTCCGCCAATTGCCGTAATGAATCACCCACAGATATCGGGTTTAACACCCGTTGGCGGATTACATAAACACTTCATGTTCGGGACTATTATGAACCTCAATGCTCTCTCTACCCTTGCAGCAACCGTTGCCTTGGTCACTGCTATTTCGCAAAGCGCACACGCGGCCAATGACGGCACCATCAATTTCACCGGGCTGGTGAATGATGTGACCTGCACCATCGAAGGCTCGGCGCCAGGTACCGGTGCAGTGGTCAAGGACGTCAACCTTGGCGGTGTATCCGCTTCACGCCTGCAAAACCCTGGCGACCGCGCCAACCTGACCGGCTTCTCCATTCGCATTGGTGCGCCCGGCGAAGGCGCATGCACCAACGGCCGCACGGCCATGGTGGCGTTCGACCCCACCAGCCCCGCCATCGATGTAGCGACCGGACGCTTGAATATCGACGGCTACAACGACCCCTCCGACACCACCAACGCCAAGAACGTACAGGTTGAAGTGACCAACCGTGATGGCACCCCGATTCACGTTTACACCGAAAAATCGGAAGGCGTAGTGATCGCCGACAACCAGGCCGTGATCCCACTGGCTGCACAAATGTACGCCAGCGGCGCCGCGACTGAAGGTGCCGTCAAAACGCGTGTGGGCTTCATGGTTGTGTACGCCGACTAAGGGGCAAGAGGCCGAGCATCCGCAAGCCTTGTATGTAGCGGACCTGCAGCCGTTGGGCAGGTCCTTCGCCAGATTCAAAGAGATCTTCGACACTATGAAAACAATGGCCCGCCTCGCGCTTGCCTTCTGTGTTTTTGGGCTGCTGTCGCTGCAAACAAATAGCGCCCAGGCAGGTGTCATCATTTATGGCACCCGCGTGATCTTCCCAGCCGAGCAGCAAGAAGTGGTCGTGCGCCTGGAAAACAAGGGCGATCGCCCGTCGCTGGTGCAGACCTGGCTGGATACAGGCGACCTGAATTCCACACCGGCCACCGCGCAGACGCCGTTTACCCTTTCACCACCGATCTTTCGCATGGAACCGCATCAGCAACAGGCCGTGCGCTTGTTCTACTCCGGTAAGCCTTCCCCGTCTGATCGCGAAAGCCTGTACTGGCTCAACGTGCTGGAGATTCCACCCAGCGCAAACAATGCCGAGCAGAACAACCTCGAACTGGCATTTCGCACCCGATTGCGCGTGTTCCTGCGCCCCCAGGCATTGCCCTATCCGGCAGGCAGCGCCCCTTCGAAGCTGGAATGGAAACTGGTCGACAGTGGCCAGGGTTTTGCGCTGCAGGTGACCAACCCGACGCCGTACCATATTTCCCTCACCGCCGTTGACTTGCTGAGCAACGGTAAACGCTTCAGTAAAGCGCCGAACACGCAAGCCAATGACAGCCTGCTGATGCCCGCCGGCGACGTAAAACGCTTTGTGCTGCCGCTGCTGCGCAATCGTCCCGAGGGCGCGCCTGAAGTCGAGTTCACCACGGTTACCGACTTCGGCGCTCGTGTGCGCCACTCGGCAAGCCTTACCCCTTCGGCAGCCAGGTGATGACCCCATGAATGCGCGCTCCTTTGCCTTTTGGCCAGCCAGGCTTCTGACATTGCTGTTTGCACTGATCGCCAGTGCCGCAGCACACGCCAGCGTTATCATCAACAACACGCGGATCATCTACCCGCAGAACGACAAAGAGGTAACGGTCAGGCTGGAAAGCAAGAACCAGGCACCGGTGCTGGTACAGACGTGGCTGGACAGCGGCGACGAACACTCGACGCCAGACCTCGCAGGAATTCCGTTTATCTCCACGCCGCCAATTTTTCGCATGGAGCCAGGCAAACAGCAGGTGGTACGCCTGGCGTATACCGGAGAGGCATTGCCGTCGGCGCAGGAAAGCCTGTTCTGGTTCAACCTGCTGGAAGTGCCGGCTCAATCCCAGGGTTTCCAACAGGGCAACCAGTTGCAACTGGCCTTCCGCTCTCGGATCAAGTTGTTTGTTCGCCCACCCAACCTGCCTTATGGGGTCGATGCGGCTCCTGGAAAACTGCAATGGCGCCGCGAGACCACCGAGCAAGGCCAGGTTCTGGAAGTCCACAACCCGACCCCTTACCACGTGACGTTCGAGCAGATCGAGGTGTTGGCGTCACAGCAACGTCATGCCCGCAAGCCCGCCACGTCAAACGCGGAAAACATGGTGATACCGGGAGGTCGCAACCGCTTTGAACTGCCCGGCTTCAAAGCACCTCACGACGGCACAACCACGGTGGAGTTCCAGACACTGGACGACTTCGGCGTAAAGGTCTCCCACAGCGCCAAGGTCTCGTCATGACTCTCTAGACGCCCTGACTGCAGCGGCCGCTCTTCACCTAATCACACGTTCGGTTGATGCCCATTTTTAAGGGCAGGGAATCCCCTGGCCCGAATTCGGCTCCCCTGGTTTTTTTGGAATGGTAAACATGAGTTTGAACACGCCCGCCAGCATCCGCCACTGGCCCCTGGCATGTTATCGATTAACGCGTACAGTGCGTTGCCTGCTGTTGGCCGGCGCACCTGCCATGGGCGCCTACGCCGACGAGAACGTCGAGTTCAACCCCGCCTTTTTCCCGGACGGTGCGGGTGGCCAGCAGGTGGATATTTCGAAATTCAGCCAGGGCAATGTGGTGTTGCCCGGCAGCTACCGCACCGATGTCTATCTCAATGGCCAGTGGATCGGGCGCGAGACCCTGTCGTTCGTTGCGGTCGAAGGGCAAAACTCTGCGCAGCTTTGCCTGGAGCGTGACGCACTGCTCAGGTTCGGCATCGACCTGGACGCGCCGCAGAAACAGCCGCTCGAACCAGGCCAGGCGCCGGCCGCCGAGTTTGCCAGTTGCCATGAAATTTCCACCTACCTGCCGGGCAGTAGCAGCCAGTTCGACTCAGGTGAAAACCGCCTGACGCTGCAAGTCCCGCAGATTTACCTGGCACGCAAGGCACGCGGTTATGTCGACCCCAAGCATTGGGACGGCGGTGTCGACGCCGCGTTCGTGCGCTACAACGCCAACACGTTCTCGACCCGTACCAATGGCCGCACGCTCAACTCCCATTACCTGGGCCTTAACACCGGGCTTAACCTGGGCGACTGGCACTGGCGGCACAGCGGCAGCTTCAGCCGCACAGATAACGCGTCGGGCTATCAAAGCAGTTCCACCTATGTGCAACGTGAGCTGAGCCCACTGCAATCACAACTGATGATGGGGGAGATCTTCACCTCGGGCGAGCTGTTCGACAGCGTGCGCCTGCGTGGGGCCAGCCTGTTCAGTGATGACCGGATGCTGCCTGATTCCCAGACCGGTTTCGCGCCCGTTGTCCGTGGCATCGCCGAAACCAATGCCCGGGTCACGGTGCGCCAACGCGGCGTGCTATTGGATGAAGTCTCGGTCGCACCCGGACCGTTTGTGCTCAACGACCTGTTTCCCACCGGGTACGGCGGCGACCTGACCGTGACCGTCACCGAGGCCGATGGCCGCCAGCGTGAGTTCATCGTGCCGTTCGCCGCCAATGCCAACCTGCTGCGTGCAGGCCATAGTCGTTATTCCGTGAGTGTTGGCCAGCTAGATGAAATCGGCCTGCGTCACCCGCCCAAGCTGATGCAAGGCACTTATCAGCACGGCTTGAACAACCTGTTGACCGGCTATGGCGGTGTCGTAGTCGGCGATGACTATCAGTCGCGCTTGCTGGGCTTGGCATTCAACACCTCGCTGGGTGCGCTGTCGCTGGACCTGACCAACTCCAAAGCCAACATTCCGGGGCACAGCACCCGGGATGGCCAAAGCCTGCAACTGCGCTACAGCAAGAACTTCACCGAGACCGGCACCTACTTTGCCCTGGGTGCCTACCGCTACTCCACGGAAGGCTTCCTGGGTGTGGCCGACGCCGCCCGGGTACGCGACCTCGCCATCGCCGGCCTCAACGTGGACAACGTGTCGCGCCTGCGCGACCGAATGGATATCAGCCTCAACCAAAGCCTGGGCAAGGGTTCGGTGTACCTGACCGGCTCCTCGCAGAACTACTGGAACCGCAACAGCGGCAACCTGACCTTTACCACGGGTTACGCCGGAAGCTGGAAAAGCCTTCACTACACCCTCAGCGCCCAGCGCACCAAGGACCTGCTCAGTGAACGGGTCGACAAGCAAATAGAACTGACCCTGAGTTTGCCGCTCGGCACCGGCGCACGTTCACCGACCCTGACCACCACTGCCTTTCGCGGCAATCAAAGCAGCGGTGAACGCGTGAACCTTGGCGGCACCCTGGGCGAGCGCAACGAACTCAGCTACGGCGTAGGCGCCAGCCGGGTTCAGGGTGGCGGCAGCGCCACGAATGCCGATGCGAAGTACCAAGCCAGCAGTGGCGTGGTCTCCGCAGGGTTCGGGCAAAGCAACACCTACCGAGCGTTGTCCCTGGGCGTGACCGGCGGCATCGTCGCCCATGCCGATGGCATCACCTTTGCGCCCGAACTGGGCGACACCATTGGCATCGTGCAAGCGCCCGATGCACAAGGTGCGCGGGTCAATGGCAACCACGGCGCCCAGGTCGGCAAGAATGGCTTTGCCGTGGTGCCCCACCTCACGCCGTATCGCCAGAACGCGGTGGAGTTGGACCCCAAGGACCTGTCCGTCGACGTAGAACTCAAGACCGCCGCGCAAAACGTCGCACCGCGTGCAGGCTCCGTAGTGAAGCTGCAATTCGAGACCGTCAGCGGCCAAGCGTTACTGGTGACTGCGCTGCGGGAGGATGGCAGCCCCCTGCCCTTCGGTTCGGATGTGTTCGACGAAGAGGGCGCCAGTGTCGGCATTGTCGGGCAGGGCGGTAAAGCATTCGTGCGCGTGGCACGCGCGCAGGGGCTGCTGACCGTCAAGTGGGGGCCTGAGGCCGCTGCTTCTTGTCGACTGATGTACGCCGTGGACGCCCTATCGAAAGGTGATGCTCGCCAGCGTTTGCGCCATCTGGATGCTGGCACCTGCCAACCCAATAGCAACGGCTGACGCCCCATTGATGAGTACGGGAATGACCATGAAATACGCCATGAAATTAGTTTTTCCTCTGCTTGCCCTGTGCGTGCCGACCGTTGCTCAAGCGGCGCCATGCGACAGGTACCAGAGCGATACCTTCACCCTGAACTTGCCGGCGACCATTACCGTGCCCGACAGCCTACCCGTCGGAAGCCTCATTCATCGCCAGGCATTCAACGGTTCGGCCCCCGAGTATTTTGCCAATTGCACCGTGTCTATCGCGAGCTGGATCGACGGGCGATATCCGATGGGAACAGATCCGGTGACCCGCTCCTACCCCACCGAGGCGCCAGGCGTTGGCGTACGCATCACAATGAGATGGGCGGGCGGCGGAGGGCCCGCTGCCTTTTCATTGTTCAACCAAGGCCCCACACCGCTGTACGGGAAGGTGCCCAGCTTCACTTCAGCGGAGGCAAGCTTCTACAAAATCGGGCCAGTCACAGACGGAACAGTGCCCAGCGGATACTTCTGGAGCAGGAGAATTGCTGGCGTCACACAGCGCTTCAGCCTGCAGCTCGGTAGCCGGGTGCGCTTCGTCAGGCCGGCTGCCACCTGCGACCTGGCTGCCGGCGACGTCAACCGCACGATCCCTCTCACCCCGATAAAAGTCAGCGACCTCAGAGACATCGACTATGCCGGCATGCTGAACTTCGAACTGACCGCTAACTGTACAAACGCCACCAACGTCACCTTTCGTTTCAGCGGCACCCCTGCGCCCGGGAACAACGTGCTCTTCGCCAACACGGGCACGGCAAGCGGGGTAGCCCTGTGGTTGGGATCGCGCATCAACGGGGTCCAGCAAACCATTTCTCCGAATGCCAATAACATCCGCAACGTTGCCGTTTCCGGCAATCGCGCAGTCTTACCGCTCAGCGCGGCCTATCACAAAAACGGTACGGTCGGCCAAGGCACGCTCGCCAGTACCGCCACCGTCAACATCACCTATAACTAAAAACCCTGAGGAGTCATTGATGAACCTACGAGCCGTGTCTTTCTTACTCGCAACCACTGTCGGCCTCGCCGCCACGCAAGCCCACGCTGCGACAACAGGCACTTTGCGCTTTACCGGCCAGGTCAATGCCGGCACCTGCAACCTGGCAGCTGGTGACGAGAACCGCACTATTTCGCTGCCCCCCATCAAGATCTCGGATTTTGATGCAAGCCCCAGCGCAGGGGTGCTGGACTTCGAGCTCTCTGCCGATTGCGAATCAGACATCCGCAATGTGATTTTCCTCTTCACGGGAACACCGTCCGTAGTAAACGGGGCACTATTTTCCAACACGGGCACCTCGGCGGGGACGGCCCTTTGGCTGCTGCATCGTTCAACACCCCTATACGCCATCCCAGCGAACGGCACCGTCGCTCAGCGCAGCCGCACGGTTACAACAACCGGCAATAAGGCGACCATACCGCTCAGTGCGGCCTACTATAAAACGGGCGCAGTGACCCAGGGCACCCTGGCCAGTGCCATTACGGTTTCCATCACTTACAACTGACGACAGCCTGACCGGCGGCGCTGCGAGCACAAAAAAGCCCGACCTTTAACAGGCCGGGCATTTTTTTGCGTCCTGGAAAAAATCAGGACTGACTGGATGGCGTCGGGTTTGCCGGCGTTGCAGTCGGGGTCACAGCAGCAGGGGTCGGTGCGGATACCGAGTTGGCTGTGGAAGCGGTTGGCGCCGGAGTCGCCGGCTTGGCCGCAACAGCAGGCTTGGGTGCTGCTGGTTTTTTCGCGACCGCTGGTTTCTTGGCTGCGGCTGGTTTTGCCGCAGGCTTGGCTGCGGCAGGCTTGGCGGCCGGTTTCGCCGCAGCCGGCTTGGCTGCAGGTTTCGCAGCGGCCGGTTTGGCAGCAGGTTTTGCAGCTGCGGTTTTAGCCGCTGGCTTGGCAGCCGGTTTGGCGGCGGCCTTGGCTGCGGGTTTAGCCGCTGGTTTAGCAGCAGGCTTGGCAGCCGCTTTAGCCGCGACGGGTTTGGCAGCAGTCTTGGCGGCCGGCTTGGCAGCTGCAGTTTTGGCGGCTGGTTTAGCAGCTGCTTTGGCGGGCGCCTTGGCCGCAGGTTTGGAAGCCGGCTTGGCAGCCGCTTTTACCAGAGGCTTGGCTGCTGTTTTGGCAGCAGGTTTGGCGGCGGCGGTTTTAGCGGCAGGCTTGGCAGCAGGTTTGGCCGCAGCCGTTTTCGCAGGAGCCACTTTAGCGCCGGTGAGTTTTTCGATCTGCTTGGTCAGGGTATCGACCTTGCTGTGCAGCGTCTTCAGTTCAGCCTTGCTCGGCACGCCCAGTCGCGAAATGGCACTGTTAAGGCGCTTGTCGAAAGTTTCTTCCAACTTGCCCCAGGTGTCAGAAATGCTCGACTTGGCGGAACCGGCAGTTGCCTTGGCCGCTTCAACTTTTTTACCAACCGTGGTTTTGGTCAACTTCTCGGCCTTCTCGCCGTCCTTGACCAAAGTCTCGAAGTACTTGCCGCCGTCACTGCTAACCTTCGAGTACACGCCTAAACCAGCAAGCCAGATCTTACGGGAATATTTTTCAACTTCCCCGACCCACGAGCTGCCTTCTTTCTGAGTAGTCTTTTTAACAGCCATCCCGATGTCTCCTTAGTGTTTACGCGCGACACGTTCTAGCAATGTCGTCAGCTCTTCGAGCTTAGCAGAGAGTGTCTCAACGTCATGTTTAGACGCAATGCCGATTCGATTCAAGGCACTGGCAACACGAGTATCAAAAGCTTTTTCAACTTTATCCAGCTGAACTTCTACCAGACCTTTGACGGAGGAGACATTACTCTTTACTTGATCAATCTGACTGTTGGCGGCCTCAAGTTGTTCAACTGCAACTTTTTTGCCTTTACTTTCAACATGTTGACCAGTTTTAACCAGCTCTTTGAAGTAGTCGCTGCCCTCGCTTCCAACCTTGGCGTAGGCACCAAGACCCGCCAGCCAGATCTTGCGGGCGTAGGATTTAACGTCGCTCAGAGTAGTGGTCGGGGCGTCGATTTTTTTCTTCAGGATAACTTTGGCCATGGTGCACCTCACGCAGAATAGGGGGGAGGAACGGCCCACAGGAGTTGAGGGCTTGGGCACAAAGTAGGCTGGAAAATTAGAATCGGCACCCTAAGAACACAACGGTCAGGCCAACGCCTTATCCAGGGCTTTTTCGATTTCGGACTTGATGGTGCCACTCATGGCCGACATCAACAGCCCCAGTTCCACATCTATACGCAGCGAATCTTCGGCCACCACGACGGTGCCTTTAACCCCCGAACGCTTGAGGTTCAAGGTATCGCCGGACCACGACGGCTCCAGGCCATATTGTTCCTTGAGTTTGTGCGCCAACTTGTCGGCCTTTGCCCGTGCGCCTTCTTTACCCAGGGAATGTGCACGCTCAACGGTTATACGGGCCATTGCAATGACTCCTCTTTATAGGGACTTGGATACCTTCGATGCGGCAAAAGGTCTCGATGACCGCCCATCTTACCTTCAGCCTTGCCAAGACAAAGCAGGCCTTGGGGATTATCATGTCCCGCATTCTCTTTTGGTGACAGCGATATGACTGATCAGCGCAAAGGCAGCGATGCCGAACCCACCACTCACTTCGGCTTCAAGAACGTCCCGGAAAGCCAAAAAGCGGAAAAAGTCGCTGAGGTGTTCCATTCCGTAGCGGCCAAGTACGACCTGATGAACGATGTGCTGTCGGGCGGCATGCACCGCCTGTGGAAGCGGTTCACCATCGAGCTGTCGGGTGTTCGCACCGGCAACCGCGTGCTGGACATCGCCGGCGGTACGGGCGACCTGGCAGCCAAGTTCTCCAAGCTCGTCGGCCCTACCGGCCAGGTAGTCTTGGCGGACATCAACGGTTCGATGCTCAAGGTCGGCCGTGACCGCCTGCTCGACAAGGGTGTGGCCGGCAATATTGAGTTCGTCCAGGCCGACGCTGAAAAGCTGCCGTTCCCAGACAACCATTTCGACTGCGTGACCATCGCCTTCGGCCTGCGCAACGTGACCCACAAGGAGGACGCGATCCGCTCGATGCTGCGCGTGCTCAAGCCGGGCGGACGCCTGTTGGTGCTGGAGTTCTCCAAGCCGACCAATGCACTGATGTCAAAGGTCTACGACACCTATTCCTTTGCCTTCATGCCGTTGATGGGCAAGCTGATCACCAATGACGCCGAGAGCTATCGCTACCTGGCCGAATCGATCCGCATGCACCCCGACCAGGAAACCCTGAAGTCGATGATGGTAGAAGCCGGTTTCGACCGCGTGACCTACCACAACATGACCTCGGGCATCGTCGCCCTGCACCGTGGCATCAAGCCCTGATGCTGCTCAAAGGTCTTCTCGCCAGCGTTGAACACGGCCTCAACCGTGTGCTGCGCCTGGACAGCACCGCCCTGGCGCGGCTGGCGCACCTCAACGGCAAAGTCATTGCCGTCGACTGCCGCAGCCCCACCTTGCAACTGTTTATCCTGCCCAGCGATGAAGGCCTGATGCTCGCGACCCAATGGGCCGCCGACGCCGACTGCACCCTGCGTGCGCCGGCTTCGAGCCTTTTGCACCTGGCTCTGAGCCGCAACAAGACCGCCATCCTGCACAGCGACGAAGTGGAGCTGGAAGGCGACAGTTCGGTGCTGATGGACCTCGCCGCCGTGCTGCAAGACCTGGAACTGGACTGGGAATACGAGCTGTCCCGCTGGATCGGCCCGGTGGCCACCCAGTTGATCAGCGGGCACCTGCGCAGCCGCTCGCGTTGGTACCAGCAGGGGTTCGCCAGCCTCAACCAGAACCTTGCCGAATACCTGAGCGAAGAATCGCGCACCCTGGTCGGAGAACGGGAAGCGCAAGCGCGCTTTCGTGAACTCGACAAGGCCAAAATCGACCTGGAACGCCTTGAGGCCCGCTTCGAGCGCCTGAGCCGTTCCCTTGATCCAAGCGATAACGCATGAAGCTGCTCGCCGTCCGCCGTTTGTTTCGTATCCAGCGCGTCGTAATCCGCTACCGCCTTGATGACCTGCTGTTCGCCCTGCCCCTGCCGTGGTTCCTGCTCGCTGTGCGCTATGTACTGCCGTGGCGCTGGTTCCCGCGCAAACAGCTGGAGCTGAGCCGTGGCGCGCGCCTGCGCCTGGCGCTGCAGGACCTGGGGCCGATCTTCATCAAGTTCGGACAGATCCTCTCCACACGGCGCGACCTGCTGCCCGAGGACATCGCCGACGAGCTGATGCTGTTGCAGGACCGTGTGCCGCCATTCGACTCCCAGCAATCGATGAAGCTTATCGAGGAGCAGCTGGGCAAGAAGATCAGCGACGTGTTCAGCCGCTTCGACGTCGACCCTCTGGCCTCGGCCTCGGTCGCACAGGTGCACGCGGCGCAACTCAAGACTGGCGAAGAAGTGGTGGTGAAGGTGATTCGCCCCGGCCTCAAGCCGATCATCGGCCAGGACCTGGCGTGGCTGTTCATCCTCGCCCGCGCTGCCGAGCGCTTCTCTGCCGATGCGCGCCTGCTGCACCCGGTGGACGTGGTCGCTGACTACGAAAAAACCATCTACGACGAACTTGATCTGCTGCGCGAAGCGGCGAATGCCAGCCAGCTCAAGCGCAACTTCGAAGGCTCGCCGCTGCTGTACGTGCCGCAAGTGTATTGGGACTGGTGTCGCCCGAAAGTGCTGGTGATGGAGCGCATCTACGGCGTACAGGTCACTGACCTCGCAACCTTGGCCGACCAGCGCACCGACATGAAGATGCTCGCCGAACGCGGCGTGGAGATCTTCTTCACCCAGGTATTCCGCGACAGTTTCTTCCACGCCGACATGCACCCGGGCAATATCTTCGTCAGCACCGTCAACCCGTGGAGCCCGCAGTACATCGCGATCGACTGTGGCATCGTCGGCAGCCTGACCCCGGAAGACCAGGACTACCTGGCCCGCAACCTGTTCGCCTTCTTCAAGCGCGACTACCGTCGCGTGGCGCAATTGCACATCGATTCGGGCTGGGTGCCGGCGGAAACCAAGCTCAACGAATTCGAAGCGGCGATCCGTACCGTGTGCGAGCCGATCTTCGAAAAACCGTTAAAAGATATTTCATTCGGCCAGGTGCTGATGCGCCTGTTCCAGACTGCGCGGCGCTTCAATATGGAAGTGCAGCCACAGTTGGTGCTGCTGCAAAAAACCTTGCTGAACATCGAAGGCCTGGGCCGCCAGCTGTACCCGGACCTCGACCTGTGGAACACCGCGCAGCCGTTCCTGGAGCGCTGGATGCGCGAGCGGATGAGCCCGAAAACCGTGCTGGGCAACCTGCACAGCCAGATGGAACAACTGCCGCACCTGGCCAACATGACCCGCGACCTGTTGGAGCGCATGTCCCAGCCCCACGCCAAGGACCCGGCGCCGCCGTGGAAGAAGCGCAAGGATGATTGGTTCCTGCGCCTGCTGGGTGCTGCGCACTTGGTCGGCGGGGTGATGCTGGCCATCGGCGGCCCGCTGAATCAACTGGGCCACTGGCCGGCCGGCATCATGGTCGCCGTGGGTGTATATCTGATCGTGCGTCGATAGCCAATCCGGTTATACACTGTCGCAAATTGCCGGAGCCGAACATGAAAGACTGGCTGGACGAGATCAAGTGGGACAGTGACGGCCTGGTGCCGGCCATTGCCCAGGACTACAAGACCGGGCGCGTATTGATGATGGCCTGGATGAACCGCGAGGCCCTGAGCCTCACCGCCACTGAGCAGCGCGCCATCTACTGGTCACGCTCGCGTGGCAAACTGTGGCGCAAGGGCGAAGAGTCCGGGCACGTGCAGACCCTGCACGAGATGCGCATCGACTGCGACGCCGACGTGGTGATCCTCATGGTCGAGCAGATCGGCGACATCGCCTGCCACACAGGCCGTCACAGCTGCTTCTATCGCGTGTTCGAGAACGGCGAATGGAAAGTCGTGGAGCCTGTGCTCAAAGACCCGCACGCCATCTACTCGGCAGGACACTAGACATGAGCGATACCCTGAACCGCGTGGCCCAGGTGCTGGAAGACCGCAAAGGCGCAGATGCCGACAGCTCCTACGTCGCCAGCCTGTACCACAAGGGCTTGAACAAGATCCTGGAAAAACTCGGCGAAGAATCCGTCGAGACCATCATCGCCGCCAAGGACGCGCAGATCAGCGGTGATTGCAGCGATGTCATCTACGAGACCGCCGACTTGTGGTTCCATAGCCTGGTCATGCTCGCCCAACTGGGGCAGCATCCACAGGCTGTGCTGGATGAACTGGACCGTCGCTTCGGCTTGTCCGGGCATGCCGAGAAGGCCTCGCGCCCGTCCGCCTGAATAACTAAGACTAGAGGATTTGCAGCATGGGCATTTTTGACTGGAAACACTGGATCGTCATTCTGGTGGTGGTGGTACTGGTGTTCGGCACCAAGAAACTCAAGAACCTGGGCACTGACGTGGGCGAGTCGATCAAGGGCTTTCGCAAAGCCATGAACGATGACGAAAAACCTGCCGACCCAGCTGCCAACCCTGTGCCTCCGGCCCAGCCGGTGCACCCGCAGGCCACCCAGCCGATCACCGAGCGTCGCACCTTCGACGTGCAGGCTGAGAAAGTCGAAGAGCCGACCCGCAAAGACTCGTGAGCATTGACTAATGTTTGGTATCAGCTTCTCTGAACTGCTCCTCGTCGGCCTCGTGGCCCTGCTGGTGCTGGGGCCGGAACGCCTGCCCGGTGCCGCACGCACGGCCGGCCTGTGGATCGGGCGCCTGAAACGCAGTTTCAACGCCATCAAACAGGAAGTTGAACGGGAAATCGGTGCCGACGAGATCCGCCGGCAACTGCACAACGAACACATCCTCTCGTTGGAGCAGGAAGCACGGAAGATTCTGTCGCCTGTGCAGGAGCCCGCCAAGCCGGTGGAGCCTGTGGCCGAAAACAGCATCGCGCCTGCGACTGAAGCCGCCCCCGTGGCACCGACCGCGCCAACCGAGCCTGCGCCGACGCCTGTTGCGTCGCCCGCGCCCCATGACCCTACATTGCCGCCGCGAGCCCCATGAGCGCTGATAAACCGGAAAACGACCAGCATATGCCGCTGGTCTCGCACCTCACCGAGCTGCGAACCCGCCTGCTGCGTTGCGTAGCGGCCATCTTCATCATCTTTGCCGGGTTGTTCGCTTTTACCCAGCAGATCTACACCTTCGTCTCCACGCCGCTGCGCCAGTACCTGCCGGCCGGTGCGACGATGATCGCCACCGATGTGTCATCGCCGTTCCTCACGCCGCTGAAGCTGACCATGATGGTCTCGCTGTTCCTGGCGATCCCGGTGATCCTGCACCAGATCTGGGGCTTTATCGCACCGGGCCTGTACAAGCATGAGAAGCGCATCGCCGTGCCGTTGCTGGTGTCGAGCATCCTGCTGTTCTACACCGGCATGGCGTTCGCGTATTTCCTGGTGTTCCCGCTGATCTTCAAGTTCTTCGCCGCCGCCACCCCGGCTGGCGTGGAAATGATGACCGACATCACCAGCTACCTCGACTTCGTGATGACGCTGTTCTTCGCCTTTGGCGTGGCCTTCGAAATCCCCGTGGCCGTGGTGCTGCTGGTATGGATCGGCGTGGTCGACGTTAAGTACCTGAAGAAGATCCGCCCGTACGTGATCATCGGCTGCTTTGTGGTCGGCATGATCCTCACGCCACCGGACATCTTCTCCCAGACCCTGCTGGCCGTGCCGATGTGGATGCTGTTCGAGATCGGCATCCTGTTCAGCGGCTTGATCAGCAAGCGCGGCGAACACCCGGATGACCAGCGCGACGACGACCAGCCGCCAGCGACCCAGCCGTGAACCTGCTGCTGCTCGAAGAGGCCGACTTTATCGCGGCCGACCGTGTGGTGCTGCGTGATCGGCGCCTGGTGCACATGCAGGAAGTCCACCGCGCCGCCGTCGGCGACAGCCTGCGCGTCGGCCGTATCGGCGGGCTGATGGGCAATGCGCAACTGGTGCGCCTGGAAACCCGCGAAGCCGAACTGCAAGTCAGCTTCGACCAACCTCCCCCCACCAAATTGCCGCTGACCCTGCTGCTGGCCCTGCCACGCCCGAAAATGCTGCGCCGGGTACTGCAAACCGTGGCCGCCATGGGCGTGCCCAAGGTGGTGCTGGTCAACAGTTATCGGGTCGAGAAAAGCTTCTGGCAAACCCCATTCCTGGAGCCCGAGGCGATTCGCGAGCAACTGATCCTCGGCCTGGAACAGGCACGGGACACAGTGCTGCCCGAAATCGTCATCGAAAAACGCTTCAAACCGTTCGTCGAAGACCGCCTGCCAGCCATGACCGAAGGCACCTTGGGCCTGATCGGCCACCCAGGCGATTACCCCGCGTGCCCGCGTGGGCTGGATGAGCCAGTGACACTGGCAATCGGCCCGGAAGGCGGCTGGATCCCCTACGAAGTCGACCTGCTGGCCAAAGCCGGATTACAACCCGTGCAACTGGGCGCCCGCATCCTGCGCGTCGAAACCGCCGTCACCGCCCTGCTCGCCCGCCTCTTCTGACACCACCTCCCTTGCAGGAGCCGGCATACCGGCGACAAGCATCGGTATCAACAAAGCGTTGCACCAACCAACCCTAACCACGATGCGAAGCGAGCCGCTCTTGATCTAGCTTTTGATCTTGATCCTAGGCGCCCCGTCAAACACGCTGGCCGGAATTCGACAGGGATTTGGGGGGTAAACCGGCAGGGATGCCGGTTTAGCCGCCCCGCGCCATGGATGGCGCGTGGCGGCGGCCCCCCAAATACCTGGCGGATTTTGGGCACACCGAGCCTAGGCGAGGTGCCGAGTGTTGGGGCAAGAGCGTTTTGCTTACTTTTGCGCTTTTCAAAAGTGAGCCGCCGTAAGGGCGGAACCCATAGCAGCCGTTACCCAAGTAACGGATATGTACCCGGTAAGATCCAACATCCAGGTCGGCTGTCAGGCCGCTTTCGCAGGCAAGCCAGCTCCCACATTTTTGGATCGCGGGGCGACAGTTAGATTGTGGTCGGCTGTCAGGCCGCTTTCGCAGGCAAGCCAGCTCCCACATTTTTGGATCGTGGGGGGACAGTTAGATTGTGGTCGTTTGTCGGGCCGCCTTCGCAGGCAAGCCGGCTCCCACATTTTTGGATCGTGGGGGGACAGTTAGATTGTGGTCGGCTGTCAGGCCGCTTTCGCAGGCAAGCCAGCTCCCACATGTTTGGATCGTGGGGGGACAGTTAGATTGTGGTCGGCTGTCAGGCCGCTTTCGCAGGCAAGCCAGCTCCCACATTTTTGGATCGCGGGGCGACAGTTAGATTGTGGTCGTCTGTCGGGCCGCCTTCGCAGGCAAGCCGGCTGCTACAGAATGTTTCCAACCTGCCGATAACCTTTGAATAAGTCCAAGCCTTGTTCCAGGGGAGTTCGCAGCATGTATCGTTGGTTAGCCGAAAAGCTGGGGAATATCAGCGTCAAAACCAAACTCGGCGTGGGCTTCGGCCTGGTGTTGCTGCTGACATTAATGATCACCCTCACCGGCTGGACCGGCCTGGGCGATGTGATCAGTCGGGGTGACAAGCTGGGCTTTATCTCCAGCCTCAACGGACTGACCAAAGACCTGCGCCTTGCGCGCCTGGACTTCGAAATGCGGCGCGGCGAACAAGGCACCGATGCGGTCAACGGCCTGCTCACGCAATTGGACAGTGGCCTGAAAAAAGCCGCAGAGCTGATTGAGCAGCCCGCCGACAAGGCCCTGGTGGAACAACAACAGGACGCCTTGAATCAATACAAAAAGGCCTTCGGCGCCATGGTCCAGGCCGGACTCAAACGCGAAGGTGCACGCAGCAAGCTCGGCGACACCGCCGACAATGCCGTGGCCAAGATCAATGAAGTCGAGAAGTCCCTGCTGCAAGGCGACAGCGTCACCCAGTTCAATAGCGTGGTCGACCTGAGCAAGCTGATCCAGCAATCGCGCTTCCAGGTACGCGGCTACACCTACAGCGGCAAAGTCGAAGCCGAGCAACCAGCCCTGGATGCCATCGACAATGCCCTGAAGAAAATCACCGAGCTCGAAGGGCAACTGCCAGCGCAGTACCAGGCCAACCTGCAAGAGGCCAGCGTGTCGTTGCAGGCCTATCGCGCGGCGGTCAGCCAGTACCGCGACTCCCAAGTTGCCAGCGCAGCTGCGTTGAAAATCATGACCGCGCAGGGCGATATCTTGCTCGGCCACAGTGAAAAACTCACCGCCTCGCAAACCGTGGTGCGCGACACCGACGCTGCACTGGCCAAGAACTTCCTGCTGCTGGCCACGGCATTGGCGCTGGTCTTCGGCCTGGTCGCCGCCTGGGCCATCACCCGCCAGATCATCATCCCGCTGAACCAGACGCTCCAAGTGGCTGAACGCGTGGCCTCGGGCGACCTGAGCCACAACCTGACCTCCGTGCGCCAGGATGAACTGGGCCAACTGCAACGCGCCATGCAGAGCATGACCGTCGGCCTGCGTGAGCTGATCGGGGGGATCAGCGACGGCGTCACCCAGATCGCCAGCGCCGCCGAGCAACTCTCGGCCGTGACCGAACAGACCAGCGCCGGGGTCAACAGCCAGAAGGTCGAGACTGACCAGGTAGCAACCGCGATGAATGAAATGGCCGCCACCGTGCAGGAAGTGGCACGCAACGCCGAGGAAGCCTCCGAGGCTGCCGTGGCCGCTGACCAACAAGCCCGTGAGGGCGACAAAGTGGTCGGTGAAGCCATCGCCCAGATCGAACGCCTGGCCACCGAAGTGGGCAACTCCACCGTCGCCATGGGTGATCTGAAGCGCGAAAGCGACAAGATCGGCAGCGTGCTCGACGTGATCAAGTCCGTTGCGCAGCAAACCAACCTGCTGGCCCTCAACGCCGCCATTGAAGCCGCACGCGCAGGGGAAGCCGGGCGGGGCTTCGCGGTGGTGGCCGACGAAGTGCGCAGCCTGGCCCAGCGCACGCAGAAGTCCACCGAAGAGATCGAGGAGCTGATCGTCGGCCTGCAAAACGGCACGCAGCAGGTCGCGACCATCATGGATAACAGCCGTGGCCTGACCGACAGCAGCGTCGAGCTGACGCGCCGTGCCGGCAGCGCCTTGGCGAGCATCACCCGCACAGTCTCGACCATCCAGGCAATGAACTCGCAGATCGCCACCGCCGCCGAGCAGCAAAGCGCAGTGGCCGAAGAGATCAATCGCAGCGTGCTGAATGTGCGTGATGTGTCGGAACAAACCTCTTCGGCCAGTGAAGAGACCGCGGCGTCCAGCGCCGAGTTGGCACGCCTGGGTATTTACCTACAAACGCTGGTAGGGCGTTTCCGCATCTAACGTATAGCTTGTGAAATTTCCTACGTAGTTATCAGCCCAGCATGACTCCGAATCGAATTAGCGTTTGCGAAACGCTTTTTCAGATTCGGAGGTTCACCATGTTCTCTCGGCTGACCCGCCTGCTGGTCAATGCCAGCATCCGCCTCAAGCTCTCCGTGGGGTTTGGCCAGGTGCTGATCCTCAGCTTCGTCATCGCCATGACCGGTTGGCAGGCCTTGAATGCGGTGTTGTTCCGTTCAAGCAACCTGACAGCCTTAAGCAAGGTGGCCATCATCGCTGAAGCCATGCGCGCGGACCGTATCGTTTACCGAACGCTGGCGGACACCGCCAGCCTGGGCAAAATGGCGCAGCAGATTGCCCACATCGATCAACACCTGGGCTACCTGGCGAAGCACTTGAAGAACCCGGTCGACCTGCAGCGTATCCAGGAAGCGCAAGGCCTGGTGACGCGCTTCAAGACCGCACTGGTGGAACTGCCACCGTTGATCGAACGGCGCGAAAACATCCGGCCGCCCCTGCATGCGACCGCGCTCCAGGCCAGTGACACCCTCACACAACTGGCCAGCGAGTTACCTGATCAACAGGACCAGCAAGCGTTGAATGCCATCGAAAACCTGCGCCAAGTCATGGAGCAAGCCGAGGATCGCGCCCAAAGCCCCGCCTGGGCGGCCGAGTCGCTGCAAGCCTACGCCGAAGCCGTCAGCAACGCCCTCAATGCCCTCGACGTCGCCCAGGCCGCCGTAACTGACCTGCCGGCCGACTCCACGCTGCTTAAAGCCGACCTGGCGAACTATCGCGAGCAGTTGCTGGCACTCAAGGACGCTCAAGTCACCACCGAAACTGCGCAGAATCAGTTTGAACAGCAGCTCAACCAGTTGCTCGACCAGAACGACGCGGTCAGCCGGGCCCAGACCCTCGTGCGCGACAGGGAAGCGGAGCACACGCGAACCCTGCTCATCAGCGTCACGGTTGCTGCCCTGCTGCTCGGCACCCTGGCGGCCTGGTGGATCGCCCGCCAGATTGCCGTGCCACTACGCCAGGTACTCGTTTGCGCCAACCGCATCGCGCAAGGTGATCTCAGCCACGATATCCAAGTGAAGCGCCGCGATGAGTTGGGTCAACTGCAGCAAACCATCAGTGACATGACCCGCAACCTGCGCAGCCTGATCAGCGGCATCGGCGACAGCGCCCGCCAGATCGCCAGTGCCGCCACGCAGTTGTCGGCCGTCACTGCGCAGACCCGCACTGGCATCAATAACCAGAAAGACGAAACCGACCAGGTGGCGACCGCCATGAACGAAATGCTCGCAACCGCCCAGGAGGTCGCCCGGCATGCCGAGCAAGCGTCTATCGCGGCGAATGAAGCCGATCTACAAGCCAGCGCCGGTGACAAAGTGGTGACACAGGCCGTTGAGCAAATTGGCCAGTTGGCGGAGGAGATGGCCCTCTCGGGTCGTGCGATGCTGGCATTGCAGCAAGAAAGCCAGAAGATCGGCAGCGTATTGGACGTGATCAAATCGGTGTCCCAACAGACCAACCTGCTGGCGCTGAACGCCGCCATTGAAGCCGCCCGCGCGGGCACTGCCGGCGAAGGCTTTGCGGTGGTCGCCGATGAAGTCCGCAGCCTGGCACAGCGCACCCAGGAATCGGCCGAAGAAATCGAAGGGCTGATCCAGGGACTGCACACCGGCACCCAACAGGTCGCCGACATCATGGACAGCAGTCGCACCTTGACCGACTACAGTGTCGAACTGACCCGTGACGCAGGGGATGCACTGGCCGCAATTGCCCGCACGGTCTCTGTCATCCAGGAAATGAACCCGCAGATCGCCGCGGCCGCAGAGGAACAAAGCGCGGTGGCCGAAGAGATCAATCGCAGTGTGTTAAAGGTGCGGGATGTATCGGAGCAGACAGCCGCTGCCAGCGAGGAAACGGCGACGGCGAGTGTTCAACTGACCAAACTAAGCCTGGATTTGCAGACGCTGGTTAGCAAATTCAGGCTTTGAGTCCAGTGTCGCGCCTGTCACTGTGGTGAGCGAACGCGAACCTAGAGGACCTGGCGCAGGAACGCTTGAGCCCGTGGGTCTTTCGGCGCATCAAAAAACTCGGCCGGGGCGGCATCTTCAAGCAATTTGCCGTGATCGAAGAACAACACCCGGTCCGCCACTTCGCGGGCAAAGCCCATTTCGTGGGTGACGCAGACCATGGTCATGCCTTCCAGGGCCAGGGTCTTCATCACATCCAGCACTTCGCCGACCATTTCCGGGTCCAGTGCCGAGGTGGGTTCATCGAAAAGCATCACCTTGGGTTCCATCGCCAGGGCACGGGCAATCGCCACCCGTTGCTGCTGGCCACCGGACAAGCGTGAGGGGAATTCGTTGGCCTTCTGCGCAATGCCGACCTTTTCCAGCAACGCCAGCGCCTTGGCTTCACGCTCCTTCTTGCCGCGCTTGCGCACGACTTTTTGCGCCAGGCACAGGTTTTCCAGCACGGTCATGTGGGGGAACAGGTTGAAATGCTGGAACACCATACCGACTTCGCGGCGATAGGCGTTCACGTCGGTTTTTGGATCAGCCAGTTGCAGGCCGTCGATGCTCACCGAACCCGAGTCGAATTCTTCCAGGCCATTGAGGCAGCGCAGGAAAGTGGACTTGCCGGAGCCGGACGGGCCAATCACCACCAGCACTTCGCCTTTGGCCACCTGGGTGGTCACGTTGTCGACCGCACGGACCACATGGCCACGGGTGTCGAAGACTTTTACCAGATCGCGGACTTCAATCACTTTGCGCGAGCCTCCGCTCAAGCCGGCTGGCCATTTTCGACAGCGGCAGGTTGATCAGCAGGTACAGGCCTGCGACACAGAACAGGATTTCAAACGGCGAGAACGAGGTGGTGATCACTTCGCGTCCGCTCTTGAGCAGCTCGGTAATCGCGATCACCGACACCAAGGATGTGTCCTTGACCAGGCTGATAAATTGCCCGGCCAGCGGCGGCAGCACACGCTTGAACGCCTGCGGCAATACCACATGGCGCATCGACTGGCTGGCACTCAGGCCCAGAGAACGCGCGGCTTCGTTCTGGCCGCGGGTGATGGACTGCACACCCGCGCGGACGATTTCCGCCACATAGGCGCCGGTAAACAGCGACAGCGCGGCGATCCCGGCGAACTCACGGGACAGGTTGAGCACCGTGCCGATGAAGAAATAGAAAATGAAGATCTGCACCAATAGCGGCGTTCCGCGCACCAGTTCGACGTAGATCGTCGACAGATCCCGCAATGTCGGGTTGCTGGACAAACGGCACAAGCCAGTCGCCAGGCCGATCGCCAGACCCAGGATGCCGGACACCACCGACAGCCACAGCGTGGTCCACAAGCCCCACATCAACGGCCCCAACGCCCACTGCCGGGTCACACCGACAACATCGCCTTCGGCCACATCGTCGCCGCGCGCCACTTGCAGGCTGTTGTCGGCAACGGTCAGCTTTTGCTCGGCGCCGGCGTCGTTGCGCAGGGTCACCTCGGCCACATCGCCCTTGCGTACCAACTCCACCACCGTGGAAATGTCAGCGGCGCGCTGGGAGGTTTCAGCCTGGTAGGCGAAGTACTGCGGTACGCGGTTCCAGCGCCACTCGTAGGACATCAACGAGGTGGCGTAGTACAAGGCGCCGGCCAAGCCGACCAGCACGACCACGGTAAGCAGGTGCCAGGGCCATTGGGCTTTTTTCTGTTTCATTACTCAACATCCAAAAAAGTCTAAGGCAAGCGCGCCTTTGTGTAGTGAGCGGGCTTGCCCCGCGCTGGGTGGCGAAGCCGCCCTAAGACCAGACGCCGCGGTGTTTCAGAAAGACCGAGGTGTATGGATTTGGGGCGGCTTCGCCACCCAGCGCGGGGCAAGCCCGCTCACTACAAACCAGCCTTATTCCATGTCCTTGAGCCACTCGGAGCTCTTGAACCACTTGTCATGGATGCGATCGTAGGTGCCGTCGTTGCGGATCTGGTGCAGGAAGTTGTTGATG
>NZ_JAGYWD010000006.1:0-529386 GCF_018587885.1 Pseudomonas sp. VS40 | reverse complement strand
CCGACAGCAATAAAGATCCAATGTGGGAGTTGTCGAGCCCCAGCGAGGCTACGAAGGCGGCGGCACTGCCGACATATTCTTTGCCTGACACACCGCCTTCGCAGCCTCGCTAAAGCTCGACAGCTCCCACAGGGGATTGAAGGGGTATGTTGGGTCTCGGTTCACAGGGCCATTGCGGCGAATGCAGTACCCGACAGCAATAAAGATCCAATGTGGGAGTTGTCGAGCCCCAGCGAGGCTACGAAGGCGGCGGCACTGCCGACATATTCTTTGCCTGACACACCGCCTTCGCAGCCTCGCTAAAGCTCGACAGCTCCTGCAGGGTTATACTCGCCCCCTCGCAATCAACCCATTCAAACCCGAGATACCCCATGAGCACCTCTCTCCCTCTCACCCCCGCGCGCAAGCCTGTCGCGCCGCTGGTGGCCTTTTTTATCCTGGTGCTTGGCGCCCTGTTCCTGCAAAACACTGTCGGCGCGCGCCAGGTGCTGTTACTGGTGGTCGGCGCGGCATTGGGCTTGACCCTTTACCACGCCGCCTTCGGGTTCACGTCGGCCTGGCGGGTGTTCATCAATGATCGCCGCGGCGCTGGCCTGCGCGCACAGATGGTGATGCTGGCGGTGGCGGTGTTGCTGTTTTTCCCGGCCTTGGGGGCGGGCACATTGTTCGGTCAGCCGGTGGTCGGGCTGGTGGCGCCGGCCGGGGTGTCGGTGGTGTTCGGGGCATTTATCTTTGGGATCGGCATGCAGTTGGGCGGCGGTTGTGCGTCGGGCACGCTGTTCACCGTGGGCGGCGGTAATGCGCGCATGCTGGTGACGCTGTTCTTCTTTATTTGTGGCTCATTGATTGCCACGCACCACGTGGATTGGTGGTTTGCGCTGCCGGCGTTCCCGGCAGTATCTATCGTCAAGAGTTTCGGTGTAGTGCCGGCGCTGGGCTTGAGCCTGGCCGTGTTCGCAATCATTGCGGTGGTGACCGTGCGCCTGGAGAAGGGCCGTCATGGCCAGCTGGAAGAGGGTGTAAAGAGCGAGCACCAAGGCCTGCGTCGCTTCCTGCGGGGGCCGTGGCCCCTGGTGTGGGGCGCCGTCGGCCTGGCCTTGCTCAACTACGCCACGCTGGCATTGGCGGGGCGGCCATGGGGCATTACTTCGGCGTTCGCGCTGTGGGGCGCCAAAGTCGCGAGCGGCCTGGGTGTGGATGTGGCCAGCTGGGCGTTCTGGCAGATGCCGGGCAATGCCAAGGCCCTGGCCGCGCCGGTGTGGGAAGACATCACCAGCGTGATGGACATCGGCATCGTCCTCGGTGCGCTGCTGGCCGCCGGCCTGGCCGGGCGCTTCGCCCCGAGCCTGAAAATCCCGGCGCGTTCGCTGGTGGCCGCGGTGATCGGCGGCCTGTTGCTCGGCTACGGCTCGCGCCTGGCTTATGGCTGCAACATCGGCGCGTACTTCAGCGGCATCGCCTCGGGCAGCCTGCATGGCTGGGTATGGCTGGTGGCGGCGTTCATTGGCAACAGCGTGGGTGTGCGTCTGCGACCGTTTTTCTTTGCGGGCGAGCGGCCGCAGGTGGCATTGAGCGGTTGCTGAATCAGCTTTCCGGAGAACTGTCTGGCGCCTGAGCCGCTTCAGCCGCCAGCTTTTCGCGGTCCGCCTTGCTGATGTATTTATCCTTTTTCTTCGGCGCCAATTTAGCGTTGGCCTTCCTGGCTTTTTCCTTGAAGAGCTGCTGGAGTTTTTTCTGGCGGTTCATGTGGGTATACCCGGGTTGTACAGGCCCGGGATGATACCAGCTAAAAATCCGCCGCCGTGCGCCGTGCCGCTGTCCGCCACAAAAAACCAGTGATCAGAGCCACCACGTGTTGCTGAATCACCGCCCGTGGCCGAGCCCCCTCGCAATCACCAGCGCCGGAACCGGTAGTGCGGCGAGGCTGGCGGCGGGCTGGGCGATCACCGCATCTGCAGGCATCGCCAGGCCGATCAACAGCAGGCCGGTGAGGGCGGTTTTCACGGTTTTATCGGCCTTGATGTGAGAGCGGAATCATGTCGTGAAGCAAGGGTTTTTAATAGAGGGGAAGCGGGACTAGGAAGTTGCTGACAAAGTCCTACTTTTAAGTATTACAGATAAGGACTTCATGTTTTTAGGAAGTGAATGCCTTACATGAAATGAAAAATCGTGCAAGGGTAGTGGTGTGATTCTTACTGTTGGAATGATTTGAACCTCAGGTGCTCACTTATGAACTAGGGTGAAGATTATGAAAAGCTTGAAAGGCATTAATAAGTTTTGGCTTGCTGTGTGTGTTGTGTTGGCGTTTTTTACAAAGGATGTGGTATTGGCGGCGGAGGGCGTTTTTACTAAAACGGTTGCGCCAGGTCCCATACTGGTATTATCCAATTCCAATGATGTACCGGGTGTCGAGTTCGCGAATTTTAGTGTGCTGGCGGCAGATATCCCCTCAGGAACACTTTACGATCCCAAGCAAATATCCGAAATAAGATGGAGTACAACACACTATCCTGGAACTCTCAGAGAGCAAATTTAGCTATGTTACTATCGCGCCTTCAATG
Source organism: Pseudomonas sp. VS40 (assembly GCF_018587885.1). Lineage (NCBI taxonomy): Bacteria > Pseudomonadati > Pseudomonadota > Gammaproteobacteria > Pseudomonadales > Pseudomonadaceae > Pseudomonas > Pseudomonas sp. VS40. The sequence continues at coordinate 526,825 of NZ_JAGYWD010000006.1, read as the reverse complement.
CCGAAAAAGATTGTCGTGATATCTTCCCGAGCTCTTCTGGCGTGCTGATGGATTTTAATAATCAGCCCTTCGGTCATGGTTCGAAAGTTACGATTTTTCATAAGGTGTGGGGGGGGCTCCACCTTACGCTCGTCCTGCGGGCGTTGATTCTGTGACTATTAAATACAGGTATTGATGTGTGATGTGATGCCCGCAGCCAATTTTTCTGCGGGTGTTTAGATAGGCAATAAACTTATGACCATTCACATGCCCTACGCAAGGTGAATACTAATGATCACTATCAGTCCAAATATCTCCTCGTCTGACAGTCGAGTGACGAATGATTCCGGCGGCATTGTTGTCCGGTCCACAATCTCGCCTGACAACGCCCAGGCTGATCCACCCCTCTCTACGCGAAATGATGGCACCACCACCGTCTCGATCCTGGCGCGTCAATTGAGTGATGCGGCAAAGCGTGCGGAGGCGCCGACGGGTCAAAAGAACGCCGACCCCCTAGAACCCATCACCGACGAACAGTACTTCGCCAACAAGGCACAGCATGACGCAGAGATTCCAACGTCCAATAACCCGGAACTCCTGGCCCGTGCACGGCAAGCGACCGGTTTCCTCAACGGTTATGACAGCAACCCCTTCAAGGGGCTAGGGCGAGACCAACTTAACCTGGTCGCCCGCGACAAGGGCGGCGCCTTCACGGTTAACGAGCGACGCGCGGCATGGGAAACAGTTCAGTCGATGGAACCTTCAGGTGCTTTGAGCCCGAAGCCAGCGACCAATGTCGGTCGTGAGATCATGATTTCGCGCTTGTTTCTCGGTAGAGAACCCCCCGTGGCTCTTCCATCCGCCACCTCTGCGGATGCCCTTCAGAAACGAAATGAATTCCTCACCCACGATGATCGTGCGTTGATCTCGGATATGTACGCTTATGTACAGTCAGAAGGTGCGGATCTGAGCCACGTCGATCTTTTGGTATCTGCACTCGCTGACTATCGTTATTACAACGACGGTCGCCAACTCATTAGCAATAATGGCTATTACGTCGACGAGTATTGGACGACATTCGATTTCAAGCCGGAGGACGCTGCGATCGCTTCACGGATATTGTCCAGTTCAGCGCTCAGCAGCACGCGTATCGACCAGGGCTTTGTCCGACACGTCCTAGACCCGGGCATCGGAGCGTTCTCCCACATCGGCGGTATACCGTTCCTGGAACGTATGGTGAAAAAATTCTCCGACGAGGGCGCGGATCAACCCCCACTCGGCAGCGAGTACGCCACCTTCAAACACGCCAAAACTGCGGATCATATCGTCACCACCACGCACAAAGACATCAAACTCCCCCCCTCCGAGGCCCTCTTCGAAGTCGTCAACGGTGTGTGGAACCTCACCGAATACGGTAAGGCCGCCGGCTATGTACTGGATGTGGCTAACCGCCGGGTCTATAAGCCAGATGATCCCCCAAATGATCAAATTCGCCCGCGTTCTAACGTAAATGGGCCTGACGGTGACGCGCCCGACAGCTCCCTTCTGGACGCCCTCGCAGACACCCGCGACCCGCCTCAGGCACGCTGGCTCTTACCCGGCCATCTGTTCAAATTGATGAAAAACCTCAAACCCTGAGGTCTCGGCGCACTGGGTAATCAAACGGTGAATCTTGCTATTGGCCAACACAGCCCCATAACTACGCTTGTATCCACCAAACGCAAGGGCAGACCATGACCAACTCAACCGAAACCGCCATCCTCGCCGGCGGCTGCTTCTGGGGCATGCAAGACCTGTTGCGCCGCTACCCCGGCGTACTGCAGACCCGTGTGGGCTACACCGGCGGCGATGTGCCGAATGCCACGTATCGCAACCACGGCAACCATGCCGAAGCGATTGAAATCGTGTTTGACCCGGCGGTGATCACCTACCGACAGATTCTCGAATTCTTTTTCCAGATCCATGACCCGAGCACGCCTAACCGGCAGGGGAATGATTTGGGGCCGAGCTATCGGTCGGCGATTTATTACCTGAGTGAGCAGCAGCGTGACATTGCTGAAGACACGGCTGCGGATGTGGATGCATCGAAGTTATGGCCAGGGCGGGTGGTGACGGAGATTGAGCCGGCGGGGCCGTTTTGGGAGGCGGAGCCGGAGCATCAGGATTACCTGGAGCGGATTCCCAATGGCTATACCTGCCACTTTATTCGGCCGAATTGGAAGCTGCCGAAGCGCGCCTGATGCAAAGGTGCAGCTGATTCGGGGTCAGCCCCTCCAAGGTTTGACCCCTGACCCCCCTAGGTCAAGGCCACTTGGGCGCTGAGCTGGTCAACGAGTCTTCTTCCAGCGCCGCTATCTGGTCAGCGGTGGACGGCGCTTGGGCCCAACCCAGCACAAAGATGCTGAGCGCGAACAGCAGCGGGCTGCCGTAGACCTTGTAGTTCACCCACACTTCAAACGGCGCAAAAAAGGCAAGTAGGGCATTCAAGATGGCCAGGCCGGTCATTAGCAGTGACAGCTGAAGCGCATAGGTGCGCCATTGCGCCGGCGAGCGCTTCAACCTGGCGCCGAATACGGCCTGCAGCACGTTAACGCGACACCCGATCTCCAGAGCCGTGATCAACAGTGCGAACAAAGCGAGTGTGATGGGTGGCCCGAATCGCAAAAAATCCGCGTTGACGAGCAACGCACCGCCGATCGTGAAACCCAACACCAGGCTGAAAAGTCCGGAGTAGATGAAAAATGCCAGGTACGTACGCCACAACAGGCTGAGGGCCAGGGAAAATCGCTGCTTTATCATCACTACCTACGTCCTTGTCAGAAAACTCGCCATTGTTATGGGTGGGTCATTCAACTTATCGCCTTTATCGTCTCCCTGACTCTTCACCTACTTCCCCAAAAACTCGCGTTCCCGCGGCATCACCGAGTGTCAGGGCCGACAGTGCTTTCAGCTTGTTATGAGGGCCAGTCAAGCGTGTTCCTCCGTCGCGTGTTGTCACGGTGATCCTCTCTGAATCACAGCGATACAAGGGGGTGAACATCGGCCTTTTTGGGTAATACACGCCTTCCTCTCGTTCGGAATATTTCAAGGTGAGCAAGGCGTTGCGCAGGGCGTCAGGGTTGATGGCGCCTGCAATATGCCATTCGGAAAGCGCGGCCAAACGGTACATGCTGCAGGCAGTGGCTACCGACATACCAAAGGTCCAATTGAAGAGAAAGTCGCGCTTGAATGTGTCGGTTATGCCAAGAGCATGGGCAGCCCATAGCAGGCCCGCCATCAGTGTGTAATAGATAACGATGGCTTGGGGGAGGGCCAGGGCCTTGTAAGGGTCGACCGCAAATGGGTCTTTGAGCGTCAGCCGGGTGATGGCTGTGTGGTTGTCGGATTGCTTCAAGCGATACCCCTCCTGGGTGGTGTTTTCCTGAGTGAGAGCGGGTCGCATTCTACGCAAAGTGTGGAGGCTGCGCAGGGGTGTGTTTCTTGAGGGGGCATGCTTATTGTTAGAGCGGTCGTCATCGTAGCCTCGCCAGGGCCCGACAACTCCCACATGGGAGCGGTGTTATGTGTGGGAGTTGTGGCCGCGAAAAGAAATGTCCCCTTACTCAGTCGGTTTTGTAAGCCTTGTAGTCGTTCTGCACCACGATATGGTCCGCCACGTATTTCGCATCGTGCCAAACCCCGTAGATAAACGATGACGCGCGGTTGACCAGGTTCGGCAGCCCCAAAAAGTAGATGCCGCTTTCCGCCGAGATCCCGCGCTTATGGAACGGCTCGCCTTTCTCGTCAAACGCATTCACCTTCAACCAGCTGAAATCGAAGGTGAAGCCGGTCGCCCACAGGAGGGTGGTCACGCCGGCCTCAGCCAAATCCAGGCTGAGGATCGGATTCACCAGGCACTCCGGGTCAGGCAACAGTTCCCAGGCTTGCGGCTCCGGCGGAAACGGCAAACCGTTCGCTTCGATATAGGCATCCGCATCGCGCAGTACATCGAAGTAGGCCCGATCGCCTTCGGCCACGTTCTGGGCCAGGCCCGGTTGGAAGGTCATGACGCCGTCCGCCCACGCCTGGGTGACGCCTACCAGGCGAATCCCCTGGTGCGCCAGGCGGCGGAAGTCCACGGTCTTGCCGCCCTCATAACCACTCACCGCGAACGCCACGTGTTTTTTCTTCGGCTGGATTTTGACTTCATCCCACAGGCCCAGTGCACCCAGCCACCAGCAGTAGTCGCGGCTGCGGTAGGCGCGGGGCGGGCGGTAGTGTTCGCCCACCGAGAGGTACACGGTCTTGCCGGCTTTTTGCAGTTCTTCGGCGATTTGCGAGCCGGAGGCGCCAGCGCCCACCACCAACACGGCGCCTTCGGGCAGTTGGCCGGGGTTCTTGTAGGTGGAGGAATGCAACTGATGAATCGGCGCGCTGGCGGGGACGATGTTCGGGATGGACGGGCGCTGGAACGGGCCGGTGGCGGCGACCACGTTGGCGGCTTCGATCACGCCCGCCGAGGTGGTGACCTTGAAGCCGGGGCGGCCGACATGGCGCTCCACCGCCTGTACTTCCACGCCCGTGCGTACCGGCGCCTGCAACTGCTGCACATAGGCTTCAAAGTAATCCGCCATGCGCTCTTTCGGTGGAAAGGCCTCGGGTGAAATGCCTTCGAATTTGAGGCCGGGGAAGCGGTCATGCCACGCGGGGCCGTTGGCGACGAGGGAGTCCCAACGTTCGGAGCGCCAGCGTTCGGCGATGCGGTGGCGCTCCAGCACGATATGGGGCACGCCCATCAGGGACAGGTGTTCGCTCATGGCGACACCGGCCTGGCCTGCGCCGACTACCAGGGTGTTGATGGTTTCTACTGACATGGGCGGTTCCCGAGGATAGGTTGAACATTTGTGGTGAGCGGGCTTGTCCCGCGCTGGGCTGCATAGCGGCCCTAATCAAGTCATCGCGTTCTTTCAGGTAAACCCCGCTGTGAGGTTTGGGGCCGCTTCGCGCCCCAGCGCGGGACAAGCCCGCTCACCACAGCAGTTCGTCTGTCTGAGGCTATGTCGCTAAAAGCTCGGCCACGGCCGTAAGTGCCAGTTCATAGCCGAGCGCGCCTAGCCCGGCGATCACACCAGTGGCGGCCTTGGACACGTAGGACTGGTGCCGGAAGCTTTCGCGCTTCCAGATATTGCTCATGTGCGCTTCGATGATCGGGCCGTCGAACGCCAGCAGCGCATCGAGGATCGGCACCGAGCTGTAGCTGAGCCCGGCGGCGTTGATCACGATGGCATCGGCGCTCAGGCGTGCGTCCTGGATCCAGTCCACCAGCACGCCTTCGTGGTTGCTCTGGCGAAAGTCCAGGGCCAGGCCCAGCGCAGCGGCGTGGCGTTGGCAGCGGGCTTCGATGCTGGCGAAGCTTTCGCTGCCATAGGCGCCGTTTTTGTCCAGCCCGTAGAGGTTGGCGTTGGGCCCGTTGAGGAAAAACACGCGGTGGGTCATGAAGGGCTCCAGGTTATTCGGCGACGGTCAGCACAACTTTGCCGACGTTGGCATTGGCTTCCAGCAGGCGATGGGCATCAGCGGCTTGAGCCAGCGGCAACTGCGCATGGATCTGCGGGCGCACCAGGCCGGAGGCCAGCCAGGGCAGGAAACGCGAGCGGATGCACACCGCCAGGCGGGCTTTTTCGGCATGGCTTTTGGGGCGCAGGGTGGAGGCGGTGAGGCTGAGGTTCTTGCGCATCAGCACCTGCAAGTCCAACTCGATGTGAGCGCCTTGCAGGAACGACAGGCTCACATGCCGTCCGCCCATGGCCATGGCAGCGAGGTTGCGCGCCAGGTAAGGGCCGCCGACGTTGTCCAGCACCACGTCGACACCGCGCCCTTCGGTGCAGTCGTTCACCCCCTCGACGAAGTCTTCAAGGTGCCGGTCAATCGCGCGCCACACGCCCAATGCTTGCAGCATCGCGACTTTCTGCGGGCCGCCGGCGGTGGCAATCACCCGCGCCCCGGCGGCCTGCGCACACTGCACGGCAAAACTGCCGACGCCACTCGCCGCGCCGTGGATCAATACCGAGTCGCCACTGCGCAGGCGCCCCAGTTCAAACAGGTTGTGCCACACCGTAAACGCCGCTTCCGGCACCCCGGCAGCGTCGAGCAGCGACAACCCCACAGGCACTGGCAAGCAGTGCGCCGCTTGGGCGACAGCGTATTCGGCATAGCCACCCCCATTGAGCAAAGCCATGACGCGATCACCGAGGGCAAACTCATCCACACCCTTGCCCAGCGCGACAACAATGCCCGCCGCCTCCAGCCCCAGCACATCGGTGACGCCAGCCGGAATCGGCGAGCCGCCGCGTTGCATCACGTCCGGGCGATTCACCCCAGCCGCCGCGACGCGAATCAGCACCTCACCGGCTTGCAACGCCGGTACAGGGCGCTCCACCAGCTGCAGTACTTCAGGCCCGCCAGGCTCGCGGGCGATCACCGCTTTCATACGGTCCAGTCGTCCGGCACGACAGCGATCACATCGATCTCCATCAACCATTCCGGCTGGCCGAGGCCAGAGATCACCAGCCCGGTGGAAATCGGGAACACGCCTTTGAGCCATTTACCCACTTCCTGGTAGACCGGCTCGCGGTAGCGAGGGTCGATCAAATAGGTGGTGGTCTTGACGATATGCGACAGGTCCGAGCCGGCCTCTTCAAGCAGTTGCTTGACGTTCTTCATCGCTTGCTCAGCCTGGGCGCGCGGGTCGCCGAGGCCTACCAGGTTGCCGTCGAAATCAGTGCCGATCTGGCCGCGCACGTAAATGGTGTTGCCGGCGCGCACGGCCTGGCACAGGTCGTTGTCCAGTGCCTGGTTGGGGTAGGTCTGTTTGGTGTTGAACATACGGATGCGGGTGTGGGTGGGCATAACGGCAACTCGTGGGAAGCGGGATGAATCCAGCTTCACACCGGCCCGTTTCCAGCGAAACCAGCATTTGCGCGGGGTAGTGCTTAGGAAAAACCGAAGCCCGTGCAGGTCATCGCTTTGCGCCTGACCCGGCACGAACCCTGCAACGCTACCCGCACAGTCATTGTTGAGGGGCAGGCGTGATGCTCAGTCGTATTACTCAGCGTCAACTGGAGTATTTCGTTGCGTCGGGAGAGGCGGGCAGCATCAGTGCTGCCGCTGAACGCATCCACGTGTCGTCGCCGTCGATCTCGGCGGCGATCACCCATATGGAGGCCGAGCTGGGCATCCAGCTGTTTATCCGCCACCACGCCCAGGGCATTTCCCTCACGGCGGTGGGGCGCCTGGTGATGCAGGAAGCCAAGCTGATCCTGGAGCAGATGACCAACCTTTACACCATCGCTTCGGAGTCGTTGAACACCGTGCGCGGGCCGTTGCGGGTGGGCTGCCTGGAGTCGCTGGCGCCGATGATCACGCCTGAATTGGTGTTTGGTTTCGGCCGCGCGTTTCCCGGCGTGCGCCTGACGCAAGCCGAGGGCAACCACGAGGAACTGCTGGAAAAACTGCGCAGCGGCGAGCTGGATATCGCCCTGACCTACGACCTGGTGACCAGCCCGGACATCGACTTCCAACCGCTGGCGCAGTTGCCGCCTTATGTGATGGTGGGCGAATACCACCCGCTGGCGAGCTTGCCGGCGGTGAGCATGCAAGACCTTGAGGCTTACCCGGTGGTGCTGCTCGACACGCCCTGGAGCCGCGACTATTTCCTCAGCCTGTTCATCCAGGCCGGCACCACACCGAACATCATCATGCGCTCCACCAACCTTGAAACGGTGCGCGCCATGGTGGGCAACGGTATCGGCTATTCCTTCGCGAATGCGCGGCCCAAATCGAACATGTCCCAGGACGGCAAGCGCGTGATCCGCCTGCGCCTGGCGGGTGCACACCGGCCGATGCGCCTGGGCTACGCCACCGCCAGCAATACCCAGTTGTCGCGGGTGGTGTCGGCGTTTGCCGAGCGCTGCCGCATGTTTGTGTCCGACCAGTACATCCCCGGCATGGCGCCGCCGAGCTTTTTTGACCCGCATGCGGTGCGGGCGATGGCGGTGTGAGCTGAGATTGCACCAGTAAGTGGCGTGCGCGATACGGCCAACTCAAGGCTGCACCAAAGGTGGGAGGGGGCTTGCCCCCGAAAGCGGTGTGTCAGCTACCCATCAGTTGGCTGACCCATCGCCATCGGGGGCAAGCCCCCTCCCACATTGGATTTTGGTTGCTCTCAGGCTGCATAGGTTCTGCCTACCCAGTGCCCCGGCTTTTACGAATTGACCCCAACCGCCTCCCCCCACGACTCTGAACCCATCGATGTAGATCAACTTCTCAGGGCACAGCGACGATGACATTCGACTGGAATTACATGTTTGGTTTGCTGGGCGATGCCGAGTTCTGGCGCGCGACGTGGACGGTGATCAAGCTCAGCACCCTGACCTGGGTCTTGAGCATTGGCCTGGGCTTTCTGCTGGCACTGGCCAAGCAATCCAGGCATGGCCTGCTCAGCGTGCCGGCCCGTGGCTACATCTGGCTGTTCCGTAGCCTGCCGCTGTTGGTGCTGCTGATCTTTATCTACAACCTGCCCCAGGCGCTGCCCGGCACCTCGGCGGTGCTGGCTGACCCGTTCTGGTCGGGCTTGCTGGCGCTGGTGATCTGCGAAACCGCCTATGTGGCCGAGATCCATCGCGGTGGCCTGCTCTCGATTCCCAAAGGCCAGGGCGAGGCGGCGCGGGCGCTGGGCCTGAAGTTTTTCGGCACGCAATGGCGCGTGGTGATTCCCCAGGCGCTAAGAGTGGCCTTGCCGTCGCTGGCCAACGAATACATCTCCATCGTCAAGCTCACCTCGCTGGTGTCGGTGATCTCCCTGACCGAGATCCTGATGGTCGGCCAACGCCTGTATTCACAGAACTTCCTGGTGATCGAGACCATGGCGGCGGTGGCGTTCTTCTACGTGTTTATCGTCACGGTGTTCGACTTCCTGCTCAAGCGCCTGGAGCGCTTCCTCGACGTTAACCAGCGCAACGTTTCCCGCGTTCCCGATGCAGCGGTGCTGGCCTTGGCAACCCAACAACGCACGGCCTTGGCGCGCCCTGCCACTAACGGTGAGCCCGCGCTGCAAGCCGCGCGGCTGCACAAGGCCTACAACGATATCGAGGTGCTGGGCTCGGTCAACCTGCAGATCCAGCCCGGTGAAGTGGTGTCGGTGATCGGCCCGTCGGGCTCCGGCAAGACCACGCTGATCCGCCTGCTCAATGGCCTGGAGCAACTGGACAACGGCGAGATCAGTATCAACGGCCAGCCGTTCATTCACCTGAACAAAGTCGGCGCGCAGAAGCCCCAGTACATCGAACACGCCGAGCATCGGCTGAACATCGGCATGGTGTTCCAGAGCTTCAACCTGTTCCCGCATTTGAGCGTGCTCGACAACCTGCTGATGGCACCGAAATACCATCGGCTGGGCGCGACGTCCGACCTCAAGCAACAGGCCTACGCACTGCTGCACAAGGTCGGCATGCTCGACCATGCCTGGAAATACCCGCACCAGCTGTCCGGCGGGCAACAACAACGCGTGGCCATCGCCCGCGCGCTGATGATGCGCCCGCAGATCATGCTGTTCGACGAGCCTACCTCGGCCCTCGACCCGGAGAAAGTCAACGAAGTGCTGCAGGTGATCGAAGCCCTGGCGGAGGAGGGCATCACCATGGTGATCGTCACCCACGAGATGAACTTCGCCTTCAAGGTGTCCGACCGCATCGTGTTCATGGAGAAGGGCCGCGTGGTCTGCGACGACACGCCGGGCGCCCTGCGCAGCGGCCACAACCCACGCGTGGAGGCGTTCCTCAAGGACGTCTCGCTGGCGTGATCTCTTTAACGTTCAGGAAACACTAAAATGATCGAGCAATCGCAAATCGAACAATTCCAGCGCGACGGATTCCTGGTGGTAGAAGGGGTGTTGTCGGTGGAGGAAGTGGCCGCGCTGCAGCATGACTTCGACCAGTGGGTTGAAGAAAGCCGCAGTCATGACCGGGGTTGGGGCGCCACCGTCGATGGCCGTGAGCGCTTTGACCTGGAAGGCGACCACCGCGCCGATCACCCGTCGCTGCGCCGGGTCAGCTCGCCCACGGAGATTTCCCCAGCGTATGAACGTGTGGCGTTGCACTCGCGGATGGCGGCGATTTCCGCGCAGCTGATCGGCGCCCAGGGCACGCGTTTTCACCACAGCAAGATCAACTCCAAACTGCCCCACACCGCCACCCAGGTGAAGTGGCACCAGGACTTCCTGTTCACGCCCCACAGCAACGATGACATCGTCACCGCCTTGTTGATGGTCAGTGAAGTGACCCCGGAAAACGGCCCGTTGAACGTGATTCCCGGTAGCCACAAAGGCCCGCTGTGGTCGCACTGGCAACAACAGCGTTTTACCGGCTCGGTGGACGACGCTGTCGTCGAAGAGCACTGCCAGCAACCGGTGGCCTGCTATGGCCCGGCCGGCTCCGTGTGCTTCATGCACACCCGTCTTCTGCATGCTTCCAGCCCCAACGAGACCGAACTGCCGCGCACCCTTTTCATCAGCGTATACGCCGCTGAAGACGCGCTGCCATTCGGCGAAAACCCGTTGCCCAGCACACATGCCGGCCTGCTGGTGGCCGGTGAAGAAAGCGGCTTGGTGCGCTCCACCGACAACCACATGCGCTTGCCGCAGAAGCCCCGTGGCGCCTCATTCTTCGTGCAACAAGCGGGACAAGATTCAGCCACTGCCTAGCCACATTCCTTGCTACCTACTAAAACCTTGCAGGTAATCACCATGACAGCGTTTCGTAAAAGTGTTCGTCCCCTTGCCGTGTGCCTGTTGGGCGCAGCGGTTGCGATGACTTCGTTGGCGGCTTCGGCGTTCCAGCAGGACGGCAAGATCATCGCCGGTTCCGATGTGACGTTCTTCCCCTATGAGTACATGGATAACAACAAGCCGGCAGGCTTTGACATCGAGTTCATGGACGGCCTGGGCAAGGTCATGGGCCGCAAGGTCGAGACCCTCGACACACGCTTCCCCAACCTGATCACCGGCTTGCAGGCCGGGCGTTTCGATGTGACCAACTCGTCGATGTACATCACCGCCGAGCGGGTCAAGGTCATCGACATGATCCCCTACCTGAAAAGCGGCGAGTCGATCCTGACCCTCAAGGACAGCACCTTCCAACCCAAGACCCCGGAAGAGTTCTGCGGCCACAAGATCGGCTCCATGGGCGCCACCTCGTGGCTGGCACAGATGAACAAGCTGTCGGCGGAGTACTGCGTGGCCAAGGGCTTGAAGCCGATCCAGATCAGCGAATACAGTACCGACCCGCAAACCACCCAGGCCCTGCTGGCCCACGCCGTTGAAGCGCAGATCACCGACGCCGCCGTCGCCCGTGGCGTGATCGACAAGCTCGGCAACCGCGTGGTGATCTCGTCCGACACCCTGATCTACCCGGTTCTCAATGGCTTCGGCGTGAAGAAGGGCAATGACACGGTGAAGAAGGCCTTGCTCGACGGCCTGGAAAAATACCGCGCCACGCCTGAGTACGCCGCCTTGCTCAAGAAGTACAACTTCGAAGCGCCTACCGATGCGGACATCGCCGCACTGATGCCGAAGTAAACCTACAAGCGCGTGCCGCATTCGCGTGCGGCCGCGCCCTGCGGAGACCGATTCATGGCGTTATCCCACGAAGAAAAGACGCGCATCGACCTGGCAGCGACCTTTCGCATTATCGCGCACTTGGGCATGCACGAAGCGGTAGCCAACCACTTCAGCGCCGCCGTATCGGCCGATGGCAAACAGTTTTTGCTCAACCCGAAGTGGAAGCACTTCTCCCGTATCCGCGCCAGTGACCTGTTGCTGCTGAACGCGGACGACACCTCTTGCGCCGAAAACCCCAACGTGGACGCCACCGCCTGGTCGATCCACGGGCAGATCCACCGGCTGCTGCCGCACACCCGTGCGGTGCTGCACTTGCACCCGGTCTACACCACGGCGGTGGCGTGCCTGGCCACGCCGCACATCCCGCCGATCGACCAGAACACCGCGCGCTATTTCAACCGCGTGGCCGTGGACGAACTGTACGGCGGCATGGCCGACACCGAGGCCGAAGGCGCGCGCCTGGCCGGTCTGCTCGACGGCAAGAGCCGCCTGCTGATGGGCAACCACGGCGTGATGGTGACGGCGGGGTCTATCGGTGAGGCGTTTGACGATATCTGGACCCTGGAACGCGCCTGCCAGATCCTCGTGACCGCCTGGTCCACCGGGCAGCCGTTGCGGGTGTTGTCCGATGAAGTGGCGGAGAAGACTGCACGGGGCTGGGAAGGTATCGCGGACTTCTCGCGCCAGCACTTTGAAGAAATGAAGCAGTTGATGATCGACGCTGACCCTTCCGTGCTCGACTGAGGAAACCCCATGACTTTTTCCGTTGTCGCCCGCTGCGCCGAGACGGGCCAGTTGGGTATCGCCATCAGCTCATCAAGCATTGCGGTGGGCGCGCGTTGCCCGTGGCTGCGGCCCGGCGTGGGCGCGGTGGCGTCGCAGAACATCACCTTGCCCAGCCTGGGGCCGCAGGTGCTCGACTTGCTGGAGCAAGGGATGGCGCCGAGTGAGGCGCTTGCCGCCTTGGCTGGGCAGGATCACAGTGAATACCGCCAGGTGACGGTGATTGATAACGCAGGCCGCACGGCGCATTTCAGCGGCGCGCAGACTCTGGGCATTCACCATGCGGTGAGTGGCGAGCAGTGTGTGGCGGCGGGGAATATGCTCGCCCAACCTGCTGTGATCGACGCCATGGTGGCGGTTTTCGAACAGGCCTCCGGACATCTGGCCGACCGCCTGCTGGCGGCGATGCACGCCGGTGTGGCAAGCGGTGGCGAAGCCGGGCCGGTGCATTCGGCGGCGCTGGTTATCGTCGATGATCTGTTGTGGCCGGTCGTAAACCTGCGCGTGGACTGGGCCGATGCGGACCCGATCAGTGCCCTCGACCACCTCTGGCAGGCCTATCGTGGGCAATTGCAGGCCTACATCGACCGCGCCATCAACCCGCAGATCGCACCCGGCTATGCCGTGCCGGGAGATGACCGATGAACAGCAGCCGCGACCTGTTGGCGCAACTGGTGCGCTTCGACACCACCAGCCGAGAATCCAACCTGGCCCTGATCGACTTTGTGCGCACGTACCTGCAGGACCACGGCGTGGCCTGTGAGCTGGTGTACAACGAGCACAAGAGTAAGGCCAACCTGCTGGCGACTATCGGCCCGGCAGAAGTGCCCGGCATTGTGTTGTCCGGGCATACCGACGTGGTGCCGGTGGACGGCCAACGCTGGAGTGTGGCGCCGTTTGAACTCACCGAGAAAGACGGCCAGTTGTACGGCCGTGGCACGGCGGACATGAAGGGTTATATCGCCTGTGTGCTGGCCTGCGTGCCGGCTTTGGTGCAGGCAACGTTGCGCATGCCGGTGCATATCGCGCTGTCCTACGATGAGGAAGTCGGCTGCCTGGGTGTGCGCTCGTTGATCGAGCGATTTCACGGGCAGCCGGTCAAGCCGCTGCTGTGCGTGATCGGCGAACCCACCGAACTCAAGCCGGTGCTCGGCCACAAGGGCAAGCTGGCGATGCGGTGCCAGGTGCATGGGGCGGCGTGCCATTCGGCCTATGCGCCTACGGGCGTGAATGCCATTGAATACGCCGCGCGGTTGATCGGCGAACTGGTGCGGCTCGGCGAAGCGCTCAAGGCGCCGCAGCATCTGGATCAGCGTTTCGATCCGGCATTTTCCACGGTGCAGACCGGCCTGATCAACGGCGGCAAGGCCCTGAATATCGTCCCGCAGGACTGCAGTTTCGACTTCGAAGTGCGCTCCTTGCCGACTCAGGATCCCTGGCAGGTTGCCCGGCAATTACAGGTATACGCCGAGCAGACCCTGCTGCCGGCGATGCGGGCGGTGAGTGCGCAATCGGCGATCAGCATCAGCGAGCTGTCGAGTTACCCGGGCCTGGCCACTTCGCTGGAAAGCCAGGCCGCCGAGTGGGTTGCACAGTTTTGCGGCTCGCAGGATTTCGGCACCGTTGCCTTTGGCACGGAAGGCGGCCTGTTCGACCAGGCCGGCATTCCCACGGTGGTGTGCGGGCCTGGCAGCATGGAGCAGGGGCACAAGCCGGACGAGTTCATCAGCGTGGCGCAGTTGCAGGCCTGTGATCGGATGCTAGCGCGGGTGCTGGGGTTTGTGAGCCAGTAGCATCTGTGGTGATCGCCTTTATATTTTTGCGACGCCTACTCGCCATTGCGCAGGCGGCAAAATCCCATTCACCAGGTAATTTCCCGCAATCCGCGATTTGTACACGCGCGGGTTGTGGTTCGCCAGGGTTCGCGCGTTTCGCCACAGCCGGTCCAGCGCCTTGTTGCTGGCCGTGGCACTGGCGCCCAGTGCATCGAACAGCGCCGTGGTGGCCGCCAGTGTCGCATCCACCACCGGGTTCACTGCCAGGCACACTTCCAATTCAGCCAGCGCAACCTGCGGATCGTCATCGTGCAACGGCTGGTCATGGGCGATCACATACCGCGCGGTGTGCTCCAGTCGTTGCGCCGCTTGCTGGGCGATGGCTTGCGCGGCGTAGGCCTGGCTGGCGACTTCACCGATCACTTGCAGCAGTTGTACGTCCTGGCCGGCGGTGTCGGCATTGCCGGTGGTGAAGGTGCGCGCGCGTTGGCTGAGTTCCTCGGCACCGCTGAGGGCGGCGCGGCGGGCGATGCCGGCGAGGGTGCTGAGGTGGTAGAGCTGGAAGAACGACTGGCCGTGGCCAAAGCGCTGTTGGGTGGGGCGTACATCGTCATCCACCACGGGCGCATTGTCGAAGAGGCAGGTGCCGCTGGCGGTGAGGCGTTGGCCGAAGCCATTCCAGTCGTCGACGATCTGCACACCGGGAGCCTTGAGGTCGACGACTACGCTGTAGATCGTGCCGTCTTCGCCCGTCGCGATGGTGTTGATCAAGTCGCTGTAGAGCGCGCCGGTGGTGTAGAACTTTTTGCCGCTGATGCGCAAGGCGCCGGCTTTGTCACGGTGCAGGCGGGTGTCGAAATCGCCACGAGCCCCGGTGCCGACTTCAGTGCTGCCGGGAGAGAGCAGGGCACCCTGGCCGAGCCGGTCCAGCCACTTGGCGCGCCAATCCAAGTCCTTGGCGCTGAGCACGTCTTCGCAAAAACCGAAGTGCCCGCGCAGGGCTTGGGTGATGTTGGAGTCGGCGGCGGACAGCTCTGTGAGCAGCGCCAGCAACTCGACCAACGTTGCATCCTGGCCGCCATAACTGGCTGGCAGGCGCCAGCGCGGTAGGCCCAAGGCGTTCAGTTGCTGGATCACGGTGGCGAGGCTGCCACGTGTCTGATCCGCCACCGCCGCTTGCGCGAGAATCTGCGCAAAGAGCGGGCGAAACGGTGCGGCCAGTTGTTCGTAACGGGCAGTGGGCGGTACGCCCCAGATGTTCAAAGCGGGAATCGACATGCAATGGACCTTGCAGAAAATGGTTCAGGTGCTGGGGTCCAGTGGTCTGGTGAGCTCACCCTAACTCAGGCGCGGCGAAGTTTTTAATACGAAAAGCAGCTAGCGACCTGTACGACGGTTCTATCGATAGTGCCCAACAGTATTAAACCCCGCGCTTTTATTGCGTTAGCTTCTACGACAAACGACCAGACTGCACGCCCACGGATGGTTGAACCAACCCTCCAACCCTGTGGGATTTTCCATGATCAACCGTCGAACACTGCTGTCTTTGCTGGGCCTGGCCTCTCTTGCGCTGTATGGCCCATCGGCCGGCGCCGCCGAACCGCTGACCCTTACCGTGGGTGACCAGTTCTTCTCCAACCGCATCGTGCTGGAGCTGTCGGGCGAGCTGAAAGACTTGCCCTATAAAATCGACTTCAAGCGCTTCAACACCGGCTCGCCGGTGGCCTCGGCCGTGGCCAGCGGCGCGCTGGACGTAGGCATCGTCGGCGACACCCCGGTGATCAGCCTGGCCGCCAATGGCGCGCCGGTCAAAGTCGTCGCCAGCACCCAGACCAGCCTCGATGGCGTGGGCATCGTGGCGCGCAAGGGCATTCAGTCGGTGGCCGACCTCAAGGGCAAGACCGTCGCCATCTGGAACGGCTCATGGAGCCAGCAACTGGCGTATAAAGCGCTGGATGAAGCCGGGGTGCCGCGCAGCAGCGTCCACTTCAAATACCTGCTGCCGGCCGAGGCCAGCCTGGCGCTGACCCAGGGCGACATCGACGCCTTCGGCACCTGGGAACCCTACGTGTCGTTGCAGGAAAAAGAAGGCAGCACCCTGATCCGCAACGCCAAGGGCCTGATGAGCGCGCCCACCTACATCGTCGCCTACGAGCCGGCGCTGGCGCAGAAAAGCGCGATCATCAAGGACTTCATTGCCCGCTTGACCCGCGCCCGGGTGTGGAGCAACACCCACGTGGATGAGTACGCCGAAGCCTGGTCGAAGGCCAACCAGTCGGCGCCGGAAATCGCCAAAGTGTGGTTCAAGCGCGACGCGATCAAGGTGCTGCCGATCTCACCGACGATCATCAGCGAGGCCCAGGCCACGGCGGATTTTTTGGTGGATGCACAGATGCTGAAGCAGCGGTATGACGTGGCGCCGTTGTTTGATCGGGTGCTTTAAACGCGGGGGAAATAAGCGCTCACAGTATCCACCGGCTGTTTGTATAGGTGCTGAACTAGGATTTTTTACTCCGGCGCTCACCGGAAACAAAATTCCACTGGCATCGACAAGGAGTAGCCAGTAGGCTACAAGTGATACTGTGACTAATTCAATCGGCAGGACGCCGGAGTTTGATACATGGCTCGACGGTATGCGGGATATTTGGGGAAAAACGGCGATTCTTACTCGCTTGGATCGGGCAGAGGAAAACAATTTTGGGGATTGTGAATTCGTAGGTGACGGCCTGAGTGAGATGCTTGTGTTTGTCGGGCCCGGCTACAGGATGTATTTCGTGCGTACGGGAATCACTGCTTACCTGATGCTGTGGGGGAGCGATAAAACCGACCAGAAAAGAGGAATCAAGCGGGCAAAAGAGATTCTTGATGCCCTGAGAGGTAGATGAAATGAGCGAATCGAAATTCAAACCCGAGGATATGCCGATCCTCGATCTGGATACGTCCGGCACCCGCGGCTATGAAGCGTCGCGCTTCCTCGACAGCCCGGAAACCATCAGTGCGTATCTGGCGCAGAGCATGACGTCTCAAGACCCGCAGGTACTGATGAAGGCGCTTGCCGAGGTTGCCAAGGCCCAAGGCGTGAACAAAGTGGCGGAAGCGGCTGGGGTGAATCGGGAGAGTCTTTACAAAACCCTGAAGGGTGGCTCGAAGACGCGCTATGAAACGATCCAGAAGCTGATGCTGGCGCTAGGGGTTGAGCTGACTGTGCGGCCGATTGCAGGAGCGAGCAAGCCCGCCCCTACAAAAATCTGAATCAGCGCACCAGGCACGGCTGCTTGTTGTTGAAGCGCCACCCCGGAATCAAAAACTGCATCGCCACGCTGTCATCCCGCGCGCCGAGGCCCATGCCTTTGTACACCTCATGGGCCTTGGCCACGGCGTCCATGTCGATCTCCACCCCCAGGCCAGGCTTGCTCGGCACTTTTACATAACCCCCTTCGATTTTCAGCGGCGCCTTGGTCAGGTGCTGGCCGTCCTGCCAGATCCAGTGGGTGTCGATGGCGGTGATGTCGCCCGGTGCTGCGGCGGCGACCTGGGTGAACATCGCCAGGGAAATGTCGAAGTGGTTGTTGGAGTGCGAGCCCCAGGTCAGGCCCCATTCATGGCACATCTGCGCCACGCGTACCGAGCCCTGCATCGTCCAGAAGTGTGGGTCGGCGAGGGGGATGTCCACCGATTGCAGCTGGATCGCGTGGCCCATTTCGCGCCAGTCGGTGGCGATCATGTTGGTGGCGGTTTTCAGGCCGGTGGCACGGCGGAATTCAGCCATGACTTCGCGGCCCGAGTAGCCGTTTTCGGCACCGCAGGGGTCTTCGGCGTAGGCCAGTACGTGGTGCTGGTCGCGGCACAGGCGGATGGCTTCTTTCAATGACCAGGCGCCGTTCGGGTCGAGGGTGATACGCGCATCCGGGAAGCGTTCGGCCAGGGCGGTGACGGCTTCGATTTCTTCGTCGCCGCTCAGCACGCCGCCTTTGAGCTTGAAGTCATTGAAACCATATTTGGCTTTGGCGGCTTCGGCCAGGCGCACCACGGCGTCGGCCGTCAGCGCGGTTTCGTGGCGCAGGCGGAACCACTCATCGTCGCTGTCGGCTTCGTTGCGGTAGGCCAGGTCGGTGGCACCGCGGTCGCCGACATAAAACAGATAGCCGAGCATTTTTACCGCGTCGCGTTGCTGGCCTTCACCGAGCAAGGCGGCCACCGGGACTTCGAGAAATTGACCCAGCAGGTCAAGCAGCGCGGCTTCCATGGCGGTGACGGCATGGATGGTGATGCGCAGGTCAAAGGTCTGCAAACCACGACCCGCCGCGTCGCGGGAAGCAAAAGTGCTGCGCATCTGGTTGAGGATGCGCTGGTACTGGCCGATGGGTTGGCCGACCACCAGGCTGCGGGCGTCTTCCAGGGTTTCGCGGATGCGTTCGCCGCCGGGTACTTCACCCACGCCGGTGTTGCCGGAGCTGTCCTTGAGGATGACGATATTGCGTGTGAAGTACGGGCCGTGGGCGCCACTGAGGTTGAGCAGCATGCTGTCGTGGCCGGCGACGGGGATAACCTGGAAGTGAGTAACGACGGGCGTAGTCATGGCAAGTTCCTGAATAGTCTTAAAGAGGTTTGCTGAGGGCGACGCGGGTAGGCACGGCGCTCGGTGAAGTCAGCGCGGCAGAGGGCGCGGTCTTGGCGAAAAACACCAGGATCGCGGCGAGCACCGACGTGCCGGCCAGGCCATAGAGCCCGCCCTGGATCGAACCGGTGGTCTGTTCCAGGAAGCCGAAAGTGGTGGGCGCAACGAAGCCGCCCAGGTTGCCGATAGAGTTGATCAACGCGATCACGGCGGCGGCGATACGCACATCCAGGTAGCCCTGGGGAATCGGCCAGAACAGCGACGACGCCGACTTGAAACCGATGGCCGCGAAGCAGATCGCCACAAAGGCGAAGATCGGCCCGCCGGTGGTGGACATGAACATGCCCGCTGCCGCAATCAACAGCGCCGCCGCGACCCAGGCCTGCTGGAACTTGAACTTGCCCGACAGCGAGGCGAAGGCGTACATGGCGATGATCGAGATCAACCAGGGGATGGAGTTGAAGAAACCAACCTGTACATCACTCAGGTCGCCCATCTTCTTGATGATGCTCGGCAGCCAGAACGTCGCCGCGTAGATCGTCAGCTGGATGCAGAAATACAACGCGCAGAACAGCAGGATCTGGCGGTCCTTGAGCAGTTTGCCGAGGGTCGGCTTGACGCTGGTGAGGGCTTCACGGTCGCGCTGTTCCTGGTCGATGGCATTGACCAGCGCATCCTGTTCTTCGCGGGTCATCCATTTGGCGTCGTGGGGTTTGGAGTCCAGCCAGAACCACACAAAGAAGCCAATCACCACCGAAGCCAAGCCTTCAATGGCGAACATCCATTGCCAGCCGTGGAAGCCAAAGCCCTCTATCTGCAACAGCACGCCTGACAGCGGGCCGGAAATCAGCGACGCAACCGCCGAGCCGCTCAAAAAGATGGCGATGGCTTTACCGCGTTCCACGCCAGGCAGCCAGCGCGTGAAGTAGTAGATCACCCCAGGAAAGAAGCCGGCCTCGGCCACACCCAGCAGGAAGCGCAGGATGTAAAAGTGGGTTTCGTTCTGGATGAACGCCATCAGCGTGGCGACGATGCCCCAGGTGAACATGATGCGGGTCAGCCAGATACGCGCACCGACCTTTTGCAGCAGCATGTTGGAGGGCACTTCGAAGAGGGCATAGCCGATGAAGAACAGTCCGGCGCCGAAGCCATAGGCGGCGGCGCCAATGCCGAGGTCAT
Organism: Pseudomonas sp. VS40; assembly: GCF_018587885.1. Classification (NCBI taxonomy): domain Bacteria; kingdom Pseudomonadati; phylum Pseudomonadota; class Gammaproteobacteria; order Pseudomonadales; family Pseudomonadaceae; genus Pseudomonas; species Pseudomonas sp. VS40. Next base: position 506,838 of record NZ_JAGYWD010000006.1, on the reverse strand, counting down.
GCTCCATGTGCGTGCGCACGAAGCCGATATTGACCCGGTCGATGTAGTTGAGGATGAACATGATCACGAACAGTGGCAGCACATGGCGCTTCACTTTGCTAACGGCGCGCGCGCGTACGGGATCACTTTCGGGTACGGCAGATACATGGATTGAATTGGTCACAATTCAAAACTCCCCCTGATTATTTTTATGCGGGTTTGCGTGTCTTGTTGATAGACATCATACAAGTAGGTTTCTTGAGACCGCAATCCAGGGGCGAGTGTTTTTCTTCTTATAATGCGGTGTGTCGGACAGAGGTTTTGGTTATTTGTGCAGCGTTTGCTAGGTGTTGTGCTGATTTTTTAACGAGATTCTTCCCGGTGGATGCCGTGAGGGGCGTACTTGTGACAATGAGCGTTAAGTTTGGTTGTCATACAAGTTAAGGGTTTTTTCAATCAACCCAGGTTTGACGCCGGACTGGGTGTTAAGCTCCGCACAGCTCAACCCCGTGGATCTGTTGCAATGCCCATTGAAAGTGGAATCCCCCTGCGTAAACGCTCCACCAACCTGGCCCAGGGCGTGGTCGATGCGCTGACCCAGCGCATCCTGCTCGGCCAGTTGAAACCCGGCGAAAAGCTGCCCTCGGAATCCACCATCGTGGCTGAGCATGGCGTGAGCCGAACCGTGGTGCGCGAAGCGATTTCCAAGTTGCAGGCGTCCGGTCTGGTGGAGACACGTCACGGCATCGGCACCTTTGTGCTGGAACAGCACGCCCAGAAGGGCCTGCGCCTGCATGTGGATACGGTAGCCAGCGTGCGCAACATGCTCGAGCTGCGCCTGGGCCTGGAGGTCCAAGCCGTCGCACTGGCGGCCTTGCGCCGAACCAACGAACAGCTGGCGCACATGCGCCAGGCGCTGGACGATTACCAGGCCTCCCTGGCCAACAACGACAGTTGCGTGGAGGAAGACAAACGCTTTCACCAACTGATCGCCGAGGCCACCGGCAATACCTTTTTCACTGAAATCATGCTGCACCTGGGCAATGCGATGATCCCGCGCACCCAGGTGAAGGGCGACGAACGTGGCGGCGCCGACTTTGCAAAGCTCGGCCAGTTGGCCAACCTGGAACATGAAGCGATCTTCAACGCGATCAAACGCCAGGACCCGGACGCTGCCCGCGCGGCCATGGTGTTGCATCTGACTAACAGCCGAGACCGTTTTTCGGGGGAGCAGGGGCGTTGAACGAACACACTTTATCCCTGCGTCTGGAGCGCGTCGCCGCCAATGTACCGGAGGGCGCGCGCCTGGCCGATATTGGCTCCGATCACGGTTATTTGCCGGTGGCATTGATGCGCCGTGGCCTGATCACGATGGCAGTGGCGGGGGAGGTCGCGACCACGCCCTTCCATGCGGCGCAACGTACCGTGAGCGACAACGGCCTGGAGCGGCAGATCACCGTACGTCTGGCCGATGGTTTGGCGGCCATGAAGCCCGATGACGGCATCACCGCGATCAGTGTGTGCGGCATGGGCGGCGAGACGATTCGCGACATTCTCGAAAGCGGTAAGCGGCACCTGAGCGGCCAAGAGCGATTGATCCTGCAACCCAACGGCGGTGAGCAACCGTTGCGCCAATGGCTGATGGACAACGGTTACTCGATCCTTCGAGAAGAGCTGCTGTGCGAAAACCGCTTTTACTACGAGATCATCGTCGCAGAGCGCGCCGGGCCAGTGGCTTACACCGCTGAGCAGCTGTACTTCGGGCCGCTGCAACTGCAGGCACACAGCCCGGTGTTCATTGCCAAATGGCAACGTATGTTGCACCAAAAGCGAAAGACCCTGGCCAGCCTGGAGCATGCACGACAGACAGTGCCGGAGGAGAAGGTGCAGGACATTGCTCGGCAGCTCGGGTGGATTACTCAGTTGTTGGCTGAACCTCAACCGTAGGCGCGTCACGGCGCAATCGACCGGCATCCTTGGCCGGCGGCAAACCAAACATGCGTACATAGTCACGGCTGAACTGCGAAGGGCTTTCATAGCCCACGCGAAAACCAGCACCGGCGGCGTCCACCGCCTCGGCGACCATTAATCGTCGGGCTTCCTGCAAGCGCAATTGGCTGCGAAATTCCAGCGGGCTCATGGAGGTGACCGCCTTGAAGTGAGCGTGGAAGGTGGAGCGGCTCATGCCCGCGATATCTGCGATGGCATCGATCCGGCAGGGTTCGTCGTAATGCTGCCGTAGCCACGCGATGGCTTTGGCGATCTGGTTGAGCCGGCTGTCGGCCTTGGCCACCTGCCGCACCGCGCCATGGCCGCTGCCGGTGAGCAATCGATAAAGCACCTCGCGAATCGTCAGCGGTGCAAGTTCTTGAATGTCTCTGGGTGCATCCAGCAGTTTGGCCAGGCGCACAGCCGCGTCCAGCAGTTCAGGCGTGGTGGCGTTGAGCTCGATGCCTGCGGTGGGCAGCGCGGGTTCATGCTCCGGCGCCGGGTGCCGCAGCGCCAGATCCGTCAACGCCGCCATGTCGAGGTCGAGTACCAGGCACAGATAAGGCGCGGCCTCGCTGGCCTCGATCACCGAACCCATTACGGGAATATCCACAGAGGCCACCAGGTAAGTGGCCGCGTCATACACGTAGGAGGTTGCGCCCGCGACCACCTGTTTGCGGCCCTGAACAATCAGGCACAGCGTCGGCACGTAGACAACCGGCATAGGCAACGTGGGCGTGCCCGAACGTACCAGGCTTACGCCGTCAATCGGTGTGGCGTGGGTGCCGTCGCTCGGTGCGTGACGGCTGATCAGCTCGATTAACTGTTGCAACGCATCCATGAGGGCTCCGGAGACAGGCGGATGAGCATAGCGCCCCGGACAATCGTGCAAGAACACGGGACGATCCTGTTACAGGCGGCGAGCCGGTGGGGGGCAGACTTGTCTTCACCGGCTTAACGCCATCGCTGACAGGAGTTCATCATGCCCACTCTCAACGCACTCGACCACTACCGCCTGCTCGGACGATCCGGTATGCGTGTTTCGCCGCTCGCCCTCGGCACCATGACGTTCGGCGCCGATTGGGGGTGGGGCGCGGATGAAAGCGAAGCACGCCAGATCTTTGATACCTACGTCGACCAAGGCGGCAACCTGATCGACACCGCCGTCAACTACACCAACGGGGCTTCGGAGCGCATCCTTGGCCAATTCCTCAAGGCCAAGCGTGATCGCCTGGTCGTCTCGACCAAATACACCATGGCCCGCGAGCCGGGCGACCCCAATTCCGGCGGTAACCATCGCATGAACCTGATGCGCTCGGTGGAGACCAGTTTGCGCCAGCTCGACACCGACCGCATTGAGTTGCTGTACCTGCATGCCTGGGATTTCACCACGGGCGTCGAAGAGGTCATGCGCGGGTTGGATGACTTGGTGCGCAGCGGCAAAGTGCTGTACTTGGGCATCTGCAATACCCCGGCGTGGAAAGTGGCCCAGCTACAAACCCTTGCCGAGCTGCGCGGCTGGTCGCCGTTGGTGGCACTGCAAATCGAATACAGCCTGGTCGAACGTAGCGTCGAACATGAACTGATCCCGATGGCCGCCGAAATGGGCCTTGGCGTGTTGCCCTGGTCACCGCTCGGCGGCGGAATCCTGACCGGCAAATACAGCCGCGACGATTTGAGCCAGGCCAGTGAGGCGAACGTGTCGGCAACGCGCAAGGGCGTGATCAGTTCATCGGGGCATATGAATGCTCGCTCACTGGAGATTGCCAGTGCGGTCACCGCCATCGCGGCCGAAACCGGCGCCACACCGTCCCAGGTCGCGCTCGCCTGGACGCTGTGCAACCCGGCCGTTGTTGCACCTGTGATGGGCGCCAGAACCTTGGCCCAGGCCCAGGATAACCTGGGGGCGCTGAGCATTGAGCTGGACGCTGAACATATCGCCAGACTCGATCGGGTCAGTGCGCCCGAGCCGATCTTTCCGGAGCGTTTCGTTGCCCGGCCGATGGTGCAGCAATTGATTTTCGGCGGTGCTCGGCTTCAGCCCCAGAAGGCGTACCTGAAATGAAACGATCAATCTTTCAACACGTGGTCTTGGTCATCCTGCTCGGCATGGGGTCGTGTTCGGCTCATGCCAATACGCAAGTCGAGGACCGCAACAAGCAGCGCGTGACTGAAGCCTTCGAGCGTTGGCGCGGCGGTGGCACCACTTTTTTCAGCGACATGCTGACGCCGAATGTCATCTGGACGATCAAGGGTTCAGGCCCTAGTGCGGGGGTTTATCGAGGCGTCGATGCGTTTGTCGACGGCGCAGTAAAGCCGTTCGTGTCGCGCCTATCCCGCCCGGTCAGGCCTGTGAGCCAGCAGGTCTGGGCTGACGGTGATCACGTGATTATTCAGTGGGAGGGCGCAGGTGTTGCGCGTGACGGTCAGGCCTACCGCAACAGTTATGTCTGGATCTTTCATATGCGCGATGGCAAAGCCTTCGAGGTGACCGCCTTTCTGGACTTGACCCCTTATGACGATGTGTTGCGGCGTATCCCGGAGTGACAGGGTGATTGCTGACAGCGGTCAGTCGTGCATGCTCCAATGGCCGACTTACGACTGATCACCCAGGTAACACGCAATGGCAGATGCTACTGACTCCACCTTCTACGACCGCGCCGACGCGCACATCGAATTGTCGAACGAGCAACTTCAGGCTCACGAAAACCTCGGCCAGGTCAGCGCCTCGATGATGTTCGGCACCACGCGCTTCAATGCCTGGGCCAGCGCGCGCAACTTCAAGTCCGGCGCGGAAATGGCCGAGGCGCGGGAGGCGCTGTTGAAGTACTTCTGTGACCAGTACCGGATGATGCTTGAGGATAATCTGGATGATCACATCAATCATTTCGACCGGTACATGGGCGTGAAACAGCCGGAGTGAGCATCGAGATGTGGGCGCTGGCTGGCCTGCGATGGCGGTGGGCCAGTTGCACTTAAGTGTCTGCTGCACCGCTTTTGCAGGCAAGCCAGCTCCCACACTGGATGTGCGTGGTTTTTGAGATGTGCGCCATTAGTTACAGGGGGGGGCGCTGCGATGAGTGTTTTTGCCCCATTTTTGGGCGATTTACGTTAATTGTTGGGTGCGAACCCGTCTATTCTCTGGCTTCATCCAGCGGCCCATATCTTGCTAGAGCCTTCCCAATCAATGACATGGCATTTTGCCGTTAGTCATTTCAAGGCTTCACCCCGCGGTGCACCGCGTGGGTCGTTTTTGGGGAGTGGTTGGACATGCACAGCCTTTTATCACCGGGTATCCGCCTGTTGGGGCGATTCGGCTTTGCGCGTAAATTCCAGATTCTGTTTTTCCTGTTCATGCTGCCCCTGGCGGGTAGCCTGTGGATGATCGGCTCGGACTATCGTGACAAATTAACCGTGATTTCCAGCGAGCAGTCCGGCGTCCGGCAATTGTTGGCCCTGGACGCGCTGGATGGCCAGTTGACGGCCCAGCGTAATCTGGCCGCACGCTGGAAAGCGGCGGATATCCTGCACGCCCCGACGCCGGCGGCGAAGGCGGCGATGGACAAGGTCGATGCCAATTTCCCGCTGATCCAGCAAAGCCTGCAAGCCTTGGGCGACGCGCTCAACGCCCAGCACGCCAGCGCCGACATCCTGACCCGCTTTGAAGCCTTGCAGGCCACGGTCAAGGGCATGGACTCTCAATCCCTGCGCACGGTGGGCTGGTGGCCGGACGGTTATGACCGTTTCACCTCGGCGCTCACCGCCATGCAAACCCTGCGCGAGCAGATCACCCTGGATGCTGGCCTGATCCTCGACCCGTGGCTGGAAACCTACCTGCTGATGCAGATTTCGACCCAACACACCCCTGACCTGATCGAGCGTATCGGGCGCATGGCCAGTGTCGGCCAGTCGTCTATCGCGTCGGGGCAGTTCACGTTGCAAAGCCGCTTGCAGATGCGGGACCTGCGCGGTCGGATCGGCGACGCGCGGGACCAGTTGGTCAAGGCGGCAGCCTCGCTCAAGGCCAAGCAATACGCCGGTCTTGAACCCTGGACCGCGCAGTACGACGACAGCCTGCAACGGCTGGACAACGAACTCAAGGTGCTCGATGACGGCGTTTTCGGCGGCACCATCAAGCTCGACACCGCAGGCTTCGAACGCAGTGTCGACGCGATGCTCGACAGCCTCGGCGCGCTGCGTAACCAGTCGCTCCATTCGCTGGACGCGCGCCTGGCTTACTACCGTGATCGTTCGCTGCAGAAATTCATTCCCGTCGCCGCGACGTTCAGCCTGCTGGCCTTGGCCGCGCTTTACCTGTTCATATGCCTGCAAGCCTCGATTCGCCGCAGTGCCAGTGGCATCACCACGCTGGCCGAGTCCCTGCGCGACGGCAACCTGTGCGTCGAGGTGGCGGTGGAAGGGCGTGACGAACTCGCGGCCATCAGCACCGCGCTCAACGTCGCGGTGGTGCAACTGCGCACCAGCCTGCTGGGGGTCAACCACGAGACGCAGCAACTCGGCTCGGCGGTGCTCACCCTCAATTCGCAATCGGGCAGCACCCTCACCGAAGTCGAAGACCAGCAACTGCAAATCAGCCAGATCGCCGCCGCCGCGACCCAGTTGGCGGCCACCTCCCTGGGCGTCGCCAAAAGCTGCGAACAGGCCTCGGGCAGTGCCCAGCAAACCCGGCGTATTGCCGAAGACAGCAGCCGTGACAGCCAGCGCACCACGGCCAGCATCCAGCAACTCAACCTGCGCCTGACCGACACCGCCGATGCGCTGGAGCAGGTCAGCCAGCAGGGCCAGCAGATTCAGTCGGTGGTCGACACCATCCGTGGCATTGCCGAGCAGACCAACCTGCTGGCGCTCAACGCCGCGATCGAAGCCGCCCGCGCCGGTGAGCAGGGCCGGGGGTTTGCCGTGGTGGCCGATGAAGTGCGCAGCTTGTCGCAACGCACCCAGGCGTCTACGGCGCAGATCGCCGGCACGGTCGACAGCCTGCGCGCCACGGTCAGCCAGGCGGTCACGTTGATGGGCGCCGCGTGTGAACAGGCACTGACGGATGCTGAATCCGTCACCGGGCTGGGCACACGTTTGGGCGAGATTGCCGGTGCGGTGCAACACGTCACCGACACCCTGGCGCAAATCGCCACCGCCGTAGAGGAACAAGCGGCGACGGCAGATGAAGTGAGCGGCAATATCCAGCAAGTGGACCAGGCGGCCGGGCGTTTGCTCGACGGCGCGCGGGCAGTGAACCGGGCGGCCGACACCTTGAGCAAAGGCAGCCAGGCATTGAGCGACAACACCGCGCGGTTTCGCCTGGGCTGAGCAGGTTTTTGTGGTGACCAGGCTTCCAGTGGTGAGCGGGCTCGATGTGGTGAGCGGGCTTGGTGTGGTGAGCGGGCTTGCCCCGCGCTGGGCTGCGCAGCAGCCCTAAATTCTGGCGACTCGGTTCAACTGACGATGCGCGGTGTTATTAATGGGGCAGCTTCGCAGCCCAGCGCGGGGCAAGCCCGCTCACCACAGGAACCTTCGGCTTCTACAGGGCTCACTTACTAGGTCGCCCTGTTTCGTCGCCGAAAGGACTCCGCATGACTTCAGCCCCGCCAACGACCCTCCCGCACGGCCCCGTCACCCGCGAACTCAGCCTGCGCGCCGTCATCACTGGCAGTGTCCTCGGCATCCTGCTCACGCCGTCCAATGTCTACGCCGGGTTGAAAATCGGTTGGTCGTTCAACATGTCGATCATCGCGCTGTTGATCGGCTACGCCATCTTTCAAGGAGTGGCCAAGCGTTCCACCGACCACCTGCCGTGGACCTTGCATGAAAGCAACATCAACCAGACCGTCGCCTCGGCCGCTGCTTCAATCATTTCCGGCGGACTGGTAGCGCCGATCCCGGCCTATACCTTGCTGACGGGCAACCAGTTGGACGCTATCCCCATGATTGCCTGGGTGTTCTCGGTGAGTTTCCTGGGCATCTGGATCGCCTGGTATCTACGGCCCTCGTTGCTGAATGACAAGGCGCTGAAATTCCCCGAGGGCATGGCCACCCTGGAAACCTTGCTGCACATCTACAACCATGGGCGCGAAGCCGCGACGCGCTTGAAGGTGCTGCTCAGCGCCGCGTTGCTCTCCGGGCTGGTCAAGTGGGTCGATACTTTTATGTGGGCCTTCCCGCGCTGGTCGCCCAGCGCTCAGTTGGAGCGCCTGACCTTCACCGCCGACCCTTCGCTGTTGCTGGTGGGCTTCGGCGGTATCATCGGCATTCGTGTGGGCCTGACCCTGCTGCTCGGCGCCTTGCTCGCGTGGGGTGGCCTGGGCCCCTGGTTGTTGGCGCAACACCTGGTGACCTTGCCTGCGGGCAGCAGCGGCCCGCAGTTCGCCGCGTTGGTGGAGTGGTTGCTGTGGCCGGGCGTGAGCTTGATGGTGTGTTCCACCTTGGCCTCGCTGGCGATTCGTTTGTGGGCGTTGTACCGATCAACGCACTCCGACGGCGAATCGACCTGGACGGTGCCCAAGCCCGGCCCCGCCGCGGGATTTGCGTTGTCGATCATCCTGGTGGTGAGCCTGCAGGCATTGCTGTTCGGCATCAACCTGTGGATGGCGTTGCTCACCATCCCATTGGCGATCTGCCTGGCCGCCGTCGCCGCGCGCGTGGTGGGGGCCACCGGCATTCCGCCCATCGGCGCCATCGGGCAGCTGTCCCAATTGAGCTTTGGCATCGTCGCGCCAGGGCAGGTGCCGATCAACCTGATGAGCGCCAACACCGCCGGCGGCTCGGCCGGGCAGTGCACCGACCTGATGAATGACTTCAAAGTGGGCAAGGCCATTGGCGCCACACCCCACAAGCAAGTGATCGCGCAGATCCTGGGGATTTTCATCGGCAGCATCGTTGGCGTATTTGCCTACCTGGCACTGATCCCCGACCCGCAATCCATGCTGCTCACCGAAGAGTGGCCGGCACCGGCAGTCGCCACCTGGAAAGCCGTGGCGCAAACCCTGACCCATGGGCTCGATTCGCTGTCGACCAGCATTCGCTGGGCAATCGCCATTGGCGGCCTGGTCGGCGTGCTGCTGGGCATCCTCGACAGCACCTTGCCCGCCCATCGCGCCCGTTACTTGCCGAGTGCCGCGGCCTTGGGCCTGGCCTTTGTACTGCCGGCCTCGGTGTCGCTGATGATGGCCCTGGGCGCGATCCTCACCTGGCTGGTGAGCTGCCGCTGGCCGAGCCTGACCGAACGCTTCGCGATAACTGCCGCCGCCGGGTTGATCGCAGGAGAAAGCATCACGGGCGTGGGGGCATCGTTGTGGTCGATGGTGGGGAGTGGGTGAAGCGTGGCTCGGCAATGGCCGAGCCTGTCGATGACGGCTAGGCGATTTTTACGTTCATGGTGATCTTCGCCGTGAACACCTTCACTTCGCCTTCATCGAAGATATCCACCGGTACGAGCTTGTCCCCCGCGGTTGACCAATCAATGCCACTGCCGTCCGCCACCGCGCGGATATTCGACTTGGCCTTTGCCAGGTACTCCACGGTCATGCCTTTGGGAATCCATCTGGCACCGGGCGGGATCGACACGTCGGTCATCGTCCCACCTGCCAGCTCGGCCGCGTTGCACAAGGCGATGGCATGCACGGAGGCGAGGTGGTTGGTGATTTCCTTGCGAAACGGCACGTTCACCACGGCATGCCCTGGGCGCAGTTCGGTGATTTCAGGGTTGATGGTACTGAAGTAGGGCGCCACCTGGCAGGCCATTTGGCTGAACGCTGCAGGGCCTACGCTGTTGAACATGCTGAGAAACTGACTCATGGATTATCCTCCTGATGGGCTTACGGAATAAAATTCTGTAACAGAACAATATTCTGTTAATTCCAAGGGTGTCAAGCCATGCCTTCTCTAGCGACTGCTGTACCTTTAAACTCCGCACATTTGGCGAGCCACTCCATGCACGCACCTGATCTGATCGAGCGCACCTTTGCGGGCAAGCGCAGCGACCTCAAACGCAGCATCCTGCGCGAGGCCCTGGCCAGCTTTAACGAGGTCGGTATCGAAGCCACCAATATCGAAACCATCCGCGCGCGGTGCGAGACCAGCGTGGGCGCCATCTACCATCATTTCGGCAATAAGGAAGGCATTGTCGCCGCGCTGTTTTTTGCCGCGCTGGAGGACCAGGCGGCCTTGCGAGATCGCTACCTGCAGCAGGCGCAAACGCCGCAGGCAGGCGTGGAGGCGCTGGTGCGCAGTTACGTGGAATGGGTTGACGCGCAACCTGAATGGGCGCGCTTCATGTTCCAAAGCCGCTTCGCCGTCGCCAACGGCCCGCACAAGGATGAACTGCTCACCCGTAACAAACAGCGCAACCGGCAATTGACCGAGTGGATGAGCGACGAAGGCCGTCGCGAGGCGTTCAGCCATATCCCTGCCGAGCTTTTACTGTCGCTCATCATCGGTTCGGCCGAAAGCTACGCCCGGGCGTGGCTGTCCGGGCGGGTCAAGAAAAGCCCGAAGGACTATGCGCAGTTGCTGGCACAGGCGGCGTGGGCGTCGATCAACGCGGCAGATATTTAATTGTTGGCACTCCCCGGCACTGGCGTAGTCTCTTTCCAAGACACCCCCCAGGCCCTTCGGAGTACAGCATGATCATCGTCCACCACCTCAACAACTCACGCTCGCAACGCATCCTGTGGCTGCTCGAAGAACTCGGCCTGCCCTACGAAATCAAGCGCTACCAGCGCGACCCCAAGACCAATCTCGCACCGCCCGAGCTCAAGGCCATTCACCCACTGGGCAAATCCCCGGTAATCGAAGACGACGGCCAAGTGCTGATCGAATCCGCCGCCATCATCGACTACCTGATCCGCCGCCACGGCCACGGGCGCCTGCAACCGGACCCTGCCAGCGCCATCTATGACAAGTACGTGCAATGGCTGCACTTCGCCGAAGGCTCGGCCATGTTGCCGTTGATGCTCAACCTCTACGTCGGCCGCCTCGGTGATGCCGGTGCGCCGTTGCACCCGCGCATCGAATCGGAAGTGGCCAACTACCTCGGTTACCTGAACGACGTGCTGGGGCAGGCGCCGTACCTGGTGGGCGATGAGCTGAGTGGCGCGGATATCCAGATGAGCTTTATCGGCGAAATCGCCAAGGCCCAGGGCAAGCTGCAGGCCTACCCGAACCTGGCGGCCTGGGTGGCAAACTTCCAGGCGCGGCCTGCGTATCGCAAGGCGGTGGAGCAGGGTGGGGAGTATGCGTTTGCCAAGTGATGTGAACTAAGCGAGGCGGGCCCGGTTGATCATCCACGTGGCCCGCCTCTGATTTCATTCAGGTGAGCAGCGTGACCGCCCCGGTCAGCAACGACACCCCGATCATCAACAGCGAGAGCAAAACCGCCCACTTGATCGTGCTCTTCTGAAAGTCCCCCAGGTCCCGGTCGATCATGCCGACCAGCAACAAGGTCGACGCCACCAGCGGGCTGATCTGATGCACGGGCTGGCCGAGCACCGATGCGCGGGCGATGTCCATCGGGCTGATGCCATACGCCGCCGCGGCGTTGGCCAGGATCGGCACCACGCCAAAGTAATAAGCGTCGTTGGATAGCAAAAACGTCAGCGGCATGCTGGTGATCGCCACCACCAGGGGGAACAGGTGCCCCCAGGACGGCGGGATGGCATGGACCAGCAATTGGGCAATCGCGTCGACCATCTTGGTGCCGGAAAAGATCCCCGCAAATACCCCGGCTGCAAACACCAACAGCACCACGACCATGGCATTCCCTGCATGGGCGAGCATCCGTTCTTTCTGCAGGTTCAGGCGCGGGTAGTTCATCACCAGCGCCACCATGAAGCCCAGCAGAAAACTGATCACCGAATTCAGCAGACCGGTGACCAGGCACACCATCACGATCAATACGAGGATCAGGTTGGGCACCACCATCCGTGGTTTTTTATGTTCTCCCTGGCCGATGATCGATTCGATGTAGCAATCATCGCCGCCACTGGCCAGGTTCACCACGCCCAGGCGCCTGCGCTCTCGCCGCCCCAGCAGGAATGCGGTATAGAGCACACCGAGCGCACCCACTGCCATGGTCGGTAGCAAGGGGATGAAGTACTCGGCGGCATCCAGCCCGAGTACGGCGATCACGCGTGTGGCCGGGCCACCCCAGGGGGTCATACCGCCCATGACGCTGAGCGACAACACGCACAGGCTCGCCAGGATCATCGGGTTCATGCCGATCCGCTTGTACAGCGGCAGCATCGCCGCGCAGGTGATCATGTAGGTGGTGGTGCCGTCGCCATCCAGGGCGGTGGTCAGCGACAGGATCGCGGTGCCCATGGCGATCTTGACCGGGTCACCGTTTACCACCCTGAGGATCAGCTTGATCATGGGGTCGAACAAGCCGGCGTCAAACAGCACGCCAAAAAACAGAATCGCGAACAGCAACAAGGCAGCCGATGGCGCGACCATCTTGATGCCATCGAGCATCATTTTGTCAGTGGTGAGCGCGAAGCCTGCCAGGATCGAAAAGATCACTGGCACCACGACCAACGCCACAATCGGCGAAAGCCGCTTCGCCATGATCAGGTAGGTAAACACCACGACCATCAATAAGCCGAGAAATGCCAACATGTCAGGTACTCTTGTTTTTATTGGGGACGTCGCAGGCGCTGTCAGTGGGCGACGGTGGCACCCACGATGCCGTGGCGCTCGAGGGCTTCGGCGACGAAGCCGCTAGCCTTGGCCCGCTCGACGAATTGGTACAGCACGTCAGCGGCTTCCTTGCCATACGCACGGGGAACGCCCATGGCCTGGCGGATCTGCATGAAGCGCCCCGGCAGCAAGCGCAGCCCGGGGAACCGCGCGGCATCGAACTCCAACTGCTGCTTCACGCCCGCCGCCACATTGGCGCCACTGGCCAGGAAAGTCTCGACGACGGTAGGCGAGGTGGGTGAGCGAACAATCGTGGCGTGCTTGAGCTCGCGGGTCAGGTACAAGTCATAGGCGCTGCCTTTGCCCACCACCAGTTCAATCCCCGGCATGTCGACTTGGGCATTGTCGTCCAGGGGTGAGTCCTCCCGGACCAGGTAGCAGCCTTCGATCAACACGTAGGGCTTGGTAAAGGCCAGTTGCTCGTCCCGCGCCGGGTCAATGGCGAAGAAGCCGAAATCGGCACGGCCTGCGCAAACCGCCGCAACCGATTCGCCGGCACTCTTGAACACGCACAGCTGCAGTGTCAGCCCGAGCTCGGCGGCGAAGGCGTGGGCCAGGTCCACCGATACGCCAGCCGCCTGGCCGACGTCATCCAGACGCGCGAGGATGGGGTTGCCCACATTGATCGAGGCGCGGAGCACGCCGGTGGGCGCCAGTAGGCGAGGGGATCGGCTCATCTCAGGCCACCCGGCTGGCATACAGGTCAAGCAGGCGCTGGGTGGTGGGGTCCACCGGCACGCCGTCGCGCAGATAGCGCTGCATCTTCTTCAGCTCGATTTCACCCGGGACAATCACCGGCGCGGCCGGGTCGATGGCCGGGCTCTGGTGCAGGATGGCGGCGAAGTCGGTCATGCGTTCCTTGAGCCAGGCCGAGGAGCCCAGGCGGGAGGTGTCGATCAGAATGAAGAAGTGCCCCAGGTTCTGCGGCTCATCCGGCGCATCGACCCAGGACTTCACGTGGGTCAGGTAGGCCGCGTCCGAGAGCAGGCCCGCCAACAGGTCCACCACCAGCGCCAGGCCGTAACCTTTGTGAGCGCCGATGGGCAACAGGAAGCCATCCAAGGCCGCGCGAGGATCGGTGGTGGGTTTACCGTTGGCGTCCGTGGCCCAGTTATCCGGAATGCTTTGCTGGCGGGTGAGTGCGTTGCGGATCTTGGCGCGGGCAACCACGCTCATGGCCATGTCGAGCATGAAGTGATTGCCATCCGGGTTCGGCACGCCAAAACCCAGCGGGCTATTGCCCAGGCGCGCATCGCTGCCGCCCGAGGGGGCAATGGTCGTGGTGGCGTTACTGCCAATGATGCTGGCGAAACCTTGCTCGGCCGCGAGGTAGGCGTACGGCGACACCGGACCGAAGTGATTGCTGCCGCGCGCCAGGACCAAGCCAATCCCGAACTGTTTGGCCATCTGCAGGCCGGCGTCCAGCGCCGCCATGCCGACCAGCGGGCCGACGGCGTTGCGCCCATCCACCCGTGCGATCGCCGGTGCGACGGTTTCGACCACTGGCTCGGCCGAGGCACTGATACCGCCGCATTCTAGCCGCTCGCCATAGGACTCAAGGCGGCTCAAGCCATGGGTGGTCAAACCGAACAGATCGGCCAACACCAATACCTGGCAGACCTGTTCGGCGGCGTGTTGTGTGAGACCCAACCCCTGAAAGGCAAGGCGGCCTTGTTGGCGCAGGTCTTCAAACGCAATGGCAGGCAATTCGTTGTTGTTGTTCATGGTTAAGGCTCGTTGATTCGACTGAGTTGACAGCGTGCAGGGGGGCGATTAAAAAGAGAAATGCAAATAAAAGTGCGATCTATGAGGTAAATGCATGAATTTTGATCTCGCGGACCTTCGCGGTTTTCTCGCGGTGGCCGACTTGGGAAGTTTCAGCGCGGCTGCCCAAGCGTTGCACTTGTCGCAATCCGCACTCTCGCGGCGCGTCGACAAACTGGAGCAGGCGCTGGGTGTGCAGTTGTTCGAACGCACCACGCGGCGTGTGGAACTCTCTACGATCGGGCGAGGTTTCCTGCCGCGTGCGCGCAACGTGCTGAATGAGCTGGAGAGCGCGCTGATAGGCTTTCACGACCTGGCCTTCCGGCTATCCGGTGAAGTCACGATTGCCTGTGTGCCCTCTGCCGTGGCGTATTTCCTGCCGGACGTTATTCGGCACTACCACGCCAAATACCCGGGTATCCGGGTGCGGGTGATCGATGAGTCTTCATCGGCGATCTTGACGGTCGTAGCCAGGGGCGAGGCGGACTTTGGCCTGACCTACATCGGCACCCAGGACGCCGACGTGGTCTTCCAGCCGTTGCTGGAGGAAGACTTCGTGGTTGCGCTGCAGGTCGGTCACCCGCTGACCCAGCGCCCTTCCCTGACCTGGGATGACCTGGCCGGGGTCGACTACATCAGCCTGGCGCAAGGCAGCGGCAACCGCTTTTTGATCGACCAGGCGCTGGCCCATCGTGATGTGCGGCCACGCTCATTCTGCGAAGTGAAGCATGTGCCAGCGCTGGTCAGCCTGGTGGAAGCGGGATTGGGCGTTGGCGTGGTGCCCAAGTTGGCCATGCCGGCCAACGGGCATGCGACGCTGGTTACGCGGCCGCTGAGCGACCCAGCGATCAGCCGCACGCTGGGGCTCATATCCCGACGAGGGCGAGCGCTGTCGCCCGTGGCGCAGTTGCTGTTTGACCTGCTGATGGCGGTGAAAAAGTAGTCTCAGCGCTGCTGCAACGCCACCTTCAGCCCCAGGCCCATAAACAGCGTGCCAATGATTTTGCCTTCCCAGCGGCGCAGCCGGGAAAGCCCTTTGACCCCACGACTCAAGGGGCGGATGGCGAGCGCCAGCAAGCTGGTGTACACCGCACTGAGCCCGGAAAAGATCAGGCCCAGCACCGCGAATTGCACCAGCGACGACGCGGATTCCGGGTGCACGAATTGCGGCAGGAAGGCCAGGAAGAAAATCGCGGTTTTCGGGTTGAGCACCTCGGCACCGACCGCCTGGAAAAACGCCTGGCGTGGGGTGACGGTTGGTAGCGTCAGCCCCGACTCTGCGGCCGCCCTCTACGGTGCGGGTGATCACCAGTAACACGGACGGGCCGGGGATCTAGAACAGACCGATCACAACGGCGACATAGGTGAGGAGGGAGGCGAGTTCAAACATGGCGGACGCTTTCTAAGTAGGGCCCGACCGCCAGTTATCCTGATGTGAATGGTGTTTACAACTGTTAACGGATTGATTGGCGCAATCGCTATAGGCTGTGCGTTGTCCGTACAGGAGCCCCCGGCCATGAACCTACGCGCTGTCGCCGCCACGTTGTTTGCATTCGCGCTGTTGTTGCCGTCGCAGTCCGAGGCTGCGACGCCCATTACCCACGTCGCCATCTACCGGGGCCCGGCAGGCTGCGATGACTGTTCCGAGAACGTGGCGAAGGCTTTGCACCGTCTCAACCCCAGCTATCAGATCGATTACGTGGGCGCGGATGAGGCCATCGACATCACGCCCAAGACCCTGGCGCGCTATGACCTCTACGTGCAACCCGGCGGCGGCCAGGACATTCCCGGCGCCCTCGATAGCCTGGGGGATGCACGTATCGAGGCCATCCGTGGCTACGTCGCCAACGGCGGGCGCTACCTGGGCCTGTGCATGGGCGCCTACCTGGCGGATGACAGCAACCTCGGCCTGATCCCCCAGGACCTCGACGCCGAAGCCGGCCGCCCCGGCTTTGAAGTGCCCGGCATCGCCGACGCGGCCGTGCAGGTCACGTGGGAGGGCAAGCCTGATCACGTCTTCTTCCAGGACGGCCCGTACTTCCCCAAAGCCGACCCGGCCGCGCCCTACAAGACCATCGCGACCTACCGCAACGGCGACGTCGCGGCGGCGCGGTATACCTATCAGAAGGGCGTGGTGGTACTGAGCGGCCCACACCCCGAGGCCGGGCGCGAGTGGTTCGAGAATGCCGACATCCCGTTGAGCAAAATGCCGCAGGGTGATCTGTTCGGCGCGTTAATCCGCAACTTCTAAAGGCTCGCTCACCACAAAAAATTCGCTTTCAACCGCTAACCCCGTCGACCGGCGACCTTTACGCCGGTTTTCGCCAGCGGGTACACCGTGGCGGCACCCATGGCGCCCAGGCCGATGACCAGCGATTCATATCGTTCCAAGGTTGATACTCGCCTGAGAGGCTGAGTTGGGAAACCACACGTCAGCGCACCACATCCAGGGCCGTGAACTCATTCACATAGTGCGTCTGGCTCGATGTCGACTCCAGCGTCAACGCGACGCCCAGGTCCTCGATAAAGGCGCGATTGGACTTATAGTCGTCCTGTTCGCAAGCCAGCCGAATGGCATCCCCCGTCAACGAAGCAAACACCTGGCGTGCCGGGAAGCGCTCGCCCACTGTGCAGGTGAGCGTCGTTTCGGTGGGTGGGTCAGTGGGCTTGGTGGGCACATAGGCCATTTGCAGGTGGGCACTCAGGGTCTGGCCGGGCGTCCAGTGGGTGGGGACCTTCAGTTCAGCGTCGCGGGTCTGCAGGACCTGGCCTGCGCCCACACCGTTCATTTTGGATTTCAACTGGATCAGGTCCGCCAACATCAGGCGGTCCACATTGAAGGCGCGGCCATAGGCTTCGTTCTTCACCAGCAAACCGCCCTCTGCCCTCAACGTGACCGTTACCGGCGCGTCCTTGCCATCGCCATTCCTGGACAGGTACGTGTAGGTCAATGTCTTGAACCTGGGCTGCAACAGCGGCGCATCAAGGCGCTGGAGCACGTTGGGCGGTACGGCAACGTCACCGAGAGTGGTTTCGACCACCGTGCGCGGGTAGTCAACCGGCGCAATGTCGGGCCGCAACAGCGCCAGCAGCCCGGCGTTGACGCCACCCTGCACCGAGCAACTCACGCGCGATTGCGTGCCGAGCTTGCCTTCCGGCTCCACGATCAGCACCCGCTCCACGTTACGCAGGCCCGGCGCCTTGCCCGGCATGGGCTTGATCCCCTGCCAAGTGTTGCCAACCTTGAGTTCACTGCGCGTGTATTCGCCATCGCCTTTTTGCAGTGCCCCAGGCTGGTCGAGCAGTGCTGCGAAGTGCTTGGCCACCTCATCGACACCGCCATCGACAATAAAGCCCCAGTAATAGTAAAGGCCCAGCGGGCCGAGGTCGGCGACTTCATCGTTGTAAGACAGCAGCTTCAACCCGGCGATGGCCGGCGCGCTCACCGGCACTGCGTTGGCCTTGCGGTCAGTGCGATCCCTCACCGCGATCCAGGTGAAGTCCTTTTCCTGCTTGAGCGGCGCATAGGCCTGCCAGGCGTCGCGGTGGCTGTTCAGGCTGCTGAAGAAACTGGCGTCGCAGCGGGTGAAGGCCTTGAGCGTGTCGACCAATGCGGCGTCGTCGGCGTGGGTGAGGGAAGGAAGCAGCAAGGCTGAGGCGAGGACGACGGCGGACGCGGGCAACTTCATTGAGCGGGATTTCCGTATCGAGGCGGGAGGGGGGCATTATCCAGGGATTGACGAGTAGGCTCTAGCGCTTATCGGGACTACTGACTTAAAGCCTGATCCATCGTCGCCGATAACCCGGATGAACCCGCCAATCATGGACCGATTAAATGGCACTCACCGTCAGCTCAGCCTACGTCCCACCGGCCAACCCCGTCCTTACGGCTTCCGGCCAGGCAATCGCACCCGCGCCACTAACGGATACCGCCGAGGCAGCCTTGGCAAACGCCGCCCCGGCGGCTGTCTATCACCCAAGTGAAGCTGCCCAGACCCTGGCGCAACCCCTGGAGGCTATCGACACCTGGGTCGGCCGGTCGGCATCGCCGGAACTGCCTCGATTCGAAAAACTGTTTGAGGGGGCACAAAGCGTGCTGAAGGCCGCAGTTGAGCGCTTCAAGGCAGCACTGCCAGCGGACTTGGCCGGCAAAAAGTTCGGCTTCACCGTCGAGGCCGATGACCGCTGGAAGGTCCTCGATACGGCCGGCCAGCTCAGCCGTGCGGATATTCAGCGGCTGACCAACCTGCTCAACCAGGCCTCTGACCTGAAGCCCGCCGCGATCAAATTCCGCGACGCCAGCATCGACCTGCTGGACGCCGACTCGCCTTGGTCGGGAAACTTGATGGGCTACTACAGCCTGACCCAGGAGAACTTTGCCGCTACCTTTGACTTGGCGGCCTTGTTCAACCGCCCCGGCTCCTTGCCGCCCAAAGAGTATTCCGCAGGGTTATTCATCAACCAGTTGGCCTACAAAGGACAAGTGGCCACGCGCGAAACCGAAGAGGCGATGTTCGCGCGGCGTGCTGCGCAGCGGTTTAGCGCACAGGCCTGACAGCACTTGTGGCGCGAGCCAGGCGCGCACGCCAGTCGCCGCCGTGCTGCGAGTGGCAGGCCTCTTCAGAATCAAAGTGCACGCAGCGGTCCAACGGCATGGCGGGGACGCCTGCCGCTTGCAACGCAGCCCCGGTCAACTCGCGCATGCGCTGGTCGACGCCGCTGGCCAGGGCGTGGTCCTTGCTGGCGCGCGTGTCGAATACCCAGGTGACACGCAGGCTTTGGGGGAACGCGGCGTAATCGACGGTATGCGTCAGCCATTCAAACCCCGGTAGTTCAGCCTTGGCCGTTTCGCACGCCTGCGTCAGTGTGGCGACCAGTCGGCGTTCAATACCGGCGGTTTCGCGTTTGGATAGGGCCATGCTAACGCTCCGAATGCAGACAAGCGCCGCAGATTAACAGGGTGTAGGCACCTGTGGGAGGGGTGATGAAAATGCTGGATTCTCAGGGTGGGAACTGTTTCGCTCAGTGGATTGCAGTCGTGCCTGCACATGCAATTTAAGCAACGACAACAATAAAGTGTGGGAGCTGTCGAGCCCCTGCGAGGCTGCGAAGGCGGCGGCACTGCTGGCATTTTTATCGCCTGACCCACCGCTTTCGCAGCCTCGCTAAAGCTCGACAGCTCCCACAGGGGATCGGTTGTGTGGGTGGGATTTGTGCCACGACGGAGATCTAGTGTGGGAGCTGTCGAGCCCTGGCGAGGCTGCGAAGGCGGCGGCACTGCTGGCATTTTTATCGCCTGACCCACCGCTTTCGCAGCCTCGCTAAAGCTCGACAGCTCCCACAGGGGAGCGGCTGTGTGGGTGGGATTTGTGCCACGACGAAGATCTAATGTGGGAGCTGTCGAGCCCTGGCGAGGCTGCGAAGGGATCACCTCGGTGTCCGTGTAAACACGCAGCGCCTGTATCGCCTCCAGCCTGACGCCTCAGTAAAAATCATAATAAAGCGCCCACTCCCCCGTGACGCTGTGCTTCCAGAACATCAGGCTTCCGCTGTGCACCACATTCAGCTGGATTTTCGCGTCCGACGAAATCTGGAACACAAACTCAAAGCCTTCGCCCGGATCGACACCCGACTGGCAAAACGACGGGTAACCGCCGATTTTGTGCTCATAGGTGTGTGTCACCAGGTCATAGTAACTCTGTATCTCGCCCGCGCGTTCCAGCTTGAGTATTTCGTCCTCAAGCGCGGAAGGAACGCCACCGCCATCCCACAACGGGTAATCCTCCGGCACGTTTTCCGTCTTCAAGGGGAATGGCTTGAGAAAGGCGCCTGCCACCGGCAGTGTTTTACGCACCAGCACCTCGTCCGGCCCGTATTCGCGTATCAGCCAGTTATCCCCCATGGGTTCAAAATGCTCGGGAAACGGGTTCGACACAAACAACGTCAATAGCCGAACCCCCTCCAGCGCCGGGCTGTTGAAGGGCAGGGCGGGCAAGTAGAACTGCGCGTAGGGCAGCAACTGTTCACCGGCCTTGTTGGTGGGGATGCCTTCATCGGCGCGGAACAGAAAGACGTGACCCAGCCAGCTTTCGTCATCGGTGCCCGCAGGGCGAAAGCCGCCAGCGATGAGTTTGAGCGCCGGGCGGGCCAGGCGTTGTTTGATGTCCTGAATATCCATGGGTGTGTGAACCTTCCTTTTGATAGCGGTGCGCAAGAGAGCTATGCCTGAACCCTCAGCGCACTGATGATAAACCCGTGCAGGCTATTGACCGCCTTGGACCCGCGAGAGGCCCGGCTACGTAGAATCGACACCTCCATAGGTTCGATAACCCCCAAACCCTGTTCGCCGCTCAAGACCTGCAGTGAGGGTTGCACGGTGCATTGGGTGATCGCAGCAATCGCGAGCCCACCCTCCACGGCGGCGACCTGGCCGGCCAGGCTGGAACTGTTGTACACCACCTTGAACTGACGGCCCTGTTGGGCCAGTGAATTCACCGCATACCGGCGCGCCAGGCTTTCGCTTTCGTAGACGGCGATAGGCACCGGGTCTCGGCGCCACAGTTCGAACTGTGGGGAACCTACCCAGACCATCGGCTCCTTGAACAAAAAAGTCCCCGTGTGCGGCGAGTCCCTGGACACCAGTGCAAGATCGAGGTCGCCACTGCGCACACGCGGGATCAGGGCGGTCGACTGTTCACAGGTCAGCTCGATGTCCACACCCGCATATCGCGGCGCAAACCGTTTCAGCACCGGCGTGAGGTACTTTGCCGCATAGTCTTCCGCGACCCCAAGGCGGATGCGCCCAGTCAAGGTTTCGCCATGAAACGCCGCCTGGGTCTCGGCGTGCAGCGCCAGCATGCGACGGGCGTAGCCCAGCAACGTCTGCCCGTCATCGGTCAGTTGCAGGTGCCTCGGGCCACGGTTCAACAAAGGCCGCCCCAACGCCGCCTCCAGTTTTTTCATCTGCATGCTGACGGCAGACTGCGAGCGGTTCACCTCATGGGCCGCGCCCGACAGCGAACCGGCGTCCACCACTGCCACAAAGCACTTGAGCCAATCGATCTGCAAATCGCTGGAGGACATGGCGTTTACCTTTATTCGTTAATCGAATGGCTATGACGTGAATTATGCGCTTCTCACGGCGCTTGTTCATTCGCAAGATAGTGGCCTGAACCCAACCCTGGCGGAACTGAACATGCCTTTCGAAACCTGGTTGCTCTACCTGCTCACCTGCTGCGGTATCGCCGTAGTGCCAGGCCCGAATGCATTACTGGTGCTGACCCATGGCGCCCTCCACGGCAGCCGCAAAACGCTGTTCACCATCAGCGGCGGCGTGCTCGGTTTCGCCCTGGTGCTAACGCTGTGCGCGTTGGGCCTGGGTGCACTGATCCAAGCCTCGGCCACCGGGTTCACGGCGTTGAAAATTGCCGGCGGGCTCTACCTGATCTGGCTGGGGTTCGGCCTGTGGCGCTCGGCGCCCGTTACCCTTGAAGCCCCCGCTACGACAAGCCTGCGACACTGGTCGCTGTTCCGTCAGGGGCTGGTCTCGGCCATCTCAAACCCCAAGGCGTTGCTGCTGTTCACCGCGTTTATTCCACCGTTCCTGGACCCGCACAGAAACCTCATCGCGCAGACGGCCGCCATCGCGCTGACCTATGCCGTTGTGGAATTTGTCGTTGAATACCTAGTCGCAAGTGCTGCCAACCGGGTCAGGCCGTGGTTGGCGCGCACCGGGCGGCGGTTCAATAAGGTCTGCGGTGGGTTCTTTGTGGTGTTTGGGTTGGCGTTGCCCATTCACAGCTGAGGGCCAGACCTTCCCCCCACAGCACAACGGTTCGGGGGCCGGGCTTTCGCGGCTGTCTGATGGATGATGTCCAGCAACTGTCAACGCACCCGCGTCCTGCTCTGCACCGCCAGATCCAACGCCTTCTGCATATCCAGCCGCGCCGAGCGCCCTTCGTCTTTATCATTGAGTTGATAATTACGCTCGGAAGGCAGAATTGGCGCGGTGAGGTCCTGGGCATCGCTGCGTTCAAAGTCATGGTTGTCACCAATCGCCATGGCGCTGCGGCGCAACAGCATGCGCAACTGCTCGGGTTGCAACTGCGGGTTGATCGACAGCATCGCCGCCACCAGCCCCGCGACCATCGGCGTGGCGTACGACGTACCACAATGCACCGCGCCTTCCTCACCGGCCTTTACCGTAGACGCATGGGCGCAGGCCGCCGCAGTGATATCCACACGCATGTCCACATTCGACGAACTGCGCGTCACCGCGTAGGCCGGGTCATCCACGGCGACACCACCGCGCTCACCGCGCTGATGGCCGCCAACCACCAGCAATTGCTCGGTGATAAACGAGGAGGGCAAGCGGTAGTCATCCGTGCCCGAAAACGCCGACCCATTGCCCGCCGAATTCAGCACGATCACCTCCGGATGCGCCTTGCGCAGCCACAGGAAAAACTCTTCCAGCAATTCTTCATAGCCACTCATGGCGATACCCGAGCGCAGCAGTGAATCCACCTCATCACCGTTGACGTCCTTGGCGCCGACACGGTGAATGCCCCAACTCCAATTGAGCACCCGCACACCGTCCTCCACCAGGTTGACCGACGCGGCGATATTGGCGGTGATGCCCGCATCGGAATTGCGGTCGACAATTACATCGAACCCGCCGCTCGCCTTGTCCAGCCCGCGCAGGAAACCACTGTTGCCGCCATCGTCCCACTTCGCCGCAAGGATCCCGGCGACGGTTGTGCCATGCCCGTCCGCAGCGCCCGTGTCCCGCGCGTAAACACAGGTGCGCTTGGGCGAACAGCCGCCCCGGTAATCGGCAAAATCCGCGGTGTCAAAATCCACGCCCCGCTCGATCACCCCAACACGCACCGGCTCCGGCACAATCGGCGTGTAACGCCCCGGAATCCGGCGCTGATAGTAGGTGACTGCATCCAGAAAGCGGTTTGCCGCCCATTCATCAGAGTCCGGTGCAGGTTTGCTCGGCTCCTTGGGACGAGCGGCGGCCTGCTCGGATTCTTCCGCGGCGGACTCTTCAATCACCACCGCATCCACACTGGTTTCACTGCCCAAGCGCAGCACCAAGGCATCGCGCTGAATCAGGTCCTTGGCCGGCAGGCGCAGTTGGAACAGATTCAGCGGCGCGATGCTGCCGACCACCGTCGCCCCATATTTGTGGGCCAGCCGCTCGGCCTCCTGGCGACCTTCGTGGTCCTCTTCGATCAGTACGCTGACCAGGTCGACGTAGGTGGTCAGGCCGTCCATGTTCTTCGTCACCTCGCCCGGCGTGGCGGCGACCACATGGCTGTTGCGCACCGTCAGCCACGCGGCGTTGCTGACGCGGGAACCGTCTTCAAGCCAGAGCGGGCCGCTTTGGTAATGGCTGGCGTCCAGGCGCAGACGCAGGGTTTGGCCGTCGAGTTGCAACGCACTCAATGGCAGCGCTTTGCCCGCTAGTTTCAATTGCGGCGCTGCATCACCCAGCCCGCGCACGGTCAGGCACCAGTCCTGTTGGCGACTTTCCAGCAGGTCACCGCAGCGTTTCAGATTTTCCAGACGCAGCGGCTCCTGCGCCGCGACGCTGGTGCTGGCGACCAAGGTGAAAAGGGTAGCGAGAGCAGCGGGGCGTAGGGGCATGGGGGCAGGTCTTTGCCGGAGTGATGGTGTTCGGACTGCGGCAGAGGGCGCTTCGTTCAGAGGCAGGGGGCATCACAGGTGGAAAGATGCCTAAAACCAGTGGTGAGCCACGAGATCCTTCGAAATGGCCATGACTTGCGCAGAAATATGCAGTAGCACCGGCACCAACAGGCCCGCACTTCGTACCCGCGCATAGGCCAGGATAACGGCGAGCGTGCCGATGAGCAGGAACGAGGTCCAGTGAGTGAATGGCATGTGAATGAACATGTACAAGGCGCTGGTGGACAGAATCGCAACCCACTGCCAAACGCGGCTCTCAAGAGGGAACAGGCGAATCAGGAAATGCCGGTACAGCAGTTCCTCGAAAATAGGCAAAAAGGTCAGCGCCATCACCCAGAAAAGCACTTTTTGAGACACTGACGCACCGCCAGAATTGAACATCGATTCCGTGCGCCCGTACCCCAGCCAGATATCGAGCCCGCTGCAGACCAAGTAAGCGCCCACTGTCCATGCAACGCATAACTTGAATGTCCTGCCCACGTCATGACCGATAAGGGCACGCGCGCCCCCCGAGTGTCTACGCTCGAACACCGCAAACAAAAACAGCACCGCCGCAGAAAAACCACTGCCAGCCAGCAGCCGCATTGCGTTCAGGTTACCGGCGCCCAGCACTGACACCAGCACCAGTTGAGTCGCGATAAATAACCCCATCGCGAGGCAGGCTGTTAAGAGACGCCGTCGCCAGGAATAGGTGTCCATGTGAGTTTCAGAGGGGCCTGAGAGAGGTTCGTACTTCATTCGATATTTCCTTTACCGGTAGGCATGCTGTAGGCATCTTAAAACTGTTTCCGACCCAGACTCTGTGAACGACTCGGCGAGATAAAAAATGCTCTCCTGTACGTTCACCCCACCCACTAATGGCATGCCTTCGCGGTTTGACTGCTGACAGGTTCGCGGCTGACCGCTCCCGTTGTGCTGTTCTTGACGATTTTACTGATCCAGATCCCGCACGGCTCTGATTTGGCTTCATAGTCTGCGCCGGCCTCGGGCACAAAATGGACACCGGTGACACATTGATATTTTCGTGTGGCACCTGCATACACCAGCGTGATCGGTGTGTCCGGACGGATATAAATTTCTGAGCTGTTTTGAACACCGTCTCCTCCTGGAATCCCAAGGCTCCTGTCGTTGAACGTGTGATCATTCAACGGCGCCAAAGACCTTGAATTGACAATCCCTGCGCCGGGTAAGTGCCAGTCTATGCACTGGCTGTCGGGAACCAGCCGAACCGTTTGATCAGTGATAACCCTAAGCCTGCTGGAGGTGGCGGGCTGTGGTTCGTTATACGCCGTGGTATAGGATTTGAGGCCCGTGACCGTAGAGCATCCCGAAAAGAGTGGGATTGATAGCAGCATCAATAAGCTGGCTTTTTTCATGGTGTCGATTCCATTCATAGGGCGCGCGAAACGCCCCCGTTTCGCTCGCGGCGACGCGTTAAAGGGCGCGGGTTGAATCTAGAGGCGCACACGGTGCCATTCGTTCCAGCAGTGTTCGGCAACGATGTCCGGATAACCACATTCTGTTTCCATCGCCAGCGCGGTGCTGAAAGGGTGCGCGATGCAGGTGGCTGAGCCTGGGCTTCACCCTACTGAGCTGTGCCCTCATTATCTCGTCCACCCTGCCGATAACCTGCGCTGCGGTAATCAATAGGGATGCCTCGCGCAGGAAGCCGGATGATGATGTTTGACGTTAACCATTATGCTCGAATGTATTACCAGAATATCCAGCCATCACCGGGTAACGACTACCCGCGACTCAAAGCATGGGAGTTCCTCTACGAGTACATCTGGGACGAATGCCGGCCTCATTGGGCGGATCTCATCAGTAATGATCAGATCGACACGACAGCGCTGCACATCGGGTTCTACCTGGCGAACTGGGGGATGTTCCGCGGCTCCTCGGGGTTGTTGCAAAACAGCAACCTTGATCTGATGAAAGCGCTGGCCAAGTCTCTCTTTACGGGCAAAGGTCCGGAATTGCTTGAGCTCTCTTTGGATGATTTTGCAGCGGGCTCGCCAAACCTGGTCTACAACCAGAAGCTCTTGGACGATGTATTGGGGGCGATGGAGAAGCTGGCCAGTAACGTCTCTTGGACGGATACGCTCAAGACTAAAATCCTGATGGGCGTCTGGGGGGAGTGCCCGGCGCTGGACCGTTTTTATATTGCAGCTTGCCGAGATCTTTTTCCGCGCCTTCCACACATCACTGCGGCCAGCGGAAAGGGCCTCACTGCGCTTGCAGGTGTGGTCCGAGCATTGAAGGTTCGCCCGTTAATGTTGAAAACGGGGCGGTTGAAACTGCCATATTCCACTGCTCGGGTTATGGATATGGCGTTGTTTGAGTACGGGCGTGGGTTGTAAGAAACAGCAGGGGTACCGGCTCGCAATTTGGCACCATGCAGCTGTTGTGCCCCGAAGGGCACCCGTCCGGGCATGGCGGCCAGTTGCAGCTCTTGTGTTCGCGCGGCGTGCCACCGGAAGCGGTCGGGTTCTGGCAATGGGTGAGCCCCATGGCCTACAGCAGTTGCACCATGGCCCTGCAAATGGGCCAGCGCGCCATCATCCCCGACTTCGAAGAGTGAGTAGACATTGCCGGCACCGAAGACCTGATCGCCTTCCGCCGCGCGGGCATCCGTTCGGCCCAGACCACGCCGTTACGCTCCCGCGATGGCCGCCTGCTCGGCATGATCTGCACCCACTGGAGCACTCCGCACCAGCCGTCCGAACGCGACCTGCGCCTGCTCGACATCCTCGCCCGCCAAGCCGCCGACGCACCATCGCCGACGAAGCGCTGCGCGCCGCCGTCCCCACCCAGCGCCTGCTGGCCTTCTCCCGTCGGCAAACCCTGGAACCGCGCGCCACCAACGTCAACACCCTGATGTACGGCATGGCCGAACTCATCCAACGGACCGCCGGCCCCGGCATCCAGATCGAAACCATCGGCGCCCCGGACGCCTGGACCGCCTTCGTCGACGTCAGCCAACTGGAAAACGCACTGCTCAACCTCTGCATCAACGCCCGCGACGCCATGCCCGAAGGCGGCCGCATCCAACTTCAAACCAGCAACCACTGGCTCGACGCCACCGCCGCCCGCGCCTACGACCTCTCCGAAGGCCCGTACCTGCGCCTGAGCGTCACCGACACCGGCACCGGCATGCCCCCCGAAGTCATGGCCCACGTATTCGAACCCTTCTTCACCACCAAACCCATCGGCCAAGGCACCGGCCTGGGCCTATCCATGATCTACGGCTTCGCCCAACAATCCGGCGGCCAAGTGCACCTGCACTCCACCGAAGGCGAAGGCACCTGCGTGTCCCTCTACCTCCCACGCCACCACGGCGCCGCGCCGGGTGATGAACTGGCCCCAGGACAAGTGGATATCGAAGTCGCCCAGCACGGCGAAACCGTGCTGTTGGTGGACGACGAGTCCACCGTGCGCATGCTACTCGCCGATGTACTGGGGGAGCTGGGCTACACCGTGATCGAAGCCGCGGACAGTGCGGCGGGGCTGAAGCTGCTGAGGTCGGATGTGCATATTGATTTGCTGGTGACGGACGTGGGGTTGCCGGGTGGGATGAATGGAAGGCAGATGGCCGAGGCGGGGATGGAGCTGAGGCCGGGGTTGAAGACGTTGTTTATTACGGGGTATGCGGAGAATGCGGTGATGGGGTATGGGCAGTTGGGGGCGGGGATGGGGGTGTTGACGAAGCCGTTTGCGGTGGAGGTGTTGGGGGGGAGGGTTAGGGAGTTGTTGGGGAGTTGACATTGGTCAAGCACGAGCTTGACTCAGGTCCGAAGCTAGGCGCCTGAATCAGAGTCTTCTTTTAGGGATGGGCCCAGTTAGCAGGATTGGTGAAAATAGGAATATTCGGATGGTTGTCTCGTTCAATTGTCGTTAGATTTTTGCTTTTCATAAAAAATTTGCATTGTTTGTTGTGCGGTAAGTCTAAACTCGCTTTCGTTGCACCAAGCTACTTATTTATGCGCTAAATTTTTGCTCAGCTTAGCCAAGAATCGAATGAGTAATCGAGGTTGATGTTGCTGTTTAGCTTGTAGCAGTCACAGGAAATTCGGCCCTATAGGCTTACCTCCTCACGCCTTTCGGCCGTGCCAGACTGCGCGCTCCGCTTGCCAATGGCCTGTTTATGCGCGCAATTGGGAAGGCGACATTTTCCGAAGGAGCCTTTAGTGTTTCTGCAGTGATGTTCGTCAGCAGCGACCTAGCTTATCCAGCACATGATCTAATTCCATTCCGCCTCTTAGGCTGTTGATACGCCAGTTAGGTTTATTTTCGATTATGTCCTTTCTGAGGTCATCATTGATCCGAATCATGCTCGGGCCGAAATAAGAGAAGACCTCATCTGAAACATATTTTGTGGAGAGGAAATCTACCCACTCGTTCTTGCGGGCGCACACGTAAAGCGGGTGTTTCCTATTAAGAGCTTCAAGCAGACTGTCATAGGACAGAATCTTAACGTCATGTTGCTCCATGGCTTTTATTTTGTTGCGCTTAACCGCGTTTTCGGCGAACTCATCGCGACGGCCATGCACGAGGACGTACTTTACGTGGCAACTATTATAACCCATGGGCTCGCGTATTGACCCCAACGTGCCATTTATGAAACCTATATAGTTACTATGGTTTTCAAACCAGGCGCGCCACTGCAGAATTTGGTTAAAAGCTAATACGAAATCAGGGTGGAGGTCGTTGGTGCCGTCTTTGAAGTATTTAGATTGAGGCTTCTCGATTTCAATCAGTACCAGATTCCAGTCAGCTGAGCTCTTCGACATGTAGAAGAAATCAGGCGCATAGTCACTGGCTAGGTGTAGCTTTCTGAAAACTAGGTCAAAGTGGATGCCATGGTTCTGGACGAATTCGCGGGGTATGAACTGCGTGTGTTTTTCCAGGAAGCTTTGGTAGACCTGCTCGGTGTGAGCTTCATTCAGAAGCTTCACAAACTCTTGCTTCAATTCGTCTGAGACGTGAAATTCAAGATGCATTGGAGTCCGTTCCTATCCGGTGGGTTCTGTTTGCCTGTGCAGGGCGAGTGTCGTTCAGAAAGCAGGGTTTGGAAAGGCGAGAGCTTGACTTTTTGATGGCGAATCTAGGCGTCGGGGACGCCTGCACAATGGGGACCACTCTACGGAGAGGCTATTGTGAACAAACTCCAAATTCCGCTGGCCTTCGCTCGAGCCCACTAATACAAATCCTCTTTCCTTTGTCTATCAAGCTCCATGTCTATTTGGTTCCAAAGACGGTTCATTGTGCTTACCATCTTGGATGCAACTTCAGGGGTTCTTCCCTTGCTTAACTCAATTAATCGGTAAATCATATTGATTGCTTGTTCGTTAGCAGAGTGTTGTGCAAGAGAAGCTTCGCTATCAATTGACATCCAAGCGTTTCCGGATTCATCGCAGTAGCTTCGAAGAGATTGCATTGTTATATTCGCTAAATGCATAACAATGCTATTTCCATGGGTGGCAATTTTTTCAAATTTTGGCTTTGCGTTTATATCTAGTTTGTCTGCGGCACGATCAAATTCGACTTTCGCACCCTTGGGTGTCTTATAGTCGCCGTCCGGGTCTATAACTTTCCAGAGTATTTCTTCTGTGGGTGTGCTTACTGCGCATAAAATCACCGGAACTGAAAAATTCTTCCAGTACTCGATGTGCTCATGGGTGGGATAAACTGTATTTATCCCGTCTTTGAAAGGTTCCTCTGTGGCTTTTACTTGAACCTTGACAATTTTTCCAGAGGCCAAATTCCCTTCAAGCAAAATTTCAAACTCTGCGTCAATACCTAGGTCAACTTCTTGGCGTCTGTACGGCCATTTAAAAAGCTTTGCAAATTCTTTTTTTACAATCAATTCGCCTATGTCGCCAGTCAACTGGCTTCCTGAATAATGCATAGATATGCTCCTTGTTTTAGAGTCACTGAATTTTCGAAGATTTTTCGCTTGAGGGCGTAGGACCGATTCCAATCCGCAGAGAAAGAAAGCTGGCCGATCACGGACATTGGGCTCTAACGTTATCTGTATAAGCGTTTTTCAAGTGTTGTTCGGGTTGAGCCTCCGCAAAAAGAGTTTGATATAGAGTTTAGCAGTGAGATAATTTGTGTTTCAATTTCATAAAAGTCTTTCTTAGGCATAAACTGAAGGTTGAAGCCAATTTTTTCAAGGGCTCGAATCATTTCTGCTTGATGGTCTTTGTATATGAATGGTCCTTTGGTTGCTTTGAAAGATTTGAAGTTTGAGTTTGAAATGACGTGATTGACTAAGTTGATAAACTCAAAGTAGTCTTCGGAGATTGACATGTTTCCGTTTCTTGAGCCTTTATATATTAAGCCATATATTCTGTGGGGATCAAAAGAGGAAATTGATAGCAGGTCGCGCTTTCTGACTTCTTCTGAAAAAAAGCTTTGAAAGAGGGTAAGGTGAGAGACGTGGTTGGTAAAATATGATGATTTTAGCGTTGATAAATAGCTTAGTAAAGCTACAAAAATTGCGCCAACAGTCGCTACAAGTACCATGAGGTCCAAGGTTGATTTTGCAATGCTGAAGGCTGAGCTGAAATTCTCATAAAATCGAATGAAACATTTATTCGAAAGGCAAAGTGGTAAAGAGTAAATGCGATCGGCAAGGAAAATAGATAATAGGGAAAGTGTAGAAAGCCCAAATCCTAACACTGCAATGGTAGTTAGTAAAAAAATTAAATTTTTAAAGTATGGGTGAAGGCCTGATATAAAAGCGCGAATTTTGAATTTGGTCGTTTTTGAAATATCTATAAAGTTGGTCAATTGGTCACTCACCCACAGGTCTTAGTTTTTTTAATTTGGAGCGCAGTAATGTGGATGTCTTAGTGTAAATTCGGTCTAGCACTATTAGCCTTTCGGTTACTCGATGAAACCTTGATTTATACCAATGCGTGTGACTTTGGGTGTCGTAGTCTTTTTCCAAGCGGGCGACCATATCTTTAGCCCTATTTACATCGCGCCTAGAAGGTAGTGGTCTGATGGCGCGCAAACGCATGAGAAGTGGCTTGTGTTGGTTGTGTTCGACTCTGTGTAATTTATTAACCCTCCCCATACAGCGATTGTAGTCGTGCCTATACCCATGAGATGTGCGATAGCTCGGTTCGGCTGCAAGTGACTCTAAGTTTCGAACTGAGGCGCGAATTCGCCCTACTTCATCGGATGGTAGTCTTGGAGTGCTGAAACTTACCCGAAGGCCATGTACTGTTAATGGTTCGGTAGACGTTCTATAAATTCGCGTTTTACTCTCATTTATAGGTAGGTCTTTTGTTGTCAGCATATCGCTTATTATTTTTAATGCATATGTGAAGTCTGTCTCTAGGGATTTGGAAGAGACAGTGATGTCATCAACCAGTCTTGTATATGTTAGGCCTTTTCTATTGAGTCGCTCGACTACTTTACCCTCTATGTCCCACAGGCATAGCGAGGCAATGTAGCTTGAGGTTAGCCCGCCTTGCACTAAGTGGGAGTTATGGCAGCATAGATTGGTTAGTATTTCTGAGACTTCTTTTTCGTAGTTGAGGAAGTCTTTGAATATTGAAAAAACAATATCTTGATGGATGTTGTCAAAAAAACTCGAGACGTCTACTTTTAGCAGGCTTTTTGCTCCGCAATGTCTTCCCGCGCATGAAACATAATCTTTCCGATCATAGCCGTCGTTGTTGGTTTGGTTTGGAACTGAACCGTAGATGAAATGAGGCCATCGGATGACGTAGTTGTTTGAAAAAATTGCAATGTTGATTTTTTTCTGAATTCTTCTTAGGAAGCGGTGAGGGTTGTAAATTGGACGGCTGATACCACCAGCTTTCTTTACGTGATCTTTTTTTGTATATCGGTCGTCGGGAGGGAGAGCTAATACTGTCGCTAGAAAATCATCAGGAATTCGTAAGGCTTTGCATAGGTTTTCGCGACTGCTGATTGAGTTTTTTGTGAACTTTAAAGGGTTTGTGAGCACAATAACCAATCCATTGGATATAAATGTGAGCCATGCCAACCCATAACAAAGGGTATAGAGAAAGATGTTGCGTACATCGAAACCGTCCGCTGAAAACCACCATCTTTCTCATGGCTGGCCCACCGTGAAGCACTCCAGCGGGACGCGGGGGTCGGAGAGTGCCGGGGCCCTCTCCTCATCAGTTCAATACCGAAGCATCGAACGCTCATTACTGAGCTAACCAGCGGACGTCAAATTTCGACTGCAGCAAGTAGGCGATACGCCCACGCCAGGTAAAAATTACACAATTTTTCCGTGTAAGCAACAAAAATGTGATTTCAAAAGGCCACTTTTCGCGTTCGTACATGAGCTTCCTATGGCCGAGACTGAAGATTAAAGTCACCAAGCCCTTGTATTTGGTATTTGAGTGCTCGGTGACCAGTCGGGTTGGTGTGGCTTAGATTAATCGTATTCAGCGGGAGCAGGGAGCTTCGCGATCCAACAGCCTGGATGTGAGAAGGATTCCTAGCTCACTCAGTTGGTGAATAGCCAGTGCGATGTCACGGTGTTTACCTCTGAGGTTTTCCGAAAGGTCGAGCAGAAGCGTACTAACCGAGCTAAAGGTCTCGTAGCTATTAATTATGAGAGCTTCATTGCTTGCGTCTGGAGCAACGCAGAAGACAGCGGGTGAATCCGGTGCGACGTTAGACATAAAAGATACCCTGGCTTATGCCACCACCTCTCCGCTACTAAACGAGTGGGTGGCAGCTATACGCAGGTTAGTAGACCGGTGGATATCTAAAGCCGGCGCGTCCGAGGACGCCCTGCGCACAGCCGCCATCGAGTGCAGACGCAATGTCTGCCTGATGAAGCTCATGCACATCTAGATAACCGAACCAGGCTACTAAACCCGATCACCGAAAAATTCAGCGACCGCGCAACCATAGATTCCACCACCCCAGCGCACAAGCCGGCGGATTCTGACGCAGGCGTAGGCAATCGGGCAACCCAATCACCAGCTTTGGGAAATGTCCTAGGACGATTCCCTTAAACCGTCACCACCACCTTCCCCACTTGCTGATTCGCCTCCAAATACCTGTGCGCGTCCTGCACCTCATCCAACCCAAACGTCTTCGCAATCACCGGCGCCAACGCGCCCGACGCGAGCCCTTCCTGGATGAACGCTTTAGCCCGTTCCAACGCAGCCGGGTCAGCGACGATCTCGGCGTACAAATACCCCTTGAGCGTCAAACATTTCCCCAACACGGTGAACAACGGAAACGGCGTCGGCTCGGAGCTCAACGCGCCGTACTCCAACAAGATCCCGCCCTGGGCCATGCTTTGGGTGAGTGCTTCAAAACCCGGCCCGCCGATGGGGTCGAACACGACGCGGGCGCCTTGGTCGTTGGTGAGTTGCATCACGCGTCGCACTAGGTCTTCTTCATCGCTGACGATGACGTGGTGGGCGCCGGCGTCGAGCAGGGCTTGTTGTTTGGCGCGGGTGCGGGTGACGGCGATGGCGGTGGCGCCGACGCTGCGGGCGATCTGGAAGGCGGCGAGGCCGACGCTGCTGGAGGCGGCGGTCACCAGTACGAAGTCGCCTGTGGTGAGTTTGGCTTGTTCGACCAGGGCGCCCCAGGCGGTGACGTATTGCATCCACGAGGCGGCGGCTTGGATGAAGCTGAGGTTTTGTGGGTGTTTGACGGTGAGGTGGGCGGGCACGTTGGCGACTTCGCCGTAGGTGCCCCAGCGGGCGATGTCGAGGGGTGGGATGACGCTGACGGCGTCGCCCACTTG
Organism: Pseudomonas sp. VS40; assembly: GCF_018587885.1. NCBI lineage: Bacteria > Pseudomonadati > Pseudomonadota > Gammaproteobacteria > Pseudomonadales > Pseudomonadaceae > Pseudomonas > Pseudomonas sp. VS40. The sequence continues at coordinate 472,925 of NZ_JAGYWD010000006.1, read as the reverse complement.
GAGGTCGCTGACGTTGGCGCCGACGGCGGTGATAACGCCGGCCGCTTCGTAGCCCAGGCGGCTGGGGAATTCGGCTTCTTGCAGGTAGGCGTGGTTGCGGAACATCACTTCGGCGCGGTTGAGGCCGAAGGCTTTGACGTCGATTTGCACTTCACCGGCGGCGGGGGCGGGTACGTCGATGTCTTCGAGTTTCAAGACGCTGGCGTCGCCGTAGGTGTGGAGTCGGACAATGCGTGCCATGGGGGATGACCTCGGGGTTGATCGCTGAGGCATTCACTGTAGGCGTGGGGGGACTGTGGGGCAATGTGCGGTAATGGGGGGCGGGCCAGCGTCAGAATGGCTCGCCCCCCTTTTTCAGTTACGGCAGCACGTTGGCGATTGCGTCAAACGCGGCCATGTCGTCGATCACCTCGCCACCGGTGGGTTGGGTTTGTGTCTGCCACACCACGATCACTACGTTTTTGGTTGGATTGATGTAAAGGTACTGACCGAAGGTGCCGGCGGCGGTGAAGGCTTTATCGGCCTTGGACGCATCGGTCCAACCGGGCCACCACATGGAGGCGAACTCGCCGTAGGCGCCATCTGAACCGGTGATCGCGCTGGCGAAGCTCAACCAGCCTTCCGGCAATACCTGTTTGCCACCTGCCTTGCCGCCGCTGAGTACGAATTGGCCGAAGCGGCCGTAATCCTCAAGCGTCGCGCTGATGCCGCTGCCGCCGACTTCGTTGCCATTGGCGCCGTCGAGCCACCATTTGGCGTCGGTCTGCATGCCGTAGGGCGCCCAGATTTTTTCGCTGAGGTATTGGGTGAGGGGCTTGCCCACGGCGGCGCTGACCAGTTGGCCCAGCACTTGGGTTTCGCCGGTGCTGTAGTTGGTACGGGTGCCCGGTGGCGCGGCGGTGGAGAGAGTGGCCATGAACTTGAGCAGGGAGCCGGTCACTTGCTCGCTGCGCAGTTGGATCAGGTGGCGTTCGTCGGAGGTGGGGTCGGTGTATTTCTGGTTCCATTTGACCCCGGAACGCATGGCCAGGATCTGCCGCACGGTGACCTGGTCGTAGGCGCTGCCGGCCAGTGCCGGCAGGTAGCGGGTGACTTTGTCATCCAGGCTTTTGATGGAGCCGTCCTGCAGGGCTGCGCCGACCAGTGTGGAGGTGACGGATTTGGCCACCGAAATCGACATCCAGCGGGTCTCGGCGGTGTTGCCGTGGGCGTAGCGCTCATCGACGATCTTGCCGTCCTTGAGCACCAGCAGGCCGGTGACGCGGTTGGTCGTCACGTAGTCGTCGAGGCTGTAGTGCTTGCCTTTGAAGTCGAAGGCCACCGGGCCCAGCGGCTGGCTGCTGCGCGGTAGGGGGAACGGGCGGCCTCCCGCCTTGATGGTGCGCACCGGAAACAAGCGGTCGGTATTGCGGAAGGTGGTCACTGCCAGTTCGGGGCTGAGTTTGCCGTCGTAGATGGCCTGCACGTCTCCAATCGGTTCCTGGGCATGCGGGTAGGGTGGAGTGGCGCAGGCGGACAGCGACAGTGCGAGCGTTGAAGCACACATCATGGCCCGAAAAGGGTGGCGCGCCAGGCGCGACGACGGGCGAGGGAGCACGGGCATAAGAACCTCTTTGATTGTTTTTGATCGGTCTTAAAGGACTGCTGCACGCCAGCGCGGCTGACGTGTCGAAAGCCAGCATGCGTCGGGGGATTTTTTTTGGCGCGCGGGATCGGGCCGATTTATGCGTGGGATTGGGACAGCGGCCGCCCTTTGCGAGGGCGGCGCGGGTAAAGGCTCAAACCGCGTCAGGCGCGGCGATCTTGCAATATTGCCCTTTGAAATACAGCAACGGCTGCGTCGCCGTTGCCTCTTGCAGGTTCAGTGCTTTCACTTCGCCAATCACGATCAGGTGATCACCGGCGACGTGTTCGGCGTGAATGTCGCAATCCAGCCAATGCAGGCTGCCGGCGATGATCGGGTTGCCCAGCGGCGATGCCTGCCAGTCGACGTCATGCCACTTGTCGGTGCCACGCCGCGCGAACTGGTTGGAGATCCTGACCTGCTCATCCGAGAGGATATTGACGGCGAATCGACCGGCCTGGCGGATTTTGGGATAACTGGCGGAATTGGACATAACGCTGAAGGACACCAGCGGTGGGTTCATCGACACGCTGTAGAACGACTGGCATGTGAAACCAATCGGCTCACCCTCGATGTGCGACGTGATCACCGTGATGCCGGAGGCGTAGTGCCCGAGCGCTTCGCGAAAGCTCAATGGCTCGATGGCCAGGCCGGGACGTGGCATGGTGGGCACTAGTTCGACAGTTCTCGGCGGATGATGTCTGCGCCGGCACTCAACGCCTTCAGCTTGCCTCTCGCAACCTGACGGGGCAGGGGCGCCATGCCGCAATTGGTGCACGGGTATAGCTTTTCGGCATCCACGAACTGCAGGGCTTTGCGCAGGGTATTGGCGACTTCCTCGGGTGTCTCGATGGCATGGTTGGCCACGTCGATGGCACCGACCATCACTTTTTTACCGCGAATGAGTTCGATGAGCTCCATGGGCACATGGGAGTTGTGGCACTCCAGCGAGACGATATCGATGCTGGATTTTTGCAGCTTGGGAAACGCCTCTTCGTATTGGCGCCACTCTGATCCGAGTGTCTTTTTCCAATCGGTGTTGGCCTTGATGCCATAGCCGTAGCAGATATGTACCGCGGTTTCACATTTAAGGCCTTCAATTGCGCGTTCCAGGGTGGCAACGCCCCAGTCATTCACCTCATCAAAGAACACGTTAAAGGCCGGCTCGTCGAACTGGATGATATCGACGCCCGCCGCTTCCAGTTCCCTGGCCTCTTCATTGAGGATCTTGGCGAATTCCCAGGCCAGTTTTTCGCGACTTTTGTAGTGGTTGTCGTACAGCGTATCGATCATGGTCATGGGGCCTGGCAGCGCCCATTTGATGGGTTGCGTGGTTTGCTGGCGCAGGAACTTGGCGTCTTCGACAAACACTGGCTTTTGACGCGTGACCGCACCCACCACCGTTGGCACGCTCGCGTCATAACGGTCACGGATTCTGACGGTTTCGCGCTTCTCGAAATCAACGCCGCCGAGGTGCTCGATAAAGGTGGTGACGAAGTGTTGGCGCGTTTGTTCACCATCGCTGACGATATCGATGCCGGCGTTTTGCTGTTCTTGCAGTGACAAACGCAGGGCGTCTTGTTTGCCCTCGACCAATTCGAGTTCTTGCAGTTTCCAGGGTGACCAGAGCGTCTCGGGTTGCGCCAGCCAGGACGGTTTAGGCAAGCTGCCGGCGGTTGAAGTAGGCAATAACTTTTTCATTACGGGTGACCTTGTCTTTTAAATGAATCAACGCGCGTGGTTGGCAGACCATTGCTCCAGCACCGACTGGTAGGGCTTGATGAAGTTTTCTTCAACAAACTTGCCCTGTTCAATGGCCAGTCGGCTGCGCTCTTCGCGGTCATAAACAATCCGCGTCAGTGAATAGTCCTGGTGTTGCAGGCTGGGTTGAAAGGATTTGCCGGCTGCAGAGTTGGCGTTGTAGATCTCCGGGCGGTAAATCTTCTGGAAGGTGTCCATGGTGCTGATGGTGCTGATCAGCTCAAGCGGGGTGTAGTCGCTGAGCAAATCGCCGGAAAAATAAAAAGCCAGGGGCGCAACGCTATTGGCAGGCATGAAATAGCGGACCTTCAGCCCCATCTTGTTGAAGTATTCATCCGTCAGGGAATATTCATCTTGCTGATATTCAACGCCCAGTACAGGGTGCAGGTTTTCGGTGCGATGGTAGGTCTTGGCACTCGACACACTCAGGCAGATGACAGGCGGCTTGGTGAAGTGCTCTTTGTAAGTGCTTGAATTAACGAAGCTCTTGAACAACTTCCCGTGCAACTCGCCGAAGTCAGCGGGTGTGCTGAAGTGGGGTTGGTCCTTGTTGTGCTCCAGCAAGCGCACGCTGAAGTCGTAGTCACGTACGTAAGAGGAAAAGTTATTGCCGACAATGCCTGCCAGGCGCTCGTTGGTTTTTCGATCAACAATGTTGGTTTTCAATATCTCAATCAAAGGAATGGCATGGCCACTGCGTTGAGCAGACATGTCCATTTCGACGGAAATGATTTCAAGCTCCACCGTATAACGATCGCCCTTGGGGTTGTCCCAATGGGCCAAGGCGTTGAAGCGGTTGTCAATCATCCTTAACGTGTTGCGCAAGTTTTCTTGACGGCTCGCGCCCCTCGCCAAGTTGGCAAAGTTGGTCGTGATGCGCGTATTTTCGGCGGGGTGGTAGTGCTCGTCGAAACGAACGCTCTTGACCGTAAATGCAAATTCTTTGTTCATTGTGATGCCACACCCTGATTGCCGCGATAGCACCTGAACGTATTCAGGTGCGTGTTCAGCGGTCTATAACTTGTCTTGAAGTAGGGTGCATTCTAGGCAGGCAACAACATGAGCAAAACTGAATTGATTTCACCGCAGCGTTAGCGCTCCTCATGATGGGGTGTAGGCCCGTTGCGCGGCGAGCGCCAAAACCAGCCCCTTTGTGTGCAAACCGGTCTACCATGCCTCCCCGGCAGTGGTTCCACGCGCTACCGATTTCTCTCTTGCAAGGTATCGCCCATGTCCATCGACCAAATAAGCCTGCCGAAAGGCGTCGGCCCTCACGCCACCAAGCTTCTCGACGCCATCACCGGCGCGTCCACCCACGAAGAACTCAACCGTGCGGGCGGGAAGGCAGAGGGTTTTGTCCTCGGGCTGGAAGCCAGCAAAGCCATCAAGAGCCAGATCGCCGAGTCGCTGTATGTGGCCTACGACGACGCAGCGAGTCATCGGGCGGGCGAGCTGAAGGGCTAGGCAGTCTTTTTGGGGAGGATGATCCGGCCGCAGGCTCATGGCTCAGCGGCTCACAGCTGATACAGCGCCCGAATCTCCTCCACCGCGCGCTCGCCGATCACCACGCACGGCGCCATGGTGTTGCCGCTGGTCACGTGCGGCATGATCGAGGCGTCGGCAATTCGCAGGCCCTGCACGCCGTAGACTTGCAGGCGGCTGTTAACCACTGACATCGAATCCCGGCCCATTTTGGCGGTACCGCATTGGTGCCAATAAGTCACGGCGGCATTGCGGGCGTAGTGTGCCAATGCCTGCGAGTCGAGCTTGCCCGGCAGGCATTCACCTTTGACCAGGCCCTTGAACGCGGGCTGTGCACCCAATTCCTGGACGAAGCGCAGGTTGTCCAGGGCGCAACGCAGGTCGTCTGGGTGCGCGAGGGTGTTGGGTTGGATGATCGGCGCGTCGTCCACGCGTGGGCCGGACAACGTCACGAGGCCACGGCTCTGCGGGTGGGCCAGGCCGGCAAACATGGTCCAGCCGTGGGCGGGGACGCCGAGGTGGGCGTTTTCGGCACTGGGCACCGGGAATTCAAGCTGGCAGTGGAACATGTCCGGCAGGCGCAGGGCGCTGTCGCTGCTCCAGTACAGCGTGGCTTCGGAGCCGCCGTAGCCCACGGGTTGGGGCGTGGCGTATTCGAAGATGGCGGCGAAGGACACGTGGTCCTGATGGTTCGCCCCGACACCGGGCAGGTGCTGGCGAAGCGCGATGCCGTGGCGCCGCAATTCCTGCTCAGGCCCGATGCCAGACTGCATCAGCACTTTGGGCGTGTTGATTGCGCCAAGGGACAGGATCACTTCGTGGCCGGCCTGGTAGCGCTGGGTCTGCCCGTCGCGTAACGCTTCAACGCCCACCACCCGCTGGCCGTCGAACAGCAGCCGGCTCACCAGCGTGTCGGTCAGCACGGTGAGGTTGGGCCGTGGTCGCACATAGGCGCGATAAATGGAGTGGCGTTTGCCGTCCTTGATGATCAAGTCGTTGATGGCCGCGCCGCCACGACCTTCCATCATCAGGCCGTTGGGGCTTTCAAAGGTCGGGATGTCCATCGCGCGGGCGGCGTCGAGCAGGGCGTGGGCGATGGGCTGGGCCCCCGACGCCGGTTGAATGTGAACCGGGCCGTCAGTGCCGCGTCGGGTTGGGTCGCTGGTGCCTTGGTAGTGTTCGATGCGCTGGTACAGCTTGAGCACGGAGGCGTAATTCCAGGCCGGGTCGCCGCTTTCTGTGGCGAAGTCTTCCCAGTCGTTTTTGTGCCCTCGCGCCCACAGCATCACATTGATGCTCGACCCGCCACCCAGGCCCCGGCCCATGCTCAGCGGGAGCTGTCGGTGGTTGATGTGCGGGTTGGCGGCCGCGGTGAAGTTCCAGTCGCGGTCAGTGCCCAGGTTCAGCGGCCAGTGGCCGGGCTGTTCGATGTCGGGGTGGTCGTCAGTGCCACCGGCTTCGATCAGCAGCACACGAACGTCGGGGTTTTCCGCCAGTCGGCCGGCGACCACAGAGCCGGATGCGCCGGCGCCACATACAATGAAGTCAAAATTATCGCTGGACATGAATCCGTTTCCATCCGCTTGATGCAAGTAAAGTCAGGCACTTACTTTTTCGTGCGTTCTTGATAAGTGCCTGGCCCGTTGTGAGAATGCCGGTCGTTACTGGCTTTGCTGCACGGCCTGGATGATCACCTTGGCCACGTCGGCCGGGCGCGATTGTTGAGGCACATGGCTGGCCGGGATCTCAGTGACCTGTGCGCCGATTTTCTTGGCGAAGGCGCGCTGCAGGTCGGGCTGGATCATGCGGTCGTCACGGGCCACCACGTACCACGACGGCTTGCCTTTCCAGGCGGCGACGCTGGTTTTGTCGTCAAAGGCCGAGGCGCGGATCGGGCCTTGGGTCGCGGCCATCACGGCGGTCTGCTCAGGTGACAGGTCCTGGGCGAAGCCGGTGGCCATGCCTTGCGCGGTCATGTAGAGAAAGCCGTTTTTATCAGCTGTAATGTCTTTGACGCCGGTCGGGGCGGGGTAGTCTTTGCCCAGGTCTTTGCTGGCTTGGCCTGCATCCGGTGCGAAGGCGGCGACGTAGACCAGGCTGCGCACTTTCTTGTCAGTGCCGGCCTCGCTGATCACGGTGCCGCCCCAGGAATGCCCGACCAGTACGACGTTGCCGTCCTGGTTGTTGAGCACGCGTTGGGTAGCGGCGACGTCGTCGGCCAGGGAGGTCAGCGGGTTTTGCACCACGGTCACCTTGATACCTTGGGTTTGCAGCAGCGGCACCACCTTGGCCCAGTCGGAACCGTCGGCAAAGGCACCGTGCACGATCACCACCGAGGGTTGGGCGGCGAAGCTGGCGCTGGCGAAAAGCGAAGTGGTCATGGCGAGTGCGAGGGCGATTGCTTTGGGCTTGAACATGGCGGTGTCTCCGGTTGGGGGTGACGCCAGTGTCGGCATTGCGGGGGCGCGCGGGTATCGGTCGTTTATCCGAGGCCGGCCAAATAATCTGAGCGGAGAGGCGTATGGACGACACTGACTGCATTGAGATGGACGGCGCGATCCTGGCGTTGTCCATGGTCGGCGACTTGAGCATGGGCCAGCCGTTCGGCCAGTCGCGCCGCACGGCACGCCTGGTGCAGCTGCTGGGCCAGGCCTGCCACGGCGACGGCGAGCACATCGACATCGGCCGCCAGGTGGCGCTGCTGCGCTGGTCGGGGTGCACGGCCAATGCGGACGGTTTTACCGCGTTGCTCGGCGACGACGTGCAGGGCCGCAACGCGATGCTCAGCCAGACCCTCGACGCGGCGGGCGTGCGCGCTGTGGGCCAGGCGACGGGGTTGGCGCAGGTGCATTGCGAGGTGTCCGGCGACATCGCGCGCACCTTGGGGCTTAATGCCGGCGTTGAGCGCGGCCTGCGCAATGTGTTCGAGCAGTTCGACGGCGGCGGCAGACCCTTTGGCCTGCGCCATCCACAGGTGCCGGAAGTGGTCTATTGGGTGGTGCTGGCGGGCGACCTGGAGATTCTGTCGCGGGTGCACGGCCTTGAGATGGCGTTGCAATGGATCGCAGGCCAGCGTGATCAACGCTATCCGGGTGCACTGATCGCCGAGCTGTCGCGGCACGCCGAGGACTGGCTGGAGCAACTGCGTTCAGTACCGGAGGGGCTGGCTTGCGCGCGCACCGAGCTACGTGAGGTGCCGTTGACCCTGGTGGGCGACGTGATCGACCTCAAGTTGCCCTGGCTCGCCGGGTATTCGCGGCGTTCGGCCGAATTGGTGCGTGTGGCGGCGGGCCTGTGTGGCCTGTCGCACACCACTACCAATCACCTGAGCCAGGCGGCATTGATTCACGGTATCGGCCGGGCGGCGGTGCCCAATCGCATCTGGAACAGCCCCAGTGCGCTGCTGGACGACGACCTCGAGCAGGCCCGTTTGGTGCCCTACTGGACGTCCCGCGTGTGCGGCCAGATTCCCGCGCTCGCGGTGCCGGGGCAATTGGCAGCCCACGCCTATGAGCGGCTGGACGGCAGTGGGTACTTCCGCAGCCTCAGCGGCGATGCACTGACGGACGAGCACCGCTTGCTCACCGCCACACTGGCCTGGGAGGCCTTGCGCAGCGAGCGTCCGTGGCGGCCGGCGTTCAGCGAGGAGGGGGCTGAACGCGTGCTGTTGGATGAGGCGCAGCAGGGGCGCTTCGACCCCCGCGCGTGCCAGGCGGTGATCGCTGCGGCGCGGGGCGAGCTGTCGGTCAAAGGCTGCAAGGCCAGCAATGGCCCGCTGACCGAGCGCGAAACCGAGATTTTGCAGCGCATCAGTAAAGGTGGCAGCAACAAGGAAGTGGCGCGCCAACTAGGCATTAGCCCGAGCACCGTGCGCACCCATGTGGAAAGCGTGTTTCGCAAATTGGAGTGCACAACGCGTGCGGCCGCCACGCTGAAGGCACTGACGCTGGGTTTGATTTAGGCGTGTCGGTCACGAAATCCTCTTCTCGGTCGTGTAGGCTGGTGACACCTCAAGGAGTGCCCATGACATTGACCGTCGAAACCCTGATCAACCTGGCCATGGCCAACCCCATCAACGCCGAAATCACCGCGCGCCTGCCTGACTTGGAGGTGGACCAGTGTTTTCTCACGGCGGGCTGCCTGTTCCAGGCGGTGTGGAATCATCAGTCGAATCTGCCTGCAGCCCAGGGCGTTAAGGACTACGACGTCTTCTACTTTGATACCGACCTGTCCTACGAGGCCGAGGACAGGGTGATCCGCAGGGCCGAGGGGTTGTTTCAGGACCTGGGCGTGAATGTGGAAGTGAAGAACCAAGCGCGGGTTCATCTCTGGTACGCCGAGCGGTTTGGTCGGCCTTATCCGCCGTTGCACTCGGCCAAACAAGGGATTGATCGTTACTTGGTGGCGGGTACGTGCATTGGGTTGGAGATTGCCACGGGCGAACTGTACGCGCCGTATGGGCTGAAAGATGTGGCGCAGGGCGTGCTGCGCATCAACCCGGTGCATCGAGAACCTGAGTTGTTCGCGCAAAAGGCCCGCAGTTATCAAGCGCGCTGGCCTTGGTTGAGAATTGTGGGAGCTGTCGAGCTTTAGCGAGGCTGCGAAGCGGTGTATCAGTCAACAAAAGTACTGGCAGTGCCGCCGCCATCGCAGCCTCGCTGGGGCTCGACCGCTCCCACATTAGATCTGGGGTGTGGCTGACATTTGCACAGATGGCTGAAACTCCGCCAGGTACGCGGACCCTTGTGGGAGCTGTCGAGCTTTAGCGAGGCTGCGAAAGCGGTGTATCAGTCAACGAAAATGCTGGCAGTGCCACCGCCTTCGCAGCCTCGCTGGGGCTCGACAGCTCCCACATTAGATCTGGGGTGTGGCTGACATTTGCACAGATGGCTGAAACTCCGCCAGGTACGCGGACCCCTGTGGGAGCTGTCGAGCTTTAGCGAGGCTGCGAACGCGGTGTATCAGTCAACGAAAATGCTGGCAGTGCCGCCGCCATCGCAGCCTCGCCGGGGCTCGACAGCTCCCACATTAGATCTGGGGTGTGGCTGACATTTGCACAGATAACTGAAATTCCGCCAGGTACGCGGACCCTTGTGGGAGCTGTCGAGCTTTAGCGAGGCTGCGAAAGCGGTGTATCAGTCAACAAAAGTACTGGCAGTGCCACCGCCTCGCAGTCAGCTTTACATTGAAACCGCAGTGAACTTTTACCCGCGTCCTGCACGTCCAAGGTTGAAATGCCCAGCCAAGGACCGACTATGACCTTCTTCATCTTCCTGCTCGCCTGCGCCGCTGCCGCCAGCACCGGCATTATTTTCAAGCCGGGTGCCTGGTACGAATCCCTGGTTAAACCCAGCTTCACCCCGCCCAATTGGTTGTTCCCGGTGGCGTGGACGATTATCTACTTGCTGCTGGCTTGGGCCGGATACCGCCTCAGCCTGATTCCAGGTAGCCAAATGGTGCTGGCCTTGTGGGCGGCGCAGATTGCGTTGAACACCCTGTGGACGCCGGTGTTCTTCGGTGCCCATCGCATCCTCGCCGCGATGGTGATTATCACGGTGCTGTGGGTCACGGTGGCGGCGATGGTGGTGTTGGCGGTGCGTCTGGATCTGATCACTGGCTTGATTCTGTTCCCTTACCTGGCGTGGCTGTGCGTGGCGGCGGCGCTGAACTTTTCGATCCTGCGCAATAACCGCTGATGGCCGTTAAACCCTGGCCCGCCAGTGAGCCCGAACTGGCCGAGATGCGCCGATTCAACCAGAAACTCGCCTGGTTGCCGCGCTTCAAGATCCGCAATCGCGTCACGCCGCGTTTGATCCAGGCGCTGTTGCGGGTCAGTCAGAAGATCAAGCAAGCCCCTTTGGCTGAAACCCATTACGTCGATTCAGTCCCCGTGCGCATCCTGCGCCCCAGCGGCAAGCCTAAAGGTGTGGTGCTGGATATCCACGGCGGCGGCTGGGTGATCGGCAATGCGCAGATGGATGACGACCTGAACCTGGGGATGGTCAATGCCTGCGACGTGACGGTGGTGTCGGTGGATTATCGGCTGGCGGTCGACACGCCGGTCGAAGGGCTGATGGACGACTGCCTGGCGGCCGCGCGTTGGTTGCTCACCGCCGAGGAATTCGCTGGCCTGCCGGTGTTCGTCGTCGGTGAATCGGCCGGTGGGCACCTGGCAGCGGCCACCTTGCTCGCGCTGAAGCAATGGCCAGCGCTGCTCCAGCGGGTGAGCGGGGCGGTGTTGTATTACGGCGTCTACGACTTGACCGGCACACCCAGCGTGCGCGCGGCGGGGCCGGACACGCTGTTGCTGGACGGGCCGGGCATGGTCGAGGCGCTGCGCATGCTCACGCCGGGGTTGAGTGATGACGCGCGACGGCAGCCGCCGCTTTCACCCTTGTATGGCGATTTCGAAGGCTTGCCGCCGGCGTTGATGTTTGTGGGTGAGCTGGACCCTTTGAAGGATGACACACTGTTGATTGCTGAGCGCTGGCCAGGGGCTGAAGCGTACCTGTTGCCGGAGGCGGCGCATGGGTTTATTCATTTTCCGGTGGTGATGGGGAAGGAAGTGCTTGCCTGTTGCCGTGAGTGGATAAGCCAGCGAGTGAGCGGGGAAGTACTCAACCTTACATCGTCCAAGTAATCTTGCGCCTTCCAATAAAGCGCCAAGGAAAATACGTGCCTGTGAATGCACTGAGCCTACGCCCAGCGATTGTCACTGACCTACCGTCAATCTACCGAGGGGAGTTGGCCTACATCCAACAGTGGGAGCCTACTCACGAAGCCGGTTGGCGCTCGCAGGTGGAGCGCAACCTCGCGCTGTGGGTCGATAACTTCGAGCTGCTCACGGTCGCGGTGCTGGACGGTCAGTTTGTCGGGTATTCGCTATGGAAGCCCGAGGACGGTTTCGCCGAGCTGTACACGATCAATGTCAGCGAAGCTCATCGGCGCAAGGGGATAGGTCGGGCGTTGCTGGACGCTTATGGGGTTGCGGCGTTGGGCAGCGGCTGCACCCACCTGAGTTTGAGCGTGCGCCCCGACAACCCAGCCCGACTGATGTATGAACGTGCAGGGTTTATCAGCGTGGGGACAGGCTCCCATGGCTACCTTCGCTATGAGCGCGCAAATGGAAAGGGAACTTAAAACTTGATCATTCGGTCAGGTAAATCAGTTGCTCCTCTCCAAACAAGGACTTCCTCCATGCACGAATACACCCTCAACTACCTGTTCAACGACGAACCCCGTACCCATGTGTTCGAACTCAAGCAACCCCAGCTACCCGTGCATGAAGCAGCGTTGCATTTGCTGCAGCTGCATTTTGGCGATGCCGAGAATGGCTTGATCCTGCCCCCCGCGGATGCGAGCCCGGATGAAATACTGGAGCAGGCGCAGGTGGTGGGGATTACGCAGATCGCCGTTGCATGAGTTCAAGCCCGATCATTCAGGCGGTCACGGCGGCGGATATCCCTGAGGCATTGAGATTCGTGCTGCAAGCCCGTGCCGAGCTTTTCCCCACGCTCAGTGCGACGGGGATGCCGGCAGACTTGGCGCGGTTCGAGGCGATCTATTTGCAGGGCGATGGGCAATTTCTGCTTGCCCGCGATGAGGGCCAGACAGTCGCTGCGATTGGCTACCTACCCTATGACCGACGTTTTCCGCAGTTGGATTACCAAGGCCACAAGACCGTCGAGGTGGTGCGTCTGTTTGTGCTGCCGGCGTTTCGCCGCTGTGGTTTGGCGCGCTATTTGTACCGTGCGCTGGAGGCGATGGCGCGGACGGAGGGGGTGGAGGTGATGTACCTGCACACCCATCCGTTTTTGCCGGGGGCGATTGATTTTTGGCTTCGGCAGGGGTTTGCGGTGGTGGATGTGGAGGCTGACCCGGTGTGGCAGACCACGCATATGCAGCGTTTCCTGTAGATCTTCGTGGCAAGCCCGCTCGCCACAATTAGATCGGGCGCAACCGCAATATCTGCGCCCCGTCGAACGGGTCGGTGAGGTAATGCGCCTGCACCCCAAAGGTTTCCTGTAACCGCTGCGGTGTGAGGACCTCCAGTGGTTTGCCCAGTGCCACCAACCGCCCGTGATCCAACACCGCCAGTCGATCACAGGTCAACGCCTGATTCAGATCATGCAAGGCAATCAAGGTGGTGACGGGCAACCCTTGCACGCCCTTCAAAATGCCAAGCTGATGCTGGATATCCAAATGATTGGTCGGCTCATCCAACAACAGGATCTGCGGCCGTTGCGCCAACGCACGGGCGATGTGCACCCGTTGGCGTTCACCGCCCGAGAGGCTGCGCCAGGCGCGTTGGCTCAGGTGGATGGCGTCGACGTCATGCAAGGCCTGGTTCACGATGGCGTCGTCTTCGCTCGACCACGGGCTCAGCGCCGACAGCCACGGCGTACGGCCCAGCGCCACGGCGTCGAACACGCGGATGGCGTCGTCGGTATCGGCCTGCTGTTCCACCACGGCCAGTTGTTGTGCGATGGCGCGGCGCGATAGCGTGCCCAGGCGCTGGCCGCCCAGCAACACGTCGCCAGACGCCGGCGTGCGCAGGCCGGCGAGCAGCTTGAGCAAAGTGGACTTGCCGGAGCCATTCGGCCCGACAATCCCCAAGGTTTCACCCAGCTGAACGTCCAGGTGGATATCGCGCAGCAGCTCGACCTCACGCACCTTGAAGCCCAGGCCGGTGCAGCTCAGTACGCTCATCGCGCATTCCTCCGGCCGATCAGGATCAGCGCGAACACCGGCGCGCCGACCAGCGCCGTGACCACCCCGACCGGAATCACCTGGCCCTTGATCAAAGTGCGTGAAAGCACGTCCGCCGCAATCAAAAACAGCGCACCGCCCAACGCACTCGCCGGCAGCAGGCGTGAATGCCCGGTGCCGAGCAGCAAGCGCACGGCGTGGGGAATCACCAGCCCGACAAAGCCGATGGAGCCGACAATCGACACCATCACCGCCGTCACCAGGGCCGCGCAGCCCACCAGCACAAATTGCACGCGGCGCACCGGGATACCAAGGGACGCCGCCGAGTCGCTGCCGAAGGTGAACGCATCCAGCGCCCGCCGGTGCCACAGGCACACGGCCAACCCAGCGACCGCTACCGGCACCGCCAGCCACACCGAGGGCCAGCGCACGCCGCTGAGGTTGCCCAGCAGCCAGAACATGATGCCGCGCGCCTGTTCGGAACTGGCCGACTTGGTGATCAGAAACGCGGTGAGTGCATTGAACAGCTGCGAGCCGGCAATGCCGGCGAGGATGATCTGGCCGGTGCCACTGGCCGAACCACTGGCACGCGCCAATAGGATCACCAGCGCAAATGCCGCCATCGCGCCGACGAATGCGCCGGCCGATAACGAAATCAAGCCACCGCCCACGCCCATCAACGCCACCAACACCGCGCCAGTCGAAGCGCCAGCGCTGATGCCCAGCAGGTACGGATCGGCCAGCGGGTTGCGCAACAGCGATTGCAGGATCACCCCGCAGGTGGCCAGCCCCGCACCGCACGCGGCTGCGACCAGGGCACGGGTGAGGCGGTAATTCCACACCACGCCTTCGTCGATGGGGTCGAGCACGTAGCCGGCCGCCCACAGTTTGTTGGCGAGTACCTGGAGCACCACGTGCGGCGAAATGGCGGTTTCACCGATGGCCACGCCGGCCAGTACGGCGGCCAGGAGCAGGGCCAGGGCGAGTAGGGTGCGCATCATTTCGGCAGGTCGTAGCCGTCGATGGCCGTGGCCAGTTGTTCAAGACCGTCGAACATGCGGATGCTGGCCTGCAATGCCAGGGCGTCGAGGATGATGATACGGTTGTTTTTCACCGCATCCATGTTGCGGGTCACCGGGTCGCTGCGCAAAAACGCCAGTTTCTTTTCATGGTCGTCGGCGGGGTAGCGGCGGCGGTCCATGCGCGCGATCACCAGGAAGGTCGGGTTGGCCTTGGCAATGGTTTCCCAGCCGACGGCGGGCCACTCTTCATCGGACTGCACCACGTTGGACAGGCCGAGGGTTTGCAGCATGAATTCGGGAATGCCTTTATGCCCGGCCACATACGGGTCGCTGGCCATCTCCGAACTGGAGAACCACACCAGCGCGCTGGCCTGCTTGAGGCCTTTGCCTTGCACGGTGGCGACGGACTTGGCCAGGCGTGCCTTGAGCTCATCGTTCAACTGCTGGCCGCGATCCTGAACGTCGAAAATCTGCGCCAGTTGGCTAATGCTCTTATAGATAGTCTCGATACGGAACGGCTCCAGCCGCGTGCCGTCGGCGCCCACCAGGTTGTCCTTGCCTTCACAGTCGGAGGGCAGCAGGTAGGTGGGGATCTTCAGTTCATGGAATTGCTCGCGGGTGCCGACCACGCCTTGCGGCCCGACTACCCATTCCAGCTCGGCGGCCACCAGTTGCGGGCGCTTGGCGATCACGGCTTCGAAGCTCGGCTCGTTGTTGGCCAGGCGCTCGATGCGGTCGTTCTGTGTTTTGTATTGCGGCAACACACTGTTGAACCACAGCGAGGTGCCGACCACTTTGTCGCCCACGCCCAAGGCATACAGCATCTCGGTGGCGGCCTGGCCGATGGTCACACTACGGGCGGGGGCTTGTTGGAAGCTGAGGCTGCTGCCGCAGTTTTCCACGGTCAGCGGGTAGTGGGTGGGCGCGGCGTGGGCCAGGGCACAGCAGCCAATGCCGGTGAGCAGGGCGGTAACGCGTGGCAGCATGGGGCTATCTCCGAATGAACCGTACGTGGAACTGGGGAGGTACGGTTCGGAAACACACCCTCGAGCGCTGTGGTAGAGACAGGCAAGAATGTCCTTCCCGGACACCCCGCCGGTTAGTGATTGAGCATGAGCCGGCAGGTCTCCTGACTGATGCGTCGTCGCCACGCTCCGGCCTTCCCGGACAAGGTCCAGTGGCATCGAGGAGCAGGCTCAGCACCTACAGTTGCGGGGGCAGTTCCGATTGGCGCGCAGGTACCGCGCTTCGGATTCCCTATTAGTCCCGTTTGGGAACCGGCGCGGTATGGTAGT
This sequence comes from Pseudomonas sp. VS40, assembly GCF_018587885.1. NCBI lineage: Bacteria > Pseudomonadati > Pseudomonadota > Gammaproteobacteria > Pseudomonadales > Pseudomonadaceae > Pseudomonas > Pseudomonas sp. VS40. Next base: position 457,032 of record NZ_JAGYWD010000006.1, on the reverse strand, counting down.
CGATCGCGAGGTTGAACGGGAGGCCGAAAAGCCAGTGGTAGCTCTTTGAAGGTGGGGCACCTATGATGCGCAGCCAATGGATCGCTTTATCACAAGGAATACACAGTGAAATCTTTCATCGCGCTCGTACTCGTCGCCACGCTCGCCGGTTGTGCCACCCAGGGTAAATCTGAAAAGCAGATTTTTGACGAGGCCACCACCGCTTATGTCAAATCGATGCCAGCCGGGTCGGAACAGCTCCGTTTGCACACGACGAGCATCCCCAAGAGCGGTATGTTCGGCGATACCCTGGCGATTTCCATGGCCGGTGAGCAGAACGCTGCGCAACTGCGGGGAGAGCTGCTCAATGCCAAGCGCTTGGGCGATGGGTTCTTTTTGATTATCGGTGCCAGTACGCCGGTTGATGTTGCCGTGATTGGCAAGGCGGTTGAAGGGCAGGATTTGAAGGGCATGCAGATTTATTACTCGGGCACCGATGCGCAGAAGGACAAAGTGCGTACGGCGGTTGAGAAGACCCAGGCGCAGTTTCATTACATCAATGCGCAATGAGGGTCGGCCAACGGGCGCAGGTATCTACACCACGCTGGGTACGGCGCTGGCGGCTTGACGGCCGGGCGCAACCTTACTGTTAACCGCCGCGATCCAGAGTGTGGGCGCTGACTTGCTCGCGAAGGCGGCCTAACTGCCGACCACTCTTTTACTGTTGCCCCGCGATCTAAATGTGAGAGCTGGCTTGCCTGCGAAAGCGGCCTGACAGCCGACCACACTCTAACTGCCACCCCACGATCCAAATGTGGGAGCTGGCTTGCCTGCGAAAGCGGCCTGACAGCCGACCACAAACTAACTGTCGCCCCGCGATCCAAAAATGTGGGAGCTGGCTTGCCTGCGAAAGCGGCCTGACAGCCGACCACTCTCTAACTGCCACCCCACGCCCCAAATGTGGGAGCTGGCTTGCCTGCGAAGACGGCCTAACAGCCGACCACGCTCTAACTGCCACCCCACGATCCAAATGTGGGAGCTGGCTTGCCTGCGAAGGCGGCCTGACAGCCGACCTGGGTGTTGGATCTGATCGGGTACATATCCGTTATTTAGGTAAAGGCTTCTATTGGTTCCGCCCTTACGGCGGGTCACTTTGGAAAAGAGCCCCAAAGTAACCAAAGGGCTCTTGCCCCAACACTCGGCACCTCGCCTAGGCTCGGTGTGCCCGTAATCCGACAGGTATTTGGGGGGGCGCCGCCACGCGCCATCCATGGCGCGGGGCGGCTAAACCGGCATCCCTGCCGGTTTACCCCCCAAATCCCTGTCGAATTCCGGCCAGCGTGTTTGACGGGGCGCCTGAGATCAAAAGCAGTATCAAGATCAAGATCAAGATCAAGATCAAGATCAAGATCAAGATCAAGATCAAGATCAAGATCAAGATCAAGATCAAGATCAAGACCACGAGCGGCTTGCTTCGCATCGTGGTTGGTGTTGGGTGTGACGCCGTTCAACATGTGAAGCCTCGGTCAGAGACGTATGTCCTCTGGACCTTGTATCAGCGCTTCAATGCGCGTGCCGGTGGCGCGTTCTTCGTTGCTGAAACCGTCGTAGTCGGCCAGGTTGGCGAAGCGGATGCCGGTCAGGCGTTCTATCTGGATGACGCTGCGCTGGTAGGTCCTGAGTTGGCCGAACACCAGGTCGAGTTGGCCCAGTTCGCGGCTCTGATCGATCATGTAGGCACTGGCCGAAGGCTTGCCGTCATCGCTGAGGTAGGCGACGACTTTCCAGAATGCCTTGGGGATCTGCACGCCTCGGTACACACGGTCGTCGTCGGCGAACACCGGGCCGCTGAACACGGTGGCCCGGGCTTTCCAGCGTTGGGTGTTGTCGAGGATGTAGTCTTCGAGCTCCAGCCAGGTCTTCTGGTTGAACCCGCTCATCTGCGGCGAACAGTTGGTGAAATGGAAGGTGTCGAGGTTGGCGGTTTGCGCCGTGTCGCCCCAGTTGGGGTCTTGGCGGCGGACCAGGTGGCCGCGGTCCAGGCCATTGCTGGCATAGAGCGCTTCGCCCACCTGTGCGTCCGTGGGCAAGCGGCCGTCATAGGCCCAGGTGTCGTTGCTGCGGATGATGTCTACGTGCTGGCCGCCGTCGATGTTGACGCCCACGTACAGTGCGAGGCGCTTCGCGCGTGACATCGTGATTGAGAAGTGCGTGTAGTCCAGGCGCTTCTGTGTATCAGCCGCCAAGGCCTCCTCGACCGTGGGCCAGGGCACCGCGAAGCTGCCGAGAAAGTCGTCAGCGTAACCGCGCCGGTCCTTCAAGTCTTTGGCCGGTGTGACGCGGGGTGTCGCCGCTCGCGCCGCCAGTAACGTGGGGCTCGGTGCGATCAATGGGCGCAGGTCGGCGAGCCGGGGACGGTACGAAAGGTCGATTTTGGTTTTACGTGCGGGCATCGGTAAGTCCTCCTTGGATAAACACGACTGCAACATACGTTAATGACAATTGATGATGCGCGTTAGCCCCCTGGGTCTATCCTGAATCGATTACTCGGACGTTGTCACATGCCAAATGGAGCCAGCCAATGTGTGTTCGTCAGCAGCATCGCAATCCGATTTTCTGCCTCATCCCGCCCTATATGCTCGACCAGATCGCGCGCAACGGCGACAAGGCGCAACGGGAGGTCGCGCTGCGCACCCGCGCCAAGGACAGCACGTTCCGCTCGTTGCGCATGGTCGCCGTACCGGCCCAAGGCCCGGCGCGCATGGCCCTGGCCATGGGCGCCGGCAAGCGTCGCTCGATCTACAGCGCCGCAGGTACCGATAGCCTGCCCGGCACGCTGATCCGTGGCGAAGGGCAGCCTGCCAGCGGTGATGCGGCGGTGGACGAGGCCTATGATGGCTTGGGCGCCACCTTCGATTTTTTCGACGAGGTCTTTGACCGCAACTCCATCGACGATGCCGGCATGGCATTGGACGCCACCGTGCATTTTGGCCAGAACTACAACAACGCGTTCTGGAACTCGACCCAGATGGTGTTCGGGGATGGAGACGCGCAGTTGTTCAACCGCTTCACGGTGGCCCTCGACGTGATTGGCCATGAGTTGGCCCATGGCGTCACCGAAGACGAGGCCAAGCTGATGTATTTCAACCAGTCCGGGGCGTTGAACGAGTCGCTGTCGGACGTGTTCGGTTCGCTGATCAAGCAATACGCGTTGAAGCAAAGCGCGGAAGACGCCGATTGGCTGATCGGCAAAGGGCTGTTCACCAAGAAGATCAAAGGCACCGCCCTACGTTCGATGAAAGCCCCCGGCACCGCGTTTGACGACAAACTGCTGGGCAAGGACCCGCAGCCCGGGCACATGGATGATTTTGTGCAAACCTACGAGGATAACGGCGGGGTGCATATCAATTCCGGCATTCCCAACCATGCGTTCTACCAGGTGGCGACAGCGCTGGGCGGGTTTGCCTGGGAGCGCGCCGGGCGCATCTGGTATGACGCGCTGCGCGATGCGCGGCTGCGGCCCAACTCCGGCTTCCTGCGCTTTGCGCGTATCACTTACGATGTTGCGGGCCGACTCTACGGCGCAAACAAGGATGAACAGAAAGCGGTCAAGGACGGTTGGAAGGCGGTCGGCATTGCTGTCTGACGCGAGGAACAACCATGCAAATTTCAATCAAGGAAAATGGCGGGCCTGGGTTCTTTCCGGGCCTGGCCAAGCCACAGACGGTGGAACTGGACGCGCTGCCGGAGCAGGACCAGCAGGAGTTGCGGCGGCTTGTCGAGGCCTGCGACTTCTTTCAATTGCCGCAAAGCAATGCACCTGCCACCGGTAATCCGGGCCAGGTGCATTACACCCTGACGGTGAAGGAGGATCAGCGCGAGCACACGGTCTGCGTGCTGGCGCCGGTGAAGTCGCAGGCGCTGGACGGGCTGGTGCAGTGTGTGCGTCGGCATGTGCGCTGCTGATGTTCAGGTGGCAGCTTTAACCCTGCCTGCCAGGCACGCGCCCAGGCTGTAGAGCAACCCGCCCGCGACCACAAACAGCGCCAGCATGTAGAACATGGCGTGGGCGGGCTGTGTCGCCAGCACCATCCCGCACAGCACCGGCCCTAGGGCTGCGCCGACGTTGCCGAGGTTTTGCGCGCCGTAGTACATGCCCCGCAGAGGCTCGGGCGCGATGATGTCGATGAACATGTACTCGGCAGGGAACACGATGATCTCTCCCAAGGTGAAGATCGCCATGGACAGCACCCAGCACATCAGTGAGGTGGACAAGCCGAACCCCGCCAGCCCGGCGATAAACATGCCCAGCCCACCAGCAAGCCACAGGTGCAGGTGTTGATGGGTGATGCGCTTGCCGATCATGTATTGCAGGCTGATCACCATCAGCGCGTTGGTGGCCACCACGCTGCTGATGATCCGGTACGCCGCCTCGGCCGTGGTGGTGACGACCAGGTATTGCGAGAGGTAGGCGGTGAACTGGCCAAACACCACTGCGCTGAGCATCCCTCCCACGGTAAAGCACACCAAGCGGTAGTCCCGCAGCAGTCGTTTGCCGACCGCCAGGAACGGCGCGCCATGCTGGTTGGCAGGGGTCGGCACCCAGTGCCTGTCGCCCCACACGCAATACACCGTAAAGAACCCGGCCCCAAGTACCGCCGACGCCAGGAAGGGCAGGCTGATAGCGAGCGTAGCCAGCCCTGCACCGAGAAAGGGGCCGACGGCATAGCCGACATTGGTCAGGGTGTATTTGATCGAAAACGCTTCGCTGCGCGCATCAACGGGCAGTAGCCGGCCAAATCCGGATTTGACCGCAATGTCGATCACGGCATACGCCAGGTTGATCGCGACCAGGCAGGTGAAGAACACCCACAGTTCTCGCGCGATGAACGCGCCCAGAAAGCCCAGGGTGAAAACTGCGCAACAGCCCAGGAGCAAACGATAACCGGGCAGGCTGTCCACCAGGTAACCGCCATACAGGCTCATCACGGAGCCGATGATCAGCGAGCTGCCGATCACCAGGCCGATGTCGGCCACGCCCAAGCCGAACTCGCCCGACAGGTAGATCACCAGGTAGGGCAAGGTGATCGCCCTGGCGAGCGTCAACACCAGTGACGCACCCAGCAGCAGGTTGACGGTCAGGGGGTAGTTTTTCAGCGTGGTCAGCATCCGGGCCTCAGTGTCAGCGTTTGTCAGGCATAGCTTACTGTTGAGTTGAATTCTGATTTAGGATGATTTTTACCGAGTTACCTGAATTGAATTCACGAATACAGGACGTCCATGTTTTCTTCCGAACGCTTGAAAGGTATCGATGTGTTTGTGTGTGTCGCGGACTACGGCAGCTTTACCGCCGCTGCCGAGAAGATGAACCTGACGGCGTCGGCCATCAGTAAAAGCATCGCGCGGCTGGAAAAACGCCTGGGCGCTCGGCTGTTCCTGCGCACGACACGGCGCTTGTCCCTCACCGAGGCCGGCGTGGCGTTTTACCGTACCTGCACGGGCGTGCTGGCTGACCTGGAGGACGCCGAGCTGTCGCTGCGCGCCGAGCAAAGTGAACCGCGCGGACGTGTGCGCATTGACCTGCCCAGTGTGTTCGGGCGCGTCCGCGTGTTGCCGATGCTGCTGCCTTTGCTGCAGGCATTTCCGTCCTTGGTGCCGCACATTTCCTTCAGTGACGGGTTAGTGGATCCATTTAAAGAGGGCGTGGATGTGGTGGTGCGCATCGGTGGTGCGGATGTCTGGCCGGAAACGGTGGAGCAGCGTGTGCTTGCGCGTGAATGGCACACCCTGTGCGCCTCGCCGGCCTATTTGGCGAATCATGGCGTGCCGACATCCGAACAGGCACTTGAGCAGCATCAGTGCATCGCCTACGGCTGGGTGGACGGACGCATCAGCCCCTGGGACTTTGCCTGTGAACCGGGCACTCCGCGGCGTTGGCAGATGACGCCGCACCTGGTGATCGGCAATGGCGATGGCTTGATGCAGGCTGCGTTGGCCGGTTGTGGGATCGTGCAACTGCCGTCGTGGGTGGTCCGGCCATCGCTGGAGGAAGGCAAGCTGGTTGAGGTGTTGCCGCAGTTGGCCACTGAAGGGGCTGCGATCAGGCTGGCCTGGGTCAAGAATCGCCAGGCGTTGCCCAAGGTCAGTGTGGTACTGGAAGCCTTGGCGGCGGGGCTGAGTGGTTGATAGCCACGATCCGTGCCCGCGCCGCCGAAGCGTCTTACTTGCGATCCAGCCACACCGTCTGTGCGTTGCAGAACTCCCGCACGCCGAAGTGCGACAACTCACGCCCGAAACCGCTCTTCTTGATCCCGCCAAACGCCACCCGAGGGTCGGAGACGCTGAAGGCATTGACGAAGATGCCGCCGGTTTCCAGCTGGTTGGCGATATCGCGCGCCTTTGCCGGGTCGGTGGTGAAAATGCTGGCGGTGAGGCCGAACTCGCTGTCATTCGCCAGGGCCACGGCATGGTCGGCGTCGCGGGCGGTGATGATCGAGGCGACGGGCCCGAACAGTTCCTGTTTGAACGAGGTCATCTGGTCGGTGACGTTGGCCAACACGGTCGGCGCATAGTAGTTGCCGGCGCCGGGTACTTTGTTGCCGCCGAGCAGCAGGGTAGCACCTTCTTCCAGGGTGGCCTGGACCTGGCCGTGCAGCTCGTCGCGCAGGTCGAAGCGGGCCATCGGGCCGATGTAGGTGGCGGCTGACGTCGGGTCGCCCATCACCATCGCACGGCTGGCCTCCAGGAATTTGGCGGTGAAGGCTTCGACCACACCCGCTTCGATGATCAGGCGTTTGGCGGCGGCGCAGACCTGGCCGCTGTTCTGGAAGCGGCCGATCAGCGCGGCTTGCACGGCGGCGTCGAGGTCGGCGTCGTTGAGCACGATGAAGGGATCGGAGCCGCCCAGTTCCAGCACGCATTTTTTCAGCGCGGCGCCGGCCTGGGAGCCGATGGCGATACCGGCACGTACGCTGCCGGTGAGGGTGACGGCGGCGATGCGTGGGTCGGCGATGGCTTTGGATACGCCGTCGTTGGTGACGTTGACCACTTCAAACAGGCCTTCGGCGAACCCGGCTTTGTGGAAGGCCTGCTGGATCAGGTACGCGCTGCCCATGACGTTCGGTGCGTGTTTGAGCACATAGGTGTTGCCGGCCAGCATGGTCGGCACGGCGCCGCGCAGTACTTGCCACACCGGGAAATTCCACGGCATCACCGCGAAGATCGGGCCCAGCGGGCGGTACTCGATCTGGGCGCTGCCGTTGTCCACCAGCGTCGGTTCCGGGGCGAGCATGGCCGGGCCGTGGGCGGCGTACCATTCGCTGAGCTGTGCGCATTTTTCGATTTCGGCACGGGCCTGGGCGATGGGTTTGCCCATTTCCAGGGTGATCATCTGCGCCATGTCTTCGGCTTGCTCACGCAGGGCACTGGCCAGGCTCAGCAGCAACTCGGCGCGCTGGCTCACCGGCTGGCGGCGCCAGGTGCGGAAGGCGCGAGTGGCACGGTCGAGGGCGGCGTCCAGTTGCTGCTCGGTTTCGTAGGGATAGCTGCCGACCGTTTCGCCGTTGGCGGGGTTGATCGAGAGAGCGTGGGTGGTCGCGTTCATGGCACCGTCCTGCTGAATGATTAAGTTGGGTTCAGCGTACGGGGCTGGCTCTTTTCTGGAAACTGAATAATATTAAGCAATACATTCACGATTGGAGAATGACTTGGATCTGGTGCAGCTGGAAATTTTCAAGGCCGTTGCCGAGCAAGGCAGCATCAGCGCCGCCGCGCAGTTGATTCATCGCGTGCCGTCGAACCTGACCACGCGTATCAAGCAACTGGAGCAGGACCTGGGCGTGGAATTGTTCATCCGCGAGAAAAGCCGCTTGCGCCTGTCACCGGCGGGGTGGAATTTCCTCGGTTATGCGCGGCGCATCCTCGACCTAGTGCAGGAAGCACGCGCGACCGTGGCGGGGGAGGAGCCCCAGGGCGCGTTTGCCCTTGGCTCGCTGGAAAGTACCGCAGCAGTGCGCATCCCGGCGCTGCTGGCGGCGTACAACCAGAAGCACACCAAGGTTGAGTTGGACCTGAGCACCGGCCCCTCGGGCACCATGATTGAAGGCGTGCTGTCGGGGCGGCTGACGGCGGCGTTTGTCGACGGGCCGGTGCTGCATTCCACCCTGGAAGGCGTGGCGGTGTTTGAAGAGGAGATGGTGGTGATTGCGCCGCTGCACCACGCGCCGATCAAACGCGGCCAGGACGTGAATGGCGAAAATATCTACACCTTTCGCTCCAACTGTTCGTACCGGCATCACTTTGAGCGCTGGTTCTCACAGGACGGCGCGGCACCGGGCAAGATCTTCGAGATAGAGTCCTACCACGGCATGCTCGCCTGTGTCAGCGCCGGGGCGGGGCTGGCGCTGATGCCGCGCAGCATGCTGGAGAACATGCCTGGGTTCGCGGCGGTGAGTGTGTGGCCGCTGGCGGACAACTTCCGGATATTGAACACCTGGCTGATCTGGCGGCGGGGGACGGTGTCGCAGAGCTTGAACAGCTTTGTGACATTGCTGGAGGAGCGCGTCCCCCCACTGTAGGGAGTGTCAGCCAGTAAGCGGGGGTGTCAGCCGCCGAATTGCAGGGTACCCATGGCCAATTTTGCCATGATTGCCGTCGCGCCCAGTTGCACCAGCCACAAGGCCAGGCCGCCCAGAAACACGCCCAGGGCGACTTGCAGCACCAGGCTCTTCTGGCGCTTGGCTTGCGGTGCGCGTGGGGTGAAGTGGTCCAGCTCGTCGCGGTCGGCACGCAGGTCCAGGTCGTCGTTTCTCATAAGGCTCTCACAGCAAAGGGGCAGTCAGGGTTCAGTCTAGGGGTTGCGCGTTACGCCCAGTGAATTTTTTGCAAGCTCGCTCACCACAGGTTCAGTGTTCCCTAACAAAAAAGGGGAAGCCCATGAATGGCTTCCCCCCTCGTCACCTGCTCAAGGCTTACAGCACCTGAACAATCGCCTTGGTCACCGCACCAATGTTCGACTGGTTCAACGCCGCCACGCAGATACGCCCGGTATCCAGCGCGTAGATGCCAAACTCGCTGCGCAAGCGGGTGACTTGCTCAACGGTCAGGCCGGAGTAGGAGAACATCCCGCGCTGGCGACCGACGAAGCTGAAGTCGTGGCCCGGAGCAGCCTTGGCCAGTTCGGCCACCATCTGCTCGCGCATGCCACGGATGCGCAGGCGCATTTCAGCCAGTTCGGCTTCCCACTGGGCACGCAGCTCAGGGTTGTTCAGTACGGCAGCAACGATGGCCGCGCCGTGGGTCGGCGGGTTGGAATAGTTGGTGCGGATCACGCGCTTGACCTGGGACAGGATGCGCGCGCTTTCTTCCTTGGACTCGCCGACGATGGACAGTGCGCCCACACGCTCGCCGTACAGGGAGAACGACTTGGAGAACGAGCTGGACACAAAGAAGGTCAGGCCCGACTCAGCGAACAGGCGCACTGCGGCGGCGTCTTCGTGGATGCCGTCGCCAAAGCCCTGGTAGGCCATGTCGAGGAACGGCACCAGGTTCTTGGCCTTGACCACGTCCAGCACGTTCTGCCAGTCGGCCGGGCTCAGGTCGACACCGGTCGGGTTGTGGCAGCAGGCGTGCAGCACCACGATGGACTGTGGCGGCAGGGCGTTGAGGTCTTCGAGCAGGCCGGCACGGTTAACGTCGTGGGTGGCGGCGTCGTAGTAGCGGTAGTTCTGCACCGGGAAGCCGGCGGTTTCGAACAGGGCGCGGTGGTTTTCCCAGCTCGGGTCGCTGATGGCAACGACGGCATTTGGCAGCAGTTGCTTGAGGAAGTCTGCGCCCAGCTTCAGGGCGCCGGTGCCGCCCACCGCTTGCACGGTGACGACACGGCCGGCTGCCAGCAGGGGCGAGGTCTCACCGAACAGCAGCGTCTGCACAGCCTTGTCGTAGGCTGCGATGCCGTCGATCGGCAAGTAGCCACGGGCGGCGTGTTGCGCCACGCGAATGGCTTCCGCTTCGGCAACGGCACGCAAGAGTGGAATCTTCCCCTCCTCGTTGCAGTAAACGCCCACGCCAAGGTTGACCTTGGTGGTTCGTGTGTCGGCGTTGAATGCTTCGTTGAGGCCCAGGATAGGATCGCGTGGTGCCATTTCGACAGCGGAGAACAGGCTCATTTTTGCGGCAGCTCTATGGGGGAATGGAGGGACGTGTCGCGCTCCAGCCGAATGCACTAGAGCGGTGCACAAACGGGGAGCTAGTATAGAGGCCATCACCGTCAAGGGCGACAGCCGAAATGGCTTTTCGGCCAAGTTTTTCGGTTTATTTGCCGACCGTTAGTCTTATTGCAACATTGGTCCGCGACGGCAGGTAGGACGATTGCCTTGAAACCCGTCACATTCGCCACCACTTCTATGGCTATCATGGTTTTTTCCTACGGCCCGCTTTGAATCTTCGCGGGTGGTGGTCTATTTCGTCCTCGACGGGTTTACAGTCTGGGGGTGACTACACGAGGTACGTTATGTCGGATTTCCAACTCGTCACCCGCTTTGAACCCGCTGGCGATCAGCCAGAAGCGATTCGCCAGATGGTCGAGGGCATCGAAGCCGGCCTGGCCCACCAGACGCTGCTTGGGGTGACCGGTTCAGGCAAGACCTTCAGCATCGCCAACGTGATCGCGCAGATCAATCGTCCTACCCTGGTGCTGGCGCCGAACAAGACCCTGGCCGCGCAGCTCTATGGCGAGTTCAAGGCGTTCTTCCCGAACAATGCGGTGGAGTACTTCGTTTCCTACTACGACTACTACCAGCCCGAAGCCTACGTGCCGTCCTCCGATACCTTTATCGAGAAGGATGCGTCGATCAACGACCATATCGAGCAGATGCGGCTGTCGGCGACCAAGGCGCTGCTGGAGCGCAAGGACGCGATCATCGTCACCACGGTGTCGTGCATCTACGGCCTGGGCAGCCCGGAAACCTATCTGAAGATGGTGCTGCACGTCGACCGCGGCGACAAACTCGACCAGCGCGAGCTGCTGCGCCGGCTGACCAGCCTGCAGTACACCCGCAACGACATGGACTTTGCCCGCGCCACCTTCCGCGTGCGGGGCGATGTCATCGACATTTACCCGGCGGAATCGGACCTGGAAGCGATCCGCATCGAGCTGTTCGACGATGAAGTCGAGAGCCTGTCGGCCTTCGACCCGCTGACCGGCGAGGTGATCCGCAAACTGCCGCGCTTCACCTTCTATCCGAAAAGCCACTACGTGACCCCGCGTGAAACCCTGATGGGCGCCATCGAGGGCATCAAGACCGAGTTGGCCGAGCGCCTGGAGTACCTGCGTTCCAATAACAAGCTGGTGGAAGCCCAGCGTCTGGAGCAGCGCACCCGCTTTGACTTGGAGATGATCCTGGAGCTGGGGTACTGCAACGGTATCGAAAACTACTCGCGCTACCTGTCGGGCCGTGAGTCCGGCGCGCCGCCGCCGACCCTCTACGATTACCTGCCGCCCGACGCGTTGCTGGTGATCGACGAATCCCACGTCAGCGTGCCGCAAGTGGGCGCGATGTATAAGGGTGACCGTTCGCGTAAGGAAACCCTGGTGGAATACGGCTTCCGCCTGCCGTCGGCGCTGGATAACCGGCCGATGCGCTTTGATGAGTGGGAAGCCATCAGCCCGCAGACCATCTTTGTGTCCGCCACGCCGGGCAACTATGAGGCCGAGCATGCCGGTCGCGTGATCGAGCAACTGGTGCGCCCGACTGGCCTGGTCGACCCGGAAATCGAAATCCGCCCGGCGCTGACCCAGGTCGACGACCTGCTTTCGGAGATCACCAAGCGCGTGGCCCTGGAAGAGCGTGTGCTGGTGACCACGCTGACCAAGCGCATGTCCGAAGACTTGACCGACTACCTGGCCGACCACGGCGTGCGCGTGCGCTACCTGCACTCGGACATCGACACTGTGGAGCGTGTGGAGATCATCCGCGACCTGCGCCTGGGCACCTTTGATGTGCTGGTGGGGATCAACCTGCTGCGCGAAGGCCTGGACATGCCGGAAGTGTCGCTGGTGGCGATCCTCGATGCGGACAAGGAGGGCTTCCTGCGCTCCGAGCGTTCGCTGATCCAGACCATTGGCCGTGCTGCGCGGAACCTCAATGGCCGGGCGATTCTTTACGCAGACCGCATCACCGGCTCCATGGAGCGTGCGATTGGCGAGACCCAGCGCCGTCGCGACAAGCAGATCGCGTTCAACCTGGAAAATGGCATCACCCCGAAAGGTGTGTTCAAGGATGTCGCCGACATCATGGAAGGCGCCACCGTGCCGGGCTCGCGCAGCAAGAAGCGCAAGGGCATGGCCAAGGCCGCCGAGGAAAGCGCCAAGTACGAAAACGAACTGCGCTCGCCGAGTGAGATCACCAAGCGTATCCGCCAGCTGGAAGAGAAGATGTACCAGTTGGCGCGAGACCTGGAGTTTGAGGCTGCGGCGCAGACGCGGGATGAGATTGGCAAGTTGCGTGAGCGGTTGCTGGCTGTTTGATCTTGCAGGGGCGGTGATGGCCTCTTCGCGAGCAAGCCCGCTCCCACTGTTGACCGCATTCTCATGTCGGAAATCGGTCAAGGGTGGGAGCGGGCTTGCTCGCGAATGCAGGCACCTCGGTCTGCCAGAATCACCCAAGCTGGTGTTACCATTCGCCCCTTGTTTCAATTTTCAGTTATATCGCCCATTCGAGACCTGCCATGACCACCGTCCGCACGCGCATCGCGCCATCGCCTACTGGGGATCCCCACGTCGGCACTGCTTACATCGCCTTGTTCAACTACTGCTTTGCCAAGCAGCACGGCGGTGAATTCATCCTGCGGATCGAAGACACCGACCAACTGCGCTCCACCCGTGAGTCGGAACAGCAGATTTTCGATGCCCTGCGCTGGCTGGGCATTACCTGGGCGGAAGGCCCGGACGTCGGCGGCCCGCACGGCCCGTATCGCCAGAGCGAGCGCAGCGACATCTACAAGCAGTACACCCAGCAGCTGGTCGACATGGGCCACGCGTTCCCTTGTTTCTGCACCGCAGAAGAGCTGGACCAGATGCGCGCCGAGCAACAGGCCCGTGGCGAAACCCCGCGCTACGATGGCCGCGCGTTGCTGCTGTCGAAAGAAGAAGTCGCCCGTCGCCTGGCCGCTGGCGAGCCGCATGTGATCCGCATGAAAGTGCCAAGCGAAGGCGTGTGCGTGGTGCCGGACATGCTGCGCGGTGACGTCGAGATCCCGTGGGACCGCATGGACATGCAGGTGCTGATGAAGACCGATGGCCTGCCGACGTACTTCCTGGCCAACGTTGTCGACGACCACCTGATGGGCATCACCCACGTGCTGCGCGGCGAAGAATGGCTGCCGTCGGCGCCGAAGTTGATCCTGCTCTACGAGTACTTCGGCTGGGAACAACCGCAGCTGTGCTACATGCCGCTGCTGCGTAACCCGGACAAGAGCAAGCTGTCCAAGCGCAAGAACCCGACTTCGGTGACGTTCTACGAGCGCATGGGCTTCATGCCTGAGGCGATGCTCAATTACCTGGGCCGCATGGGCTGGTCGATGCCGGACGAGCGCGAGAAGTTCTCGCTGCAGGAAATGGTCGACAACTTCGACCTGTCCCGCGTGTCCCTGGGCGGGCCGATCTTTGACATCGAGAAGCTGTCGTGGCTCAACGGCCAGTGGCTGCGTGACCTGCCGGTGGAAGAGTTCGCCAGCCGCGTGCAGCAGTGGGCGCTGAACCCTGAGTACATGATGAAGATCGCGCCGCTGGTGCAGGGCAGGGTGGAGACGTTCAGCCAGGTCGCGCCGCTGGCCAGTTTCTTCTTTGCCGGGGGCGTTAACCCGGATCCCAAGCTGTTCGAATCCAAGAAGCTCTCGGGTGACCAGGTTCGCCAGTTGATGCAGTTGATCCTGTGGAAGCTGGAAAGCCTGCGCCAGTGGGAGAAGGATGCGATCACCGCGACGATCCAGGCAGTGGTGGAGTCTCTGGAATTGAAACTGCGCGATGCCATGCCACTGATGTTTGCCGCGATCACCGGGCAGGCCAGTTCGGTGTCGGTGCTCGATGCGATGGAAATTCTCGGCCCGGACCTTACGCGTTTCCGTCTGCGCCAAGCCCTTGATTTGCTTGGTGGTGTGTCGAAGAAAGAAAACAAAGAGTGGGAAAAGCTGCTGGGCGCCATCGCCTAAGCACGCGGTTGAAACGACGAAACCCCGGTTTTCCGGGGTTTCGCCGGTAAGTGATTGTTATCCCGGCAAAAAATTTTGGAAATTGTTGAAAATAAATTTGACACACTTCCAAACCGCCATTAAGATTCGCCCCGTCCTCACCGATGAGGGGCTATAGCTCAGCTGGGAGAGCGCTTGCATGGCATGCAAGAGGTCAACGGTTCGATCCCGTTTAGCTCCACCAATTTACAGGTTCAAGGTCTGGCCACACCGTCCTTGAATCGATCAGGTCTCAGCCCTGATCAGTTGTACAGAAGGTTTTGTCCCCTTCGTCTAGTGGCCTAGGACACCGCCCTTTCACGGCGGTAACAGGGGTTCGAGTCCCCTAGGGGACGCCAGTTTCAACAAGCAGCTCGAAAGGTCTGCTGCGTCGCGAGACGAAAAATCCGGGGCTATAGCTCAGCTGGGAGAGCGCTTGCATGGCATGCAAGAGGTCAACGGTTCGATCCCGTTTAGCTCCACCAATTTACAGGTTCAAGGTCTGGCCACACCGTCCTTGAATCGATCAGTCCTCAGCGCTGATCAGTGTATAGAAGGTTTGTGTCCCCTTCGTCTAGTGGCCTAGGACACCGCCCTTTCACGGCGGTAACAGGGGTTCGAGTCCCCTAGGGGACGCCACGATTACCCGCTCTGCGGGATTTTTAAGGGTCATTCAATTATTGAATGGCCCTTTTGTTTGTCTGGCGTTTGGCCAATTCTTTTCCCTCCCTCGTTTTTCTTCTGACCAGCGGTCATGCCTGTCGCTTGCCAAATATTATTATGGTAATAATATTCAACCCATGAACATCGGAGGCAATGATGAGCGATAAAAAAGCGCAAACCCGCGAACGCATTTTGCAGGCTGCCAGCGCCGCGTTGATCCAGCGTGGCCCGGCCGAACCGAGTGTGGGTGAAGTCATGGGCGCGGCGGGGCTGACCGTCGGTGGTTTCTACGCGCACTTTGAAAGCAAGGACGCGCTGATGCTGGAGGCCTTCACCCAGCTGCTGGCCAAGCGTCGTGCGTCGATTGACGACATGGACTCAACCTTGACCGGAGAAGAGCGCAGGGCCCTGGTGGCGGCGTTCTACTTGTCGCGCAAGCACCGTGACTCCACCGCCCAGGCCTGCCCGATCCCGGCGACCGTAGGCGAAATGAGCCGCCTGCCAGATGAGTTCCGCCAGGCGTTGAACGAGCACTGTGAGCTGATGGCCGCCCAGTTGGCTGCCAGCCCCGAGGACACCGATAAAGCCTTGGCTGACATGGCGCTGATGATCGGTGGCCTGGCCCTGGCCCGCGCCTTGGGACCAGGTGAGTTGTCTGACCGTGTGCTGCGCGCCGCCAAGTCGGCTGTACGCTAGAAGAGGGCTGCATGATGGGCACGCTAACCTGGATTCGTCGGTTCAACGGCACGCTGGGGCACCTGGCACCGCAAACGGTCGCCAACCGCATGCGTCGCGCCTTCATGACGCCACGCGACCTGCCGCCACGTGATTGGGAGCTGCCGCTGCTGGCGCAATCGGAGCGCATCACCTTGCGCTTCGGTTTGTCTGCGCTGCGTTGGGGCCAGGGGCCGGCGGTGTTGTTGATGCACGGTTGGGAAGGTCGGCCCACACAGTTTGCCAGCCTGATCACGGCGTTGGTCGACAACGGTTACTCGGTGATTGCCCTGGACGGTCCTGCCCACGGCCGCTCGCCGGGGCGTGAGGCCCACGTGCTGCTGTTTGCCCGCGCCATGCTTGAAGCCGCCGCCGAGTTGCCGCCGCTGCACGCCGTAATCGGCCACTCCATGGGTGGCGCCAGTGCGATGCTGGCGGTGCAGTTGGGGCTGCGTACCGAGGCGTTGGTGAGTATCGCCGCTCCGTCGCGATTCCTGGATGTGCTGCGCGGCTTCACCCGGATGGTGGGTTTGCCAGCGCGGGCGCGTTCGGCGTTTATCCAGGAGGTCGAGCTGACCTTCGGCATGCCGCTCAAGCACTTGGATGTGGCCCACTACCAGATGAATATCCCCGGCCTGATCGTGCACGCCGAAGACGATACCTTCGTCCCGGTCAAGGCGTCTCAAGCCATTCACGAAGCCTGGTTCGACAGCCGCCTGTTGCGGCTGGAGCAGGGCGGGCACCAGAAAGTACTGGCCGATCCGCGCCTGATCGACGGTGTGCTGGCGTTGCTGGCTGGCGCTCGTTTACAGGTGCGGCAAACCGCCTGATACACTCTCCCCGCCGACATTAATCGACTGGGAGCAAGGCATGGGCTGGGATTTGGCAACGCCGTTTATCATCGATCTGCAGGTCGCCCCTGAAGACATCGACGGCCTGGGGCACGCCAACAACGCGGTATACGTGTCCTGGCTGGAGCGCTGCGCCTGGCGCCACTCCCAGCGCCTCGGGCTGGACCTGACCGAATATCGCCGCCTGGACCGCGCCATGGCCGTGGTGCGCCATGAGATCGACTACCTGGCCGCAGGCTATGAGGGCGACGAGCTGCAACTGGCCACCTGGATCGTCGACTGGGACCAACGCCTGAAGATGACCCGGCGCTTTCAACTGGTCCGGCCCCGCGACGGTGTCACCTTGCTGCGTGCCCAAACCACGTTTGTCTGCATTGAACTGTCCACCGGCAAGCCCAAGCGCATGCCTGCCGAATTCCTCGACGGTTATGGCCCCGCCCTGACAGGGGGTTAACGGTTGCTGTGGGAAACCCAGTAAACTGCGCCACGATTTTTGTTGAGTGTTTTCCATGCAAATTGCTTTGGCGCCCATGGAGGGGTTGGTCGACAACATCCTGCGGGACGTGCTGACCCGTGTTGGCGGTATTGACTGGTGCGTGACCGAGTTCATCCGCGTCAACGACCGCCTGCTCACCCCGGCGTATTTCCACAAGCTCGCCCCGGAACTGCTGCACGGTGCCCACACTGCTGCCGGCGTGCCGCTGCGCGTGCAATTGCTCGGCTCCGACCCAGTGTGCCTGGCGGAAAACGCCGCCCTGGCGTGTGAGCTGGGTTCGCAAGTCATCGACCTCAACTTCGGCTGCCCGGCCAAGACCGTCAACAAGTCCCGTGGCGGCGCGGTGTTGCTCAAGGAGCCGGAGCTGCTCAATCAAATTGTCGAGCACGTTCGCCGCGCCGTACCGGCCCACATCCCGGTCACTGCCAAGATGCGCTTGGGTTTCGACAGCCCGGACGGCGCACTGGTCTGCGCCACGGCGCTGGCTGAAGGCGGCGCAGCCCATATCGTGGTGCATGCGCGTACCAAAACCGATGGTTACAAGCCGCCAGCCCATTGGGAGTGGATCCCGCGGGTACAAGACGTGGTCAAGGTGCCCGTGTTCGCCAACGGTGATATCTGGAGTGTTGAAGACTGGAAGCGTTGCCGCGAAGTCAGTGGTGCCGAAGACATCATGCTCGGCCGTGGCCTGGTTGCCCGCCCGGACCTGGCGCGGCAGATCGCAGCGGCGCGGGCCGGTGAAGAAGTGGTCGAGATGACCTGGGCGCAGATGCAGCCCATGCTCCAGGACTTCTGGACCCAGTCGGTGGCGCAGTTGACCGAGCGTCAAGCGCCGGGGCGTTTGAAGCAATGGCTGGCTATGTTGACGCGTAACTACCCGGAGGCGGTGGAGTTGTTCAATGCGATGCGCCGCGAGACCGAACTGGACAAGGTGGCGTTGCTGCTCGGGATGGCGCCTGTTCTGAAAGATTAAGTTCGCATTTATAAACGTTACAAGCAGCTTGAAAGGGGCGCCATTGGCGCCCTTTTTTTTGGGCGCGTTTAAGCGTGATCTTCTTGAGCGTGGGGTGCTAGAAGGTGGGTGTTTATTGTTGTTTTTAGGGCGGGTAACAGTGTGAGGTGTATGTTTTTATTTTATTGCCACATTGGGTTTGTTTGTTTTGCAGGTTGTTTTGTTATCTGTGTGTGCGTGGGGGGGCGGACTAGCATAAGTTGGCGTGACTGGTTTGATTTAATGATTGCATTATTTATACGGTCGGGCGCCTTATTACCTTATGTCTCTGTGGTGGGGTTGGTTAATGGGTGCGGGCTGTAGAGTTTCGTAAGTAGTCATGGGGTAAAGTCTGATTTTTCATTTTGGTTTCCTTATATGAATAAGGATTTTTGGAACTCGATAGCGCCGCGCCCCACCAATCGTGGGACTGCGAAGTGATGATGATTATTTCCAGTTCTAATTTATCGCTGCCAGGTTTAATGGGTTGTTGACGGGTGGCACCACACAAAGAGTGAGAAAAGTACATGTCCAATATATCGGCGAACAATTTCCAAGGTTTTAAGCCAGAACTTCACGCGGCAGACCAATCCGCGACTGAAACGTTGAAGGATATAGAAAAAAACAATACCTCTCGCGCAGAGCCGGGTTCGAAAAACAGCACGTTACCGCGCAACGACACCACCCAAGTGATTGGGAAGGAAGTGACGGTTAACTCCGATGCGTTGGAAAAGTTATTTGAGATGTTTGAGCTCGTCTTCAAGGCAATGCGCAGTTTGTTATCAGGCAGGGGGTTTAACGCAAAGTTACCAGCCGATACGACCACGGTGCTCCCAGCTAGCGATACGCAGGTGAGGGCTAGCACTGGCGGTAGCGTGCATATAGCCGCGAAAGCAAAAGGCACAGAGTCGGCGCCGAATGCTGATAATGGTACACATGTAAAACTTGGCACTGACGGTAGCATTCAGCTGGGTGTGAATGGCAAAGGCACTGAGTCGGCGCCAAATGCTGATAAAGGTACACATGTAAAACTTGGCACCGACGGTAGCATTCAGCTAGGTGTGAATGGCAAAGGCACTGAGTCGGCGCCGAGTGCTGATAAAGGTACGCAGGTGAAACTTGGCACCGACGGTAGCATTCAGGTAAGTGTGAATGGCAAAGGCACTGAGGCGACGCTACCGACGGCAGGCAAAGGTACGCAGGCTGACCTCGGCGCAGGCCTGAGAGTGCAGGGCTTCAGGACAGACAAGCGCGCTGATTCGGCGCAAACAAGCGCTGGGAAAGATACGCAGACTAATATCGACGCCAATGTCAGCGTGCAGGCTGGCGGGAAAGACAAAATCACTGATTCGGCGCAACCAAAGACTGAGAAAGATACGCAGACTAACCTCGGTGCCAGTGCTAGCGTGCAGGCTGGCGGGAAAGACAAAGTCACTGATTCGGCGCAGCCAAATACTGGGAAAAATACGCAGACTAGCCTCGACGCCAACGTCAGCGTGCAGGCTGGCGGGAAAGACAAAATCACTGATTCGGCGCAGCCAAATACTGGGAAAAATACGCAGACTAGCCTCGACGCCAACGTCAGCGTGCAGGCTGGCGGGAAAGACAAAATCGCTGATTCGGCGCAGCCAAAGACTGAGAAAGATACGCAGACTAACCTCGGTGCCAGTGCGAGCGTGCAGGCTGGCGGTAAAGACAACGTCACTGATTCGGCGCAGCCAAATACTGGGAAAGGTACGCAGACTAACCTCGGTGCCAGTGCTAGCGCGCAAGCTGCTGGGAAAGGCACAGCCACTGATTCGGCGCAGCCAAATACTGGGAAAGATAACCAGACTAGCCTCGACGCCAACGTCAGCGTGCAGGCTGGCGGGAAAGACAACGTCACTGTTTCGGCGCAGCCGAGTGCCGGAACCGCTTCCCAAGTCAGCATCGGGTCCGAGGGTGATGCCAAGGTCACGGTCCTGCCAGATGGCAGCACGCAGGTGAGCCTGACGCCTGATAACGGCAGGCAGTTCAATATCAATCTGGCTGCCGGTATCCAAGTCAGGGTGAGTTCGGAGGACTTGTCTGGCCCTCGTCCGTTGCGCAATCCGCAGTTGAATACTGATGTAGCAAAAGTGGAGGTTCGACCCAATACGGCGGCCACTATCGCAAACAAAACCGATACCAAACTAAGCGCTGACGCGACACCCAGTAATGAGGCAAATGCAGAAGTGAAGACTGCTGCTGCACCCCTCGTTGAGCTGAAGGCTGGTGGCAAGACGGATGAAAGCGTTGTGGCTGTTGTTGAGCCGAAGATTGAGACCAAAGCCGCTGACAAGCCCAAGCTTTCCAACGGTATGACACCTCTGACACCTCTGGCATCCGGTGCTGAAGGTCCTGCCCCTCGTGGTCCCGGCGCCTCCCAGCGCGCGCTATAACGGCCGACGGTCCGTTATCTTCACTCGCTGAGTGATAACTAAGGCTCTCTGATTGCTAGCGCAGTGGGGGAGCCTTTTTTGCAACGTAGAGGCGCCTGTTTGCACGGGTTTAAGTATGTTCAATCGACGGCGCGCCTGACTACTGCTTTTAAGAGTGATTGCTATGAATACGTTTGCGATTGGATCCTCTGCGCGCTCGACTTCCACGGCGTCGCAGTTTTCCACTATCTCGGAGAAAGAAACGTCTCTCTTCCACGCTTTTGAGTCCCCTGAACGCGCTTTCGGCGAGCATTACGATGCCAGCTCACACAGCGCAGTCATCAAACTGATGATGCACACCTTTGGCAAGCAGCCTGAGGCTATGTTCAGCAGTGTGCGCAGTAATCGCGGGGGGTATGACGTCACGATGAAAGATGGCTACAGGCTGCACCTTTCCCGGCAGGAGCTGCAACAAGCAGGGGCGGCATCACGTTTTACCGGCAGCGACAACGAAGTACTGGGCAGCGCCCATTTCGCACTGGCGGTATTCATCAAGCGCAAACAGCTGGGAAGTGGCAATGCCGCTGATTTGCCAAGTTTTACGTCAGTCCTGACCGCTTCTTTGCAGGGTGAGACAACCTTAAACATGTTCAAAGGCATGGGCTTATCCGGCCATCTCAAGTACGAGCCTACTGCCACGGTTGTCGGCGAAGGGCGGTGGGGGGTGGCCCACAGTCATAACCTGGGTTCATCGTTGATATACGCCGGCAAGGCGCACCGCGCGGGCAGGGGGCGTTCACCCGATCAAAGCTACATGTATACGCTGCAGAGCCATAGCGCGCCGAAGCCTCCTACCGCCCCTGTCCCTGTCGTACCCATGCCTGTGGTGAGGATCACGCCCCAGGTTGACCAGGCCAAGGGTATCCGTCCCCAGGTCGCAGAGGTGTTGCAAGGGTTCATTGCCCCCTCGGGTCATTTCGGTGAGGTGTTCGACCTCAGCAGCCACGCAGCCGTCATCAAGATGATGATGCTCAGGTTTGGCCGGTCGCCGTCCGATGTCTTCGAAAGGATCAACGCCACGGGCAATGGGTACAGCATCACCCTGAAAGATGGTTTTGAGCTGACGTTGTCGACGCAGGAGCTGCAGCGCACCGCCGAGGCGACGCGGTTTACAGGCCCTGACACGCAAATGCGCAACGACGCCAACCTGATCCTGGCCGCCTACGCAAAGCGCAAGCAGCTCATCCGCAACGTGCAGTTTGATGCAGCGCTGTCCGTTACGCTGCGGGGTGAGAGCATCTACAGGGTCTTGACGGGGATGGGCTTGATCGGCTTTTTGCGGATTGTGCCTCCCGCCAAGCTTCAAGAACCCCACAGTATTGGCGTCACCGAGACCTCCAGTTTTTCGGGGGCGTTGGTGGTGGAGGGTGTTAAACATAGCCACGGCAAGAAAGATGCGGTCGGTAAAGACTACGGCTACCAGCTCGCCGCAGACCTACCCCACGAGCAAGATGGTCAACCTGCGCGATTCCCGGCTGCGCCCATTGGCGTCGAGCCCGACGATATCTGGAGTGGTTTCTATCAGGGCATGGAGGGTAACTGTGTCACGGTGTCCGCCATCAAAGCGGCGATGATGAAGTACGGGCAAAACCCTTTGGGTATTTTCAAGCGTGTCACCGAAACGCCGGGAGGCTACTCCATCACCATGCGCGATAACTGCACGGTGCGGCTCACCTTCGCCGAGCTGGAAAGGGCCCGGGCAGCCGCCCACTTTCGTGGTCCGAATGCTGGCCTTATTGGCAATGCCGTGTTCCTTTATGCAGCGAGCGCCAAGCGGGCACAGTTGGAGAATCACGAGTTTCGCGCCGGCGTCAGTTTTGACGTCGCCCTGCAAACGCTGAACGACGGCGAGGTTCCTGGCGATGCATTACGCCGCCTCGGCTTGTACGCCTTTACGCGCACCAGTAGCGTGGATGAATTGGCATCAGGCGTACCTGGCACCCTGGCGAACTTTGGGCATTCGGTTGTCGTGATAGAGGGTAAATTCGATGAGTATGGCGCCAAGCGCGACTTGAATAGCTCGCACTGGAATCAAGCCGACGGCGTCGCACTGAAATTGGTTTAACCCCGGCCATCCCCCGCGATCAAGCGTTCCCTGAAACCGATCATGGGCAGTGGCCGGCTGTGCAGATACCCTTGGTACAGATGGCAACCCAGGCCCTGCAGGAAGGCCAGTTGCTCCTGGGTTTCCACGCCTTCGGCAATCACTTCCAGGTTCAAGCTGCGGGCCATGGCCACGATGGCGCGTATGATTTCGGCGTCGTTGGGGTCATGGGTGGCGTCACGCACGAAGGACTGGTCGATTTTCAACGCATCCACGGGCAAGCGCTTGAGGTAGGTGAGCGACGAGTAACCGGTGCCGAAGTCATCCATCGCAAAGCTCACGCCGAGCTTTTTCAGGCGGCGCATTTTGCTGATGGTGTCGTCCAGGTTCTGGATCACGATGCCTTCGGTGATTTCCAGTTTCAGCAGGCTGAACGGCAGTTGGTGCTGCTTGAGGCTGCGTTCCACCCGCTCAACGAAGTCGTTCTGGCGAAACTGCCGGGGGCTGATGTTCACGCACAGGCTGAAATTCAGCGGGTCCACCAAGCCTTCCGCGATCAACTGTTGAAAGGCCGCGCAGGCTTCGTCCAGGATCCAGGTGCCGACTTCCAGGATCAGGCCACTGTCTTCGAGCACTTTGATAAATTCAGACGGTGACTGCGCCCCAAGCTGTGGATGCTGCCAGCGCACCAGGGCCTCGGCACCGACTATCCGATTGCCACGCGCATCGACCTGGGGCTGGTAATGCACGCTGAACTCGCCGCGCGACAGGGCCAGGCGCAGGTCGGTCTCCATGCGCAGGCGTTCGCTGGCGGTTTTCTGCATGCTGTTGTGGAACATCTGCGTGGTGTTGCGCCCTGAGTCCTTGGCGCGGTACAGGGCAATGTCGGCCCGTTTGAGCAAGTCCGCAGGCGTTGAACCGTGATCGGGAATCAGCGCCACGCCAATGCTCGGCGTGACCTGCAAGCGATGCCCGTCCAGGAACATCGGCTCCGAGAGCAATTCGCGCAGAGTATCGGCCAGCTCCTGCACCTGGCCGCTGACTTCCGTGCGCGTGCCGTCAAGGCCGCTGAGCAGTACCACGAACTCATCGCCACCCAGGCGCGCCACGGTGTCCTCCATGCGCACGCTGGCTTCCAGGCGGGCGGTGACGATCTTCAGCACCGTGTCGCCCACCGGGTGGCCGAGTGAATCGTTGATGTGCTTGAAATGGTCAAGGTCGAGGAACAGCAATGCGCCGCGCAGGCTATGCCGCTTGAGCAAGGCGATCTGCTGGCTCAGGCGGTCCATCAGCAGGGCGCGGTTGGGCAGGTTGGTCAGCGGGTCGTGGTAGGCCAGGTGGCGGATCTGCGCCTGGGCGTTTTTCAGCAGGCTCACGTCCCGGGCGGTCAGCAGCAGGCAGGGCGTTTCATTCAGGGTGATGGGCTCCACCGAAACTTCCACTGCCAGCACTTCGCCGCGTTTGTTGTGCCAGAGCATCTCCAGATGGTGGATACGGCCTTTGATCTGCAATTCCGCCAGCAGCGCCGCGCGCTGGTTTTCATCGGCCCAAATGCCGATCTGGTAGAGGGTCAGACCGATGGCTTCATCGGCACGGTAGCCGGTCAGGCGGCAAAAGCCGTCGTTGACCTCCACGTAGCGGCCGGTATCGCGCTCGGTGATGGAAATCGCGTCGGGGCTGGAATGGAAAGCCTTGGCGAATTTCTCTTCGCTGGCCTTCAGTGCCGCCTCCGAGCGTTGCTGCTGGGTGATATCGCGCAGCGTGGTGACGATGCAGGGCTGGTCGCCGACCTTGATCAAGCGGCTGGAAATCATGCAGGTCAGGCTCTGGCCACCCTTGTGATGCACCACGATGGCCACATTGCTCAGCGCCTGCTCGCGGATCACCCGCTCGATACGCTGCAGGCGCTTGCTCGACTCGTCCCACAGCCCGATCTCTTCGGCGCTTTTGTCGATGACCTCGGCCGCCGTCCAGCCAAAGGTCTGGGTGAAGGCCGGGTTGATTTCGATAAACGCGCCGCTGTCCAGGCAAGTGACGCAGATCGGGTCAGGGCTGGCCTGGAACAGGCTGGCGAATTTTTCTTCGGAGGCCGTCAGGCGTTGTTCACGCTCCACCTGGTCGGTGATATCCAGCAACGTGCCGGCCATGCGCAGCGGCGCACCGTGTTCATCGCGGTACAGGCGCGCGCGGCTTTCGAGGTAGCGCGAGCTGCCGTCTTCCATCGGCACGCGGTAGGTCAGTTGATAGTTGCCGGCCGGGCCTTCGCGCAGGGTGCGGTAGGCGTTGCGCATGCTATCGCGCTCTTCATCGGGCATGCCCTCGAAGAAGGCGTCGAAGGACTCATGGAATGGCTCCGGTGGCAGGCCGTGCAGTTGGGCGGCGCGCGCCGAGCCGTAGAGTATGCCGGTGGGAATGTGCCAGTCCCAGGTGCCTAGTTGCGCCGAGTCCAGGGCCAGGTCGAGGCGCTCCTGGCTGTCCTTGAGGGCCTGCTCGGCGTTTTTGCGCTCAGTGGTGTCGAGAAACGTACTGATCAGGTAGGCCTCACCCTCCAGCTCGACTTTTTGTGCGCTGAGCGTGCCGTCGTGGATCTGGCCGTTACTGGCGCAAAATTGCACCTCCATGGTGATGGGCTCGCCCTTGCGCTGGGTGGCCTTGACCAGCTGCGCGCGTTGCTCGGGGTGGCGCCACAGGCCCAGGTCCAGGGTGGTGCGGCCGATGGCGTCGGCCACCGGCCAGCCGAAGAGCATCTCGAAGTACTGGTTGGCTTCACTGATCAGGCCGTCGGACTGGCGCGTCAGCAAGACCATATTGGGGCACAGGTGAAACAGCGTGGCGAAGCGTTTTTCCGAGTGGCTGAGGGCGCGCTCCCGCTCGCGTTGGCGGGTGGTCTCGCGGATCACCCCGATCATGCGCCGTCGTCCGGCTTTGTCAGGTGCCAGGCTGCCATTGATTTCCAGCCAGTGGTGGGTGCCGTCCGGCCACTGGATATGGTGATGCATGGCCTGCTCGAACGGCTCGCCGGCCAGAACCGCGTGAAAGGCCCGCACCACGCGGGCGCGATCCTGTGGCGCGAGCAGGTCGAGGTAGTCCAGGTCCTTGGGCAGTGGCTGGCGCGGATCAAAGCCAAACAGCGCCTGGGTGCCGCGTGACCAACTGATTCTGCCGGTGTCGATTTCCCAGCACCACGCGCCCAGCCGGGCAGCATTGAGCGCTGCCAGCAATTGCGGGGCGCTGTCCCAGCTTTGTTCCGCCTCTTGAGGGTCAAGGGCGTAAATACGGGGCAGGGGTGGCAAGGAGTCGACGGGGTTGCGCATTATCACAGGGCCTTGGCTCGATGGGCGTAAGGCGCGGTTCAGTTCAGACCTTGAGGCCGCACAGGTTCATGCCGGAATCCCTGGCAGATCGACTTGTGCATCCAATAGGCTCATGAAAGCCCGCGCAGCATTCGACAGCGTCCTTTCGGTGTGCACGATATAGCCTAGCTGGCGACTGAGCTGTATGCCCGGCAAAGCGATACTTGCCACCTGTTCATCCAGCATCGTGCGCGGCAACACGCTCCAGGCCAGGCCGATAGACACCATCATCTTGATAGTTTCCAAATAGTTAGTGCTCATCGCGATGTTTGGCGTAAGGCCCTGGGCCTCGAACAGCCGGCTGACAATATGGTGGGTAAAGGTGTTGCCGCCGGGGAAAACCGCCGGGTGGCCGGCAATGTCCGCCAAGCTGACCTTGCCGTTGCTGGTCAGGCTATGCTCCGGCGCCACCACGAAATCCAGCGGGTCGTCCCACACCGGGGTGGCCCGCACCAGGTGGTGGGGATCGGGCGCCAGGGTGATCACCGCCACTTCGGCGCGGCCATGGAGGATTTCTTCGTAGGCCACTTCTGAATCGAGGAACTGAATATCCAGCGCCACATTCGGGTATTCCCGTGTAAAGGTACGCAGGATCGGCGGCAGGCGGTGCAGGCCGATATGGTGACTGGTGGCTAAAGTGAGGCGCCCGCTGACCTCGCCGGTCAGGTTGGTAAGGGCGCGGCGCGTATCGTCCAGCACGTTGAGGATCTGATAAGCGCGCGGCAGCAAGGCCCGGCCGGCTTCGGTCAAGCCGACTTCACGGCCCAGGCGGTCGAACAAACGCACCTTTAATTGTTGCTCCAGGCCGGCGATGCGTTTGCTGATGGCCGGTTGGGTCAGGTGCAGACGCTCGCCGGCGCCGGAGAAGCTGCCGGTCTCGGCGATGGCTATAAAGGCATTGAGGTTGGCCAGGTCCATGGTGGTATTCCAGTTGGTAATCCAAAGCATAAAAAATATGAATTTGAGTTATTTAATGTAGCGCCATACCATCAGCCTCACAAGCCAAAGGGTTATTGAAAAGCCCGGCATAAAGAAACACCGCTGATGAGGACCGACTGATGGCCGGCAAAACGCTTTACGACAAGCTTTGGGATTCCCATGAAGTGAAACGGCGCGACGATGGCTCGTCGCTGATCTATATCGACCGTCACATCATCCATGAAGTGACCTCGCCCCAAGCGTTCGAAGGCCTGCGACTGGCCGGGCGCAAGCCTTGGCGCGTCGACTCCATCATTGCCACGCCAGACCATAACGTGCCCACCACGCCAGAGCGCAAAGGCGGCATCGAAGCCATTGCCGACCAGGTGTCGCGTTTGCAGGTGCAGACCCTCGACGACTACTGCGACGAATATGGCATTACCGAATTCAAGATGAATGACGTGCGTCAAGGCATCGTTCACGTGATCGGCCCGGAGCAGGGCGCCACTTTGCCGGGCATGACCGTGGTCTGCGGTGACTCCCATACGTCGACTCACGGTGCCTTTGGCGCCCTGGCCCACGGCATCGGCACCTCCGAGGTGGAACATGTGTTCGCCACCCAGTGCCTGGTCGCCAAGAAAATGAAGAATATGTTGGTTAAGGTCGAAGGCCAGTTGCCATTTGGCGTGACCGCCAAAGACATCGTACTCGCCGTGATCGGCAAGATCGGCACCGCCGGCGGTAACGGCCATGCCATCGAGTTCGCCGGCAGCGCGATTCGCGACCTGTCCATCGAAGGCCGCATGACCATTTGCAACATGTCCATCGAAGCCGGTGCCCGCGTGGGCATGGTGGCGGCGGACGAAAAGACCGTCGAATACGTAAAAGGCCGTCCATTCGCCCCGCAAGGCGCGGATTGGGACGCCGCCGTCGAAGCCTGGAAAGACCTGGTCTCCGACGCCGACGCGGTGTTCGACACCGTGGTCGAACTCGACGCTGCCCAGATCAAGCCACAAGTCAGCTGGGGCACTTCGCCGGAAATGGTCCTGGCCGTCGACCAGAACGTGCCGGACCCGGCCAAAGAGGCCGACCTGGTCAAGCGTGGTTCCATCGAGCGCGCCTTGAAGTACATGGGTTTGCAGGCCAACCAGGCGATCACCGATATCCAGTTGGATCGCGTGTTCATCGGTTCCTGCACCAACTCGCGGATTGAAGACCTGCGCGCAGCGGCGGTGATCGCCAAGGGCCGCAAAGTGGCGTCGACCATCAAGCAAGCCATCGTGGTGCCGGGTTCGGGCCTGGTCAAAGCGCAAGCCGAAGCCGAAGGCCTGGACAAGATCTTCCTTGAAGCCGGTTTTGAATGGCGTGAGCCGGGCTGCTCGATGTGCCTGGCGATGAACCCGGACCGTTTGGAATCGGGCGAGCATTGCGCGTCCACCTCCAACCGAAACTTCGAAGGGCGTCAGGGTGCCGGCGGGCGTACCCACCTGGTCAGCCCGGCCATGGCCGCTGCGGCGGCCGTCAACGGTCGTTTCATCGACGTTCGCGAATTGATCTGAGGAATACCTGATGCGTGCTTTTACTCAACACACCGGCCTTGTCGCCCCTTTGGATCGCGCCAACGTCGACACCGACCAGATCATCCCCAAGCAGTTCTTGAAGTCGATCAAGCGCACCGGTTTTGGCCCGAACCTGTTCGACGAGTGGCGCTACCTGGACGTGGGCTACGCCTACCAGGACAACTCCAAGCGCCCGCTGAACAAGGACTTCGTGCTCAACGCCGAGCGTTACCAA
Source organism: Pseudomonas sp. VS40 (assembly GCF_018587885.1). NCBI lineage: Bacteria > Pseudomonadati > Pseudomonadota > Gammaproteobacteria > Pseudomonadales > Pseudomonadaceae > Pseudomonas > Pseudomonas sp. VS40. Next base: position 428,544 of record NZ_JAGYWD010000006.1, on the reverse strand, counting down.
GGCGCCAGCGTACTGCTGGCCCGTGAGAACTTCGGTTGCGGTTCCAGCCGTGAACACGCGCCGTGGGCCCTGGAAGAATATGGCTTTCGCAGCATCATCGCGCCGAGCTACGCCGACATCTTCTTCAACAACAGCTTCAAGAATGGCCTGCTGCCGATCATCTTGACCGACGCGGAAGTCGACGAGCTGTTCAAGCAGGTGGAAGCTGAAGAAGGCTACCAACTGACCGTCGACCTGGCCGCGCAAACCGTGACCCGTCCGGATGGCAAGGTGTATCACTTTGAAGTGGATGCGTTCCGTAAGCACTGCCTGATCAACGGCTTGGACGATATCGGCCTGACCTTGCAGGACGGCGATGCGATAGCGGCGTTTGAAGCCAAGCACCGGGCAAGCCAGCCCTGGTTGTTTCGCGATGCCTGATTTGCGGTAACCGTGCGGGCGCTATCGCGGGCAAGCCCGACTCCCACATTGGAATGCATTCCAACTGTGGGAGCTGGCTTGCCTGCGATAGCGCCCGTACAGCCACCCCAAAACCCAAGGAAAGCACCATGACCAGCACCGCCCACACCCAAATCGTGCAAAAACAATTCGGCGAGCAAGCCTCAGCCTACCTGAGCAGTGCCGTGCACGCCCAAGGCACCGAATTCGCGCTGCTGCAGGCCGAACTGGCCGGGCAGGGCAGCGCGCGCTTGCTGGACCTGGGGTGCGGTGCCGGTCATGTCAGCTTCCACGTGGCGCCATTGGTTAAAGAAGTGGTGGCCTACGACCTGTCCCAGCAGATGCTTGACGTGGTCGCCGCCGCTGCGGTGGACGGTGGCCTGGGCAATATCCGTACTGTGCACGGCGCTGCCGAGCGCCTGCCGTTCGCCGATGGGGAGTTCGACTTCGTGTTCAGCCGTTATTCGGCCCATCACTGGAGCGACCTCGGCCTGGCCCTGCGCGAAGTGCGCCGCGTGCTCAAACCGGGCGGCGTAGCGGCGTTCGTCGACGTCTTGTCACCGGGCAGCCCGCTGTTGGACACTTACCTGCAAACCGTCGAAGTGCTGCGCGACACCAGCCACGTGCGCGATTACGCTGCCGCCGAGTGGATGCAGCAGCTCAGCGAGTCCGGCCTGCATGTGCGCAACAGCAGCCGCCAACGCTTGCGCCTGGAATACACCTCATGGGTCGAGCGCATGCGCACGCCAGAGGTATTGCGCGCAGCGATACTTGAGCTGCAACAGGCGATGGGCCAGGAAGTGCGCGATTATTACGAAATTCAGGCCGACGGCACCTTCAGCACCGACGTGCTGGTGGTCTTTGCCGAACGCTGATTGATTTTTCCCGACCTGCCCACGGGCGGGTCGCTTGATGAAATGAGGAACGCATGAGCAAGCAGATTCTGATTCTCCCTGGCGACGGTATTGGTCCGGAAATCATGGCCGAAGCGGTCAAGGTCCTGGAACTCGCCAACAGCAAGTACAGCCTGGGCTTCGAACTGAGCCACGACGTGATCGGCGGCGCTGCCATCGATAAGCACGGCGTACCGCTGGCCGACGAGACCCTGGACCGTGCGCGTGCGGCCGACGCTGTACTGCTCGGCGCCGTCGGCGGCCCGAAATGGGACAAGATCGAACGCGATATCCGCCCTGAGCGCGGCCTGCTGAAGATCCGCGCGCAACTGGGCCTGTTCGGCAACCTGCGCCCGGCGATCCTCTACCCGCAACTGGCCGACGCGTCGAGCCTCAAGCCGGAAGTGGTCGCGGGCCTGGATATCCTCATCGTGCGCGAGCTGACCGGCGGTATCTACTTCGGCTCGCCGCGCGGTGTGCGTGAGCTGGAAAATGGCGAGCGCCAGGCCTACGACACCCTGCCGTACAGCGAGAGCGAAATCCGCCGTATCGCCCGCGTGGGTTTCGACATGGCCCGTGTGCGTGGCAAGAAGGTCTGCTCGGTGGATAAAGCCAACGTGTTGGCTTCCAGCCAACTGTGGCGCGAAATCGTTGAAGAAGTGGCCAAGGACTACCCGGACGTCGAACTGAGCCACATGTACGTCGATAACGCCGCCATGCAACTGGTGCGTGCACCCAAGCAGTTCGACGTGATCGTCACCGATAACCTGTTCGGCGACATCCTGTCCGACCAGGCCTCGATGCTCACCGGTTCCATCGGCATGCTGCCGTCGGCGTCCCTGGATACCAACAACAAGGGCATGTACGAGCCTTGCCACGGTTCGGCGCCGGACATCGCGGGCCAAGGCATTGCCAACCCGCTGGCGACCATTTTGTCGGTGTCGATGATGCTGCGTTACAGCTTCAACCTGAGCGAAGCGGCGGATGCCATCGAGAAGGCCGTGAGCCTGGTGTTGGACCAAGGCCTGCGCACTGGCGACATCTGGTCGCAGGGTTGCACCAAGGTCGGTACGCAAGAAATGGGCGACGCAGTAGTCGCCGCGCTGCGGAATCTGTAATCTCTCGGGCCCGCTTGCAGTTGTTGCTGCAAGGCGGCCCACTTTTTAACAAGGTGTAGTTGCGATGAAACGTGTAGGTCTGATCGGTTGGCGCGGTATGGTCGGTTCCGTGCTCATGCAGCGGATGCTGGAAGAGCAGGATTTCGATCTTATTGAGCCGGTGTTTTTCACCACTTCGAATGTGGGTGGCCAAGGGCCGTCTGTGGGCAAGGATATTGCTCCACTCAAGGACGCCTACAGCATTGAAGAGCTGAAAACCCTCGACGTGATTCTGACCTGTCAGGGTGGCGACTACACCAGCGAAGTCTTCCCCAAGCTGCGCGAAGCCGGCTGGCAGGGTTACTGGATCGACGCTGCCTCGAGCCTGCGCATGCAGGATGATGCGGTGATCATCCTTGACCCGGTGAACCGCAAGGTCATTGACCAGCAACTGGACGCCGGCACCAAGAACTACGTCGGTGGCAACTGCACCGTCAGCTTGATGCTGATGGGCCTGGGTGGCCTGTTCGAGGCTGGCCTAGTCGAGTGGATGAGCGCCATGACCTATCAGGCGGCCTCCGGTGCCGGCGCGCAGAACATGCGTGAACTGATCAAGCAGATGGGCGCGACTCACGCCGCCGTTGCCGATCAACTGGCCGACCCGGCCAGCGCGATCCTCGACATCGACCGTCGTGTGGCCGAAGCCATGCGCAGTGACGCCTACCCGACCGAGAACTTCGGCGTGCCACTGGCCGGCAGCCTGATCCCGTGGATCGACAAAGAGCTGCCGAACGGCCAGAGCCGCGAAGAGTGGAAGGCCCAGGCCGAAACCAACAAGATCCTCGGCCGCTTCAAGAACCCGATCCCGGTGGACGGCATCTGCGTGCGCATCGGCGCCATGCGCTGCCACAGCCAGGCGCTGACCATCAAGTTGAACAAAGATGTGCCGATCGCCGATATCGAAGCGTTGATCAGCCAGCACAACCCATGGGTCAAGCTGGTGCCGAACAACCGCGACATCAGCATGCAGGAGCTGAGCCCGACCAAGGTCACCGGCACCCTGAATGTACCGGTGGGCCGTTTGCGCAAGCTGAACATGGGCAGCCAGTTCCTCGGCGCGTTCACCGTTGGCGACCAGCTGCTGTGGGGCGCCGCCGAACCGCTGCGTCGCATGCTGCGGATTCTGCTGGAGCGTTGATCGCTTGAGGCAATATTGGAAACCCGCGCTCTGGTGACAGGTGCGGGTTTTTTTATTGGCCTTTGGTGCCTCTTCGCGAGTAAGCCCGCTCCCACATTTGATTGCATTTCAACTGAATAAACTCGGTTGAATGTGGGAGCGGGCTTGCTCGCGAAGAGGCCATCAGCCACACCACAAAAGCCGGGTTAATTGCCTCACCCAGCACCACCCGGTAAAGTGCCGCTCCCCCCGCAATGCCCGAGGCAGCCCCCATGACCCAGACCTTTGATATCGCCGTGATCGGCGCCACCGGTACCGTCGGCGAAACCCTGGTGCAGATCCTCGAAGAGCTGGACTTCCCGGTGGGCACCCTGCACCTGCTGGCCGGCAACAACTCTGCCGGTGCCTCGGTGCCGTTTCGCGGCAAGAACCTGCGGGTGAGGGAGGTCGATGAGTTCGACTTCAGCAAAGTACAGCTGGCGTTCTTTGCGGCGGGGCCGGCGGCCACCCTGAGTTTTGCGCCGCGTGCCACGGCAGCGGGTTGCTCGGTGATCGACTTGTCCGGCGCCTTGCCGGCCGAGCAGGCGCCTCAAGTCGTGCCGGAAGCCAATGCCCATGTGCTGGATGGCCTGGAAAAACCGTTCCAGCTCGGCAGCCCAAGCCCATCGGCGACCAACCTGGCGGTCGTCCTTGCGCCCTTGCGTGGCCTGCTGGATATCCAGCGAGTGAGTGTCACCGCCAGCCTGGCGATGTCAGCCCAGGGGCGTGAGGCCGTCAGCGAGCTGGCCCGGCAAACCGCCGAGCTGTTGAACATGCGCCCACTGGAGCCGAAATTCTTCGATCGCCAGGTAGCCTTCAACCTGCTTGCACAAGTCGGCACGCCGGACGCCCAAGGTCATACCGCTCTGGAGAAGCGCCTCGTCCATGAGCTGCGTGCGGTGCTGGAATCACCTTTGCTGAAGATTTCCGCAACCTGCGTTCAAGCCCCGGTGTTTTTTGGCGATAGCCTGACTGTGTCCCTGCAACTGGGCGCGGCGGTCGACCTCGCTGCGGTGAACCGGGCACTTGACGCTGCGCCGGGGATCGAGCTCGTGGATGAAGGGGATTTTCCTACAGCCGTAGGTGACGCAGTGGGCCAGGATGTGGTCTATGTCGGTCGTGTCAGGGCGGGCGTGGATGACCTGGCGGAACTAAATCTGTGGCTGACGTCAGATAACGTACGCAAAGGCGCCGCGTTGAATGCCGTGCAGCTGGCGCAGTTGTTGATAAAAGGCCTTGCGTAAAAGATACTTGGCGGCAATTTGTAGATTGATTCTAGCCAAGCGCTATGCTTGGCCCCAGGCAGGAAAAGTTGCGCGTCGGTGACCTATCGGCTCGCCATGCCTTATGGCAGCGGTTACCAACCTTCTCGCAGGCCGGGGAGTGTTCAAACAAAGGATGAGGCTATGGTTCAAGTTCGCAAACTGGTGTTAGCAATAGCGGCCGCCTCGGCGCTGTCCTCCGGTATGGCGCAGGCGCTGCAGCTGGGGGAGATGACCCTCAAGTCGAAGTTGAACCAGCCGTTGGCGGTGGAAATCGAATTGCTCGATGTCGGCGGCCTCACGGCGTCCGAGATCACGCCGAGCCTGGCTTCGTCCCAGGCGTTTGTGGACGCGGGCGTTGATCGCCAGGCATTTCTCGATGACCTGACGTTTACCCCGGTGGTCAATCCAAACGGCCGCAGTGTGGTGCGCGTCACCTCCAGCAAGCCGCTGCCTGATTCCTACGTCCGTTTCCTGTTGCAGGTGCAATGGCCTAATGGCCGTCTGATGCGTGACTACAGCGTGTTGCTCGACCCGGCCAAGTTCGACCAGCCGGCACCGACGACCGCCGCGCCGGCACCGCGCTCGGCTGCACCGGCCAGCACCGCGCCGGCCGCGAGCAAAACGGCGCAGCACACCACCACCTCCCGTGACACCCTGTGGGAAATTGCCGCGAAGAACCGCAATGGCGGCTCGGTGCAGCAGACCATGCTGGCGATCCAGGCGCTGAACCCCGATGCCTTTGTGGACGGCAATATCAACCGCCTGAAAACCGGCCAGGTCCTGCGCCTGCCGGACACCGTACAAAGCACCGCATTACCGCAACCCCAGGCGATTGCCGAGGTGAGCGCGCAGAACGCCGCCTGGCGCCAGGGTCGGCGTGCCGCGACCAATCCCGCAGCGGGCAAGCAGCAACTGGACGCCACCAAGCGCACCCAGGCCGGCAACGCCCCAGCCAGCACCAACGCCAAGGACAACTTGAGCCTGGTGTCGGCCGAGGCGGCCAAGAAGGGGGCCAAAGGCAAGGTCGGCGATAGCGCGGCACTCAGCGACAAGCTGGCGATGACCCAGGAGCAACTGGACACCACCCGCCGTGACAACGAAGAACTGAAAAGCCGCGCGGCCGACTTGCAAAGCCAATTGGACAAGCTGCAAAAGCTGATTCAACTGAAGAACGATCAACTGGCGCGTTTGCAGGCGGAAAAGGGTGTCCCGGCTACCGCGGCCACGGCGGCGATGCCCGCGCAGTTGGCAGGCGAACCGGCGGCTGCCCCGGTAGCGCCCGATACCGCCACGTCCACTGCTGCCCCTGCACCCACCGCACCAGCGCCAGCACCTGAGCCGGTCAAGGCGGATGCAGCGCCGGCCACCACCGAGGGCAAATTCAACGACCTGCTGACCAACCCGGTCGTGCTCGGCGTACTTGGCGGCGCCGCTATCTTGCTGGTGCTGTTGCTCCTGCTGTTGTGGGCGCGCCATCGCAATGCGCGCCGCGAAGAAGAAAAGCACCTGCGCATGGCGCGGGCCCTGGCGGAAGAGCCAGAGTTCACCTCGAACATCGATCACGACCTGCCGCCGGACAGCTTCGAAGGCCTGGAAGTGCCGCCGCCAAACGTCAAGCTGGCCGCGGCGCCAGCACCGGCCCCGGTGGTCGCGCCGGCTGTTGCGGTGCCGACCGTTGCTTCCGTGCTCGCGCCGCTGGCCGTTGCCGTGGCTCCGGTGAACTCAAGCGATGCGTTGGCCCAGGCTCAATCCCATATCGACCGTGGCCACCTCAACCAGGCCGCCGACGTGCTGCAACAGGCGATCAGGCATGAGCCCAAGCGCAGCGACCTGCGTTTGAAGCTGATGGAAGTCTACGGCCTGCAAAACGACAAGGACGGCTTTGTGACACAGGAGCGTCAGCTGGTGGCCAATGGTGAAAACCATGCCCAGGTCGAGCAGCTCAAGAGTCGCTTCCCGGCCATGGCCGTGCTGGCGGCAGGCGTCAGCGCGGCGGTGGCCGCTGCTGCCCTGGACGCTCAATACGTCAAGGATTTGCTCGAAGACAAACCAGCGCCTGCGCAGCCGGAGGCCTTTGATACCGATTTTGACCTGAGCCTGGACGATCTCGAAGAAGCTTCCCCGGCCGAGGTCAAGGACGATCAGCAAGCCTTTGAGTCGCTTCTAAAGCAGCAGACTGAAGCCAAGGCCAGCCCGGACGACCTGTCGGACTTCGATCTGGACCTGCAGTTGGACGCCCCGGCTTCGGCGCAATCCGATGACGACTTTCTATCGGGCCTCGAAGACCAGATGAAGGACGTGCCGGCCGTCGAGCCACCGACCCTCACACCTGCGGCACTGGACGACTTCGACCTGCCGGAAGATTTCGACCTGTCCCTGGCCGATGAGCCGGAAGCGCCGGCCAAGCCTGATGCATTTGCGTCGGAGCTGGATGATGTCAACGCCGAGCTGGACCGCCTGTCCCAGAGCCTGGAGCATCCGTCCATCGAACCGTCCTTCACTGCGCAAGATGCGGCGTTGGGCGATGATGAGCCGGAATTCGACTTCCTCTCCGGCACCGACGAAGTTGCCACCAAGCTCGACCTGGCCCAGGCGTATATCGACATGGGCGATGCGGACGGTGCGCGAGACATCCTCACCGAAGTGCTCACTGAGGGCGACGAGACTCAGCGCGGCGAGGCCAAGGAAATGCTCGGTCGCATTTAACGGGCGACGCCTATCCAGTGTGGGAGCGGGCTTGCTCGCGAAGACGGCGCGTCAGTCAATGATGTTGTGACTGATCCACCCCCTTCGCGAGCAAGCCCGCTCCCACATTTTGCTAGGGGCCAATCCGTTACAAAAGTGCCCATCACGCTTTACGGTCTTTATAATGGCCGCCTTTGCGCAACTCATCAGGCTCTCAGTTCTTGGCAAATATAGATAATCCGGCTGCCGAAATGGCAGCCGCAGGCTTTTACCGCATCGCCCTGGGCGTGGAATACAAAGGTTCGCGCTATCGCGGCTGGCAGCGTCAGGCGTCTGGCGTGCTGACGGTGCAGGAAACCCTGGAAAATGCCCTGTCCAAAGTTGCTGATTCGCCAGTGTCGCTGATGTGCGCCGGGCGCACCGATGCGGGCGTGCATGCTTGCGGCCAGGTGGTGCATTTCGACACCCAGGCAGAACGCTCCATGAAGGCCTGGGTGATGGGCGCTAATATCAATCTGCCCCATGACGTCAGTGTCAGCTGGGCCAAGGTCATGCCCGCGCATTTCCATGCGCGCTTCAAGGCGATCGCCCGGCGTTATCGCTATGTGATCTACAACGACCAGATCCGCCCGGCGCACCTCAACGAAGAAATCACCTGGAACCATCGCCCGCTCGACGCCGAGCGCATGGCCGAAGCCGCGCAGCACCTGGTGGGCGTGCATGATTTCAGCGCCTTCCGTGCCGGCCAGTGCCAGGCCAAGTCGCCGATCAAGGAGGTCCATCACCTGCGCGTGACCCGCCACGGCAAAATGATCGTGCTGGATATCCGCGCCGGGGCCTTCCTGCATCACATGGTTCGAAACATTGCCGGGGTGCTGATGACCATCGGCACCGGCGAGCGCCCGGTGGAGTGGGCCAAGGAAGTGCTGGAAAGCCGCGTCCGCCGTACCGGCGGGGTCACGGCGCATCCGTTCGGCCTATACCTGGTGGATGTGGAGTACCGCGACGAGTTCGAACTGCCGGATCGTTTCATCGGGCCACACTTCCTCACAGGTTTCAGCGAACTTGGCGGCTGACGCCCGGAAAAGCTTTTGTTACCATCCGGGACTTTCTCGGTCCAACCCCTGAGGTTTCCACGACATGTCAGCCGTTCGCAGCAAGATTTGCGGGATTACCCGCATAGAAGACGCGCTGGCGGCAGTCGAGGCGGGGGCGGATGCCATTGGTTTCGTGTTTTACGCCAAGAGCCCACGGGCGGTGAATGTGTTGCAGGCGCGGGCGATCATCGCCGCCTTGCCGCCGTTCGTGACTACCGTGGGGTTGTTCGTCAACGCGAGCCGTTGCGAACTCAACGAAACCCTGGATGCCGTACCGCTGGATATGCTGCAGTTTCACGGCGACGAGACGCCCGACGAATGTGAAAGCTACCAGCGCCCCTACATCAAGGCATTGCGCGTCAAGGCCGGGGATGACATTGCGGCCGCCTGTGCCGCCTATGGTGGCGCTCGCGGGATTCTGCTCGACACCTACGTCGAAGGCGTGCCCGGTGGAACCGGTGAAGCGTTCGATTGGTCGCTGATTCCCGCAGGGCTGAGCAAGCCGATTATCCTGGCCGGCGGGCTCAACCCTGCGAATGTCGGGGCGGCGATCGAGCAGGTTCGCCCGTATGCCGTGGATGTCAGCGGTGGGGTAGAGCAGGGCAAGGGCATCAAGGATCACAGCAAGATTCGCGCATTCATGCAGGCCGTGCGCAACAGCAGCGGTGGGATGTGACGGCTGGCAGTCTGCCGCCGTCCATAACTACCACTGTGTAAAACAGCCCGGCGCCGCCTGTGGGTGGCTCGGAAATGAAGTGGCAACCCTGCGCTGGCAGGTTGTCTGGAAGGCTGAGGATACATGCGGGAAAAGGCCGGTCGAACGTCTGACCCCGTCCAGCATGTGTCATCGCCACATATGAATTTAGCTCAAGGGCATACGCGGGGCTGTGTTCAAGCCACCGGTACTGGAGAAAGAAAGCATGAGCAACTGGTTAGTAGACAAACTGATCCCTTCGATCATGCGTTCCGAGGTGAAGAAAAGCTCGGTTCCTGAAGGTCTGTGGCACAAGTGCCCATCCTGCGACGCGGTGCTGTACCGCCCGGAGCTGGAAAAGACCCTGGACGTTTGCCCCAAGTGCAACCACCACATGCGTATCGGCGCCCGCGCCCGCATCGACATCTTCCTCGACGCCGAAGGCCGTAACGAGCTGGGCGCCGACCTGGAACCAGTTGACCGTCTCAAGTTCCGTGACGGCAAGAAGTACAAGGACCGCCTGACCGCTGCCCAAAAGCAGACCGGCGAGAAAGACGCGCTGATTTCCGTCAGCGGCAAGCTGCTGGGCATGCCTGTCGTGGTGTCGGCGTTCGAGTTCTCCTTCATGGGCGGCTCCATGGGTGCCATCGTCGGCGAGCGCTTTGTCCGCGCGGCCAACTACGCCCTGGAAAACCGTTGCCCGATGATCTGCTTCGCCGCCTCCGGTGGTGCGCGTATGCAGGAAGCCCTGATTTCCCTGATGCAAATGGCCAAGACCTCCGCGGTACTGGCGCGTCTGCGCGAAGAAGGCATCCCGTTCATCTCCGTGCTGACTGACCCTGTCTACGGCGGCGTATCCGCCAGCCTGGCTATGCTGGGTGACGTGATCGTTGGCGAGCCAAAGGCCCTGATCGGCTTTGCCGGCCCGCGCGTGATCGAGCAGACCGTGCGTGAAAAACTGCCGGAAGGCTTCCAGCGCAGCGAGTTCCTGCTGGAGCACGGCGCGATCGACCTGATCATCCCGCGCGGCGAGTTGCGTCCGCGCCTGGGCAACCTGCTGGCACAAATGATGGGCCTGCCGACGCCTGTCTACATCGCGCCTAAGGTCGAGCCGATTGTTGTGCCGCCGGTGCCTGCAAACCTATGACCCAACGTACCCTGGGCGAATGGCTCGCCTACCTTGAGCAGTTGCATCCGTCCGCCATCGACATGGGCCTGGAGCGCTCGCAACAGGTAGCGGCCCGCCTTGGGTTGGGCCGGCCGGCGCCGCGAGTGATCACGGTGACCGGCACCAACGGCAAAGGCTCTACCTGTGCCTTTGTCGCGGCGCTGCTGCAGGCCCAAGGGCTGAAAGTCGGCGTCTACAATTCCCCGCACCTGCTGCGTTACAACGAGCGGGTGCAGCTCAATGGCGTCGAAGCCACCGATGAGCAACTCTGCGAAGCCTTCGCCGCACTCGATGCCGGCCGGGGTGAGACATCCCTGACTTACTTCGAGATGGGCACCCTGGCGGCGTTCTGGCTGTTCGAGCGTGCGCAACTGGATGTGGTGGTGCTGGAAGTCGGCCTGGGCGGACGCCTGGACACGGTCAATGTGGTGGATGCCGATCTGGCGCTGGTCACCAGTATTGGTGTGGACCACGCCGACTACCTGGGCAATACCCGCGAATCCGTGGCCTACGAAAAGGCCGGGATCTTCCGGCAGGGCAAGCCAGCGCTGTGTGGTGACCTGGATCCGCCACACACCTTGCTGGACAAGGTGCGCGAGCTGGATTGCCCGCTTTTCCTGCGCGGTCGCGAATTCAACCTTGAGATCGGTGAGCAGCACTGGCAATGGCGTGGGCGCGATGCACAAGGCCAGGCTGTGGAGCTGCGCGATCTGCCGCTGCTGAACCTGCCGATGGAAAACGCCGCGCTCGCGCTGCAGGCTTATCTGCTGTTGGATCTGCCGTGGAATGCCGAGCAGATCGCCGCCACCTTGTTGGCGACGCGCGTGGTCGGGCGTCTGGATCGACGTGAGTTCCAATGGCAGGGCAGGCGCCTGAACCTGCTGCTGGATGTGGGCCACAACCCCCATGCGGCCGAGTACCTGGCGCAACGCCTGTCGCGCAGGCCACCGGTCGGCCGTCGCCTTGCAGTATTCGGTTTGCTCGCCGATAAGGACCTGGAGGGCGTGGTCGCGCCCTTGCTGGGCAATGTCCAGGCTTGGGCCGTGGCGCCGCTGGATACCTCGCGCAGCCGTCCGGCGACCGAACTGGAAGTGGCCTTGCAGAACCTTGGTGCGCCGGTGACGTCGTATGCAAGCGTGACCGATGCCCTTGAAGCACAGTGCGCCATTGCCACGCCCGACGATGAGATTCTGTTGTTCGGGTCATTTTATTGTGTTGCCGAGGCGCTTGAGTGGTTGGCCCGGCGCTCCACGGAGGAAGCTGCACATGGCATTACTGGATAGCGCATACAAGCAGCGAATGGTCGGAGCCTTGGTGCTGGTGGCATTGGCGGTGATTTTCCTGCCGATGCTGTTTTCCCGCCAGGACGAAGAGCGTCAGGTTGTCGTCGAAGCCCCGGCTGCGCCCCAGGCGCCCGCAGTGCCCCAGGTGCAGGTTGAACCGGTGGTGGTACCTGAGCCCCAGGCATTGCCTGAAGAAGAGCCTGTACCGACTGACGATGAAGTGGCTGCGCAGCAGGCACCGTCGATGCCGGTGCAACCCAGCGTGCCAGTGGTCAAGCCAGCACCCGCGGCGCCGGTTGTCGCCACCAAGCCCGCTGCGCCCGCACCTGCACCCAAGCCGGTAGCGCCGCAACCTGCCGCCCCGGGCAAGCCGGATGTGGGGCAGAGCCGTATCGACCCGAATGGCTTGCCGATCAGTTGGTCGATCCAGGTCGCCAGCCTGGGCAATCGCGAAGGCGCCGACGCCTTGCAGAAGAAGCTGCGTAGCCAGGGCTACAACGCCTATATTCGAAGCGCCGACGGCAAGAATCGGGTGTTTATCGGCCCGCTGATCGAGCGTGCCGAGGCGGATCGCCTGCGGGACCTGCTGGATCGCCAGCAGAACCTTAAAGGATTCGTCACTCGTTTCCAGCCTGAACGCGGCTGATTTGATCCCTGCTTGAGATGCGGCATACCTTTAGGAGCCCGGCTTGCCGGCGATGGCGTCGATAAGATCGCTATCGCCGGCAAGTCGGGCTCCTACATTCAGGGGTACAACCCATTGATTTGCAAAGCTGCCGTAATCACAGCTTACCGATAGCCCGACGCTCTGCTAAAATGCGCCGCCTTATCTGTCCGTAGGCTCAAACGTGCCATTTACCTGGGTTGATTGGGCGATCGTTGCAATCGTCGCCATCTCCGCTTTGATCAGTCTAAGCCGCGGCTTCGTAAAAGAAGCACTGTCGTTGCTGACCTGGATCATCGCAGGAGTCGTAGCCTGGATGTTCGGCGGTTCATTGTCGGTCTACCTGGCCGGATACATCGAGACACCTTCGGCTCGCGTCATCGCGGGCTGCGCCATCATGTTCATCGCCACGCTGCTGGTGGGGGCAATGGTCAATTATCTTATTGGCGAGTTGATACGTGTCACCGGCCTCTCCGGGACCGATCGATTTCTCGGCATGGCCTTCGGCGCCGCGCGTGGCGCGTTGCTGGTGGTCGTGGCGGTCGGGCTGTTGAGCCTGGGGCCGGTACAGCAGGATTCGTGGTGGCAGGAGTCGGTACTCGTGCCAAAATTTCTATTGGTTGCAGATTGGTCCAAAAACCTCATTCTGGGGTGGAGCAGTCAGTGGCTGGCCAGCGGAATCAGCGTACCCGCTGATCTTCCGTTCAAGGAACACCTCTTACCGGCCAAAACGCCTCAGTAAGCTGTGTTCAGTCAAGATTCATTAAGTAGGGGTTGCGTCGCATGTGTGGCATCGTCGGTATCGTCGGTAAGTCGAACGTCAATCAGGCGCTGTATGACGCGCTAACCGTCCTCCAGCACCGCGGCCAGGACGCTGCCGGTATTGTGACCAGCCACGACGGCCGGTTATTCCTGCGCAAGGACAATGGCCTGGTACGTGACGTGTTTCACCAGCGTCACATGCAGCGCCTGGTCGGGCATATGGGCATTGGCCATGTGCGTTACCCAACTGCCGGTAGCTCGACGTCGGCCGAAGCTCAACCGTTTTACGTCAACTCGCCTTACGGCATCACCCTGGCGCACAACGGTAACCTGACCAACGTTGAACAGTTGGCCAAGGAGATTTACGAATCTGACCTGCGCCACGTCAACACCAGTTCCGACTCGGAAGTGCTGCTCAACGTGTTCGCCCACGAGCTGGCCCAGCGCGGCAAGCTGCAGCCGACCGAAGAAGACGTGTTCGCTGCCGTCACCGACGTGCACAACCGTTGCGTCGGCGGTTATGCCGTAGTGGCCATGGTCACCGGTTATGGCATCGTCGGCTTCCGTGACCCGCACGGCATTCGCCCGATCGTGTTCGGCCAGCGTCACACCGACGAAGGCGTCGAGTACATGATCGCCTCCGAAAGCGTGTCCCTGGACGTGTTGGGTTTCACCCTGATCCGCGACCTTGCGCCAGGCGAAGCGGTGTACATCACCGAAGACGGCAAGCTGCATACCCGCCAGTGCGCCGTGGCACCGAAACTCACCCCGTGCATCTTCGAGCACGTCTACCTGGCGCGTCCGGATTCGATCATCGACGGCGTTTCGGTGTACAAGGCGCGTCTGCGCATGGGCGAGAAGCTGGCCGAGAAAATCCTGCGCGAGCGTCCTGAGCATGACATCGACGTGGTGATCCCGATCCCGGACACCAGCCGTACCGCTGCGCTGGAGCTGGCCAACCACCTGGGCGTCAAGTTCCGCGAAGGCTTCGTGAAGAACCGCTACATTGGCCGGACCTTCATCATGCCGGGCCAGGCAGCGCGCAAGAAGTCGGTACGCCAGAAGCTCAACGCCATCGAGCTGGAATTCCGCGGCAAGAACGTGATGCTGGTGGATGATTCCATCGTGCGTGGCACCACCTGCAAGCAGATCATCCAGATGGCCCGCGAAGCCGGTGCGAAGAACGTGTATTTCTGTTCCGCAGCACCTGCCGTGCGTTACCCGAACGTATACGGTATCGACATGCCGAGCGCCCACGAACTGATCGCTCACAACCGTTCGACCCAGGACGTGGCCGACCTGATCGGTGCCGATTGGCTGATCTACCAGGACTTGCCGGACCTGATCGAAGCGGTCGGTGGTGGCAAAATCAAGATCGACCAGTTCGATTGCGCCGTGTTTGACGGCAAGTACGTGACCGGTGACGTCGACGAGGCGTACCTGGACAAGATCGAGCAGGCGCGTAACGACTCGTCGAAGATCAAGACCCAGGCGGTCAGCGCGATCATCGACCTGTACAACAACTGAGTGACAACCGGCCCTGAGGGGCCGGTTTTGTATCTTAAATAAAGAATTGAGTAAGGAGTCGCAGCATGAGTCAGGAATGGGATGCCGGTCGGTTGGACAGCGACCTCGATGGCGTAGCTTTCGATACCCTGGCTGTGCGCGCCGGCCAGCACCGCACCCCGGAAGGTGAGCACGGCGACCCGATGTTCTTCACTTCCAGCTATGTGTTCCGCACCGCCGCCGATGCCGCTGCGCGCTTTGCTGGCGAAGTGCCGGGCAACGTGTATTCGCGCTATACCAACCCGACCGTGCGCGCGTTCGAAGAGCGTATCGCGGCGTTGGAAGGCGCTGAGCAAGCTGTGGCCACGGCCACCGGCATGGCGGCGATCCTGGCGGTGGTCATGAGCCTGTGCAGTGCCGGCGACCATGTGCTGGTGTCGCGCAGTGTGTTCGGTTCGACCATCAGCCTGTTCGAAAAGTACTTCAAGCGTTTCGGTATCGAAGTGGACTACGTGCCCTTGGCGGACTTGTCTGGCTGGGAGGCAGCGATCAAGGCCAACACCAAGTTGCTGTTCGTCGAGTCGCCGTCCAACCCATTGGCCGAACTGGTGGATATCGCTGCATTGTCCGAAGTGGCGCATGCCAAGGGCACCCTGCTGGTGGTCGACAACTGCTTCTGCACCCCGGCGCTGCAGCAGCCGTTGAAGCTGGGCGCGGACATCGTCGTGCACTCGGCGACCAAGTTCATCGACGGCCAGGGTCGTTGCATGGGCGGTGTGGTTGCGGGTCGCAGTGAGCAGATGAAAGAGGTCGTGGGCTTCCTGCGCACCGCTGGCCCAAGCTTGAGCCCATTCAACGCCTGGATCTTCCTCAAGGGCTTGGAAACCCTCAACCTGCGCATGAAGGCCCATTGCGCCAACGCCCAGGCGCTGGCCGAGTGGCTGGAGCAGCAAGACGGTATCGAGAAGGTGCATTACGCCGGCCTCAAGAGCCACCCGCAGCACGCGTTGGCCCAGCGCCAGCAGCGCGGTTTTGGTGCCGTGGTGAGCTTCGAAGTCAAGGGCGGCAAAGAGGGCGCCTGGCGTTTTATCGATGCGACGCGCCTGATCTCCATCACCGCCAACCTGGGTGACAGCAAGACCACCATTACCCACCCGAGTACCACTTCCCACGGGCGCCTGGCGCCGCAGGAGCGTGAGGCAGCGGGTATCCGTGACAGCCTGATCCGCATCGCGGTTGGCCTGGAAGACGTGGCTGACTTGCAGGCTGACCTGGCTCGCGGGCTGGCAGCCTTGTGATCGAGTGGTCCATGGAAGCCGCAGCCGCCAGTAACGGGCGTGTCGCACTGGTCACCGGTGCGGCGCGGGGCATTGGTCTCGGGATTGCCGCGTGGCTGATCAGCGAAGGCTGGCAGGTGGTGTTGACCGACCTGGACCGCGAGCGCGGTTCCAAGGTGTCCAAGGTGCTGGGCGAGAACGCCTGGTTTATCAGCATGGACGTGGCCGACGAGAAGCAAGTGGCCCAGGGTGTCGCCGAAGTGCTGGGGCAGTTTGGGCGCCTGGACGCGTTGGTCTGCAACGCGGCAGTGGCCGACCCGCGCAATATCACCCTGGAAAGCCTGGACCTGGCTTACTGGAATCGGGTGCTGGCCGTGAACCTCGGTGGGCCGATGTTATTGGCCAAGCACTGCGCGCCTTACCTGCGCGCCCACGGTGGCGCCATCGTCAATCTGGCGTCGACACGGGCTCGCCAGTCGGAGCCGGACACCGAGGCTTATGCCGCAAGCAAAGGCGGCCTGCTGGCCCTCACGCATGCCCTGGCGATGAGCCTGGGCCCGGAAGTAAGGGTCAATGCGGTCAGTCCTGGCTGGATCGATGCGCGTGATCCTGCAGCACGTCGTGCCGAACCGTTGAGCGACACCGATCACGCCCAGCATCCGGCGGGCAGGGTGGGCACTGTAGAAGACGTAGCGGCGATGGTGGCATGGCTGCTGTCGCGCCAGGCGGGGTTTGTCACCGGGCAAGAGTTTGTCGTGGACGGTGGCATGAGCAAGAAGATGATTTACAGCGAGTAGGGCGGGTTGCCGTCTTGAAGTCATTTTGTCTTTTTCAGAAAAACTTCAAGCGGGCTATTGACTTAGGTCCGCTACCTGCGTAAATTTCGCGGCCTCAACGAAGCAAAGGGTGATTAGCTCAGCTGGGAGAGCATCTGCCTTACAAGCAGAGGGTCGGCGGTTCGATCCCGTCATCACCCACCACTTCTTGAGAGTTTTGCCCCAGGGCAAGACGCAACGCTAAAGGTTGCACCGACGCGCAGCGGTAGTTCAGTCGGTTAGAATACCGGCCTGTCACGCCGGGGGTCGCGGGTTCGAGTCCCGTCCGCTGCGCCATATTTTCCAAGTCTGATTTGTCGGGCTTGAGATTGAACAGCCAAGGCTGATCGATCAGATGTTCAAGGACGGTTGAGGCCTTACGCTCAGCCGGTCAAGCGATACGCAGCGGTAGTTCAGTCGGTTAGAATACCGGCCTGTCACGCCGGGGGTCGCGGGTTCGAGTCCCGTCCGCTGCGCCATATCTGCATCAAGGCCCACTGAACGCCTTGAAGCGCAAAGAAAGCCTCTGGCTACTTTGATCCGATAGCAAAGACCCTGGTCGAAAGACTGGGGTTTTTTGTGTCTGCGATTTGATAAGTGCGACCCGTATGAGCCCGCGTGCGGGCTCCTACGAGTTTCGGATCAGAACCCCAGTTTGTCGCGTAGGCCGTAATACCAGGCGCCCATTGCCGCGAACGGTGTACGCAACAATTGCCCGCCTGGGAACGGGTAGTGCGGCAGGTCGGCAAATGCATCAAAGCGCTCTGCCTGGCCTCTGAGGGCTTCCGCCAGTACCTTGCCGGCCAAATGCGTGTACGTCACGCCGTGGCCGCTGCAGCCCTGCGAGTAATAGATGTTGTCGCCCAGGCGCCCCACCTGCGGCAAGCGCGACAGGGTGAGTAGGAAATTGCCGGTCCAGGCGTAGTCGATCTTCACATCCTTGAGCTGCGGGAATGCCTTGAGCATCTTCGGACGAATGATCGCCTCGATATTCGCCGGATCGCGCGCGCCGTACACCACGCCGCCGCCGAAGATCAGGCGCTTATCGCTGGTGAGGCGGTAGTAGTCGAGCAGGTAATTGCAGTCTTCTACGCAGTAATCCTGCGGCAGTAGCGTCTTCGCCAGTTCGTCGCCCAGGGGGGCCGTGGTGATCACTTGTGTGCCGCACGGCATCGACTTGGCCGCCAGCTCTGGCACGAGGTTGCCCAAGTAGGCATTGCCAGCGACGATGATGAACTTGGCCCTGACCTTGCCCTCGGCGGTGTGCACCACCGGGTTGGCACCGCGCTCGATACGCACCGCAGCCGATTGTTCGTAGATCGTACCGCCCAGGGATTCCACGGCAGCCGCTTCGCCGAGTGCGAGGTTAAGCGGATGGATGTGCCCGCCGCTCATGTCCAGCAGGCCACCCACATAGTTGTCACAGGCCACCACGTCACGAATGCGGCGCTCGTCCAGCAGCTCCAGCTGAGTATGGCCGTAGCGCTCCCACAGGCGCTTCTGCGATTCCAGGTGGCCCATGTGCTTGCTGTTGAGCGCGGCGAACACGCCGCCATCCTTCAAGTCGCACTGGATCTGATACTTGGCCACCCGCTCGCGAATGATCCTGCCGCCTTCAAACGCCATCTCTCCCAGCAATTGCGCCTGCTTGGGCCCGACACTGCGCTCGATCACATCGATATCACGGCTGTAACTGTTGACGATCTGCCCGCCGTTGCGACCCGAGGCGCCAAACCC
This sequence comes from Pseudomonas sp. VS40, assembly GCF_018587885.1. Lineage (NCBI taxonomy): Bacteria > Pseudomonadati > Pseudomonadota > Gammaproteobacteria > Pseudomonadales > Pseudomonadaceae > Pseudomonas > Pseudomonas sp. VS40. The sequence goes on along the minus strand of NZ_JAGYWD010000006.1, from coordinate 409,947 downwards.
CACCTTGGCGGCTTCCAGCACCGTCACGCGAAAACCGTTCTCCAGCAGGAACAGCGCGCTGGAGAGGCCGGTGTAGCCAGCGCCGATCACGCACACATCGGTTTCGACCTCGCCTTGCAGCACGGGACGGGGAGGAACGGCATTCGCGGAAGCGGCGTAATACGACTGGGGGTAGGGGGTGTTCGCCATCCTGGAACCTCTGTTTTATATTTTTTACGAGTGCGCCGATCCTACCTGAGTTGAAAATTGCCTGCCAGCCACCCGAAATCCACGGGTGTGCCCCACGCAAATAAAAAATTCGCATATTCATAGGGTTAGCTGCAAAAAAGATGTTGACACCCCTCCGGAATTCCGTAGAATGCCGCCTCACAGCAGGCACGTAGCTCAGTTGGTTAGAGCACCACCTTGACATGGTGGGGGTCGTTGGTTCGAGTCCAATCGCGCCTACCAAACAAAATCCGCTCTGCTGGGCGGTCTAGAAGGGCTCACCGAAAGGTGGGCCCTTTTTTGTTGTCTGCGATTTGCAAAATTTTTGCAAAACCCCCACCTCAGAACGCCAGTTCGGCGCCCACCTTCAATCTTGGGCGGGCTCTCCGGCAGGGTGTTCGTCAATGTCGAGCACGATAAGTAATCGTCGAACGACGCTCCAACCGGAATGGCTCACTCAGCTTCGCGTCAATACACTTTCCCCCGCCTGCGCCGGCAACCGATACACATCCACCAACGCCAACGCCCCCAGCAACGCCACCCCCACAAACGCCACCCGGAAATCCACAACCTGGGCCTGAACCTCATGCCCTTGCACCGTCATGGATGCGCGCAACAACAACGCGGCCACCGTCACACCCATGCCCATGGCCAGCTGGAACGACATGCTGAACAATGCCGACGCCTCGCTCATGCGTGCTTTGGGCACGTCGGCAAAGCCAATCGAGTTGTAGCAAGTGAACTGCATCGAGCGTGACAGCCCGCCCACGAACAACACCGCTGCAATCACTGCAAACGGTGTCTGCGCCGTAAACAAGGCGCAGGCCGCGATTGACGCCACGCCGATCATGCCATTGACCATGAGCACCTTGCAAAACCCGAAGCGCTGCATGATGGCTGTGGTGAATGGCTTCATCGCCAGGTTGCCGGCGAAGACCGCCAGCACCAACAAGCCGGCATCCACCGGGGACAAGCCGAAGGCAACCTGGAACAGCAGCGGCAACAGGAAGGGTAGTGCGCTGATGGCCAGGCGGAACAGTGAGCCGCCATAGATGCTGACGCGGAAGGTGTTGATGGACAGCGTTTCCAGCGGCAGCAACGAGTCGGAGTAATGCCGGCAATGGTGCACGGCCCAGACCGACAGCAGTAGGCCCGCCGCCACCAATCCGGCGCCGGGGATGAGCATTTCGCCGGACTGGCTACCCAGCCATTCCAGCCCACCCAGCAATGCCACGCAGGCGCCCGCGAGCAACACAAAGCCCTTCGCATCGAACTTGCGCACGCTGGCCTCGCAGCCTTCCGGTACCAGCCACAGTGCGGCGGCCAGTGCCAAGGCGCCCAGCGGCAGGTTCACGTAGAAGATCCATGGCCACGAAGCATGGGTCACGATCAACCCACCGGCCAATGGCCCCAGGATCGGCGCCACCAACCCTGGCCAGGTGATGATCGCGATCATTTTCACCAAGTCTTTTTTGTCGGTATTGCGCAGCACTGCCAAGCGCCCCACCGGCACCATCAGGGCGCCGCCGATGCCCTGCAGGACGCGGGCGAACACGAACATCTCAAGGCTCTGGCTCAGGCCACACAGTAATGAGGCGAGGGTAAAGACGATGATCGCGCCGGCAAATACCCGGCGCGCTCCAAATCGGTCAGCGACCCAACTGGACAGTGGGATGAAGATCGCCACGGCGAGAATGTAGGCGGTGATGCCGATGTTCATGTCGACCGGCGTCACCCCGAAGGCCGATGCCATGGTCGGCAGGGCGGTGGCGATCACCGTCGCATCGAGGTTTTCCATGAAGAAGGTCACGGCGACCACCAGGGCAATCAAGCGGGTTTTTACGCTGAGGTCGGTGTCGGGTGTTGTGGAAGAAGTCACCGGTGCAGGCCCTTGTTCAATGAAGGTCGCTTCGGCCTGAAGATACCGGGCGGCAGCCTTAGCCGCTACCGCCAAGAAAAAACTGCAGCAGCGCCAGTTCAACGACCGCCACCAGCAGCAAAAACATCACGAACCCCAATGAGAACACGCGTTTTCGCCGCGGTGGTGTGTAGTCGCCCGCGAACTCAAGCAGCTTGAGCACGACGCCGATGAGCTTCCAGATACATTCGAGGAGTTCGCTCACAGCGGCGGTTTACTTGGCCTTTGCACTCTTGATATCGCTGATCATCTGCTTGGCAATCGCCTGCACCTGCTTCTGAGTCATGGCCGAGGCAATGCCTTCCCAGGCGGAGGATGACGTGTCGTAGGTGCGCGAGCCAATCGGTGCGCCGGATTTCAGGTCGGAATAGTCGGCGCGGGAGAACACCCAGGCGTTGCCGACCAATGCACCGGCGACATAGCGTGAACCCGGCTCGATGTAGCGGAACTTGCTCACATTAATGTTAATGCCGACGCCGTCTTCACCACTCGGCGCCACTGCGGGGCTTTCGGTGACACTGAAGCCGGCCTGCCGAGCTTCGACCTGCAGCGCGTTGTTCCAGTCACGCTTGAGCAGGTTCCAGTCCGGGTTTTGCTCGACCTGTCCTTCGCCCTTGATGCTGACCACGAGGTTATGTTTCGCGGATTCCGGGATCGCCAGTGCGGCGCTGCCGCCACTTTTTACCTTGGCGGCGCAACCGCCCAGCATGGACAACGCAGCAGCGCAGGAGAGGGCGATCAGGACCTTTTGGGTTTTCATTGAATTTCCATATCCGCAACAGTAATCGGGAGGGGTGTAATGATTTGAGGCGCGTGCCTGATAAACAGGCGGCGCTAAGATGCGCGAATCCCTGCCGGTCTGTCCACATCTCGTTACATGCGCGGTGTGGCATCACCGACAAAATTTATTGGTTCGCAGCAACAATTTTTCTTGTTGGACACCTCCCGCTTCCAGGCAGCAAAGTTGCCGCCACTGACGCTCGACCTTTCGGGTCAACAATAAAAAACCGAGCCGACTGCACGCCACTTCTTGCTGTGAACCCTTTGTTCACATCCTGCTGTAATGGCGCCGCAGCGCGCACTTAAGGACCTCACCGCCATGCAAACTGTTGTGAACTTATGGCCGTTGATCGGCGTACTTGTGATCGTGGTTGGCTTTGTCTTGCGCTTCAACCCTTTGCTGGTGGTGACCGCCGCCGCTATAGCCACCGGGTTTGCCGCTCATTTCCCGCTGGAAAAAATCCTCGCCACCATGGGCGATGGCTTCCTTCAAACCCGTGCCCTGCAATTGATTCTACTATTGCCCCTGGCGGTCATCGGCCTGCTGGAGCGTCACGGGCTGCGCCTGCATGCGCAGAACTGGATTGCGCGGTTCGAGCGCGCCACGGTGGGGCGTTTGTTGATCATCTATCTGTTTGTGCGCGAATCCACGGCCGCCATGGGCTTGACCAGCCTGGGTGGGCACCCGCAGATGGTGCGTCCACTGCTGGCACCTATGGCCGAAGGCGCGGCGGAGAAACGCTACGGCAAGCTGCCAGACAAGTTGCGTCACAAGGTGTTGGCCATGTGCGCCGCGACGGACAACGTCGGGCTGTTTTTTGGTGAAGACATTTTTGTCGCCTTTGGCGCGATCGCGCTGATGCACACCTTCCTGCTCGGTTCGGGCATTGATGTGGAGCCACTGCACATTGCGGTGTGGGGGATTCCGACAGCGATCTGCGCCTTCATCATCCACGCCATCCGCCTGCATCGGTTCGACCGAAGGCTCACCCGTGAGATGACGACTGCCGCCACCCCCGTGGAGGCCGCGCAATGATTATTTCCATTCAATACCTTTACTGGCTGGCCGGGGTTCTGCTGCTGATCACGGCAGGCATGATCGTGATGGACCGGACCCATCCCAAGCGCTGGTCCACGGCACTGTTCTGGCTGTTGTTCGCCATTCCATTCCTGATCGGCGAGCGTCTGCCCTCAGTGGCCATCGGCGCTGGTGTCGTGGTGATGGCGTTGATCGCCGGCATGGGCGGTGTTGGCCGTGGCAAACATGCCGAACTGCATGACAAGGCATCCCGTGCCAGTGCCGGCCGCCTGGGTCATAAGCTGTTTATCCCGGCGCTGGCCATTCCCCTGACCACCGTGATCGGCTCGGTATTGCTCAAGCACACCGAGATCGGCGGCGTCCCGCTGCTGGACCCGAAAAACACCACCTTTGTGTCCCTGGGCATCGGCTGCCTGATCGCCCTGGGCCTGGCTTGCTGGCTGACCCGTGATACGCCGGTACAGGCCTTGCGCGAGTCCCGTCGCCTGACTGAAGCGCTTGGCTGGGCCATGGTGCTTCCGCAGATGCTGGCAATGCTGGGTTTGCTGTTTAACGAAGCCGGGGTCGGCACGGCTGTCGCGCATGTCACCACCACTTATATCAACCTGGATTACAAGTTGGTGGCAGTGATGGTCTACGTGCTGGGCATGGCGTTGTTTACGGTGATCATGGGGAATGGCTTCGCGGCGTTCCCGGTGATGACCGGCGGCGTCGGGGTGCCGGTGCTGGTCGGTATCTACGGCGGTAATCCGGCGGTGATGGCGGCGATCGGCATGTTCTCCGGCTACTGCGGTACCCTGATGACCCCGATGGCCGCCAACTTCAATATCGTGCCGGCGGCGTTGCTCGAGCTGCCGGACAAGAACGCAGTGATCAAGGCTCAGCTGCCAACTGCGTTGATGATGCTGGTGGTCAATATTGTGCTGCTTTACCTGCTGATGTGAGGCCAGGATGCAAATCATACTGCTGACGGGGTTTGAACCCTTTGATCAAGACCCGGTGAACCCGTCCTGGGAAGCGGTGCGCCAACTGGACGGCGTGCCACTGGGCGTCGATGCGCAGATTGTTGCGCGCCGCCTGCCTTGTGCATTTGCCACCGCTGGCGAGCGCCTGAGTCAGTTGATCGACGAGCTGCGCCCAGCGATGGTGATCGCCACTGGCCTGGGGCCAGGGCGTAGCGATATCTCAGTCGAACGGGTGGCGATCAATATCAACGATGCACGCATCCCCGATAACCTCGGCGAGCAGCCAATCGATACGGCAGTGGTGGCTGACGGCCCGGCGGCGTATTTCACGACGCTTCCGATCAAGGCGATGGTCAAGGCCGTGCGCGAAGCGGGAATCGCGGCCTCGGTATCGCAGACGGCAGGGACGTTCGTGTGTAATCAGATTTTTTATCTGTTGCAGCATGCGCTCGTAGGGTCTGGGATACGCAGTGGGTTTATCCACGTACCGCTTTTGCCGGAACAGGTGGCGGGAGCACAGCGGCCCTCGATGGCGCTGGATACGATGGTCGCGGGATTGCAGACGGCTGTACTGACGGCGTGGCATACACCGGTGGACACGAAAGAAGCGGGCGGGCAAGTCAGCTGACCGGCCCGACGCTTCTCAAATTGCAAACAGTCGAGTGAGCCCGAAGGTGATGGCGCAGGCCAGGCCTGTCATTGCGAAGGCAGTGGCCACGTACCACTTGATAAGGTTCAGTTCAGTGGTTGCGAGGTCTGCCTTGGACGCGAAGTGCTTATCCATGGCGTCTGCCTTGCTCGAAACGGTGATCAGCTTCTCATTCATTTCAGCCAGCCCCTTTTCCAGTAAACCTAAACGTATTTCCATTTCCGAATCTCCATTTGTCGACGGTTGCCGGCTCTGCCTTGAGCCCCTTGGAAATGAGAATAGTGTGGCTTCAGTCCAACCGTAAGCGACAAACCTTTGCAAAATAACACTGGGCGTTCGCCGTTCAGTTTTCGCGTTTCGGAAAGTACAGCTCAAAACACGTCACCCCCGCATCACTGCTCACGCTGTAACGGCCGTTATGCAGTTGCATGATGGTCGCCACGATCGACAAGCCCAACCCATTGGACTGCGCCGAACGTTCCCGTGACTCATCCACCCGGTAAAACCGTTCGAACAGTCGCGGCAGGTGCTCGGCGGCGATGGTTTCGCCTCGATTGCTGACTCTCAGGTGAATGCCTTCGGCACTTGGAATCGCCCGGATCTCCAGTGTTGTCCCCGGCGCACCATATTTGACGGCGTTGGCGCACAGGTTCGCCAGCGCCCTGCGCAGCAGCATCGGTTCCGCCCAGATCATGCCGTCACCTTCGGCCTGAATGCTGATGTCCACATCACCCGCCAAACCCTCGAAGTACTCGGCGATGCGTTCCACCTCGTCCGCTGCGCAGAGTTCCTGGCGCTGGCGCAGGGCGCTGGCCGGGTCGGTTCGGGCCAGGAACAGCATGTTGTCGAGCATCCGCGCCAGGCGCTCAAGTTCTTCAACGTTGGACGCCAGCAGTTGCTGATAGCTCTCGATGCTGCGGTTCTGTTGCAGGGCGACCTGGGTTTCCCCCAGCAGGTTATTGATGGGCGTACGCAGCTCATGGGCCATGTCGGTGGACACCTGGCCCAGTTGCACAAAGCCCTTGGCCAGCCGCTCAAGCATGGTGTTGAACGAATCAATCATCGGCAGCAGCTCTTTCGGCGCGCCGTGGCTGTCGAGGCGTTCGGCAAGGTTGCCGACACCAATGCCCTGGGCATGCCGTGCCAGGCGGCGAAGCGGTAACAGCCCACGATGGACGAACAAGTAACCCACCACGGCCAGGATGATGGCGGCAATGCTCGCCAGGATATAAACGCTCAAGCGATAGCTGGCGAGCACGGCGGTGCGCTCGGTCATCAGGCGCCCCGTAGTCACTTGCAGGCTGCCCAGGTCACCGGAGTCGATGGACGCGGCCACGGTGGCGAGAGGTACGCCATTGATGCCGGGAAAATGGTGCACGTCGGCGAACGTCAGTTCATGGTGTTTGGGGACCGGCGGCACGGCAGGCAGCTCGATATTGCCGGGGTTGACCGTCAGCAATGGCTTCTGCCCTGGCGCGGCGATGCTCAGCACCGATTCGCGGTTGCCCAGCATGTTCTGGAACAGTTCCGGTTTGGTCTTGATCAGGTCCAGGGTGTTGCTGTCATTGAGCAAGTTGCGCAACTGATCGATGCGGTAGATCAACGCCGCGTCGTCACGCATGATCAATTCCCGCTCCAGCTCGCGATACAGTGCCACACCGAGGGTCGCCAGCAAGGCGAAGGCGAGCAGGGCGAAGATCAACGCCAGGCGCAGGGTCAGGGAGTAATGGCGAGGTTTGCTCATGGCTGGGTATCGAAGCGGTAGCCGATGCCGCGCACGCTGTGGATCAGTTTGAGCTGGAAAGGATCGTCGATTTTCAAGCGCAGTCGCCGCACGGCTACGTCTACCACGTTAGTGTCGCTGTCGAAGTTCATGTCCCACACTCGCGACGCGATCAGCGAGCGGGAGAGCACCTGGTCCTGATGAGTCGCGAACAGATGCAACAGGGCGAACTCTTTGTTGGTCAGGGTGATGCGGGTGCCGGCGCGGGTGACACGGCGCTTCAGTACATCGATTTGCAGGTCGGCGATTTGCAGTTGTTCCTCGTCCCGGCTCGGGCCGCGACGGGTCAGGGTACGCAAGCGTGCCACCAGTTCGGCGAAGGAAAACGGCTTGATCAGGTAATCATCGGCCCCCAGTTCCAGGCCCTTGATGCGGTCGGCAATGTCGTCGCGGGCCGTCAGGAAAAGCACCGGCGTATCGGCTTCCTTGCGCAGGCGGCGCAGCACTTCCCAGCCGTCCATTTTGGGCATCATCACGTCCAGCACGATCACGTCGAACGGCGTTTCCAGGGCTTGGTGCAAGCCGTCCACGCCGTCGCGGGCGAGGCTGACGGAGTAGCCCAATTCCTGCAGGCCATTGAGCAGGTAATTGCCTGCCTTGGGTTCGTCTTCGACTACGAGAATGTTCATGGGAAGTGCCCTGTTTCAATGCGTGGCGCAAGTGTAGCCCGATCAATTGTCACTGGCGCAACCAATGCCCTGGACCTGGTAGTCCAGCACGTGTTCGCGGCCCTGGCTGTCCAGGTAGTCGAGTCGTGCCGGGACGATGCCGCATTGACCGTAGGTGTCGGTGCTCGACAGCACTTTGGCCACATCCAGGTGTACGAAAAAGCCGGTCTTGTCGTGGATCACAGGTTCAGCAGCAAGCACGGAACCGGTCGCGAGCAAAGCGGCAAAGCCGAGGATAAACAGTTTCATGGTGGTATCTCTCTTAAAGGGTTGGCTGCCAGGTCGTGGCAGTGAGTTCACAGTAACCAGGCTCCCCGAACAGCCAACCAACAGGATGATGACAAATGTGTAATGCAGGACTCAGGGCTGACGGCCAGAGGCTTCGAGGATCAGGTCGGTGATTTCCTTGGCGTGGGACACCAGCGACAAGTGGCTCGAAGGCAGCTCGATGGTGGTGGCGTTCATGCGCTTGGCGAGGAAGCGCTCCAGGTCCGGGTTGATGGTCTGGTCATTTGCCGACACCGCGTACCAGGACGGCTTGGTGTGCCACGCGGCATTGACGGTGCGGCCGCTGAACAGGGTCTTGGTGATGGGTTGCTGCACGGCGTAGAGCTCGAGGGCCTTGGCGCGTGGCACATCGGCGGCAAAGTACTTGAGGAAGGCGTCCTGGCTCAGGGTGAGGTAGCCGCCGTGGTCTTCGACACCGGCGCGCACCGGCATGGTCGGGTACTTGGCCGAGAGCGCGACGAAGTCTTCGTTGGCATCCGGTGCACGCGCGGCGACGTACACCAGGGCGCTGACCTTGGGGTTGACCCCGGCGTCGCTGACCACGGTGCCGGCATAGGAATGGCCGACCAGCACCGTGGGGCCATCTTGTTGGTCAAGCACACGGTTGGTGGCGGCGACATCGTCGGCCACCGAGGTCAGGGGGTTCTGCACGGCCGTGACGTGCAGGCCAGCGGCCTGGAGACGGGTGATCACCTCGGACCAGCTTGAACCGTCAGCCCAGGAACCGTGCACCAGCACCACGTTATTGGCTTTGACCGGCGTGACGGTGCTCGCCATGGCGGTGCCGGTACCCAGCATCAACAGGCTGGCGGCGATCAGGCAGAGTTTACTTGCAGCTTTCATGGGGGACCCTTTTCATCAGTAGGAAGTAGCGTCATCCGATGTGGGTGACTGACGACTCCACTGTATGAAGTGAGGGTGCCGGCAAGACTTACAGCTTGATTACAAACCTGTAATGCAATCGCTGTCGGTAGCGTTTACAAGCAGCGAGGTGATCCGTAGATTGCATCGGGCCGATTATTTATTACAGCCCACGAGGAAGCCACGCAGTGTCCATCCGAGGTTCAGCCGTATTCAAGCGCCATTACCGTGCCTTTCTGTTTGATATGGATGGGACGTTGCTCAACTCCATCGCCGCCGCCGAGCGGGTATGGAGCATTTGGGCCGAACGCCACGGCCTGAATGTGGCGGCGTTCTTGAAGACCATTCACGGTGCCCGCGCGATCGATACCATCACGCGCCAGGCATTGCCCGGCGTCGATCCCGAGGTGGAGGCGCAATGGATTACCGAGGCTGAGCTCAATGATGTCGAGGGTGTTGTCGCGATTCCCGGTGCCGTCGATTTTCTGAACAGCCTGCCGGGCGACCAATGGGCGCTGGTCACGTCGGCACCCAGGGAACTGGCGTTGCGTCGACTGCAAGCGGCGGGCATTGCGCCGCCGGGGGTGCTGGTGACGGCAGAAGACGTTGCCATCGGCAAGCCGAACCCCGCGTGTTACGTGCTGGGCGCGCAACGCCTGGGCGTGCCGGTGCAGGAGTGCCTGGTGTTTGAAGATGCGGCGGTGGGTATTCGTGCGGGGGAGGCAGCCGGGGCGGACGTAATGGTGGTGACGTCGACGCATCACACGCCGATGGAGACCGAGCATCCTACGATTGCCGGGTACGCACACCTCAACGTACAGCGCGACGCGCAAGGCTTGTTGTGCGTGCAGAACCGAGCGGGCTGATACAAGAAGGCCGAGTTCCTTATCGGTCTCGGCCTTGTTCGGCGTTGGCTGGGGTGGTGGGCTGCATTCGATCATTGCGCATGCCCTGGCGTGACATCACCATTTCCCTGAGGATCTCATTGGCCAGCCGAGCAATGGCTTCCGGCCCGCGATAATGCGCGCGCACGATTCCCGTAATTGCGAAGTGGTCGGTTTCCGGGCCGCTGAGTACGGCTGAAAGGGTCCCGTCGGCGTGCAGGGTGCAGGTCACCTTATAGCTTGGCAGGCGGGCTGCCAGAGCAGATTCGATTTGGGATTTACTCAGGGTATCCATCTGTATCGGCGCCTTTGACTGGTCATGCATGTCCAAGCATAGGTCCTGCTGTGGCGCTGTAAATACCGGTTATCTGATAGCGAAACGCGTGGCATCAGCGTGCCGCTCGCTGGCTCAATCGACGCAGCACAGCTTTCTGGATAGGTTGGAGACAGAATAGGAACAGGTACCCGCAAAGCAGCAGCGCCAGGTCCAGCCAGGAATGGTCGGTAGCCTCAGCGCCCTCTATTGCATACCTCAAGCCATAAGCCAGCCCCATGAAGACCAGGCCTATCAATAAGGCGATCATCCATGACCTGTAGGCAAGTGGCGGTGTGGTCTTAGGCCTCATCAACGTGCTCCTGAATGCACACGGATAGCTGAGTGTCAGTCAAGAGATTCGGCCGTGTATGAAACAACAAGTTCCAGGCGTGAAGACAGTTTCATCTTTCCATGAAGATGTACTGGGGGAGCGTCCGTCACGCAACAACGACAAGAACAGTCTGAAGGAGTTTTCGCCAGCCGTTACCGTGAACGAAAGGGCTGGCTACTGAGGGGGCTTCAAGGTGTCTGGTTTTTGTCCGGAGCAGTCAAGCCAGCCTGGATACGCTGGTAGATTTCCTCGCGATGCACGGCAACATCCTTGGGTGCGTTGATGCCGATTCGTACTTGCTGGCCGCTGACGCCCAGGATGGTGATCGTGATGTCATCACCGATGTTTATGCTTTCACCAACTTTGCGGGTGAGTATAAGCATGGACTTCTCCTTGATTACTTTTAAGGACACATGTTTCAGACAGGGCAGGTGTCGGATGTGTGTAGCTTACTGCTAAGCGCTTCCCTGTGACTGCCTCTTTTAGGACGCATAGAGGCGACATTAATTCCCATGGCGGCATCATACAGGTCTGCGATACATGATTCGCATTGTTTAAGCCAACGTTTATGACGGCCAGAATAGACAGTGAATGATAAAGTCGCCTCTTTATCTTTGAAGGAGCAGGGCAGTGCGTAAAGTAGCGATGGCAATTGCGGTGTTGGCATTGGCCGGTTGCGGTGAAGGCAAAAGCGTCGATGCGCCGAAGGCCAAGCCTGCCGTGACTGAAAGCCAGCCTCAAACCGGCGCAATTGCCGCCCAGGAATGGGATATCCGGGTAGGCCCGCCCGACCACAAGCTGCAGGCAATCACCGACCTCACGGCCTGGTTGCTGGAACATGGTTTCAATTTTTATATCGTGAAGATGGACGGCAAGGATGAAGTCCTGCTGGGGCCGTTCGCATCCAAGGCGGAGGCCGAGGCCAAGCAGACGCTGCTTAACGAGAAGATGGCCCGGGCGAAGAAAACTGACACGGTGTCAGAGATCATTGAGCACAAGGCCGCCCAGTAATAGCCTGGCGGGGCGCGAGCCCCGCACACATTCAACCGCAGGCTTTAAGGTTCACCGGGCCGACAAATTCATTGCCGCGCCCCATCACACACGCCACGGTCTGGTTGCGCTGGCGTTCCCAGGCCTGCACCGGGTAGGTCTTGTTCCAGGCTTCGTACAACTGGCGATCCTGTTTTGACAGGCGTAAGCCGTACTGCTTGCTCATGTAGAAATACGTGCGGGCGATCATTCCCCGGATGGATGGGCGTGGCATCACCTTCTTGGCTTTGAAGTCCACCTGGGTCAGGCATGAGCCGTACTGCCCGCGTTGCACTGGCAGCCAGCCAAAACTGAAGTTGTTACGGTCCCCGTTGACCTCGCCGATGCTCGGCACCAGGTTGTGCAGGTCGGCTTCGGCACGCTTGAACACATCATCGTGGCGCGTGCAGTTCTTGCGCCCGCCATCTTGCCAGCACTGGCGCTGATGCCCGATCTGCCAGGCCGGTACAATGTGCTCCCATTCAATGCGCGCAGCGCGGTTGGCGTTTTTGCGCGGGATGTAGCCGCAGGCTTTCAAGTCCACGCGGTTGCCGGTGTATTTGCAGCCGCAATAGAACTCGGTGGATTGCGGGGCGTAGAGCTTCCAGGCAACTTTCTTGGCTTCGCTGAACGTTCGGGGTGCCTGGGCGTGGGCGGTAACGGCAAAAAACAGACAGCAAACAGCGATAAAACGGACGCTCATTAAATCAATCTTCCTTCGGTACAACCCAGAAAATCTGCACACCGCCGTCGTCCCGATAGGCGAGGGTGACGTTATCGTTCTCCGCGATTTCTTCCAGCAAACGCGCCCACTCATCCTCTGGTTCATCCGGCAAACGGAAGATCAAGGCTGCCTTGGCTTTCTGGGCATGGGTCGAGTTGATGATCTTTTGCACGCGGATGGCCAGGCGTTCATAGGCATCGGGCGGGGTTGGCACTGCGGAAGAGGACTTTGCCACGGAGTATTCCTTAATAAGCTGTACGCAAATACAGTATTTAACTGTAGGCGATTTCGCAACTGCTTAAACTTCAGGAAGTTCGTCTGACAGCAATTCAGGCAATTTTGTAGGGGCGGGGGAGGGGAGTTGTAGGTGCAAGCGTGCTCGCGAGAGGCTTGAGGGCGACGGGTTAAACCAGACGCATCGCATCATCGTTAACGACCTTCGCGAGCAAGCTCGCACCTACGGGGAAAAACTAGGGATCAATATTCCCAGAAAATCCGTTGCAGCTCTTTGCTGTCCTGGGTCTTGGTCATGGCGACCATGGCCAGGATGCGGGCTTTCTGCGGGTTCAGGTCAAGTGCAGCGACCCAATCGTATTTGTCGTCAGGCTGTTCGGCGTTGCGCAGGACCATACCGCCGGCATTCACGTGGGAAGAGCGAATGATCTGTACGCCTTGCTTACGCAGTTCCACCAGGGCAGGTACGACTTTGGAGGACACGGAGCCGTTGCCGGTACCAGCGTGGATGATGGCTTTGGCGCCGGCTTGAGCCAGGGCCTTGTAGGCGGTGTCGCTTACGTTGCCGTAGCCATAGGCGATCTCGACATCCGGCAGGCTCTTGATGTTCTTGATATCGAATTCCGAATCCATGGTGTGACGCTTGGCAGGCAGGCGGAACCAGTAGGATTTGCCTTCAACCACCATGCCCAGTGGGCCCCATGGGCTCTTGAACGCTTCGGTCTTGATATTGATCATCTTGCTGACGTCGCGACCCGACTGGATCTCGTCGTTCATGGTGACCAGCACGCCCTTGCCGCGTGCATCCTTGCTGCCGGCCACTGCCACAGCGTTGTACAGGTTGAGCATGCCGTCAGCCGACATGGCGGTGCCTGGGCGCATGGAACCGACCACCACGATCGGCTTATCGGTCTTCTCCACCAGGTTCAGGAAGTAGGCAGTTTCTTCCAGGGTGTCGGTGCCGTGGGTGATCACGATGCCGTCCACATCCTTGCTGTCGGCCAGTTCGGCGACGCGGCGACCCAGTTGCAGCAGGTTTTCATTGTTGATGCTTTCGGACGCAATTTGCATCACTTGCTCGCCACGCACATTGGCGATCTGGCTAAGCTCAGGAACACCGGCGATCAATTGCTCGATGCCGACTTTGGCGGCCTGGTAGGTGGCACTGTTGGCCGCGCTGGCGCCAGCGCCGGCAATGGTGCCGCCCGTGGCAAGGATCACGACGTTGGACAGTTTAGTCTTGGTTTCAGCTTCCTTTGCCTGGGCGGCAAGGGGGAACAGCAGCAGGAGGGCTAACGCGCCCGGAACAAAAGTCTTCAGTGCAGGTTTCATTATTTTTCTCTCTGGTTTTTGATGAGTGCTGTAGCAGGTTCATCTAGAACACCCGGGCGGTTCTGAATGCCACGAGGTGATGGAGTAGAGCAGGATCTATACCAGGCTGATCGTATTCGCGGTTAGAAAATAAATTACTGATTTATAACAAGTTATATTGTTTTTTGTGGGTGGCCGGTCGTGCAGGTGTCCGGCTTTCCGAACATCTGGCTGTATTGTGTTCGGATGTCCGAAAAAAGTGGCGCCAGGGGCTTGGAGATTGGCCGAGTGACACGAAGTTGCCTGTCGTTTTAGAGAACGACCGGCAGGGGGGGAATGTTTAATACGCCACTTTGCCAGGCGAGGGGGAGGGTTGGATAGCGTGGATGAAAGGCTGTTTTCAACCGTTGACAAATCTCGACAAGGTTCTCATAGTTTGACTAACGCAAACGTTTGCGAGATGTTTCACGGAACACGCCTGGAGTATCGTGACAGCTCGTATCAGCCACCCGGGTGGGAAGGCTGCCGAAGCGCTCTTCGGTGCAAGCGTTGCTCACAATAATCATAAGATCGGAGTGAACCCATGAAGCTGCCATTTGCTGGACGTCTTCTTGCTGTCGCTGTGCTTGCCGCCGCATCCGCTGCCCTGCCTCTCTCCTCTGCATTTGCTGATGATGCCGCCAAACCCAAGGTCGGCCTGGTCATGAAATCCCTCGCCAACGAATTCTTTGTCACCATGCAAGACGGTGCCAAGAAGTACCAGAAAGAACACGCCGCCGATTTCGACATGATCACTAACGGGATCAAGAACGAAACCGATACCAGCGCACAGATCGACATCGTCAACCAGATGATCCTCGCCAAGGTCAACGCCATCGTCATCGCACCTGCCGACTCCAAGGCGCTGGTCACCGTGCTGAAGAAAGCCTCGGACGCCGGCATCAAGGTCGTCAACATCGACAACCGCCTGGACCCGGATGTGCTCAAGAGCAAGAATCTCGATATTCCGTTCGTAGGCCCGGACAACCGCAAAGGCTCCAAGTTGGTGGGCGACTACCTGGCCAAGCAACTGGCCTCGGGTGACAAGGTTGGCATCATCGAAGGTGTGCCGACGACCACCAACGCCCAGCAACGTACCGCAGGCTACAAGGATGCGATGGACGCTGCCGGCATGAAGATCGTTTCCACTCAGTCCGGCAACTGGGAAATCGACCAGGGCCAGAAAGTGGCATCCGCCATGCTGAGCGAGTACCCGGACCTCAAGGCGCTGTTGGCCGGTAACGACAACATGGCCCTGGGCGCGGTCTCCGCCGTGCGTGCGGCCGGCAAGGCTGGCAAGGTGCTGGTCGTAGGCTACGACAACATCGAAGCCATCAAGCCGATGCTGCAGGACGGCCGTGTACTGGCGACCGCCGACCAGGCGGCTGCCCAGCAAGCCGTGTTCGGTATCCAGAATGCGCTCAAGCTGGTCAAGGGTGAGAAAGTCGATGCCAAAGATGGCGTGATCGAAACCCCGGTCGAACTCGCCCTCAAGAAGTAATCCTGGCAGCACCCAACAGCGCCCGCTCGTCCTGAGCGGGCGCCTGGAGATTTTCCTATGTCATCTTCCGCCCCGAACGCTGTCCTCTCGGTCAGCGGTATCGGCAAGACCTATGCCCAGCCGGTTCTGTCCGACATCACCCTGACGCTCAATCGCGGGGAAGTGCTGGCGCTGACCGGTGAGAACGGTGCAGGCAAAAGTACCTTGTCGAAGATCATCGGCGGGCTGGTCACACCGACCACCGGGCACATGCAGTTCAATGGCCAGGATTTCCGCCCTGGCAGCCGCACCCAGGCCGAAGAGCTGGGCGTGCGCATGGTCATGCAGGAGCTCAACCTGCTGCCGACCCTGACCGTCGCCGAGAACCTGTTCCTGGACAACCTGCCCAGCCACTGTGGCTGGATTAGCCGAAAGCAACTGCGCAAGGCCGCGATCGAGGCCATGGCCCAGGTCGGCCTGGACGCCATCGACCCCGATACGCTGGTTGGCAGCCTGGGTATTGGTCATCAGCAGATGGTCGAAATCGCCCGCAACCTGATCGGCGATTGTCACGTACTGATCCTCGACGAACCCACGGCCATGCTCACGGCGCGTGAAGTCGAGATGCTGTTTGAACAAATCACGCGCCTGCAGGCCCGGGGCGTGGCGATCATTTATATTTCGCACCGGCTGGAAGAGCTGGCCCGTGTTGCCCAACGTATTGCGGTACTGCGTGACGGCAAGCTGGTCTGTGTCGAGCCGATGGCCAACTACAACAGCGAGCAACTGGTCACCTTGATGGTCGGTCGCGAGCTGGGCGAACACATCGACCTGGGCCCGCGCTCCATTGGTGGTCCAGCCCTGACGGTAAAAGGCCTCACTCGCTCGGACAAGGTCCGCGATGTGTCCTTCGAGGTGCGCGCGGGTGAGATCTACGGTATCTCCGGCCTGATCGGTGCGGGGCGTACTGAGTTGTTGCGGCTGATCTTTGGCGCCGACCTGGCCGACAGCGGTACTGTGGCGCTTGGTTCGCCAGCCCAGGTCGTGAGCATCCGCTCGCCCGTGGACGCGGTAGGCCATGGCATTGCCCTGATCACCGAAGACCGCAAGGGTGAAGGCCTGTTGCTGACCCAGTCCATCAGCGCCAACATTGCCCTGGGTAATATGCCGGAGATCTCCGGCGGTGGCGTGGTCAACAGCCGCGACGAAACCGCCCTGGCCAAGCGTCAGATCGACGCCATGCGCATCCGCAGTTCCAGTCCGGCGCAGTTGGTTTCCGAATTGTCCGGCGGCAACCAGCAGAAGGTGGTGATTGGCCGCTGGCTGGAGCGCGACTGCTCGGTGATGCTGTTCGATGAGCCAACCCGCGGCATCGACGTGGGTGCCAAGTTCGATATTTATGCCTTGCTGGGCGAGTTGACCCGCCAGGGCAAAGCGCTGGTGGTGGTGTCCAGTGATCTGCGTGAACTCATGCTGATCTGCGACCGCATCGGTGTGTTGTCTGCCGGGCGCTTGATCGAGACGTTCGAGCGCGACAGCTGGACCCAAGACGAATTGCTCGCCGCCGCCTTCGCCGGCTATCAGAAACGTGATGCGCTGCTCAACGACGCAGTGCTTAGGGATACCCCATGAAAACCACAACTTCCCCCGGCAAGACTGGCGGCAACTTCTACGGCCTGGGCACCTACCTGGGCTTGGCGGGTGCTTTGCTGGCGATGATTGCGCTGTTCTCGGTGCTCAGCGATCACTTCCTGTCCTATGACACCTTCAGCACCCTTGCTAACCAGATACCGGACTTGATGGTGCTGGCGGTGGGCATGACCTTCATCCTGATCATCGGCGGAATCGACCTATCGGTGGGCTCGGTGCTGGCACTGGCGGCGTCGGCGGTCAGCGTAGCGATTCTCGGCTGGGGCTGGAGCGTATTGCCGGCGGCCGTGCTGGGCATGGGCTGCGCGGCATTGGCCGGTACCATCACCGGCTCGATCACCGTGGCCTGGCGCATTCCGTCGTTTATCGTGTCCCTGGGCGTGCTGGAAATGGCCCGTGGCGTGGCGTACCAAATGACCGGCTCGCGTACCGCTTACATCGGTGATTCGTTTGCCTGGCTGTCCAACCCGATTGCCTTTGGTATCTCGCCGTCATTCATCATCGCCTTGCTGGTGATCATCGCCGCGCAGCTGGTATTGACCCGCACTGTGTTTGGTCGTTACCTGATTGGTATCGGCACCAACGAAGAGGCCGTGCGCTTGGCCGGGATCAATCCCAAGCCCTACAAGATCCTGGTGTTCAGCCTCATGGGCCTGCTGGCCGGTGTGGCCGCGCTGTTCCAGATTTCGCGCCTGGAAGCGGCGGACCCGAACGCCGGTTCCGGCCTGGAACTGCAAGTGATTGCAGCCGTGGTGATCGGCGGCACCAGCCTGATGGGCGGGCGCGGCTCGGTGATCAGTACCTTTTTTGGTGTGTTGATTATTTCGGTATTGGCGGCTGGCCTGGCGCAGATCGGTGCCACGGAACCCACGAAACGCATCATCACGGGTGCCGTGATCGTGATCGCCGTGGTCCTCGATACCTACCGCAGCCAGCGCGCCAGTCGGCGAGGCTGAACCATGGCAACGATCAAGGATGTGGCAGCGCTTGCAGGTATTTCCTACACGACGGTGTCCCATGTGGTGAACAAGACGCGCCCGGTCAGTGAACCGGTGCGCATCAAGGTTGAGGCGGCGATCAAGCAACTCGACTACGTGCCCAGTGCCGTCGCGCGTTCGCTCAAGGCCAAGACCACGGCCACCATCGGTCTGCTGGTGCCCAACAGCCTCAACCCGTATTTTGCGGAACTGGCCCGCGGCATCGAGGATTACTGCGAGCGTAACGGTTACTGCGTGATCCTCTGCAACTCCGACGACAACGCTGAAAAGCAGCGCAGCTATTTGCGCGTATTGCTGGAAAAGCGCATCGACGGCTTGATCGTGACCTCGGTCGGCGGCGACGACAGCGGCCTTGCCGCTGGGTTGAGCGCGGTACGCACGCCCATGGTGATCGTCGACCGGGCGCTGGATGGTATTGATGTGGACCTGGTGCGTATCGATCACGAGGAGGGCGCCTACCTGGCGACCCGGCACTTGCTCGAACTCGGTCATCGCGACATTGCTTGCATCGGCGGCCCTGCCCATACCCGTGTCGCGCAAATGCGTCTGGCGGGGTATCACCGCGCATTACGCGAGGCGGGCGTGGAAGTGGCGGCCAATCGCATCCAGGAAAGCGACTTTACCAGCACCGGCGGGTATGCCGCCGCGGTGCAGCTGCTGGCGCACAACCCGCCGAGTGCCATTTTTGCCAGCAACGACATGATTGGTTTCGGTGTGTTGCGCGCCGCAGCAGAGCGCAATATCCGTGTGCCGGGCGAGCTCTCGGTGATCGGTTTCGATGACATTCAAATGGGCCGTTACGTCTACCCGGCGTTGACCACGGTCGGGCAGTCGATCGTGCAGTTGGGCGAGACGGCGGCCGAACTTTTACTGCGAAGAATTGCGACACCCCAACTGCCGATCGATCAACGCATCGTGACGCCGAGCATCGTATTGCGTGAGTCGACGGCGCCTGTCGCCGGTACGTTCGCCCAATACCGCTGAACCGAATTGATGAGTACTGATGTATGCCAGCAAAAGTAGTGGTAGTAGGCAGCTTGAACATGGACCTGGTGACTCGCGCGAGCCGGTTGCCGCGTGCCGGTGAAACCTTGATCGGGCAGACGTTCTCCACCGTGCCCGGCGGCAAGGGCGCGAACCAGGCGGTAGCCTCCGCACGCCTGGGTGCCGATGTGTCGATGATTGGCTGTGTCGGTACCGATGCCTACGGCACCCAATTGCGTGACGCGTTGACGGTGGAGGGCATCGATTGCCAGGCCGTCAGTACCGTGGACGGTTCCAGTGGCGTGGCCCTGATCGTGGTCGATGACAGCAGCCAGAACGCGATTGTGATTGTGGCAGGCAGTAACGGCGAACTGACACCTGCCTCGTTGCAGGCGTTTGACGCGGTGCTGCAAGCGGCTGACGTGATCGTTTGCCAGTTGGAAGTGCCGATGAATACGGTGGGCTACGCCCTCAAGCGCGGTCGTGAGCTGGGCAAGACGGTGATCCTCAACCCGGCACCGGCCAGCGCACCGTTGCCGGCTGAGTGGTATGCCTCGATCGACTACCTGATCCCCAATGAAAGCGAGGCCACCGCACTGAGTGGCGTGACGGTCGACTCCATTGACAGCGCCAAGGCGGCGGCGACCCAACTGATCCAGGCGGGCGCCGGCAAAGTCATCATCACCCTGGGGGCTCAAGGCGCGTTGTTCACTGACGGCCAGGTCTTTGAGCACCTGCTGGCGCCAAAGGTCAAGGCGGTCGACACCACGGCCGCGGGCGACACCTTCGTCGGCGGCTTTGCGGCGGCACTGGCCAATGGCAAAAGCGAGGCCGAGGCCATCCGTTTTGGCCAGGTCGCGGCGGCGCTGTCAGTCACCCGTGCCGGCGCGCAACCCTCTATTCCAACGCTGCACGACGTACAAGGTTTTGTGCCCTCATGAAAAAGACACCTCTGCTCAATATCGCCCTGTCGCGTGTCATCGCCTCGCTTGGGCATGGTGACATCCTGGTGATCGGCGACGCTGGCCTGCCAGTCCCGCCGGGCGTCGAATTGATCGACCTGGCGTTGACCCAGGGTATCCCGGACTTCATCAGCACCTTGCGTATCGTACTCAGCGAAATGCAGGTGGAGCGCCATGTGCTGGCAGAAGAGATCCTGCTCAAGCAACCACCGGCGCTGGCCGAGCTCAATACGCTCACAGAGCAGGCGGCCCTCGGTGAGCGGCGCCTGGTCAGTCATGAGGAGTTCAAGCAGCTCAGCCACAAGGCACGCGCCGTGGTGCGCACCGGCGAATGCCAGCCTTACTGCAATATCGCGCTGGTGTCCGGCGTAACGTTCTAGCGTTCTCAACGACAAGGAGTGTTTTATGCAATATGGTCTTCCCACCCTGAAAAACCTGTTCCGGAGTGTTCTGCTTTTGTCCGCACTCACTGCTGCAAGCGCCCAGGCGGCGGAAAAAATCGACCTGATCATCGACACCGACCCAGGCGCCGATGATGTGGTGGCGCTGCTGTTTGCCATGGCCTCTCCGGAGGAACTGAACATTCGTGCGCTGACCACCGTCGCCGGCAACGTGCGCCTGGACAAGACTTCCCGCAATGCACGCCTGGCCCGCGAGTGGGCAGGGCGCGAGGACATCCCGGTGTACGCGGGGGCGCCGGCGCCACTGCTGCGCACGCCGATCTATGCCGAGAATATCCATGGCAAGGAAGGTATTTCCGGCGTCACCGTGCATGAGCCGAAAAAGGGCTTGGCTGAAGGTAATGCCGTTGATTACCTGATCAAGACCCTCACCACCGCCAAGCCTCACAGCATCACTATCGCCATGCTCGGTCCGCAGACCAACCTGGCGCTGGCGCTGACCCAGGCACCGGAAATCACCCAGGGCATCAAGGAAGTGGTGGTGATGGGCGGCGCGCACTTCAATGGCGGCAATATCACACCGGTGGCGGAGTTCAACCTGTTCGCCGACCCGGTTGCGGCTGAGATTGTGCTCAAGAGCGGTGTCAAGCTGACCTACCTGCCGCTGGACGTGACCCACAAGGTACTGACCAGCGAAGCCCGCCTGAAAAAGATCGCCGACCTCAAGAACAACGCAAGCAAGGTTGTTGGCGATATCCTCAATGAATACGTCAAGGGCGACATGGAGCACTACGGTATTCCAGGCGGTCCTGTGCATGACGCTACCGTCGTTGCTTACCTGCTCAAGCCATCGCTGTTCAGCGGCCGTGAAGTCAACGTGGTGGTGGACAGCCGTGAAGGCCCGACCTTCGGCCAGACGATCGTCGACTGGTACGATGGCCTGAAACAACCGAAGAATGCGTTCTGGGTAGAAAACGGTGATGCCCAAGGCTTCTTCGATCTGCTGACCGAGCGCCTGGCGCGCCTGAAGTAACGTGTTGACCGGTCGGCGTTCGCCGGCCGGTTCTTATTCGCGCTCGGGGTCGTGTGCGCCCATGTGATCGGCCGGATATTTCTCGAATATCTGGCCGATGAACGCTTGTGCCGCTTGTGTACCTAGCTCCTTGACCAGCAGGTCGATACCAATGATCGCCAATTCCTCTGGGCTTCCAGGGCTGTAGGAGCTCTGTCCTTGGGGCCACTTGGCTTTGATGTCGGCTTGGAGCGTTACGGTGGTCATGACTGTCTCACGGGGCTGGAAGTACTGGGCAATGCGCTGGAACGCGGTTCTTACCAGCCCAGTTAACCATTTTGTATCGGGTTTGGCACTGATACTTAGGCATGAGGCGATTCGGAATGACGGCGGCGCTGTGCGACACTGTCCGCCTGTTTAATTGCCGGGGAACACCACGTGCAGATCGACTTGAACAACCCCGAGAACCTGACGCTGGCGAATGTGCGCCAGCTTCTCGCCAGTGCCAGTGACGACGAACATGCCCAACTGCGGGTGACCAAGGCCGGGATCGCCTACATCTCCTCAGGGAGGGTCGTGGGTGGCGTGGACATCGACGGGCTGCTCTTTCGCCTGGAGACCTGGGCCAAGGGGTCCGGGTACGTAGGCAATGTGGCCGCCAGCGACGAAGTCTGGGTGACGCAGATTTTCAATGCGCTGAAGGAAAACTGGCCGAAGCCGGCGTTCGACTACATCGACATCTACTGAATACATTCATATCTGGTCACGATTGACCGGGCGAATGCCTGCCGAGAGTCAGGCAGACTTGCCAAGCGGCGGTTTACGTCTTGAAACCAATCCGCCCAATCGCTGTCGCACGATCTCTGTCCATTTTTTATCATAGGAGGCTTCATGCCTTGGAAGCTCGCATCATTCGGTACTTTGTTGGCAGCACTCGCGTTGGCGGGTTGCAGCACCCCGGGTGCCTCTGAGCCAGCCAAAGACGCCGCCGTGGCCGATGCCGGTCATAGCCGCTGTGAGTCGAAGGCCGCCGAATTCACGATCGGCCAGAAAGCTTCGCCCCAGTTGCTGGAGCAGGCACGCACCCGTGCCGGTGCGCAGAACGCACGCATCCTCAAGCCCAACGACATGATTACCCTGGAATACCGCTCCGACCGCCTGAACCTGAACACCGATGACAACCTGGTGATCACGCGGGTCAACTGCGGCTAAGTCATTCAAGGCTTTTGCAGTGCCCATAAAAAACCCCGTCACATGGACGGGGTTTTTTTAGCTCAGCGGAGAATTACTCGCCGCGAACCTGTGCAGCTTGCATACCCTTTTGGCCTTTCTCAGCCACGAAGGAAACGGTTTGGCCTTCTTTCAGGCTTTTGAAACCGTCGCTTTCGATAGCTTTGAAGTGTACGAACAGGTCGTCACCGCCACCTTGAGGAGTGATGAAGCCGAAGCCTTTTTCATCGTTGAACCATTTAACGGTGCCGGTTTGGCGATTAGACATGGTGTATCTCCAAGAAACATATATTTTCAGTAGTGCTGTGCTGCTCAGGCCAACTGGGCACACCGGGCTATCATAGTCGAAATGTTCGGCTTGGGAGCCCCCCCAAGGCATTGTTTGCTAATCAATAGCGTTGCGTTTAGTACCGTTTTCGGCTGGAAGCCCCGATCTACGGGGCTTTGGCTCGAAATATCAACTGGTAAAAAAAGCCGTAAAAGCTGCGTAATTTGTGAGAAATGGCAGTTTTCGGGCTGTTTTACCCGTGAAAAAGCCGTGTGATCAGTGGCAGATCTTACTTTTTCTTCACGACTTTGCAGGACGAAATAGCCGCGACAGCTTTGTTTTTAAGCTCTGGGCTGGCGTTCTGGTTGGTCATGAGCTCTTTGATTTCGGCGGTGCTCAATTCAGCGTTGATCTTGTCGGCGCCACATTCGCAGTGGGCTTTGGCAGTTTTGACGTCTACGTTCTGGCTGGCAGCTGCGCTGCAATCGCTGACGAAGCTGTCGCGAGCACCGGCTGGCCAGTTCGACGGGGCTGCTGCCTGCGCGCCGAGGGAAAGGAGGGTCAGGGAAGCGGCGAGAGCGAGGGTAGAGGTAAAACGCATCATGAGGATGCTCCTTTGGGTCGAGGACGAACGGCGATTCTCAGTGGGTTTGAGGCATTGCGTACAGCTCAAGTTCACTTTTGCAGCTATAAAGGCCGGATTTTGTCGTTACGCAAGATAGCAGCGCCGCGATGACCGTTCATCTGTGCTAGCATCTTGCGCTTGGCTATCTTCAGGCGTGCCAATTGCCGCCTTGCCAGGTTCTTTTTAGCTCACTCCAGTCACTCTGGTTCGATTATCGGTTGGCCGAAAGGCTCCTGCCGCTGTAAGGCAGGCGTTCATCACTGAACGGCCTGGTGTTGGATCTTGTACTGGCTCATCCCAACCCACGTGACCTTTGGTAGGGGTCACCACTAGGAGAGGAGGCGCCATGCCAACTATTACTCTTCCCGACGGCAGTCAACGTTCATTCGATCATTCGGTTTCCGTAGCCGAGGTCGCCGCATCCATTGGTGCAGGCCTGGCCAAGGCCACCGTGGCCGGCAAGGTCGACGGCAAGCTCGTCGACGCCAGCGACCTGATCACCAGCGACGCCAGCCTGCAAATCATCACGCCCAAGGATCAAGAGGGGCTGGAGATCATTCGCCACTCTTGCGCGCACCTGATTGGCCATGCGGTCAAGCAGCTGTACCCCACCGCGAAGATGGTAATCGGCCCGGTCATTGAAGAAGGCTTCTATTACGACATCGCCTACGAGCGTCCTTTTACCCCGGACGACCTGGCTGCCATTGAGCAGCGCATGCACGCGCTGATCGAAAAAGATTACGACGTGATCAAGAAAGTCACGCCGCGCGCCGAAGTGATCGACGTGTTCACCGCCCGTGGCGAAGACTACAAGCTGCGCCTGGTGGAAGACATGCCGGACGAGCAGGCCATGGGCCTGTACTACCACGAAGAATACGTCGACATGTGCCGTGGCCCGCACGTGCCGAACACGCGCTTCCTCAAATCGTTCAAGCTGACCAAGCTGTCCGGTGCCTACTGGCGTGGCGATGCGAAAAACGAGCAACTGCAGCGAATCTACGGCACTGCGTGGGCTGACAAGAAGCAGCTGGCGGCCTACATCCAGCGTATCGAAGAAGCCGAGAAACGCGACCATCGCAAGATCGGCAAGCGCCTGAACCTGTTCCACCTTCAGGAAGAAGCACCGGGCATGGTGTTCTGGCACCCGAACGGCTGGACCCTGTACCAAGTGCTCGAGCAGTACATGCGCAAGGTTCAACGCGAAAACGGCTACCTGGAGATAAAGACGCCTCAGGTCGTTGACCGCAGCCTGTGGGAGAAATCCGGGCACTGGGCCAACTACGCCGACAACATGTTCACCACCCAGTCGGAAAACCGCGACTACGCCATCAAGCCGATGAACTGCCCATGCCACGTGCAGGTGTTCAACCAAGGCCTGAAGAGCTACCGCGAGTTGCCAATGCGCCTGGCCGAGTTCGGTGCCTGTCACCGTAACGAACCATCGGGTGCGCTGCACGGCATCATGCGCGTGCGTGGCTTCACCCAGGACGACGCCCACATCTTCTGCACCGAAGAGCAGATGCAGGCTGAATCCGCCGCGTTCATCAAGCTGACCATGGATGTTTACCGCGATTTCGGCTTTACCGAAGTCGAAATGAAACTGTCCACTCGTCCGGAAAAACGCGTCGGCTCCGACGAACTGTGGGACCGCGCCGAAGCTGCACTGGCTGCAGCGCTGGACAGTGCGGGGCTTGCGTACGACCTGCAACCGGGTGAGGGCGCGTTCTACGGTCCGAAGATCGAGTTCTCGTTGAAAGATTGCCTTGGCCGCGTCTGGCAGTGTGGTACCCTGCAGCTCGATTTTAACCTGCCGATCCGTCTGGGAGCCGAATACGTCTCCGAAGACAACAGCCGTAAACACCCGGTTATGCTGCACCGGGCGATCCTCGGCTCGTTCGAACGGTTCGTCGGGATCCTGATCGAGCACTACGAGGGTGCATTCCCTGCGTGGCTGGCTCCGACCCAGGCAGTGATCATGAATATCACTGATAAACAGGCAGATTTTGCCGCTGAAGTTGAAAAAACACTCAACGAAAGCGGATTTCGTGCCAAGTCCGACTTGAGAAATGAAAAGATCGGCTTTAAAATCCGCGAGCATACTTTGCTCAAGGTTCCCTATCTTTTGGTTATCGGAGATCGGGAAGTCGAGATGCAGACTGTCGCTGTGCGTACTCGTGAAGGTGCTGACCTGGGCTCGATGCCCGTCGCCCAGTTCGCTGAGTTCCTCGCGCAAGCGGTTTCCCGGCGTGGTCGCCCAGATTCGGAGTAATTATTATTAAGCGTGAAATGAGACAAGATAAACGAGCTGCACCGAAAGCCCCGATCAACGAGAATATCTCGGCACGCGAGGTTCGGTTAATTGGCGCTGACGGCGAGCAGATTGGCATCGTCTCGATTGATGAAGCGCTTCGTATCGCTGAAGAGTCCAAATTGGACCTGGTGGAAATCTCCGCCGACGCAGTCCCGCCTGTTTGCCGGGTGATGGACTACGGCAAGTCGATCTTCGAAAAGAAGAAGCAGATTGCTGCGGCGAAGAAGAACCAGAAGCAGATTCAAGTAAAAGAAATCAAGTTTCGTCCAGGGACGGAGGAAGGGGATTACCAGGTAAAACTGCGCAACCTGGTACGTTTCCTGAGTGATGGGGACAGGGCCAAGGTATCCTTGCGATTCCGCGGCCGTGAGATGGCCCACCAGGAGCTGGGGATGGAACTCCTCAAGCGGGTTGAAGCTGACCTGCTCGAGTACGGTTCCGTCGAACAGCATCCTAAGATGGAAGGACGCCAGCTGATCATGGTCATCGCCCCGAAAAAGAAGAAGTAATCAACAGGGCACGGCAGGCCTTCTGATTATGTTTATCAACTGAATGCGGAGTATCCGAACATGCCAAAGATGAAGACTAAAAGTGGTGCTGCTAAGCGGTTTCTGAAAACTGCTAACGGTATCAAGCACAAGCACGCTTTCAAGAGCCACATCCTGACCAAAATGTCGACCAAGCGTAAGCGTCAACTGCGCGGTAGCAGCTTGCTGCATCCGTCTGACGTGGCAAAAGTCGAGCGCATGCTGCGCCTTCGTTAATTTTTGGATCAAGAATAGAGGAAGTAACTCATGGCTCGTGTAAAGCGTGGCGTCATTGCCCGTAAACGTCACAAAAAAATTCTGAAACTTGCTAAAGGCTACTACGGCGCGCGTTCACGCGTATTCCGTGTTGCCAAGCAAGCGGTAATCAAGGCAGGCCAATACGCCTACCGTGACCGTCGTCAGAAAAAACGTCAGTTCCGCGCTCTGTGGATCGCTCGTATCAACGCTGGTGCACGTGTTAACGGTCTGTCCTACAGCCGTTTCATCGCTGGCCTGAAAAAAGCGTCCATCGAGATCGACCGTAAGGTTCTGGCTGATCTGGCAGTGAACGAAAAAGCGGCGTTTGCTGCGATTGTCGAGAAAGCTAAAGCCACCTTGGCTTAAGTACCCCCGACAGTCACCCTGGGTTACGCTGTAGCCCAAGGTGTTAAACGTCATAAATAGGGGAAGAGCCTTCAAGCTCTTCCCCTATTTTGTATCTGGAGTCTGTACATGGAAAACCTGGACGCGCTCGTCGCTCAAGCCCTTGAGGCTGTGCAAAGCGCTGAAGATGTAAATGCCCTGGAGCAAATCCGGGTTCACTACCTTGGCAAAAAAGGTGAATTGACTCAGGTGATGAAGACCCTGGGGAATTTGCCGGCTGAAGAGCGTCCGCAAGTCGGTGCGCTGATCAACGTCGCCAAGGAGCGTGTTACAGAGGTGCTCAATGCGCGCAAGGCGTCGCTCGAGGAGGCCGATCTTGCGGCCAAACTCGCCGCTGAGTCCATTGACGTCACCTTGCCTGGCCGTGGCCAGGCCTCGGGCGGTCTGCATCCGATCACCCGGACTCTGGAACGTATCGAGCAGTTCTTCACCCACATCGGCTACGGCATCGCCGAAGGCCCTGAGGTCGAAGACGACTACCACAACTTCGAGGCGCTCAACATCCCAGGCCATCACCCGGCCCGGTCGATGCACGACACCTTCTATTTCAACGCGAACATGCTGCTGCGCACCCATACCTCGCCGGTACAGGTCCGCACCATGGAAGCGAACAAGCCGCCGATCCGCATCGTCTGCCCAGGCCGTGTGTACCGTAGCGACTCCGATATTACCCACTCGCCGATGTTCCACCAGGTCGAAGGCCTGCTGGTTGATCGCGACATCAACTTCGCCGACCTCAAGGGCACCATCGAAGAATTCTTGCGGGTGTTCTTCGAGAAGGAACTGGCGGTGCGTTTCCGTCCATCGTTCTTCCCGTTCACCGAGCCATCCGCTGAAGTCGACATGGAGTGCGTGATGTGCAGCGGTAAAGGCTGCCGCGTCTGCAAACAGACCGGCTGGCTGGAAGTGATGGGCTGCGGCATGGTTCACCCTAACGTGCTGCGCATGTCCGGCATCGATCCGGAAGAGTTCTCGGGCTTTGCCTTCGGCATGGGCGTTGAGCGTCTGGCCATGCTGCGTTACGGCGTGAACGACTTGCGTCTGTTCTTCGACAACGACTTGCGGTTCCTCGCGCAATTTCGCTAGTCGTAACGAATCTTTAGGAGAGCAGGATGAAATTCAGTGAACAATGGCTGCGTGGCTGGGTAAGCCCGCAGGTAGATCGCGACGCGCTGGTTGCGCGTCTGTCGATGGCCGGTCTTGAGGTCGATAGCGTTACCCCGGCCGCCGGTGTATTCAGTGGCGTGGTGGTGGGCGAGGTGATGAGCACCGAGCAGCACCCCGATGCCGACAAGTTGCGTGTTTGCCAGGTCAGCAATGGCACGGAAACCTTCCAGGTCGTGTGCGGAGCGCCCAATGTGCGCCCGGGCCTGAAGATCCCGTTCGCCATGATCGGTGCCGAGCTGCCGGGCGACTTCAAAATCAAGAAGGCCAAGCTGCGTGGCGTTGAGTCCAACGGCATGCTGTGCTCCCAGGCGGAGCTGCAGGTCGGCGAGGGCAACGATGGCCTGATGGAGCTGCCGGCCGACGCGCCAGTGGGCCAGGACATCCGCGTTTACCTTGAACTGGAAGACGCCAGCATCGAGGTCGACCTGACCCCAAACCGCGGCGACTGCCTGTCCCTGGCTGGCCTGGCGCGTGAAGTGGGCGCGCTGTACAACGCCCCAGTCACCCGTCCAGTGGTTGCCGCCGTGCCGGCTGTGCACGACGAAGTACGCCCGATTGACGTGCTGGCGCCAAACGCCTGCCCGCGTTACCTGGGCCGTGTGATCCGCAACGTCGACCTGTCCAAGCCAACCCCTCTGTGGATGGTTGAACGCCTGCGCCGCGCCGACGTACGCAGCATCGACGCTGCCGTCGACATCACCAACTACGTGATGCTGGAACTGGGTCAGCCGCTGCACGCGTTCGACCTTGCCGAAATCAACGGCGGCATCCGCGTACGCATGGCCGAAGAAGGCGAGAAACTGGTGTTGCTTGATGGTCAGGAAGTCAGCCTGCGTGCCGACACCCTGGTCATCGCCGACCACTCCCGCGCCCTGGCGATTGCCGGCGTAATGGGTGGCGAGCACAGCGGTGTGTCCAAGACCACCCGTGACCTGTTCCTTGAAAGTGCATTCTTCGACCAGATCGCCATCGCCGGCAAAGCCCGTTCCTATGGCCTGCACACCGACGCATCGCACCGCTATGAGCGCGGCGTGGACTGGAAGCTGGCGCGTGAAGCCATGGAGCGCGCCACTGGCCTGCTGCTGGAAATCACCGGTGGCGAAGCGGGTCCGATCACCGAAACCGTCAACGAGCAGTACCTGCCGTCTGTTGCGCCGATCACCCTGCGTGCCAAAAGTGTCGAGCAGATGCTCGGCCTGGTGATCGAGCCGGCTGAAATCGAACAACTGTTGTCCGCCCTCGGCCTGGGTATTTCCGCTGGCGGGGAAGGGCAGTGGACCGTTGAAGTGCCAAGCCACCGCTTCGATATCAGCCTGGAAGTTGACCTGATCGAAGAACTGGCTCGTCTCTACGGTTACAACCGTCTGCCGGTTCGTTACCCGCAAGCGCGTCTGGCGCCGCAACCCAAGGCTGAGGCGCGTGCGCACTTGCCTGAACTGCGTCGCCTGCTGGTTGCCCGTGGCTACCAGGAAGCGGTGACATACAGCTTCATCGATCCCAAGCAGTTCGAGCTGTTCAACCCAGGCGTCGAACCGCTGCTGTTGGCCAACCCGATCTCCAACGACATGGCGGCCATGCGTTCGTCACTGTGGCCTGGCCTGGTGAAAGCGCTTTCCCACAACCTGAACCGCCAACAAGACCGCGTGCGCATGTTCGAGAGCGGCCTGCGTTTCGTCGGCCAACTCGACGGCCTGAAGCAAGAGCCAATGCTGGCTGGTGTGGTGTGCGGCAGCCGCCTGCCGGAAGGCTGGGCGCAGGGCCGCGATGCCGTGGACTTCTTCGACGTCAAGGCTGACGTGGAAGCTGTGCTGGGCTTTGCCGGTGCGCTGGGCGCCTTCACCTTCGTCGCTGGCAGCCACCCGGCGTTGCACCCGGGCCAGACGGCACGCATCGAGCGCGAGGGCCGTTTGGTGGGCTTCGTCGGTGCCATTCACCCTGAATTGTCGAAAACCCTCGGTCTCGACCGTGCGGTGTTCGTGTTCGAACTGGTCCTGGCTGAAGTCGCTTCGGGCAAAATGCCTAAATTCAGTGAGTTGTCACGCTTCCCTGAAGTGCGTCGTGACCTGGCGTTAATTGCCGACCGCGAAGTGGCCGCCACTGCTGTTCTGGATGTAATCCGTGAAAATGCAGGGGAATGGCTGACAGACCTCAGGCTATTTGACGTCTATCAGGGTAAAGGTATTGATCCGCATAGAAAAAGCCTTGCAGTTGGCTTGACCTGGCAGCATCCATCGCGCACTCTTAATGACGATGAGGTGAATACCACGACACAAAATATCCTCACCTCGCTCGAACAAAGGTTGAACGCCACGTTAAGGAAGTGACGTATGGGGGCTTTGACGAAAGCTGAGATGGCGGAACGTCTGTACGAAGAGTTGGGTCTGAACAAGCGCGAGGCCAAGGAATTGGTCGAGCTGTTTTTTGAAGAGATCAGACACGCTCTGGAAGACAACGAACAGGTCAAATTGTCCGGTTTCGGCAATTTTGACCTGCGGGACAAACGCCAGCGGCCTGGCCGCAATCCAAAAACGGGAGAAGAAATCCCGATCACGGCTCGCCGTGTGGTCACCTTTCGTCCAGGGCAGAAGTTGAAGGCCCGAGTTGAGGCTTATGCTGGAACCAAGTCATAACGACGAGCTACCCGTCATCCCAGGCAAACGCTACTTCACCATTGGTGAAGTCAGCGAGCTCTGTGCGGTAAAACCGCACGTGCTGCGCTATTGGGAGCAGGAGTTTCCTCAACTCAACCCCGTCAAACGCACTGGGAACCGCCGGTATTATCAGCGCCAGGATGTGCTGATGATCCGACAGATCCGCGCGTTGCTGTACGACCAGGGGTTCACCATCAGCGGCGCGCGTCAGCGCATGTCCGGTGATGAAGCCAAAGACGACACCACCCAATACAAGCAACTGATCCGCCAGATGATCTCCGAACTCGAAGATGTGCTGGTGGTGTTGAAAAAGTAATTCCGGCTTTTAAAATACTTCCACATTTCAAAAGCTTGCGGTATATTCCGGATCGCTTCGTCAAGAAGCGAACCCAGTAACACGCCTAGTCGGGGCGTAGCGCAGTCCGGTAGCGCACTAGCATGGGGTGCTAGGGGTCGAGTGTTCGAATCACTCCGTCCCGACCATATAATTCAAGGGGTTGCGAGATTTTATCTCGCAACCCCTTTTGTTTTTTAAGTGTTTTTACCCCCACAAAACTACTGGCTCTCAGCGGAAATCGAAAGGACTGTGAGGGCGATTTCGCTGTTTGGGGAGTTAGAGGCATACGGATAGCCCGTCGCTGTGAAACGCTGTGGCAGTAGGATTCGGTTGTCAATTGGACCCTACGGTCCGCCATTAAGTCAGGGAGCAATCGATCCGAAGCAACAGTTCAACTAGGAGTTGTCCAGGCTGCACGTATTTAAGTGGTGAAAGTAGTCGAGAATTGGCTAGCTTCGATGCCCTCACGTGCATAGTCTCTGTCTCAGTGACTACTACCCCGGATTTCCTTGGATCAGGGAGCTTGAGGATCGTGGCGCCTGGCTTGCATCGAGTGCTCCGGTGTTGAATGCCCCGACGGATTACATCCGTTTTTTATTGGCATAGGGAGCCGGCAAGAACGATCCAACGAATGCGTCTCGAGGCCGGGCCTCGGCAATATTTGCCTGCAAGATGCCTTCAACGCTGTTGTCGTCGCTGTCAGCGATTCAGAACTAGCAATTGCAATTGCAGCAGCGCCGCAGATCCTTGGCTGTGGACTGACCTATGCCTCCGAAAATCCTAAGGTTCCTGCTGCCAAAACTGCATGCTTGATAACCGTATTCGCGATGTGCTGTTGAAGGAAGGAGTGTTACGGTTCGTCCGGCTGGCGTGTGGCCGATGTTATGGGCAGCTGCGAAGGTATAGAGGCCTATGGCGTTGGAGTGGTCTATGATCCGTGCACGATGTAACTCCGGGAAGGGCGGCAGGAAAGTTACTCAGTGCCTCGCGAGCTGGATGCGACGGCTGTGGGCTCCAAGGCCAATGAAGCGTACAAGTCAATTCATACCTCTGCGGTTGAAAAGCAGGCGTCTGGTCAATCGATAGAAGATGAGCATTTTTTTGCAGATATTGTTCGATGGTTGGCGTCGCAGAGCTATCTGCTTTTCGATAAAGAGGATGGCTATAAATTTTCGGGGGCTGTGGTGACGGAAAAGGGATTGAAGCTTTGCGAAACCTTGTCTAACAGCTGAGCCTAGCAGACATAAAAGGCCGTTTCGTTAGCGGCCTTTTACGTTTGGAACTCCTGCGAGTAGCAGACCATTCATAACTGATAATTTATGATGATCACTTCGGTAAGACTTTACGAGTCTTAGAAATTTTAAAACCGTCTGGAACTGGTTTAAATGGACCCGCAGGTGAGCGGTGGCTGCTCTGAAATCGCCGTAATGCCTGAATGTCGATTTCTCCAATGACACAATAATCTGTGATCCCACCTTTGACCTTAAGAACGTCTCGTTTCCAGCTATCCT
Organism: Pseudomonas sp. VS40; assembly: GCF_018587885.1. Classification (NCBI taxonomy): domain Bacteria; kingdom Pseudomonadati; phylum Pseudomonadota; class Gammaproteobacteria; order Pseudomonadales; family Pseudomonadaceae; genus Pseudomonas; species Pseudomonas sp. VS40. Next base: position 377,144 of record NZ_JAGYWD010000006.1, on the reverse strand, counting down.
TGTAAGGAGCGCGGATACGACTATCACCGTATTGCCGGTCGTTGCACTGGATAACATAAGCGTGAATGTCTAACGCGGCAGATTCTACTAACGCATTAAATGTATCTGTGTCCTGATTCCACTCAGGAACAAACAGCGCATCTACCTTTCCTCTAAGCGCACTTCGATAGCCGATATTTGTAAGTTCGCTGCATACCAATAAAGCGAAGCGGAACTCCCCATGTTGAATAATTGGTGGTTTTTTCCAAGGTTTTTCTGGCTTTAATTCCACGCCCGCTATGCGACGCAGTTCCTGTTCTTCATGCAACGCGGGTCGTTGCTTGTCCTGTCGGTAAATCATCGTTGAGGGGAACCCCAGCCCGTCGTGAGAAAGAGCTACCCAAACCTGATTGTGAACCTTCGCATGTTTGGCATGAAGGTATTCGACCCCAGAAATCAAAGAGATACCACGACCGTGTAACTTTCGCGCGATGCGAATGAACCATAGGGCTGGCAACGCCAATTCAGGCAGGATTAGGTAACGACTCTTCTCAGGGTTTGAAATCACGCCGTCTAGCAAGTGATTCAGCCTAGCGTACCTTTTTTGAATGTCAGGGTCAGGCTGCTGCGCCACCGATGCTGTCCAACTTTCCAGTCGAGTCTGCCAGCTGGATACGGCAATACGGTAATCCGATGGGGGCGTACCATCGGGAATTTGTAGAACTCCTCGTCGATCCATAAACGGCATTTTGTCGTTTAGCGTGAAACCTCTCAGAGCTAGAACAACTGCGCGTATTTCCTCCTCATGATCCTTGGAGTAGACATTTTTGCTGAGTACGAAAAGCTCGGGGAGGTTGAAAGGTCGTGTGGCGAAAAGAAGGCCCCGGGGTAAGCCTTCGAGATTGCTCCATTCTGCGAGGAGTGTTGCTCCACGTAATACGCTGTGGGGAAGCATTTGAGCCGATTCATCGTGAATTGCACCTGATCGACGATCAGGGATACCCCGCTGCGCGACCATTTCTTCTGGCAAGCCAATAAAGCGGAATGGCATGTGGGCCAAATCAAAAGAAAAGAGTCTAGCTTGGGCTCGCTGGAAGGCTTTGGCAGACCAAGGCCATTTTACTCCAAGATCGCTTGGTCGATAGTCGGCCATATGTTCTTTCCATTCCCGCTTGCCATTCTTGGAGAGAAAAGGCGGAAATGCGGACATAATGCTTTCAAGTACGGTTTTGAGTAAGTGTCCTTCCCACAACGCAAGAACATTCTCGTCATCGACCGGTCCATCGTCAGGCCACGCCTTCACGCTCACTGAGCAGTTTCGCCTAACCTTCGTACACAATTGGTCAAGCGCTCTGATGATTTTTCGTAGCTCCCGAAAATCCTCACATGCGGTTGCCAGCTGTATCACGCGAGGTAGATAAATCGATAACTCAAAAAATTGTGGCAGCACCAGGACGTGCTGGGTAAATGCGCGAAAGAATGCATGCCGGTGCGCTTTCCAAGTTTCAGGAGGTAAGTCACGTTCATACGCTTCAAAATCACGTAACTTAATAGCAAAACCCGCGCGACGCATTGTTAATGCATCCGTCTTTCGCAAGTTGTCAGCCGTCTCACCGTCGCTTTGTGTTGCTGCCAAAAGATCGGTCCCAACGTGTTCAGCCCAACGAGGTAAGCGTGGCATTGCACGCCATTCGCTTGCGCGTTCGTGAATTTGATGAGCAATAGCGTCTATGAACGTTTTTCCCGTATCGCCATTCAATATAAAGATTTTATTCTTTGCATTGGCAAAACATATCTGACTTTTGTTTTTTCCCGATTTGAAATAGCTAGGCTGAAAAATTATTCTTTTACTCTCTCCCTTACCATCCCAGGCAAGTTTTTCGTCAGAGCGTTCGAATAGCCAATCCCAAAGTTCATCCGTTGACCGAAAGTGGGCGCCATTTTCCATGACGAGCAAAATATCATCAACATATCGTCCATAGTACAGTGGAATGACTTGCTGTTCGATCACGCGGTCCAGCTCTATCAAAGCCATGTTGGCGACTACAGCAGACGCTGGTAATCCAACCGGCAGACCTTTCTTCAGCGGAGTTGTCGCTGCCCATGCTTCTAGAGCTTTGATGAATAAATGATTTAGTTTCTTCTCGGTTTCTGTCAGCTCAAGTGAGAGCACATCACGGAGAAAGGACGACTCCAGCATGAAGCTAGGTTTAAGTTCGTGGTAAAAAGAACTGACATCAGCCGTGAGTGCGACGACTTTTTTTCCATCATCCAAGGCGGCACGCATTGAGGAAATGCCATTGTCACGCCAGTTTCGAAAAGGTGTCAAATAAGGAACAAATGAGCCTAGTGATAGAGGGTTTATATTTTTGCCATCTTGTGTGCGGCGCAATCGATTTCCGTAGGCACATTTGGAAAGTTTCGCATCATACTGATGTCCTACTTTAAGCAACCATAAAGCAGATAATACATGAAAATCTATGCTGCATTGAGCCATCAAGCGGAATTCCGCATTAGGCTTTGAATATTCCTCAGTTTCCGAAAGCAACTCGCAAGTGCGGTCCCAATCTTCTTCAGGAGAAGAAAAAATTAGGCCAGTACCATTTTTTTCGCGAAATTCCTTGCGGTCTGCCCAAGTAACAGACTTAGTGGCAAAGGTCCACCCACCGATAAACGCTTTCTGCTCAACCCACTTTAGGTTGCTTCCATTGAGCAGAATCAAAAGCGCACTGAGATTTTCGGAAAGGTGTTCCTCGTAGGCTGCTATTGCCAATAAGTCGGGGCTGGACGAATAGAATAAATCCACCTTAGCCTTTCGATAAGCTAATCCTAAATCCTCAAGAACGAAACTCATCTGTCACCTGCTAGGGAAACGTACGGTGGAACTTCGATTTTTTTTATATTCATTTTATCTTCCTTGAATGTACCGATCAGGGGCAGGGGTGGGTGGGCCACTATACCATTGAGCCGCTGCTATCCGGCTACACGTTGCAGCATCGCAGCGCTCGATCGGGTAGGTAACCCCGTGCTTCAAGAAGTCTTGTGCTGGTTTTTGAGAAACCGGTAACTCCAGATTAAAAATCTAGCCACCCATCCCAACAAGCTACCGGTTTTTTTCAACACCTTATAAACCAGTTCTCGAATTCTTTGTTGCTCTTCGGGAGCCCTTCGATCAATATCGATTACACGAGTAGTGGAGTTTGCTATTTTTCCGCCTACAATGATTGAGAACACTATGAAAAATAGCCAGCGATAATGTTTGGAGCGTTGATTTTGAGATACTGTGGTAATCGTTTTTTCTTGTTCAGACCTGAGTCTGACCAAGGTTGGTACTATGCATTCAGATGCTAAAGCTACAGTTCTCCCAATAATATATTTGTCGACGAGGTTTTCAGGCGGATCGGGAAAGGCGGTGCAATAAGAAGCCGGTACGGTTTGACAGATACCGGATGCTGGGGAGAGTTGGTAAGAGCCAGCGCCAAGTTTCGTAGTTGGGCATCTTTGGTTGTTGTAATCATTTATCTCCTGTCTGATTTTAATTATTTCTTTATCCGTTATTTGAGACCAGCTTGGAGCGTAAAGAGTGCGACTAACGTGAGGGCCGAATTCTTTATAGATCTTATGGTGATCACTAGCGTATTCGTTAAGCTGTTGCTGTACACGTGAAGCCCAGCGGCAGGATACAGATTCTGAGGATCCGTTCTGCTGGCAGTAATTATCGTACTCGCGTACTTGCGCTAGTAAATACAAGCTCGCATTTCTCGTCGCGGCGCTAGCGTCTGTCAGCTCCTGAGCGTCCTCGGAGGCACCACTATCAGCAACGAAAAATACTCCTGTCAAAATAGCCGTAAGAAACCAAATATGATCGTAATAGTGGCGGAAACGGTCATTCAATTTGAATGCGTCGTATATAATTATAGTTGCGGACCATCCGATTAGTACGCCATATAAGATTATAGATGCAAATCCAAATGCGCTTCCCAAACTACCTGTGCCACCCACAAAATATTTGGATGGGGTTAGGCTAAAAGGTGGAAGAAAACCAAGTGTGTTTAGCAGTCCTGGCAATAATAATAGAAGCCCTATTATCATTATGCCTTTTGCTCTGCCGAGAATGTATCCAGCCAAAAGTACCAATGGTAAAGAGCAAAGTGCTAGAAACATAATGGCGACTAATACGGGTACAACTGCTTCACCTGGAGCGAAGCCGCCCACTAGCCCACCATCCGCCGCCTGTTCGATGAACCCGGCAGAGGAAATGCCTAGCCCATCCAACGTTTGATGCAGGTTATACGCCGCACCGTGGAAGAACCTCACATAAGGAGATAGAAACTCAAATAACGTCATCAGCTTCGCTCGGAATGTCTATGAAATATATCGCGTACCGACCTAGTCAGCCCTTGAGCTGTGGTGTTACACCGAATGCAGAGCATTGCATCAGAAAATGCAGTGCCAAAATAGTGGCACGGGTGCTATTTTTCGATAATGATACGGATCGTTTAATACTGATCCAGTTCGGCCTGCGGCTTTGGATATGGGTCGTTTAAAGCCGTCAGGTGCGCAAATAATGTGAAGCAGGGAGGCTCAAATGTGGGCTGACGTCGATACAAAACAAGATTTTCTGAATTACTCAGAGGTCGCTGATCTGGTCGTCGACGTAATTCGCGACCCGAACATGAGGCCTGTGACGGTCGGTGTCTTTGGTTCTTGGGGCACCGGAAAATCAACTCTGCTGAATTTGATTGAGGAAGGCCTCAACCCCGGCGAGGCACCAAGTAAATACGTTGTGGTGCGTTTTGATGCATGGCTTTATCAGGGATTTGACGATTCCCGAGCAGCCTTGATGGAAATCATCGCATCGACATTGATTGAAGCTGCGGAAGGAAAACCAGCGGTTATCCCCAAAGCCAAGAAACTGATGGGCCGTGTAAATAAAATGCGTGCACTTGGTCTTCTGGTCGAAGGTGGCGCAATGGCCATGGGGATATCAGCTTTTGGATTTGGCATGAAAGGTGTGCAGGCCTTAGGCGATCTATTCTCGGGCGAGGCGGATGAAGAAACGCTATCGACGCTAAAGGAAGCTGGTGGCAAGGCTAAAGGGCACCTTACTGGTTTGTTGGATGAGGAAAAGCAGCGGACTCCACCGAAGGAAATCGCCGCCTTTAGGTCAGAATTTGCCGACGTTCTCACTGCGTTGGATAAAACGCTGGTCGTATTTGTAGACAACCTCGATCGGTGCCTTCCAAAGCAGACCATCCAAACCCTCGAAGCCCTTCGCTTGTTTTTGTTCATGGGGCAAACGGCATTCGTCGTCGCTGCCGATGAAGACATGGTCAGACATTCGGTGAGCGAGCATTTCAAAGACCCAGATGACCGACACGTAACTGACTATTTGGACAAGCTCATCCAGGTGCCAGTACGTGTTCCTAGGCTCGGAGTACAAGAAGTGAGAGCCTATTTGTTCATGTTGTTCGCGTCCGCCGGCGCAGTGATTCCAACGGATAAAATCGAAAAGCTACGAGCCGGGCTTGAGGAGAATCTGCGTAAAGCCTGGAAGGAAGAGCCTATCGTCACCGAGGTCGCATTAGGTCTTCTTGGTACAGGTGTTCCAGATCAGATCGCCCAAGGTTTTGCGATTGCTGATCGCATGGCCTCTATGCTCGCGAACTCAACGCTGATCCTTGGTAATCCACGAATCGTTAAGCGGATGTTGAACGTAGTTCGTATGCGCTCTCGTGTTGCCAAGCAAAGAGACATGCCGGTGGATGAGGCTTTGATTGCCAAACTCGCTCTGTTTGAACGGTGCATGGAAGACAAGTCGGTTGCTCACATGTACTCGGTGATCAACGCAGCCGCGGGGGGGAAACCGGAAATACTGGCGACACTCGAAAACCTGCTGGAGGATCCAGATAAATTCAAACTAGCTTGCCCTGAACCGTGGAACGTAAAAGCTGAATTTATCAGAGAGTGGCTGACGCTTGAGCCTTCACTCTCAAACACTGATCTCCGTCCGATTGTCTATTTGAGTCGTGAGACCACGCCATTACGCGTACTGAGAGCGGGCTTATCGGCCGCTGCGACAGAAGCGCTTGCGGTTCTCAAGAGAGCGTCCAACACATCCTCCCCATCTGCCATCGCTGCCATTCTCACAATTCCAACTGGCGAGCATGTGGCTGTTATGGCACAGCTTATTCAGTCAATGCGGCCCCACGTAGATTGGACTACCAGAGCGCCTGGTTTTGATGGCGCATTTATGTTGGCCGAGCGCTCATCCGATGCAGGCTCTTCGTTATCCGATTTCATCCATACGGTCATGCCAGGAAAAATTAAGCCCTGGCTCAGTACCAGGGTGAAAAGCGTCAGCTGGTTTAAACCTAAAGAGAAGCAATGACATGGGAACGTCGACTTCGAGTAAAGGGCCCGGTGGTAACTCTCCGTTTGTTCCTGAATGGATAGACACAACGGGCCATGGTGCGATTCCAGAAACTCCTCCGCAGCGGTTCAAAGATTTCCGTAAATCCTTGGGTAAATTCGTCTCCAGCGGAGACGGCGACTACCTTCGCTCTGCTGTACGAAGCTATGCCAGTGGCTCTACAGGTGGTAGCAGTGTCGGCCCCATTCGATTTGGCTCGATGGTTGGTGCTGGCGGCGCACTGTTTGGTGCAATGGCAGCGCTGAGTGACGGCCAGTCACCAAGCGGGCTCGATCTAGCGTTCCTTAACGGGAAAGATACGGACGTTGCGATTGACATAATCGTCCAAGCACTCGTTCCAGAAGATGGCGATTCAGATCGGGTTCGCGTAGCGATGAATGAAGCACTATCGGATTGCCTGGAAGGCTATGATGAATTCGACTTCACGAAGATAAATGATGAAATGCTTGTCCAAATGATGCTCGTGTACGTCACGAAATGTGTTTTTGGGCAGATAGTGCTGGACTCCAATGAGGCCTTCGCTAAAGCATCCTCTCCTGGGCAGGTGGAGCAGGCGGAAAGGGATTTGTTTTCTTTGGTGGAAGCGGTAACAGACAAGCACATGCGCCCCCTTTTAACGGGTAACTTGAAGTCCTTCACGAGTGCCCAAATCGAAAAAATCCAGCTCAGTGCGATTAAAGAAGTTTGGGTCGAGTGGGAGAGCTACGAACAGTGACTGACCTAATTTTTCATCACGAATTTGACCAACTCCCACCACGCTCTCCGAATGTCATACCCGTACTGATGTACGGAAGTCGACCACTGGCGAAGGGTACCTGTTCAATCGGTGGGCCTGTTCGTACCGCTGTTCGACGTCTAGGTGCGCCCGTGAGTCGCGTGGGCTTCGATTTGCTCACTATTGCGATGGCAGTTACGGCGGCAGACACGTTTGTCGATAAAGCCGAGGCAGACGATGGGTGGGCACGACAGCTGCGCTTGGTCATTCCATTAGCCGATCCGGATCTTTGGTATGCAGCTGTTCCTTTGCTTCAAAAAGCGCTTCATTTTTTAAGTGGTGACATCTGGACGATCGAGTTGCTGCCTGACGGCCCTAGACAATCAAAATCGCAAAATCGTGGCCACATCACCGTGCTTGCTGGCCATGATTGTGTGAGCTTGTTCTCCGGAGGCATGGACAGTGGCATTGGTGCGCTTGATCTGTTGGGTAAAGGGCGACGGCCAATTCTGATCAGTCATTCCTACAGAGGGGATTCGGAGAAGCAAATCCTTGTGAGCAGCCAGCTTCCCGTAAAAGTCTCGAGATTTGCTGCCGTGGCGAACCCCACCTCATGGCTTGGTACCACGCTCGATGTGCAGATGCGTACACGCAGCTTCAACTTCCTTGCTTATGGCACGTTAGTCGCTGCTACTTTGGCGCAATTGAGAGTGGCCAGTACACCGGTGGAGTTATTCGTTCCAGAGAACGGTCTCATCGCTCTCAATCCACCGATGACGCCAAGACGCATAGGGGCGCTGAGCACCCGAACGACTCATCCTCATTTTCTTGGGTTGTTCCAGCAGATTCTGGACACCGTTGGTTTGCCAGTCGTTGTCAAAAACCCGTATGCGCTAAAGACAAAAGGGGAAATGCTTCTTGGCTGTTCCGATCAAATCTCGCTCAGCGCTCTGGCCACCGATACTGTCTCCTGTGGGAAATGGAAGAGAACGCATCAGCAGTGTGGCAAATGCGTTCCGTGCATTATCAGACGAGCTTCATTTCACGCCGCAGGTATGAAAGATGGCACGAGTTACAATCCAAAGGGCCAAAACTTGCAGGCCGTTTTCAACGATGAAAAAGCACGGGACGACCTTATGGCGATGGTTCTGTCATCCAGGCGTTTACCCAAAACCAGCGTCACTAAATGGGTGTCTAACGCAGGTCCGCTGCCGCTGAATCGTAAAGACCGAGATGACCTACTGGGTGTAGCGGAGCGAGGAATGGGAGAGGTGAGTGCTTACCTGGACAGCCTTGGGCTAATTTGAGCAGCGAAGAGTTGCATTACTACCTCGCAAAGAGATCAGGGCATGATCACCATCATGCCATGGTCTGTGAACCCTGCTGATGTACGATCCCCCTACTTTTACCCCCACAAAAACGCTGGCTCTTGATGGACGTTACTGGACTCTCGTAGAGCAGAACACCGCTGGAGCTCAAGTAAATACTAGCTTAGAAAAATCCAGAGTGAAATTTTGGAATCTTTCAAGAAGTATGAAAAAGGAGATGGGGTGCTAGGGGTCGAGTGTTCGAATCACTCCGTCCCGACCATTATTCCGAAAGGGGACCAATTACCTAGGTAGTTGGTCCCCTTTCTCGTTTCTGGCGTTCACCACCCTAAGTGAGCATGGCCTCAACGTCCGCGAGGGTGACATGCGGGACGACACTGTCCGGGATTTTTGAGGTGTCAGACAAGTTGTAGACCATGAAGTCGTTGCCCATGACCTTTGCGGACATCAGCTCAAACGACGGCAATATGCGTGTGAAGTAATGTTGATCGAGGCCGCAGGGAGAGTTTGTGCTGTCGCGGTTTTCGTAGAACCTGCCGGCGTTCTGGTCCAGATCAACGCCCACCAGGAAGACCTGAGTGAATCCAACGTGATACGCCAGCTGTAGGGCCAGGTAGGCCACGGTTCGGGCGTCGAAGAAGCCCTCGCTCATGTCTTTGCTAAACCCCAGCGGTCTTTCACGACTCGGCAGCAGGGGGTGGTTGACGACCAAGGCGCTGTGTTTGCCCAGCACCGACTCCAGCCAGGAGGGTCTCTTGGCTTTGGTTAACGGGTATAGCCGCCCGGTCGGGCGAGCCTGTGAAGACCGGGCGTGATCCTCCCAGAGCGCGACTCGTTGGCTGACAGCCATGGCGTGTTTGAATAACGCCGGTTGCTGCTCGGAAAAGCTTCTGTCCGTACAGGCGTAGAAATACGGCTTAACGTCAGTGTCCAAGAACATCGAGATAGCGCCGTTCATCGTGATCATTGGCACGTGCGCGAATTTCTCGACGGGGAACGACTGTGCGGACAAGCCTGAGGCGACGATAAATACTGCGCCGGATTCGGTGTTCCGGCAGGACTCAAACGCGTGCAGGTCCAGTTCGCCTTTGTTCGAAACCCGTGGTCCTGAACGGCGTGCCTGTGAAGCCTGCCGGGTATGACCAGCAGGCTCGGTGCCCATCAAGGATATCTGTTTCATCCGACCCAGCCGTGCAGTTAAAAGGAAAGTGCGTACATCACCCGACCTTGTGGGGCGTCGCAGAGTTCCTTCTTAAAGCAATGTTCATGAACCTGCCGGCTGGCTGGGATCCTGAGTCTGCGTACTGAAGCTTTTAAAAAAATGTCGGCGGCAGCTGTCCCCTTTTTTCACTTCGCCTGTCATTCCAGGTAAGTGAACATCATCGAGAGCTTCCTCCAATGCCCGCAGTCCGACCCTTGCGCTTGCGCCCGTTGCTGAAACTGAGCCTGATGCTGAGCCTCAGCGCCAGCCCGTTATTCGCCGCTGTCAGCTACGCCGAAGACACCGGCACCCGCCGCAGCTACCAGGTACCGGCCGGCAGCCTGAGTGCGGCGTTGACGCGTTTTGCCGGGCTGTCGGGGGTCAACCTGTCGGTAGACCCGGCGCTGGTCAGTGGTCGAACCAGCAGCGGGTTGTCTGGCGAATATGCGGTAGAGGAGGGCTTTGCCCGCTTGCTGCAGGGCTCCGGCCTGCAATTGCAGCCAATGGGTGAGCAGGGCTACAGGCTGATACCGGCGCCGGAGGGCAGCAGCCTGGAATTGGCGCCCACCTCGATCCTCGGCACCACCGGCCTGTATGACGGCGACACCTATGCCGGCGGCCAGGTTGCACGCCGCACGGCCCAGGGCATGCTGGGCACGCGGGACTTCATGGAGACCCCGTTCAGCATCACCACCTACACCGCCGATGCGGTGAAGAACCAACAGGCGCGCACCCTGGGCGACTTGATCGCCAGCGACCCTTCGGTGCGGGCCACCAACCCGGCCGGCGGGCGTTACGAGCAGTTCACTATCCGCGGGTTCAGCCTGTTCAACAGTGACGTGGCCTACAACGGCCTGTACGGCGTGCTGCCGACCTACACCATCGACATGGAAATGGCCGACCGCGTCGACATCCTCAAAGGCCCGAGCCAGTTGATCAACGGTATCTCTCCGCGCGGCAGCGTGGGCGGTGGGATCAACGTGGTGCCCAAGCGCGCCACCGACAAGGATATCAACTCGTTTACCGGCAACTGGGCCTCCGACAGCCAGGCGGGCGGCGCGGTCGACATCGGCCGACGCTTTGGCGAGGACAACCAGTTCGGCATTCGTTTCAACGGCGTGAAGCAGTCCGGCGATACCGAGTGGGACCACCAGAGCGTTGATCGCGAAATGGCCGTGCTGGGCCTGGATTTTCGCGGCGAGCGTCTGCGTCTTTCCACCGATATCGGCCACACCGAGCGCGACACCGATGCCCCGCAGGAGCGTGTGCAAGTCGCGGCGGCGGCCCCGGTGCCGAGTGCCAACGACGTGCGTCGCAATTACGCGCAGTCCTGGAGCAAGGCCAGCACCAATGACACGTTCGGGACGTTCAACGGTGAGTACGATCTCAGCGATAACGTGATGCTCTACGGCGGTGTGGGCGCACGTAAAAGCAACCATGATTTCCTGCGTCACGCGGTGTCCGTGACCAACGCGGCGGGTGACTTCAGCGTGCAGCCACGGGATTTTACCCGTGATGAAAACGTGCGCACCTACACGGCCGGTGTGCGCAACTGGTTCCATACCGGGCCGGTGAGCCATGAGGTCAACCTCGCCGCCAGCTACTTCGATATGGACTTCACCAACGGTGGTGCACGCTATGGGGCGGCGCCGAGCAATCTCTACAACCCGGTGCAAACGCCGACGCCGTCCACCGCTACCCGCCAGGACGCCAAGGTCTACACCGAAAACAAGTTCAGCGGCGTGGCCTTGTCCGACACCCTGGGCTTTTTTGACGACCGCCTGCTGCTCACCCTCGGTGCGCGCTGGCAGCGCGTGAAGGTAGATGACTGGAGCGACGGCATCAAAGGCAGCACCGCCTACGATGAAGAAAAGGTCTCGCCGTCGGGTGGCATTCTGTTCAAGGCCACCGACAAGCTGTCGCTGTACGCCAACTACATGGAAGGCCTGAGCCAGGGCAAGATCGCGCCCTCTACCTCAAGAAACGAAGACGAAATCTTCCCGCCGTTCATCAGTCGCCAGGTGGAAGTGGGCGCCAAGTACGACGTCGGCGCATTCGCCGTGACCGCCGCCGTGTTCCGCATCAAGCAGCCGGCCTATGAAACCAACGCCACCACGCGGCTCTTTGGTCCCAACGGCAAGCGTGAAAACACCGGTGCGGAGCTGAGTGTGTTCGGCGAGCCGCTCAAAGGTTTCAGACTGCTGGGCGGGGTGATGTACATTGACAGTGAACTGACCAACACCACCAACGGTACCTTCGATGGCAACCGCGCCCCGGCAACGCCCAAGTACAACGTCAACCTCGGCGCGGAATGGGACGTGCCGGGCCTCGAAGGCCTGACGTTGACCAGCCGTGGCCTGTATTCCAGTTCGCAGTACCTGGACCAGTCCAACGTCAAGGAAATCGACGCCTGGAACCGCCTCGACGTTGGTGCGCGCTATGCGTTCAAGGTGGACGATAAACACATCACCCTGCGCGCGAATGTGGAAAACGTCGCGGATAAACGCTATTGGAGCTCGGCCGGCGCGTCGGATGACAGTGAGCCGGGGCTGACCTTGTCGACGCCGCGCACCTACCTGCTGTCGGCCACTGTCGACTTCTAACACTGGGCTTTCGGTGTGGGCCTGCTTCTGAGTGGGCTTGCCCCGCGCCGGGTGACGAAGCCGCCCGAAAACCTGGCACCGCGTTCCACCTGAGACGATGCGGTGTTCTTGTTGGGGCTGCTGCGCAGCCGAGCGCGGGGCAAGCCTGCATCCACATCGTCGAGCGGGGTATAAATGAGAATGTTTTTTGATCACGCCGCCTCGATATGGAATAGTACCCGCCGTTTTCCCCGGCCTCTCTAGCTGGGGTGTTTTAACGCCGAGGTCCTTTTCATGCGAATGCTGCGCTCTATCCCCACCCTTGCCGCCTGCGTGTTGGCGTTGTCTTCAAGCCTGCTGAGCGCCGCCCCCATCGACCTCAACGACGGCCAGCACGCGGTGCATCTGCCGGATGCGCCCAAGCGTGTGGTGGTGCTGGAGTTTTCCTTCCTCGACAGCCTGGCCGCCGTTGACGTAACGCCGGTCGGCGCTGCCGATGATGGCGATGCCAACCGTGTGCTGCCCCGTGTGCGCCAGGCCATCGGTCAGTGGACGTCCGTGGGCCTGCGCTCGCAGCCGAGCATCGAGGAAATCGCCCGGCTCAAGCCGGACCTGATCGTGGCCGACCTCAACCGCCACCAGGCCTTGTACAGCGACCTGGCGAGTATCGCGCCGACGCTGTTGCTGCCCTCGCGTGGCGAGGATTACCAGGGCAGCCTGAAATCCGCCGAGCTGATCGGCAAAGCCCTTGGCAAGAGCGCGCAGATGCAAGCACGCATCCAGCAGAACCGTGAAAACCTCAAGGCCATTGCGCAACAGATCCCCGCCGGCGCCAGTGTGTTGTTCGGGGTGGCGCGTGAGGACAGCTTCTCCGTGCACGGTCCGGACTCCTATGCCGGCAGCGTGCTTGAAGCCATCGGCCTGAAGGTTCCATCGGTGCGCGCCAACGCCGCGCCCACCGAGTTCGTCAGCCTGGAGCAACTGCTGGCCCTCGACCCTGGCTGGTTGCTGGTCGGGCACTACCGTCGCCCCAGCATTGTCGACAGCTGGAGCAAGCAGCCGCTGTGGCAAGTACTCGGTGCGGTGCGCAATAAGCACGTAGCCGAAGTGGACGGCGACAGCTGGGCGCGCAACCGTGGCGTGCTGGCGTCGGAGCAGATCGCCGAAGACGCGCTGGCGATTCTCAAGGGCGGCAAAGCCGTATTGAGCCAATAACCGTGCAACGCAGTTTCGCTGCCATTGGCATCCTGCTGTTGGGCGCTGGGTTGTTCTGGTGTTCGCTGTACAGCTGGTCGCCGTTCACGCTTACCGCGACGGACGCATGGAATGGCCTGGTGCATCAGGGCAGCGTGGGCGGCAACATGGCGTATATCGTCGCTCAGTTGCGGGTGCCGCGTGCCGTGTGCGCGGCGTTGGTCGGTGCGTGCCTGGGCCTGGCCGGCGCGTTGATGCAGGGCATTACCCGCAACCGGCTGGCTTCACCCTCCTTGTTTGGTGTGACGGCGGGGGCGGCGCTGGGGTTGGCGTTGTTTTCCACTGGGTTGGTCGCGCCACCCTTCGCGGGCGGTGCGTTGTTGATGACCTGCCTGGGTGGCGCGCTGGCCTGGGTCACAGTATTCAGCCTCGGCGGCGCGTGGTCGCCGACCACCGCCCAAGGCCGCCTGGTATTGGCCGGCGTGGCCGTGGCGGCATTGTGCGCGGCCTTGACCCGGCTCACGGTGATCCTGGTCGAGGCCCAGGCGCAAAGCGTGCTCAACTGGCTGGCCGGTTCCCTGGCGAATGTCGGCGCCGCGCAAGTGCAATTGCTGTGGCCATGCACCTTGATCGGCGGCCTGTGGGCCCTTTGGTGTGCACCGCGGCTGAACCTGATCAACCTCGGTGAAGACGCCGCCCGCTCGCTGGGCGCGGGCATCGCCAGCCTGCGCCTGCAGGTGTTTATCGCCAGTTTGCTGCTGGTGGGGGCGAGCGTGTGTGCGGTGGGGCCGATCGGGTTTGTCGGGCTGATCGCACCGAATATCCTTCGCCAGTTCCTCGGCAATGACTACCGCTGGCTGATCCCGCTGAGCGCGGCATTGGGCGCTGTGATCGTACTGGGCGCCGACCTGCTCAGCCGCGCCGTGGCGTTTCCGGTGGAGACCCCGGCCGGCGTGGTCACTGCCCTGATCGGCGCACCGTTCTTCCTCTTTCTTGCCAGGCGCGCCCTATGATCCGCCCACGACTGCGCCTCTGGCTGCTGCTCGGCCTGTTGCTGCTGGCCACCCTGGTCAGCCTCAGCGCCGGTACCTTGTGGCTCACGCCGCATACTGTTTTGGAGCGCCTGCTGGCCCACGACGCCCTCGATTTCGAAGTGTGGAACCACCGCCTGCCACGTAGCCTGATCGCGATCCTGGCCGGTTGCGCCTTCGGCCTTGCCGGCGCGATTGTGCAGGGCGTGATCCGCAACCCGTTGGCCTCGCCGGAGATACTCGGTGTGACCCAGGGCGCCGGGTTGGCACTGACCGTCGCGATCATCGGCTGGCCGCATTTGCCGATTGCCTGGCTGCCGCTGGTGGCCTGCCTGGGCGGTGCCGGTGGTGCGTTGCTGCTGGCGCTGTACAACACCGGGGTGAGTTTTTCCGGGGTGCGCTTTGCGCTGTCCGGCGTGGCGATTGCGGTGACCCTGTCCAGTGTCACCGAATTCCTGATCCTGTCCCACCCGCTGGATATCAACACCGCCTTGCTCGCGCTGACTGGCAGCCTGTGGAGCCGCAACTGGCACCATGTGGCGCTGGTGCTGCCGTTCCTGGTGCTGATTCCCCTGGGCCTGTGCCTGGCCAAGCCGCTGAACCTGATCGCCCTCGGTGATGAAGCCGCCCACAGCCTCGGCACTGCCCTGGGCCGCACGCGCTGGCTGGCAATGGCGTGCGCGGTGGTGTTGACCAGCCTGGGCGTGGGCGTGATCGGGCCGATTGGTTTTATCGGCCTGGTGGCGCCGCACATGGCGCGCCGGTTGGTCGGTGGGCATCACCAATGCTTGCTGCCGGCCGCGATGCTGATTGGCGCGCTGTTGTTGGTGCTGGCCGATACGCTGGGGCGCACGTTGATCGCGCCCAGTGAAATCCCCGCCGGGGTGCTTACCGCAGTGATCGGTGCACCGTATTTTCTTTGGTTGCTGGCACGGTTCAAGGGCTGATGACATGAGTATTCTTCAAGCACGCGAGCTGGATATCAGCTACGGCACCACGCGTATCGTACAGGGGTTGTCCTTTGCACCCCCCGCCGGAAAGGTCACCGCCCTGATCGGTCCCAATGGCTGCGGCAAATCCACCTTGCTCAAGGCCTTCGCCCGCATTCTCAAGCCGACCCAGGGTGAATTGACCCTGGATGGCCAGGCCTACGCGAGCCTGTCCGCCCGCCAATTGGCGCGGCAGATCGCGTTCTTGCCCCAGGTGTTGCCGGTGCCGGAAGGCGTCAGCGTGCGCCAGTTGGTTGCCTATGGCCGCAGCCCGCACAACTCGCTATGGGGACGCCTGAGCGGCAACGATCAATCCCATGTCACCCAGGCCATGCAACGCCTGGAACTGGACACCCTGGCCGACCGCGCCCTGGCGGACCTGTCCGGCGGCCAGCGTCAACGGGCCTGGCTGGCCATGGTGTTGGCGCAGAACGCGCCGGTGGTGCTGCTCGACGAACCTACCACTTATCTCGACATCAGCCATCAGGTCGAATTGCTCGACCTGATGGGCGAGTTGGCGGCTGAAGGCAAGACGGTGATCACCGTGCTCCACGATATCAACCAGGCCTGTCGCTACGCCGATCACTTGGCGGTGATGCACGGCGGCCAGTTGGTGGCCGATGGGGCGCCGGGGGAGGTGATCAGTGTCGGGTTGATGCGGCAGGTGTTTGAGGTGCAGGTGCGGGTGATGAGTGAGCCGGTGGCAGGTACGCCGATGTGTTTGATCGAAAAAAGCACACGGCTTTAAGCCTGGCTTGGTTGAAAGTGTAGGAGCTGGCTTGCCAGCGATGGCGGCCGAACTGCTGCCCCTCGATCCAAATGTGGGAGCTGGCTTGCCTGCGAAAGCGGCCCGACAGCCGACCGCTCTCTAACTGCCACCCCACGATCCAAATGTGGGAGCTGGCTTGCCTGCGAAAGCGGCCTGACAGCCAACCACTCTACAACTGTTGCCCCGCGATCCAAATGTGGGAGCTGGCTTGCCTGCGAAGGCGGCCTGCCAGCCGACCGCTCTCTAACTGCCACCCCACGATCCAAATGTGGGAGCTGGCTTGCCAGCGAAAGCGGCCTGACAGCCAACCACTCTACAACTGTTGCCCCGCGATCCAAATGTGGGAGCGGGCTTGCTCGCGAAGGCGGCCTGACAGCCGACCAGAATGTTGGATCAGACCAGGTACATATCCGTTATTTAGGTAACGTCTGCTAATGGTTCCGCCCTTACGGCGGCTCACTTTTGAAAAGCGCAAAAGTAAGCAAAACGCTCTTGCCCCAACACTCGGCACCTCGCCTAGGCTCGGTGTGCCCGTAATCCGACAGGTATTTGGGGGGCCGCCGCCACGCGCCATCCATGGCGCGGGGCGGCTAAACCGGCATCCCTGCCGGTTTACCCCCCAAATCCCTGTCGAATTCCGGCCAGCGTGTTTGACGGGGCGCCTGAGATCAAAAGCAAGTCAAGATCAAGATCAGGATCAAGATCAAGAGCGGCTCGCTTCGCATCGTGGTTAGGGGGGGTTACTCGCTGCCATCGCCGGCTCTTACAGAGCAGCAGCTTGCTTCACGTCGATAGCCTTGGGTAGCAACCGGTTTTGGTAGAACAGGTCCGCCGTCGCCTGCTGTGCCTGGATGACTTTTTCATCAATCGGCAGGATCGGTGAAGGCGGGCGGTTGTCCATGTAGCGTGCGATTACCTCGGCGGGCAGGCCCATGAATTCGGTCAGCACCTTGAGGCTGTCTTCACGCTGGCTGCGGGTGAGGGCTTCGGCCGCGCTGAGTTCATCGAGCACGTCGTGCACAAATGCTCCGTTAGTCTTCGCGTACTCACGCCGGGCGGTATACACCGGTCCTGATAAACCGAGGCCTTCGCCATTGGCCAGCACATGGCTGGGGCTTTGGCTCAGGGCCAGGGACGAGTAAGGCTCCCAGATGGCCCAGGCGTCCACGCTGCCTTGCTCGAATGCTGCGCGTGCGTCTGCGGGCGGCAGGTACACCGGTTGGATATCCTTGTAGCTCAGCCCGGCTTTGTTCAGGGCGCGCAGGATCAGGTTATGGGAACTGGAGCCCTTCTGGAACGCAACCTTCTTGCCCTTCAAATCCGCGACTGAGTGCAGCGGGCTGTCGTTGCGCACCAGGATGGTTTCCGCGCTGGGCTTGGGCGGTTCGGCGCCGATGTAGAGCAGGTCGGCCCCGGCAGCCTGGGCGAACAGGGGCGGGATGTCGCCGGTGGAGCCCACATCCAGTGCGCCCACGTTGAGCGCTTCGAGCATCTGCGGGCCGGCGGGGAATTCGATCCACTTCACGGCGGTCTGTGGGAAGCGCTTTTCCAGCAGGCCATGCTCCTTGGCGAGCACCAGGGCGATGGAGCCTTTCTGGTAGCCGATGCGCAGCGTAGCGGGGTCGGCCGCCAGAGCGGTGTGGGTGACGGCCAGCAGGGTCAGTAACAGTGCCGGAATCTTCATGCCTCCTCCTTTTTGAAGCGATGGTCGGGGCGCGCCAAACCGAGGTTCTCACGCAAGGTCGAGCCGGTGTATTCGGTTCGGAACAGGCCGCGCCGCTGCAGTTCGGGCACCACCCATTGGGCGAAATCCTCCAGCCCGCCCGGCAGGTGCGGCACCAGGATGTTGAAACCATCGGCGGCGCCACCTTCGAACCAGCGCTGCAGCTCATCGGCAATCTGTGCGGGCGTGCCGATCAGGCTGTAATGCCCGCGTCCACCGGCAATCCGCCGGCCCAGTTGGGCGAGTGTCAGTTGCTCGCGGTGGGCCAGGTCACTGAGCAATTGCTGGCGGCTGCGTTGCCCGCTGTCAGTCAACGGCAACGCCGGCAACGGCCCGTCCAACGGGTAGCCAGACAAGTCGAAGTTGCCCAGCATGCGCCCCAGCAAGGCCACGCCGACTTCCGGCTCGACCAAGTCCTGAAACGCCTCGAATTTCTCCTGGGCCTCGGCTTCGGTCTGGCCCACCACCACAAACACCCCCGGCATGATTTTCAGCGAATCCGGCTCACGTCCATGCCGCCCCAGGCGCGCCTTGAGGTCGGCATAAAACGCCTGGGCATTTTCCAGCGATGTCTGCGCGGTAAACACCACCTCGGCGGTTTGCGCCGCCAGTTCACGCCCGGTTTCCGAGGAGCCGGCCTGCACGATCACCGGGTGGCCCTGGGGCGAGCGCGCCACGTTCAGCGGGCCTTTGACGCGAAAATGCTCGCCGACATGCTCTAGCACGTGCAGCTTTGCCGGGTCGTAGTAATTGCCGCTGGCCTTGTCACGCACGAAGGCATCGTCCTCCCAACTGTCCCACAACCCCGTCACCACCTGATGAAACTCCCTGGCTCGGCTGTAGCGCTCGGCGTGGCCGAGGTGTTCATCACGGCCAAAGTTCTGCGCTTCGGCTGCGGCATCCGAGGTCACCAGGTTCCAGCCCGCGCGACCTCCAGACAGGTGATCCAGCGAGGCGAATTTGCGCGCCACGTGGTAGGGCTCGTTGTAGGTGGTGGTCGCCGTGGCGATCAGGCCGATGTGCTCGGTCACGGCGCTGAGCGCCGACAGCAGGGTCAGCGGTTCGAAATGATCCGAGCGCGCCATGTGACGGGCGATCTCACCCGTAGGCGCGGCAATGCTGTCGGCCACGAACAGCGCGTCGAACTTCGCTGCTTCGGCCACGCGTGCCAGGTGTTTGTATTGGGCGAAGTCCAGCCCGGCATTTGCCGGCACGTCCGGGTGGCGCCAGGCGGCGACGTGGTGCCCGGTGGCCATCAGAAAGGCGCCGAGCTTCAATTGACGGCTCATGCTTAGAAATCCTTGCGCAGTTGCACGCCGAAGTAACGTTCATCGTCACGGGGCACGGCGCGGTAGATGTAGTTGCCGCCACTGGCCAGCAATGGCGAGTAAGACTTGTCGGCGAGGTTCTTGGCCAGCAACGCGACGCGCCAGCCATTGCTGTAGTCGGCCAGGGCCACACTGGCGTTCCAGATGCCATAGGCGCCTTGCTGAGTGTCGACGTTCTGGCTGATGTCGTACTGCACTTCGCTCTGCCAGCTGTAGTCGGTACCCAGTTCGATGTCCAGGCCGTTATCCAGCGGGATGCTGTAGTCGGCGCGCACGTAGCTTTTCCAGTCCGGGCTGAAGGGCAGCGGCTTGCCGTTCACGTTGCACGTGGCGGCCGCACCCGCCGGGCAGGCGAATTCGTCGATGCGCGCACGGGTGTAGGCCAGGGCGCCGGAGAGCTTGAGTTGCTGGGTGGCCTGCAAGGCATAATCCAGCTCGACGCCTTCGGTGCTGACGCTGCCGGCATTGATCAGGCGGGTGACCACCTGCCCGGCGACGGTGTCGAAAAAGTTGGCTTGGTAGTTGTCGTAGTCGCTGTGGAAGACCGCCAGGTTGGTGGTCAGGCGGTTGTTCCACGCCGTGGCCTTGATCCCGGCTTCCCAGGTATTGGAGGTTTCCGGCTTGAGCGCGTCGGTGTCGCGCGGCTGCATATTGAAGAACACGTTGTACGCCGGGCCTTTGTAGCCACGGGAGTAGGTGAGGTAACTGGTGATGCTGTCGGTCAGGTCGTATTGCACGCCCAGGCGACCGGACCAACCGTCTTCGTCCACCGAGCCCGAACTGGAGGTGGCCGGCTGGATCCCGCTGACTGTAGTGGCTGAGGTAGAGACACGGCGGTGATCGTATTTCAGGTCATCGTGGGTGTAGCGCAGGCCGGCGATGCCACGAAAGCGTGAGGTGAAGTTCAGCGTGGTTTCGCCGAATACCGCGTAGCTGTCGTTGGTGGTGCTGTAGTCGGCGATGCCACGGTCGGTGCGTGTGGTGGTCGTGAGGGTGCGTTGATAGGTATCTTCGTCCTTGCCATGCATGTAGAACAGGCCGCCAACGTATTCCACAAACTCACCCTTGGGCGAAGCCAGGCGCAGTTCCTGGGAGTACTGGTTGAAGTCCAGCTCGCCCTTGTCGGCGGTACCGGGGAAGGCCGCCGTAACGGTGCCGAGACGGTCGCCGTCCTGGTATTGGGTGTTGTCCCAGCCGCGCCAGGCGGTGATCGACGTCAGGGTGTAGTCACCGAGGTTCCAGTCCAATTGCGCCGACAACCCCTTGTTGGTGTCTTCCACATGGCTGCGGGTATCGGTGTTGATGTCGCGGTTGTCGCTGGACGCCCGCACCGGGCTCAGCGCGTTGGCGAACGCCGGGGTCAGGGACTTGCTGACCACGCCGTTCGGCGCGTCGTCGTGGGACTGCATATAGTCGGCGATCAGGGTCAGCTTCACATCGTCATTGGGCGTGAATTCCAGCTTGCCGCGAATGCCTTTGTGGTTGTAGCCGTTGACCTCCTGGCCATTGTGCTTGTTGTCCACGTTGCCGTCATAGCTGCCAAACAGCGTGCTGATCGACCCCTTGAGCACCTCCGGCACCAGGCTGCCGCCGATGCCGAAGCGCGTGCGGCTTTCGTTGCCGCTGTAGAAGGACTGGTCGACATAGCCGTGGGTCTCGGCGGTGGGCGCCTTGCTGGTGATATTCAGCACGCCGGCCGACGCGTTTTTGCCGAACAAAGTGCCCTGCGGGCCGCGCAGTACTTCGATGCGTTCCAGGTCCAGCAGGTCGAGGGTGGCCTGCCCGGGGCGGGCGTAGACCACGCCGTCGATCACCGTGGCAACCGTGGGCTCGACACCGGGGGAGGTGGAAATGGTGCCCACGCCGCGCACGAACAACGAGGTGTCTTTGTTGGAGGCCCCGGTGCGGAAGTTCAGCGACGGCACTTGTTGAGCGATACTCGCCACGCCGTTGCGGTTGTCGCGTTCCAACTGCTCGCCATCCAGCACGGAAACCGCCACCGGCACTTTTTGCAGCGATTCTTCGCGGCGGGTCGCGGTAACGGTCACCGCTTTGAGGGTGGCTTGCGGCTCGTCGGCAGCAAAGGTCGTGGCCACGGGAAGGGCGGTCAAACCGGCAAGGAGTAATAAGTGCGCGTGTGTGTGCATGCTGTGTCCGCTCAAAAGAATGCCCTGGACCGCTGCGGTTCTTGCGACCGCCAGCGCCTGTGAAAATGTCTTGGGCATTCGCTCGAGCGAGTAGCAGACAGCGCGCTTTGTTAGCGCTAACATCGGCATTATTGGTAGGTCTGGTTTAGAACGTCAAATACTGAAAAATTAGTCCTATATTCTTTTTGGTTTTTAACAGGATCATCCCGTGAGTGAAGACAAACCGCGCAAGCGCCGTGGCGCCGGGCGCGTCACCCTGGACACCGTGGCCCGCCAGGCCGGGGTGTCGGCCATTACCGTGTCGCGCTACTTCAACCAGCCGGAGCAGGTATCGCCGGAGCGGCGTGAACGGATTGCCGAGGTGGTGGCCGAGCTGGGTTACGTGCCCAACCTGGTGGCTGGCGGGCTGGCCTCGGCGCGCGGGCGCATCGTGGCGATGGTGATCCCGAACATCTCGGGGCCGATCTTTGCCAACACCATCCAGGGCTTCAGCGACACCCTCAGTCGGCACGGGTACCAGCTGTTGTTGGCGTCGAGTTATTTCAGCGCCGAGCAAGAAGAAAGCGCGGTGCGCGCATTCCTCGGTTGGTCGCCGGCGGCGCTGGTGCTGACCAGTCGTTTCCACAGCGTCGGCACCGAGAAGATGATCGCCGACGCGGATATACCGGTGGTGGAAACCTGGGACTACGTGCCCGAGCGTGCGCCGTTGCAGATCGGTTTTTCCCACTACGACGTGGGCGTCACCGCCGCGCGTTACCTGCATGGCCAGGGCTATCGGCGTATCGCTTTCGTGCAGAACAGTGCGACAGGGGACTTCAGCGCGAGGGAGCGGGGCGAAGGGTTCGCCGCCACCCTGGCCGAGTTGGGCGTGCAGCCCTGGGTCTTTGCCCCCGACGCCGACCGCGCGCCTTTCGAAGCGGGCAAACAGGCAATGCAAGTGCTGATGAGCCATGCCACGCCGCCGGATGCGATCTTCTTTGCCAACGACAACCTGGCGGCCGGTGGTCTGTTGGCCGGGCAACGTGCCGGGCTGAAGATCCCGCAGGACTGCGCGGTGCTGGGTTTTGGTGATTATCCGTTTGCCGAAATGCTGTTGCCGAGCCTCAGCACCATCAAACCGCCAGCGTTGGAAATTGGTGTATTGGCCGCGACGCGCGTACTTGAAAGTCTCGGCGTGCTACCCGTTGAACATGAAGTAAGCCGGTTGAATTTATTGGAGTGCCGATTAATTGCGCGTGAAAGCGCGTAAGTGGCTAATTGCAACTAGTGAAGTGATGGCTATTAGCTGCTAAGGCTCTGTCCCGGCCTTGTTGGTCATTGTGTTTATTTTATTCCCCTATCTCAGGAACTAGCGCTATAACTTCCAGTCGATAACCCCGGCTTACTCTCGCTTGGGTTGTGGCTAACTAATGGCATCTTTCGGTAGTTCCAAATAGCCATACTTTCCCGCAACACTAGATACCTCAAAATTATGTCGTCAGCGCCTATCGATGCCTGCCAGATGCAGATCCCGCACACCGAACAGGTGTGCGCGTGGCTGATGCAGCATGCTGGGTTGAAAACCGTCGACCTGGAGCGCGCCCGCCGCCTGTCCACGGACGACCTGCTGAGCCTGCTGACGCGCCTGGGCCTGGTCTCTGAAGTCGAACTGGCCCGCGCCTGGGCAGCGTTGCTCGGGGCGCCGCTGTTGCTGGCCGACGCTGCGCCGCCGTTGCTTGATCCCTTGCCCGTCTTGACCGAACGCTTCATGCGTCACTACCAGGTAGTGCCCATGGGCTGGACCCAGGGCGGCCTGCGGGTGCTCGCCGCCAACCCGGCGCAGCTCTATCCGTTCCAGGCCCTGGCCTATGCGTGCCAAGTGCCGGTGTGGCTGGCGATCGGCCCGCGCAATGAAGTCGATACGTTGATCGAGCGCTACTACGGGCAGGGCCGCTCGGCCATGGGCACGCTGATCGAAAACCTCGATGAGCAGGGCGGCGCCCAGGAAGATATCGAACACCTCAAGGACATGGCCTCCGAGGCGCCGGTGATCCGGTTGGTCAACCTGATCCTGCAGCGCGCGGTGGAACAGCGTGCCTCGGACATCCATATCGAACCCTTCGAAAACCAGCTCAAGGTGCGCTACCGCATCGACGGTGTGCTGCATGACGCCGAAGCACCGCCCGCCAGCTCTTCGGCGGCGGTGATCTCGCGGGTGAAAATCATGGCGCGGCTGGACATCGCCGAGCGTCGGCTGCCCCAGGATGGGCGCATCATGCTGCGTATCCAGGGCAAGGAGCTGGACCTGCGGGTGTCCACGGTGCCGACCAGTTTCGGCGAGTCGGTGGTGATGCGCCTGCTCGACCGGCAAACCGTGCAGTTCGACTTTCCCAGCCTGGGCTTCGATGGCCAGCGCCTGGCCGCCTTTCTCGATTTACTGGAGCGGCCCCACGGCATCCTGCTGGTCACCGGCCCCACCGGTTCCGGCAAGACCACCACGCTCTACACCGCGCTGTCGCGGCTCAACACTGCCGAGCGCAAGATCATCACCGTGGAAGACCCGGTGGAGTACCAGCTTGAAGGCATCAACCAGATCCAGGTCAAGCCCGCCATCGGCCTGGACTTCGCCGGGGCGCTGCGCTCCATCGTGCGCCAGGACCCGGACGTGATCATGATCGGCGAGATCCGCGACCTGGAAACCTGCCGCATCGCCATCCAATCGTCCCTCACCGGCCACCTCGTGCTCTCCACCCTGCACACCAACAGCGCCGCTGCCAGTATCACGCGGCTGCTGGACATGGGCGTGGAAAGCTACCTGATCGCCTCGACCGTCAGCGGCATCCTCGCCCAGCGCCTGGTACGGCGCCTGGACCCGGCCACCCGCGTGGCCTTTGAAGCACCGCCCGAACTGATCGCCGAACATGGCCTGGATCGCCTGACCGAACAACGCCCGATCCTGCTCTACCGCGGGGACTACCAGGGCCGCAGTGCCATCACTGAACTGCTGGTAATGAACGACGAACTGCGCGGCCTGCTGATGCGCCACGCCGACGCCGCCACCCTTGAGCAGGCCGCCCGCCGTGCCGGTTTGCGCACCCTACATGAAGAAGGGTTGCGCCAGGCGCTGGCGGGGGTGACTTCGCTGGAAGAAGTGCTGCGCGTGACCCGTGGAGAGGGCGCGTGAGTCTCTTCAAGTTCCGCGCCCTGGACAGCCAGGGGGGGCCCCAGAACGGTACCCTGGAAGCTCCGGATCAAGCCGCTGCGGTGGCGATCCTGCACAAGCGCGGCCTGTTGCTGTTGCAGATTGAAGCGGCCGGCAGCCCTCTGCTGCGCACTGCACGTGGGCAAATGAAGGGCCAGGCCTTGGTGAGTTTTACCCAGCAATTGGCAACGTTGCTGGGGGCTGGCCAGCCCCTTGAACGCGCGTTGAACCTGTTGCTCAAGCAACCCGGCCCAGCCCCGGTGCGCGCGTTGATCGAACGCATCCGCGATCACGTCAAGGCGGGCAAGCCCTTATCGACAGCGCTGGAACAAGAGGGCGGCAGTTTCTCGCCGTTGTACCTGAGCATGGTGCGCGCCGGGGAGGCCGGTGGCGCGTTGGAAAACACCCTGCGCCAACTCAGCGACTACTTGGAGCGCAGTCAGCGGCTGCGCGGCGAAGTGGTCAACGCGCTGATCTACCCGGCCTTCCTGGTGGTGGGCGTGCTCGGTTCCCTGGCGCTGTTGCTGGCCTATGTAGTGCCGCAGTTCGTGCCGATCTTCCAGGACCTGGGCGTGCCGATTCCGTTGATCACCGAGGTGATCCTCGCCCTCGGAGCGTTCCTCGGCACCTATGGCTTGGCGCTGTTGGCCGGGTTGATCCTGATCGGTTGGCTATGGGCCGCCCGCCTGCGCGACCCAGCGTTTCGGGAGCAATACGACCGGCGCCTGCTGGGCATCCGGGTGATTGGCCCGTTGTTGCAACGCGTCGAAGCGGCGCGCCTGACCCGCACCCTTGGCACGCTGCTGAGCAATGGCGTGGCCTTGCTGCAGGCCTTAGTGATTGCGCGGCAAGTCTGCACCAACCGCGCGCTGCAGGCCCAAGTGGGGCATGCGGCGGAATCGGTAAAGGGCGGTGGCACCCTCGCCAGCGCATTTGGCAGCCAGCCGCTGCTGCCCGAACTGGCCCTGCAAATGATTGAAGTCGGCGAACAGGCCGGCGAACTCGACAGCATGCTGCTCAAGGTCGCCGACGTTTTCGACGTCGACGCCAAGCGCGGCATCGACCGCCTGCTCGCTGCACTGGTGCCGTCCCTGACCGTGGTCATGGCGGTGCTGGTGGCGGTGATCATGTTGGCGATCATGCTGCCGCTGATGAGCCTGACCAGCAATATATGAAGGAGCTGAACCCATGAGAACACCACGCCGCCAAAGCGGTTTCACCCTGTTGGAAATGCTTGCGGTGATCGTACTGCTGGGCATCGTTGCCACCATCGTCGTGCGCCAGGTCGGCGGCAATGTGGACAAGGGCAAGTACGGTGCGGGCAAGGCCCAACTGGCCAGCCTGAGCATGAAGATCGACAGCTACGCCCTCGACGTCGGCGCACCGCCCACCAGCCTGCAACAGCTGGTAGACAGGCCCGGCGGCTATGCCAAGCCTTCGGACCTCAAGGATCCGTTCGGGCATGCCTTTGGCTATCGCTTCCCTGGCGAACACGGTGCGTTCGACCTGATTTTTTACGGCCAGGATGGCCAGCCGGGCGGCGAAGGCTACAGCGCCGACCTGGGCAATTGGGAGTAACGCTGCCATGTTCCAGCGCGGCTTTACCCTGCTGGAAATGCTGGTGGTGATCCTGTTGATCAGCCTGGCTGCCAGCGTGCTGGGGCTGGGTGTGCGCCAGGGTCTGCAGGCGGCGAAAGAGCGGCGGGCGGTGGGGCAGATGGTGGAGGCGCTGCGCACCACGCGGGCGGGCGCGATTGTGAGCGGGCAGGCCGCGCGTACCACGTTTGATTTGCGCGAGCGCACCTTCCAGGCGCCGGGGAGGGCGCTGCAACGGTGGCCGGCGCAGTTGCGCGTCACGCTGCACACCGCCGAACAGGTCGGCCCTGCCGTCGAGTTTTACCCTGACGGCAGCTCCACCGGCGGCAACCTCCTCGTGGCCAACGGTACCCGACGTTGGCGTATCGACATCGGCTGGCTCACCGGCAGCGTGCAGTCCAAGGCGCTGCCATGAAGCGCCAGGCCGGGTTCACGCTGCTGGAAATGCTCGCCGCCCTGACGCTGATGGCGGTGTGCAGCACGGTGCTGCTGGTTGCGTTTGGCCAGAGCGCGCGCTCGTTGTCCCAGGTTGCCCACAGTGACCGACTCACCCACGCGGCGCTGACGATTTTCGACCAGGAGGCCGCAGGGCGGTTGGGCATTGGCGTCAGCCAGGGCGAACTGGACGGCATCCACTGGCAGCTGACCACCACCCGGCCGCAACCGCGTCTTTTTCGTCTCGACCTGGTGCTCAGCGAGGGCCCGCACCAGGCCCGTTTCAGCACCTTGAAGGCGCGCCTGTGAAGCGCCGCGAGCAGGGCTTCACCTTGCTGGAAATCCTCGTGGTGCTCAGCTTGCTCGGCGTTTTGCTGGTGCTGGTGGGTGGGGCATTACTGGGGGCCAATCGGGCTGTGTCCAAGGCGCAGTCCTATACGGTGAGCCTGGACGAAGTGCGCGCCGCGCAACAGTTTTTGCGCACGGCAATCAGCGAGGCGTTGCCGCTGGCGGTGGGCGAGGGTGATGGTTTTTTTGTCGGCACGGCGCAGCGTCTGGAGTTTGTCTCGACCTTGCCCGGTGTGCTCGGCGGGGGGATCCACCGGTTCAGCCTGCAACGGGTCGAGCAGGATCTGCAGGTCGGGTTTTCTCAGCGTGAACCCCAGGTGCTGCTGAACGATATCGAGGCTGTGCAATTCAGTTATCGCGGCGTGTCACCGCTGGGTCAACCCACAGGGTGGGTCAGTGAATGGCCATGGCCCAGGCGCCTGCCTTCTGCGGTGCGCATCGCAGCCAGCGTCGAGGGGCCGGTGCCCTGGGTCACCCAGGTGATTGCGCTGCGCCTGAACCTGGCCGGCGGGAGTGTCGAAGAATGAAGCGCCAACGCGGTGCGGCCTTGCTGCTGGTGTTGTGGGTGCTGGCGTTACTCAGCGTGTTGCTCGGCGGCCTGGCGGGGTGGGTGCAACTGGAAAGCCGCCAAGCCCTGTGGCTGCGCCAGCATACCCAGACCGTCCTGGCTGCCGAAGCGGGTATCGCGCAGGTCATGGCCGATCGACGCTGGGTTGCCGATGGTCGCGATATACCCCTGGCCTTTGACGATGCTCAACTGCACGTGAGCCTGCGCAGCGAGCGCGGCAAGCTCTACCTGATCAACGCCGAGCTGCAGGACTTTACCCGTCTTGCCCTGGCCTGCGGCGCCACTGCAGCCCAGGCGACGCAACTGGCCAAGGCCCTCGAAGCCCGCCGTCACCAGGGCCTGGCACCGTTTCGGGTATTGGAAGAAGTGCGCCAACTGCCCGGCATGACCCAAACCCTCTACAGCCAATTGCTCCCCGAGATCACCCTGTGGAGCGACCTGGATCGCCCCGATCCCGCCTTTGCCAGCCCACTGATGCGCAAGGCGCTGAACCTGCCGCGCCAGAACGCCGAAGGGGTCGACCCTGGCGAAGTGCTGGTGGTCGACAGCCGCGCCGAACGTCCCGGCGGTTATCAGGCGCGGCTGCAAGTCACCGTTTTATTGAGCCCATCGGAGGACAGCGCACAACCCTACCGGGTGTTGCGTTGGCAAGAATGAATCGACTGGAACCCATCGCCCGCTATTGGCGTGGCAGCCTGCTGCAGCAGGGCTGGCGTGTGTGGCTGAGCGAGTTGCGCGCCTGCGTGCCGAGTTGGCTGGCACGGCAAGAGCCGCCCGAGCAGGTCCACCACTGGCCGTTGGCGGCGCCGGTCGCGGCGAGCAGCACGCGCCAGGTGCTGATGCTCGCCGCTGACGCTGTGCTGGTGCAACGCGTGCAACTGCCGCTGGCCGCCGGGCGCAATCTGAGTGCCGTGGTCGGGTATGAACTGGACCGTTACACCCCGTACGAGGCCGACCAGCTTTACTTTGTCGCACGTCAGGAGCGCCGCACATCCACCCATCTTGAGGTGACGCTGGTGGCGATCCTGCGCGAGCGCCTGGACCAGATCCTCGTCGACTGCGCCGGCCTTGGCCTGCATCCCCATCGCGTGGACGCGGCCCACCTGGGTATCGACCTATTGCCCGCTCCGTTGCGCCCACGTCAGCGCCCGGCCGGCATGGGCCTGCAACGCAGCCTGCCGTGGCTGTGCGGTGCCTTGCTGATCGCGGCAATGCTGCTGTGGCTCAACGACCGCCAGCGTGTCATCGACGCCATGCACGCCAGTGTCCAGCAGCAAAAAGCCCAGGTCGCCGAGGTGCACGCCCTGCGCCAGCAACTGCTCAACACCCGGGGCGCGGCGCAGTACCTCACCCGGCGCAAACTGGCGCAACCGCCATTGGCGGCGCTGCTCAACGACCTGACGACTTGCCTGCCCGCCGACACCTGGCTGGATCAATTGGATGTGAAGGATGGCGAGATTTCCCTCTCCGGCCAGAGTGCCAAGGCCAGTGCGTTGATCACCCGTATCAAAGGCTGCCGCAGCCTGGAAAACGCCCAGTTCGAAGGGGTGATCCAGCCCGATGCGCGCACCGGCAAGGACCAGTTTGCCTTGCGCGCCCACCTACGCCAGGAGGCCGCCGATGCGCCGACCCCTCACACCCCGTGAACGCCGCGGCGCCGCCTTGCTGGTGCTGGCCGTGGTGGTCGGCACGGCCTACTGGCTGCTGGTCGACAGCTGGTTCGCCGGCCCGTTGCGCGACATGGGCGAACAGGCCGAGCAACTGCGCGAGCAGCAGCAACGGTACGCCGGTGTACTGCGCCAACGCGAGGCGCTGCGCCAACAGCTTGAGCAGGCGCAGCAAGACCCGGCCAGCAGCACCAGCCTGCTGCCGGGGGATGATCCCGATGTGGTGGCCGCCGACCTGATGCAACGCCTCGCCGACCTGGTCAATAGCCACGCCAACCTGGGGGGCGGTTGCAGCCTGACCCAGCGCAAGCCCATCACCCCGGAGCAGGACGACGGTGAGCCCTATCGCCAGGTCAAGGTCAGCCTGACCCTCAACTGCGCCATCGAACCCCTGGAAGCGCTGCTGCATGAGCTGGAGTACCAGCCGCCGTTCCTGTTTGTGGATGAATTGCGCATCCGCCGCAGCCAACAGGCGCCGGCCAGTGGCGGTGCGGGCAAGCTGGTGGTGCACCTGCTGGTGCGCGGTTACCTGCAACCGTCGCGGGTGACGCCATGATCGGCAGATTGCGCCCCGTGGAGTGGGGCTTGCTCGGCTTGGCGGGGCTGCTGGGCCTGTTGATGGCGGTGATCCTCAGCAGCATCGGTGATGAGCCGCAGTGGTTGCCCGAACCGCCTACTCGCGCCCACCCTTCGACCAGGGTGCAAGTAGCGCCCACGGTGGCCCTCGAGAACCTTGCGGCCACTTGGCAAGCCCCGTTGTTCAGTCCGGATCGCAGCCCGGATCGCGTGGTGGGCAAGGCACAGGTCACCAGCCTGGCCAATCTCACCCTCAGCGGCATCATGATCACCGGCAACCTGCAGATGGCCATGCTCAAACAGGTCGATGGCCCACTGCTGACCGTTCGCCTGGGCCAGGCCCTGCCCAATGGCTGGCGCCTGGACCACCTCACCCCGCAATACGCCCGATTCAGCCTGGATGGCCGCACCCAGACCTTGAGCCTCTACGCCAAGCGCCTGCCGCCGCCGTCCAACCGGCCCCCCCTTACTTTGCCCCGCGAGCCCCTCCCTTGATCGACATGCGCACCTCAACGTTTTGCCTGGCCACTGCTCTCGCCTTGGGCGGCTGTGGCACCTTCCCCGACCGTCTCGAACCCGACGACGACCTGCTGCACGAAGCCATGCAGGGCACCGGCGCGCAACGCTCACCGGCTGAGCAACCCGTGCCTGAAACAGCGGCGCAGCCCTCGGCGAAATCCCCGCCGCAGCGCCAGCTGATTCGCGGTAACCAGCAGTTCGTGCGTGCGCCCGCAACGCAGCCGGTGGCGAAGGAGGAGGGCGGCGATATTGTGTTCAACTTTGCCGACCAACCCATCGAAGCCGTGATCAACAGCGTGATGGGCGACCTGCTGCACGAAAACTACAGCATCGCCCAAGGCGTGAAGGGCAACGTGAGTTTTTCCACCTCCAAACCGGTGGACAAGCAACAGGCGCTGTCGATCCTCGAAACCCTGCTGTCCTGGACCGACAACGCGATGATCAAGCAGGGCAATCGCTACGTGATCCTACCCGCCAACCAGGCGGTGGCGGGCAAACTGGTGCCGCAGATGAGC
Source organism: Pseudomonas sp. VS40 (assembly GCF_018587885.1). NCBI lineage: Bacteria > Pseudomonadati > Pseudomonadota > Gammaproteobacteria > Pseudomonadales > Pseudomonadaceae > Pseudomonas > Pseudomonas sp. VS40. Next base: position 346,320 of record NZ_JAGYWD010000006.1, on the reverse strand, counting down.
GTGGCCGCACCGTCCAGTGGCCTGTCGGCGCGGCTGTTTGCGCTGCGCTATATCTCCGCCACCGAGATGCAGAAACTGCTCAAGCCGTTCGCCCGCGAGAATGCATTCTTGCTGGTCGACCCGACGCGCAACGTGCTGAGCCTGGCCGGTACGCCCGATGAACTGGCCAACTACCAAGACACCATCGACACCTTCGACGTGGACTGGCTCAAGGGCATGTCGGTGGGCGTGTTCGGTCTGCAGCGGGCTTCGGTGGCGGAGTTGATGCCCCAGTTGCAAAGCATGTTCGGCCCTGACAGCGGCATGCCCCTGGCCGGCATGCTGCGCTTTTTGCCGATCGAACGGACCAACTCGGTGGTGGCGATTTCTTCCCAGCCCCAGTACCTCAGTGAAGTGGGCGACTGGATCCGCACCATCGACGAGGGCGGTGGCAACGAGCCGCAGATGTACGTCTACGACGTGCGCAACATGAAGGCTGCCGACTTGGCCAAGTACCTGCGTCAGATCTACGGCACCGGCGCGATCAAGGACGATACGCCGGCCAAGGTTGCGCCAGGGTTGCGCACCACCACCTTATCCTCACCCACCAACGGCGGCTTGCAGAACACCCCGCCGGCGGCTGAAGAGCCGGAGCCGGAAGAGAAAGAAGTCGCGCCTGCCAGCGGCCTCGAAGCTGGCACCCGCATCACTGCGCAAAAGAGCAGCAACCAACTGCTGGTGCGCACCCGGCCCGCGCAGTGGAAAGAGATCGAAGCGGCGATCAAGCGCCTCGACAACCCGCCCCTGCAAGTGCAGATCGAGACCCGCATCCTTGAAGTCAAACTCACCGGTGAACTGGACCTCGGGGTGCAGTGGTACCTGGGGCGCCTGGCGGGTAATTCCTCCAGCAACACCGTCGCCAATGCCTCCGGCAGCCAGGGCGCACTGGGGGGTGGTGGGGCAGGGCTGGGGGCGACGGACTCGTTGTTCTATTCGTTCGTCAGCTCGAATTTGCAGGTGGCGTTGCACGCCCTGGAAACCAACGGCCGTACCCAGGTGCTGTCGGCGCCTTCGCTGGTGGTGATGAACAACCAGCCGGCGCAGATTCAGGTAGGGGACAACATTCCCATCAGCCAGACCACCGTCAATACCGGGGATGCGGATACCACCTTGAGCAGCGTCGAGTATGTGCAGACCGGGGTGATCCTCGACGTGGTGCCGCGGATCAATCCGGGGGGCTTGGTGTATATGGATATCCAGCAGCAGGTCAGTGATGCCGAGAACCAGAGTGGTAACAGCGACACGCCGGTGAACCCGCGTATCTCGACGCGTTCGGTGTCGACGCAGGTGGCGGTGCAGAGTGGGCAGACGGTGTTGCTGGGAGGGTTGATCAAGCAGGACAACGGGGAGAGCGTGAGTGCTGTGCCGTATCTTGGGAAGATTCCGGGGTTGCGGTGGTTGTTTGGGAGTACGAGCAAGTCGAAGGATCGGACGGAGTTGATTGTGTTGATTACGCCTAAGGTGATTACCAGCAGTGGGCAGGCGCGGCAGGTGACGGATGATTATCGGCAGCAGATGCAGTTGTTGCGGCCTGGTCAGTAGGTGTACATATCCGTTTCTTAGGTAACGGCTACTTAAGGTTCCGCTCTTACAGCGGGTCACTTTTGGAAGGACCCAAAAGTAACCAAAAGGTCCTCGCCCCAACACTCGGCACCTCGCCTAGGCTCGGTGTGCCCTCACTCCGGCTTGAATCCGTGGGCCGCCGCCACGCGCCATCCATGGCGCGGGGCGGCTAACCCGGCGTCCTGCCGGGTTACCCACGGATTCAAGCCTGCGTTCGGCCAGCGTGTTTGACGGGGCGCCGAAGATCAAAAGCAAAAGCGCGGCAGCCTGGTAGCCGACCGGCTTCTGGAAGCTGGTCTCGGTCCAAATGTGGAAGCGGGCTTGCTCGCGAAAGCGGTGCGTCAGCAATTACATCTCTAACTGATCCACCGCTTTCGCGAGCAAGCCCGCTCCCACAATTTAGATCTCCTACATCAGGCAGATATCAAACGGCTCTGGCTCTTGCTCTGGCTCTGGCTTTGGCTTTGGCTCTGTTTTTGATTTTGATCTTAGGCGCCCCGTCAAACACGCTGGCCGGAATTCGACAGGGATTTGGGGGGTAAACCGGCAGGGATGCCGGTTTAGCCGCCCCGCGCCATGGATGGCGCGTGGCGGCGGCCCCCCAAATACCTGTCGGATTACGGGCACACCGAGCCTAGGCGAGGTACCGAGTGTTGGGGCGAAGGCCTTTTGCTTACTTTTGGGCCTTTCCAAAAGTGAGCCGCTGTAAGAGCGGAACCCTAAGTGGCCGTTACCGCAGCAACGGATATGTACTCATGACCAATTGCAGAAAACATTACCAATAAGAATAAAGAATCAAACAAATAATGAAATCCAAGAATATTAGCTTATACCCAAATAGCATTATATTTTTAAAATCCATTCCGTTATGTTTGAACTCAACAGCCTACCCCTGACCTCGGATGGTACCAATCTAGATTCGGATTCTGCGCTGCCACCCCGCAGCAGAATCGTTGGAAGGGAGTTCAACGTATGTTGCCAATTCAAACCTCGCTCCACACCTAGCCCCAAATCGCCCTGACACCCCAGAAAAAACCCGAGCACCGCGCCCACCCGCGTGACTGCCCGACTTCGCGATTTGGAAACGCAGGAATGCATATGAAGCGAGCCTTACACCCAACCGCCACCCTGGCACTGGCCATCCTGGCCAACACCGCCCAAGCCCAGGACGACAGCACCCTGTCCACCGTAGTGGTCACCGGCAACCGCGGCGCCGAGCAGCGCACGGTCACCAGCAGCCCGGTGCCGATCGACGTGGTCAGCGCCAAGCAATTACAGAACACCGGCAAGCCCGGCCTCATGGAAGCCCTGAGCGCCGTTATCCCGTCCCTGACCCTGCCGGAAAAAACCGGTTGGGACGCCAGCGGCATCGCCCGGGCCCCCAACCTGCGCGGCCTGAGCGCCGCCGAAGTGCTGGTGCTGGTCAACGGCAAGCGCCGTCATACCGCTGCCACCCTGAACATCAACGGCATCAACACCGGCGCAGCCCCGGCCGACCTTGACCTGATCCCCATCAGTGCCATCGACCACGTGGAAGTCCTGCGCGACGGCGCCGCCGCCCAATACGGTTCCGACGCCATCGCGGGGGTGATTAACGTGATCCTCAAGGCCGACACCAGCGGCACCTCGGTGACCAACGTCGGCCAGGGTTATGACGGCAAGAAACAGACCGTGCAGCAAAGCCTCAACAAGGGTTTCGAGATCGGCAACGGCGGCATTGTCCAACTGGCCCTGGACGCCCGCAGCCAGAATGACGACAACAAGGCCAGCGCCAATGGCTACAGCTACGCGCAAGCCTACGAGCAAGCCGGGCGGTCGACTTATGGTGGCTACGGCACACCCAAGACCAACCTGCTGACCCTGGGCTACAACGCCGAGCTGCCGATCGATGACAGCTTCAGCCTGTACTCCTTCACCACCTACTCACATCGCAAGGCCGAGCAGGGGCAGAACTTCCGCCTGCCGACCATCACCAACACCATCACCACCGGCCCGAACGGTTACCCAGGCGGCTACACGCCTACGTGGTTTATCGACGAGGACGATTTCCAGGCCGCATTCGGTGGCAAGGGCACCGTTGGCGAGTGGGATTGGGACTTCTCCACCACCTACGGGCGCAACGACGCGGAGCAGGGCACCACCCATAACCAGAACCCGTCGTTGGGCGAGGCCACGCCGAATCACTTTACTTCCGGTACGTGGATTTCCACCGAACTGACCACCAACCTCGATTTCAAGCGCGGCTTCGATATCGGTCTGCAAAAACCCTTGGACCTGAGCGTCGGCTTCGAGCATCGGCGCGACACTTATGAGGTGCAGGCCGGTGACTATGAGTCCTATGCCAACGGCGGCTACTGCGTGGCACCGGGGAATTGCGCGTCGTCGGGCGCGCAGGTCACCAACGGCATTTCGCCGGATGAAGAAAGCAGCGCCTCGCGCAACAGCCTGGCCAGTTACGTCGACGTGGGCTTCAACCCGGTGCCGGACTGGTACGTCGGCACTGCGTTTCGCTACGAGCACTACAACCAGGGCGTCGGCGCCACGCGCAGCGGCAAGCTGACCACCCGCTATGACTTCACCCCGCAGTTCGCCGTGCGCGCCACTGTCAGCAACGGTTTCCGAGCGCCGTCCCTGGCCAACAGCCTGTTCAGCGCACGCTCCACCACCTATGGCGTGGTGGACGGCGTGTACCAGTCGATCAACTACGGCGTGTTGCCCGTGGGTTCCGCCGCGGCCCAAGCCCTGGGTGCCCAGCAGTTGAAGCCGGAGCGCTCGACCAACTTCAGCCTCGGTTTCACCCTTACGCCCACCGACCGCCTGAGCTTCACCGCCGACGCCTACGTGATCAACCTGCGTGACCGCATCACCCTCACGGGCACTTTGCTCGGTCCCGAGATCACCCAGGTATTGCAGAACAACGGCATCAACTCCACCTCCGGCGGCCAGTACTTCATCAACGGCGCCGACACCCGCACCAAGGGCCTCGACCTGGTCAGCAACTACAACCAGGACCTCGGCCAGTACGGCTCGCTGAAGTGGACCGCCGCGTTCAACTGGAACCAGACCAAAATCCTCAATTACAAGGAGTCGACCAACATCCTCGGCACCTCCTACGAGCTGATGAACCGCGAGGCGCGCAACCTGATCACCGGCGTGCAGCCCAACACCAAGCTGATCCTGGGCGGCGACTGGAGCATCGATCGCTTCAACCTCAACCTGGCCCTGACGCGCTACGGCTCCTACAAGGAAGTGAATTCATCGGCCAATCGCGACCTGGACCGCATCTACAGCGCCAAGTGGATCACCGATCTCGACCTTGGCTACAACCTCACCAAAGACCTGAACATCGCCGTCGGCGCCAAGAACCTGTTCGACATTTACCCCAAGAAACAAGGGGTACCGAGCAGCACCATGGTCAGCAGCTACGGCGTCTATTCGCCCTACGGTTTTACCGGCGGGTACTACTACACCCGCTTGACCTATGCCTTCTGAGGCCGAGGAATACACCATGCCCATTGTCGCCAAATCCTATGACCTGATTGAACAGCCCGCCCCGGTGCGCCAGGCCCGTGTCTCCACGCCGATCAAGGCCCTGCAGGTGGTGCCCGCGCGGCATCCCTGGCGCTGGGCCGGGTCGATTTTCGCCGCGCTGGTGCTGCTTGGCATCGTGCATTCCCTGGCCACCAACCCGCGCTGGGAGTGGGGGGTATTCGGCCAGTGGTTTTTCTCGCCATCGGTGTTGCGCGGCCTGGGACAGACGCTGTTGCTGACCCTGCTGAGCACGGTGTTCAGCATCATCCTTGGCACCGCACTGGCGTTGGCGCGGCTGTCGGGCTCGCCGCTGCTGGCGGCGTTGGCCTGGGGCTATATCTGGTTTTTCCGCTCGATGCCGGCGTTGCTGGTGTTGATCATCCTGTACAACTTTGCCTACCTGTATGACCACATTGTGCTCGGCGTGCCGTTCACCTCAGTGGTGTTTGCCGAGTGGTCCACCGTGGATGTGCTCAGCCAGTTCACCGTGGCCGTGCTGGGCTTGAGCCTGATGCAGGCGGCGTACGCGGCGGAGATCATTCGCGGCGGCCTCATCGGTGTCGACGCCGGCCAGCATGAAGCGGCGGCGGCCCTCGGTCTGCCGGCCTCGCGACGCATCTTTCGGATCATCCTGCCGCAAGCGCTGCGTTCGATCCTGCCATCGGGGTTCAACGAAATCATCGGCCTGGTCAAGGGCACGTCCATCGTCTACGTGCTGGCCCTGCCCGAGCTGTTCTACACCGTGCAGGTCATCTACAACCGCACCCAGGCGGTGATCCCGCTGCTGATCGTCGCCACGGTCTGGTACCTGATCATCACCACCGTGCTCACCAGCGCGCAGTACTACGTCGAACGCCACTTTGCGCGCGGCACCGCGCGGGTGCTGCCGCCCACGCCGTTGCAACGCCTACGCGGTTGGTTGAAGGAGAAAACCCATGGCTGAAGCACGCGCCGGGCGCATTCAGATCCAGGGCGTGGGCAAGCGCTTTGGCAACCAGCAGGTGCTCAAGGACATTGATCTGACGATCGATCCGGGCAAGGTCACGGTGATCCTCGGGCCTTCCGGCTCGGGCAAGTCCACTTTGCTGCGCACCATCAATCACCTGGAGAAAATCGACAGCGGGCATATCACCATCGACGGTGAATACGTCGGCTACCGCCGCAAGGGCGACCTGCTCTACGAACTGAAAGAGCGCGAGATTCTCAAGCGCCGTATCGACGTGGGCTTTGTGTTCCAGAACTTCAACCTGTTCCCGCACCTGACTGCCTGGGAAAACGTCGCCGAAGCACCCCTGGCCCATAAACGCTGGAGCAAGGCTGACGCCCAAGCCAAGGCGGCCGAGCTGCTGGACAAAGTCGGTCTGGCGGACAAGGTCGATGCCTACCCGCGCCAGCTCTCCGGCGGCCAGCAACAGCGCGTCGCCATTGCCCGCGCCCTGGCGCTGGACCCCAAAGTGCTGCTCTTCGATGAGCCCACCTCGGCCCTAGACCCGGAGCTGGTGGGCGAAGTGCTCGACGTGATCAAGGGCCTGACCCAACTGGGCGTGACCCTGGTGATCGTCACCCATGAGATCGGCTTTGCCCGTGAGGTGGCCGACCACGTGGTGTTCCTCTGCGACGGTCAGTTGATCGAAGAAGGCCCGCCCGAACAGATTTTCCGCCAACCCCGACATCCCCGCACCAAAGCCTTTCTCGGCAAGGTGCTTTAGTTCAAGGAGTGACTGCCCATGTTTATCGCGACTACCCGCGCAGCCTTGCTGGCGCTTGCCGTCAGCACCGCGCAAACCGCGTTTGCCGTGCAACAGGTCGACCTCAGCCCCGACCGCGTGCGCATCCATGTACCGCGCAACGAGGCGGCCATCGCGCAGATCCCGCCAGGCTTCAAGTTCGCCCAGCCGGGGAAATTCACCGTGGCCGTGTCCGGCGTGGCCGGGCCACCCCTGGCGCTGCTGGCCAACGACGACAAAACCACCATCGGCAGCGAGGCCGACACGGCGCAGCTTGTTGCTGATAGTTTGGGCTTGCAACTCAACGTGGTGCAGACCAGTTGGGAGGACTGGCCCCTGGGCGTCAGTTCGGGCAAGTACGACGCGGTGATCAGCAACGTCACGGTGACCGAGGCGCGCAAGAAGCGTTTCGACTTCGCGACTTATCGCCAGGACGTGCTCGGGTTCTATGTGAAGAGCACCAGCAAGATCAGCGCGATCAAGGAGGCGGCGGACATCGCCGGGCTGAAGATCATCGTCGGTTCCGGCACCAACCAGGAAAAAGTCCTGCTGGCCTGGAATGACGCCAACGAAAAAGCCGGCCTCAAGCCCGCGCTGTTGCAGTACTTCGACGACCAGGCGGCCGCCCAGTTGGCCGTGCAGTCCGGGCGCAGCGACGCCCTGTTCGGGCCCAACTCGGTGTACGCCTATTCGGCGGCAATCACCGGCGGTATCAAGCGCGTCGGCACGGTGAATGGGGGCTGGCCTTTGAAAGCCGACATCGCGGTGACCACGCGCAAGGACAATGGCCTGGTCAAGCCGATCCACACCGCCCTGGAAGGCGCGATTGCCGGCGGCCAATACGAACAGGTGCTGCAACGCTGGGGCCTGGATATCGAGCGCGTCGACCAGTCGTTGATCAACCCTCCGGGCCTACCGGATTAAGGAGCATCGAACATGGGACTGACACGACGTGAAGCGCTGTCGAGCATCGCTGCGGTGGGCGGCGAGCAGGCAGTCAAGGATGCGCTGGCGGCATTGGGCCTGGGGCCGTCGTCACACAGGCGCCCGCAACCGCTGAAACTCAAGAGCGGCCTGGGGCAGGGCACTCGCGTGCTGGTCCTGGGGGCCGGGATCGCGGGGTTGGTCACTGCGCTGGAGCTGACCCGCGCCGGGTTCGACGTGCAAGTGCTGGAAGCCCGTGAACGGGCGGGCGGCCGTACCTGGACAATCCGCAACGGCGACCGGGTGGACTACAAGGACGGCCGCACGCAAACCGCCGCGTTCGACCCCGGGCATTACTTCAATGCCGGGCCGGCGCGGATTCCCAGCCAGCATCGCACCATTCTCGACTATTGCAGCGAGTTGGGCGTGCCACTGGAGGTGCTGGTCAACAGCAGCCATGGCGCCCAGGTGCGGCCGGATGTGAGCAAGCCGGCGTTCACCGTCGGCCAGGCGATCAACGATGCGCGCGGGCACCTCTCCGGCTTGCTGGCCAAAGCCGTGCAGCGCGATGCCCTCGATGATGTGTTGAGCGCTGAAGAACGCACACGGCTGCTGGCGTTCCTGCAGGTGTATGGCGATTTGTCCCAAGCATTGGCCTTCGAGGGCACGCTGCGTTCGGGGCACCTGGAGTCGCCTGCCCATCCCGGCGCATTGCCCGCCAGCCGCCGTCCGTTGGCGCTGGACCAATTGCTGCACCCGGAACTGTGGGGCGCGCTGCTGCACACCGAATTCCCCGAGTTCTCCGCGACCATGTTCCAGCCGGTCGGCGGCATGGACCGCATCACCGATGCTTTCTACCAGCGCGTCAGGCGCCATGTGCAACTGGGTGCCCAGGTGCGGCAGATCCGCCAGTTGGAAGACGGCGTGGCGGTGACCTATCACGACACACTCAGCGGCCGCGAGCAGGTGGTACGCGCCGATTATCTGATCTCGACATTGCCGCTACCGCTGCTGGCCCAACTCGACACCGATTTCAGCGACCCGATCAAGGCCGCCCTGCTCAGCACCCGCAGCGACCAGGCCACCAAAGTCGCGTGGCAGTCGCCTCGGTTCTGGGAAACCGACTACCGCACCTACGGCGGCCTGTCGTGGATCGAGCACCCGGCGCGCCTGGTGTGGTACCCGAGCAACGACCTCAACACCCGCGAAGGCTTGCTGGTGGCGGGTTACGTGACGGGGGAGGGCGCTGACGTCTTTGGCGCGCAACCGTTCGACAAGCAGTACGCCACCTCCAAGGAGGCGGTTGAGCTGTTGCATCCGGGCTATTCCAAACACCTGCGCAACCCGCTGGCGGTGTCCTGGGAACAGATCCCCTACAGCGAAGGCCCGTGGCTGCAACGTGAACACTTCCCGGCCGACGCCAGCGCCTTGCTCGAAGCCGGGCATGGCCGGGTGTACTTCGCCGGCGACGGCCTGGTGCAAAGCGGCGTGGGCATCTGGCAGGAATCGGCGGCCAACTCGGCGCGCCATGTGGTCGGGCAACTGGCCGAACGGGTAACCCAACAACGACACAGCGCGGCACTGGCCGCCTCCTAAGGAGCGTCATCATGAGCGACAGCATTCAACGCACCAGCGTCGGCGATTTCCCGATTTCGCAGACCGTGACAGTGCCGGCGTCTGCCAGCCTGATCTTCGTCAGCGGCACCTTGCCCGACCTGCACGATGCCAATGCCCCGGCGGGGACGCCGGCGGCCTATGGCAATACGGAAATCCAGACGGTGTCGGTGTTCAACAAGATCCGCAAGATCCTGCGCCAGCAGGACCTGGACCTTGGGGATATCGTGCAGTTGCGCGTATTCCTGGTGGGCGCCGAAGAGACCGGTGGCAAGCTGGATTTCGCCGGCTTGCAGGCGGGCTACACGCAGTTTTTTGGCACGCTGGAGCAGCCGAACAAACCGGCACGTACCGCGCTGCAGGTGGTGGCGTTGCCATTGCCCGGCGCGTTGGTTGAAGTGGAGGCGATCGCTGCAAGAGCAGTGTGAGGCTCATCGGCTCTTTGCAATCACACCGCTCATGTATTGGTTCAAATCGCGGAAGTCGTTAACCCTCCAAGCGAACGGCGCCAGCTTTACGCCGTTCTCTCGCAAGGTCCTCGGGATCAAGTCGCCATTGGGGCGAAGGATGATCGACGAAACAATAACGCCTGGATAATCACTCAGGCGTTTTTTGAACGCAGCGGTGGTCAGGTCGGGGGTGGGAGGATTGCTCTTATTGGCCAAAGGGCCTGTGCCTTTGATATCGGCGCCGTGGCACATCGCACACCGTTGGGTAAAGAGGGTTTTCCCGTTGAGGTTATCCGCAAAGGACAGTGAGGGCTGGGCCAGCGATAACAGGCCGAGCCCAGCGATAAGTACCCGTTTCATATCCATATGACCTTGTGGCTTGAATCAGATTGGGATCGAGGGAAGAACCTGATGTCAGCGCGTTGAGTTTGAAAGGCCGCCATTCTCCTTGTTTTGCCGTGACCGTGTCCAAGGCCGCTTCGACGGCCTGTGCGCGGTTATGTCAGTTGCGGATGTTTTGTCTTTATTTAAATCAGTATTTTTAATAATTAGCATAGATCTACAAAGCCTTTCACAAGCCCCGCTCGCGGGCATTAAGGTCGATCTACACAGGCCAGCACCGCTGCCATCCACGGAGGAATACCTTGATGCCCGCCTCATCCCGACAACTCAAGTTCGGCGCCATTCTTACCGGTGTCGGCACCGCACAAAACGAATGGCTGCACCCGCAGATCCCCGGCGATGCGAGTGTGGATATCGACTGGTACCGCGCCCAGGCCCGGCAGGCGGAAGCGGCCAAGTTCGACCTGGTGTTCATCGTCGACAGCCCCTACATCACACCGGACTCCGCGCCCCACTTCCTTAACCGCCTGGAGCCGTTGACGCTGCTCTCGGCCATCGCCGGCGCCACCTCGAAAATCGGCCTGGTGGCAACGCTGACCACGTCCTACACCGAACCCTTTAACGTCGCGCGGCAGTTTGCGTCCCTGGACCACATCAGCGGCGGTCGCGCTGGGTGGAACGTGGTGACCACCGGCCTGGAAGGCGCTGCCGGCAACTTCGGCCGTGAACAGCACATCGACCACACCGAGCGCTATCGCCGGGCGGCCGAGCACCTGGAAGTGGTGCAGGGGCTGTGGGATTCCTATGAGGACGATGCCTTTGTGCGTGACAAGCAAAACAAGGTGTTCCTCGACCCGCAGCGCCAACACCGTCTCGACCATCATGGCGAGTTTTTCTCCGTCACCGGGCCGCTGAATATTTCACGTTCGGCCCAGGGCCAACCGGTGATTTTCCAGGCGGGGATTTCCGAGTCCGGGCGCAACCTGGCGGCGAACTATGCCGAGGGGATTTTTGCCGGCGTGGGTAATTTCGAAGACGCCCAGGCGTACTACCGCGACATCAAGCAACGCACGGCCGCCGCCGGGCGCAACCCCGATCACGTGACCATCCTGCCCGGCATCTCGCCGATCATTGCCGACACCGACGAGCAGGCCCAGGCCATCGACCGCGAGCGCAATGGCGAGCTGGACCTGGACAAGGCGCTGGTGCAATTGGGGCGGCCGTTCAACTACCACGACTTCAGCCAGTACGCGCTGGATGAGCCATTTCCTGAGTTGGGCGACCTGGGTAGCAATGGCTATCGCGGGCATGCGGAGAACATCAAGCACGTAGCCCGTGAGCAGGGGTTGACCTTGCGTCAGGCGGCGTTGCGCTTTGCCAAGCCGTTTTCCAGCTTTGTCGGCTCGCCCAAGACCGTGGCGGATGAGATTGAGCGCTGGTTTGTGGAGGGCGCGGTGGATGGGTTCAACATCCATGTGGGCGCACCGGAGGATTTTGCGCGGTTTACTGACCAGGTGTTGCCGCTATTGCGGGCGCGGGGCTTGTTTCGCAGTGAGTACAGCCACAGTACGTTGCGCGGGCACCTGGGGCTGCCGGTGCCGGTGAATCGGTATACGGCGGCATCCCAGGCCCGTTCAGCCGCGCGGGCTACTCTTGCAACTGCAACGCCTGCTGCTTGAGCTGGCGCTTTTGCTCAAACGGCAACGTCTCATCATCCCCATACGGCGCGCTGTACCAGTTTCCGTACGTCGGGTTGGGCAGCAAGAACCAGCGCTGCCCGAGCCAATTCATATAAGGCTGCACCGCCTTGCGTTGATCCGCGAGGGTGTTGTGTTCGGCCTGCACGAAGTCCCCCAGGGAGTCCCCGGCCATCAGCAATACACGGGCATGGCTGGCGACCCATTGGCGGCGGCAGTTCTTGCCGTAGCCGGCACTTTCGCAGTGGCCGGTGGGGGTACTGGCGGCGAGCACTTGTTCTGCGCTTTCAACCGGGAAACCCCGCAGGCGCAAGTTCTTCGCGGTGGCCGCGACCTGGTTGTGTTCGCGGTTGGTGAGGTAGTAAACCTTGATACCTTTTTGCTGCGCCGCTTGCAGGAAGGCAACCGCACCGGGCAAAGCCTCGGCCCTGGCCTGGTCGACCCAGGTGTTCCAGCGATCGTAGGAATAGACCTGGTTGTTGACCACATCGCGGGCGTTGAGCGGCACGTTGTCCAGCAGGGTTTCGTCGATATCGACCACGACCGCCGGCGGCAACCCTTTGAGGTCGCGCGGGGGGAAGGGCAGGGCGTCCCAGGTCGGATCAGCCAACGCCACGTCGAGTTGACGGGTGGCATTGGCGAAGAGCTGACGGTAGATCAACTCATGCTCGATGGAGGTTTGGGTCCAGAGCACGGCGTCGAGTTGGTCGTTGGCCGGCGGCGTATGTTGGCAGCCCGCCAGCAGAAGCAGGCTGGCGAAGATCAGGTTGCGCATGGGCAGTCTCGCAAGTGAGGGTTGAATGGGCAGCACGTTAGCTTAATCACGGTCGCCATAAAGGCATGATGTTTTCATCAATCGCCCAATGGGGTTGGCGAGGTCGCAGGCAAACCCCACCCACCCATCGCACATGGCCGGCGTGATCCAGCCAGTTGGCGTGACCCTTCAGCACGGTTTGCCCCAGCGCAGTCAAGGCCAGCACCTGGCGCGGCCATTCCAGGTGCGTCTCGGTGGCCGTCAGTAAAGGGGTGTCGCCATCGAGTAGCGGCCGCAACAGCGCATGAAACATCATGTCTCCCAGGAACGGCAGCGGTTCGCGCTTGCCCATTAACTCAGCAAACACCCGGCCAAACGGCACCGGTCCGGCTTCGGCGATGTAGCTCAGTGACAGGCGCTCGGTGAGCGACAAGCCATCGCGCACGCCCGGTAATTCCTGCAATTGGCGCAACAGCGCAGGTGCCAGCAAGGGCAATGCCGAATGGGTGCCGTGGGCCAGTTCCGCCAGGCGTTCGGGAGAGGGGGAGCAGTACGCCGCCCAGGCGCGTTTGGCCAAATGCACCGCGTCGTCACCGAGCCGTCGTCGCTGCGGCCAGAGCCAGGCCAGTACATCGGGGGCCAATTGGCCGATCCCGATAAAGCGCTCGACACCGGGCACGCGGTCCACCTCGATCAGCTCCAGTTTGCGCGGCGCCTGCTCAAGACTGGCGAGTGCACGAATCAGGAACAGTTGGTCGTAGGCATCCGCTTCGCACCACAGCACGCTATGATCGGCGTTGGCCAAGGCGTCGAGCTGGTCATATTCATCAGCGACGCGGCGCGCTGCTTGGGTTTTGTCCAGGGCGAAAGCCTGGCTGATAAACGTACTGCGCATGGCGCGGAATGCTTCGCTGGGCACATCACGAACCGGCCCCATGCACAGTGGGTCGGTGAGCATTTTGAAGTCGCCCTTGAACCCGGCGATCTGCAGGCTGTGGGCAATGTCATTGCCGCAACGCCAATGGGTGGTGCGGGGTTCGTCGCTGGCGGCGAAGTCGGGGTGGTGGGCGGCGAAGTCGATGGCATCGACATGGGCCTTGAGCCTCGGCCAACTGCGGAACCCCAACTGCTTGGCGATCGCCCATTGCGCCTGGGACAGGGTCGCATTCGGGTCTTGGCTTTTCAGGTGTGGCAGCAATTCCTTGGCGCGCTTGCGCTGCTGCGTGAGGTTGAGGCGGCCATCGGTGTTGACGTGTCGGGACATACGATCTCCTTGCACAAACCTTTTCCGCTTTAAGGTTGGGAGTCGTAGAGAATGAGGGTGTTGCAGTGTCTTGGGCGCAGCCCTTTCCGCGGAAGGTGGCGTAGAGAGCGCCAGGCAAGGAATATAGGCAGTGAAGTTTTTGATTGCAAGCCGTTCAAGCGAGTAATGAGTTCATGACCGACACCGCATTAATCGAAGCCCGCGCCCTCACGCGCATGGACGAGCGCCGCCACGTGGCCTTACTCCAGCCCACCGATTTCACTTTGCAACCAGGCGACCGCGTTTCGATCACCGGTGCGTCCGGCTCCGGCAAAAGTGTGTTCCTGCGCGCGCTGGCGCTGCTGGATGCACCCACGTCCGGGCAGATCCTGTGGAACAACCAGCCGATCGGCAACGCACAGATTCCCCACTACCGCTGCCACATCAGCTACCTGTCGCAACGCCCGGCGCTGCTCGAAGGCTCGGTGGAAGACAACCTGCGCTTTCCCTTCAGCCTCAAGACCTCACGCAAGCGCCGCTTCGACCTGGCGACCGTCACCACACTGCTGGGGCATGCCGGCAAGGCACCGGACTTTTTGGCCAAGCGCGCCGCCGACCTGTCGGGCGGCGAATCCCAGGTGGTTTCGTTGATCCGCACTCTGCAACTCAATCCCGAAGTGCTGTTGCTGGACGAGCCCACCGCCGCCCTCGACCCCACCTCATCCCGCGAAGTGGAAGCGCTGATCGACGCCTGGTTTGCCGGGGATCCGTCCCGCGCCTGTATCTGGGTCTCCCACGACCTGGACCAGGCGCGACGCATGAGTGACATCCATTTGCAGATGAGTGCCGGTGTGTTGAGCGGAGTGCCCCAGCCATGAATTATCAGAACCTCACCGCGCTCGACATGGGCATCGCCGCGTCGCTGATCCTTATCAATGGTGCACTCTCGCTGCTGCTGCGCCTGGGTTTGGGCCGCCAGTTGCTGTGGGCGGCGGTGCGCACCGTGGTGCAACTGTTGGCCATCGGTTACCTGCTGGGCTGGGTGTTCGAGTTCGCCTACTGGTACGTGGTGCTGCCGCTGATGTGTGCGATGACCCTGATCGCCGGCCTGTCGGCAGCGGGGCGTGGGCGACGGACTTATCGCGGGCAGCGCGCTGACAGCATCCTGTCGGTGTGGGGCAGTTCATGGCTGGTCACGGCCGTGGGTTTGTTTGCAGTGATCCGAATCCACCCGTGGTACGAGCCGCAGTACGCGATTCCGATCCTGGGGATGATCCTCGGCAACACCCTGACCGGCGTGTCCCTGGGGATCGAGCGCATGACCCAGGAACTGACCTCGGGGCGCAACACCATCGAGATGATCCTGGCCCTCGGCGGCTCCCGTTGGGAAGCGGCGCAGGAGGCCATCCGCCAGGCGGTGCGCGCGGGAATGATCCCGACGCTGAACCAAATGACTGTGGTGGGCATCGTCAGCCTGCCCGGCATGATGACCGGGCAAGTGCTGGCGGGGGAAAGCCCGGAGGATGCGGTGCGGTATCAGATCGTGATCATGTTTCTGATTGCCGCGTCGTCGGCGCTGGGCACGGTAGGGGCGGTGTTGCTGACCTATCGGCGGTTGTTTTCCAGTAGCCATCGATTCCTGCGGGATCGCCTCGTAGAGCGTTGAGGCGCCACGACGACGATCAACTGTGGGAGCTGTCGAGCCCCGGCGAGGCTGCGAAGGCGGCGGGACTGCTGGCATTTTTTTCGCCTGAGACCGCTATCACAGGCAAGCCAGCTCCCACAGGGAACAAGCTCAGATGGCGAGTTTTTTGATTGTGTCCCAGTGAGTGATTGTTTCGCCGGATGAAATGCTGGATTGTAAATCCTGGTGATTCCAACGGTCGCGGCAGCGGTGGAACATGCGGGGGGTCGATAACCCCTTTTTTGGAGCCTTTCATGATCAAACTCTACGGTTTCCCGTTGTCCGGCCACTCCCATCGGGTCGAGCTGATGCTGTCTCTGTTGGGCCTGCCCACGGACTATGTGTTGGTGGACCTCAAGCAAGCCGCCCACAAAGCGCCCGAGTTCATTGCTGCCATCAACCCTTTCGGCCAGGTGCCAGCCATCGATGACAACGGTGTGGTACTGGCGGACTCCAATGCGATCCTGGTCTACCTGGCGAACACCTACGGCAAAGGCCTGTGGCTGCCGAGCGACCCGGTGGGCCAGGCCCGTGTGCAGCGTTGGCTCTCGGCCGCCGCCGGGCAACTCCACGCAGGACCCGCGACCGCACGCCTTGCCCTGGTGTTTGGTGCCCAGGTGGACACCGCCGCCGCAATCAGCCGGTCCCACGCGTTGCTGAAACTGATGGAAACGCAGCTGGGCCAAAGCCGCTTCCTGGCCAGTGAGCAGCCGACCATTGCCGATGTGGCCTTCTACACCTACATCGCCCATGCGCCAGAAGGCAATGTGTCGCTGGCCGACTACCCTCAGGTGCGCGCCTGGCTCGCTAGCATCGAGGCGTTGCCGGGGTTCGTGGGCATGCCGCGCACGGCGGTGGGCTTGCAGTCGCAATAACTTTTTAGAGGCGTGCCGATGGACCGATTTCATGAAATGCAGGTGTTCCTGGCGGTGGCCGAGGAGGAGGGCTTCGCCGCCGCCGCGCGTCGCCTGAAAACCTCGCCACCCAGTGTGACGCGGGCCATCGCCGCCATGGAGGAACGCATCGGCACTCAGCTGCTGGCGCGCACCACCCGCAGCCTGCACTTGACCGAAGCCGGCCAGCGTTACCTGGAAGATTGTCGGCGCATCCTGGCCGAGCTCGATGAGGCCGAGGAAGCGGCGGCAGGCAGTTATTCCATTCCTTGTGGTCACCTGACCGTGACTGCGCCGGTACTGTTCGGCGAGTTGTATGTGGCGCCGGTACTGGGGGAATACCTGGACCGCTTTCCGTTGGTGAACATCAACGCCTTGCTGGTCGACCGCGTGGTCAACATGACCGACGAGGGGGTGGATGTGGCGGTGCGAATCGGCCATCTGCACGAGCCGGGGCAGCAGGCGATCAAGGTCGGCGAAGTGCGCCGGGTGGTGTGTGCGTCGCCAGCCTATCTCGACCAACATGGCCGGCCTGGGCATCCGTCGCAATTGCGCGAGGCCAAGATTGCCACGTCGTCGTCCAGCCAGTTGGTGAGTGGCTGGGAGTTCGTCGACGGCGCCCAAACGTTGACCGTGTCCATCGAGCCGCGCCTGGTCGTCACGGCAAACAACGCCGCCATCAACCTGGCGCGCTTGGGCTGGGGCATGACGCGGGTGTTGTCCTATCAGGTCGCCACAGCGGTGGCGGCGGGAGAGCTGGAGATTGTCCTCGAAGACTATGAGGCGGCGCCGCTGCCGATCCAGGTGGTGTTCCAGAAAAGCAGCCGGGTGCCGGCCAAGATCAACACCTTTGTCGACTTCCTCACCCATCGCCTGGGCCAGGACGCTGCCCTGAACCCGGCGATGAAACGGCGCAGCTGATGGAACGCTATCGCGACATGCAGTTGTTCGCCGCGCTGGCCGGGCAGCCGAGCCTGGCGTCGGCGGCGCGTGACGCACAGGTCTCCGGCCCGACCCTGGTACGCGCGATCGCCCGCCTGGAGGCGCGTTTGCGCGTGCCGCTGCTGGCGCGCAGCACGCGTGGCGTGAGCCTTACCGACGCCGGCAGCGCCTACCTGGCGGACTGCGTGCGCCTGCTCGCTGCGGTGGACGCCGCTGAAGCCTCGGCCAAGGGGCTGCATGTGCAGGCCCAGGGCAATCTGCGGGTGTTTTTGCCGTTCCTGTTCAGCCGTTATGTGATGGCGCCGGTCCTGGCCGACTACTTGGACCGCTATCCCGAGGTGAACCTGGTCGTCAGCTACCACGACTATTACCCGAACCTGCACGAAGAAGGGCTCGACGTCGCCATCCTCGTCGGTGAACTGCCCGACTCGTCATTGATCGCCCGGCCGCTGGGGCAGGTGCGGCATATCGTCTGTGCCAGCCCTGCCTATCTGGCTGTTCACGGCGAGCCCCAACACCCGAACGATCTCAAGCAGCACCGGCTGATCGCCAGCGCCGATCAGGTGCATTGGGATTTCCAGGGCTATCAACTCAAGGCCCGCGCCCGCCTGGGCTGCGCCACGGTACAGGGTGCGATCAATGCGGCGGTGCAGGGCGCGGGGTTGATTCGCTGCTTGAGTTATCCGGTGCACGAACACCTGCTGAGCGGGCAACTGCATCGCGTATTGCCCGATTTTGAGCTGCCGCCACTGCCAGTGCAGGTGGTGTACCGCGAAGGTCGCAACGCACCGATGCGCGTGCGCAGCTTTGTCGACCACTGCGTAATGGTGCTGCGCGAACACCCGGCATTTCAGCTGGCGTAATAGTGGATTGCCTGGCGTGGTGATTCTCACGCCGACTGGCAGGGCGCAGCATCGACACATCCAACCTGAGGTGCTTGCCATGAACCTGAATGAACAATCTCCCTGGCATGCCGGCGAACGGCACATACAAGAGGCGGTGGGCGTGGCCGACCGCATGGCCGTGGTCGGGCCGAAGGTAATACGCGATCACCTGCCGGAACAGCACCGGGATTTCTACCCCTTGCTGCCTTACCTGATACTGGGTGCGGTGGACGAGCGTGGCATCCCTTGGGCGACTATGATCGAAGGCGCCCCCGGTTTCGCCCACTCGCCGGACCCACAGACCCTGCAGATCGACAGCCTGCCGTCCGCGACCGACCCGGCCCGCAACGCCCTGCAAGAGGGGGCAGCTGTCGGCCTGTTGGGCATCGACCTCAACACCCGGCGTCGCAATCGCATGAACGGCCGTGTGGGTGCACTCGATCACGATGGCTTTTCGGTCGACGTGGTACACACCTTCGGCAATTGCCCCAAGTACATCCAACTGCGCCCGGTCGATGGCATTGCTCGTAAACCCGGCACGGCGGTCGAGCGCTCCAACGACCTGGACGCTGCCGCCCAGACCCTGATCCGCAACGCCGACACGCTGTTCGTCGCCAGCTACGTCGAGGTGGACGCTCAACGCTCGGTGGACGTTTCTCATAGAGGTGGCAACACGGGTTTTGTGCGGGTCGAGGGCAACATACTGACCATCCCCGACTTTGCCGGTAACCTGTTTTTTGCCACCCTGGGCAACCTGCAAGCCAACCCGGTGGCCGGGCTGTTGTTCATCGACTTTGAATCGGGGGATGTGTTGCAAGTGGCCGGGCGTACCACGTTGATCCTCGACGGCCCGGAAGTGGCGCTGTTCGAGGGGGCGCAACGGCTGTGGACGGTGACGGTGGAACAGGTGGTGCGCCGCCCGGCGGCATTGGCGTTGCGGTGGCAGTTCGCGGAGTTTTCGCCGTTTAGTCTGGCGATGGGGAGTTGGTAGGCGACGACGCCCAAGTGTGGGAGCTGGCTTGCCTGCGATAGCGGAGTGTCGGGTGGCGTTGCTGTAACTGATACGTTGGCGTTGCGGTGGCAGTTCGCGGAGTTTTCGCCGTTTAGTCTGGCGATGGGGAGTTGGTAAGCGATGACGCCCAAGTGTGGGAGCTGGCTTGCCTGCGATAGCGGAGTGTCAGGTGGCGTTGCTGTGACTGATACACCGCTATCGCGGGCAAGCCCGGCTCCCACAGGGGATTGCGTTGTCTGATGGAGTTACGTGTTTGATCAGGCCACCGGGCATTCCCGGTTCAGCGCCTCATCGACCAACAACTTCGCTACCACGCGAAGTAAGGAGGCGTCTGTACACGGGGTGGTAGACCGGTCATAGAAGCCCGGCAGGCCGAAGCCTCCCATGCACAGCCGCCACAAAGCAGCCCGCACAAAAAAACGCCCTTGAGCGTTTTGGGGTCTATGAAAGAACTGGGCTACCACACCCATTCGCTGAATTTGCAGCGACACGCGAAGGTTAGGGGCGAGGTTCATCGGACGCAACCCGAAAGTTATGTAAGAACAGTCCGGTGATTGCTGAGCATGCATGGGTTGAAATGTTGCCAGATATTGAATCACCGGATTGCCCCCACCCAATGGGTTAGCCTTGTTTTCCTACAGACAACAAGGAAGCGTCATGCAGCGAAAAGTCATCAATCCCGCAACGGTATTCAACTCCCTGCAATACGGCTTCAGCCAGGCCCTTGAAGTCCCGCAAGGCCGGCGCATCCTGCTCTCCGGCCAGGTGGGCGTGGATGCAGACGAGCGCACCGTCGGCCCTGGCATTGCCGAGCAAACCGCCACTGCGTTGGACAATATCGAAAAGGTCCTGGCCGAGGTCGAGGGCGATCTCTCCCATGTGATCATGCTGCGGCTGTATATCGTCGAGTCCGCCCGCGACCAGCAGGAGCCGATCGCGCAGGCGCTGCGCGAGCGCTTCCCGCACAACCCGCCGCCGTCTTCGTGGATTATCGTCAGCGGGTTGTCGTTGCCGCAGTGGTTGATCGAGATCGAGGCGGAGGCGGTGATTCCTCAGGGTTAAACGCGACAACCCCGCCTGCGTCCGCAAGGGCTTCTCCCCAGGCGCCGCCCAGCGCGGTATACAACTTCACCTCGGCCACCAACTGCGCCAGGCGGTCGACGATCAGCGCCTGCTGCGAGCTGAACAGTGCACGCTGGGCATCCAGGAACGTGAGGTTGCTGTCGACGCCGCTGCGGTAGCGGTGTTCGGCCAGGTTGTAGTACTGCTGGTTGGCCGCGACAAAATCCCGTTGCGCTTGCAGCTGGTCGACAAAGGTCTGCCGTGCCGCCAGGCCGTCGGCGACTTCCTGGAAGGCGGTCTGGATGGATTTTTCGTACTGCGCCACGCTGATGTCTTTTTGCAGCTTGGCGTAGTCGAGGCTCGCGCGCAGGCTGCCGGCATTGAAGATCGGCAGGTTGATCTGCGGCTGGAAGGTCCAGCTGCCCGAACCGCCCTTGAACAGCCCCGACAGTTCGGTGCTGGCGCTGCCGGCGTTGGCGGTGAGGCTCACGGACGGGAAAAACGCCGCACGCGCTGCGCCGATGTTGGCGTTGGCGGCGCGCAGTTGGTATTCGGCCTGGAGGATGTCCGGGCGCCGTTGCAGCAAGTCCGAGGGCAGGCCGGCGGGCACGCGTGCCACCAGGTCGTCAGCCAGTGGCCGCGACGGCAAGTGTTCATCCACCGCGCCGCCCACCAGCAGGGCGAGGTTGTTGAGGTCCTGGGCCACTTGGCGTTCATAGCGGGCCACGCTGGCGCGGGTGCTTTCGACGCTCGTACGGGCTTGCACCACATCCAGCGCCGAGGCTTTGCCGGCGGTTTTGCTGCGACTGGTAAGGCGCAGGCTATGCTCGTTGGCGTCCAGGGTCTGGTGGGCCAGGGCCAGCAGTTCCTGGTCGGCGCGCCAGGTCAGGTAGGCATTGGCAACGTTCGCCACCAGGCTCAGCTGTGCGCTGCGCCGCGCCTCTTCGGTGCCCATGTAGGTGAGCATGGCCTGTTCGCTGAGGCTGCGGATGCGGCCGAACAAATCCAGTTCGTAGGCACTGAGCCCCAGGGTCGCCGAGTAGCTGGAGGTAATCGCCGGCTTGCCCGTGCCGGTCACATCCCCCGGCAAACGCCGACGTTGGCCGGCCCCGGTGGCGGACACCGCCGGGAACAGGTCCGCCCGCTGGATACGGTACTGCGCCTGGAACGCCTCGACGTTCAGCGCTGCCACCCGCAGGTCTCGGTTATTGACCAGGGCATCGCCAATCAAGCGTTGCAGCGCCGGGTCACGGAACAGGTGCTGCCAGTCCGACGTACCGGACTGCGCCATTGCGTACACACCTGCCTGGGGATACTGCGTCGGCACGGGGGCCGGGGGTCTTTGATAGTCCGGGATCAGCGAGCAACCGCCGAGCATCCATGCCATCGCGAATGTGCTCAATTTATGCATCAGGCGCCAATCATCCATTTGGCCAAGCCATGCCGACCACTGACGCCTAACTTGGCGGCGGCGCGCTTGAGGTAGGTTTCGATGGAGCTGTTTTTCACGCTGAGCTTTTCGGCCATTTGCGGCACGGTGCCGCCGGTCAGCAGGCCAAGGCACACCTCTTGCTCGCGTGCCGACAGGGTGATGTCGCCCAGGGACAGGCGCTTGTAGAACTCACGCTGCAATTGGGATTGCTCCAGCAAGGTGTGGGCCGGTTCGACCTCGGTGTGCGGCGCCTGGCGCAGGCCCTGGGCGTGGCACTCGATCAGCGGCAGCAGGGTGTCCGACAGGCACTTGAGAAACGACAGCTCGGCCAGTGAAAACCCGCGATGGTTGGGCGGCCGATAAAACGAAATCACGCACCGCCGGTTGCCCTGGCGCGACACCAGGTTGCACTGGTGCGAGGTGCCGCGCGGGTACAGGCTCTTGGCCTTGGCCTTGAGCTGGATCAGCAGCGGGTCCTGCATGCCGAGCATGTCCCGCAGCAGCGGATGGTCTTCCATGGAGTTCAGGGGCAGGGGCGGCGGCAGGTCCTCCTTCTCGCCGGCACTGCCCAACAGCTTGATATCGAGCACGCGGTTGCGCAGCTCGTCGAGGGTCCATTCGCTCAGGTCCACCAGGTGGATCGGCACCCACTTGTCCACCAGGTGCAGCATGTGGGCGGCGAAGTCCGATTGGCCACTGCTGGCAATCAACTCGCCCATTTCGGCATAGAAATTCGGGCTTTGCGGGTCGGCATTATTGCGGGTCACACTCATAGCCATCTCATCCTTGATGTCGAACACCGTCAACAGTCTCTCTGGGCTCTCTGCGGGGGGCGATCCGTGCTCACGCACCCGAGGCGGTAGTCGAGCGTTTATTTAGCCAGCGGATTCGTCCTACGTATGTAGCGGAAACGAGGGACACAACGTGCCATAAAAACCACGTCATTAATTCGACGTTTCTGAAAGACATTTCCGACCAATTAAATCCTTGAGAAGTTTCTGTATTTGCTTAACCTGATGATAAATAACGGAAAAATATTATCTAAAGGGAAGGCAATGCACCTTGGCATCGGCAAGATATAGCCAATGTCCTACATCGCTTTAATCGTTTCAGCAATGATCCCTCAGCCAAGCCTGATCCTACCCTTTGGATGTCCGGGTTTCGGGTGACAGACAGCCCCCCACCCCCATGCTCCAATCCGGCACATTCGTCGTAATGGGCGCCCCTGCGCGGCCAGTGCCTGACCTCCATGAGAAGGATCTTATGAAGCATTCCTCCAGCTTCCCCCTCACCGCCGCCCAACAGGACATCTGGCTCGACCAACTGCGTGTGGGCGACTCGCCGCTGTACAACATCGGCGGCTATGTGGATTTCGCCGGCGCCATCGATGCCGACCTGATGCAGCGCGCCCTTGAAGGACTGGTGGCCAAGCACGACGCCTTGCGCACGCAACTGCACAGCGATGCCGACGGTTTGCCCCGGCAGACCTTTGCCGCCACGTTGGCCGTGGAGCTGGCGCTGCATGATGTGTCCGCAGCACCCGACCCTCAGGCCGCGAGCCAGGCGCTGATGCAAACGCAAATGGCCTTGCCCTTTGTGATGAGGGGCGCGCCGCTGTTCCGCTTCTTCCTGGTCAAGCTCGGTGCCCATCACTACCGCCTCGGCACCCAGGCCCACCACTTGATTCTCGATGGCTGGGGCTTCGGCCAGATGCTGCAGTCGCTGGCCCGGCTGTACACCGACCTGGGACACGGCCGCCAATCGGAGCCATTGGCGCCGTCCTACATCGACTTCATCGACGCGGATGCTCACTACCACGCCTCGGCCCGCTATGCCCGCGACCGCGCCTATTGGCTGGACAAATACCAGCAGTTGCCGGAGCCACTGCTGACGCCACGGCACGCCGCCAAGGCCTCGAGCAATACCCTGCTGCAAGCGTTCCCGGTCGCGCTGCTCAATCGCATGGAACACGTGGCCAACCGTTACCAGGCGTCGGCGTTTCATGTGCTGCTGGCGGCGATGCATGTGTATTTCACCCGCACCGCCCAGCGCCAGGAATGGGTCGTGGGGCTGCCGATTCTCAACCGTTCGAATGCGCGCTTTCGTTCCACCGTCGGGCTGTTTACCCAGGTCAGCGCGGTGCGCCTGCAGTTCGATGAGCAGTTGCCGTTCAGCGCCTTGGTGCGCGGGGTGCGCGACCAGCTCAAGCAGGATTTCCGCCACCAGCGGTTCCCCCTGAGTGAGATGAACCGGGCGCTGGGCCTGCGCCGCAGCGATCGCGGCCAGCTGTTCGACCTGTCGGTGTCCTACGAGCAGGACGACCATGAATTGCGCTACGGCACGACCGAGGCCCGTGCGATCAAGGTGTCCAACCACCATGAGCCGTTGCCGCTGGCCATCCACCTGCGTAGCAACCGCTATCAGGACACCGCGTACCTGCATTGCGTCTACAACGAAGCCTACTTCCAGCACGACGAAGTGCTTGCGCTGACGCAGCGCTTCACCTGGCTGCTGGAGCAGGGGCTGGAAGACACCACGCTGAAAATCCGCGACTTTTCGTTGGTAACGCCCGCCGAACAAGCCCAGTTGCACCAATGGAATGCCACCGCCCAACCCAACGCGCACCCGCAAACCCTGCACGCGCGCATCGAAGCCCAGGCCGAGCGCACGCCGGACGCGGTGGCGGCGGTGTACCAGGGCCGGCAATTGACTTACGCGCAACTCAACCAGCAAGCCAACGCCCTGGCGCATCAACTGCTGGAGCGTGGTGTACAGCCGGACGACCGCGTGGTGATCCTGGCGCGGCGCGGGCTGGACACGCTGGTGGGCTTGCTGGCGATTCTCAAGTCTGGCGCCTGCTACGTGCCCGTGGACCCGGCCCATCCCGCCGAACGCATCAACTACTTGCTGCAGGACAGCGAGCCGGTGGTGGTGCTGACCCAGCACGACCTGTTGCAGCGCCTGCCGCCGCTGAATGTGCCGGTGATCCAGCTCGACCGTCCGACCTTCCACCTGGGCACCAACCCCCGTGTCGCGGTGAGCCCTTCCAACCTCGCCTACGTGATCTACACCTCCGGCTCCACCGGCTTGCCCAAGGGGGTGATGGTCGAGCATCACAGTGTGTCGAACCTGGTGGACTGGCATTGCCAGGCCTTCGACCTGCGCGCCGGCAGCCACACGGCCAGTGTCGCCGGTTTTGGGTTTGACGCGATGGCCTGGGAAGTCTGGCCGGCGCTGTGTGTGGGCGCCACGCTGCACCTGCCGCCCGCCCATGACGGCGCTGAAGACATCGACGCGCTGCTCGGTTGGTGGCAGGCGCAGCCGTTGGACCTGTGCTTCCTGCCCACGCCGGTGGCCGAATACGCGTTTAGCCAGGGCTTGCAACACCCGACCCTGCGCACGCTGCTGATCGGCGGCGACCGCCTGCGTTCGTTCCCCCAGGCGCAGTCCTTTGCGGTGATCAATAACTATGGCCCCACCGAAGCCACGGTGGTCGCCACCTCTGGCCGCATGCACGTGGGCGAGCCGCTGCATATCGGCGCGCCCATCGCCAATGCCTGTGTGCACGTCCTGGACGCGCAGCAACGGCCGGTGCCCATCGGGGTGGCGGGTGAGTTGTACGTGGGTGGCCAGGGCGTGGCGCGCGGCTATCTGAATCGCCCCGACCTCAGTGCCGAGCGTTTTCTGGACGACCCCTTCAGCGATGGCCGTCTGTACCGCACCGGCGACCTGGTGCGCTGGCTGCCGCAAGGTCACCTTGAATATCTGGGCCGCAATGACGACCAGGTCAAAATCCGTGGCGTGCGCATCGAGCTCGGTGAAATCGAATCCGCCCTGGCCACCCACCCGCAGATCCAGGAAGCCGTGGTGCAGGCACGCGAGGGGCAATTGCTGGCCTGGTTTGTCCCGCGCGAAGCCGTGCAGATCGAGACCCTGCGCAGCCACCTGCAAGCCTCGTTGCCCGACTACATGCTGCCGGCCGCCTACATGCAACTCGACGCCTTGCCCCTGACCGCCAACGGCAAACTCGACCGCAGGGCGCTGCCGGCACCGACCCAGGACGCCTTCGTCACTCGCGTTTATGAAGCGCCGCACGCCGGGGTGGAAACCTTATTGGCATCGATATGGACCGAGCTGTTGCACGTGCAGCAGGTGGGGCGACACGACCACTTCTTCGAACTCGGCGGGCATTCGCTCCTGGCGGTGCAACTGGTGCAGCGCATGCGCCAGGTCGGGCTGCGCGCCGATGTGCAGGTACTGTTTGGCCAGCCGACCCTGGCGGCCTTGGCGGCGGCGAGTGAATACACTGAGGCCGACGAGACGGACCTGGCCGAACCGGACCCCGCCATCCGTGACCTCATCGCTGCCAGCATCCCGGGCGGCGCGGCCAATGTGCAGGACATCTACCCGCTGGCGCCGTTGCAGGAAGGTTTGCTCTACCACCACCTCACCGACGAGCACGATCCCTACCAGCAACAGGCGCAGTTCAGTTTTGCCCGGCGCGAGCAGTTGGACGCGTTTGCCCAGGCCCTGCAACAGGTGATCGATCGCCACGACATCCTGCGCACCAGCCTGGTGTGGGAGGGCTTGGAGCAACCGATGCAGGTGGTGTGGCGCCAGGCGCCGTTGCGCGTCGAACCGCTGCGCGAAGGCCCTGCGCCGCTGGATTTGCGCCGGGCGCCGCTGATGGCCCTGGACTATGCCGAAGAGCCTTCACACCCGCGCTGGGTCGCCCGGTTGCGCTTTCATCACTTGGTCAACGACGCCACGTCGACCACGATCCTGATGCAGGAAATCCGCGCCCACCTGCTCGGCCAACAGGCGCAACTGCCTGCGCCGGTGCCGTATCGCAATGTGGTGGTGCAAGCCCGTTCGCCAGCGCGACAGGCCGGGCATGAGGCGTTTTTCCGTGAGCAGTTGGGGGATGTGGATGAGCCGACCCTGGCGTTCGGCCTGCAGGAACGCCAGGCGGATCGCGCCCACACCGACGAAGCCGAACGTGTATTGAGCGACAGCCTCAACCAGCGTCTGCGTGCGCAGGCCCGTGGGGTCGGCGTGAGCGCCGCCAGCCTGTTCCACCTGGCCTGGGCCCATGTGCTTGGCCGTGTCGCGGGGCGCGATGATGTGGTGTTCGGCACCGTGCTGCTCGGCCGTTTGCAAGCGGGCGAGGGCGCCGACCGGGCCTTGGGCATGTTCATCAACACCCTGCCGCTGCGGGTGCGGCTGGCGGGGCGAACGGTGGCCGATGCGCTCGTTGACACCCACACCCGGCTCAGCGCCTTGCTCGCCCATGAACAAGCGTCCCTTGCGCTGGCCCAACGCTGCAGCAGCGCGTCGCCGCTGTTCAACAGCCTGCTCAACTACCGGCACACCGACGCCGAGCGCGACCTGACCCTGGTACCGGGCATTGCCTTGCTCAGCAGCGAAGACATCCTCAGCTACCCGCTGATGCTGACCGTGGACGACATCGCCAGCGGTTTTCGCCTCAAGGCCAAGGCCCCGCGCCAGGTCGGCGCCGAGCGTCTGCTGGACTACCTCGAAACCGCGTTGGTCAACTTGGCGGACGCGCTGGAACACATGCCGCAAAGCCCCTTGCGTGACGTGCAGGTACTGCCCGCCAGCGAACTGAATACCCTGCTGGTGGACTATAACGCCACGGCCACGGACTACCCCGAGCACCTCACCGTGCAGGCGCTGTTCGAAGCCCACGCGCGGCAAATCCCGCATGCCGTGGCCGTGCAGGCCGGCGAGCGGCAACTGACTTACCGCGAACTCAACGAACGCGCCAACCAACTGGCCTTCCACCTGCGTGAACGCGGTGTGCAACCGGACACCCGCGTCGCGCTGTGCGTCGAACGCGGGCTGGACCTGGTGGTGGGCCTGCTGGCCATCCTCAAGGCGGGCGGTGCCTATGTGCCGCTCGACCCTGGCTACCCGCGCGAGCGCCTGGCCTACATGCTTCAGGACAGCCAACCGGTCGCGTTGCTGGTGCACGCCGCCACCCGCGACGTGCCGGGTGAGGTGTCGATCCCGGTGATCGACTTCGACCACTGCGCCTGGAGCCAGGCACCCAGCGGCAACCCGCTTGTGCCCGGTTTGAGCGTCGCCAACCTGGCCTACGTCATGTACACCTCGGGCTCCACCGGTACGCCCAAAGGCGTGATGATCGAGCATCGCGGGCTCGGCAACCTGATGCACTGGGGTTCCCGGCTTTGCCCCAATGCCGAAGGCGGCGCACTGTTGCAGCGGGCGCCGTTCAGCTTCGATGGGTCGGTGTGGGAGCTGTTCTGGCCGCTCACCCATGGCATGCGCTTGGTCCTGGCGCGGCCCGATGGTCATCGCGAGCCTGCCTACCTGGCGCAGGTGATTCGCGAGCAGCAGATCACGGTGATCAAGTTTGTGCCGGCGATGTTGCAGCAATTCCTTGAGCTGGAGGCGTCGGCGCTGTGCACCAGCCTCACCGATGTGTTGTGCGGCGGCGGCGAACTCACCGAAGCCCTGGCCCGTGGCGTGCAAGCGCGCTTGCCCAAGGTGCGCTTGCATAATGTCTATGGCCCCACCGAAGCCACGGTGGACAGCAGCGCCTGGACCCTGGAGCCTGGCGCGCCGGTGCCGGCCCTGCAATTGCCGATTGGCCGGGCGATCAACAACACGCGCTTGTATGTGCTGGATGAACAGGATGCGCCGGTGCCGATGGGTGTCAGCGGGCAGTTGCATATTGGCGGTGTTGGGGTTGCGCGTGGTTATCTCGGGCTGGAGCAGATGACGGCCGAGCGTTTTATCGACAGCCCGTTTGTCGAGGGGGACCGGCTGTACCGCACCGGCGACCTGGTGCGTTATCTGCCGGATGGCAGCCTGGCGTTTCTTGGGCGCAACGACTTCCAGGTCAAGCTGCGTGGGCTGCGCCTGGAGTTGGGGGAGATCGAAGCACGCCTGGCGGCGCACCCGGCGTTGCGTGAAGTGGCGGTGTTGATTCGCGATGAGCGCTTGGTGGCGTATTTCACCCTGCGGGGGCCGGCGCCGAGCCTGGAGGCCTTGCGTGCCCATGTGTTGGAGCAATTGCCGGAGTACATGGTGCCGGCGGCTTTTGTGCAACTGGAGGTCTTGCCGCTTAATCCGGCGGGCAAGCTGGATCGCAAGGCTTTGCCGGAGCCGGGCTTGGGGTCGGTGGTGAGTCGTGCCTATGAAGCGCCGGTCGGGGAGGTGGAAACGTTGATGGCTGGGGTGTGGGCGCAGGTGCTGAAGCTGGAGCGGGTGGGGCGGCATGACCATTTCTTTGAGTTGGGGGGGCATTCGTTGCTGGCGGTGAATCTGGTGGCGCGGATGCGCAAGGCGGGGTTGGAGGTGGACGCGCGGAGTGTGTTCAGTTATCCGACATTGGCGCAATTGGCTGCGCAGACGGCGACGCAGGTGCGGCGTGTGGAGGTGCCTCAGGCGGCGATTCCTCAGCTGGGTCGGCGGCGCAGGATTTGATGTGGGGGTGCGCGGGCTGGGTTGCTACTTCACTGGTCGGGTGTAAACCGGATCAAGGGTGGGAGCTGACTTGTTCGCGAAGGCGGCCTGGCTGACGACCACTCTCTAACGGTTGTCCCGCGATTCAAAAATGTGGGAGCTGGCTTGCCGGCGATGGCATCAACCGGGTGCTTGATGGAGCGAGGTGTCTGCAGCGCTGCGGTGCGGCGAGCCTTTACAAACCATGAGCGAACGCCGGCGGGTAGGTGTGAACTAATTGTGCATGGCCCCTGGCAACCGGGAGAGGGGCAAGCTGTGGCCTTCTCATTTTTCCCGAGGCCTAGCCCATGCACTATGGTGCCCCCGTATCCATCGCGTTGACGCGCCTGGTGGACGCCCGCGATACCCCCTTACAAACCCGGCTGGCACGCCGTCTGGAAATATTGAGCATCCAGTTGCTGGAACCGCTGGAGTCGCAACCGGGGTTCCAGGTCTTCGTGCAGGCTGAGTTCGACCGGACGTTCAGTGATTTGAAGGAACCTGTCGACCTGTGCACCACGTTTATCAAGTCGGTCGCTAAAGCAACGCCGAGCGCTGAGACAGTTCCCACCCATGCGCCTGAAGCGGTGCCCCAGGGCGTGCTGGATAATATTCTGGTGCTGTGGCCCACGTTGATGGATGCGGTGGTGACGCGCCTGGTCGCCAAGGCGCCCGCGGACTACGCCAGCGCTGAAACCAGTCTGCATCGAGCGGCTGTGGATCAAGAGGGCCTGGTGCCGGTTTCGGGTCTGGGCATCGCCGCGTTCGACCGCTTCCTCGACACCTTGGCCGAGGGTTTTTTCGGCGCGTTCAAGCAGTTTCATGAGCGCTACTGGCGAGCGCCGCTCAGTGCCACGGATTCGCGTTCGCGCAAGCAGTGGCTGGTGCAAAAACGCGTGGAAATGCTCAAGGTCGAGGTCCAACTGCTCAAGGCCGATGGGGTACTTGCCTTGTCTGACGAGTTGCTGTTCGACCTCGTGACACGTCATCCCGATGCTGTGTCCAGGCAGCGTCTCGACGGGTATCGGCCGTGTGTCTATGGTGTGGCCATCAACGACGGGCCAGCGGGTGATATTCCACTGTACGGAGCGTTTGTCATCACGACCCGCGATCAGGATGACGACAAGGTGTTGCCCGTGGACGCCGTCAAGCCACCCCAGGTGCGCCCGGTTGAGTCACAGGCCAATGTGGGCGCCGTGCTGTTGTATCTGCCGGGCAGTGGCGTTGAAGGGTTCGATTCCTTGGCCAGCCTCGATCGAGAACTGCACCGACGTTTGCACAACAGTGCCGAGTCCAGCGATCTGCTCGCGCTGTTAGCTTATAAGGACCAGGCGCGCGGCTTGGCGATGGCTGAGCAGCCGGCTCGACAGGATCGTATTCGCTATCAGGAACGGTTGGAGTCTGTCTTCCTCTACAGCCTCGATGCACTTTTTGAAAAGGCTCAGCATGACGTCGCTGACATGCTCGCGCGGTACCAGGATCCCGATAGTGGTGCCGAGATCGGCGATCTGCCGCAGAGCCTGGAGCAGTTGCTGAGCGTGCGAGATACGTTCGGGGCTTCCAGCACCCTCATGGCCCGTTTGCAGAAACGGACTCAGGCGCAGATCAAGGACTTTCTCAAGGGGGCGCTCCCCGCCGACGTGCAGGCGTGGGAAGCTGCGACGCGCGCCTATTGCGATGCGTTGGTGAGTCTGTCCGAAGTGGACGGCTTGCCCGACCTGGCGCAGTTCAGTGACCCGGCGAAACTCCTGGAATACAGCAACACGCAAGTGCGCATCGTCCTGGAGGCCGAGCATGGCCTGACGGTGAACCCCGATCACATCATGGTCCACACCAAGGACTATGCGCCTCGGCAACCAGGCAGTTTTATTCCGGGCGGCAAGCCGCAGCCTGCGCCCCCGGGGACGCAGGTGTTCACGCTACACAAACGCTCGCTGACGGCGTTGGCCTTGGAAAATGTCAGCGGCCTGGAAGCCAAGTTTGCGGAGTATTCCCAGTTGATCGGGCAGGACGGCGAGCCCTATTCGGCCCTCACCACGGCACAGGTCAAAGCACTGGTGCGCAAGGTCAATATCGGCGACAGCTATGAGCGATTCTTGAAGGACCGCCTGGTGACGTCGTCCACGGCGCTCGCTGACCAATTGCAGTATGTACAGCTGATGCATTTGCAACTGCGGGCCGATGCCCTCGAAGCCAAAATGGCCGGCGATTTTCTGCCGGATCGTACGGACCGTGGCTATCACTGGGTGATGAGCGTACTCGAATGCCCTGAAGATACCGACCAGCGGCGACAGGTCGAAGGGCACCGGATACTGGTGCAAGGTTTGAAGCTTCGGGGTGAGCGGGTGCGTGGAGTGCTTGTGTTCTCTTCGGCGACCGCGAGCGTGTCGAACAAGGTGGTGTACACCGCCCAGGCGCAAGGGGGGCGCCGGTTCCACGAATACCCGGACACCTCGACCCTATACCGCGACTTTATCAACCACAGTGCCTGGCGTGACTATTTGGTCGAGCGGGTTCCGCTGAGTGCGCGCCCACGCCTTCGCACCAGCTTGCGCGGTCGAGTGAGTGCCGCGTTGATCATGCTGGAAAGAATTGCCGGTAACGTCCTGGAGGAGGCCTATCAACTGGAGGCTTCGGCAGTGATCAATCAGGCTGGCATGCAAACGACGAGCACCCAGGAAACCAACTGGGAAACCGCCTCGACGCTGCTGACGCTGGGCCTGGATGTCGTGTCTATGGTGCTACCGATCAAGATCATGTTGCCGATCGGCCTGGCCCGCTGCGCGTTGTCGGTAATCAGTGCGGTAGAGGCCGCGCAGGCCGGGGAGCGGGCAGGTGCCGCGCACTACGTGGTGCGCTCCATCGGCGAGCTGTTGGGGGCGGTGCTGGATGGCGCAATAGGCGCTGCTTCCATACGCCGACCCGCTCCGGCCGGACTGGGGCTGAACGCCAAGAAGGCGCTGGCGAAAAAGCCCGACGGTGTCACGCCGCTCGACGGTTGGGAAGGCCAAGGGGTTTTTACCCGCAACGACCCGGTGTCGGGCGCCGCCCAGCACTTTCTCGAGGACAAGGGGCATTGGTATTCGATCTTCAGGGACAACGACAACACAGTGTGGCGGCTCAGGGATGCGCGAAAGCCTCACGCCTATCACCACGAGGCCATCCGCAGAAACAGCCAGGGCGCCTGGGAGGTCCGTTCACCTTGGCGGGGGTTGCACGGTGGTGCGCCTGATCCAACTCCGGCCGAAGCGGCACTCATGGCGCTATGCCCAGCGATGAGTCAAGCCGAGGCACGGCGTGCATTTGATCTGTTCGCTTTTCCGCAGGGTGCTCGGCCCAATCTGGAAATGGTGTTAGTCCATCAACTGCGCACCACCGGCAAGGTTTCGGACGACTTCGTCAGGTTGTACCTCAACATCAGTTCCCGGCAGTTTGTCGAGAGCTTGAGTGGGCTGCACGGACACACTTCATCGGTTGCAGTGCCACTCGAGCCAACGCCGGGACCTAGTCGCGCAAGCGTTATCGTGCCGCGTGAGCGTCCGGCACCCGAACCAACGCCGGGTCCCAGTCGCGGGAGCGTAATCGTACTCCCTGAACGTCCGGCAACCACTCCCGTAAGCCCTTCCCATCAGCACGTCGCAGGGTGGGCACAGGCCCTGGCGCCGGATGATCTGCAACTGATGCTCTCGAGGCCTAGAAGCGCGCGCCATGGTGGTGCCGAGTCTGGGCAGGCGGCGACGGAATACATTGAAATAGATGGCTTATACTACCGGACCTTGCCCGATTCCAACGCTTCACGCATGGATGTGTTGATTACCCCTTCTGAAGGGGGGCCGGGAACGTTTGCTCAATGGGAGAGGCTGTTGCGCCTGCAGCCGCTCAACCAGCCGAGGGTTGCGATATGGGCGAGTGACATTAGCCGATGGCAGGTCGTCTTGAACCTGCCTTTTAGCGGGCCAATGACGCCCTACCTCATGCGAGTATTTCGACAATTCAAGCAGCGTAGCATTACAAGCCTGGCCACGGCCTTGTTCGACCACGCCAACCCTCGCGGCATGACTGTTGGCGGGCACAGGCAGATGGCGAGCGTTCTGCAGGATTGGTCGACCTGGGAACGCGCCGGCGTACCGATGTTGGGGGACCCGCTGCAACTGATGACCCCGTTGCCGCGCAGTATGAATTCAACCTGGTTTTTACGCGAGTTGCTGGGGCAGTTCTCGATCCTCTGGTTTCGGGTTGATCGTATTCCGCGGGTGTTGGTCGACAGCGTCCTGCGATCGCCCTCGGCCCATAGCATGCGGGCGGTGATGCGGACGTTGCTCAACCGCAGCCGCTATGAAACCTTCGAAATGCCTGCCTCCAATGAACTGCTGTTCAGGCGACCGGGCCAAGACACTCTGTACTGGCTGACCCTGTATCTCCTCCAGAGTGAGTACATGCCGAATATCGCCACTGCACCGCCGAGCCAGTGGGCGTTACGCGGCAATCTGCCTGGGAACCTGCGCCCGATGCTCACTCGGGCGATCAATTCAGGGAGCCTGGTGCAATTGGTCGGCGGCTTGCAGGTGCTGGGGGGGCCGGTGGTCAACCCGTTTATCTTCAGGCCTTGAGCCCCACCCCAGCGGGTTGTGCCGTGCCAATCTTGCGCAATAACGGCAACACCTGCGCACCCACATGAATCGCTTCTTCCAGATGGGGGAAACCGGACAGGATGAAACTGTCCACCCCCAGCTGGTGATACTCCTCGATCCGTTCCGCTACCCGCGCATAACTGCCCACCAGCGCGGTGCCGGCGCCGCCGCGTACCAGGCCCACACCTGCCCACAGGTTGGCTGACACTTCCAGCTCCCGTGCGCTGCGCCCGCGGCCTTGCATCAGTTGTGTCTGGCGGCTCTGGCCTACAGACTCATACGTCGCCATCTGTCGTTGGGCCTGGTCGATGGCGTCCTTGGGGAATTCCTCCAGCAGCCGTTCGACATGCGCCCACGCCGCTTCATCGGTGGGGGCGGCGAACACGTGCAGGCGCAGGCCAAAGCGCAGGGTGCGGCCCTGGGCGGCGGCGAGGTCGCGCATGCGCTGGATGCGTTCGGCGATCATCGCCGGGGGCTCGCACCACATCAGGTAGGTTTGCCCGTGGGCAGCGCCGACACGCTCGGCGGCTTCGCAAGCACCTCCGAAGTAGATCGAAGGGATTTCGGCACCTGGCGCAATCGGCGTGATGACCAAGCCTACGCCTGGGCCGAACTGGTGGCTGACTACCTGGCCATCCTGCAACGCTATGGCGGTGCGCGAAACCTGATCGTGGCGCATTCCTTTGGCACCGGCCTGAGCCTCAGTGCGCTGCTGGCCAAGCCCTCGGTGCCGATTGACGCGGCGCTGCTGTTGGGCTCCCAGTTGTACCAGCCGGTGGTCAGTGGCGGCTTGATGTCGCTGCCGGCGTGGCTTCTGGAATGGCTGCGGCCGGCGTTGGCCAAGGGCTTTCGCGAGCGCGCCGGGCATGCCTCGGCGGACGCTGCACTGGTGGCCTATGAAGAAAAACTCACCCAGCGCAACGGCCTGCACATGTTCAAGGCCCTGACCAAAAACGCCGAGTGGCCGCAGGCCGAACACATCCCCACCTTGGTGCTGCCCGTCAGTGTCCTGGCCGGTGACAGCGATGGCCTGACGCCCGCCAGCGGTGGTCAGGCCCTGGCAGGGCAATTGCGGAATGCCGAGTTCCAGGTGCTGGAAGCCTGCGGTCACCCGTTGATGCTGGAGAAACCGGAGGCCGTGCTGAAAGCATTCAACACACTGCGGGCAAGGGTCTTATAACTCAAAATATTTCTGCTATGCGATTCAGCTATTGGATTGTTCATGAGGTAATGCATTTAATTCGGGACCTAACTCATTGTTGTTCTGAATAAATCAGCGCCCTGGCGTGTTGTAATGAGTCATCGTTCCGCCTTAGAGATCAGCCATGAGCAACCCCGAGCCCTTGCTCCGCCTGCGTGACCTGTGCAAGACCTTTGGTGCCCAACGGGCCCTCGATCAGGTCAGCCTGGATATTTACCTGGGCGAGGGCGTGGCGTTGCTGGGTGCCAAGGGGGCGGGCAAATCGACCCTGGTGCGCATCCTCAGCGGCACCCTGGTGCCGGATGCTGGTGAGTTGTGGGTCGATGGGCAACGCCAACGTTTTACCTCACCGTTATCGGCGCGCCGAGTCGGCATCGTCGCCGTGCACCAATGCCCCGACGACGCCATCGCCCCTGGCCTGAGTGTGGCCGAGAACCTGTTGCTCGATGAGCTGGGGCAGCCTGACGCAGACTTCCTGCTTAACCGCAAAAGCCTGCTGCATCGCGCCGAAGCCATTGCCGCCGGGCTGGGCCTGGACCTGCCGCTGCAACACCCGGTCGAACGCCTCAACCCGGCGGACCGGCAGTTGCTAGTACTGGCCCGCGCCTTTGCCCAGCAGCCCAGGTTGCTGATCCTCGACGAACCCACCGCCGCCCTCTCGGAAGCCGACGCCGAACGCCTGCTGGGCTTGATCGACAGCCAGCGCGCGCGGGGCGTGGCCATCCTCTACATCTCCCAGCGCCTGTCCGACCTGCAACGGGTCACCAACCGTGCGATTGTGTTGCAGGAGGGTCGCCTGACCAGCGACCTCAATACCCGGCACTTGCCGAGTGCGGCGTACACCTTGTTTGGCGACAGGGCCGAGCAGCCAGCAGTGACGCCCAACAAGGCGTTGCCGGTACCGTTTCTGGAGCGCTTCACCCGGGCCGGGTTCATCCGCAACCGGGCGGAGGGGCGGGCGGTGCAGGAGCAGGTGGCGGGGTTGGCCAGCAACGTCGCGCCGGTTGACGTGACGGACCCGGCCAAGACCACGCCGCGCTGATCTCAAGGCAATTGCGGGTACACAATCAGCTCCAGATAGCCCTTGTAATAGCGCTTGCCACCCGGCGGTAATTGCCCCGCCTCGCGCATTTCACTGGTGCTGTTGACCCGCATCAGCACGCCCACCGAGCCACGCTGGCGGGCGGCCTTGAGCCAGGCCTGGACCGCTTCCAATTCCACTTTGCGATGTGCCGAACCCGCGTATTGCAAGCCATAGCGCAGCTCGCCCTCGGTGTCATACAGCGCCACGTCCGGGCGATTCAGGCGCCAGGCCAGGGCGCTGGCACTCTCCAATTCATTGCTCAGCAGCGCTTGAGTCTGCTGCAGTTCCTCCAAGTGTTCGAGCACAAACTGGTCGGGCATTTCGTTGTCCGCGATCCAGGCGGGCATGCTTGCCGGCAGCAATATCACCAGCAGGCCGATGCCCAGGGCGGGCATGGCCCACAGCGTCAACGGCCGGAACGCTTGCAGCAGGTTGGCGAGGATCCACACCAGCAACACGATAAAGGCCAGGGACAGGCTGAACATCTCGGCGTGGCTGTTGCTGTACAACGGCCGGGCGATTTGCAGGTAGATCAGGCCGATCATGGCGGCCATGCCGATCACGAAGTTGAGCAGGCCATTGAGGCAGATCGTGCGGGCTTTGTGCCGGTTGATCAGGTCCGTCAGGGTGTGCCCCATCAATAGCGCGAGGGGCAGCAGGCACGGCATGATGTAGGTCGGCAACTTGCCGTTGCTCAGGCTGAAGAAGCCCAGCGGCAGCAGCAGCCACAGGGCCATGAAGGCGATGGCCGGCTGGCGCTTTTGCTGCCAGGTTGTGCGTAGGGTGCTGGGCAACAGCCCTGCCCAGGGCAGGCATGACGCAGCAATGATTGGCAGGAAGAACCACCACGGCCGCACGTGTTGCGCGTTGTCGGCGCTGAAGCGGCGAATGTGTTCATTCCAGAAAAAGAAGCGCCAGAAGTCTGGTTCTTGGAGGTGGATCGCCAGTGCCCACGGCAGGCACACCAAAACCGCTACCAGTATCGCCAACGGGCCGTAGCGCAGCAGT
This sequence comes from Pseudomonas sp. VS40, assembly GCF_018587885.1. Taxonomy (NCBI): domain Bacteria; kingdom Pseudomonadati; phylum Pseudomonadota; class Gammaproteobacteria; order Pseudomonadales; family Pseudomonadaceae; genus Pseudomonas; species Pseudomonas sp. VS40. Next base: position 309,113 of record NZ_JAGYWD010000006.1, on the reverse strand, counting down.
TCGCCCAGGCGGCGTTGCCAGAGCATGTAGGGCAGGGCAATCAGCACCGGCAGCACCCAGGCCAGGAAACCCTTGGTCAAGAAACCCAACGCACAGGCCAACCCCACCACGGCCCAGGCCCACAAGCGGCCGCGTTGGGTGGTGCTGTCGAGGGCAAACCACAGGGCCACCAGGCTCAGGTTGACCCACAGGGTGAAAAGCGGGTCCAGGTTGGAATAGCCAGCTTGGCCAGCCACCAGGCCGAAGCTCAGGTAGAGCAGGGCGCAGGCGAAGCTTTTGCGCGGGTCATTCCACAGGCGACGGGCGATCAGGTAGGCGAGCAGCACGCTCAGGCCGGTGGTCAGCGCCGAGGCGATGCGCACACCGAACAGGTTCTGGCCAAACACCGCCTGGCCGAGGGCGATCAACCAGTAGCCGCCGGCAGGCTTTTCAAAATAGCGGATCCCCATGAAGTGCGGCGCGATCCAATTGCCGCTCTGGAGCATTTCCTGGCTGATCTGCGCGTAGCGGGTCTCGTCGGGTATCCACAGGCCGTGCAGGCCCAGGGGCAGCAGGTAGAACGCGACAAAGGCCAGCAGTAAGACCGGCAGCGGTTTTAATCGAGTCATGCAAACGTCGCTCCCTGACGTTTAGTGGAAGAAGTTTGAACTAATAAAGTCGTGGAAGAAAAAGTCACAACGGTCACTGAGTTGCAGGAAATATTCATGACGTCCTTAGTTAAAAGGCGCAACTAAACATGCCAGAGCAGGCCTGTCTTTTTGCTGAACAAACAGACAGGAAAGTGATTAGAGTTGTTTTAACGCGGCGGGCCAATCCGGGTTGTTGACGATGCCCAGGGTCTTGAATTTACCGTGGGGCAATACCTGCACGAACAGCGCGCTGCCGTACTGGGGGAAGGCGGCGTGGGGGAAGCCCAGGCTGTTTTCGAAGTCGGCAATGCAGCCGCTGTGGGTGACGAACACCAGGTTGCGTCCGGGGGTTTTGTGGCTGAGCAATTCCTCACCCATGGCCGCGCCGCAGACGGCTTGCTGGCCGGAGGTCAACTCGTTTTTGCCGAACATGAAGCGCAGGGTCTGGGCGGTGCGGATGGCGGGGCTGGCCAGTACGTCGCTGCCCTCCATGCCCAATGTTTTAAAGGCTTTGCCGAGGGTCTCGGCCTGCTGGCTGCCGTGGATCGTCAGGCCTTCCACCGGGCCCAGGCATGGGTTGGTCGAGCGGTCGCAACGCTCTTCGTGGCGCACCAGCACGATCAAATCGCCGTCGCGCCAGAGGGGCAGCACGTGGGAGGTCAGCAGGCGGTTGCCGATGCCCAGGTCCTTGGGTGAAGCGTGCCAGAGCAGGCTGGCGGCGAGCAGCAACGCCACCACCAGCATTCCCAGCCACAGCCGTTGCAGGCGCTTGATAAAGGCCCATCGCGAGCGCGGTTTGGTCAGGGTAAGGTCAACCACTTCATTCACCATGGGCAGTGTTGGCAATCTTGTATTAATTAGGCGCAACGGGTTGGCGAATGCCGCAGTGATGCTGGAGGCTGTCACACGGCGGCTGTCTTTTCGCTGAACATGTTGCGGTTAAAAAGTTGTCAGGCGAGGCAACTAACAAGTTGCCGACGAATGACCCATGGCGGGTAATTTAAAGAGGCGTGGGTGGGCAGCCGGTGAAATCCATGTGAAAAATTTGCGTGGCGTGGAGCGCCAGCCGTTATTCTCGATTGCCGCCCATCAAACGAGTGTTGTCATGTTGCAGGTGCAAGGTGTGTTCAAAAGCTATGCCACCCCTCAGGGGCCATTGGCGGTGTTGGCCGGTGTGGACCTGCACCTGGCCGAGCGCAGCAGCCTGGCGCTGATGGGCGAGTCGGGCAGCGGCAAGAGCACCTTGCTGCACCTGGTGGCCGGACTCGACCGGCTGGATGGCGGCAGCATCCAGGTGGGCGAGCAGCGCCTCGACCACCTCAGCGAAGCGCAACTGGCCCATTGGCGGCGCACCGAAATCGGCCTGGTGTTCCAGCAGTTCAACCTCATTGGCAGTCTGCGGGTCGAGGACAACCTGGCGTTCCAGGCACGCCTGGCCGGGCGGTTTGACCCGCAGTGGCAGGCGCAACTGGTTGAACGCCTGGGGCTGGGGGATTTGCTCAAGCGTTACCCGGAACAGCTCTCCGGCGGCCAGCAGCAACGGGTGGCGGTGGGGCGCGCATTGGCGTCACGGCCAGGCCTTTTGTTGGCTGATGAACCCACCGGCAACCTTGACGAAGCCACCAGCGACGAGGTGCTGCAACTGCTGCTGGACTTGCTGCGTGACAGCCCCACCAGCCTGCTGATGGTCACTCACAGCCCGCGCATCGCCGCCCGCCTGGACCAGCAGGTGGTGCTACATCGCGGCCGTGTCGTGCCTGCGGGCGCGGCCTGATATGGCGGTGTTTCATTGGACTCTGCGCGCGTTGCTGAGCCACTGGCGGCGGCATCCCGTGCAATTTTTCAGCGTGCTCACCGGCCTGTGGCTGGCCACTGCGCTGCTGGTCGGCGTGCAAGCCCTCAACAGCCAGGCGCGTGACAGCTATGCCCGCGCCAGCCAACTGATCGGCGGCGAACCCCAAGCCAGCCTCGGTACGCCGGACAGGGCCAGTGTCGACCAAGCCGTCTTTGCCCAATTGCGGCGTGCCGGGTGGCCGGTGTCGCCGGTGGTGCAGGGCCGCGTACAGCTCACGGGGCAGGCAGACGTGCGCCTGCAACTGATGGGCATCGACCCGGTGTCGTTGCCCGGCAGCGGTGCGGTGGCGGGGCAGCGTTTGAGCCAGGCGCAGATGCTGGCGTTTTTCGAGCCGCCGGGGCGTACCTGGATCGCGCCGCAAACCCTGCAGGCTTTGGGCCTGCACGAAGGTCAGCAACCGACCACCCTGAGTGGTCACACACTGCCGCCGCTGCAAGCCCAAGCAGATATGGCCCCCGGCCTGTTGCTCACCGATATCGGTTTTGCTCAGCCGCTGCTGGAGATGTCGGGGCGCCTGTCGCACCTGCTGGTGGACAAGGCGTTCGCCGCCGCCCACCCGATACCGCCCACCGGGCTGCAACTCAAGCAGGGCGAGGACAATAACCTCGCGCGCCTCACCGAGAGCTTTCACCTGAACCTTGATGCGCTGGGTTTCCTGTCCTTTGTGGTCGGGCTGTTTATCGTGCACGCCGCCATCGGCCTGGCCCTGGAGCAACGGCGTGGACTGCTGCGTACCCTGCGGGCGTGTGGCGTCAGTGTGCGGATGTTGATCGCCAGCCTCAGCGTGGAACTGGGCGTGCTCTCATTGCTGGGCGGCGTGTTGGGTGTGGCCAGCGGTTACCTGTTGGCCAGCCTGTTGCTGCCGGATGTGGCCGCCAGCCTGCGCGGGTTATATGGCGCCGAGGTGCCGGGGCAGTTGAGCCTCAGCCCCTGGTGGTGGGGCGCGGGGTTGGGCTTGAGCCTGCTCGGCGCTTTGCTGGCCGGCGCCAGCAGCCTGTGGCGGGCGGCGCGATTGCCTTTGCTGGCGCTGGCCAACGCCCAGGCGTGGCATGAAGCCCATGGACGCTGGTTGCGTCGCCAGGGTTGGGTGGCCAGTGCGGCGCTGCTGACCGCGCTGCTGGCACTGTGGTTGGGCAACAGCCTGGCTGCCGGCTTTGTGCTGATGGCGGCGTTGCTGCTCGGCGCCGCCCTGGGGTTGCCGGTGGTGCTCAATGGCCTGCTCAAGGCGGTGTTGGGGCGCAGCCATTCGGTGCTCGGCCAATGGTTCCTGGCAGATTGCCGCCAGCAATTGCCAGCCTTGAGCCTGGCCCTGATGGCGCTGTTGTTGGCCCTGGCGGCGAACATCGGTGCGGGGTCGATGACCTCGGGGTTTCGTCACACCTTCAACAACTGGCTGGAGCAACGCCTCACCGCCGAGTTGTATCTCAACCCACAAACCCCGGCCCAGGCGCAGCAACTCGGCACCTGGCTGGCGCGGCAACCGTTGGTGCAAACCGTGCTGCCCACCTGGCAGGTCGCCGTGCAGGTGCAAGGCTGGCCGGCGGACCTGTTTGGCGTGGTCGACGACCCGACCTATCGTCAGCACTGGCCGCTGCTGGAGGCGTCCCCTGACCCGTGGGACCAGTTGCAGCAAGGCGACACCCTGATGCTCAGCGAACAACTGGCGCGCCGGCTCGACGTGAGGCTGGGCGATAGCGTGAGCATTCCCACGCCCCAAGGTGTGTGGGCGCCGAAAGTGGTGGGGGTCTACGCCGACTACGGCAACCCCAAGGGCCATGTGCTGGTCAATGACCAACACCTGCTGGCGCACTGGCCGACGCTGTCACCGGCGCGTTTCAACCTGCGGGTCGCGCCGACGGATGTGGCCCCGCTGGTGCGCGAGGTGCAACGCGCCTTTGCCCTGGACGACAGCCGTATCGTCGATCAGCAACAACTCAAGGGCTGGTCGAGCCAGGTGTTCGAACGCACCTTCGCCGCCACCGCCGCCTTGAACAGCCTGACCCTGGGCGTAGCCGGTGTGGCGCTGTTTATCAGCCTGTTGACCCAGAGCCAAAGCCGGCTCGGCCAACTCGCGCCACTGTGGGCATTGGGTGTCACGCGTCGACAGTTGATGCTGCTCAACCTCGGCCAGACCTGGCTGCTGGCGGTGCTCACACTGATCCTGGCGTTGCCCCTCGGCCTGCTGCTGGCCTGGTGCCTGGATGCGGTGATCAATGTGCAGGCGTTTGGCTGGCGCCTGCCGCTGCAGGTGTTCCCATGGCAACTCGCGCAATTGCTCGGGCTGGCGATGCTGGCGACCTTGCTGGCGTCGGCCTGGCCGTTGTGGCAGTTGTACCGCAGCCGTCCTGCGGATTTGTTGAGGACGTTTGCCAATGAAGATTAAGTACCTGCTGTGGACGTGCTTGTTATTGGCCGCATGCGACAAAGTCCCCGCGCCACAGGAGAGCTTCGCCGGCCTGGGCAGTGACGCGGCAGACTTTGCCCAAGTGGTGCCTGGCAAGGTGTTCAGCTTCCCCGAGGACCATGGCCCCCACGCCGGCTTTCGGATCGAGTGGTGGTACGTCACCGCCAATCTCAAGGATGAACACGGCAACGTATTCGGCGTGCAATGGACGCTGTTTCGCAATGCCCTCAAGGCCGGGCCCACGCAGGCGGGCTGGCACGACTCGACGATCTGGCTGGGCCACGCCGCCGTGACGTCCGCCACCCACCACTACGCCGCCGAACGTTATGCGCGCGGTGGCGTCGGCCAGGCCGGGGCCCAGGCGGTGCCGTTCAACGCCTGGATCGACGACTGGAATTTCGCCACCCGCCCCGGCGCCAACAGCAGCCTGGCGGACATGCAACTCAAGGCCAGCGGCGCCCAGTTCGCCTACGACCTGCACCTGACCTCCAGTCGTCCACTGGTGCTGCAAGGCGACAATGGCTACAGCCGCAAATCCGACCAGGGCCAGGCGTCGTACTACTACAGCCAGCCGTTTTTCAGTGCCAATGGCAGCGTCAGCATCGATGGCAAGGTGTATCAAGTCACCGGCCCGGCCTGGCTCGACCGCGAGTGGAGCAGCCAACCGCTGACCGCCAGCCAGACCGGCTGGGACTGGTTTTCCCTGCACCTGGACCGGGGCGAACAGTTGATGCTGTTCCGGGTGCGGCAAACCGACGGCGCGTCCTACCTGACCGGCACCTGGATTGATCGCGAGGGCCAGACCCAGACCCTGCACAACGCGGATATCCAACTGACGCCGCTGGAAACGACGGCCATTGAAGGGCGCAAGATCCCCACTCGCTGGTCGCTGAAAGTCCCCGGCAAGCAGCTGGATATCACCACACAAGCGGTCAACCCGAATGCCTGGATGAACCTGGGAGTCCCGTACTGGGAAGGTCCGGTGCAGTTCGAGGGTGGGGTGGGTTACCTGGAAATGACCGGGTATTAGGGTTGTTTCTGTAGGTCGTATTTCTTCGCTGCGTAGGCAGCTTCCCAAATGTAAATTGCCCCCCCTGGACGTGTGTCCGGGGCGTAGGCGCTTGCTTATATTTCGACGCCATCTTCATCGCATCAGGGATGTGAAGCATGGCGCAGAGCTTTATCAACGAGCGCGCGACGGACTACCAGAGTTTGAAAAACCGGGTGATGGGCGGCGCCCTGAGCCGCCAGCGTTCCGCTCATTTTGATGTGCTGAACCGGCACCTGCGCCCCGGCTTGGTAGCGCCGGGGCAACTGGTGATTATTCCCGAAAACCAGAGCTTGAATTGTTCGGTCGAGGAGGCCTGGTTGATGCGGCATGCCGAGCAGGTAAGTCGTCACTTGGAGAGGCGTGCAGCGGCCGGTACGGCGGTGATCGACAACTATGACTTGCTGCAGAGTTTCATGGCGAAGGGCTCGATTGGCATCGGCAGTGCGACGTCGGCCTGGGCGCGGCATCTGGAAGAGGTAGCGCAAACATTGGAAGACATCGAGCGCTTGCATCAGCGGTTGAAAGACGGTGCTTTAGACAGGGCAGCGTTTATCCAGCAGCGCCAGGCGTTGTTTCGGCGGCTGGAAGTGCAACTGCAAGGCGCGGCGCGGTTGGGCACGGGGTTGCAGGGCAATGAGTCGTTGAAAAAGGTGTTGGGCCTGTCGACCAAGAGCTATCTGCATAAAGGTGAGATTGCGGGGTATGCGAAGCGGATGCGGGAGATTGCGCAGATGTCGAAGTGGTTGGGCAAAGGGACTTATGTGGGGTTGGCGCTGGATGTGGGGGTGGCGGGGTTGGAGATCAAGGAGGCGTGTGTGGAGGGGAGGGAGGCGCAGTGTAGAAGGGCGAAGTATGTGGAGACGGGGCGGTTGGTGGGGGGAGTGTCGGGGGCCGCGGTAGGAGGAAAGTACGGTGCCAAACTTGCGATTCGTGGTTGTCGCATGTTTTTGGGGATTGCGATGAAGGGGCGCGGTGAGCTTGCATGCGCAATTATTGGCGGCGCTGCGGGTGGTCAGACCGTAGGTAATGCTCTTAGTCATGAAACTGCTTTATTGGGTGGAAAGATCCAAGACGCCAATGGGGATGTGATCTTTGTGCCGGAGGGAGCTTAACCGTGTCGTTTTTTCTTGCTTTCACCCTTGTGCATTTTGCAGGAGTGTTTGTCGTTTTGGGGCTGGGTTTTTTTGTCGAATACACAAAGCTCGACGAGGTGGAGAGTTACTTCAGCCAAAACGAAATGGTCTGCGGCAACAAGCGATTTTGGAGCCGAAACCGTTGGATCGACAGGCAATATCGCATGATGCTGATTGCTGAAATGCTTTCAGATTCAAAGCGCCATCTGAAAGCTGGGGTGGTGACTGAGGCGGAGCTGGCTTCCATTCCCATATCGCTTAAGCGCTGGGTAGTTTGGCCCTATTACCTTGGGTTCATGTGGTTGATTGCAACAGCGGTCTGGAGCTTCTGGCGCTGGTGGTGTGACATTCCCATTCCATAGAAATTGAAATTTTTTCAAAAAATACTGTACATCCATCCAGTTATATCCTAGATTCCATCCCAGGTGACCGGATGTCACCTGAGCTTCACTTTTTAACTATGGATGGATAAAAAATGAAATCGAAAAAAGCCTTTATGCTGGGCGCGGCCATGGCGGCCTCCTGCTTCGTTTCGGCCTTTGCCCTGGCCGAGCAAACCCCTCAGAAACTCAGCGCCGAAGCGGTCAAACAGGCCGTGGACAAAGCGCTCAAATCCGGCGGCAAGCTGGACGCGGCTAAGGTGCCGGCCAGCCTCAAGCAAAAACTCCAGGCGGCCAAGACCGGTCAGTCCAAGGCCGTTACCCAGGCGGTCAAATCCGCGCCGTTCAACAGCGTGGTCGGCGAGTTGAAAAAGCCGAGCCAAGTCGAGCCGAAAAGCGCCGCCGTCGCTGACTTTGTACCGCTGTTCCCCACCTTGGATATCAACACCCTCTACACCATCAACGGTGTGGCCCAGGGTGAAGAGTTCGCGTACCACTTCAACCTCCCACATAATGCGCGGGTCCAGGTGCAACTGGTCAACCAGAGTGCGGGCACCGACATGTCGTTGACCCTGTTCCAGGACGACGGCCAGGGCAATTTGAGCGTGGTGGGCTCCGCTGATGCGGCGGGCAATACCGATGATTATCTCAACGGTGTTCTGCCGGCCGGTGATTACTATTGGTACATGGTCGCCAAGGTCGCCAACAATTCGCAGTTCAGTTTTGGCGTGGCGGTGGACACCAACATCGATGCCTACGAGCCTAATGACACGCCACAAACGGCCTTTGTGCTGCCGGACTCGATGAACAAGGTCACCGGCAACCTCGACAACGCCAACGACGTCGACTACTTCGACTTCAAGGCCGTCCGTGGCCAGAGCGTGAGCATGTACCTGGCCGGTGACGCGAGTGGCAGCCGTAACCAGTGGATTTTCGACCGTTTTGATGGTGTCAACTGGGTTACGGTTCCTGCTGGCTCGACCTCGACCTACCCGAGTGTCACCCCGGGCACCACCGTGAAGGTGCGTGTGCGGGCCAATCCGGCTGTGGTTCAGGACCCGACCAAGCACTACCAACTGAGCCTCGGCTCCACGCCGCGGCTGAACACGTCGGATGTGAAGGGTGACAACGTCGTGCGGGTGCCCGCGTCGATATTCTGGATGGCGACCCAGGCCGCACGTACAGTGAACTGGACCACCAACTGGTCCGACTCCACGGGTGCACCGCTGCTGGGCGTTACGCCGGTGCTGCGCATCGATAAACACTTCGAAGGTGCCGATTTCAATTGGACCGACTTCAAGGCCACCACCAACAGTGCGGGTAACTCCCTGGCCAGTGCGGCTATCGGTGACTGCTTTGGCGAGTACCGTGTGCAGTATCCAGACAGCAGCACCGGTGTGACGTACACCTGGGACACCACCTTCAACTTCGGCGGCTGGCGTATCGAGTTGGATGAGTTCCCTGGTGTGGGTGTGGGAGGCGAGAATGTGCCTTACGTAACGTTCGGGCATATCTGCACCCAGAACATCGTTCACTGATACAACGGCGTCAGTGAAGAGGGGCAGCCTGACGAGGCTGCCCCTTTTCTATTCTCCCGCCAATGCCAGCGCCAACGGCAATCGCGCCATGCTCGTGCTCTTCAATGAACCCAGGTACAACCAGTCGCCATACTCGCGCGCGGTGGTGATGGGTGAGTAGTTGCCGGCACTGCCATCCTGCAGGTTGGCGATGACCTTGCCCTCGGTATCCAGCCCCAGCACGAAGGCTTTGCGCTCGATGGGCTTGGGCACCACCATCAGCGCGCGCACCATCACCTTGCGCAGCAGAGGGTAGCCGGCAAAGCTGTCCAACAGCGGATTGCGCGGCGAGTAGAGCGCCACCCAGAAGCGGTCCTGCCCGTTGAAGCTGAGGTTGTCCGGCAGGCCCGGCAGGTTATCGATAAACAGATCATGGGTGCCGGCGTGCTCACCTTTGAGCCAGTAACGGCTGATGCGATAGGCACCGGTCTCATTCACCAGCACGTAGTGTTCATCCGGGCCCAAGGCGACGCCGTTGGCGAACTGCAGTTGGTCCAGCAAAACCTCGGTGGTGCCGTTGCTGAAGTCATAGCGCAACAGCCGACCGTCGCCGCCGTGCTCAATCACCGCCTCACCGTCCTGGCCGTAACCCCAGCGGCTCGAGGCGTCGCTGAAATAGGCATAACGCCCGCTGGCGTCCACGGTCACGTCATCGGTGAAACCCAGGGCGACGCCATTGGCGCTGGTGCTCAGGGTGGTCAGTTGGCGATCGGTCTCCAGCGCCAGCAAACCCTTGACCCCATCGGCAATGATCAAGCGCCCGTCCGGGTGCAGCGCCATGCCCAACGGCCGCCCACCGGTGTTGGCCAGCACTTCCAGGCTGCGGCTGTCGGGCGAGGTGCGGATGATGCGTCCGTCATGCAGGCCACTGATCAGGTAGCCCTGGGCATCCAACAGCAGGGCCTCGGGCCCGGCGATGTCCTGGGCGCCGATTTTCTGCACGCCTTTGAGGCGCTGGTTCTCGGCATAGGGGCCGTCCTTCATCGAGGGGGCCTTGGGCGGCGTCCAGTTCACCGGCTGGACTTTGGTGGGCATCAACAGCAAAAAGGCGATCACCGCCAGAAACAGCAAGAACAACAGATGACGCAGTTTTTTTGGACGGGTACTCATGACGATTCCTGGTTGTCGTGGGTGCGCGGCTCCCAGTGCAGGGTGCCGAACAGGTAATCCATCAGCGGGAGGACGATATTGAAATTGCGCCCCTGCATCAGCTCCCGGCGGTGATGCAGGGCGTGCAGTTGGTGCATCTGGCGCAACCACGGCAGGCGCGCCACCGGATGGTCGGCGGGCAGGTGCTCGCAGGCGTGAAACACTTCGTAAAGCAAATAACCGAGGATCATGCAGACGGCGAACAGCCCGGCAACGTTGGGGCTCCAGTGCTTGAGCAGCCACCAGGCGGGCAGGGTGATTGCCAGGCTGTGCAGCACGATCAGCCAGGCTGGGAACAGGATCACCCGCCAATCCCGGGGGCTGTCGTAGGTCATGTGGCCAGGGGTGAAGAAGCTGTGATGGTCGCCGGTGTGGCGCGCATAAAACAGCCGGGCCAACCCGTGTTTATGGTGGCCGAGGTGGCGGTGGACCAGGTAGATGCAGAGGTTGAAGAACACCAGGGTCAGCGGCACGGTCAGCCATTGCACAGCGCTGATCTGATGTGTGGATGACCAGGCCAGGGCGATGCACACGATGCAGTAGCCGAACACGAAACTGGCGTGCAGCCAAGGGTTGTAGTGGGGCGCGACAGTGGCGCGGTAACGGGCGCGGAAGGTCTCGGTGGGGTGGTCCATGGCCGGTTGCTCGGTGTTTTTTTATGGGAGTCTGAGCTTAGTTGGTGGTGGGGAATGTGCGAGTTTTTGCAGGCAGCGCACTACGCCTGTGGGAGCGGGGTTGCTCGCGAAGAGGGCGTGTCAGGCAAGGCATCAGGTGGCTGACCCTCCGCATTCGCGAGCAAGCCCGCTCCCACATTTTGATCGCGACCGACCAGCGGCCCCTTGCGCCCCTCTTATTTCCTTGCTAGTTTCTCGCAAAATGTTAACGATAACATTTGCTCTAACAATAAAAACAAAACAGAGAACCACGCCATGAAAATGCTCCCGAAAACCCTGTGTTTATTGGCTGTAAGCATCACCCTCGGCACTGTCTCCCCAGCATTCGCCGACGCTGCCAAGCCGATCCGCATCGGCGCGTCCTTCCAGGAAATCAACAACCCTTATTTCGTCACCATGAAAAACGCCCTCGAAGAAGCCGGGGCGACCATCGGCGCGAAATTGATCATCACCGACGCCCGCCACGACGTGTCCAAGCAGGTCAGTGACGTCGAAGACATGCTGCAAAAAGGCATCGATATCCTGCTGATCAACCCCACTGATTCGGTCGGCGTGCAATCGGCGGTCAAATCTGCCCACTCCGCCGGTGTCGTGGTCGTCGCGGTGGACGCCCAGGCCGACGGCCCGCTGGATTCCTTCGTCGGCTCGAAGAACTTTGACGCTGGCTTCCAGGCCTGTGAATACCTGGCCAAGAACATCGGCGACAAAGGCAATATCGCGATCCTCGACGGCATCGCCGTGGTGCCGATCCTGGAGCGTGTGCGCGGTTGCAAAGAGGCCGTGGCCAAGCACCCCGATATCAAGATCGTCAGCATCCAGAACGGCAAGCAGGAACGTGACCAGGCGCTGACCGTCACCGAGAACATGCTGCAAGCCCAGCCCACCCTCAAGGGCATTTTCAGCGTGAATGACAACGGCTCGCTCGGCGCGCTCTCGGCCATCGAGGCCAGCAGCCTGGACGTGAAGCTGGTCAGTGTCGACGGCGCGCCCGAAGCCATCAAGGCGATCCAGAAGCCCGGCAGCAAATTCATAGCCACCTCGGCCCAGTACCCGCGCGACCAGATTCGCCTTGCCCTGGGCATCGCCCTGGCCAAGAAGTGGGGCTCGCAAGTGCCGGCCACCATCCCGGTGGACATCACCCTGATCGACCAGGCCAAGGCCAAGGATTTCAGCTGGTAAATCACCCAGGCCCCACGCAATCCGTGGGGCCCAGGTCATCCTTCTGAATACGAGGTCGGCGGTATGAGCAGTCTTCTGAAGCTGGAAAATATCTGTAAGCGTTACCCGGGCGTACAGGCCCTCAAGTCCATCAACTTAGAAGTCGAGCGCGGCGAGATCCACGCCTTGCTCGGGGAAAATGGCGCGGGCAAATCGACGCTGATGAAGATCCTCGGCGGCGTCGAGCATCAAGACGAGGGCCAGATCCTGATCGACGGCCAGCCCCGGCAATTCGCGACCTACCGTGATGCGATTGCCGCCGGCATCGGCATTGTGTTCCAGGAGTTCAGCCTGATTCCCTACCTCACTGCTGTGGAAAACATCTTCCTCGGCCATGAGCTGAGCAACCGCTTCGGCCTGTTGCGCAAGCGCGAAATGGTCGAGGCCAGCGAGGCCTTGTTCAAGCGCCTCGGCGTGACCATCGACCTGCAATGCGCGGTCAAGCACCTGAGCGTGGCCGAACAGCAGTTTGTCGAAATCGCCAAGGCCCTGGCCCTGGATGCGCGCCTGTTGGTGCTGGATGAACCCACCGCGACGCTGACGCCCAGCGAGGCCGAGCTGCTGTTCGAGATCATGCGCGAGCTCAAGCGCCAGGGCGTGGCGGTGATTTTCATCTCCCATCACCTGGAGGAAATTTTCCAGGTGTGTGACCGCATCAGCGTGTTGCGCGACGGCGGCAATGTGGGCGTCACCGACGTGGCCGACAGCGATATCGACCGGCTGGTCGAGATGATGGTCGGGCGCCGCCTGGAATGCAGTTTTCCACCCAAACCGAACAGCGAGCGCGGCCCGCTTTTGTTGGAGGTCAAGGACATCCAACTGGTGCGCAACGGTCCTCACAACAGCTTCCAGCTGCACAAGGGCGAGATCCTCGGGTTCGCCGGGCTGGTGGGCTCCGGTCGCACCGAACTGGCGTTGGGCATGATGGGGGCTCTGCCATCGGTGAGCAAAGACGTGTGGTTGCGCGGCGAGAAAATCACCCTCGACGACCCGGCCCAGGCCTTGGCGCATGGCATCGGCCTGCTGCCGGAAAGCCGCAAGAGCGAAGGGCTGATCACCGATTTCAGCATTCGCGAAAACATCTCCCTGAACAACCTGCCCAAGTACCAGAACGCCTCGGGCCTGATCGACAAAAGCCGCGAATGCGCCAGCGTCGAGGGCCTGATGAAACAACTGTCGATCAAGGCCCCCAGCAGTGAAAGCCGGGTGTTCAACCTCAGCGGCGGCAACCAGCAAAAGGTCGTGATCGCCCGTTGGATCAACCACCACTGCGACGTGCTGGTGTTCGACGAACCCACCCGTGGCATCGACGTGGGCGCCAAGGCGCAGATCTACACGCTGATGCGCAACCTCACCGAACAGGGCTACGCAATCATCATGATTTCCTCCGAGTTGCCGGAAATCATCGGCATGTGCGACCGCGTTGCCGTGTTCCACAAGGGCGCCATCGTCAAGCTGCTGGAAGCGTCCGCCGTCAATCCTCAAGAGGTCATGCGCCATGCAACAGGGGGCTCAAGTGAATACGTCCATTAGTACCGGCGACAACAGCCGGCTGCGCCTCAACCTGGCGCGGCTGGTGCGCTCGCCGGCCTTTTATCCGTTCGTGGGGCTGGTGGTGGTGACCCTGGTGATGATCCTCGCCAGCGACACCTTCCTGACCGCCAGCAACCTGTCGAACATTGCCCGCCAGGTGTCGATCAACGCGATTATCGCGGTGGGCATGACCTGCGTGATCCTCACGGGCGGCATCGATTTGTCGGTAGGGCCGGTGATGGCGTTGTCCGGCACGCTCACCGCCGGCCTGATGGTCGCGGGCTTGCCGCCGGGCCTGGCGATTGGCGCGGGGATGTTGATCGGCGTGGCCTTCGGCATCGGCAACGGCCTGTTCGTCGCCTACCTGCACATGCCGCCGATCATCGTCACCCTGGCGACCATGGGCATCGCCCGGGGCCTGGGCCTGATGTACACCGACGGCTACCCGATTTCCGGGTTGCCGGAGTGGTTTGGCTTCTTTGGTCGCCAGAGCTTGTTCGGCATCGAAGTGCCCATCCTGATCATGCTGATTACCTACGCCGCCGCCTATGTGCTGCTGCAACACACGCGCATCGGCCGCTACATCTACGCCATCGGCGGCAATGAAGAAGCGGTGCGCTTGTCCGGCGTGCGCGCGGCGCGCTTCAAGTTGCTGGTGTACGGCATCAGCGGCCTGACGGCGGCGATTGCCGGGCTGGTACTTACCTCACGCTTGATGAGCGGCCAGCCGAATGCCGGCGTGTCGTTCGAGCTGGATGCGATTGCCGCCGTGGTGCTCGGCGGTGCGTCGATCGCCGGTGGGCGTGGCGTGATCGTCGGCACCTTGCTTGGCGCCATGCTGCTCGGCGTATTGAACAACGGACTGAACATGCTCGGCGTTTCGCCCTACGTCCAGAGCGTGATCAAGGGCGGGATCATTTTGCTGGCGATTTTCATCAGCCGTCAGCGCCATAAATAAACTCAAGACAGGACCTAACACCATGGACAAGCACACCCAAATGCAAGCCGTCGTTTGCCACGGCCCCAAAGACTATCGCCTGGAGCGCATCGGCAAACCCCAGGCGCGCGCCAATGAACTGGTGATCCGCATCGCCGCCTGTGGCATTTGCGCCAGTGACTGCAAGTGCCACTCCGGCGCGGCGATGTTCTGGGGTGGCGACAACCCGTGGGTCAAGGCGCCGGTGGTGCCGGGGCACGAGTTTTTCGGCTATGTGGTGGAGGCGGGCGAGGGCGCCGAAGAGCACTTTGAAGTCGCGGTAGGCGACAAGGTGATCGCCGAGCAGATCGTGCCCTGCGGCAAGTGCCGCTTCTGCAAATCCGGCAAGTACTGGATGTGCGAAGTGCACAACATCTTCGGCTTCCAGCGCGAAGTCGCCGAAGGCGGCATGGCCCAGTACATGCGGATCCCCAAGACCGCCATCGTGCACAAGATTCCCGAGTCGGTGTCGCTGGAAGACTCGGCACTGGTGGAACCGATGGCGTGTTCGATCCACACCGTCAACCGTGGCGATATCCAGCTCGACGACGTGGTGGTGATCGCCGGCGCCGGCACCCTCGGCCTGTGCATGGTCCAGGTCGCCGCGCTGAAAACCCCGAAGAAACTGGTGGTGATCGACATGGTCGATGAGCGCCTGGAGCTGGCGAAGACATTCGGCGCCGATGTGGTGATCAACCCGTCGCGCGACAACGCCCGCGAGATCATCAACGGCCTCACCGACAACTATGGCTGCGACGTCTACATCGAAACCACCGGCGTGCCGGCCGGCGTGACCCAGGGCCTGGATTTGATCCGCAAGCTCGGGCGTTTTGTCGAGTTCAGCGTGTTTGGCGCCGAGACCAGCGTCGACTGGTCGATCATCGGTGACCGCAAGGAGTTGGACGTACGTGGCGCGCACCTCGGCCCCTATTGCTACCCCGTTGCCATCGACCTGTTCGAGCGCGGCCTGGTCACCTCCAAAGGTATCGTCACCCATGACTTCCCGCTGGACGATTGGGCCGAAGCCTTCGAGCTGGCCAACTCGACCAAATCGATCAAGGTGCTGCTGAAGCCGGTGGTCTGAGCATGAACTACGTGATGGGGGTCGACATAGGAACCCAGAGTACCAAGGCGCTGCTGGTGGATGCCCATGGCACGATCATCGCCCAGCACAGCCAGGGGTATCGTGTGGATACCCCGAAAGTGCGCTGGGCCGAGCAATGGCCGCAGGTCTGGCTCGATGCGGTCGAGGCGTGCGTGGCGCAGTGCATGGCCAAGGCCGGCGTGGCCAAGGATCACGTGAAGGCCCTGTGCATCAGCAGCCTGTATGGCGGTTCGGGGATTGCGGTGGATGCGCAGCTCACACCGCTGCACCCGTGCCTGATCTGGATGGACCGCCGTGCCGGCGAGCAGGTGGCCTGGGTACGCGAGCACGTAGACCTGGAGCGGCTGTTCGCGGTCACCGGCAACTCGGTGGACAGCTACTACGGCTTCACCAAGATGCTCTGGCTCAAGCAGCACCAGCCAGAGGTGTGGGCGAAAACCCGTTACTTGCTGCCGCCCAACAGCTACATCAACTGGTGCCTCACCGGAGAGCTGGCGGTGGACCATAGCAGCGCCGGCAATATCGGCGGTGTCTATGACGTAAAGGCGCGTGGCTGGTCTGCCGAGATGCTCGATGCGCTGGGCATACCGCAAGCGATGATGCCGGAGCGGCTGGTGTATTCCGCAGAAGTCGTAGGCGGGTTGCTGGAGACGTGGGCAGCGCGCTTGGGGTTGCAGGCGGGTACGCCGATCCTGGCCGGTGGCGTTGATGCGGCCATGGCCACGTTGGCTGCGGGGGTGACCCAGCCGGGCAACCACGTGGCAATGATCGGCACCAGCATGTGTTGGGGCTACCTGAACCAACAGGTGGACGCCCATCACGGCTTGGTCAGCATGCCCCACGTCTACAACGGCCACCGTGACCTGTACATCTTTGGCGGTGCGATCACGGCCGGTGCGTCGGTGAGCTGGTTTCGCGAGCAGTTCTGCCAGGCCGAGGAGCAGCAGGCCAAGGCCACCGGCCAGGACAGCCTGGTGCTGCTGGAGCAGCGCGCGATGACGATTGCGGCGGGCAGCGAAGGCCTGTTGTTCCTGCCGTACCTGATGGGTGAACGCAGCCCGGTGTGGGATGACCGCGCCAGTGGCAGCTTTGTCGGCTTGAACCTCTACCACAGCCGCATTCACCTGTATCGCGCGGTGCTGGAGGGGGTGAGTTTGGCCTTGCGCCACAACATCGAAGCGGGCACGCGCGGCGCGCATTCCCTGGACCCACGCTTGATCGTGGTCGGTGGGGCAAGCCATTCGGACCTGTGGATGCAGATTATCGCGGATGTCACGCGGTACCCGGTGTACACCATTGTCCAGGAGGTGGAAGCGGCGCTGGGCGCGGCGTTGCTGGCGGCGCACACGGTGGGGTTGGTGAGTGATGGGGAGATGGACAAGGGGTGGGTGCAGTTGGCGTTGCGGGCTGAACCCAAGGCGGAAAATGTCGAGGCGTACGACCGTGCGTTCGGCGAGTACCTGAAGCTGTATCCGGCCCTGAAACCGATCATGCACAACCTGCAAACCAACTGACTCAACACAATCCCCTGTGGGAGCTGGCTTGCCTGCGATGGCGGTGTATCAGTACCAGATGGATTGGCTGACACTCCGCTATCGCAGGCAAGCCAGCTCCCACACGGGATCTTCATCGCCTATGGAACAGTGATCATGACCACCACTTTCAACTTCACCCACCAGCGCATCCTCGTCACCGGCGCCAGCAGCGGCATCGGCCGTGAAATCGCCCAACAGCTTATCGCCAGTGGCGCCGACGTCTTCGCCCTCGGCCGTGACGCGCAGGCCCTGGCTCAACTCGGCTGCCACACCCTGTGCCTGGACATCGCCGACAGCGCCGCCCTCGACAACGCCTTGAAGGACCTGCCGCCGCTGCACGGCCTGGTCAATTGCGCCGGCATCTCGCGGCTGGAGCCCGCCGCCGCTATCAGCGCCGACGCCTTCGACCAGGTGATGCACGTCAACGCCCGCGCCGCCGCCCAGGTCGGCAGCCGGGTAGCGGCGAAAATGATCGAAGCACACATCGCTGGCAGTATCGTCAATGTCTCCAGCCAGGCCTCACTGGTGGCCCTGGACGATCACCTCGGCTACTGCGCCTCCAAGGCCGCGCTGGATGCGATCACCCGCGTGCAGTGCGCCGAGTGGGGCCGCTTCGGTATTCGCGTCAACAGCGTCAACCCGACGGTCACGCTCACGCCGATGGCGGCCATGGCCTGGTCCGAGCCGGCCAAGCGCGACCCGGCGCTGGCGGCCATTCCACTGGGGCGTTTTGCTGAAACCGTCGAAGTGGCGTTGCCGGTGCTGTTCCTGCTGAGCAGCGCCGCCAGCATGATCAGCGGCGTCAGCCTGCCCATCGACGGCGGCTACACCAGCCGCTAGCCGTTTTCCAACTGGCCGGCGATCACCACCTTGTCCCGTGGCTTGTGCGGGTCTTCGAGGCGGTCGAGCAGCAGGCGTACCGCGCTGCTGCCGGCCAGGGATGCATCGTGGGCCACACAGGCGATAGGCACGCCGAAGATATCGGCGAAGGGCAGGCGGTCGATGCCGCAGATGGTCAGGCTGTCGTGGGGAATGTTGTGCATGCGCAACGCACGCAGGGCGCCCAGGGTGATCAACTGGTTGAAGCCCATGATCGCGTCTGGCGCCGAGTGTTCGGCCAGGTAGTCGAGGGTGTGCAGGTAGGACGGCATCAGCGTGTAGTCGCCGGCCTGTACTTCGACCTGCACCTGTGGGTGCTCGGCCAGCACTTCGCGCAGGCCCTTGAGGCGTTCGACGGTGATGCGCGAGTGCTCGGGGCCAGTCAGTACCAGCAGGCGCTTGAGGTCGGGCGTCTGGCGCAGCAGGTAGTGCGCGGCCTGGATGCCGCTGTGGTAGTTGTCGAGCACCACGCGGCTGAACGGGCTGTCGTGGATTGTGCGATCGAGCAGCACCACCGGCGTCTTGCCGTTGCCCAGGCGTTCGAGGTAATCGGGCTGGTAGCTCGGCTCATCCGAGACCGGCGACAGGATGATCCCGGCCACGCGGTAGCCCAACAGGGTATCCACGGCTTTGCTTTCCAGCTCTTCGAGCTCATCGGTGTCCACCAGCATGATGGTGTAGCCGTGCTGTTTGGCCTCGCGGGAAATCGCCTTGATCATTTCGCTGTAGAACGGGTTGTCGACGGACGCGGTGATCACGCCGATGATCAGGCTTTCACTGCGTTTGAGCCCGCGCGCGAAGGCATTGGGCACATAGTCCATTTCCCGCGCCACTTCGAGGATGCGCGCCAGGGTGGCCGGCTTGACCAGGTCGGGTTTGCTCAGTGCGCGGGACACCGTGATGGTGGTCATGCCGACCCGTTTGGCGATGTCGCTGATGGTGACGGACTTTTTCTTGTTCATCGGTAAGGCTGCGAAAGGAAACACCCGCAGGCTAGCATGCGCGACGGATATTGTTGCTTCAAATCAGCGGGTCCCAGCGCTGCGACCAGTCACTTTCGGCCTTGACCACCTCACGCAGCAACACCAGCGCCTGTTGCAACACCGCCGAATCCCGCGCCCGTGAATACACCACAAACGTGGGGAAGTTGAACTCTGGCGCCTTGGGCACGCGCTGCATCACGCCGCTGTCGAGGTAGCTTTGCACCACGCGGGTACGGAAATAGCCGGCGCCGCCGTTCTCCAGGATGTACTGCAGCGCCAACGGGCCAAGATTGAAACTCAACGCGGCGCGGGCCTTGTCGGGCAGGGCGGCGTCATGCTGCTGGCGAAAGCCCGGCCCCCAATCGATGTACACGTAGGGGGCCGGGTTGCTCACCAGTTGCACCAGGATCAGTTTTTCTTCCAGCACCTGCTCCACTTGCAAGCCGGGCCAGTACTGCGGCTGGAACACCAAGGCAGCGTCGAGCACGCCCAGTTCCAGCTGGCGCAACAGGTAGTCGCCTTCGCGCACTTCGGTACGCAGTGCATGGCCCGGGATGTGTTGGCGCAGGGCTTGGGCCCAGCCGAGCATCAACGGGTTGCACAGGCTGACCTCGCCGCCGATGTGCAGCACGTTGCGGTAGCCATCGGGCAGCGGCAGGTCGCGTTTTGCGGCTTCCCAGGTTTGCAGCAATTGGTTGGCGTATACCACGAAGGCCTCGCCGTCGGCGGTCAGCCTGGCGCCAGCGCGGTTACGGATGAACAGTGTGCTGCCTAGCTGGCTTTCGAGGCTTTTGACCCGCGCGGTGATGGCGGTCTGGGTGACGTGCAGTTTCTCGGCGGCTGCGGCCAGGCTGCCGCAGCGGGTGATTTCGAGGAAGGTGCGTGCCAGTTCGATGTCCATGAAGCCCCCCGGGGATGAATGGGGGACAGTGTAATGGAATGTGGTTGAAACTGTGGGAGGGGGATTGGCTGCGATGGCGGTGGTGCTGTGTACATATCCGTTATTTAGGTAACGGCTGCTATTGGTTCCGCCCTTACGGCGGGTCACTTTGGAAAAGAGCCCCAAAGTAACCAAAGGGCTCTTGCCCCAACACTCGGCACCTCGCCTAGGCTCGGTGTGCCCGTAATCCGACAGGTATTTGGGGGGCCGCCGCCACGCGCCATCCATGGCGCGGGGCGGCTAAACCGGCGTCCCTGCCGGTTTACCCCCCAAATCCCTGTCGAATTCCGGCCAGCGTGTTTGACGGGGCGCCTAAGATCAAGATCAAAAGCAAGAGCACGGCGGCCTGGTAGCCGACCTGAGTGGTTAGATCTGTAGGAGCCGGCTCCTACAGGGAGTGCCTTTCAGGTTGGGGTTTGTGGGGCTTGGAGGTGCTGGGTCGGGAAGGCCTTCGCGTAGGCGTGGCACACCCGCAACACCTGGTCGTCGGCAAACCGCGCGCCGACTACATGCAAGCCCACCGGCAAGCCATTCGCCGCCAACCCACACGGCACCGATGCCGCCGGCTGTTGGGTCAGGTTGAAGGGGTAGGTGAAGGGCGTCCACTGTGTCCATTCCTGTAAGCCGGAGCCGGGGGGGACGTCGTGCCCGGCGTCGAATGCGGTGATGGGCATCATCGGCGATACCAGTACATCGTAGTGCTCATGGAACGCTGCCATCCGCGCCACCAGGGCGGCGCGGGCTTCGAGGGCTGCGTTGAAGTCATCCAGGCTCAACCGCTCGCCGCGCTGGGCGATGCGCAGCAGGCCAGGGTCCAGCTGTTGTTTTTGTGCCTCGCTCATGGGCCCGGTCAGGCGTGCCGCGCCGGCTGCCCATAAGGTGCTGAACACCTCCAGGGGGTCACTGAAACCCGGGTCGATCTGCTCGACCTGCGCGCCCAGTTGCACCAGGCCTTGCACCGCCTGGGCGACCACCTTGGCCACCTGCGGGTCGACATCCACGTAACCGAAGTTGGGGCTGTAGGCCACGCGCAAGCCTTTCAAATCCGCTGCGCCCGACAGCCACGGTGTGGTGCGTGGCGCGCCGATCAAGCCATCGCGCGCGTCCGGCTGGGCGATGGTTTGCAGCATCAATACGCTGTCTTCCACCGTGCGGGTCATCGGCCCCAGGTGCGAGAGGATGGTCATGGAGCTGGCCGGCCATTGCGGCACATAACCGAAGGTCGGCTTGATCCCGAAAGTGCCGGTGAATGCACAGGGAATCCGGATCGAACCGCCCGCATCGCTGCCCTGGTGCAACACGCCGAGGTTCAACGCCGCCGCTGCCCCTGCGCCGCCGGACGAGCCCCCCGCCGTGGTGCGGGTGTCCCAGGGGTTGCGGGTGATGCCGTACAGCGGGTTGTCGGTGACGCCTTTCCAGCCGAATTCCGGGGTGGTGGTCTTGCCCAGCAGCACCGCGCCGGCCTTGCGCATAAAGGCCGGGAAGGGCGCGTCCACCTCCCACGGGCCTTCGGCCGATGTGGTGCGCGAGCCCTTGCGGGTTGGCATGCCGACGGTCAGCGTCAGGTCTTTGATCGACGCCGGCACACCGTCCAGCGCGCCGCAGGGTTGGCCGTTAAGCCAGCGTTGTTCCGACGCGCGCGCGGCGTTCAGCGCGCCTTCCGGGTCCACGTGGCAGTAGGCGTTCACCACCGGGTTGTAGCGTTCGATCCGCAGCAAGGCGTCTTCGGTGACCTCCACCGGCGACAAGGTCTTGTCGCGAAAATGCAGCAGCAGTTGCACTGCCGTCAGTTGGCCGATCTCACTCATGCGATTTCCCCCTGGGCTGCATTAACCATGGCCCGCAGTAATACCGCGCAGCCCGCCGCCAGGTCGTCCGGCGCGGCGTTTTCGATTTCGTTATGGCTGATGCCGCCTTCGCACGGCACGAAAATCATCCCGGCCGGGCCCAGCTCCGCGACAAAAATCGCGTCGTGCCCGGCGCCGCTGACGATGTCCATATGGCTCAAGCCCAAGGCCTCGGCACCTTCACGCACGGCGTTGACGCAGGCCGGGGCGAAGTCCAGCGGCGGGAAGTCGGCGGTAGGGGTCAGTTCGAACGTCAACCCGTGCCTGGCGGCCGTGGCTTCGATCACGCCGCGCACTTCATCGACCATGGCTTGCAGCGTGTCCGCGTGCAGGTGGCGCAGGTCGAGGGTCATGTGTACTTGGCCGGGAATCACGTTGCGCGAACCGGGGTGCAGGCTCAGGCAACCCACCGTGCCGCAGGCGTGGGGCTGCTGTTGATGGGCGATGCGGTTGACTGCGCTGACCACCTCGGCGGCGCCGACCAGGGCGTCCTTGCGCAGGTGCATCGGCGTCGGGCCGGCGTGGGCCTCGACGCCGGTGAAGGTCAGGTCGAACCACTTCTGGCCCAGGCAACCCATGACCACGCCAATGGTGGTGGCCTGGTCTTCCAGTACCGGGCCTTGTTCGATATGCGCTTCGAAGTAGGCACCGACCGGGTGGCCGAGCACGGCGCGGGAGCCGGCGTATCCGATGCGCTGCAATTCGGCGCCGACTGACAGGCCCTGGTCATCGAGCTTGTCGAGGGTGTCCTGCAAATCGAACTTACCGGCAAACACCCCGGAACCCATCATGCACGGCGGAAAACGCGAGCCTTCTTCGTTGGTCCACACCACTACTTCGATCGGCGCTTCGGTTTCAATCTTCAAATCATTCAGGGTGCGGATGACTTCCAGTCCCGCCATTACCCCGTAGCACCCGTCGAACTTGCCGCCGGTGGGTTGGGTGTCGATATGGCTGCCGGTCATCACCGGGGGCAGGGCCGGACTGCGCCCGGCACGGCGCGCAAAGATGTTACCGATGGCGTCAACGCTGACGCTGCACCCGGCGGCCTCGCACCATTGCACAAACAGGTCGCGGGCCTGGCGGTCGAGGTCGGTGAGGGCCAGGCGGCACACGCCGCCTTTTACCGTGGCGCCCAGTTGGGCCAGGTCCATCAGCGATTGCCACAGGCGGTCGCGGTTGATTAGCGGGGCGTTGCTCTTGAGCGGTTGCGCAAAACTATTCATCTGCAATCTCCGGTCAGGCACTCAGGGCCAAATAACGGTTTTTGATCGTAGGGTCGGCGCGGAAAGCTTCGGCGCTGCCTTCGTATACGACACGGCCCTGTTCAAGTACGTAATGGCGGTCGGCGAGCTTGTCGCAGACCATCAGGTTCTGTTCCACCAGCAGTACCGGCAGGCCGTCGTCCTTGATCTTGCGCAGGATCTTCACCAGCTCGTCGACGATCACCGGGGCCAGGCCTTCGGTGGGTTCATCGAGGATCAGCAGCTTGGGGTCGTTGAGCAGCGCGCGGGCGATGGCGAGCATCTGTTGCTCGCCGCCGGACAGCGCGTGGCCAGCGTTTTTGCGCCGTTCCTTGAGGCGCGGGAACATGGCGTACACGTCTTCGAGCTGCCAGCGGCTGGTCTTGCGTGCGGCGATGCGCAGGTTTTCCTCGACCGTGAGCAGGCGGAAGATCCCACGGTTCTCCGGCACCAGCGCCAAACCCTGGCGGGCAATTTCAAAGATCTTCTGGCCCACCAGTGCCTGGCCGTTGAAGTGGATCTGGCCCTGGCGCGGGCAAATGATGCCGAGGATGCTGCGCAGGGTGGTGGTCTTGCCGGCGCCATTACGGCCCAGCAGCGTCACCAGCTCACCGGGGTTGACGGTCAGCGACACGCCTTCCAGCACGTGGCTCTTGTCGTAGTAGGAGTGGATATTCTCGACGATCAGCATCAGGCAGCCTCCCCAAGGTATGCAGTGCGCACACGTTCATCGGCGCGCACGAATTCCGGCGTGCCTTCCACCAGGATCTGGCCGTGGCTCATCACTGTGATGCGTTGGCTGATGGACATGACAATGCTCATGTTGTGTTCGATCAGCAGCACCGTGTGGTCGCGGCCGAGGTCGCTGATCAGCTGGGTCATGATCGGGATATCGTCGATGCCCATGCCCGAGGTGGGCTCATCCAGCATCAACAGTTTCGGTTTGGAGCAGATCGACATGCCCACCTCCAGCACCCGCTGCTGGCCGTGGGACAACTCACCGGCCAGGGTGTCGGCGCGGGCCGTGAGTTGCAGGCGTTCCAGCACCTGGTCGGCCATCTCCAGGTGTTCGCGCTTGCTGTCCACGCGGCGCCAGAAATTCAGTGCGCGTGCACCGTCGCGGCCCTGGGCGGCGAGGCGCAGGTTTTCGCGCACGCTGAGGTTCTGGAACAGGCTGGTGAGCTGGAACGAGCGCGCCATACCCAGGCCGACGCGGCCGTGGGCAGGCTTGCGCATCAGGTTCTTGCCGTCGAAGTGGATCGCCCCGGCGGTGGCCTGGCGTTCGCCGGTGAGGCAGTGGAACAGGCTGGTCTTGCCCGCGCCGTTGGGGCCGATGATGGTATGGATAGTGCCCGCCTCGACCTTGAGGTTCACGCCGTTCACCGCGTAGAACGCGCCATAGGCGAGTTCCAGGTCTTTGGTTTCCAGCAGGATGCTCATAGCCCTTCCTCCTTGGCGACGACGACGCTCTTGCGGCTGCCGCGCACCTTCTCGAACAGCGACGCCAGGCCGCCCCACAAACCGCCGCGCATGAAGATCACCACCAGGATCAGGATCACCCCCAGCAGCATTAGCCAGCGTGGCCACAGGTCGGAGAGGAAATCTCCGAGCAGCACGATGGAGCCGGCGCCCAGCAACGAGCCGAACAACGAGCCGGTGCCGCCGACGATGGTCATGATCAGGATGTTCTCGGACATCGCCAGGTCGATATTCGACAACGGCACAAAGTGCAGCAGCATCGCGTACAGCGCCCCGGCAATCCCGGTCACCGCGCCGGACAGCACAAACACCAGGATCTTGAAGTGGCGTGTGTCATAGCCGATGGCCGAGGCCCGGGTTTCGTTTTCGCGGATCGCCATCAGCGTGCTGCCGAAGGGCGAGGCAATCACCCGGCGTGCGCCGATGAAGATCAGCAGGAACAGCACCGCGACAAAACCGTAGAAGGCACGGGCATCGGCCAGCGACAACAACACGGTGTCCCCCAGGCGAATCTCCGGGCGCGGCACGCTGAGCAGGCCGTTGTCGCCGCCGGTCCAGTCACTGAGGGTGTAGGCGACGAAGTAGGCCATCTGACTGAAGGCCAGGGTCAGCATCACAAAGTAGATGCCGGTGCGGCGGATCGCCAGGGCGCCCACCAGCAAGGCCAGGAACCCACCGGCGATGGCGGCGCCGAGCAATGCGGTGAACAGCCCCAGTTGCAGGTGGATCATCAGCAGCGCCGCGCAATACGCGCCGGCGCCGAAGAAGATGCCTTGGCCGAATGATAATAATCCGGTGTAGCCCAGCAACAGGTTGCAGGCCAGGGCGGCCATGGCAAAGATCAGGATCTCGGTGGCCAGGGTCGCCGAAGGCAATATCAACGGCAGGCCAATCAGCACCGCCAGCACCCACAGCAACATGGCCTTGGACTGGGTCTTGGCAAACGGCAGGGGATTTTTCTCGCTCATGTCAGGCTCTCCCGAACAGGCCGTAGGGACGGACCAGAATCACCACGGCCATGGCGCCGTAGATCATCAGGCTCGCACCCTGGGGCCAGAGTGTGGTCATCAGGCTTTGCACCACGCCCACCAGCAAACCGCCGACCAGCGCACCGCTGAACGAGCCCATGCCGCCGATCACCACCACCACGAAGGCGACGCCGAGAATTTCCGGGCCGACGAAGGGCTGGGCGCCGCGCAATGGAGCGAACAGCACGCCCGCAACGCCGGCCAGGGCTACGCCGAGGGCGAAGGTCATGGAGAACAGGCGGAAAATGTTCGTGCCCAGCAGCGACACGGTTTCGGTGCTTTCACTGCCGGCCCGCACCAGGGCGCCGAAGCGCGTGCGTTCCAGCAGCAGCCACAGGCCCAGGCCGACCAACCCGGAGAATACGATGAGGAACAGGCGGTAGTAGGGGTAGACGAAGTCACCCACCACCAGCACGCCGCGCAGCAGTTCCGGCACGGCGACGCTCTTGCCCACCGGGCCCCAGATCATCACGCTGGCTTCCTGGATGATCAGCGCGATGCCCAGGGTCACCAGGATCTGGAACATGTGCGGCAAGTGGTAGATCCGCTGGATCAGCAATCGCTCGATGGCCCAGGCCAACGCGGCCACCACCAACGGCGCGATCAGCAGCGCCAGCCAGAAGTTGCCGGTGAGGCTCACGGCGGTGTAGCAGATGTAGGCGCCCAGCAGGAAGAACGCACCGTGGGCGAAGTTGACGAAGTTGAGCAGGCCGAAAATGATCGTCAGCCCGACCGCGATCAGGAAGTAGATCATCCCCAACCCAAGGCCGTTGAGGATCTGGAACAGGTAGAGATTTAGCATGCAGGAACCCTCGGCAGGACGCCGCTTGCGCGGCCCTGCGCTACAAAATTCAGGGGATCAGCCGAGCGTGCAGCCCGTGGCTTCCACTGGCGGGAACGACTGGCCGGCACTGAGCACCTTGGCCAGGTCATCCTTGTCGGCCATGTCGGCCGTGGCCTTGCCGATCAGCAGGTAGTAATCCTTGATCACCTGGTGGTCGCCGGCGCGGATCGATTCCTTGCCGGTGGGGCCTTCGAAGCTCAGGCCCTGCATGGCCTTGGCCACGGTCGGCCCGTCAAAGCTGCCGGTGGCGATGATGGTGTCGAGCATGACCTTGGTGCTGATGTAGTCGGCGGCCAGCGGGTAGGTGGGGTTGATGCCGTATTTGGCCTGGGTGAGCTTGACCAGTTCACGGTTGAGCGGGGTGTCGACCTGGTGCCAGTACTGCGCGCCGAGGTACACGCCCTCCAGCACATCGCTGCCCAGTTCCTGGAACTGGTCGAGGCCGGCGGACCACACCAGCAGCACCTTCATGCGTTCCTTGATGCCGAAGTTGACCGCCTGGCGCAGGGTGTTGGACGACTGGCTGCCAAAGTTGAGCAGCACCAGCACATCGGGCTTGGCGGCGATGGCGTTGGTCAGGTAGCCGGAGAACTCCTGTTCCTGCAACGAGTGGTAGCTGTTGCCGATGTGTTCCAGGCCGTTTTCCTTGAGTACATTTTTTGCGCCTTCGAGCAGCGCTTCACCAAACACGTATTGCGGGGTGATGGTGTACCAGCGCTTGGCGTCCGGCAGCAGCTTGATCAGCGGCACCAGGGTCTCGCGGATGGCACCATAGGTGGGCACCGACCAGCGGAAGGTCGCAGGGTTACAGTCCTTGCCGGTGACTTCATCGGCGCCTACCGGGGTCATGAATACGCCACCGACCTTGTCCACTTCCTTGGCCACCGCCAGTGCCGACGATGACAAGGTGCAGCCCTGGAAGAACCGCGCGCCGTCCTGCTGGATGGCTTCCTGCACCTTGCGCACGGCCTTGCCGGCGTTGCCTTCGGTGTCGATGACCTTGTAGTTCAGCGGGCGGCCGAGCAGTTCGGGGTGTTGCTCCACGGCCAGGCGTGAACCCATGTCGGCAAATTTGCCATAGCTGGCAAACGCGCCAGACATGGACTTGAGGCCGTAAAAGGTAAAGGGCTCGGCGGCGAATGCCGAACGCACGCTCAGCGGAAGGCTGAGGGCGGCGGCGGCGGTGAGACTGGCTTTCAACAACGTACGACGCTGCATGGGGTGACTCCCTGGTTTAGTTATTGGCAGGAGTGGCAATGGCGATACGGTGGAGCAAGGGCCTGTGGGCAGGCCTGTTATTGGTTGGGGCAAACGCTCTAACGGTTGGACCTGGATCGAGTGTGGGAGCTGGATTGCCTGCGATGCAGGCGCCTCGGTGTTTCTGTCAAACCGAGTCGATGCATTCGCAGGCAAGCCAGCTCCCACATTGATCGGGTTTCCACAGTAGGTACCGTGGTGTGTCAGTGGGTGTGATCGAACTCCAGTAGAAAATGCGGGCTGACCTGGCCTTCAAGGGCGGTCATGTGGTGTTCGGCATCGCACATGTGCTCATGCATCAAGCTGCGCACCGCGCTTTCATCCCCGGCGCGAAAGGCGGCCAGCAACTGCTTGTGATAATCCAGGTTGGCCGCGTCGAATTGCTTGCGCTTGGGCTTGTAGGCTTTTTTCAGCACCACCAGGTCGCGCAGCAGGTCGTTGAGGAATTGCGCCATGAAACTCAGCAGCGGGTTGGGGCAGGCCTTGGCCAGCAGGTTATGGAACTCCAGTTCCGCCAGGCGTTGCTCGCGTTGGCCGGCCTCGCTGTCTTCCGGGGCGCTGCAGAAATCCACGTTGTCTTGCAGGGCCTGGTAGTCGTCTTCGCTGAGGCGCCCCAACACCGACACGGCCAACTCCACTTCGATGACTTTGCGCAATTGGTACACCTGCTCGCCGTCCAGGTGCTGGAAGTGCAGGTAGTTGCGCAAGGCGCGGCTGGCCGGCTCGGTGCCCGCCTGGTTCAGGTACGCGCCGCCGCTGGGGCCGGTGCGCGTGCTTACCAAGCCTTCCACTTCCAGGGCCTTGAGCGCCTCACGGGCCGAGCCCTTGGAGCACTGGAAACTCTCCATCAGCTCACGTTCGGTGGGCAGGCGGTCGCCGGGCTTCAGGGCGTCGGTGACGATGGAGCGCTTGACCGACTCGACAATCACATCGGACAGCTTCTGGCGTTTGCGTCTCAGCGGGCGGCTTAGCATGGGTTCGATTTATCGTATTAATGCGGATAAATAGCACTTAATAACGATCGCGGTGCAGCGTCAACGGCGGGTGTCGTTTTCGATGGCAACAGGTCGCAAACGGGTTGCTACTCCGTGTTTGCGGAATCAAGGCAACGCGTGGATCGCGGCGGTTGCTTGCCGTAGACCAAGAAGTCGCCCACCCAGCGGTTGATACACGCGCTGGCGTCCTGTTTGACCGGCTCTTTGAGGCGCAACTGTTCGACCAGGGGAGCGGCCGTCACGGGCTGTTGCCCGTTGACCAGCACCATGCGCGCCACCCGTTCGGGAAACTGCGCGGCGTAATGGTTACCCAGGCGGGCGGCAGTGGCGTGGCCCAGGTAGAACATTTGGGCATCGCCGAGTTGGCTACGGACGAACTCCAGGTCTTGAACTGCCTGTTCGATGGCGGTCTCGTTGCTGAGGTCGCGGGTGCTCAGTTCGATGACATCGTAGCGGTTGACCAGTGTGCGATAGGCCGGGTTGGCGTGGGCGCCCCAGAGGCTGGTCAGGCTGATGGCAAAGGTGCCGCCCTGGTGCTTGCGTGCGGTGTCGCCGGCCTGGGCAAACACCACGCCTAGCCGATTCAATGGGTCTCTGGCACCGACGCGGGTCAAGTAAAGGCGCAGGTTGCCTTGCCGGGGCGCGGCATGGTTGCGCGGTACGGACACAGTGCCGCATTGGGTGCGTTCCAGCACCTCGGGGTCCAGGCGGTCAGCGGTGGGGAAAGGGCAGTCCAGCAGCCAGTCGATGGCGGTGGGGGGAATCAGCGGCTGGGCAGCGGCAATGCCTGCGGTCAGCCAGAGGCAGGCGCACAGCAGGTGTCTTGCAACAGTCATCGAGAGGTCCTGGGCGGCCGTGTGGTGGCGGCTTTTTTACCAAGGACCCTGGCTCGATGAATGTAGGGTGAAAAGACGACTTGTGTACGAAACCGGAGTTTTGTTTATCAGAAACCTTGCTTATCAGAGCGCTGTATTTGCCAACCGCCCCCCAGCGCTTTGTACAAGGCGATGCTGGCTTGCAGGCGTGACAGGCGCAGTTGCACGTTCTGGTCCTGCGCCGCATACAGGGTGCGCTGGGTTTCCAGCACCGTGAGCAGGTCTTCTGCGCCTGCCTGGTAGCGGCTCTCGGCGATCTGAAAGGCACTCTGCGCCTGTTGCAGTTCTTCCGTTTGCCATTGGCGTTGCTGGTCGAGGCGAGTGATGCTGCTGAGGGCTTTTTCCACATCGGCAAAGCCATTGATGATCGCGCCGCGATAGGTTTGCAGCAGTTCATCCTGGCGGGCGCGGGCCTTGTCGCGTTCAGCGCTTAAACGACCGTTGTTGAAGATCGGACCCACCAGGCCGGCGGTCAGCGTGTAGTAGGGGCTGCGCAGCACATCCATGGCTTTGTAGGCATCCGAACCCAGGGTCGCGCCGAGGGTGACGGCGGGCAGCATCGCCGCGCGCGCCACGGTGACGTCGGCCTGGGCCGCTGCCAACTGAGCCTCGGCCTTGGCGATATCGGGCCGGCGGCTGAGCAATTGGCTGGGCATGCCAGCGCCGATGTCCGGCCAGGTGAGTGCCTGGAACGGTTCTGCCCCCAGGTTCAGCGCCTGCACCGGCTGGCCGAGCAGGGCGGCGAGGGTGATGCGAGATTCTTCGGCCAGTTGCTGGATCAGCGGTAACTGGCGCTGCTGGCTGGCCACCAGGCTTTTTTGCTGGGCCAGTTCCAGGGCGGTGGCGGAGCCGGCGTCGTAGCGGGTTTGTACCAGGTCGAGCACGTTGCGTGCATTGGCCAGGTTCAGCGCGGCGATCTGCTCGCGCTGGTGGGCGGCGAGGGTCTGGGCATAGCGGTCCGCCACGCTGCTGAGCAAGGTCAATTCCACCGTGGCTTGGTCAAACTCGCTGGCGCGCAGGCTCTGCAGGGCGCTGTCACGGGCGGCCGCGCGGCCACCCCAGAAGTCCACTTCGTAACTGGCGGTGAGGTTGGCACCAAAGTTATCGACGGCGTCATCGCTTTGTGATGCGTCAAGGTCCGGCCCACCTTTGCCGCGCAGCAATTTCTGATGGCTGGTGGCGAGGTTGAACTTCACTTCCGGCAACAACGGTGCACCGGCAATCACCGCGCTGGCCTGGGCCTGGCGCACACGGGCCGTAGCGGCGGCCACGTCGAAGCTGTCGCGGCGGGCCTGGTCGACCAGGCGGTTCAACTGCGGGCTGCCGAATTGGGTCCACCACTGCTGATTGGTGGCTTGCGCCGCGTCACGCTCGGCGTACTGCCAGGCGACGGGCGGGGCGATGCCGCTGTCGAGGGCGGCAGGGTTGCCGGCGCAGGCACTGAGGAACACGCACAGGCCGGACACGCACAGGGATCGTTTATTCACTGGTCAACGCCTTAACCGGATCGAGCCGGGCAGCTTTACGGGCCGGCATAAAGCCGAATACGACGCCGGTGACCAGGGCGCAACCAAATGCGCCCAGCACGGCCACCAGGGAAAACTGCACCGCCACCTCGGCCAGCACCAGCACGCCTCCCACCATCAGGGCCAGGGCGATACCGCACAGGCCACCGACCACCGAGAGCATCACCGCCTCGGTGAGGAACTGGCGCAGGATGTCGCGCTGGCGTGCACCGGTCGCCATGCGAATGCCGATTTCACGGGTACGCTCGCGCACGGTCATCAACATGATGTTCATCACCCCGATGCCGCCCACCAGCAGGGAAATCGCGGCAATCGAACCCAGCATCAGCGACAGCGTATTCTGCGTGCGGGCCTCGGCCTGGATCATCGCGGCGTTGTTGGTCAACTCGTAATCACGCTTGCCGTTGTGCAGCTTTTGCATCAACTGGTCGATGGCCACCTCGGCCTCGTGCACCTTGCGCGCGTCGGCTGCGGCGATCACCACATATTCGGGGTTGTAGTTGCCGAACAGGCGCACGCTGGCGGCGGTGTAGGGGATGGCAATACGGTCGTCACTGTCCTTGTTGCCGGAGCTGGCGCCTTTTTCCGCGAGTACGCCGATCACCTGGAACGGTACGTTTTCAATCAGGATGTACTGGCCGATAGGGTCGACCTCGCCCTTGAACAGCTTCTCACGCACGCGATGACCGATCACCGCGACGGTGGCGGCTGCGCGCTCATCGGCTGCGGTGAAGTAATTGCCCTCGACCACCGGCCAATTGAAAATCGCCGGGAAGTTGGTGTCGTTACCGCCCACATAGGCCATGTAGTCAACGTTGCCGAAACGCACCCCGGCCTCGCTGCCATTGACCGGCATGATGCGCTGCACCTGGGGCAAAGCCGCCAGCGCGTGGACATCGTTGAGGGTCACGATCCCCATGGGCGTGCGCGGGTTGGGCGACGAACCACTGAGGTAGAGAATGTTGGAGCCGAATGCACCCATCTGCGCCATGACTTGGCGCTTGCTGCCTTCGCCCACCGCCAGCATCACCACCACCGATGCCACGCCGATAATGATGCCCAGCAGCGTCAGCGCGGTGCGGAAACGGTTGATCCACATCACTCGCCAGGCGGCCTGCACCGCGTCCACCAGTTCGGCTTTCCAGGCGCCATTGTGCTCGGCGCCGTCGGCCAGGCGCTGGCGCAGGTCCACGGCTTGCAGGGCGCCGGTCGTGGCGACGGGGACGGCGTCGCTGTCATCGGCCGAGTCACTGATGATCAAGCCGTCGCGAATCTCGATGATGCGGTTGGCCCGCGCCGCGACTTCGCGGTCGTGGGTGATCAGGATCACCACGTGGCCCTGGCTGGCCAGCTCGTCCAGCAGGGTCATGACCTCGGCGCCGCTGTGGCTGTCGAGGGCGCCCGTGGGTTCGTCGGCAAGGATGATATGCCCGCCGTTCATCAACGCACGGGCGATGGACACCCGTTGCTGTTGGCCACCGGAAAGCTGATGCGGACGGTTGCCGGTGCGCTCGGCCAGGCCCAGGCGCGTGAGCAGGGCGTTGGCGCGGGCATGGCGCTCGGTGGCGCTGATACCGGCATAGATCGCCGGCATCTCGACGTTTTCCTGGGCCGAGCCCGAGGGAATCAAGTGGTAGCCCTGGAACACAAAGCCAAAGGCTTCGCGGCGCAGCCAGGCCAGTTCGTCACTGTCCAAGTGCGCGACGTTCTCGCCGGCGAAGAGGTAGTCGCCGACGCTTGGACGGTCGAGGCAGCCGAGGATATTCATCAGCGTGGACTTGCCGGAGCCGGAAGCGCCGACGATGGCGACGAATTCCCCGGCATGGATGGCCAGGTCGATGCCGCGCAATACGTCGACCTGCGGGCTGTCGCCGCCGCCGTAGGACTTGCGGATGTTCTTGAGTTCGATCAGGGGCGTGGTCACCTCAACCCCCGTTGCCGTCGGCCGGGCCGATCAGCAGTTGGTCACCTTCGTTCAGGCCGGCGAGCACCTGCACGCGCAGGCGGTCGCTGATGCCGACCTGCACTTGGCGCTGCTCGATACGGCCGTTCTTGCCCACGACCTGGGCGATCTGCTGGCTGGCGTCCGAGGTTCCCTGCAGCGCAGCGACCGGTGCCGTCAGCGTGTCCTTGGCCTGGCTGGCGACGAAAAACACCTGGGTAGTCATTTCGGCCATCAACGCGTTGTCGCTGTTGTCCACATCCAGCAACACGGTGTACAGCACCACGCGGCCGCTGCCGCTTTTATTCGAACTGTTGGGGCTACCGCTGCCCTGGGTTTCATTCAATGGCTTGGGCGGGATCGGCAGGATCTGCCGCACGGTGCTGGTCCAGCGTCGGTTGCCGCCGCTCAGGGTGGTGAAATAGGCGGTCATGCCCGGTTTGACGTGGCCGATATCGGCTTCCGAGACTTCCGCCCACACGGTCATCGGTGACAATTTGGCGATCCGCAAGATCAGTGGGGTCTGCTGCTGGGCATTGAGGGTCTGGCCGACCCGCGCGTCCACCGCGACCACAGTGCCGGTCATTGGCGCGTAGATACGCGTGTAGCCCAACTCGGCCTCATCGCTGCGCAGGCTGGCCTGGGCTTGCTGGATCTGCGCCTGGAACATGTCGACCCGGGCCTGGGTGGCGCTCAGTTCGGCCTTGGCGGTTTGCACATCTTCTTCGCGGGTGGCGTTGCCAGCGGCCAGGCGCTGCTGGCGCTGGTACTTCTGGCGCGCCAGTTCGTGCTGGGCCTTTTGCTCCTGCAACTGGGCCTTGAGGTTTTCGATGGCGTAGCGGCTGGCGTCGAGCTTGGCTTTTTGCGTGGACGGGTCGATTTCCACCAACAACTGGCCTTCCTGGACCTGGTCGCCCGCCTCGACGTGGATCTTGCGGATCTGCCCCGACGCCTGGGCGCCCACGTCCACGTAGCGACGCGGCTGTAATGTGCCCAGGGCGGTCACGCTGTTCTCGATATTGCCGCGGGTGACGGTGACGGTGGTGAGGGTGTCACGCCCCGGCGGCAGCACCTGCCAGGCCGCGACGGCAATCAGGGGGATCAGGCACGCGATAACGAGCAAGGCGCGTCGGGCAGGTCGAGGGCGTTTCATGCTTGGGTTTCCAGCCAGGAAAGTTCGGACCGCAGTTGCGGGAGAGCTGACAAGTAAACGAGAGAATTGCGCGGGGATTTAGGCGGTTACATAAGCAGTTACAGCTCCCTTGAAGAAAAAATTCGTCCGTTGATGCAAGTCTGCTTTAAAAGTAGATGAGAATTACTATAAATTGCACGCACTCAAACTGCCATCACCTTAACGCTGTCTTTTTTGCACCCAGGGACCTAATGCCGCTACCCGGCGGCCGGGAGTCATGTTGGAAAACTACTATCGCGAGCTGGTGTGTTTCCTCAACGCCAAGCTGGGCAACCGTCAGGTGGCCGAGGATGTGGTGCATGACGCGTATGTCCGGGTGCTGGAACGTTCCAGCGACACCCCCATCGAACAACCCCGCG
This sequence comes from Pseudomonas sp. VS40, assembly GCF_018587885.1. Taxonomy (NCBI): domain Bacteria; kingdom Pseudomonadati; phylum Pseudomonadota; class Gammaproteobacteria; order Pseudomonadales; family Pseudomonadaceae; genus Pseudomonas; species Pseudomonas sp. VS40. Next base: position 274,504 of record NZ_JAGYWD010000006.1, on the reverse strand, counting down.
CCTTTTTGTACCGTACCGCGCTCAACCTGGTGATCGACGGCCACCGGCGCAATGCCTTGCGCCAGGTTGAACCCCTGGACGTGCTGGATGCCGAAGAACGCTTCGCCAGCAGTTCGCCCCACACCAACCACGACCACGCCCAACGCCTGGAACTGCTCGAACGCGCCCTGGCCGAGCTGCCGCCGGCCTGTCGCGACAGCTTCCTGCTGCGCAAGCTCGACGGCCTCACCCACCTGCAGATCGCCGAGCGCCTGTGCATTTCCCGCGCCCTGGTGGAAAAACATATCGTCAACGCCATGAAGCACTGCCGGGTGCGGATGCGCGAGTGGGAAGCGCACTGATCACTGATCAGTTAAATTTTATTTCACTGTCCTCGTTTCCTATCAACACACGGCCTGTTGTTCAGGCCTTGAAAGGTATTCCCGCCCCACCGCCAAGGGGCTTATCCAGAGGACACTGGAATGACACAGGCAATTGCTTCGCCCGCGGTTCACGACCTGATCGGTATCGGTTTCGGCCCTTCGAACCTGGCGCTGGCCATCGCCCTGCAGGAGCGCGAAAAGGCCCAGGGCAAACTGGACGTGCTGTTCCTGGACAAACAAGCCGACTACCGCTGGCACGGCAATACCCTGGTGACCCAGAGCGAACTGCAGATCTCGTTCCTCAAGGACCTGGTGACCCTACGCAACCCCACCAGCCCGTACTCGTTCGTCAATTACCTGAAAGCCCACGACCGCCTGGTGGACTTCATCAACCTGGGCACCTTCTACCCGTGCCGCATGGAGTACAACGACTACCTGCGCTGGGTCGCCGGGCAGTTTCAGGCCCAGGCGCGCTATGGCGAGGAAGTGTTGGCCATCGAGCCGATCCTGCACCAGCAGCAGGTCGAAGCCCTGCGTGTGATCTCCCGTGATGCCCTGGGTGAGCAGCATGTGCGCACCACCTGTTCGGTGGTGGTCAGCGCCGGTGGCACGCCGCGCATTCCTGAAGCGTTCAAGGCGCTCAAGGGCGACAGCCGGGTGTTCCATCATTCCCAGTACCTGGAGCGCATGGCGACGCAGCCGTGTGTCGACGGCAAGGCCATGCGCATCGCCATCATCGGCGGTGGCCAGAGCGCAGCCGAAGCCTTTATCGACCTGAACGACAGCTTCCCGTCGGTGCAGGTCGACATGATCCTGCGCGGTTCGGCGCTCAAGCCCGCGGATGACAGCCCGTTCGTCAACGAAGTGTTCTCGCCGGCCTTCACCGACCTGGTGTTCCAGCAAGAGGGCGCCGAGCGTGAGCGCCTGGTGGCCGAGTACCAGAACACCAACTATTCGGTGGTGGACCTGGACCTGATCGAACGTATCTACGGCATCTTCTACCGCCAGAAAGTCTCCGGCATCGCCCGCCAGGCCTTCCGCACCATGACCGTGGTGGAAAAGGCCACCCCAGGCCCGTTGGGCATCGAGCTGGTGCTGCGCAACAACGCCAACGGCGACACCAGCGTCAACCATTACGACGCGGTGATCCTGGCCACTGGCTACGAGCGCCAGACACACCGCGCGCTGCTGGCGCCGCTGGAAGCCTACCTGGGCGACTTCGACGTGGCGCGTGACTACCGCATCGTCACTGACGAACGTTGCAATGCCGGCATCTATATCCAGGGCTTCAGCCAGGCCAGCCATGGCTTGAGCGATACCTTGCTGTCGGTGCTGCCGATTCGCGCGGATGAGATTGCGGCGTCGTTGTATGCGCTGGACCGTGGGCGCGACAAAGGGCGTTCGGTGCAGGACCTGTTGCTCGCCACCGCGAGCTGACAGGCTGCACTTGTGACCTGGAGGGTTGGCTGATACTGTACAAAAAACCAGTATCGGTAGCCCTCCATGCAGTTGATCGAAAAACTCAGCATTCTCGCCGACGCCGCCAAGTACGATGCGTCCTGCGCCAGCAGTGGCGCACCCAAGCGCAGCTCCGAAGGCAAGGCGGGGCTGGGTTCCACCGATGGCATGGGCATCTGCCACAGCTACACGCCGGACGGGCGCTGCGTGTCATTGCTCAAGGTGTTGCTCACCAACTTCTGCCTCTACGACTGCCAGTACTGCGTTAACCGCCGCTCCAGCGATGTGCCCCGCGCGCGTTTCAGCCCGGAGGAGGTGGTCACCCTGACCCTGGATTTCTACCGGCGCAATTGCGTCAGCGGGCTGTTTCTCAGCTCCGGCATTATCCGTTCGTCCGACTACACCATGGAGCAATTGGTGCGCGTGGCCAAGCTGCTGCGCGAAGAGCACGACTTCCGTGGCTATATCCACCTCAAGACCATTCCCGATGCCGACCCGGCGCTGATCGCCGAAGCCGGAAAGTATGCCGATCGACTGAGCGTGAACATCGAATTGCCGACCGAGGCCAGCCTGCAGACCCTGGCGCCGGAAAAAAAGATCGTGTCGATCAAGCAGGCCATGCAGACCATCTACACCGGCGAGCAGACGGTCCGTAACGAGCCGCGCGCGCCGCGTTTTGCCCCGGCCGGGCAGAGCACGCAACTGATCGTCGGCGCGGATGACACCGATGACAGCACCATCCTTCACGGTGCCGAGGCGTTGTACGGCAACTTCAAGCTGCGCCGCGTGTATTACTCGGCGTTCAGCCCCATCCCCAATAGCCCGAAAAGCGTGCCCCTGGCCGCGCCGCCGTTAATGCGTGAACATCGCTTGTACCAGGCCGATTTCCTGCTGCGCAGCTATGGGTTCAACGCCAATGAACTGTTCAAAGGTCCCGGCCACCTGGCACTGGATATCGACCCCAAGTTGGCCTGGGCCCTGGAAAACCGTGAGGTGTTCCCCCTGGACCTGAACCGCGCCGAGCCGACCTTGATCGCGCGCATCCCGGGCATTGGGTTGCGCACCACCCAGCGCCTGGTGGACCTGCGCCGCGAGCGCAAGATCCGCTTCGAAGACCTGGCGCGCATGCGCTGCGTACTGGCCAAGGCCAAGCCGTTTTTCATCACCAGTGACTACCACCCGCAACAGGCCGACAGCACCAGCGTGCTGCTGCGCGAACAATTGCGCGACCGCCCGCAACCGCAGCAGATGGGGTTGTGGGGATGATCAGCCTGGAATGCGACAACCTGTTCAGCACCTGGCGCGACCAGGCGCGCTGGTTGCTCAGCCATCAGGTAGACCCCAGCCAGGTAAGCTGGGGCGAGGCGGAGGTGGCCGACCTGTTTGCCACCGACCAGTCGATTCCCGAAGCGCCTGGGCCTTTCCAGACGCGGGTGCCCAAGGCCCTGCTGGAACTGTTGGAGTCGGCCGCCTGTTACCACGGCGACCAGCGCTGGAGCCTGCTGTACGAAGTGTTGTGGCGGGTCAGCCACGGCGACCGCACCGCCATGCTGGCGGGGGACAAGCTGGGCAGTGAGTTGCAGCGGCGGATCAAGCAGGTCAGCCGCGAGGCGCACCATCTGCATGCGTTTGTACGGTTTATTGCGTTGCCGGCGCAGGCGGGGCCGGAACTGCCCGAGTACGTGGCGTGGCATGAGCCGGCCCATGACATCCTGAAATCAGCCAGCCAGCACTTTATCGGGCGCATGGGCCGGCATCGCTGGATGATCGCCACGCCGTTGGATGGTGTTTACTACGACGGTGAGCAGTTGATCCATCAGCGGGAATGCCCCGAGGCGTGGCGGCAGTTGGCGCAGAATGTCGAGGACCCCCACAGTGCGATGTGGCTGACCTACTACAGCCACATCTTCAACCCGGCGCGGTTGAACCCCAAGGTGATGGAAGGGCACTTACCCAGCCGGTTCTGGAAGAACCTGCCGGAGGGCAAGTTGATACCGGGGTTGATCAGTGAGGCGCGGACGGGGAAGCAGAAGGATGGGCAGGCGAAGATGATTGGGGTCAAGCCTGGCAAGAAAATACTAAGTGGGCACGGTTAAAAAATGTGGGAGCGGGCTTGCTCGCGAATGCGGTGTATCAGTGACAAATTAAGTGACTGACACTCCACATTCGCGAGCAAGCCCGCTCCCACAGGGGTTATGCAGTGTTTGGTGAAATGGGGGCTCAGGCCAGTTCGGTGGCGGTGTTCTTGACCACCGCCAATTCCGGATGCGCCACCAACTTATCGATGTGCAACTCGTCATTGTTCAACCAGGTCTCGGTCAGCACCCGGTAGTGCTCCATGTCGCGGCAGCGCATGCGCAGGCTGTAGTCAAATGGTCCGCTGATCAACTGGCATTCGAACACTTGCGGGCAGGCCTTCACACAGGCTTCAAAAGCCTTTTGCGCCGACCGCCCGCTTTGGTTGGACAAGGCCACCAGCACCAGCAACGACAGCCCTGGCGAGACCATCTGCACATCGATGATCGCCCCATACCCGCGTATCACCCCGCGTCGCTCCAGCTTGCGCACGCGCTCCAGGCAGGGCCTGGGGGTAAGGTGCACCAGCGACGAAAGCTTTTCGTAGGTGATACGCCCCTGGTGACGCAGTACTTCGATGATGGCTTCATCGATGCGGTCCAGCGCAGGGGAGGAATGGGGTCCGTTGGCCTTGGTATCCATGGGTTTCACTTCAAACGGTTGGAAAGAAATTGCTGCAAGCGCTCGCTGCTGGGGTGGTCGAGGATCCTGGCGTCGCCTTGTTCCTCGACACGGCCCTGGTGCAAGAACAGCACTTGGCTGGACACCTGGCGGGCAAAGCCCATCTCGTGGGTGACCATCAGCATGGTACGACCTTCCTCGGCCAACGTCTGTATGACTTTGAGGACTTCTCCTACAAGTTCGGGGTCCAGCGCGGACGTCGGCTCATCGAACAGGATGATCTCCGGCTCCATCGCCAGCGCCCGGGCAATCGCCACGCGCTGCTGTTGGCCACCGGACAGGAACGCCGGGTACTGATCGGCCACGCGGCCTGGCAGGCCGACCTTGTCCAGGTACAGGCGCGCACGTTTCTCCGCTTCGGCGGCGCTCACGCCCAACACCCGGCGCGGGGCCATGGTGATGTTTTCCAGCACGGTCATGTGGCTCCACAGGTTGAAGTGCTGGAACACCATGGCCAGGCGCGTGCGCAGGTTCTGCAGTTGGTCTTGGTGCGGTGCGCGGGCGCCGGCACGGCCCTGGCGCATTTCGATGCTGATGCCGTCCAGGGTGATGACACCGGCGTCCGGCTGTTCAAGGAAGTTGATGCAGCGCAGCATCGTGCTTTTGCCGGAGCCGCTGGCGCCGATCAAGCTGATCACGTCGCCATTACGGGCGTTCAGGGACACGCCCTTGAGCACTTCGTGTTCGCCGTAGCGTTTATGGATGCCTTCGACCTGCAGCTTGATGGCCGCGGTGGCGGGTGGGGCGATGGGTTCATCAACAGGATAAGCGGCCAGGGCCTGCGCGGACTGATTCATGGGTTAGCCTCGGGTAGGAACGAGAAAGCGCATCCAGCGACGTTCGGCCAGTCGGAACAGGCCCACCAGTGCAAAGGACAGCAGCATGTAGAGCAGGGCGGCGATGCCGAATGCCTGGAACGTCAGGAACGTCTCGGCATTGGCATCGCGGGCCACCTTGAGGATGTCGGCGACGGTGGCGGTAAAGGCCAGGGACGTGGCGTGCAGCATCAGGATCATTTCGTTGCTGTAGGCCGGCAACGCGCGACGCAAGGCCGCCGGTACCACCACAAACAGGTTCAGCCGCCAGCCGTGCAGGCCGTATGCGCGTGCCGCTTCGATTTCGCCGTGGGGAATATTGCGGATCGCCCCGGCAAAGATTTCCACGGTGTAGGCGCAGGTGTTGAGCACGAAAGCCAGCAGGGTGCAGTTCAGCGCATTGCGGAAAAACTGGTTGAGCAGGGCGTTGTCCTGCACCACTTCCAGGCTGTACAGCCCGGTGTAGCAAATCAGCAACTGGATATACAACGGCGTGCCGCGGAACAGGTAGGTGTAGACCTCCACCGGCCAGCGCAGCCAGAAGTGCTCGCAGACGCGCGCCAGTGCCAGTGGAATCGACAGGATGAAGCCAAACACCACCGAGACGATGAACAGCCACAGGGTCATGGCGACGCCGGACAACCCCGCGCCATCGCTGAACAGGTAGGCCAGGCCGTATTGCTGGAACAGTTCGATCATCGCGCCATCCCCTTGATGCCGAGGTTGTAGCGCCGCTCGAGGCGCTTGAAGATGCGGTTGGAGAGGGTGGTGATCACCAGGTACACCAGGCCCGCGAGGATCAGGAAGTACAGCGGCTCGTTGGTGGTCTTGCCGGCGTTCTGCGCGGCCTTGACCAGATCCGACAGGCCGATGATCGACACCAGCGCCGTGGACTTGAGCAGCACCAGCCAGTTATTGCCCAGGCCCGGCAGGGCAAACCGCATCAGTTGCGGGAACAGCACCAGGTGAAAGCGCTGCCAGCGGCTCAGGCCGTAGGCGGTCGCGGCTTCCAGCTGGCCGACTGGCACGCTGAGGATCGCGCCCCGGAAGTTCTCGGTGAAATACGCGCCGTAGATAAAACCCAGGGTGACGACGCCCGCGGTAAACGGGTCGATTTCAAAGTAATCCCAGCCGAACACTTCGCTCAGGTCGTTGAGCCACAGTTGCAGGCTGTAGAAGATCAGCAGGATCAGCACCAGGTCCGGCACGCTGCGGATCAGCGTGGTGTAGAGCGTGGCCGGTACGCGCAGCCATTTGGCGCTGGAGAGCTTGGCGCCGGCGGCGATCAGGCCCAGGGCGAGGCTCAGGGCCAGGGCCAGGAATGACAGTTTGAGGGTCATCCAGGCGCCTTGGGCCAGCATCGGGCCGTAGCCTTGCAGGTTGAGGAATTCGTTCATTGGGAAGATCTCGAAGGAGCGCACAGGTTGGCGGTGGGCTGGCTTGCCTGCGATAGCAGAACGTCAGTCACAGATGTGCAAGCTGACCCACCGCGATCGCAGGCAAGCCAGCTCCCACATAAGGACGAGGCTGCTATTCGTTGTAGATGTCCTGATCGCCGAAGTATTTCTTCTGGATCTCGGCATAAGTCCCATCCGCCTGCACAGCTGCAATGCCCTTGTTGATCAGCTCACGCAAAGCTTGATCGTTCTTGCGCAGGCCCATGGCGATGTCCAGGGGCAGTGTCGGGTCCTTGAAGGCCGGGCCGGTCTTGAAGTCGGCGCCTTCGGGTTTGGACAGGAAGTTGAGCTGGGCTTCGAGCTTGTCGGTCAGGGTCGCGTCGAGGCGGCCGTTTTGCAGGTCGGCGTAGTTCTGGTCCTGGGACTGATACGCCTTGATCTGCGCGCCGAGCTTGGCCAGGTGCGCACGGGCATACGCCTCTTGCAACGAGCCTTGCAGCACACCGACTTGCTTGCCCTTGAGGGACTCCGGGGTGTCGCCGAAGTCGGCGCCCTTGCGGGTGATTACCGAGGTCGGGCTGAGGAACAGCTTGTCGCTGAAGTCGATGATTCTTTCACGCACCGGGGTAACGGCCATGGACGACATGATCGCGTCGAACTTGCGTGCGCGCAGGGCCGGGATCATGCCGTCGAATTCGTTGTGGACCCAGGTGCATTTCACTTCGAGCTTGGCGCAGATCGCGTTGCCCAACTCGATATCGAAACCTTGCAGGCTGCCGTCGGCGGCCACGGATTCGAAGGGGGGGTATTCGGGGAAAACGCCGAAGCGGATTTCTTTCCATTCCTGGGCGTGGGCGGCGGTTGCGCAGAGTGGCAACAGCAGCGCGGCGAAGAGTGATCGCAATGGAGTCATGTGCAGGTCCCTATATTTTGTAATTGATGTCAGGGCAGTGAATAGCTGGGAGCAGAGAATGCTTCATGAAGGTGCGTTTTTTGTGTCGTTTACCCGGTGCCTAAAGCGCAAATTGCGCTGTTAAAACCGCCAATGCAGCGGAATCGGCTGCAGCACCCGCTGAATCGGCTTTTACGCCTGCAAATCCTGGCCTGCCAACGGCGCAAAGCGGCAGGCCAGAGCGTTTTCAGGCGCGCTTTTTCTGCTGTGCGCGGGGCTGTTGGGCCAGGCGTGCGAACAGGTCTTTCGGGTCGGCCAGGTCCGGCACCAGTTCAAGGGTGCTGCCCACATCCAGCGCCTTGGCCACGTCCAGCACATAGCGCAGGGCAGAGTAGTCTTCGATGGCAAAACCCACCGAGTCGAACAGGGTGACCTGGCGCGCATTCTCGCGACCGGGCTTTTGGCCGTTGATGACTTGCCACAGTTCGGTGACGGGCGAATCCTGCGGCATATGCTGGATTTCGCCTTCAATGCGGCTTTGCGGTTCGTATTCGACGATCACGCGGGCGCGCTCGACGATACGTCGGTCCAGCTCGGTCTTGCCGGGGCAGTCACCGCCGACGGCATTGAGGTGCATGCCCGGCTCGATCATGTCGTCGGTGAGGATGGTGGCGTAGGCCTTGTCGGCGGTCACGGTGGTGACGATGTCGGCGCCTTTGACCGCTTCGGCCACGCTGCCGGCCAGGATCACCTTGATCGCCGGGAAAGCCTTGAGGTTGGCCGCCAGTTTGGCGGTGGCCTTGGCGTCGATATCGAACAGGCGGATTTCAGTGATACCGAGCATGGCGTGGAAGGCCAGGGCCTGGAATTCGCTTTGCGAGCCGTTGCCGATCAGCGCCATGCTGCGGCTGTTGTCGCGGGCCAGGTAGCGGGCGACCAGCGCGGAGGTGGCGGCGGTACGAATCGCGGTGGTCAGGGTCATTTCCGCCAGCAGCACCGGCAGGCCGGTGTCGACATCGCCCAGTGCGCCGAAGGCCATCACGGTGAGCATGCCGGCCAGGGTGTTTTTCGGGTGGCCGTTGACGTATTTGAACGCATATAGCGATGCGTCGGAGACCGGCATCAGCTCGATCACGCCGTCCGGCGAGTGATTGGCCAGGCGCGCGCATTTTTCGAAGTCCTGCCAGCGCAGGTAGTCGGCGCGGATGTACTCGGCCATTTCGGTGATGCAGGTGGGCAGGCCTTTTTGCGAGACCAGGTAGCAGAGGTCGTTCACGTCGATGTAGCGGGTCATGGCAAGACTCCTTGAGTTATTGGAAGGTGGTGCGGGCAGGCAGATGCACTTCCGCCAGCATGCAGCGGGCACTGCCGCCGCCAATGCGTTCGATGTTGTCGATGTTCACCACCACTGGCCGCGTATGGCGTTCCACGTGTTGGCGCTGGGCAGGCTGCAAGGCGCCCCAGGCGCTGGCGGACATCACCAGCAGCGGCTGGCCGTCGCGGTCGTGGACTTCGAGCATGTTGCCGGCGAACGCCTCCAGCTGATCGAAATCGAGGGCGAGGATGTCCTTGCCGGTATCGCGCAGGGAGCGTTCCAGGGCCTGGCGCTCGTCGGTATGGGGCAGGGCTTGCAGGCACACCACCGAGAGGTCGCGGCCAACGCTCATCATCACGTTGCTGTGGTAGATCGGCGCGTGGTGGCGGTCGACGGCGTGGAACACGCAGAGCTGGTAGTCGAGGCGTTCGGCGAACTGGCGCAGGGCGTCGTGGTGGGTGCGCCCGGAGTGGCAGGCGTAGCTGATGCGGTGCTGGCGGTCGAGCACCATGCTGCCGGTGCCTTCGAGGAAGATGTTCTGTTGTTCGAGGTGGCTGAGGTCGATGGTGTCCTTGACCGTAAATCGCTGTTCCAACACTTGCAGCACGCCTTTGTTGCGTTCCAGTCGTCGGTTCTGGCCTTCCATCGGGTACAGCACCAGGCTGCCGTCGGCGTGGCTGCTCCACCAGTTATTGGGGAAGATCGAGTCGGGTGTATGGGGCGCCGGGGTGTCCTGCACCACCAGCACTTCCACGCCATGCTGGCGCAGGGTGGCGACATAGCCGTCGAACTCTTCCAGCGCTTTCTGCTGTGCGCTGAGCGGGTCGAGGGGCGGGCGTTGGAAACGGTTGTTGATCGCGGTGTCCGGGTTGAAGGCAAAGCGCGCCGGGCGAATCATCAAGACGGTGTTGGTGGTTTGCATGGGTGCACGGGTCCATGGGTTGAGCTGTGGGAATAGTGTGTGGCTTGTGCGGGATGAATCCCGGCTGAAAACTTGGGGAGGTTCAGCCGGGAAAGCTGAAAAGTGGGGTAGGGCAGCCGAATCGGCTGTGGAGGTTGAAGTGCGATCAAACGGTAGGAGCCGCCTTGGCGGCGAAAGCGCTGGGTCTGACCGACCGCTATCGCTGGCAAGCCGGCTCCTACATTAGTATGGGGGCGGTCGTGAAACCCGAGCCGGGAAGGAGAATGCATGTCTACCGCTGTTCGTACTGCCCAAACCGCCGATGCCGAGGGGATCAGCCAGGTCATTCTGGCGGCCCTGCACAGCAGCAATGCGCGGGACTATCCGGCGGATGTGATTGCGCGGGTTGCCGCTAACTTCACGCCGGAGGCGGTGCTGGAACTGCTCAAGCGTCGCGTGGTGCTGGTGGCGGTTCAGGAACGGGTGATCGTCGCCACTGCGGCCCTCGATGGCAATGTGGTGCGCTCGGTGTTCGTCAACCCGGCGCTGCAAGGGCAGGGCATTGGTCGGCTGTTGATGATCGAGATTGAGCTACGCGCCCGCGAAGCCGGAGTGACGGTGCTGAGCGTCCCGTCTTCGCTGACAGCCGAGCCGTTCTACGCGAAGCTGGGGTTCCATACCGTGCGCGACGTCTACCACGGCAACGAGCGTACGCTGGTGATGGAAAAAGCGCTGCTGTCCCGCCACCCTATCGGGCCGTATCGCGACCGCCCGCACCGGGCGCAGGTGGTGGCGTTATGGCAGGAAGCATTTGGCTATGACACGGCGCATAACCTGCCGGCGCTGGCGATTGATAAAAAGCTGGCGGTCAACGACGGGCTGTTTTTCGTCGCGATGGACAAGAAAACCGTGATCGGGACGATTCGATTCTGGCCGGCTATGACGGGCATCGCGGCTGGCTGTATTCGGTGGCGGTGCACGCTGACTATCGGCGGCATGGCCTGGGGTCGTCGCTGGTGCGGTATGCGGAACAGGCATTGACGGCACTGGGCTGCATGAAGATCAACCTGCAGATCACCAGTGGCAATGACGCGGTGGCGGGGTTTTACGAGGCGTTGGGGTATGGGGTGGAACCGAGGATCAGTATGGGCAAGAAGATTGCCGAAAACATCCCGACACGGTCCTGAGAACACCTGAGAACAAATGTGGGAGCGGGCTTGCTCGCGAAAGCGGAGTGTCAGTCACCGATTTCAGTGCTGATAGACTGCTTTCGCGAGCAAGCCCGCTCCCACATTTGGGTTTCGCGTTGTTGTGGGTTAGACCTTGACGATCCAGCCGGCGGGGGCTTCGACGTCGCCGGTCTGCACGCCGGTCAGCTCTTTGTAGAGCTTCTGGGTGATCGGGCCGACTTCGGTTTCGCTGTGGAACACGTGCAGCTTGCCGTTGTACTGGATGCCGCCGATCGGCGAGATCACCGCAGCCGTACCACAGGCGCCGGCTTCCTTGAACTGGTCGAGCTTGTCGATGAACACTTCGCCCTCGATCACGTCCAGGCCCAGGCGGGTCTTGGCCAGTTCGATCAGCGACAGGCGGGTGATGCCTGGCAGCACCGAAGGCGACTTCGGCGTGATGAACTTATTGTCGTGGGTGATCCCGAAGAAGTTGGCCGAGCCGACTTCTTCGATCTTCGAGTGGGTCATCGGGTCCAGGTAGATCGCGTCGGCAAAGCCGGATTTCTTCGCTTCGGCACCTGGCATCAGGCTGGCGGCGTAGTTGCCACCGACCTTGGCGGCACCGGTGCCCTGTGGCGCGGCGCGGTCGAAGGTGGAGATCTGGAAGTTGTGTGGCACCAGGCCGCCCTTGAAGTAGGCGCCGACCGGGATGGCGAACACGGAGAAGATGAACTCCGGCGCAGTGCGCACGCCGATGTTGTCACCGGTGCCGATCACGAACGGGCGCAGGTACAGGGCGCCGCCGCTGCCGTACGGCGGGATGAAGCGCTCGTTGGCCTTGACCACTTGTTTGCAGGCTTCGATGAAGTCTTCGGTCGACACATGCGGCATCAGCAGGCGTGCGCAGCTGCGCTGCATGCGGGCGGCGTTCTGGTCCGGGCGGAACAGGTTGATCGAACCGTCCTTGCAGCGGTACGCCTTGAGGCCTTCGAAGCACTGCTGGCCATAGTGCAGGGCGGTGGAGCCCTCGCTGATGTGCAGCACGTTGTCGTCGGTCAGGGTGCCTTCTTGCCATTCGCCGTTTTTCCAGACCTGGAGAAACCGCTTGTCGGTCTTGATGTAGTCAAAACCCAGCTTGTCCCAATTGATGCTTTCGTTACCCATGACACCCTCTATCGTTGGTCAAGTCGGTTTTTTTCTGGATGGGCGCAACAATACTGCATTCTTGGCCGGTGTGGGAGCGGGTGGGCGGACCATTCAGCCTCTGTAATGGCTGATCCACCGCTATCGCAGGCAAGCCAGCTCCCACATTTGCAATGCATTCCATTGTGGGAGCCGGGCTTGCCCGCGATGGCCTCACCTCGTTTTTACAGGTGCAGCGCGTGGCCCAGGGCCCTTAACGCGGCTTCCTGCACGGCTTCACCGAGAGTCGGATGCGCATGGATGGTGCCCGCCACGTCTTCCAGGCGCGAACCCATTTCCAGGCTCAGGCCAAAGGCGGTGGACAATTCCGAGACGCCCACCCCCACGGCTTGCCAGCCGACGATCAGGTGGTTGTCGCGTCGCGCCACCACCCGGACGAAGCCGGTTTTCGACTCCAGGGTCATCGCCCGGCCATTGGCCGCAAATGGGAAGCTCGACACGATGCAGTCCAGGCCAGCGGCCTTGGCTTCATCGGGGGTCTTGCCGACCACCACCAGTTCCGGGTCGGTAAAGCACACCGCCGGGGTCGCGGCCGGGTTGAATTCGCGGGGTTTACCGCTGATCAGTTCGGCCACCATCTCGCCCTGGGCCATGGCGCGGTGCGCCAGCATCGGCTCGCCGCTCAGGTCGCCGATGGCATACACGTTGCGCATGCTGGTCTGGCAGCGGCTGTCGATCTTGATCGCCGCGCCGTTCATCTCCAAGTCCAGTGCTTCAAGGTTCCAGCCTTGGGTGTTGGGTTTGCGACCCACAGCAACCAGCACCTGATCCGTTGCCAGCGACAGGGTGTCGCCATTCGGGTCGCTTACTTGCAGGCTACCATCGGTAAAACCGGTGACACTGTGCTTGAGGTACAGCTTCACCCCCAGTTGCTTGAGGGATTCGTTGACCGGCTGCGTCAGCTCGGCATCATAGGCCGGCAGGATGCGGTCCTGGGCCTCGACCACACTGACCTCGGCGCCGAGCTTGCGGTAGGCAATCCCCAGCTCCAGGCCGATATAGCCGCCACCCACCACGATCAAACGCTTGGGCACTCGCGTTGGCGCCAGCGCCTCGGTGGACGAGATGATCGGCCCGCCAATCGGCAGCATCGGCAGGTTGACGCTTTTCGAGCCGGTGGCCAGCAGCAGGTGTTCGCACTGGATACGCTGGTCGCCGACGTCGACGGTCTTGCCGTCCACCACCTTGGCCCAGCCGTGGATCACCTGCACCTTGTGCTTTTTCAGCAGGGCGGCGACGCCGGTGGTCAGGCGGTCGACGATGCCGTCTTTCCATTCCACGCTTTTGCGGATGTCCAGGGTTGGCACATCCACTTCGATGCCCAGTTGCGAACCCTGGCTGTGGTGGATGGTTTGCTGGAACTGTTCGGCCACATGGATCAAGGCCTTGGACGGAATGCAGCCGATATTCAAGCACGTACCGCCCAGCGCCTGGCCTTCCACCAGGATGGTCGGGATGCCCAGTTGGCCGGCACGAATCGCCGCCACATAACCGCCAGGGCCGCCGCCGATGATCAGCAGCGTGGTATTCAATGTCTGCGTCATGCCTTACTCCAGGAACAGGCTGGCGGGTTGTTCGAGCAGGCCGCGAATGGCCTGGATGAATTGCGCCGCGTCCATGCCATCGACCACGCGGTGATCGAACGAGCTGGAGAGGTTCATCATCTTGCGCACCACGATCTGGCCCTTGATCACCATGGGCCGTTCGACGATGCGGTTGACGCCCACGATGGCGACTTCCGGCAGGTTGAGCACCGGCGTGCTGACGATGCCGCCCAAAGCGCCGAGGCTGGTCAAGGTAATGGTGGAGCCCGACAGTTCATCGCGACTGGCCTTGCCACTGCGCGCAGCAGTGGCCAAACGGGCGATTTCCTCGGCGTTGCCCCACAGGCTGCGGGCTTCGGCGTGACGCACCACCGGCACCATCAGGCCTACGTCGCTTTGGGTGGCGACCCCTACGTGCACCGCGCCAAGCCGGGTGATGACCTGGGCTTCGTCGTCGTAACGCGCGTTGATCTGCGGGAAGTCCCGCAACGCCACGACCATGGCGCGCACGATAAACGGCAGCAGGGTGAGCTTGCCGCGCGTGGCGCCGTGCTTCTCGTTGAGGTGCACGCGCAACTCGTCGAGGGCGGTGACGTCGATCTCTTCCACATAGCTGAAATGCGCGGCACGACGGGTGGCGTCCTGCATGCGCTGGGCGATCTTGCGGCGCATGCCGATCACCGGGATCTGTTCTTCGTCGTTGCGTTCGGCGTAGGGGTTGGCTGCGGCTTTGGACGGCGTCGGGCCCTGGCGCAAGTAAGCGTCCAGGTCTTCGTGCAGAATCCGGCCCGCCGGGCCAGAGCCCTGGACCAGGCGCAGCTGGATCCCGGCATCCAATGCGCGTTTGCGCACGGCGGGGGAGGCTAGCGGGCGTTCGTCGGCAGCCCGGCCCACCGGGGCCTGGGCGGCAACAGCCGGCACAGTTTTGCTTTCAACGGCGACCGGCGCAGGCTTGGTTTCAGGCTTAGCTTCAACCTCCGGTGCAGCCTTTGGCGCTTCCTTTGGTGCTTCATTTATGACCGGCGCGTCCTTGGCATTGCCCGCACCTTCCACTTCGATACTGATCAGAATACTGCCCACGGCCATGACTTCACCCGGCTCGCCGCCGAGGGAGATCACTTTGCCGTGCACGGGCGAGGGAATGTCCACCATCGCCTTGTCGGTCATTACATCCGCCAGCACCTGGTCTTCGACGACCATGTCGCCAACCTTCACATGCCACACCGACAGTTCAACTTCCGCGATGCCTTCGCCAATGTCCGGCATCTTGATAACGTGCGTGCCCATTCAGACCTCCATGACCCGTTTCAACGCCGCGCCCACTCGGGACGGCCCTGGGAAATACGCCCACTCTTGCGCGTGCGGGTAGGGGGTGTCCCAACCGGTGACGCGTTCGATCGGCGCTTCCAGGTGGTGGAAGCAATGTTCCTGCACCAGCGACACCAGCTCGGCACCAAAGCCGCAGGTGCGGGTGGCTTCATGCACCACCACGCAACGGCCGGTCTTCTTCACGGAGTTGACGATGGTTTCCAGGTCCAGCGGCCACAGGCTGCGCAGGTCGATGACCTCGGCGTCGATGCCGGTTTCTTCGGCGGCAACTTGCGACACATACACGGTGGTGCCATAGGTCAGCACGGTAACGGCCGAGCCCGGACGCACGATGGCGGCCACGTCCAGCGGCACGGTGTAGTAACCGTCCGGCACCTGGGCTTGCGGGTGTTTCGACCACGGGGTTACCGGGCGGTCGTGATGGCCATCGAATGGGCCGTTGTACAGGCGTTTTGGCTCAAGGAAGATCACCGGGTCATCGTTTTCAATCGAGGCGATCAGCAGGCCCTTGGCGTCATAGGGGTTGGACGGCATCACCGTGCGCAGGCCGCAGACCTGGGTGAACACCGCTTCGATACTCTGGCTGTGGGTCTGGCCACCGTAGATGCCGCCGCCGCAGGGCATGCGCATGGTCAGCGGCGCAGTGAACTGACCTGCCGAGCGATAACGCAGGCGGGCGGCTTCGGAGATGATCTGGTCGGTGGCAGGGTAAACGTAGTCGGCGAACTGGATCTCGGCGACCGGGCGCAGGCCATAGGCGCCCATGCCCACGGCCACGCCGATGATGCCGCTTTCGGAGATTGGCGCGTCAAACACCCGCGAGCTGCCGTATTTGGTCTGCAGGCCTTCGGTGCAACGGAACACGCCGCCGAAGTAGCCGACGTCCTGGCCGAACACCACCACGTTGTCGTCACGTTCGAGCATCACATCCATGGCCGAGCGCAGGGCCTGGATCATGGTCATGGTGGTGGTGGTCATGGCGGTTTCCACTTCAATGCTGTTGTTGTGATCGTTCATGTCAGATCCCCAACGCTTGACGCTGGCGCTTCAAGTGCTCCGGCATCTCTTTGTAAACGTCTTCGAACATGGTCGCGGCGCTTGGAATCTGGCCGCCGGCAAGGGTGCCGTACTGTTCGGCTTCTTTCTGTGCCTTGACCACTTCGGCTTCAAGTTCTGCACTGACCGCCGCGTGTTCCTCTTCGGACCACTGGCCAATCTTGATCAGGTGCTGCTTGAGGCGGGCAATCGGGTCGCCCAAGGGGAAGTGGCTCCAGTCGTCGGCTGGGCGATATTTCGACGGATCATCAGAAGTGGAGTGCGGGCCGGCTCGATACGTGACCCACTCGATCAGCGTAGGACCAAGGTTGCGGCGCGCACGCTCGGCAGCCCAGGCGGAAGCAGCGTACACCGCGATGAAGTCGTTGCCGTCCACCCGCAGGGAGGCGATGCCACAACCCACGCCGCGTCCGGCAAAGGTGGTGGCTTCGCCGCCGGCGATGGCTTGGAAGGTGGAAATGGCCCACTGGTTGTTGACCACGTTAAGGATCACCGGCGCGCGGTACACGTGGGCAAAGGTGAGGGCGGTGTGGAAGTCGGATTCGGCGGTGGCGCCGTCGCCGATCCAGGCGGAAGCGATTTTGGTGTCGCCCTTGATCGCCGAGGCCATGCCCCAGCCCACGCCTTGTACGAACTGGGTGGCGAGGTTGCCGGAAATCGTGAAGAAGCCAGCGTCTTTCACTGAATACATGATCGGCAACTGACGGCCCTTGAGCGGGTCGCGCTCGTTGGACAGCAGTTGGCAGATCAGGTCCACCAAGGGCACGTCGCGAGCCATCAGGATGCTTTGCTGGCGGTAGGTGGGGAAGCACATGTCGTCGATGTTCAAGGCCAGGGCCTGGGCACTGCCGATGGCTTCTTCGCCAAGGCTCTGCATGTAGAACGACATTTTTTTCTGACGCTGGGCGACCACCATGCGGTTGTCGAAGATCCGCGTCTTGAGCATGGCGCGCATGCCTTTGCGCAAGATCTCGACGGGGACGCCTTCAGCCCAGGGACCGAGGGCCTGGCCCTGGTCGTCGAGCACGCGGATCAGGCCCTTGGCCAGGTCGGCAGTGTCGGCGGGTTCTACGTCGATGGCGGGTTTGCGCACCAGGCCGGCGTCGGTCAGGCGCAGGTAGGTAAAGTCGGTCTTGCAGCCTGGGCGTCCCGAGGGTTCAGGGACGTGCAGGCGCAGTGGTTCGTACTGCTGGGTCATGGCTTTCTACGCTCTATCTTGTGAATTTCTTGTAGTGGGCGCGCTAGCTGACAGTCAGACTCCGGGTAGGAGAAATCTTGTCCTACAACAATCATAGGCGTGGCGTAGAAGAATATTTATCTCTGTTTCGTTGCGCTCAAGACCATTTGCGGATAAAAAAACTGCATAAACATAATAAACAGGTGATTTTGTCTCATGCGCAAACTGGACCGTACCGATATCGGCATTCTCAACGCCCTGCAGGAGAATGCCCGCATCACCAACGCCGACCTGGCCCGCTCGGTCAACCTGTCGCCCACGCCGTGTTTCAACCGGGTGAAGGCGATGGAAGAACTGGGCCTGATTCGAGACCAGGTCACGCTGCTCGACGCCGACCTGTTGGGCCTGCACGTCAACGTGTTCATCCACGTGAGCCTGGAAAAGCAGAATGAGTTGGCATTGCAGCAGTTCGAAGGCGCGATCTCGGACCGGCCAGAAGTGATGGAGTGTTACCTGATGGCCGGTGACCCGGACTATCTGATCCGGGTGCTGGTGCCTACAATCCAGTCGCTTGAGCGTTTCATGATGGACTTTTTGACCAAGGTGCCGGGCGTCGCCAACATCCGCTCCAGCTTCGCCCTCAAGCAGGTGCGCTACAAAACTGCGTTGCCGCTACCGGCCAACGGCATCAACCTGGGTTAGAGGTGGTTGACCGGAATCTTCAGGTACACCACACCATTGTCCTCCGCCGGCGGCATATTCCCCGCCCGCACATTCACCTGGATCGCCGGCAGCAACAGCGTCGGCATCCCCAGCCCTGCGTCGCGCGTGGTGCGCATCTCGACAAACGTGGCTTCATCCACGCCATCATGCACATGGATATTCCCCGCACGCTGCTCTGCCACCGTGGTCCGGCACTTTGCCTCACGGCCTTCAGGCGGGTAGTCGTGGCAGACGTACAACTCGGTTTCCAGGGGAAAGCCCAGCAACTTGCGCATCGACGCATACAACTGCCGCGCATCGCCGCCAGGGAAATCACAGCGCGCCGTGCCGACATCCGGCATGAACAGCGTGTCACCCACCAGGATCAGTCGGTCGTCGATCAGATAGGCCATGTCCGCCGGGGTATGCCCTGGCACATGCAGGGCCTGGGCCTTGAGCGTGCCGATGTGAAACACCTCATCCGGCGCAAACAGGTGATCGAACTGCGAGCCATCCACGCGAAATTCCGGCTCCAGGTTGAACAGGTTCTTGAACACGCCCTGCACTTTGCTGATCGACTGCCCGATGGCGATCTTGCCACCCAGCGTGCGGCGCAGGTATGGCGCGGCAGACAAGTGATCAGCGTGGGCGTGGGTTTCCAGCAGCCATTGCACCTGCAGCCCATGCTCGCGCACAAAGCGGATGACCTTGTCGGCCTGGGCGGTGTCGGTGCGCCCCGAGGCCGGGTCGTAGTTGAGCACCGAATCGACGATGGCACAGGGGCCGCCATCGGTTTCATAAACCACGTAGGTGTAGGTCGACGATGCCTCGTCCAGAAAGGCTTGGATCAGCGCTGGCATGGCGGTTGTCCCGGATGAAGAAAAAAGTAGTTACAATCAGTTTACGTTTTCACATAATGTTTTGAGCTTAAGTGACAAAAAGGACCCGAGGCAAATGGAATCTACTCTGAGTGAGGGCGAAGTCGCCCAGTTGCGCGCATCGGCGTCCAAGGCCTGCTCCTTGCTCAAGGCCCTGGCCAATGAGGATCGTTTGTTGATCCTGTGCCAGTTGACCCAGGGCGAGCGCAATGTCGGCGAACTGGAAGCCCTGACCGGCGTGCGCCAGCCCACGCTGTCTCAACAGTTGGGCATCCTGCGTGACGAAGGGTTGGTCGCCACCCGTCGGGAAGGTAAATACATCTTCTACGGGTTGGCCAGCCACGAAGTGATTCAAGTAATGAAGACCCTGTCCGGCTTGTACTGCGGCGCGGTCATAAAAAGCTGGGCGTGACGCCATCCGGCAGCGACCCTTGTGTGCATGTATGACAAAGGCGATAGACCATGACCGACCAACACTGGGGCCCAACCATCAGTGGCGACATCGTAGTCATCGGCGGCGGCTCGGCGGGCATTGGCCTGCTGGCCAGCCTGCTCAAGCGCGACCCGCACCTGAATATCATCCTGATCGAACCGAGCGACCATCATAGCTACCAGCCCGCCTGGACCCTGGTGGGTGGCGGCGCCTATGACCTGATAAAGACCCGCCGCCCGCTGGCTGATGTATTGCCCAACGGCGTTACCTGGGTGCAAGCCGCCGTCACCGAAGTACTGCCCGACGAGCAGACCCTGATCCTCGACAGCGGCCAGCGTGTCAGCTGGCAAAACCTGATCGTCTGCCCCGGCCTGCGCCTGGCCTGGGAGAAGATCGAAGGCCTGCAAGACACCCTCGGCAAGCATGGCGTCACGTCCAACTACAGCTACCAGCACGCCGCTTACACCTGGCAACTGGTGCAGCAACTCAAGGGCGGCAAGGCGATCTTCACCCAGCCAGCCATGCCGATCAAATGCGCAGGCGCGCCGCAAAAGGCCATGTATTTGTCCTGCGATCACTGGCTCAGGCAGGGCGCGCTGAAAAACATCGATGTCGAATTCAACCTGGCCGGTGCCGCGCTGTTCGGCGTGGCGACCTTCGTGCCGCCGTTGATGAAATACGTGGAGAAGTACAACGCCCGCCTTGCGTTCAACGCCAACCTGGTGAAAGTCGACGGCCCAGCGCGTAAGGCCTGGTTCGAAGTGAAGGACGCCGAAGGCAATGCCCGCGTTGAAGAAAAATCCTTCGACCTACTGCACGTGGTCCCACCGCAGGTTTCTCCGGACTTCATCCGGCAAAGCCCGCTGGCCGATGCAGCGGGCTGGTGCGAAGTGAACCCCCACAGTCTGCAACACCTGCGTTACCCGCACATCTTCGGCCTGGGTGACGTGTGCGGCACCACCAACGCCAAGACCGCCGCTGCAGTGCGCAAGCAGATCGTGGTGGTCGCCGAAAACCTGCTGGCCCTGCGCAAACAGGCGCCGCTGCCGCTCAAATACGACGGCTACGGTTCCTGCCCGCTGACGGTGGAGAAGGGCAAGGTGGTGCTGGCCGAGTTTGGCTACGGCGGCAAGTTGCTGCCGACCTTTCCCCTCGACCCGACCCAGGCGCGTCGCTCGATGTGGTTCCTCAAGGCCACGTTGCTGCCGTGGTTCTACTGGAATGGCATGCTCAAGGGCCGCGAGTGGCTGACCCGCCTGAGCAAGGTGGACTGAATGCTGCTGGCCAGTGTGTTGGGGTTATTGATGGGCCTGGTCATGGGCCTGACCGGCGCGGGCGGCGGCATCCTTGGGGTGCCGGCGCTGGTGCTGGGCCTGGGCTTGAGCATGACCCAGGCCGCGCCGGTGTCGTTGCTTGCGGTTGGCGCGGCGGCGGCGGTGGGAGCGGTCGATGGTTTGCGCCATGGCCTGGTGCGTTACCGCGCCGCGTTGTTGATCGCCTTGCTCGGTGCGCTGTTCTCGCCGGTGGGGGTGTTTCTCGCCCACCAACTGCCGGAAGCGTTGCTGATGGGGCTGTTCAGTGGCTTGATGGTGTTGGTGGCCTGGCGCATGTTGCAACGCGAAAAACGTGAGGCGGGGCCGAGTGACCATGGCACCGCGTCCTGGGGCCAGAAGAACTGCATGCTCGATCAGCAGACCGGGCGCTTCGCCTGGACCGCCAAATGCAGCGCGACCCTGGCCGCCCTCGGCGCGGTGACCGGTGCGGTATCCGGCCTGCTCGGTGTGGGCGGTGGCTTCCTGATCGTGCCGGCGTTCAAGCAACTCACCGATGTGCAGATGCGCGGCATCGTCGCCACCTCCTTGATGGTGATCAGCCTGCTCTCCTTGGTCGGTGTGGCTGGCGCGTTCCATGCCGGTGTACGCATCGAATCAGTGGGCTGGGTGTTTATCGGCGCGAGCATCGTCGGCATGCTGGCCGGGCGGCGCCTGTGCTCGGTGATTCCCGCGCGTACCTTGCAAGTGGGGTTTGCCAGCCTGTGTGTACTGGTGGCCGTTGGCATGTTGGTCAAGGCCGGTCTTACATCCTAAGTGCCGGGCCTGTGACGGGGCCCGTCCTACGCCGAATGTGCCGGGCACCCGCTGCCCGTCCAAGACCGCGCTCGTTTGGAGGATCAATCACCCCCTCGACATGGCAAGATGAACTCCGCTCAGGTTTACTACTCCCTGAGTAATGGTTTTACCGACATCCTGCGTCGGGTCATCTAGGTCATCGAATGAACAAATACACCCCTCACACCTGGGAGCCCCATGAGCGGCCAAGCCTGCCTGGCTCGCCGTCGACGCCGTTGCACCCCACCCACAAGCGGTGGCTGTTCGCGATGGTGGGCGTGCTCGTAGCGATTACCGGGGGGTTGGGTAATGCGCTGGTGATTGCCAACCTGCAATACCTGCAGGGTGCCCTCGGCGCGACCACCGCCGAAATGGCCTGGCTGCCCGCCGCCTATGTGATGACCAACGTGTGCATGAACCTGCTGCTGGTGAAGTTCCGCCAGCAGTTCGGCCTGCGCGCGTTCACCGAGGTGTTCCTGGTGCTGTATGCACTGGTGACGTTCGGGCATTTGTTCGTCAACGATCTCAACTCCGCCATCGCCGTGCGAGCGGCCCACGGCATGGTAGGTGCGGCGCTGAGTTCATTGGGTTTGTATTACATGATCCAGGCTTTCCCGGCCAAGTGGCGCTTGAAGGCCTTGGTGCTGGGGTTGGGCACGGCGCAATTGGCCTTGCCACTGGCGCGGCTGTTCTCCGAGGACCTGCTGCAAATCGCCGAATGGCGCGGGCTGTACCTGTTCGAACTGGGCATGGCGCTGATTTGCCTGGGCTGCGTGTTCCTGCTCAAGTTGCCGCCCGGTGACCGCTTCAAGACCTTCGAAAAACTCGACTTCCTCACCTTCGCCATCCTCGCCACCGGGGTTGCCTTGCTCTGCGCGGTGCTGTCCCTGGGCCGAATCGACTGGTGGCTGGAAGCGCCGTGGATCGGCGTGGCCTCGGCCTGCTCGCTGGTGCTGATCATGGCCGGGCTGGCCATCGAGCATAACCGCGCCAACCCGATGCTGATGACCCGTTGGCTGGGCAGTGGCGTGATGATTCGCCTGGCACTGGCGGTGATCCTGATTCGCATGGTGCTGTCCGAGCAGTCCACCGGCGCCGTGGGGTTCATGCAGATGCTGAACATGAGCTACCAACAGATGCACACGCTGTACGTGGTAATGCTGGCCGGAGCGATCGCGGGCCTGGCGGTCAGTGCGCTGACCATCAACCCGGCGCATTTGCTGATGCCGCTGGTGATTTCCCTGGCGTTGATGGCGACGGGGTCGGTGATGGACAGCTTTTCCAGCAACCTCACGCGGCCGCAGAACCTGTATATCAGCCAGTTCCTGCTAGGCTTCGGCGGTACGTTCTTCCTGGGGCCGACCATGGTGCTGGGCACCAAGAACGTGCTGACCAACCCGCGTAACCTGGTGAGTTTTTCGGTGATGTTCGGGATCTGCCAGAACCTCGGCGGGCTGATTGGCGCGGCGTTGCTGGGCACTTTCCAGATTGTGCGCGAGAAATATCATTCCAGCATGATCGTCGAACATTTGACCTTGCTGGACCCACGTGTGGCCGCGCGGGTGCAGAGCGGCGGCTCGGCCTACGGCGGTATTGTCGCCGACCCCGAACTGCGCAACCTGATGGGCATTCGCAGCCTGGCCACGGCGGCAACCCGCGAGGCGAATGTGATGGCCTACAACGATGTCTTCATGCTGATCGCGATCATCGCGATACTGACCATGATCTGGATCTTTATCCGCAGCCTGTGGCTGATGAGCACCACCCAGGCAGCAGCCACTCCCGTTCAACCCAGCGGCGCTTCCTCATGACCGAACCGACTTCCACCACCACGACCACCAACGCCATCGCCTCCACCCCGGAAGGCAGTACACCGCCCGGCGCCACGGTGACCGAGCCGCGCTCCTTGCGGGTGCGCATCGTCTCGTCCCTGGGCTTTGCCGCGATTGCCATCGTCGGGGTGCTGATCGTGTTGTATGCCTGGCAGTTGCCACCGTTCAGCAGTGCCGTGGAAACCACCGAGAACGCCTTGGTGCGTGGGCAGGTGACGATTATCGGCCCGCAGCTCAGCGGCTATGTGTTCGAAGTGCCGGTGCAGGACTTCCAGTACGTGAAGGCCGGCGACCTGCTGGTGCGCCTCGACGACCGAATCTACAAGCAGCGCCTCGACCAGGCGCTGGCGCAACTGGCGGTGCAGAAGGCCTCGTTGGCGAATGTGGTGCAGCAGCGCAACAGCGCCGAAGCCACCATCCAGTTGCGCCAGGCGGCATTGGCGGACAGCCAGGCGCAGGCGCGCAAGAGCACCGCCGACCTGCGCCGCAATGAAGAGTTGATCAGTGACGGCTCGGTGTCCAAGCGTGAGTTGGACGTGACCCGCGCCGCCAACGCGCAAACCATCGCGGCGGTGGCCCAGGCCCAGGCCAGCCTGGAAATCGCACGTCAGGACCTGCAGACCGTGATCGTCAATCGCGGCTCCTTGGAAGCGGCCGTGGCGAGTGCCGAGGCGGCGGTGGAGCTGGCGCGCATCGACCTGTCCAACACGCGCATCACCGCGCCACGCGACGGGCAACTGGGGCAGATCGGCGTGCGCCTGGGGGCCTACGTCAACTCCGGTGCGCAGTTAATGGCGCTGGTGCCGAAGCAGCTGTGGGTGATCGCCAATATGAAGGAAACCCAGATGGACAATGTGCAGGTCGGCCAGCCGGTGACCTTCACCGTCGATGCCCTGAACCACCGCAAATTCCACGGCACGGTGCAGCATATTTCCCCGGCCACCGGCTCGGAGTTCAGCCTGTTGCAAGCGGACAATGCCACTGGCAACTTCGTGAAGATCGCCCAGCGCGTGCCGGTGAGGATCACGGTGGACCCCGACCAGGCCGAGAGCGAGCGGTTGCGGCCGGGGTTGTCGGTGGTGGTGAGCATCGACACCGCCGGGCGCCTGAAAAACGCTCCACCCTGACACAACACAAATCAAAACTGTGGGAGGGGGCTTGCCCCCGATAGCGGTGTCTCAGCCACCACTGTATTACTGATACACCATCATCGGGGGCTAGCCCCCTCCCACATGTTGTATGTATTTGAGCTTGAAGTTGAGTTGTACCGACTGATTGTGTTCCAGCAGTTTCAGGCCCGGCCGGCCGGGCAGGTGATGAGCATTCACCGGATGGCTCACCGGCTCGATGCAAAAGAACCCCAGCCCCGGCGGGCGGTACAGCAGGAAGTAATCCGCGCCGCTCGCCTGGCATTCCAACGCATACCCGAGCTCCGGTTGTTCTATCCGGCAGTGCCCGTCCCATTGGCAGAAACCATTGTCCACCAGGCCTTCCGGCAGGGCTTTCAAGGCGCTGAAGTCCCAGGCCTGCGGCACCGGCGCCAGCCTCGTGGGCAACTTGGACGCGTC
Organism: Pseudomonas sp. VS40; assembly: GCF_018587885.1. Lineage (NCBI taxonomy): Bacteria > Pseudomonadati > Pseudomonadota > Gammaproteobacteria > Pseudomonadales > Pseudomonadaceae > Pseudomonas > Pseudomonas sp. VS40. The sequence continues at coordinate 249,605 of NZ_JAGYWD010000006.1, read as the reverse complement.
ACTCATCCACACCTGCGACGCCCTGGCCTGCAGCCGCGTGGTGGCTCGGCGTGGCAGGTAAGGATGCAAACCCAACCCATGCCAGGCGGCTTTTTCGCCGAGATGGGTCACGCGCAGGGCAATGCTCAGTTCACCTTCGTGCAGGCGAAATCGCTGCTCGGCGCGATAGGCGAACGGCGTGTCGCACTCCACCGCCAATACCGCTTCATCCTCGGTGTGGCTCAGCACCTGCCAGGCCTGTTGCCAGGCCGAGCCATGGATCGGCAACGGGTCGGTCAGGCTGTTGGGGGCGAGTGCCAACCAACCGTCGGGGTTGTCGAAACCGCCTTGGGCAATGCGGTTGGACCAGGGCGCCAGGGGGTAACACCCCAGCTTGCCCGGCAGGCCGGTACTGATCGCCTGCTCGTCGCTATGGCGCAACAGCGGCTGGCCGGTGGCGCGCACGCTCCAGTTGACGATGCTGCCGCCCACGGCCGGGGCCAGGGTCAGCACGGTCAGTTCATCGCTGAGTTCCAGCATCACATGTTTACCTTGAAATGCAGGTCACTTGTAGGCGCCAGCTTGCCGGCGCCTACAAGGGGAGGGTTACAGCACCACGCTGGGCAGCCACAGCGACAGCGCCGGGATGTAGGTCACCGCCATCAGCACCAGGAACAGCACGCCATAGAACGGCAGCAACGCTTTCACGGTTTTCTCGATGCTGACCTTGCCCACCGCCGCGCCCACAAACAACACGGCGCCCACCGGTGGGGTGATCAACCCGATCCCCAGGTTCACCAGCATGATCATGCCGAAGTGCACCGGGTCGACGCCGATCCCCAGGATCACCGGCAGCAGGATCGGCGTGAGGATCAGAATCAGCGGCGCCATGTCCATCACCGTGCCGAGCAACAGCAGCATGGCGTTGATGCACATCAGGATCACGTAGCGGTTGTCCGACAGGGTCAGGAACAGCGTGGTGATCTTCGCCGGGATCTGCATCAGGGTCATGATGTAGCCGAAACTGGCGGCAAAGGCGATCAGGATCATCACGATGGAAATGGTGCGCACCGTGCGGTGCATCAGCTTGGGCAGCTCGCTCCATTTATAGTCGCGGTAGATGAACATGGTCACGAAGAACGCCCACAGCACGGCAATCGCGGCGGATTCGGTGGCCGTGAAGATGCCCGAGAGAATACCGCCAAGGATGATCACCATGGCCATCAGGCCCCACAGCGCATCGGCGCAGATTTTCAGGGCCTGCTTGAGCGGGATGACTTCGCCCTTGGGGTAGTCGCGCTTCTTGGCGAAGATCAGGCACAGCACCATCAGGCAGGCACTCATCAGCAAGCCCGGGACCACGCCGGCCATGAACAGCGAAGCGATCGACACCGTGCCACCCGCTGCCAGGGAGTAGAGCACCGAGTTGTGGCTGGGCGGTGTCAGCAGGGCCTGCACCGAACCGCTGATGGTCACGGCCGTGGCGAACTCCCTGGGGTAGCCCCGGCGTTCCATTTCCGGGATCAACACCGAGCCGACCGAGGCGGTATCGGCCACCGACGAGCCGGAGATCGCACCAAAAAATGTCGAGGCCATGATGTTCACCAGGGACAGGCCACCGCGCACAAAACCGACCAGCACCCCGGCAAACGCCACCAGCCGGCGCGACATGCCGCCCTCGGCCATGATCGCCCCGGCCAGCACAAAGAACGGAATCGCCATCAGCGAAAACTTGTTCACCCCGCCAGCCACCTGGATCATCAGGGCCTGGAACGGAATGTCGATCCACCACGCGCCGATCAATGCGGCCAACCCCAGGGCGTAGGCCACGGGCATGCCGATCAGGATCAAAGCGATAAAGCTGCCCAACAGAATCAATGCGTCCATATCAGGCGGCCCCTTCGCTTTCTTCAACCAGGTCGAAACGCACGACCCGACGGTTGCTCTGGTCACCGAGCAGGAGTTTCTCCAGCACAAACACCAGGGTCAGCAGCCCGCCAATCGGGATCGGCATGTAGGTGATGCCCACGCGCAACGTGGGGATGGCGCTCATGAACTGGTTCCAGGTGGACAGGCACAGCTTGGTGCCCCAGATCGCCATGAACAGGCAGATGGTTGCCATCAGCAGCTGGGAAACGATGCCGACGACGCGGCGTTGGGTGGGAGGCAGGCGGTCGGTGATCATCGCCACCGACATGTGCGCCCCGGCGCGATAACTGGCGGCGGCGCCGATGAAGGTGAATACCAGCATCAGCAGGATGGCGGTGGGTTCCGGCCAACTGGAACCGGTGCCGAGGACGTAGCGGGCGAAGATGCCCCAGGGAATGATCAATGCGACCCCCAGTACCGAGAGGCCGGCGACCCAGATACAGGTCATGTAGATGCGGTCGTTGATGCGCAGCAGTAAATTCTTCATGGCGTTCACCGTAACCGGGCGCGTCAGTGCCGACCGCGCCGGGCCTTGCTAGAGAAGGAGGGCGTTACTGAACGGCGTCGATGCGCTGGATGATGTCGGCGTAAGCCGCACCGTATTTGGCGCGCACCGGCGCGGTGGCGTCGTAGAAGGGTTTTTTGTCGACGGTGATGAACTCGACACCGGCGGCCTTGAGCTTGGTTTCACTGCTGGCGGACTTGGCGTCCCACAACACGCGCTCGTCAGCCTGGGCGGCCTTGGCGGCGTTTTTCACCATGACCTGCTGGGCGGGGGTGAGCTTGTTCCAGGTGATTTTCGACATCACGATGGGCTCGGGCAGGATCAAGTGCTCGGTGAGGGTGTAGTACTTGGCGTTCTGGAAATGGTTGTGTTCCAGCAGGGTCGGCGGGTTGTTTTCTGCGCCGTCGATCACGCCGGTTTGCAGGGCACTGAAGATCTCGCCGGTGTCCATGGCGATGCCATTGGCGCCCATTTCATTGAAGGCCTCGATGAACAGTGGGTTGCCTTGCACGCGGATCTTCATGCCCTTGAGGTCTTCGATCTTGCGGACCGGTTTCTTGGTGTAGAGGTTGCGCGTGCCGCCGTCCATCCAGGCCAGGGCCACCAGGCCGAACTCCGAGTCGGTGATCTTGGCGAGGATCTCATCGCCGATCTCGCCGTCGATAACCTTGCGCATGTGCGCCTGGTCGCGGAACACGAACGGCAGGTTGAACACGTTCACGTCGGGGACCACCGGGCCGACGATACCCAGGCTGACCCGGGCCATCTGGATAGCACCGACCTGGGCCTGTTCGACCACTTCCTTTTCGGAGCCCAGGACGCCACCGGGGAAGAACTTGAAGGTCAGTTCACCGTTGCTTTCCTTGGTCAGGGCCGCGCCCATGTTCTTTTCGGCGACCACGGTGGGGTAACCGTCCGGGTGGATGTCGGCAAATTTGATTTCCAGCGCGTGGGCGGCGCTGCTGAGGGTGAAGAATGCAGCGGCGAGCAAGGTGCGTTTGAAGTCCATGGGATGTCTCTCCTGTCTTGTTATTGTTGTATTCAAGGCACAGCGATGCAGCTAGAGGATGAACTGGGGCTCCGGCAATCCGACAACGCCGGGGTTGAGGGCGAACACGCCGCCGGACAGTGACTGTGCACTCTGGTCATCACGGATCGAGGTGACGAACAGGGTGTCCAGGCGACTGCCGCCAAAGGCGCACATGGTGGGTTTTTTCACCGGTACGGTGAGGGAACGGTCGAGGCGACCTTCGGGGGTGAAGCGGTGGATGAGCCCGGCGTCGTTGGCGCAGATCCAGTAGCAGCCATCGGCGTCCACGGCGGCGCCATCGGGGCGGCCCAGGTGGTTGTGCATGTCCACGAACACGCGGCGATTGGACGGCGTGCCGGTGTCGATGTCGTAGTCGAAGGCCCAGATCTGCTGCACCAGTGGGTGAGAGTCCGAGGCATACATCGTGCGGCCATCCGGGCTGAACGCGAGGCCATTGAGGGTAATGAACCGGCCCAGTTGGGCGTGGGGTGCCGCGCCGGACGCGTAGCGGTAGAGGGTGCCCTCAGCCGCGTTCAAGCCCATGTTCAGCACCATGCTGCCGGCCCAGAAACGGCCCTGGCGATCACAGCGGCCGTCATTCAGGCGCATGTCCGTGCGCGGGTGCTCGACGCTCGCCAGGGGCGTGGTGTCGAGGCTGCCATCGTTGTGCGGGGTGAGCTGGAAGAAGCCGGTTTCCATCCCGGCGACCCAGTTGCCTGCCGTGGTGCGGGCAATACAGGCGAGCATTTGCGGGGCTGTCCAGGCGGCGATATGGCCGCTGGCGGCGCTCCAGCGTTGCAGGCCGCCCTTGGGGATGTCCACCCAGTACAGGGCGTTTTCCTCAGGCACCCACACCGGGCATTCACCCACGGCATTGCGCGCGTCGACAATCAATTCGGCGCTCATGGGTCAATCACCGAAGGGGCCGGCTGCGCAGAACGCGCCGCCTTGGTAAACCTTGGCCGGATCATTGTCGGCCACCGGTGGCTGGGTTTCGACCTGGGCGCGGAACACCTCGGAGCTGTCCTTTGGTGCAAAGCCCAAGTGGGCGGCGTAGCGGTTGTCCCACCAGGTGTCGAGGTTATCCGACATGCCGTAGACCACCGTGTGGCCGACGTTCGGCGTGTACAGCGCGCGTTCGAGCAGTTGGGTCAGGTCATCGAAGCTCAGCCAGGTGTGCATCATCCGACGGTTCTGCGGTTCCGGGAACGACGAGCCGATGCGGATGCTCACGGTCTCGATGCCGTAGCGGTCGAAGTAGAAACTGGCCATGTCTTCGCCGTAGGACTTGGACAGGCCGTAGTAGCTGTCCGGGCGGCGCGGGGAGTGGGCGTCGAGGGTTTCGCCCTGCTTGTAGAAGCCGATGACGTGGTTGGAGCTGGCGAAAATCACGCGCTTCACGCCATGGCGGCGGGCGGCCTCGTAGATATGGAAAATGCCGCAGATGTTGGCGCCGAGGACTTCTTCGAACGAGCGCTCCACCGATACGCCGCCGAAGTGCAGGATCGCGTCGACGCCTTCCACCAAGTGGTGCACGGCTTGTTTGTCGGCGAGGTCGCAGGGTTGCACTTCTTCGCACGCGTCGGCAGCCGGAGCCATGTTGGCGATATCCGACAGGCGCAGTACCTGAGCGTAAGGTCGCAGGCGCTCGCGCAAGACTTTACCCAGGCCGCCAGCGGCACCGGTGAGCAGCAGGCGATTGAATGGAACGGGCGTGGTTGTGGTGGTGGTCATGAGGGTTCCATTGTTGTTGTAGGTTGTCGTATGACTACGCCGAAGTATCGTTACGGATTCCCTAGGTTGTCAACGTTCTTGCTGACGCCAAAATACAATTGTGGGAACTGGCTTGCCTGCGATTGCGGACGGTCAGTTGACATCTACATTGCTGATGCGCCGCCATCGCAGGCAAGCCAGCTCCCACATTGGGCGGGTTACAACAGTGAAATCGGATAGCTGATAAACAGCCGATTTTCATCAAACTCGTTATTGCTGAAATCCCGACGCATGGTCGAATTGCGCCAGCGCACGTTCAGGTCCTTCAGCGCACCGCTTTGGACCGTGTAGGCCAGTTCCGATTCGCGGCCCCATTCCTTGCCGTCGGTGATCGCACCGGTGTGTACGTTACTGCCACTGATGTAGCGGTTCATCATGGTCAGCCCCGGAATGCCAAGCACCACAAAGTTGAAGTCATGGCGCACCTGCCAGGACTTTTCCTTGGCGTTATCGTAGCTGGCGTTGTAGCTGTCGTTGGCCAGGGTGCCGCCGCTGGTGCCGTTGACCCGCATCCACACGCTGTCGCCGGTGAGTTTCTGCAGGCCCACATAGAAGGTGTTGCCGTTGTACTTGGCCGAGAGCAGGGCGAAGGCGGTCTTGTTGTCGAGGTCGCCGGCCAGCGCGCTGCCGTCTTCTTTGCCGTTGAAAAAGCCGAGGTTGGCGCCCAGTGTCCAGTCGCCCACGGGTTGGCTGTGGGTCAGGTTGAAATACTGTTGCTGGTAGATATCCGTGAGTTCGGCGTACCACACGCCGACCTGGGTGCGTTTGTCGTTGAAGCTGTATTCACCGCCGCCGAAGTTGAAACGGTCGGAGGTGAACGCGGCTTTGCCGTTCATGAACATGTCTTCCATGCTCGCGTCGTTGCGCGGGCTGTTACCGCGAAACTGGCCGCCGTAGAGGGTCAGGCCGGCGATTTCGCTGGAGGTGACCTGGCCGCCACGGAAGGTCTGGGGCAGCGAGCGGCCGTCGTCGGAGCGCAGGATCGGCAGCACCGGCATCCACTCGCCGACCTTCAATTCGGTCTTCGACAGCTTGGTTTTCAGGGCCACGCCCAGACGGCCGAAGTTGTCGGCGGGGCGCCCGTCATCGTGGATCGGCAATAACTGCGTGCCACCGGTGCCTTTGCCACCGTCGAGTTTTTGCGAGTACAGGCCCAGGACATCAATCCCGAAACCCACGGTGCCTTGGGTGAAGCCGGACTTGGCATCAAGGATGAAGTTCTGCGTCCACTCTTCGGCCTTGCCCTGGGGGTTGGTCGGGTTGGTGAAGTTGCGGTTGAAGTAGGCGTTGCGCAGGTTGAGCGTGGCCTTGGCGTCTTCGATAAAACCGTCGGCGTGGACGCTGAGGGGGAGGGTAAATGCCAGGCTGCCTAGACCGAGGAGGCCGATAGACGAGGAGGAATTGCGGGCGAATTGACTCACAGTGGAACTCCCTTTTTGTTGTTTTTATTATTTGTCGTACGTCGTCGTACAACATTGAGGGGGATATTTGCGGGGTTTTTGAGGGCTGTCAAGCGGAAGTTATACGATGACCTGGGGTGGCTTGACCTAGAGGGGCAGGGTCAGTGGAGGAGCTGGCTTGCCTGCGAAAGCGGCCTGGCAGCCGACCACAATCTAACCGTTACCCCGCGATCTAACTGTGGGAGCGGGCTTGCTCGCGAAGGCGGCCGGACAGCTGACCGCTCCCTGACTGTAGCCCCACGATCTAAATGTGGGAGCTGGCTTGCCGGCGATGGCATCGACTCGGTCTGTACTGATGTACCAAAGTGTCTGCATCGGTAAGCCAGCGCCCACATTGATTGCATTCCAATTTATTTTTTAGCCAGCCATGACCATCGGCGGAAGGGTTCCCAGCAGCGAAACGGCGGCTACCGCCGAAACACCCAGTAACCATTCCAGCATCACGCTGGCCTTCAGCGTGCCCGGTCGCGCTTCACAGCGTTCGATGCGCAGGCGGTTCAACAAGGCCAGCGCCAACATCCCCAGCACCAACAGAACCTTGATCAACAGGATCAGCGCGAACCCGTTGAACACCGGCGTGGGCCACAGTTGCCCGGTGAGTACGCGCACGTTGATAAGGCCGGTGACCAGCAACCCGGCGACCAGGCCATAGCCCACGCCGCTGAAGCGCCTGAGGATCGCCTGCACAGGGTGGCCATGCGGCTGCCTGAGGATCAGGACCAGCAGTAACAGCCCGCCGAGCCACGCCCCCACGCAGACCAAGTGCACCACTTGGTTGAGGATCAACAATTGTCCGCTGAGCCCATCGAGCATGGCGCCATGCCCGACCGGCGCCAGCGTCGCCAGCAGCAGCGCGATTACCGGCAGGCGCAATGCCGGCCAGGGCTTGATCAGCACGATGACCAGCAGCAGGTTCAGCAGCAGGTGCCAGGTCCATACCTGGCCGAAGAAGGTTTTGCCCAGAACCAGTTGCACCGTGGCCGGCTGCAACGCCGCCGCCCAGCTGCCGGCCATGCTGGCAGTGATCAGCAGCAACCAGGCGAGGCCGGAGCCCAGCCCCAGCCAGGCCAGCCCACGGGTGATACGGTGAAGTTGCCGGTCGAGTACCGGTTGCGGTTCAGCGCCCACCAGCCAGGGCCTGAACACACAGGCCCCGAACATCAACAACACGACGGTGAAATGCAGGAAGCGGCACAGCACCAGCAGGGTTGCCATGGGTTATTGGCCGACCTTGAAGCTGTATTCACCGTTGCTCTTGTGGGTGTCGACCGAGACTGCGTTCCACACCACCTTGTAATTACCGGCGGCCAACGGCGCGGCCGGCGTGACGACCAGGACTTTTTTGTCGGCATCCGGGGTTTCCAGGCCCTTGATGGCGATTTCGGTGCCGTCCTTGCTCAGGGACACCTTGGTGAACGTGGCTTCGACGCCTTCGCTGAAGGTCAGCCGCAGGTCCTTGGGCGCGGCGACGCTGCTGTCTGCCGCAGGTTCAGCGCTCTTGAGATGGGCATGGGCAAACGCCGCCGAAGCGCCCAGCAGGGAGGCGAGCAGGGCGACGGTGGTGAGGCTTTTCTTGATCAACATTGTTCAATACCTTCAGGTTCAGGGAGTCGGTAGAGCCATGTGCAGCAAGGGAAAGGGCTTGCCTTCGCCATCCAGCGGCGAGCGCGCGACCTGGATAAAACCATAGTGCAGGTAGAACCCCACGGCCTGGGGGTTTTGTTCGTTGACATCCACCGTAAGGGTGTCGTGACGGGCGCGGGCGTGGTCGAGCAACTGGCGGCCAATGCCCTGGCCACGACGGTCCGGGTCGATAAACAGCATTTCGACATTTTGCCCTCCGGTGCCGATAAAACCGGCGATACCGTCCTGATCCTCGTATACCCACACCTCCAGGGCGGGCATGGGCAAGTAAGTATCGCGCACCAGGGGCAGTAACCGTTGAATGTCATCCTCGGGGAGGAAGTCATGGGTGGCGCGTACCGAGCGCTCCCACAGCGCTCCCAGCACAGGGTCGTCGGTGGCCACGCGAGGTCGAATAGTCATTGCAATGATCCTTCATGGGGATCGCGATCCTAACCAATCCGTTTTCCAGGTGAAAGGCTCGCGTCAGAAGTTTCATTATGGCCTGTCGCCGCGATCTAGAGCCGATGGTAGTCTTTAAGCCAAGTTGTTGTCAGGGAGCCCTTATGGGCAATCACAAGATCGGAATTCGTCGGGTCAACGTCGAAAAAATCCTGCTGGCGGCGGAGAAAGTCTTCGCCGAAAAAGGCTATGGCAGCACCGCCATGGCCGACATCGCTGAAGAAGTGCAACTGCCGCGCTCCAACCTGCATTACTACTTCACCACCAAAAGCGAGCTGTACAGCGCCGTGCTGTTCGACCTGCTGGAAGTGTGGAAGCAGGACGCCCTGAGCTTCGAAACCTTCGATGACCCACGGGTGGTGCTCAGTAGCTACATTCGCGCCAAGATGCAGCGCTCGCGCACGCGGCCGTATGGTTCAAAAGTCTGGGCCAACGAAATCATCCATGGTGCGCCGACCCTGGGTGAGGCGCTGGATGAAAGCCTGTACGACTGGGCCAAGATGAAGGAAGCGAAAATTCGCCAATGGGTGGAGGACAAACGCATCCTGCCGGTGGAGCCGTCGAGCCTGCTGTACATGATTTGGGCCTCGACGCAGCACTATGCCGACTTTGATCACCAAGTGAACATTTTGAATGATCACCAGCCGTTGTCGGATATGCAGTTCGAGAAGGCGATCCAGACGGTGACAGGTGTGATTTTGCGGGGGATTGGGTTGGAGCCTTGATCTCGGTGAGCTGATCCCATTGTTGTGGTGAGCGGGCTTGCCCCGCGCGAGGCAAGCTCGCTCACCACACTATTTCGGGCTACACAGCCTCCCGGTAGGGATTCCTCGGATCCTGCGTCCAATTCAAAAACGGCTTGCCGGTGTCTATCGGTACCATCTCGATGCAATCGGCCACCGGGCAGGTGATCTGACACAGATTGCAGCCCACGCACTCATCGTCGATCACCTCATATTTATGCGTGCCATCCGCCTGTTTCAAGCTGGCAATGGCCTGGTGCGAGGTGTCTTCGCAGGCGATATGGCAACGCCCGCAGCCAATGCAGGCTGCCTGGTCGATCTTGGCGATCACCTGGTAGTTGATGTCCAGGTACTTCCAATCCGTGGTGTTGCCCACCGCGCGCCCGGAGAATTCCTGCAGGCTTGTGTAGCCTTGGCTGTCCATCCAGCGCGACAGCCCGTCCTTCATCTCTTCCACGATCCGAAACCCGTGCAGCATCGCCGCCGTGCACACCTGCACCGCGCCGCAGCCCAGGGCGACGAATTCCGCTGCGTCGCGCCAGTTGCCGATGCCGCCAATGCCGCAGATCGGCAGGCCCTTGGTCTGCGGGTCGCGGGCGATTTCGGCGACCATGTTCAGTGCAATGGGCTTCACCGCCGAGCCGCAGTAACCACCGTGGGTGCTCTGGGTGCCGACCACCGGCAGGGCGACCATGCGTTCCAGGTCCACGCTGGTGATGGAGTTGATGGTGTTGATCAGCGACACCGCATCCGCACCGCCCCGATACGCCGCCCGCGCTGCCACACGGATGTCGGTGATATTGGGCGTGAGCTTGACGATCACCGGCAGCGAGCAATACGTCTTGCACCAGCGTGTCACCTGTTCCACATACTCCGGCACCTGGCCCACCGCCGCGCCCATGCCGCGTTCGGGCATGCCGTGGGGGCAGCCGAAGTTCAGCTCGATACCGTCGCAACCGGTGGCTTCCACCAGCGGTAGGATGTTTTTCCAGGATTCCTCCACGCACGGCACCATCAGCGATACGATCAGTGCGCGGTCGGGCCAGTCCTTTTTCACCTGGGTGATTTCCCGCAGGTTGATCTCCAGGGAGCGGTCCGTGATCAACTCGATATTGTTGATGCCCAGCACCTCACGGTTGGCGCCGTAGTGGGCCGAGTAACGCGATGACACGTTGACCGCTGCCGGGTCCTCACCCAGGGTTTTCCACACCACGCCGCCCCAGCCGGCTTCGAAGGCGCGCACCACGTTGTAGGCCTTGTCGGTGGGCGGCGCGGAAGCCAGCCAGAACGGATTGGGGGCTTTGATACCGGCAAACACAATCGAGAGATCGGCCATTACGCAGCCTCCACATTCAGCATGAGTTGGGCGTGCATGGCTTCGGCAGCCAGCTTGCCGTGTTGCACGGCCTGCACGGTAAGGTCCTGGCCGAGGCTGACGCAGTCGCCACCGGCATACACACCGGAAATACTGGTGCGCAGCTGTTCGTCGACAAAGATGCGCTCACCGACGCGGTGCAGTTGCTGCGCCAACGGGTCGTGCAGTGCCTCATTGTCGAAACCCTGGCCGATGGCTTTGAAAATCGCATCGGCGGCCAGCTCGAAGGTTTCGCCGGTGGGGTGCAAGCGGCCGTTCTCCATACGCGTGCGCACAAAACGCATGCCGCGTACGTGGCCCAGGTCATCCAGCAGCACGGCTTCGGGCTGGGCCCAGGTGAGCAGGCGCACCTGGTTGGCCTTGGCGATGTCTTGTTCATGGTGGGTAGCGCCCATGTCCGCCAGGCCACGGCGGTACACGAGGTTGACGTCGCGGGCGCCAAGGCGGGCCATTTGCACGGCCATGTCGATGGCGGTATTGCCGGCGCCGAGCACGATGCAACGGTCGGCCAGCGGCAGTTGAGTCAGGTCATCGGCCTGGCGCAACTCGCGGATGTAGTCGGTGGCGGCGAGCAGGCCGGGGGCGTCCTCAAAGGGCAGGCCCAGCTGTTTGCTCGCGGCCAGGCCCAGCCCCAGGAAGACCGCATCGAATTGCTGATGCAGTTCGCTGAGGGTGAGGTTGTCCCCCAGGCGCTGGCCGTGGCGAATCTCGATGCCGCCGATCTGCAGGAGGAAATCCAGCTCCTTCTGCGCAAAGTCATCCACCAGTTTGTACTTGGCGATCCCGTATTCATTCAGGCCACCGGCTTTCTCCCGGGCTTCGAAAATCACCACGTCATGACCGTGCAACGCACTGCGGTGGGCGCAAGCCAGGCCAGCGGGGCCGGCACCGACCACGGCGATGCGCTTGCCGGTGGACGCGGCGCGGTGGAAGGGATGTTCGGTGAAGTGGGCATTGTCGACCGCATAACGTTGCAGCAGGCCGATCAGCACCGGTGCGCACTCTTCGGCGTTGTTACGCACGCAGGCCTGCTGGCACAAAATCTCCGTGGGGCAGACCCGCGCGCAACTGCCGCCGAGGATATTGGCCGAGAGAATTTTCTGCGCCGCGCCTTGCACGTTTTCGGTGTGGATATTGCGGATAAACGAGGGGATATCGATCTCGCTGGGGCACGCGTTCACGCACGGTGCGTCGTAGCAATACAGGCAGCGCGACGCTTCCAGTTGCGCCTGGCGCGCATTGAGGGGCGGTGCCAGGTCGGTGAAGTGGCTGGCGAGGGTGGCGCCATCCTCAGCGGGATGGGGGAGGTGGGTCAGGGTCTGGATCACGGTGGTGGCCTCACGGTTATTGAGGTGCTGCCTCTGATGGGCATTGGTTTTTGTGTTGCCGTTGCTGGCTTTATCGCAGGCGAGCCAGCTCCCACATGGGATCGGGTTCACATCGTTCAACTGTGGGAGCCGGCGGTGCGACGATTCGACTTGCCCGCGATAGGCCGAAGGCCGCTTTTAGCGTTTCACTGCAGTGGGCCTGGAACGCTCCGCCCGCTTGCTCAACTGCTCGAACACCGGCGGATATGTCGGCCGCTCCACATACCGCCCGGCCCCGCGCTCGGCGCGCAGGTCGCCATCGGCCCACACCAGCTTGCCCTGGCTGATGGTGTGGCTCGGCACGCCGCGCACGGTTTTGCCTTCGAAGATGTTGAAGTCGACCTGCTGGTGATGGGTCTTGGCGGAAATGGTCCGCGTGCCCTCTGGGTCCCACAGCACCAAGTCCGCATCCGCACCCACGCGAATCGCGCCTTTGCGCGGGTAGAGGTTGAAAATCTTCGCGGTGTTGGTGGAAGTCAGTGCGACGAACGCCTGCATCGACAGACGCCCGGTGTTGACGCCTTCGTCCCACAGCAGCGCCATGCGGTCTTCGATACCGGCGGTGCCGTTCGGGATCTTGCTGAAGTCGTCACGGCCGGCGGCTTTTTGCTCGGCGCAGAAGCAGCAGTGATCGGTGGCGGTGGTGTGCAGGTTGCCGGATTGCAGGCCGTGCCACAGCGCCTCCTGATGCCCGCGCGGGCGGAACGGCGGGCTCATTACATAGCCGGCGGCGGTTTGCCAGTCGGGGTGCTGGTAGACGCTGTCGTCCAGCAGCAGGTGGCCGGCGAGGACTTCGCCGTAGACTGGCTGGCCCTTGCCACGGGCGTAGGTGATTTCGTCCAGCGCCTCTTTGGTGGACACATGCACCAGGTACAGCGGCGTGCCGATGGTCTCGGCGATGCGGATCGCGCGGCTGGCCGCTTCGCCCTCTACCTGGGACGGACGCGACAGCGGGTGCGCTTCCGGCCCGGTAATGCCCTGGGCCATCAGCTTGCGTTGCAGGTGATACACCAACTCGCCGTTCTCGGCATGCACCGTGGGCACTGCGCCCAGTTCCAGGCAACGCTCGAAGCTGGCGACCAGGGTGTCGTCCGCCGCCATGATCGCGTTCTTGTAGGCCATGAAATGCTTGAAGCTGTTGATGCCGTGGTGGCTGACCAGCTCGGCCATTTCCTCGCGCACCTGCTCGCTCCACCAAGTGATCGCCACATGGAAGCCATAGTCGGACGCGGATTTTTCCGCCCAGCCGCGCCACTGGTGGAAGGCTTCCAGCAAGGATTGCTGTGGGTTGGGAATCACGAAGTCGATGATCGACGTGGTGCCTCCCGCCAAGCCTGCCGCCGTACCGCTGAAAAAGTCTTCACTGGCCACGGTGCCCATGAAGGGGAGTTGCATATGGGTGTGGGGATCGATGCCGCCGGGCATCAAGTATTGGCCGCTGCCATCGAGTATTTCAGTGCCGGCGGGAATATCCAGGTTCGTGCCAATGGCGCGAATTAGACCGCCTGCGCATAACACGTCGGCGCGGTAACTTTCATCATGGGTAATAACGGTGGCGCCACGGATCAACAGCGACATGTCGAGTTCCTCACAGGCTTGACCGGCTTGTGCCAGTTCTAAGTGTTGTAATGCTGCTTACCGATGGTCGGTTAATTCCTGTCATCGGTGACAGGAATAGAAACTAGCCCGAGTTTTTCGATTGGGCAAGAAGATTTTTTATAAGCTTATATAGTGTTTAATGCATTGATTAATAAGGTAAAAAATTTTAAATCACCAAAATGTAGCGCGCTCTCACCATTTTGACGCACTTGACAGGTTCTTAAATTGAGCAACATTTCTTATTGCAAATCAGACGCTTGAGACATGCCTCTTGACGAAGGCAGTGAATAAAAATAATTGTGTTGCACCAGATTGAGTCCTGATCGTTCGGGCAACTTCCACGTTATCTAGCCTGAGTAACGCGGCAAGTACCGAAGGCTCAATCGGAAAGCTGATTAACATCAGCCAGTTATATACGCGGTGTGGGTGCGGTATCGGTTGTCGGCACGGTTATTGAGTGCAGTGGCGGCTGGCCGGACCCGTGATGTCATGTTGTTTACGAGGTACTCCGGCCGCCTGCACCCAATGGCAGGCGAGCAACAATAATTCGAAAAAACCGTGGAGCGGCCATGCAACAGAACAGATCGCAAGTCATTGAGCGCAACGGCCTGTACGAACTCGACGCCGGCCCCGACGTCCTCGACAGCCCTCGCTACAACCACGACATGGCACCGACCAAGGTGCATGAACGCACCTGGAACAAGTGGCATATCACCGCGCTGTGGGTCGGCATGTCGATCTGCGTGCCCACCTACACGTTGGGCGGCGTGCTCACTGCGTATTTCGGCCTGTCGGTGGGCGAAGCGCTGATGGCGATTTTGCTCGCCAACATCGTGGTGCTGATCCCGCTGACCCTCAATGCGTTCCCTGGCACGAAGTACGGCATACCGTTTCCGGTGCTGTTGCGTTCGTCGTTTGGCATCCTCGGTTCGAACGTGCCGTGCCTGATTCGGGCACTGGTGGCGTGCGGGTGGTTTGGTATCCAGACGATGTTCGGCGGGTTGGCGATCCACCTGTTCCTGGGCTCGATTTTCGAGGGCTGGAAATCCCTCGGCGGCACGGGTGAAGTGATTGGCTTCATGATTTTCTGGTGCCTGAATTTGTGGGTGGTGCTGCGCGGTGCCGAATCGATCAAGCGCCTTGAAACCCTGTCGGCGCCGCTGCTGGTGGCGGTGGGGATTGGCCTGCTGGTGTGGGCGATGCCTAACGTGTCGATCAGCGAACTGATGGCGATCCCGCCCAAGCGTCCCGAGGGCGCAAGCCTTACCGGTTACTTCATGGCCGGCCTCACGGCGATGGTGGGTTTCTGGGCCACCTTGTCATTGAATATTCCCGACTTCAGCCGCTACGCCAAAAGCCAGAAGGACCAGATCCTCGGGCAGATATTCGGCCTGCCGCTGACCATGTTCCTGTTCGCCGCCCTCGGCGTGATCATGACCGCCGCCTCGGTGAAACTGGTGGGCGTCAGCGTGTCCGACCCGGTGACCCTGATCGGGCATATCCAAAGCCCGGTGTGGGTCGCCATTGCCATGGCGCTGATCATCATCGCCACCTTGTCCACCAACACCGCGGCGAACATTGTCTCGCCCACCAACGACTTCCAGAACATCGCCCCCAAGCTGATCAACCGCACCACCGCCGTGATCCTGACCGGCCTGGTGGGGTTGGCGTTGATGGCCCATGAGCTGCTGAAAAAACTCGGGCTGATCGTTTCCGAGGTGAGCCTGGAGACCGTTTATTCCAATTGGTTGCTCGGCTATTCAAGCCTGCTGGGGCCGATTGCCGGGATCATGGTGGTGGACTACTTCATCACCCGCAAACAGCAGCTCGACCTGGCGGGCCTGTACCGCGATGACGTTTACCCGGCGTGGAACTGGAGCGGCTTCATCGCCTTTGGCGTGCCGGTGGTGCTGACCTTGCTGTCACTGGGCAGCGATGCGTTCAGCTGGTTCTACAGCTATGGCTGGTTTACCGGTTCGGCCTTGGGTGGCTTGTTGTATTACGGCCTGAATGCCAAGCGCGGGGCCAGCCCGGTCGCGGTGAAAACACCACTGTAGATCATTTGAAATGCAATCCACATGTGGGAGCGGGCGTGCTCGCGAATGCGGTCTTTCAGGCGACATTTGCAGCGACTGACACGGCCCCTTCGCGAGCAAGCCCGCTCCCACATGTATGAACGCATTCCATTGATGGAATTGAGTCAATCCATAAGAAATGTAGCCTGAGGAGATCCCCCATGAACGCTGCCCTCGACGTTCTGCAATCGACCCATCAGCACATCAACCGCGACCGCTTGTGGCAATCCTTGATGGACCTGGCCAGACTCGGCGCCACCCCCAAGGGCGGCGTCTGTCGCCTGGCCCTTACCGACCTTGACCGCAAGGCTCGCGACCTGTTCGTGCAGTGGTGCGAGGCCGCTGGCTGCACCGTGACCGTCGACGGCATCGGCAACATCTTCGCTCGCCGCCCCGGGCGCAATCCCAACCTGCCACCGGTGATGACCGGCAGCCACATCGACACCCAGCCCACCGGTGGCAAGTTTGACGGTTGCTTTGGCGTGCTGGCGGGTGTGGAAGTGCTGCGTACGCTCAATGACCTCAAGGTGGAAACCGAGGCGCCGCTGGAAGTGGTGGTGTGGACCAACGAGGAAGGCTCGCGCTTCCCGCCGTGCATGATGGGCTCCGGCGTGTTCGCCGAGAAATTCACCCTGGCGGACACACTGGCCAAGGTCGATGTGGACGGCGTCAGTGTCGGCGATGCATTGAATGCGATTGGCTATGCGGGCTCGCGGCCGGTCAGTGGGCATAAGGTGGGTGCGTATTTCGAAGCACATATCGAGCAAGGCCCGATTCTTGAGGATGAGAAGAAAACCATCGGTGTGGTGCTCGGCGCACTGGGGCAGAAGTGGTTTGACCTGAAGCTGCGTGGGGTTGAAGCGCATGCGGGGCCAACGCCGATGCACCTGCGCAAGGATGCACTGGTGGGCGCGGCAGCAGTGGTGGCGGCGGTCAACGCGGCAGCGCTGGGTCATCAACCCCATGCGTGTGGGACGGTGGGTTGCTTGCAGGCTTATCCGGGATCGCGCAACGTCATTCCCGGCGAAGTACGCATGACCCTGGATTTCCGCCACCTGGAACCGGCGCGCCTGGACTCGATGATTGCCCAAGTGCGCCAGGTCATTGAAGACACCTGCGCCAAACATGGGCTGAGTTTCGAGATGGAGTCCACTGCGGACTTCCCGCCGCTGTACTTCGACAAAGGCTGCGTGGAAGCGGTGCGTAATGCGGCGAATGGCCTGGGCCTGTCGAACATGGACATCGTCAGCGGGGCAGGGCACGACGCAATCTTCGTCGCCGAACTGGGCCCGGCGGGGATGATCTTCGTGCCGTGTGAAGGCGGCATCAGCCATAACGAAATCGAGAATGCCGCGCCGGATGACCTGGCGGCAGGGTGTGCGGTGCTGCTGCGCGCCATGGTGGCCGCATCGGCGGCAATCGCCAGCGGCAAGCTCGCCGCCTAAGCCTTCACTGCCCACCGTAGGAGCCGACAAGCCGGCTCCTACGGAGGATGGACAGTGTCAGGAAGAGGGCTGCCAGCCGCCACCCAACGCGGTCACCAGCCCGATGCTCGCCTGTAACTGCCGGGTCTGCACCGCCTGCAAGGTCCGCTGCGCTTGCAATGCTGCCGTCTGCGCCGTCACCACGTCCAGGTAGCTCACGGCCCCGGCCTGGTAGCTGTTCATGGCCAGCGCTTGGGTGTGCTGCGCCGCATCCGCCGCCGCTTGCTCATCCTGCGCCTCCTGCTGCAAATCGCGCAGTTGCGCCAGGTTGTCTTCCACCTCGCGCACGGCCTTCAGCACCTGGCTGCGGTAGTGCGCCGAGGCTTCTTCAAACTCGGCCTTGGCCTGGCGTTCGTTGGCGCTCAAGCGCCCGCCATCAAAGATCGGCAAGTTCACCAACGGCCCCAGCGCCCAATAGCGATTGCTAGCGGACAACAAGTTACCAACCCCTTGGGTCTGGCCGCCGATCAAGCCGGTCAGGCTGAAATCCGGGTACCACGCCGCCTTGGCCACGCCGATATTGGCGTTGGCGGCAAACACGCGACGCTCCGCCGCCGCGATGTCTGGCCGGCGTTGCAGCAGATGGCTCGGCAACTGCGACGGGATGCCCGGCAGTGCGATCAGTTGCTGGCTCGGCGGCACGCTGAAGTCACTGGCCGCCACACCCACCAACTCACCCATGGCGTGTTCAGTAAGATTGCGCTGCCCGCGGACTTCATCCAGTTGCGCCTTGGCTTCGGCGAGTTGGTTTTGCGCGCGGGTGAGGTCCAGCTCCGAAGCAATCTGGCCCTCATACCGACTGCGGGTCAGTTGCAGTGCCTGGCGGAAATCCTCCAGCGAACTGTTGAGAATCCGCGCCTGTGCATCCAGCCCATTGAGTTGCACATACAGCGTCGCCAACTGATGTTGCAGGCTCAGGCGCGCCACGGCCAGGTCATCGCCGGACGCTTGTGCCTGGGCGTCGCCGGCCGCGACCTGGTTGCGGATTTTGCCCCACAGGTCCAGGTCATAACTCAGCGAAAACCCCGCCGTATTGCTGTTGTACACCGACGGCTGCGTGGTCCCCCGCAATGGCCGCGAGTCCGATTGACGCTGGCGCAATGGCTGCGCGCTGGCGGTGATCTGCGGGAACAGCCCGGCATGCAGCTGGCTGGCATACGCCTGGGAGGCATCGAAGTGTGCCAGTGCCGCCGCCAGGTCCGGGTTGGCCTTGAGCAGTTGCTGTTGCAGGTCGTTCAGGCGCGGGTCGTGGTAGAGGGTCCACCAATCGGGCGCCAATGAGTCGGAGGGCTGCGCGCTGTGCCACGGGCCATCGCTGGTCTGTTCGCGGTAATTCGCGGGCAGGTCAAGTGACGGCACTGTGTAGGTGGGCGCCATCGAGCAACCCTGCAACGCCAACAGCATCAACGCCGCGAGGGGCTTAAGCCTTGGGCGCATGCGTACCTCCAGAGGCGTCGGCCAGTTGCACCGGGTCGCCTTCTCGCAGGGCGTCGGGCGGGTTGTCGACCACGCGGTCGGCGGGTTTCAGGCCTTGGTCGATGACCAGGCGTTCGCCCAGGTCGAGGCCGATGTGGATGTCTTGCAGGTGCACATGATTCTGCGCATCCAGCACCGCCACCTGGGTGCCTTGGGCACGGAAGATCAGCGCGCTGGCCGGGATGCTCACGCCATGGGTGTCCGCCGGAATCGGCAGGGTGGCTTCGGCGTAGTCGCCTGGCAGCAACTCGCCATTGGGGTTGTCGGCGACGAACTGCGCGAGCAGGGTGCCGGAGCGGCGGTCGATGGCGGTGGAGTCGCCGATCAGGCGCGCCTTGAAATGCTCGCCGGGGTGCTCGGGCACGGTCAGCTCGGCTTCGAGGCCTGGGTGAATGACCGCCGCATAGTTCTGCGGCACTGGCACATACAGGCGCAATTGGTGGGTGTCGGCGATGTTGAACAGCTCCGGGTCGCTGTCGGTATCGGCCTTGATCAACTGGCCGATGTCGGTGTTGCGTGCAGTGATGGTGCCCGCGAATGGCGCGCGGATAGTCTTGAAGCCTTCCAGTGCCGTAAGCCTGGCGTAATCGGCAGCGGCGGCTTCGGCGTTGGCTTTGGCGGCAGCGGCGTTGGAGGTTTTTTCATCGGCCTCCTGGCGCGACACCGAGTGACTGGCCAGCAGGTTCTGCCAGCGGGTGGCGGTGGTGGTGGCCAGGCGTGCATTGGCCTGTTCCTGCACCAGCCGCGCATGGGTTTGGGCCAGTTGTTGGTCGAGGTCGGGGCTGTCGATCTCGGCGAGGATCTGCCCGGACTTGACCTGGGTGCCGATGTCGGCTTTCCAGTCCTTGAGGTAGCCGCTGACGCGGGCGTGGATCGGCGCCTTGCTCCAGGCTTCCAGGTGCGCCGGCAAGCGCAGGGTGTCGCCCGCGGCATTCTGCTGCGGTTGGAACACCATCACTTGCGGGACGGCGGCGGTCTCGGTCCAGGCGGTGACCGATTGTTCGTGCAATGTGCGGGCGTGCAGGCCGTTGGCGACCAACAGGGTGGCCAGGGTCAGGCCGCCGACACCCATGAGCATCAGACGCTTGCGCGAGGGTTTGTGATCAGACGACATGAGACGTTTCTCCAGCAGTTGCGCGAGTAGGGTGACGACCGTGGACCAGGCTGAAGACCACGGGGACAAACAACAGGGTGGCGGTGGTGGCGAGGATCAGGCCGCCGATCACGGCGCGGCCGAGCGGGGCGTTCTGCTCTTCGGAAATCGCCAGGGGCAACATGCCGATGATCATCGCCAGGGCGGTCATGCACACCGGGCGGAAGCGCGTGTAACCGGCTTCCAGGGCGGCCTTCAGTGCATCCCCATGTTCGGCCAGGCGTTCACGGCAGAAGCTCACCACCAGGATCGAGTTGGCGGTGGCGACGCCCATGCACAGGATCGCGCCGGTCAAGGCGGGCACCGACAAGGACGTGCCGCTGAGGAACAGCATCCACACAATCCCCGCCAGGGCCGCCGGCAAAGCAGTGATGATCACGAACGGGTCGACCCACGACTGGAAGTTGACCACGATCAGCAGGTAGATCAGCACCACCGCACCGAGCAGGCCGAAGCTCAGGCCGCTGAAGGCTTCATGCAGCGCGTCGATCTGCCCATGCAGGCTGATCACCGCGCCTTTGGGACGCATGGATGCGGTGTCGTCCAGCACTTTTTGCACGTCGCGGGCCACGCCGCCGAGGTCGCGGCCTTGCACGTTGGCGTACAGGTCCAGGGTCGGTTCGATGTTGTAGTGGGTGACCACCGCCGGGCTTTGCACGCGGGCAATAGTCGCCACGCCGCCCAGGATCTGCGACTGGCCGTCAGCGCCGGTCACTGGCAGGGCTTCCAGTGAGGGCAGGCTGTCGAGGCGGTATTGCGGGGTCGCCGCTACGATGGAGTAGGACACGCCGTTGGCCGGATTGAGCCAGAAGGTTGGCGCCACCTGCGAGCTGCCGGCGAGGGAGGCGACCATGCTGTTGGTCACGTCACGCTCGGTGATGCCCAGGCCATTGGCGCGCATGCGGTCGACGTTCACCTGCAGCGACGGGTAGCCGGTGGACTGCTGGATACGCAGGTCGGCAATGCCCGGTACGTGCTGCAAGCGACGCTCAAGCTCCACCGCATAGGCACGGTTTTCTTCATCGCTGCGCCCGGAGATTTTCACGTCCAACGGGGCGGGGGCGCCAAAGTTGAGGATCTGGCTGCTGATGTCCGCCGGCAGGAAGGCGAAGTGGCTGCCGGGGAAACTTTGCGGCAAGGCTTCGCGCAGTTTTTTCACGTAGTCGGCGGTGGGGGCGTGGTCTTTTTTCAGGGTGGCCTGGATATCGCCGTCCTGCGGGCCGATGGTGCCGCTGCTGCTGTAGGCCATGTCGATGCCGCTGAGCGGAATGCCAATGTTATCGACGATGGTGTCCAGCTCTTCGGCGGGAATGACTTCACGAATCCGCGCTTCGATGCGGTCGAAGGCGGCGGCGCTTTCTTCGATACGCGTGCCCAGTGGCAAACGCACGTGAAGGGCTAGGGCGCCTGCATCGGTGGCCGGGAAGAAGTCTTGGCCCAGGCTGGGCAACAGCAGGAAAGACGCCAGGACACAGGCCAGGAAACCGACGATAAAACCCTTGCGGTTGCCCAGGGCCAGGGTCAGCAGGCCGTGGTAGGTGTCACGGATATTCGAGAAGTGGCGCTCGAAACCTTGCTGGAAATTCAGCACCGATTGCAGCACCGCATTGCGTGGTGTTGTGTGCTGCTCGCCCTCGTGGTGGTTGATGAACGCATCTTCCGGATGATGCCCTGCACCGGCCTCGGGCATGTGCGGCTTGAGCAGGAACATCGCCAGGGTCGGCACCAGCGTACGCGAAAGGATGAAGGAGCTGGCCATGGCAAAGATCACCGCCAGGGCCATCGGCCGGAACAGGTAGCCGGCGATGCCTTGCAGCAAAAACATCGGCACGAACACGATGCAGATACACAGCAGCGAGACGAACGCCGGCCCGACAATTTGCGCGGCACCGTCGAGGATCGCAGTCTTCACCGCCTTGCCTTGCTCCAGGTGCCAGTTGATGTTCTCGATGGTCACCGTGGCGTCGTCCACCAGGATCCCCACCGCCAACGCCAGCCCGCCGAGGGTCATCACGTTGAGGGTTTGCCCGCTGACCGCCAGCAGTGCGATGGCCGACAGCACGGCCAGCGGAATCGAGGCGGCGATGATCAATGTCGAACGCCAACTGCCGAGGAACAGCAGGATCATCGCGCTGGTCAGCAACGCGGCGATGATGCCTTCCTGGGCCACGCTGCCCACCGATTGCTTGACGAACACCGAGGCGTCGCCGAGCAGCGAAGTCTTCAGCGACGGCGGCAGGGTTTCATTGATGCGCGGCAGCATCTGGCGGATGCCGTCGATGATCGACAGGGTCGAGATGCTGCCGTTTTTCAGCGCCGGCATCAGTACCGCGCGGTGGCCGTCGACGCGCACGATATTGGTCTGCGGCGGCGAACCATCGCGTACGTGGGCCACTTGGCCGATGGTGATCAGCGCACCGTCGACGGTCTTGATCGGCAGGTCGTTGAGTTCATCGATGGCCTTGGGGCTGTTGTTGAGCAGGATCGTGTATTCGTTGGGGCCGAGTTTGGCGGTGCCCACCGGGATGATCTGGTTCTGCAACGCCAGGGCATTGCCCACGTCCTGGGCCGACAATCCTTTGGCGGCGAGCGCCTGCGGGTCGAGGTCGAGGGTGATCTGGCGCTGCTTGCCGCCCATGGGCGTGGGCATGGCCAGGCCGGGCAGGGCGCTCAGCGGCAGGCGGATATTGTTCTGCACCAGGTCGCGGATCTTCGCTTCCGAAAGGCTCGGGCTGGAGAACGCCATCTGCAGGATCGGCACCGTCGAGGCGCTGTAGTTGAGGATCAGCGGCGGCGTGATGCCCGGGGGCATTTGCTTGAGTACGGTTTGTGACACCGCCGTCACCTGGGCGTTGGCGGTGCGGATATCCACGCCAGGCTGGAAGAAGATTTTCACGATGCCCATGCCGGGCAGCGATTGCGATTCGATGTGTTCGATGTCGTTGACGGTGGTGCTCAGGGAGCGTTCGTAGGTGTAGATCACCCGACCGGCCATGGCGTCCGGCGAC
Organism: Pseudomonas sp. VS40; assembly: GCF_018587885.1. Taxonomy (NCBI): domain Bacteria; kingdom Pseudomonadati; phylum Pseudomonadota; class Gammaproteobacteria; order Pseudomonadales; family Pseudomonadaceae; genus Pseudomonas; species Pseudomonas sp. VS40. The sequence continues at coordinate 226,564 of NZ_JAGYWD010000006.1, read as the reverse complement.
AGGCCGTTGTATTGCCACACCACGGCGACCACGGGGATGCCGATATCCGGGAAAACGTCAGTGGGGGTACGCAGGGCCGCCATCGGCCCGATGATGCAGATGAATATGGCCAACACGATAAACGTGTACGGCTTTTGCAGTGCGGTCTTTACCAGCCCGAGCATGCGTGAACCTCCAGAGGAGCAGGATTGCAAACCCCGGCAGTCTCACGCGACCCACCTAACACGCACCTTTCAGCCAGGTGAAGGAACATTTAGGTAGGCGCTGAAGATCGTTTCATATGCATTCATTTGTTCTACACAGGTCCGCTCCCCAAGCTTGTAACCCATCGGACACATGTCCTGCTTTGGAGCCCTGCCATGTCACTCAAAACCCAGTCACTCAAAACCATTTCACTCAAACCACTGCTGTTGATCCCCACCCTCGGTGCCGTGCTGTTGTTGTCGGCGTGCGCCGGCCCGATCCCCAAGGCTGACCCGAGCGAAGCGTGGATCGGTCTGAAAGAAGAAGCACCGAACGACCTGATGGCCGAGCGTGTAGACGGCAAGCGCGTGGATGACGGGCGCTTTTTTGAAGTGCCGCCGGGCGACCATCGCTTGGATGTAACGCTGTTCGAAGAAGAACCGGGCGACGACAACCAGCAGGACTGCCAGGGTCGCGTCGAATACAAGCACTTCAAGGCGGGTGAGCACTACACCCTGGTGGAATCCAGCCTCGGCACCACCGTGCGCGCCGCCTTGATGGATGGTCACGGCAAGGAAGTCGCGGCGACTCAGGACTTCAATTGCATGCCGGGCTAGGCGTGATGCACTGCCGCCTTATGGGGCTTGGCAGGTGCAGCGGGTTTGACGTGGGGGTGATGGTGCCGGCGGGTTATGCGCAACACCCCCCACAACATGGCGCCGGCTACCGCCAGCCAACCGCAGATCAATAGGAAAATCGTTGTTGCAAGGCTCATTCGGGCCTCCTTACGCCCCGTCCGGGGCACACACAGTCTTCTCAATGGACAGTCTAGCTACCTGGCCGTTGCCTGCTATTGACCAATGGTCGTGTCCTTCCAACTTCTTTGCTCTATCCATTCCCTTTACTAAGCCTGCGGGCTATACCCACGTGGCCGGGCGTCCTATGATCAGGGCCCTTACCGGCAGTTGATCAAGAGAGTAGAAAATTGCGGTTACGGTCGAACCTTAAAACATCCGTTCTATTGGCCTGCGCCCTGGGGCTTGCGGCCTGTTCCGCGACGCCGTCGAAACTGGCGGGCCTGCCGGAACGTGTCGAACTCAATGGCGTGCCGACGTTTCGCAGCGAGGCTTATCAGAGCGGTCCTACGGCATTAGCCAGCATGCTGTCGCAACAAGGCATTGTCATGACACCGGGGTTGCTGGATAAGCCGCTGCACTTGCCGGGCGGCGAAGCGGACCTTGAGCGCAACATGCAGGTGCTGGCGCGCGAGTACGGGCTGATGGTGTACCCGGTGGACGCCAAGCTGACAGCGGTGCTGGCACAGGTGGCGGCGGGTTATCCAGTGATGGCGCGAATCGGCGGCGGGCTGTGGTCGGACGCGCGCTACGTGGTCGTGGTGGGTTTCAATCAACAGAAAAGCACGGTGTTGCTGCGCTCGGGCATGGACCGGCGGTTGTTGATGAGCTTCAGCGACTTTGAGTCAAAGTGGAACAGCGCCGGAAGTTGGGCGATCCTCACCCAGCGCCCGAGCCAGTTGCCGGCCAATGTGGACGCGCAGCGCTGGCGGGATGCGGCCAACGCGACGGGCCAGGCGGGGCAGGAGCGCGCGGCGGCGCAGGCGCTGAAGGTGCTGGCAGAACGCAAGTAAACAACACACCAATGCTCCAGTGTGGGAGCGGGGTTGTGTGGGGGCCGGGCTTGCCCGCGATGCAGGCACTGCGGTGTTCCAGTTACACCGCAGTGATGCGATCGCAGGCAAGCCAGCTCCCACACACGCCAGCTCCTGCATCAGTGTGTGATCAGCGACGTACTTCGGCGGCGTTAGGACGGTTTTTCAGGTTCTTGTCAGCCTTGTAGCGCAACGCCACATCCGGCACCGAACCGCTCTTGCCGGTCTCGACCCAGTTGCGAATGCGGCTGGCATCGGCAAAGTGAGTGAATTTGCCAAAGGCATCCAGGATCACCAGCGACACCGGACGGTTGCCCATGCTGGTCACCAGCACCAGGCAGTGGCCGGCCTGGTTGGTGAAGCCGGTCTTGGTCAGCTTGATGTCCCAGTTGGCGCGGTTGATCAGGTGGTCCGTGTTAGAGAAGCCCAGGGTGTAGTTGGGCTTGCGGAACGACACGGTCTTTTCCTTGGTGGTGCTCAGTTGGCTCAGCAACGGGTAGTGACGCGCGGCGGCCAACAATTTGCTCAGGTCGCGGGCGGTGGACACGTTGTGGATCGACAGGCCCGTGGGTTCGACATAATGCGTGCTGGTCATGCCCAGCGCCTTGGCCTTGGCGTTCATCGCGGCGATGAAGGCTGCATAACCACCCGGATAGTGGTGGGCCAGGCTCGCGGCGGCGCGGTTTTCCGAGGACATCAGGGCGATCAGCAGCATTTCCTTGCGCGGCATCTGGCTGCCGATCTTCACGCGCGAAAACACGCCTTTCATTTCCGGCGTGTCGGTGATGTTGATATCGATGTACTCATCCATGTTCTGCTTGGCTTCGAGCACGATCAGGCCAGTCATTAATTTGCTCACCGAAGCGATGGGCACCACCACGTCCGGGTTGCTGGAATAAATGACCTTGTTGGTCTGCAGGTCCACCAGCATGGCGCTGCCAGAGGCGATTTGCAGCTTGGACGTATCACGCGGGGCCTGGGTGGTTTCGGCGGCGTGCGCGAAGTGGCCTGTGAAAGCGAAAAATAGGCTGATGATAGAAAGACGAATTTTCACGCGGATGAACTCGCTAAAAAAAGTAAGGAAATACCGTTCGGAAACGGGTTTTTGATAAATGCCGTTACATTTTAGGAGTATGGATCAGAAAGTGATAGAGAGCCTTTAAATAAAGGCTCTAAGCCGATGATTGGTCAGGCTTGTACCAATTTTGTACCAATCATCGATTGCTCAAGCTTTCCGACCTCTGACCAGTCAGTGGTTGACGATAGCCATTTTGCGTAAGTCGTCAGCAATACCTGGACGCTGTGGCCAAGCTGGCCGGCGATAAACGCAGGATTCATGCCTGCCATTAGACACATGGTTGCATAGGTGTGTCGGCAGTTGTACTGCGGTCGATGCCGTAGATCAAGCGCCACCAACGCCTTGCTGAACTGGTCGCCGGTCTGAGACGGGCGGCAGATGAATTCAGACCCCCCCGATGGCGGAAATACATACTGCGATTTGGTCTTGATTCTCCGACGCTGTAGCAGTCGATCATCGGCGATCTGCTTAGCTTTCCGCAGGGCATTCAACGCTCGACTATTAAGCATCACCGTCCTCGCGTACTTCGTCTTGGTGCGCTCCTCTACTTCCCCATCTACAACGATTCGGCAGACATGTGCAGTGCGCGCGTCCATGTCGATCTCATCCCAGCGCAACGCCGCTATCTCGCCGGTTCTCAGCCCGCTGAAGAACGCAAATTCAAAGTAAGCGGCAAATATCCGCACGCCTGGCTTTTTAAAATTCGCGTACATCCACTCAACGATTACAGCCGCTTCATCACCCGAAAACGGATCTACCTGCTTTTTTGCTTTCTTCGGGAGCTTGATCGGCGTCGCCGGGTTGCGATCAAGCAACTCATCCTGCACGGCAGACTTCAGTAGTGAAGTGACCCGCGCTATCGACTCGCGTTTAATCGACTGTGTTTCCCAAACTGTTTCGCTTATTACCCTGCGTAGCACCATTGTGTTGATTGCCGTGATCGGGAGCTGCCCAAGCCATGGCATCCAGTAGGTGTTGATCGTTGCGCGATAGTTTCTGCGCGTGCCGGGCACGATCTCCAAGCTATCAATCCAGGCCTGGGCGTACTCGCCGAATGTCATCACCAGCGATACTGGCATGTAGCTGGAGTTTGGGAACAGCTCAGCGTATCGCTGATCATCCAAAACCCCATGCTTTGCCAAGCTTATTACTTGATCGCGTAGATCGGCTGCCGCTTTAATCCCTTTTGGGGTTTGTGGGTGTGCGAGAGTCTCGCAGCGTCGCTCGCCTCTCCAGGTGAAGCGAATGCGAACGGACTGGCCAACGAATTCAACTCCTGTGGGCAGGCCCATTGGCTTTCTAGCCATGCTTCGTATCTCCTTAAGCTATAAAAAATCCTGCCGTCAATCTTGTTCCAAACGCCTTCAGGAATTACGCGGCGGTCGCGCTTGCCTTCCAGTGCCCGCTTAGTGGTGCCGATGATCTCGGCCATCTGAGCCTCCGGCACCTTGTCGAGCCGAAAGGGCTCCTGTGTTTGCTGTGTTTCCGACATAGGAATACCTCGCCCGCCGGTCACCGGCAGGTATGAAGGGGATTGGGGTTAGATGAGTTCGGAAGGGATATCGATGACATCGCCCAGGCTGCGGACGGCGATAGCGCGGCAAGCTGCGACCGTGATGGTTGAGCCGCAGGCGATCACCCCTCCGGCTCTGGCAGTCCATTGATGGCTTGGCATGCGAACATCGAAGCGAGCGCGGTGCCGTAGTATTGCCAGCGGGCTTCGGCCTTCCAGGGCGGAACGCAAAATCGGTGCCGATATCAAGATGGGGCGTTCTTTTATTTCAGACATACAGGTATTCTCCAACGCACTATTGCGAACGGATGGATGTATGGGGAATGTTTATGGTGAGCGCTGGCTAATCTTTCTATATTGCCTGCTGCTGTTTTTCGCAGGATCTATCTTCGGCTTTATTTTTACAAAAGATAGTCAGTTGAGCTTCATAGCTTTCTTGGGTGCCATATCGAGTATTGCCACGGTAGGAGCCGCTGTAACGGCAGTTTTTGCATTGAGCTCCTGGAAAGCCCAGTTCCAGCTTCAAAAAAAATACGATGCAGTGATTGCGGTGAGAAGTTTTTTACATGGTGCAATTCATCCCCATATTTACTTGGCTAGCTTGTCGAATCACCTTGCAGAATATCTTCGCTCTCGCAATGACAGGGCTTTGGCGGATGATTTTCCAGACGAAGATCAAAGGAATTGGTTTAATCATGTTTCCGAATTCGGTAAAGCATGGGACGTAATGATGGTTCTTCTATCTGATTCCGAACTAGAGCAATTTAAGTGTTCGCCTACAGTATTGGACGAGATGGTAAGAGTCGCCAAAGATGCCATGATCGAAATTACATTTGGTGATGGAGAGGGCGATGATTCAGATCCTGAAGATAAGAAATTGATCGGCCTTCAAAATATAAATCGTGTACACGCACTCAAGATCGAATTCGCTTATGCGGATATGGAAAAGCAAAGCAGAATTCTTCTTGGGAGACTTGCTTCATAAGCCACATCAGTTAACCGTTTCGATGTAGGTTCGGCAAAGTAAAGTACCTTCAAGCAGTTGACCAAAAGCCCCAGTCACCATGCCCCTTACTGGTGATTAAGGTCTGCTCGAAATTTTGTGTGTTCAGGAGGCGGGATGAAAAGGTGTTTTTTTGAACGAATTGCTCAATACACCATATGGACGATATGGATTCTACTTGTTGCAGGCTCCACACTTTGGTTGCTTGTGGGGTCAGTTGCATACTGGGTTCGCAATGGGTGGCTGCCTGCTGATTCCGCTGGCTGGGCCCAAGCGATTGGCGCATTTGTGGCAATTATAGTTGCCATTGCTCTGCCCTATTTTCAAAGCAGACAACAGCGAAATGACCGAGCAGAAGAAACTCTTGGTGAACGCTTGAACGGGATGAGTGCTACTTACGCATTAATGGTTCATATGGAGGGCTTATATGCTAGGCTTGAGGTATATGCTCAGCCAACATCTTCGCTTTTCGGAACCCAATTAAGCGGCTCCAAAAGTGACTCTCTTCTGCATGAACTCAATCAAGCAGCTGCAATGCTGCGTGAAATCCCTGTCACAGCCATTTCAAGTCAGATGGTCTACTTCATCATTGGCTTGAGAGAGGTGGCTAACTATGGTGAGTTTGTAAGTGCCACTCTCTACGACGTATCAAGAGAACCGGCGATCAACTTTAGGCGATGGAAGAAAATTTCGGCGAATCGACAGCTAATTGAGCGCTGGATGGAAGAGCTAGACACTCTAGAAACTGAGGTGCGAAGCCGCGCAAGGTGATGTTTTTAACTGGCCTACCCACATGCCATTAGCGCCTCAATTATGCGTTGGCCGGCCAATGGCGGTACGGCGTTCCCAGTCATGTGCATGGTCAATTTATGATTGTCCGGGCGGAGGGTATCTTTCGGGAAGGACTGGGCGGCCATGGCCTCAGCGGCGGTGATCATGCGCATCCTTTCACCGTCGACTACTGCCCAGCGGTCCAGGGTAGTGATGGTGCCGATTGGTCGGTCCAGGCTGCGGCCGGTGAGCCCAGACCCGGAACCGTAGTAGGGCATTACGAAGCGATCTCCGAAGCGCTTGCGCCCATTCTTCACGCGGGTTAGCGTCGATTCGGCTCGGCCTGGCTTGATGATCTGCGACCACTTTCCGGCGTTGAAGTCGATGATCTCGCTTGCGGGCACATGCTGGTGCTGCTGGAGCTGAAGGTGGAGAGGGGCCTTGCTGCGAGAACAGACCATGAATAGGCGCACCCGGTGCTGTGGTACGCCGAGGTCGGCGCAGTCCACGATGTGCGGTGCCAGCGAGTAGCCCAGGCGCTGCATTGCATCGGCCCAGGCTGGGTACAGAATCCAGTCCAAGAACTCCGGCACGTTCTCGATAACAGCGAAATCGGGCCTGTGGAACTCGGCGTTCGCTACTGGCGCCCAGGCCGTCGACCGCGAGTTGTCGTGCTGCGGGTTTCCCGACGCCTTGCCGCGCGCCTTGGTGTGGCCCTGGCAGCACGGAGAAGCCAGCATGACGTCGTGCTTCGGCACCCGCGACCAGTCAGCCTGATGCAGGTCCTGGCAGACATGCTGCGTCTCTGGGTTGTTTTTGGTGTGCCACTCCACGGCCGCCGGCCAGTGGTTGGCCGCCCATAGGACGTCGAGACCTGCGTCTTTGCCGCCGCGCGTCCATCCGCCAAAACCAGAAAATAGGTCAATTGCTGTAAGCATAGGGAGTCCTTGCCGGGCCATGCCCGGGGTGTGGTGCTACGATGGCCCCTTCCTATAAATGGGCTGGACCATGACCAAGCACGATATTTACGATGAGATCGAAGGCTTTCAGGTTTGGAACTACATGGAGTGCGACAAGGACGAGGAAGGCCGGGAGACCTGGCGTATCAACGTCGAGGTAAAGCGCGGTGGTGAGGTTGTGGTGCCGGTTATTGCGGGTGACCGAACCTATGTTGACCGCGGCCTGGCGCAGGTTGCTGGGCGTGAGGTCGGGGCCCGGTTGATTGCTGGCGCGGGGCTATAGGGCTTCTGTGGGCAGGGGAGTTCAAGCGAGTACGGAAAGCGCGAGGGTGTCCTCACCACCCCGCGCGATGCCGGCGTGCAGTTCCACCTTGCTGCCAGCAAGCATCCCGGCGATCTGGGCGTTTAGATCCAGCTCTACCGCCTTGCCTTTCCTGGACTTCCCGATTTCCTGGGTAGCGAGATATTCGCTGATCAGTGCCTTGTCCTGAGCCTGAATCGCAACAAGGTCTTGGCCCGTGGTGAGATTCCCGAGCGGATCATCGTCGCCTTGAGGTACAAGCGCTTTTAGCTTCGACTGAACCTCCCAGACCCACGCCAGTGCAAAGTGGTCGCCGGCAGTTTCTGCCGAATACTGACTGCTATGAGCTCCAGATCTGACCGCTGAACAATAGGCCTTCCGGGCCTGAGTGAGTTTGGTATGCAGTGCCTCGTACGCGTAAAGGGCGATGTTCTGGGTGGGAGATACTCCGACGAATGTTGCGCACTCAATGACCTGGCCTTTCGCAGAACTCCACGTCCTGCGCCGTAGGGTTGTGCAACTGAACGCTTCTGCTACAGCTATGCTGAGCTGCTGATCCCACGCTGGTCTACGCTTGGTGCGGAACAGGGCTGACTCAACTTCACCGACATCGCTCAACTTCACATCCATTTCGGTCAGCCGGTACTCCCGCATCAGTGCCTGAGCCTGCCTGAGCGCAGTGGCGGCTTCGTTCTCGTTTGCGCTCTGCGCCAGTGCCAGGCAGTGTTTTATCTTACGGATTGCGCGCTCGAGTTTCTTTTCGTCGATCTGTTGTTCGGACATAGGGGATCCTCACCGGCTGGCGTGAAGTGAATTTATGAGCTATTGCTTGACGGCTCGACATGAGATCGAGGGAGGAGAACGATGTTGAACGGTGATAACTGGTCTGGCTTTTTTTCAGTTGTGACAGCTATATGGGAATGGTTTGAGCGTGTATTTGTAGGGCTGTGGAGCGGTTTAGGCTGGCCTCATGTGGCTCTCATTATGTTTTTAATTACGGTCTACTTCTTCAAGAATGAAGTAAAGAATATTTTGCCAAGGATCAAGAGCTTTAGTGCCAGCGGGTTTGAAGTTGAGTCGCCACAGCCACAAATACAGCCTTCAACTAGTCAAGGTGAAATAAGGGTATTTCCCGATGGGGAGTTTCCCCATTCATATGGGATAGTTTTGGGCATTGTTCAACAGCAACTAGCGAGTAAGAGCGATCAGGAGAAGTTGAATTTTCTGCTCAGTGATGATGTGGGTTGGCGAGTGCTTTGGTACTTTGAAAATATCTATTCATTCATATTCGGTGGGCAAATTCAGTTTCTAGAATTACTAAATCAGCGAGGCGTAACTGGCGTCTCTTTAGGTGAAACCCATCGAGAGTGGGAAGCCCTTAAAGCTCGCAATAGTCCACATATGGATGATTGGGAGATGGAGCCATATTTGGGTTTTCTCATTGCAAAAGAGTTAGTTGTTGTCGAGGGGCAGGATATCAAACTAACGATGACTGGTAAGGAGTTTTTGGTATGGATGACAAAAAATGGACGATCACCGAACCGATTGTGGTAATGCCAGTATATTAATTAGAGCAATAATCTTTGATGGTTGGCGTGATATTTTTGACTTCGGGTATAGCTCGTGATTGGCTTAAGTCGGCTGAGGGGTAGAGTAATGAAGTTAAAATATATAAGCCACATGGAGAGCAGAGCATGACGCAGGGAATAATGGATGTAGCGCTGTATGGAGATGAAAGTCATTTTAATGAGGTTGTTACGTATGCCTTCATAATAATTCCGCAGAAAAAACATCAGCTGGTAGAATCTTACGTAAACAAAGTTAAAAAAAGATTCGGAGTAGATGAAGGTGCAAGAATTCATTGTCGTGAGCTTTTCAATAAGCATGCGCGATCGAAGACCTATTTCTCAGAACTCACGAATGAAATGGTGCTAAAGTTTTTAGATGAGATAATGATTCAGTCTTTCATAGCGGGTGCCCGAGGATGGGTTGGCTATATGGATGCTAGGAAGGCACCTGATAGTCTTCTTTTTGATTCTGAGAACGCTGCGAAACCGCTCACTTTGCATCTAGATAATCTAAAGACGAAAATGCACCTCTGTTTTCATGCCGCGATTGGGCCGTTAACACATATTTTTCCGCCCACACGCGTTAAGTCTTATGTTGACGGTGATAAAACTAAGATTCTTTTTTTAAACCAAAAGCGACAAGTGGATAATCTTCGTAGTTTTTTTCCAGTTGAACATAAAAATGAAATGTTTTTTTCTGAGCCGGTTCACGGTTTGAAACCATTGTTTCTAGATCTGGCGGACATTCTAGCTTATGCAGCGGCCCGAGGATTGGCTGAAGCTTCCACTGGAAATAAAGACTCGTTCATATCAATGGTTAAGTCCTTGGATCCTGGCTATAGTGAAGTGGTTTTTGATCTTTCTTCAGCTGGCGGCGCTATGTTCAACATTCGCGCATTCGACCCTGATGATCGAGTAAAGTCGTATATAAATCAATTTATTCAACATTGATACGAGTGCATATCTACCTCTTTGGCTTTATTGCCCATGATGAATAATGCGTCCATCTGATGATACGGATCGGCGATCACTGCCACTTTGGGGTTACCCATCTTTACAATAATTATTGCGACCAGCGTTCGATATTTATCTTTTTGCCGTCGGCGCGCGCTTCCAGCACCTTGGCGCGGTTGATCGCTGCCTTCCAGGTGAAACACATCCCCATTACCTTACCGGTGGAGCGCTCGACGATGTGATAGGCGCAGCGGCCCTTATTGACTACCTGAAAGCGAATCTCTTGCACGGGCTGCTCTTTGCCTATCAAGGCGTACATCGCGCTGGTGGCAATGGTTGCGCGGACACGGAGAGCCGCGAGCCCTTCGGCACGCTCTTGAATTGATTCGGGCATATCTTTTTCCTCGGTGTTTGAGTTAAGCGAGCAGCATCGGTTGTTCGGCGCGGCGTACCATTCTGACTTCTGCCATACGGCGTTCTGGCACCCGGCGGTCACGACGCATTGACTCGTCACCGATCATTGCGTGCATGGCGATCAGCGCCGCCAACACGAAGCACATGGGCGAGATGATCTGGCGGCGCATAGCCTCGGCAATCATGGCGGTCTGGCGGGTAACGCCGAGCTTGAACATGGCGCAGGAAAGGCGCTTCGCTACAGTGCAGGCTGCCACGTCGAACTGGCGGGCAATCTCTTTGGCCGTCATGCCCTGGGCGGCGGCCAGTAGGTACTGAAGCTCTTTGGGCGCAAGGCCTCTACCGAGGTGACCCTTCCATGCGCCGTTGATGATTTCGTTCATCGCTTAGACTCCCGGTTGTTTTCCCGCTGCACCCGTCACCAGGTGCAGAAGTGAAATCTTCTGGTGTCGCTTGCCGGCTTCCCGCTACTGGCGTCGTCGCCGGCCCATCAAATTGTTTGTCCAGCCGCGGGCCTTTCGGCTTGTTCTCCCGCTGGATAACTCGTCTTGGCGCTTTACGCTGCGCACCCGGGTCAGTTGCCAACCCTCTGAACCATTAAGGCCGGTTCATCGCTGCCTTCCATCGGGCCGGTTGTTATCCGGCGACGAGGCAAAATTACAACCGTAAATTGTAATTTGCAAGCCTGGGTTGTAATTATTTTTGGAGAAAGGATGCATTTTTGTAATTTCAGGATGCATGAAAAAGCCCGCGCAATGGCGGGCTCTGGTGATTTGGAATGAATTTAGAATTGGTTAGCGGGAGTACATTGCCCACCAAAACACATGGCCCAGAATGCCAAGTTGCTGCTCCTGGATCTCCTGAAATGTGTACTCCTCATCAGGATGCTCATCGCGGTTGAAGCTTCGCAACCGAATGCCTGTGGGTAGGCGAAACAGTTGCTTAATTCTGAGTTGGCCGTTGTGGTTGATGGCGTACATCTCCCCGTCAACCACGTCCTTCAGTGTATTTTTTCCAACATTGATACCCACGGTTGCGCCGTCTCGTAATACCGGAAGCATGCTGTTCCCGCTTACAACCACGCACTTTGCGTTACTGAATTGAACGCCGTTGTGCCGCAGATCCTTCTTGAAAAAGCGTAGTCGAGAGCTGTCGCTTTCCTCTATGGCAAATTTTCCAGAGCCGGCCGCGAGCTCAATCTCGCGAAGAAAAGGTACGTAAACCTCATCGTCATCAAGAGGGGTGCTTTCGTCCCAGGGTTCGATTGCTTGCAGAGAGGTGTCAGTAGTGGCGCTGTGTGATTCGGCTGGCCCAGATTCACCCATCAAGTAAGCCACTGAGACGCCAAGCACTTCGCTCAGATGCTTGATGCGCGGGTTTCGTGGAGCTGTGCGCCCCGACTCCCATGCTTGGACCGACTGAGGGCTAACGCCAAGCTTGCGGGCTAACTCAGATTGATTGAGTCCCTGCGCTTCTCGTGCTGCGGCTATGCGTGAGGAGGTCGTTGTCATGGAAGTGAGAATACAACCAGCACTTGTAGCGAGCATTGCAATTCTCACTTGTAGATATATTCGAAATTCTGTAACTTTGAGTTGTAATTGCGGTTTTAACGAGGATTCTATGGAACCTAATGCAGCAGAGCGTGCTGCCAGGGCAGCAGGCAGCCAGTCGGCCCTAGCTCGCGTTCTTGGCTGCACGCCACAGAACGTTCAGCGCTGGTGTGCCTCCGGGCGAGTGCCAGCGGAGCGCGTGATCTCCGTCGAGCAGGCAACCGGTATACCGCGTCATGAGCTTAGACCGGATCTATATCCAGAGGCCTCTTAGCCGTTCGTTGGGATGATTTTGTACCTGAAGAACGAGGCCTGGTAGTGATCTGGATTAGCTGTTGATTCATCCAGTACCCAAATCGCAGGCATAAAAAAACCGCCTGGCAGGGCGGTTCAGTACAGCGTTTTAGCGAGGTCAATAATGATCAAAAACACCCCTCCAGTCAATAGTTCTGGCGTTGTCGCGACACTTCCCGGCGAGCCTGAAAAGGTGTCACGACACACAGTAACCAATCAATCCGCAGCGATGAATGCCGCCCTGATGATCAGCGGCCAGTATTCGCGCGCTTCCAAGTCTCAATTCCGCCGGGAATGCCTCGATTACTTGAAGGCGTCCCTGGCACCTGCCCAGGATCTTCCCGCATGAGTACCATCATCATGAGCCTGTGCTGGCCGTTGCAAGGCATGAGTGGCCCGCAAAAAGCAGTCCTAATCTCGCTGGCTGACAATGCAAACGACGAGGGTGTTTGCTGGCCTTCGGTAGCTCGTATTTCTGAGCGTACATGCCTTGCTGAAAGAACCGTTCAGGCTGCCATCAAGTGGCTCGGCCAAGTTGGCATCCTGTCCGTCCGGGAACGGATGGGGCGCTCGACGATTTACACCCTAACCCCCGCATCTTATGCACCCCCGCAGGCGGCGCACCCCGCAGCAGACGCACCACCACCCCCGCAGCTCACGACGCAAACCCCCGCAGCAGCCGCACCCAGAACCGTAATAGAACCATCAAGTGAACCGTCACATCTTGTTGGCGCCGAGCAACCAACGAAAATTTCGAAGCCGAAATGCCCAACTCAGGCAATCGTCGATTTGTTCAACGCAACGATCCCGGAGTTTCCCCGAGTCATGTTGTTGACCAAGGATCGGATTGCAAAGGTCAGCGCACGTTGGAACGAAAGCGATGTTCATCAGGATCTCAGTTTCTGGGCTGACTACTTCGCCCTGGTGCGCTGCAGCGAGTTTCTGATGGGTAAGGTTTCGGCTTCTGGCGGGAATCCTTTCCGCTGCAACTTCGATTGGCTGATTGCCCCGAGCAACTTCGTGAAGGTCGTTGAGGGTAATTACAATGCGTGATCCCTACAGCCTGGAAGCCGAACACGGTGTGCTGGGGGCGATGTTCCTGCGCCCTGAGCTGATCGACGTACTGGCCGCCGATCTGGTGCCCGAGGACTTTTACTACGAGGACAACGCCGAGCTGTATCGCGGGATTTTGGCCTTGCACGGTGATGGTCATCCCGTCGATATCGTGACCGTCGGGGTTTATGTGGGGGATCTGCCTGGTGGTGCGAGTTCGTTTGCCTATGCCGCAGAAATTGCCCGCAATACGCCAAGCGTTGCAAACGCCGCTTCCTACGCCGGAACGGTTCGTGAGCGCAGCCTGGATAGGTCGATCATCGAGCTGAGCGTGCGGATCAACGACATTGCCTACGGTGACCAGCCGGCGGCTGACAAGGTTGCAGCGGTACAGGCTGAGTCCCACGCCATTGACAGCCAATCGGCAACATCCGAAGTGGTCAAGGCTGAGGACTTTCTCAACGACTACATCGAGGTGCTGCAGGCCCGGGCTGATCGTGGTGATGAAATTGACGGCCTGTCCACGGGCATTCCTGATTTGGACGAGAAGCTGCAAGGCCTCAAGCCTGGCCAACTGATCATCATCGCTGGCCGACCGGCCATGGGCAAAACCACGCTCGCCATGAATATCGCGTCTCACGCGGCTATCCGTGATGGCAAAAGCGTGATGGCGTTCAGCCTGGAAATGGATAACACGGGCCTGATGGATCGCTTCATGGCTTCCGAAGGGCGAGTGCCGTTACAGCTGATCAAGAATGGCAAAGCCCCTAATACTCACGGCGCCGAGCTGATGAGCGCCGCCGGTAAGCTCAAGAAGTCGAATCTGTTCCTGTCGGATCGCGCGTCGATGTCAATGAATCGACTGCGCTCGGCCGCTCGCCGCCATAAGCGTCGGTATGGCTTGGACCTCATTGTCGTCGATTACCTGCAATTAGTGGAGTCCGACTCGCGCACGTCCAGCCGTGAGCAGGAAGTCAGCCACATGACGCGAACCGCGAAGCTCATGGCCCGAGAGCTGGGCGTCCCGGTGATTCTGCTCAGCCAGCTCTCCCGCAAATGCGAAGAGCGTCCTAACAAACGCCCGCTGTGTTCTGACCTGCGTGAATCCGGCGCCATTGAGCAGGACGCGGACATCATCCTGTTCGTGTACCGCGACGAGGTCTACCACGAACACTCCGAAGCCAAAGGCATTGCCGAAATCATTATCGGCAAGGGCCGTGATATTGCAGGCGGCACCGTGCGTGCCGCTTTCCACGGTCAATACAGCCGATTCGAACAGCTCGCAGCGGGCTGGGTTGAGCCGACTAAACCCGAAAAGGTCAGCAGTCTGGCCGGTCGTTACACAAAGGAAAAAAACTGATGGCACCGATTCGCCTGGCCGTTCCGGTCCCGGCCAATTACCGCTATGCGGTGCATTGCTGCGGCTTCAAGTTGGACATGGACGTCCTGCCTGACCATGCCGTGGCTTTGTTCGCTGATGAGGCCATGGCCAAGCGCTACGGCGATTGGATGTGGCCATCGACTTTTGAGGTCGTTGACCTACTTGCCCGAAAGGAGGGCAACGTTTGAATACCCGAATCAAAACCCTGACAGTAAAACTGTCGGATGCCGAGATTGTGCGCAAGGCTAAGCTCGAGCATGTGCGAGACCTGCGCGATGCCGGCCACCCTGCATTGCACTTTCGTTTCGCCAAAAATCGTGCGCGCGGTTCCTGGTACTTGCTCAACAAGCGCCAGTGGCACCGTATTGGCGCCTTTCCTGACCTGAACACCAAGCAGGTGATCGCAGCGTTGCCGGCGGTACGCCTGCGCGTGGCGGCGGATGGCGCGGCCAGCGTGTCGGGCTGGCTGACCGTCGGCGAGTTGCTCGACTGGTTCGGGGAGCGCATGGCCAAGTCGCGGGCACTGTCTGACAAGCGCCGCGCGGCCATCAAATCTGCGATCAACTGCCAGCTCAAGCCGCGCCTGAGTGATTTGTTGCTTCGCGATGTTAACGCCCAGGCTCTCGACCGGTTGCTGATGTGGCCGGTGCAGGCAGAGCTGTCGCTGTCATATGTTCAGCAGTTGTTTCGTCTGCTGGCGATGGCCTTTCGTCAGGCGCGCAAGCTGGACCTAATCCCGGTTAACCCGATGGCCGAGCTGAAGTTCAGCAACTTCACGTCGGCGCAAATTCAGCCCAAGCCCGCTCGCCTGCGTGATGTGCAGGTGCCAGAGTTAGTGACGCTGCTGGCCGAGCGCTTCGACAGCGCGCCAGGTGACGCCATGCTGGCCTTGATGATGCTGTGCCACGGCACCCGGATCGGTGAAACCCGCCAGGCGCGTTGGGCTGACATTGCATTGCCTGAGCGTGAGTGGTTCCTGCCGGCGGAACACACCAAGAGCAAGACCGAGCTGCGCGTGCCGCTGACTGATCAAGTGTGCGCGCTGCTGCGCCGTTACCGTGACCGCCAGAGCGCCCAGGGCTACACCGGGGCTTTTCTGTTTCCGTCGCGCCGTGGCAGGCCGCTGAGCGATAACCAAGCCAGTGCCGTGTTCACTCGGTTGGGGCAGGGCGCCTGGACCAGTCACGACCTACGCAAAGTGGCTCGCACCGCCTGGACAGACCTGGGCGTCGACGGCCATATCGGCGAGATGCTGCTGAACCACTCCCTGGGCAAGATTGCTTCCACGTACATCAACACCCAGGCCAAAGAGCAGCGCCGCCTGGCTTTGGAGAAGTGGCACGACTGGTTAGATGTGCGTGGCTTCAAGGCGATTCACGCGCAGACAGGCGTTAGATATGAAGATTCGCAAAACCTTGTAGACGCCTTGAACGGCGGGGCCTGCGAGCCAGAACCACAATTTGTTAAGGGCGAGGTTTTAAAACGTGCTGAAACGACAGGGGCCTGGCTTTAAGCGGGAACGGATCGAGCTTGAACCTTGCTCGATCTGCAAGGGTAAGGCGGTAGTAGCAGGGGTGTTTTATGAGTTGGTTTGCACGGATTGCAACGGCTCAGGTTGGGTTGTTCAGGGGAGCAAGTTGGTGCTTTCTGTTGACGAGCTGGTTACCCAATTGAGTTTCAAATTGCAGCAGGTACAGCGCGAAGTCTTGGCGTTAAAGACTCCTCCAACACCGATAGGGCCACAGAGCCAATACGAACAACCAAACCGTCTGGGAGCAGACGGAACAAATTACACAGGGGATTAAGAGCATGATGATTCGAAAGCCGGCAGGCCGGCCATTAGGGGATACCGAATACCTGCTTGAGCAGTGGGGGTTGTGGAGAATGGACGTGATGGGTGTGCCTGGTTATACCTCGCCCACCTTATCGCTTATGCGTCAGGCAATATCCCAGCCATCCTCAAGCAGGAGCTATTGCATCACTGATGATTGGGCTTTGACCATCGATAGCGCAGTAGCGAAGCTAACGCAACGCGATCAGCAAATGGGAGACATCATTTGGCTGTACTATGGAGCTAAATGGCCTATGGTCCGTGTAGGAAAGCATTATGGTCTCAGTGAGGGTAAAGCTAGAGAGCTAACTAGGGCAGGATCCGCGTGGATAGATTGTGTAGTACATGTCATGCATCCGGCTGCATGAAAATTCTGCAATATTGTGCTGGTGCCGTGAGGATGGCTTCTAATGATTTTGATAAAGCTATCTTTCGTGCAAGTGTATAGGTGTTTTTGTTGGTTAATGGAAGTTTAAACTGGCTAGGAGTTGTAGGTATGAAATGGGTGGTTAGTGTTTTTGTGAGCGTCTTTTTGATATGTTCAACTAATGCTTTTTCGGAGTCTAGCGTGGTCCCGCCTTTATTTGTCGACTCTGTGCCGGTTGTAAGTTCTCCAGGGGTTGAGAAAACAATATCTCTGAAGGATTCAGAGCTCCTTCTTTTGAAAGACCAGAATAAACTAATAAAAGAGTTTCAATCCTCTCAGCAGACCACCGTTTTTTGGTCGTTAGGTATCGTTGCAAGCTTCGTGCTCGTTATAATGGGTCTAAGCTATTTCACAAACTTCAAGTTTTATGAGCAAGACAAAGATCGCATCAAGTCAGACTTTGAGAGCCGTTTAGTTTCTTACCGTGCAGAGGTGAATCTGCAGCTGGAAGAGTCTAAGCGGGAGATAAGTATGATTCTTGATGAAAGTAATAAAGTAATTTTGGATAGGGTGCTGCTCCAGTTGGCAGAGGTAAGATCGACGACTGAGAACGTTCGATCAGAGCTAATAGCTGAGATTAAATCTGTAGAAGGGATGACTGCGAAGTTTAGTGAGGGTCTACGTTCTGTAGATGTAAAACTTGCTAACGCCGAAATGGAATTGAGGGAAGTCGAAATGATTGTGTGGCACTTGGATGGTGTGCCAGAGAATATGTTGATCTCGCTCGGTCAGGGATTGCAGGCAGCTGCGGAAGCTGGAAATAAACACGGCGTAACTCGAATTTTAGAAAGTATACTGGAAGTTATTGAGGAAAAATTCATAGGGCCAGGCGTGGCTATAGAAAAAAACACTGTGGAAATGTTAACCGAAGATTTGAATTTTGCTCGCTCGATGAAGGTTCCGGGTATATCTAAAGTGAAAAAAGCCCTCTCCCAAATTCCTCTTGAAAAAGAAGCGGATTCTGTAGTCTGAAATCGGCTCAAGGCGGATAAGCTTAATTAGTGGTTGGGTACTGTGAAATTTTGAAATATTTGACTTTTCCGCGCGGAATAAATTTGTTTTCATAGCAGCGTGAATTGCTGTGAACGCAGCATGACGCCTTATAGAAACCCAGCCTTAGAGCTGGGTTTTTTCGTTTTTCGGCCCCACGCCTGTCTCCTTGCCTAAAGCGGATGCCAGCGACTGGAAGGCCGACCTATTTGAGGACTCAAGATGAACTCCGAGCATCAGGCACTGACCGATGTACCCCTGTGGTTGTTGGTTCTGCTGAGCCTCGCTGGTTTGTCTGGGGAAATGCTTCGCGCCTCAGGTAGTGACCTGGGCCTTCGCCAAATCCTTCAGCGTGTAGCGTTACGCTTTCTCGCTTCTGGACTACTCGGTATGGCCACGTTGCTGCTCGCGATGGCTCTATGGAGCAACCTCTACCTGGCAGCCGGTCTGGGTATCGTAATCGCCGTGATAGGTGCAGACGTTGCAGGTGGCCTCTATACGCAATTTTTGGCACGCAAGGCGGGTGTTAGCGACTCGGCTTCAGGCACCACTAACAGTCAGTAGATCGACAGAGTAGGGGCGGGACGATGTTCAAGGTCGACATGTCGCTGGATGCGTTCCCTGTTTCTGCGGGCATGCGTGAGTTAGAGAAACGACAAATTCCTTTCGTAATGGCTCGTACCGCGACCCTGTTGGCTCAACGGGTCAAGAAGGGCACCATCACGGTGATGCAGAAACGCCTGGACCGGCCCACCCCGACCACGCTGAACAGCCTGTTCGTAAAAATGGCCACCAAGGCGCGGGCCGCTGAGGTCTACTTCAAAGACTCATGGGCGTCGGGCATTCCTGCCGACACTTACCTTCAGCAGGCGGTGAGTGGTGGTCTGCGGCCTCACAAGCGTTTCGAGAAATCGTTGATAGCATGCGGCATTATGCGCAGCGGCCAATACGCCGTACCCACCACGGCTTTTATGAATCAGTACGGCAACGTGTCACGCGGCACGATGTTGAAGATCCTGTCGGGCCTGGGGGCTGCTGAATCGACGCGGGGCTATCAGGCAAACGCCAGTAGCAGTGCTAGAAGTCGACGTAAGGGCAACGCCCATCGCTTCTTCTCAGGTGATGTTGACGGTACGCAGGGTGTGTGGGAGCGCAAGTCGATGGGCATGGGTGATGCAGTACGGCCGGTATTCATCTTCAGCGATTCAGCGCCCAGGTATCGAACCATTTTTCCGTTCTTCAAGATCGGTCAGAACATCGTCAACGCGAACTATCAGGCTGACGTAGCCACCGCCTGGGCTGAAGCGATGGCTTCGGCTCGTTGATGGCTGTAGTCGACGGGAAGTCAGAGAAAAGGTGAAAAAAGTGGCCTTTTCTTCGATTTCATCGCCTTTTTTGCTTGACAGGTAGGCCGGGGCGAGAAGCCGAAGGTACTCCCGGACCCCCACCCCTCATGGGGGTAATTCGGGCCCCGCGTCTTCGCTATATATGACCCATTTTCAAAGGTTGGTTGTTGTGTAGTTATGGCTAATCAATCGATCACCCGTAAACCCGAGTGGCTGAACAAGTCGCGCATGGCCGACAGCCTCGGGATTACCACGCAAGCCTTCGATAAATGGGGGGTGACGCCCATCGCCAAGATCGGCCGGGAGTCGTTTTATGACGTGCGTTCTGTGCTGGATAACCGGCTGGTTCACAAGGGTGAGAAACAACAACCGCTCGATGACGACGGCCAACCAATCGATCCGCTGATTGAGTACAAGCAAGCGCAGCAGAAACTGCGGTTGACCACTGAGCAAGCCGACGCCCAAGAAATGCGTAATCGGGTGAAAGCCAAAAAGCTGGTGCCGGTGGATTTCTGCCTGTTCGCCCTGGGCAAGTTGAGCGCGATGCTCGGCTCAACGCTGGACACCATTCACATCAAAGTGAAACGCAAGCACCCGGATATCGAGGTGCGTCACATCGAGGCTATCCAACGTGAAATAGCCGTTACGCGGAACGAAGCGGTCAACCTGGCCGACACCTTGCCGGAGCTTCTAGATGAGTTCGTCGAAGCCCTGGATGAGGGCGCTGATTGATAGCGTCCGTAAGGGCCTAACCGGTCTCTACAAGGAACCGCCACTGACGGCGGTTGAGTGGGCCGATAAGCATTTTTACCTGTCCTCCGAGTCGTCCTATCAGGAGGGGCGCTGGACCACGGCGCCGTTTCAGGTCGCCATTCTTAATGCGATGGGCAATGACCTGATCGCTGTAGTCAACGTGCTGAAGTCCGCACGGGTTGGCTATACCAAGATGCTGGTAGCCAATAAGGGCTACAAGATCCAGCACAAGAAACGCAACGTGTTGTCCTGGTGCCCGACCGATCCGGACGCCGACACCATGATGAAGCGCCACATCGAAACGATGATCCGCGACGTTCCCCTGGTGCGCGCTTTGGCGCCCTGGTACGGCGTGAAGCACCGGGATAACACCCTGGACGAAAAGCGTTTTGATAACTCGAAAATGCTTTGGTGCCTGGGTGGTAAGGCGGCGCGCAACTACCGGGAGAAAAGCCCTGATGAAGTGATCTACGACGAACTGTCAAAGTTCGACGCCGATATCGAGGGTGAGGGCTCCCCGACGATGCTGGGGGATAAGCGCCTTGAAGGTGCGACGTTTCCTAAATCAATACGTGGGTCTACTCCTGGGGTGATCGTTGCCGGCGGTGAAGATGACGAGTCAGTGGGCGAGGGCTGCCAAATCAGCCGGGCGGCTGATGAGTCCCCGCACTTCCTTCGGTTCAACATCAAATGTCCGTGCTGCGGCACAGAGCAGCATTTGAAATGGGGAGCCTTCGACAAGCCTTACGGCATGCGCTGGCGGCTCGATGGATACGGCCAGGTAGAGAAAGCCTGGTACTTGTGCGAGTCCGGTAACGGTTGCACGTTCGAATACCACGAAATGATTCAGGCCTCAGTTACTGGGCGCTACATCTGCGAGCGCCAAGGTATTTGGACCCGCGACGGCATGGATTGGTTTTCCGCCGATGATCAGCCGATCACCACGCCGCGATCTGTCACGTTCCACATCTGGACCGTGTACTCCGAGTTCGTTACCTGGGCTTCGGTGGTCAGTGAATGGCTGAAGGTCGGCAAGGACCGGGGAAAGCTTAAGACCTTTATCAACACCACACTGGGTGAAGCCTGGGAAGAAGACCAAGGCGAGAAACTGGAATGGGAAGTGCTGGCCAAGCGGCGCAGTAACTACCTGAAGGTGCCCGCCCGTGGCGTTGCATTGTTCGGTGGGATTGATACGCAAGATGACCGGTATGAAGGTCGTGTATGGGCCTTCGGCGCCGGTGAGGAAGCGTGGTTGGTTCACCGTTGGGTACTGACCGGTGACCCCGCAAGCGTTGAGCTGCGCAAGAAAGTGGGCCAGGAAATACGCCGCCAGTTCACCCGCGAA
Organism: Pseudomonas sp. VS40; assembly: GCF_018587885.1. Lineage (NCBI taxonomy): Bacteria > Pseudomonadati > Pseudomonadota > Gammaproteobacteria > Pseudomonadales > Pseudomonadaceae > Pseudomonas > Pseudomonas sp. VS40. Next base: position 205,181 of record NZ_JAGYWD010000006.1, on the reverse strand, counting down.
GACGGCACGTTAATGCGTGTAGAGCGCTGGTGCTGGGACTCCGGCGGCCACTACTCGGACGAAGTTCGCAAGGAAAGTAAAAAGCACGGCGTCACCTGGGTTATTCCGGTGTTCGGCGCTGCGACCTACGGCAAGAAGATTGCCACCTTCCCGAAGAAAAAGACCAAGGGCGACCGGGTTTACCTCACTGAGGTAGGCACGGACAACGCCAAGGAGCTGATCTACAGCCGCTTGAAAATCGAACCGGACGGCGACCGCCCAGTGCCTGAGTGCATCCACTTGCCGCTTAACGAGCTGGTGTGTGACGAAGACGAAATGAAGCAGCTGACCAGCGAGCGTAAAGAATGGGTGGTCTCCAAAGGCCGCCGGGTTCAGCGCTGGACCAGCGGCCGCCGCCGCAATGAAGCCCTCGACTGTTTTGTGTATGCACTGGCGGCCCTGCGGATCAGTCAGGAGCGTTTTGGCCTGGATCTGGAGCAACTGGCCTTAGAGGCTCAGTTCGTTCCGGCCACGGGCGCGTGGGAGGTGCCGGAAGTGCCCGACCTGAATGAGCCAGAAGAATCAGAGCCGCCGATTGAGTCGGCGCGGCCTGAGCCCCCATCAACTCAAGCCGACGCCCCTGGCGACTGGCATAACGTGGAAAGTAACGGATGGCTATAAACGCGCAGGAGATGCTGGACAAGTATCTGGAGGCAGAGGCCGCCATTCTGCTGGGTAAAACGACCATTTTTAATGGCCGCACCCACACCATGGCCGAACTGCCGCAAATCCAAGCAGGTCGACGCGAATGGGAGCGCCGGGTTATCGCCCAGCGCGCCGCCGCGCAGGGCAGTCCGGGTTATGCCCTGGCTGAGTTTCGTTGAACTTCCTCGACCGCTGCATTGCAGCGGTTAGCCCGGGTGCGGGGTTGCGGCGCCTGGCGGCACGTAGCGGAATCCAAGCCTTTGAGGCTGCCGAGGTCACGCGCACACACAAGGCGAAGCGACAAACGCGAAGCGCTGACACCTCGTTGCAGCGCGACGCGGAATCGTTGCGCGGCCAAGCTCGAAAGCTGGACGAAGACCACGACCTGGTGACGGGTATTTTCGACCGGTTGGAAGAGCGGGTAGTGGGTGGAGCCGGGATTGCGGTGGAGCCGTTGCCTCTGGATCACGCCGGCAATATTCACCTGGCGTTCGCGGCGCAAATCAAAGACCTGTGGGCCGAGTGGTCCTTGCGGCCGGAAACTTCAGGGGAGTTGACCCGTGCACAAATGGAACGCCTGGTTTGCCGCACCTGGCTACGCGACGGCGAATCGTTGGCCCAGCAGCTGTTGGGCAAGGTGCCCAACTTCAAGCACTTGCACAAAGTGCCTTTTACGCTGGAGTTGCTGGAGCCTGATTACCTGCCCTGGAGCTACAACGACGAATCCAAAGGGATTTGCCAGGGCATCACACGCGACGCCTGGCGCCGGGTCGTCGGATACAACCTGCTTAAGCGTCACCCCGGCAGTGCCTTGGGTTTCAGTATGTCGGTGGATACCAAGTTCGTACCGGCTGATCGGATGTTGCATATCGCGTACCGCAAGCGAATTGGGCAGAACAGGGGCCAGCCTCTGCTGCACGCCGTGTTGACGCGCTTGGCGGACATCAAGGACTACGAAGAAAGCGAGCGCGTTGCTGCCCGTATCAGCGCGGCCCTGGCGATGTTCATCAAGAAGGGTTCTACCGACGATTACGTGGTTGCGCCTACGACTGCCGGCAAGGACGGCCAGGCCACCGGTGCGCGAAGTATTCCGATTGCCCCAGGCATGGTGTTTGACGGGCTGCTGCCCGGCGAAGACGTGGGGATGATCGAAAGCAACCGGCCCAGCCAGTTTGTGGAGAGTTTCCGCAACGGTCAGTTGCGCGCTGTTGCGGCGGGTACGCGCATTGGCTACTCCACGGCGACGCGCAGTTACACGGGCACTTACTCGGCCCAGCGTCAGGAACTGGTGGAGTCACAACTGGGTTACGACCTGCTGCAGCACGAATTCATCGACTACTGGTCGCGCAAGGTTTACCGGGCCTTTATCGAAATGGCGTTGGTCAGCGGCGTACTTGTGCCGCCAGGCGACGTAAACATGGATTCGGTGTACGGCGCGGTTTATCAGGGGCCGGTGATGCCCTGGATTAACCCGGTGCATGAGGCGACCGCCTGGGATGCGCTGGTGCAGGGTGGTTTTGCCGATGAGGCCGAAGTGATCCGAGCGCGTGGGCGAAACCCGCAAGAACTTAAGCGCTCGCGTCAGGCGGAAATCGAAAGCAACCGGGCGAAAGGGCTGGTGTTCAGCTCCGACGCCTATCACAAGTTCTACGGGAAAGTGACCGTCAATGCAGACCTATCAAACGAAAAAGAGAAAGCGTGAAGCGCCGCCGCTGACGATGCCCAGGGCGTCAGTTCAGTCGTCGGTTTCGTCCGTGATTACGGCGACAAACCAGCCAGTGGAGAGTTGGTACTCAATGCGCGCCATGGCGCGCGGTAGTGTCGAAATCCTGCTGTATGACGAGATCGGCGGGTGGGGCATCACTGCCAAGCAGTTTGCCCAGGATCTGGCCGCCTGTGGTGACGTGTCACAAATCAATCTGCGCATTCACTCGCCCGGTGGCGATGTGTTTGCGGGCATGGCGATTTACAACACGCTCAAGGCCCATCCGGCCCGCTTAGATGTGTACATCGACGGCTTGGCGGCTTCCATGGCCAGCGTGATCGCGATGGCGGGTGACAAGGTGTACATGCCGACCAACGCCATGATGATGATCCACAAACCCTGGGGCGCACAGGGCGGCGATGCGGAAGATATGCGCCGCTATGCCGACCTGCTCGACAAGGTTGAAGGAACGTTGGTGCAGGCCTACGTCAGCAAGACCGGCAAGAGCGCGGTAGAAATCCACGCGCTGTTGAAGGATGAAACATGGATGGATGGCAGCGAGGCGGTGGTAGCCGGTTTCGCTGATCAGTTGATCGACCCGCTGGTAGCTGCCGCACAACTCAAATCGAAACGCATGCAGGAGTTTGAACACATGCCGCCAGAAGCTTTTAACAATCTGATGAACCCGCGTAACCAGGTACCTGCCCCGGCTCCAGCGCCTGCCCCGGCGCCGGCAAATTCCCTGTCGGCTGACCAAATTCGCGCCCAGGTGATTGCCGAGGAAGGCGTACGCCGCACCGGTATCACTGCCGCTTTCGGCAGCTTTGCGACTGCCCATCCTGGGCTTTTGCAGGCTTGCGTAGCTGACATGGCTTGCACTGTTGAAAGTGCCCGGGCGCAGCTGTTGGCTAAATTGGGCGAGCAGACCACGCCGTCCAATGTCCCAGGCCTGCACGGTCATATCTCCAACGGTAATCTGGTTGGCGACTCGGTGCGTGCGTCCCTGGAAGCGCGGATCGGTATCACTGCAATCGAGGCCAGCAACGGTTTGAACCACATGAGTATGCGCGAGCTGGCCCGCGCATCCCTGACGGAGCGCGGCATTCTGGTGGCCACGCTCAACCCTATGCAGATGGTTGGCCTTGCCTTCACTCACAGCTCCAGCGACTTCGGGCAGATTCTGCTGGATATCTCCGGCAAGTCGGTGCTGCAGGGCTGGGAGGAAGCGCCGGAGACGTTCCAGCTCTGGACCAAAAAAGGCCAGTTGAGCGACTTCAAAACGTCTTCGCGGGTCGGCCTGGGCGAGTTCCCGAGCTTGCGCGAAGTGCGCCCGGGCGCCGAGTACAAGCACATCACTCTGAGTGATCGCGGCGAGCCGATCACGCTGGCCACCTACGGCGAGCTTTTTTCGATCACCCGTCAGGCGATCATCAACGACGACCTGTCGTTGTTGAGTGACGTGCCTTACAAGATGGGCCAAGCGGCGCGTGCAACCATCGGCGATTTGGTCTATGCGGTATTGACCAGTCCGCCGAAGATGCGCGACGGTAAACCGCTGTTTGATGCCTCCCGTAAGAACTGGGCGACCGGCGCAGGCTCTGAGCTGTCCATTGCTAGCCTGATCGCAGGCAAGACCGCAATGGCGTCGCAAAAAACGCAGGTTGAGGCTGGCAAGGCTCGCACCTTGAATATTCGCCCTGCCTACGTGCTGACGCCGGTAGCCCTGGAAGACAAGGCAAATCAACTGATCAATTCGGCCTCGGTGCCGGGTGCTGATGTCAATTCAGGCATCATCAACCCGATTCGCGGTTTTGCCGAAGTGATCGGCGAGCCGCGTCTTGACGACAATTCGGCAACCGGTTGGTTTATGGCCGCCAAGCAAGGCAGCGACACCATCGAAGTGGCGTACCTCAACGGTATTGATACCCCGTACGTGGAGCAGCAAAACGGTTTCAGCGTCGACGGCGTAGCCAGCAAGGTACGTATTGACGCCGGCGTTGCGCCATCGGACTACCGTGGCCTGTACGGCGCTGCCGGTAAGTAATAACCGCTTTCCTTGAGAACCCCGCCAAGTGCGGGGTTTGTTGTTTTTGCGTTCTGGAGAATTGAACGATGTCTAAGAATTATCAAGGCGCCGGGCAGACGGTCACCTTTACTTCGCCAACTGCTGGGACGACTTCCGGCGTTCCGCTGGCTATTAACTCACTCGTGGTGGTTCCGATGGATACCACCAAGAAGGGCGAGCCGTGCGTGGGTGCCTTGGGTGGTTCGTGGCTGCTGCCGGTTACCGGTGCCCTGAAGCAGGGCACCAAGGTCAGTTTGTTGGCTGGTGGGTTGGTCGCAGATGGCACAGCAGACGCTGTTCCGTTCGGCAAGTTGCTGACTGACGCGTCTGGCGGCTTCGCTGAAGCCCTGTTGATCCAGTAATGGCCGGTGGCTTTCGGGCCCTGGCTAATCGCATGGACGCCTTGGCGGTTGAACGCCTGGGCGATCCGGCGACGCTTGCTAACGGTCGTGTTGTCTTCGGCGCGTTTGCATCCCCCTTTGTCGGCGCCGAAATCGGCGGCGGGAAAACCGGTGCTGCACGCTTGGGCGGGGCAATCAATGCCGACGAGGTGTTAGAGCCCACCCTGACCGCGCGCGTGGTCGACGTGCAAGGCGTCAAAAAGGGCGACCATTTAACCATTGAGCTGCCGCCCCTGTTGGGTGGTGGCCGTTACAAGGTTGTCCGTTTAAAGCCCGATGGTTCCGGCATGGTCGACTTAGTATTGAGTGTGTCCAATGAGCGAACTGACGACATTACATGATGCGATCACTCGCATAATTAGCGAACAGATGCCCCGGGTTGTTCACGTTGAACAGTTCCCCGAATTGGGTGCCGAGGTTATGACGCCGGCGCTGTTGTACGGGATCACTGATATGGCCCCGGGCCAGGACCGGGGAGAGGGTAAAACGGCGATCATTGGTCGTTTCCAATCCTGCATTCTGGTGGAAGCGGACCGCCCCAGGGCATCGCTACAGGCCGCTATCTTGGCCGGCCAAATGATGACGGTGCTAAAGGATCAGTGGTGGGATTTGGATTTTGTCACCGGCCCGCCGGAGCAGGTCCACGCCCAGCCTGAAGCCCCGACGCCTGAGCTTGAACAGTTCGTCATGTGGTCGGTTCAATGGATCCAGCCTTTCGAACTGGGGGAGTTCACTTGGCCGTGGCCTGACGAATCCCCTAGCGGCCCTGCGTCTCCTGCAGGGGAGTTCACCAGTGATACCGGCCCTGTTTACCCCGAGGATCCGGTATGAGCTACGCCAGTGCCGAACATGACCGCATGATTGCCGCCATGCTGATGCCCTGCGTGGTGGTCGGTGTGGATCTGGCGGCGCCGGCGGTGCGTGTCAGCAATGGCGAATGGACTAGCGCCTGGGTGCGCTGGCACAGCCTGGCGGCCGGTAAGGCGCGGCACTGGCGGGCGCCAAGCCTGGGCGAGCAGGGGGTTTTGTTTAACCCAAGCGGCCAGGCTGGCATGGGCACGTTTCTCCCTGGGCTGTACGGCAATGCCGGCGGCCAGCCGGATAACCGGGATCATGTAGAGGTATGGCGTTTTGATGATGGCGGTTCACTGGTTTACGACTGGGAGGCCAAGACCTACACAATCACGCTGCCCACTGGAACAGTCACTATCAAGGTGGGCAGCACGGTTGTGACCGTTACGGATAGCGCGGTGAATGCCACGGTTGGCGGTACCGAGTTCGATCTGGCGCCCGGTTGGGCCGCGATCAAATCGCCTCAAATTTCGTTGATAGGTGCGGTAGAAATCGCCGGCACGTTACACGTAACGCAAAGCATCACCGGCGACGCCGATATTCTGGCGGCCGGTAATAGCGACAATCACCATAAGCATTAACCAAAAATCACCTACAGCCCGCCGCGTGCGGGCTTTTTCATGCCCGGAGAAATCATGGCCAAGACCATCGAGAAGCCCGCAACCGAAGAGCAAGCCACTGCCGCGCCGGCGTCTTTGACGTTTCGCGATCTGGTCTACACGTCGCGCACGCTGGTTGTGCCTGATACCGATCGTACCTACCCGGTGGCCAAGGGCCTGGTTGTGGTGCCGGAGTCTGACAAAGAGGCTGTGGCCTTCCTGAAGGCTCATAACGAATGCGCCGCTCTAGAGGGATAAGCCAGATGATCGGAATGGATCGCCACACAGGGCAGCCCATATCCGGCATTGAGCATTTGCGGCAGTCCATCGCCGACATTCTGAGTACGCCCCTGGGTAGTCGTCGGCAGCGGCCGGAGTACGGCAGCAAGCTACGCGGTTTCGTTGACTTGCCAATCAATGCTGGTTGGAAAAGTGCGGTCCAGGCCGAAGCGGCCCGTGCCCTTGGCCGTAGTGAGCCGCGCCTGAAGCTTGAGCGAGTAACGGCGCTTTCGCTGCTGGATGGGAAAATAAACATGCTCGTTGCCGGCCAGTACCTGGGCGACAGTTTTGTCTTGGAGGTAAGCGTATGAGCATCGTGGACTTGTCGGCCTTACCGGCGCCGGAGGTGCTTGAGCCGCTGGACTTTGAAGAGGTCTACGACGAAGGGTTGTCAGCTTTCCGCGCCTATATGGGCGACAACTGGAACGCCGCGCTTGAAAGCGATCCTGTTACCAAGGTGCTGGAGGTGGGGGCGTATAACAAGGTCGGCAACCGCGCCCGGGTTAACGACGCATGCAAGGCGTTGCTGTTGGCTCACGCTATCAATGGCGACCTCGATCAGCTGGGCGCAAACGTCAACCTTCAGCGCCTGGTGATTCAACCCGAGGATCTGCTGGCGGTTCCACCGGTGGCTGAAGTCCTTGAGGACAATGATTCGTACCGCGAGCGTATCCAGTTGGCCTATGAGGGGCTTACCACCGCAGGGCCGCGTAACAGCTACATCCTGCACGCGCGCAACGCGTCCGGCCTGGTGCGGGACGCCACGGCGGAAAGCCCATCGCCGGCACGCGTTACCGTAACGGTGCTGAGTACCGAAGGGGACGGGACGGCCACGCCGGCGCTGTTGGCCACGGTGGCTAAAGCCCTTAATGACGACGACGTGCGACCGCTGGGGGATCGGGTGACAGTCCAGGGCGCCGAAATTCTGCATTACCGCATTGACGCGATCCTGCACATGAACAGCGCCGGACCAGAAGGTGACGCGGCCCTGGCCGAGGCCTTGAGCCGTCTGTCGAAATGGATCAACCCCCGTAAACGTCTTGGCGTTGAGGTGGCCCGTTCTGCTGTGGACGCCCAGGTGCATGTCGCCGGCGTTTCGCGTGTCGAGCTGACCGGGTGGGTCGACCTGGCCCCTACTAAAGCCCAGGCCGCGTACTGCACCGGTTACAGCGTGAGGTTGGCGGATGAAAAGCCTACTTCCCAGCAATAGCACTCAGCTGGAGCGCGCCATGGAGGCAGCGCTCTACGAGAAAACCATTGTTCCGTTGCGCACGCTCTACAACGCCGATACCTGTCCGGCGCATTTGCTGCTGCATTTGGCGTGGGCCTGGTCGGTCGACCGCTGGGATTACGGGTGGAGTGAGGCGACCAAGCGGGCCGCCATCAAGGCCTCGTACTACATCCACAAGCACAAAGGCACGATTGGCGCATTGCGCCGCGTGGTCGAGCCGCTGGGCTACCTGATTGAGGTCATGGAGTGGTGGCAGACGGTGCCCGAGGGGGTGCCGGGCACGTTCGCCCTGAAGGTCGGTGTTCTGGATACCGGCATTACCGAAGAAATGTACGAAGAGCTGACCCGGCTCATTGATGACGCCAAGCCTGTCAGTCGGCACATGACCGGCCTGGCGATCAGCCTGGAGACCACCGGTTACATCGGCATCGGCGCCTGTGTAAGCGAGGGTGAAGTGATCGACGTTTACCCACCAACCCCCCGCGATATCGAGGTGACCGGCACTTATGGCCTGGTCATGTGTATTGATGAAATTGACACCCTGGACGTGTATCCATGATTGATCAGAACAGTCAGTTTTTTGCCATTCTCACGGCAGTGGGGGAGGCGAAACAGGCAAACGCTACCGCCCTGGGCCAGCCCTGGACCTTCGCACAAATGGGTGTTGGCGATGCCAACGGCGCGGACCCAATCCCCAATCGGGCGCAAACCCGCCTGATCAACGAATGGCGCCGCGCGGCGGTCAATCAGGTGCGAACCGATCCGGCAAACCCGAACATCATCATCACCGAGCAGGTTATCCCGGCCGACGTGGGTGGTAAGTGGATCCGGGAAATCGCTCTGTATGACGCCGACGGCGACATGGTGGCGGTGGCCAACTGTGCGCCGAGCTTCAAGCCGTTGCTTGTGCAGGGGACCGGCAAGACCCAAATCATTCGGATGAATTTCATCGTCGCGAATACCGCGAGCGTCGTCCTGAAGATTGACCCGGCGATTGTGCTGGCGACTCGTGAATACGTTGATACTCAGATTGTTGAAACCATGGCAAAAATGGACTTCAAGCATTCGGTATTGGTGGCCACCACGGCCAACATCGCCTTGAGCGGCGTGCAGACCGTCGACGGCGTGCTGTTGCCGGCGGATGCGCGCGTGCTGGTGAAGAATCAGACGGCCGCCAAGGAAAACGGCCTGTACGTGGTTTCTTCGACCGGCGTGTGGAGACGCGCCCAGGACGCAGACAGTAGCGTCGAGGTGACGCCGGGGCTGTTTGTCAGTGTCGAGACCGGCACCGCTAACGGTGACAGCGTTTGGCAGCTGGTGACGGATGCGCCGATTGTCTTGGGCACTACCGCTCTGGCCTTTGAAATGGCCGTGGGCCGCACCGGCGTCAGTGCTGGCTCTTATGCCAATGTCACCGTCGATAAGTACGGCCGGGTAATCGCCGGTACCAACCCGACCACGTTGGCGGGTCACGGCATTACCGACACCTACACCAAGGATCAAATCACGGCGATGATCGCCCAGGCGTCGGCCTTACCGGTCGGCTCGATGATCGGTTTTCCCGTGGACAAGGTAGCTCCGGGCTTTCTGGAGCTGGACGGCAGCGTCAAGAGCGTGGCCGCTTATCCAGACCTGGCGACGTTCCTGGGCGGTGCATTCAACAAGGGCGACGAGGGCGCCGGCAACTTTCGCTTGCCCGAGTCGCGCGCTGAGTTCCTGCGAGGGTGGGACCATGGTCGCGGTGTTGATGCTGGGCGAGCACTTGGCAGTTATCAAGCCGACGACTTAAAAGGTCATAGCCATGACATTGACGCTGTATCGCTTAATCCGAAGACGCCGATAGGGGCTCTGGTTGGTAACCGAGATTTCCCTAACGGTGTTAACAGCTTGTACCCCAACGGCAAAACGTCTGTCGTTGGCGGCGCTGAAACGCGCCCGCGCAACCTGGCTGTAATGTGGTGCATCAAGGCGTGGAACGCACCGATCAATCAGGGAAACATTGATATTGCTGCGCTCGCTACGTTGGCGGCCCAGGCGACGGAAATCAATCAAGGTACGGCGAAGGTGGCAACCCAGGCGCAGACCGATGCGGGGGTGGATGACGCCACTATCGTAACGCCGAAGAAAATGCGCTTTGGGTTCCAGTTCATTAAGGGGGTTAACGGGGCCATCGTTTTTCCCACGTGGCTGGGCGGTTTCATTTTCCAATGGGGGCAGGCTTCGGATGTGGGGAGGGCCGGCAGTGGTCTTGGTCCTACGCGGGATGTCACCTTACCAGTTGCATTTCCGACCGCCGCTTTATCCGTATGGGCAGTCAACGCTTTCGACAACATGACGGCGACCAGTGCTTATAGCCCTGGATCATCGATCATTTCGAAATCTGTTATTCGCGTACAAAACAACTACACAAGTTCAGCCGGCGAAATTCGCTGGTATGCCATTGGCTATTAATCGGTAGGAACAGAATGGATATTTATTACAGTCCGTCCACGCCTGGTTTTTTCAGTGCGGTGATCTACCGAAAAGAGCAGATGCCGTCGGACGTGGTGCCGATTTCCCTTGAACAGCACCAAGCATTGATGTTGGGTGAGTCATTGGGGAAGGTGATCACCTTGAACGAAAAAGGCGTGCCTGTGCTTTCGGAGCCCGTAGAGGCTCCAGTTGATAATTCGGCGAAAGAGCGAGAGTGGCGGGATGCTCAGTTGCAATCGGCCATATGGTTACGCGAGCGGCACCGTGACCAGCAGGAGATTGGCGGTAGTACCACACTGTCGGCCGATCAATTCGCTGAGCTGCTGGTTTACATGCAGGCACTGCGCGATTGGCCGCAGTCGCCGGAGTTTCCTGATAGCGAGCATCGCCCTTTACCGCCGGCCTGGATCGCCGACCAAACCGAATAACGCCCCGCACTGACGGGGCGTTTTCTTTTCCGTTACGCGTAACACGAACAACCTACGGCCTCGCTTACGCGGGGTTTTTTCGTTTCTGGAGATTGAGCCCTATGAGTTTCTTTCACGGCGTCACTACTTCGCTGATCGACACCGGCGCGCGCACTATTTCGCTCCCGTCGTCCTCGATCATTGGTCTGTGCGACACCTTCACGCCAGGCGTACTCGGTGGCGGTAACGCCAAGGCGGGCGAGCTGAAGCTGATCACGTCCGAGCGCGAAGCCATTGCCGCGTTCGGCACTGATTCGGCGATCACCCGGGCTTGCCAGGCAATCTATGTGCGGGCTAAGGCTGTAATCGTCGCCATTGGCGTGCCTAAGCTCGCTGACGCCGCGCTGCAAACGTCCGCCATCATCGGTGGCGTTCTGGCGGATGGGCAGCGCACGGGCCTTCAGGCGCTGCTGGACGGCAAGAGCCGACACAACGCCCAGCCTAAGTTGCTGATTGCCCCGGGGCACTCGGCCACCCAGGCGGTGGCCACCGCCATGGACGCCCTGGCCGGCAAGCTGCGTGCGATTGCCATTGTAGATGGCCCGAATACCACGGACGAGGCCGCCATGGCCTACGCGCTGAACTTCGGCAGCAAGCGGATCTATCTGGTGGACCCGGGCGTGCAGTTCTGGAGCACCGTAGACAGCGCGACCGTGGATGCCCCGGCCTCAGCCTGGGTAGCGGGCTTGTTTGCCTGGACCGATGCCGAGTACGGCTATTGGGCGTCGCCATCGAACAAAGAGTTTGTTGGCATCACCGGTACCACCCGGCCGGTGGAGTATTTGGACGGCGACGAGACGTGCCGGGCCAACCTGCTCAATAACGCGAACATCACCACGATCATTCGCGACGGCGGTTACCGCCTGTGGGGCAACCGCACTTGCTCGGCTGATGCCAAGTGGTCGTTTGTTACCCGCGTGCGTACCTGCGACATCCTCATGGATGCGATCCAGGCGGGCCACAAGTGGGCGGTAGACCGCTCGATTACGAAAACCTATGTGTCGGACGTGACCGCAGGGCTCCAGGCCTTTATGCGCGACCAGAAGAACGCCGGCGCCGTGATCAATTTCGAGGTTTACGCGGACACCGAGCGCAACACGCTAAGCCAAATCGAGCAGGGCAAAATCTTCTGGCGCATTCGCTTTACCGACGTGCCGCCGGCAGAAAACCCGAATTTCCTGATCGAGGTCACCAACGAGTGGCTGGCCGAAGTACTTGAAGCAGCCTAAGGGGGCCGAGCAATGATTCCTGAAATGTTGACCAACTGCGTCATGTTTGCTGATGGCGTGAGCTTTTCCGGTGACGTGCCGTCCATGACGCTGCCTAAACTCTCGGTCAAAACCGAGGAATACCGGGGCGGCGGCATGAGCGGCCCGGTCGACCTGCCCACCGGTTTGGAAAAGCTGGAAGCGGCATTCACCACCAACGGCGTGCGTAAAGAGGCGCTGAAGTTCTTCGGCCTGGCGGATCAGACCGCGTGCAACCTCGTTTTCCGTGGATCGCTCAAGGGCCAAAAAGGCACCGTCAAGTCTGTAACAGTGACCCTGCGCGGCTCGCTCAAAGAAGTCGATATGGGTGATTGGAAGCCGGGCGACAAGGCCGAAATCAAGCACGCCGTAGCCGTCACCTACTACAAGCTCGAAATCGACGGGCGTGTGATGTTCGAAATCGACTTTGCCAACATGGTTCAGGTGATCAACGGTGTCGATCAGCTGGCCGCTGAACGCTTGGCCCTGGGCCTCTAAGGATTGATGAAATGACCGATTCTCTTACTGCACCGCTGCCGGCCTGGCTGGTTCTGAGTGACGAAGGCGTTACCGTAACGCTCAAGCACAAGGCCAATTTCAATGGGGTTGTGACCGACAAGCTGATGATGCGCGCGCCCAGCGTCAAGGATGTTATGGCCGCCAAGATCGCCGGCAATGGTGACCATGAAAAGGTGGAGCTGAACTTGTTTTCCAGCCTGCTCATGGCTACTGAGGCCGAACTCACAGCCCTCAAATACAAGGACTACATGCGCCTCCAGGCGGGCTATTTTCGCCTGGTTGAAGAAGACGACGTGTAACGAGGGCACGCTTAAGGCGCTGGCCAAGCGCTTGGCAAAAGAGACGGGTTTCTCTTCTGCCGAGATCCTGGCCATGCCCTTTAACGTGATGGTGTGGTGGCTCACGGATTGAGCCGCTGTTGATCGACACGACGTATAGGGCGCGCACATGGCGAACAAACTTGCTCTCGGCCTGGTGATTGGCGGGGCCGTCAGCTCGACGGTAGGGGCGGCGTTCAAGGACGTCAGCAACAAAATAAAGAAGCTGGAGGAACAAGGTTCCCGGGCACGGGTGCTGCAAAAGACCATCGGCGAAACCATGCGTTTGCGTGAGGAATGGCTCAAAGCACACATGGCCGGCGAAAAGGGCGCTGATGCGCTACGGCGGAAGCTGGAGAATAATCTGGACGGCCTGCGCAAGCAGGGCGTTGAGGTGCGCAACCTGACCAAGGCTTACGCGGCTATGGGGCAGGCCGCGACCAAGGCTGAGCTTAAAGCCAAGGGCCATATGCAGCTCGATGCTGGTAAACAGCAGTTGAAAAGCAGCATAGGCCAGGCGGCGGCGGCCACGGCCGCGATGGCCGTTCCTACGAAGGTTAGCGCGGACTTTGGCGCGATCATTCGTGACATTGCGATCAAGGCGAACATTGCCAACAAGCCAGAAGAAGCGCAGATGGCCAAGACGATTATTGGCACGTCGCGTGATACCGGCATGGCCCGCAATCAGGTGGCTGAGGTGGTCAACGCCCTGGTGGGGGCTGGCATGGAGCTTGATAAGGCCATGTCTTACGCACCGGTGGCGGCCAAGTTTGCAATTGGCCAGGGGTCGGATGGCGGCGAAACGGCCCGCATGATCAACGCCCTGGGGCAGAACGCCAAAATCTCCGACCCGGCCGTGATGCAAAAGGCGCTGGAGGCTATCGCCTATCAGGGCCAGGCGGGCAGCTTTGAAGCGGCCGACATGGCGCGTTGGTTCCCCGAGCTGCTGGCGGGCATGGGCAAGATCGGTATCACCGGCATGGATGCGGTCACGCAACTGGGCTCAATGCTTCAGGTGCAAATGAAGACCGCCGGCGGTGCCGATGAAGCGGCCAACAACCTCAAAAACTGGATGGAGAAAATCGGTTCTGGCGATACGGTCAAGGCCTACAAGGATGCCGGGATTGACTATCAAGGGTCGATGAATACCGGCCTGCAGAACGGTAAATCTACTCTGGAGTCCAGCTTTGAGCTGGCACAGAAGTACATTGCGGCAACCGATCCGAAGAAGGCCGCCGCGATGGCCGCCGCTACGGCGAAGATCAGCAAGGAGACTGATCCCGAGAAAGCCAAGGCCATGATTGCATCCCTGGAGCAAGCTTTGCGTACCGGGGATCTGTTCGCGGACATGCAGGTTAAGGGCGCTTTGACGGCCTTCATGCAGAACAAAGAGCTGTACGCGCAGCTCAAGAAAGACTCGGCCAGTGCCACCGGGATCCTTGATAAGAACCTTGAGGAGCGCCGGCAAGCGTCGGCGCAGAAATGGGCGGAAATGGCCCAGAGTATGGATGACGCCATGCGCGCCATTGGTGACGCCTTCCGGCCGGTCACTGACAAGGTGGCTGATGGGTTGGCCTACGTCACCCAGGGGCTGGCCAAGCTGTCGGACGAATCGCCCCGGGTTGTGACCGGTATCGGCGCTGCCGTTGCCGCCGTGATCGCTTTCCAGACCGCTATGAGCGGATTCAAGATCGCCAAGGGCCTGCTCAACCTTGGGCGCGGCTCGTTGATGGGTAATCCCAATATCCCGCAAAAAGTCATTGTTACCAACATGCCAATGGGTGGATCTGGTGGCATGGATTTGGGCGGCGTCGACGACGCTGGCGGTAAGGATGGGAAGGGCAAGGGCAGGGGTGGCGGCCGTGGCCGAAGTCCAGGCCGTGGCGTTGGCGCGGGCCTGAAGGGGCCGGCAGTGTTGGCCGTAATTGAGGCCGGCTTTAAGGTCAAAGACACTTACGACAACGCTGAAACCCAGGACGAAAAAGCTGAAGGTTATGGCGCGGCGGCCGGCGGGCTTGCTGGCACTCTTGCCGGTGCGGCGGCCGGTGCGGCAATCGGGTCGGCGGTACCGGTAATCGGCACCATCTTGGGCGGCCTGATTGGTGGGTATCTAGGGAGCTTGGGCGGTGACGCCCTGGGCGGTGCCATCGGCAAGTCGATGTTTGGCGCTGACGAAAGCAAGAAGGTCATGCCCGTGGCCGGCCCATTGATGATGAAGGATGCCGGCAAGGATATCCCGCCGGTACTAGGGGGTATCGCCAAGTCGTTCGCGCCTTCGCGCACGGGGCCTCTCATGTTGACCAATCCGGGCCAGGGCGCGTTATCGGCAGTACCTGGCGCAATCAATCCGGGTGATGCCGCTCGCTCCATGATGTTGCCGCAGGCTAGCGCTGATGCGGTTGCAGCGCCACTTGCTGCGGCCGTGGTGGCGAAGGTGCAGCCGGCGAAGATCGAGCCCAAGGTAGACATTAGCGCGCCCTTTACGCTGACGGTGCAGGGCGATGTGAAAGACCCGAATGAGCTTG
The DNA here is from genome assembly GCF_018587885.1 of Pseudomonas sp. VS40. Lineage (NCBI taxonomy): Bacteria > Pseudomonadati > Pseudomonadota > Gammaproteobacteria > Pseudomonadales > Pseudomonadaceae > Pseudomonas > Pseudomonas sp. VS40. The sequence continues at coordinate 189,818 of NZ_JAGYWD010000006.1, read as the reverse complement.
CGGCCAGGTTGCAGCCGCTGCTGGAGCAGCATCGACGGGAAATTGCCCAGCAGCTCGAAAACCGACAGCTCTACGACGCGCCGCATCTCTAAGGGGGGAATATGGAATCACTGGCACAGCTACAGTCTGGCCTGAAGTACCTGGCCTCGGCCGGAGAAGCGGGCCGGCGCAGTATCGACGGGGTGATCGGGCCGGTAAACGGTGCGATCAGCGAAATCACCGGCGCGGCCAACGAGCTGGAGGATCTGCCGTTTATTGGTCCTGCCGTGGGAGAGAAGCTACAGCGAGTCATGCGCGGTATTGCCACTGCCCAAGCCAAGGTTGGCCAGGTGGTGGCGACCTACAACCGTGCTACGCGTGCCCTGTCGCAGATTGACGAGCGCCTGGGCACCTTGAAAGAGCAGGCAGGGCGGGCAGCTACCGCGATCAACAAGATCGCCGGCAAGATTGACCCGTCGCTGGCCAATATCCTGCCCACTGGTGCGTTTGCTACGGACGGCACGCCGGCGAAAGAGGCGGTGAAGCCGTTCCCCCATCTGCTGATCATTCAGCCGCTGGACCCGAAGGCGCAGCCGTATTACTTCAACCTTGATACGGCGGCCTTTGACTCGCTGCGCCGCTCGACTGAATACCGCTGGGCCTCCCAGGAGCGCCTGACGCGTCGGTCGGCCCAGCAGGCCGTGGGCATGGGTGACGAGAAGATCACGCTCAAGGGCGATATTTTCCCGGGCTACCGTGGCGGTCTGGAACAGCTCAACACGTTGCGTTCGATAGGCTCCCAGCTCAAGCCGGTGACCCTGACCACGGGTTATGGCGTGGTGCTGGGCACCTGGTGCCTCAAGACCATTGACGAAGACCAAAGCGCGCTGATGCAGGGCGGAATCCCGCGCAAACAGGCGTTTACCTTGGAGTTTGTGCGCTATGGCGACGATATGCAGAACATCTGACGGGGATCTGCTGGACACCATTTGCCATAACTTCTATGGCCATCTGGTGGGCAGTGTTGAGGCCGTGCTTGCGGCCAATCAGGGCCTGGCGGACGAGGATCAGCCTTACCGCGCCGGCGTGGTGATTGTCTTGCCGGATCTGCCAGGCCCTGTGGATGAGCAAGTGGCCTTGTGGGATTGATTCAGTTCTATCGGCTGAGCCCTTGTCCCGTTATGCCTAACGCCTCCCTTTCCTAGAGCCCGCCCAGTGCGGGTTTTTTATTGGCCAATGCCCTATGACTCCCCAATTTAGAATCGTCGCGAACGGTTCCGATATCACGTCGCTGATTAACGATCGACTTTTGCTGTTGCGCACCACGGACAAGCCCGGCATGGAGTCGGACGAATTTGAGCTGCGCATTGATGACCGCGACGGCCTGGTAACGCTGCCCAAGCGCGGCGCCGGGATCGAGGTCTACCTAGGCTATGCCGAAACGTCCCTGGTGCGCCTGGGTCGTTATGTGGTCGATGAGATCGAGGTATCGGGTCCGCCGGACACCATCGTTATCCGGGGCAAGGCGAGCGACATGCGCGGCACTGGCAAGTCGATCCGCAGCGGCAGTTGGGAAGACGTGCCACTGTCGAAGATCGTTTCCGACATCGCGGCGCGCAATGGCTGGACGCCGGCCTGCACCATCGCCACGAAAGTCGCTCGGGCTGACCAGCTCCACGAATCTGACTTCAGCTTTGTCACGCGCCTGGCCAAGCAATACGACTGCACCGCCAAGGTGGGCGACGGCAAGTTGATGGTGATACAGCGCCAAGCTGGGCTTAGTGCCAGCGGCAAGGTGATTGGCGCGATCACCATCACGCGCAGCGACGTAAGCCGCTGGCAGTTTCGCCTGGGCGACCGTAACGCGCACAAGACCGTGGCGGCCAAGCACCAGGACAAGAAGACGGGCAAGTTATCGGTTGTATCCCTGGACAACGACGACGTGCCGGATGGCCTGCCGGCAGTGCACACCGACCGCCATATTCACCCGAACAAGACCGCCGCCGAGTCAGCGGCTAAGGCGCGATTGGCTGCGTTCAACCGCTCGACGGCGGGCGTGCGCCTGGAAATGGTCGGGCGCACGGATCTTTTCGCGGAGCGCTCAATCAACGCCCAGGGCTTCAAGGTGGGGCTCGATGGCGAGTATCTGGTGGATTCCGTGGAGCAGACATTCACCCAAGCCGGCTGGTCCACCACCGTCGAGTGCAACGGTGGCAAAAAGGGCAAAGCAAAAGCCAAGGGCAAGAAGCCGAAGAAAGCCGCGAAGCCCGTCAAGGTTGTCAGCCTGGCGTAGCGACTCTTTGCACCATCCATACCCGCCGCGTGCGGGCGATTCACGTTAGGAGCTTGTATGCCAATTACTCAGCAGCAGTTGCTGCAGATCCTCCCGAACGCCGGCCGCCAAGCCGGCGTTTTTGTTTCTGTCCTGAACACGGCCATGAACCGTTACGGCATTGTCGGCGCAAGACGAGCCGCTGCATTCATCGCCCAGGTCGGGCATGAGTCAGGCCAGTTGCGCTACGTGCGCGAGATTTGGGGGCCGACGGCGCAGCAGGCCGGCTACGAAGGCCGCGCCGACCTCGGCAATATCGTGCCGGGTGATGGCTCCAAGTACCGTGGCCGGGGCCTGATCCAGATAACGGGCCGTGCGAACTATGCTGCGTGCGGTGAGGCGCTGGGCCTGGACTTGATCAATCAACCAACACTGTTGGAGCAGCCGCAATACGCCGCCATGTCGGCGGCCTGGTTCTGGTCCACGAAAGGCCTGAACACGCTGGCGGATCAGGGTGATTTCCCGAAGATCACCCGCCGCATTAACGGTGGACTCAACGGCCTAGAAGATCGCCTGCAACTGTGGGAGCGGGCGAAGAAGGTGCTGGCATGACGCCTTTGCAAAAGCTGGCCGGGCTGGTGCTGCTGATCCTGGTGCTGATGGCCAGCGCCGCGGGCGTGACCTGGCAGGTTCAGGACTGGCGCATGGGCAAACAGCTTTCCGAGCAGGCAGGCCTGCACCAGGCAGACCTCGCTGCCATCGGAGCTGCTGCTGCCGCCCAGGCCCGCACCGAGCAGGACAAACGCCTGGCTACAGAGCGGAAGCTCGCCGCCCAGGACCAACAACACACCAAGGAATTATCCGATGCCCAACGCAGTCAGGCTCTTTTGCGCGATCGCCTTGCCACTGCTGATGTGCGCCTGTCAGTCCTCCTCGCCGAGGATCCAGCCGATGGCTGCAACGTGCCTTCCGCCCCCGGCGCCGTCGGCGTGGTTCATGCAGCCCGTCGAGCCCAACTTGACCCAGCGCATGCTCAAAGAATTATCGGCATTACCGACGACGGCGACCAAGGATTGATCGCGTTGCGGGCATGTCAAGCCTACGTCAGGGAAATTGCCCGCTGACCTAAAATCGCGGCCGCTAAAAATTAGAATGATCTCAATGAAAACCTCACTTGCAAAGGATTGCAAAAATGACAACCCCAATCGTTCCATGGATGGGTGGCAAGCGCCGCTTGGCTGATCGCTTGATCCCTCTCTTCCCTCCACATGAGTGCTATGTCGAGGTCTTCGCTGGCGGCGCCGCCCTTTACTTTATGCGGCCCCAGGCGGCCCCCGTTGAAGTTCTCAACGACATCAATGGCGACCTGGTTACGCTTTATCGGGTGGTGCAAAACCATCTGGAGGAGTTCGTGCGCCAGTTCAAATGGGCGCTCAGTTCTAGGCAAGTATTTGAGTGGCATAAGATGACCAGGCCGGAAACGCTCACCGACATCCAGCGAGCTGCTAGGTTTTTCTACCTGCAACACCATGCCTTCGCCGGCAAGGTGAGTGGACAGACCTTCGGTACAGCAACAACTGGCCCAGCCATTAACCTATTGCGGATCGAGGAGAATCTGTCTGCAGCTTGGCAACGGCTGTCCGGCACCTATGTCGAGAACTTGGGATGGCTTGAATGCGCTGAACGATACGATCGACCGCACACCTTCCATTACATGGACCCGCCTTACTGGCAGACTGTCGGATATGGCGTGGACTTCCCCTTTGAAAACTATGAGCGGATGGCCGACTTCATGCGCCGCTGTAAAGGCAAGGTGATGGTGAGCATCAACGATCACCCTGATATCCGGCGGGTTTTTGAAGGGTTCCACTTCGAAACGCTGGACATTCGGTACAGCACCACCAATCAGCGTCAGGGAAAGGCCGAGGTCAGCGGCGAGCTCGTGATTATGAATTGGAAGCCCTCCGACTTAGGCGGGCTGTTCTAAGGGGCCGGCTGTATCAGCTTGGGCCCCTGGTTCCGCACATTGCCCACAGCGGTATCGACCTTGAACCATTCGAAGGCTTCGGTCGGTTCGCCCTGATGCAGCACCATCTGCTCGGCGCGCTCTTGGGGCGTAGCCGGGTCCAACCATTCCCGAGCCAACTCCGGCGTCAGCACTACGGGCCGACGGTCGTGGATGTCCACCATGCCGCCGGCGCTGTCGGCGGTGATGATCACAAAGCCGTCATGCTCCCCAGGTCCTTCGTCCGCGTCTGGCAGTTGGCCAATGGCCGCGCACAGCACTGGCGCGCCGTCCCGCCGACGGATCAAATACGGCTGTTTCTTCGGGCCGCCTTCGTCCACCCATTCAAACCAATTGTCTATGGGTGTGATTACACGATGCGGCCAGATCGCCCGGAAGAAAGGGCCGTGGGCAACCTTCTCGACACGGGCATTGATCGGCGCGGCACGATCCTTTGCCCAGTGCGGCCGCCATCCCCACCTTACCTGGTCGGCGTGCAGTAATTCGCCCTGCAGGTGAAGCAGCGCAACCTGCATTGTCGGCGCGACGTTGTAGCGCTCGATCGGTTGATCGCCTACAGAGTTGGCCAGAGCATTAGGCATGCTCAGCGCTGCAACAAAGTCATGGATGCCGCGGTACTGCGTCAATCTTCCGCACATGGTCGTCTCCGCTCGTCGGGGGTGGTGAACCCCCAGGATTCGGTCAGTATCTACAGGGTAGACACTGGGCCAGAGCATTCGTCATGACGATCAGTAATGGGCAAGGCAATGCATTAGAGGGATCAACTCCGCCGAGCATTCGGGCAGCGACCGGATCTCTATCCCCTCAAGAGCGGTACGACACGAGCATCTCCGCTGCGAACGTTTTGAGGTCGCATGGACTGATTGACGCGGCCGGTTGGATCGACTTGTCAGATAGAGCTCTGACTGTATACGCAGACGAGCTAGGTTGAAGGCTCTTTTAGATTTTTCAGCTCCATCAGCAGTCGCTGGTTCTCTCTCAGTAAGTAGTCGCGCTGGCCGGTAACCAGATCTATGGGACGGAAGCTCACATTGTCAGGCGCCTGATTGGTCACGGCTGAACCGCGCTCGATGGCTTCTCTGAGAGCCGCCTCTGCTGATGCCTTTCCGGTGGCGAGCAGGTCATTCATCTGCACCAGGCCTGCGATGTTGGCCCGCGCCTTTCTGAGCATCGATTCAGTCTCGATGAGCTCGTCCTCAAGCAGGGCGCACTGGTGTTGGTACATTTCGAGGGGTGTGGGGCAGCCAAGCCACGCGGAGGTGTCTTCGTCGATATTCATAGTGGATTAACTCAAATACTGTATATGCATACAGTAATGGAGGTTTGTCCGGTGTGCGATTTGAGGCGACGGGAGGCTATCCGTCAGGAGACATGAGCACGGCCAGTGTAAGCTTGATGAACTCTTCGTTGTCGTCGATGGTATGCAGCGCACCCCGAATATTTTCTGCGACCTCAGCGGAGCCACGCTGCTCAACCCAGTTCGATAGCTCCATGATGGAAGCCTCAAGGGCCAGCTGGTTTTCGTAGAGCTTGGATAGAAGGGAGGGGAGTAGGTCTGAGTTTGGCATAGGCGTTCCTCTGGCGGAGTGAAGAGCTTAGCAGTCGGTTCTTTGGGCAGTTGTGTTCGGTCGGCAGGACGCCGTGGGAGGGGGGGATCTCGTACCAATTTTTGTACCACTGACCGCGTTCCGCTATCGAATGGTGTGTATCCCAAAGTAGGAAAGGCCCTGTATTTGCTGGGCCTTGCTACTTTGTAAAACTCTGGAAAACACAAAATTAATATTAGGAGTATGGATCAGAAACTGTCGAATGTTCTTCTAGAACCGGACGAAAGTGCTTAAAAACTAAGAAAAAACAGGTTTTATTGCGGGCAATAAAAAGCCCTGCGATAAAGCAGGGCTTTTTCAGTACGCCTGGTTATTAATCGTGCAGGGTTTCGGCGGCGTACAAGGTGTTCTCAAGCAGGCAGGCGCGGGTCATCGGGCCGACACCGCCTGGCACTGGAGTGATCCAGCCGGCGCGGGGCAGGGCAGTTTCGTACACCACGTCGCCGACCAGCTTGCCGTCGTCCTGGCGGTTGATGCCTACGTCGATGACGATGGCGCCTTCCTTGATCCACTCACCCTTGACCAGGCCCGGCTTGCCGGCGGCGACGACCACCAGGTCAGCGCGGCCAACGTGGCCGGCAAGGTCCTTGGTAAAGCGGTGGGTGACGGTCACGGTGCAGCCGGCCAGAAGCAGTTCCATGGCCATCGGGCGACCGACGATGTTGGACGCGCCGACGACCACGGCGTCGAGGCCGTACAGGTCGACACCAGTGCTTTCCAGCAGGGTCATGATGCCTTTCGGGGTGCACGGGCGCAGCAGCGGGATACGCTGGGCCAGGCGGCCGACATTATAAGGGTGGAAACCATCGACATCCTTGTCCGGGCGAATGCGCTCCAGCAGTTTGGAGGCGTCCAGGTGCTCGGGCAGTGGCAATTGGAGCAGGATGCCGTCGATCGCCGGATCGTCGTTGAGGCCGTCGATCAGGTCGGTAAGGGCCTGCTGGGTGGTCTCGGAAGGCAAGTCGTAGGCCTTGGAAATAAAGCCGACCTCTTCACAGTCTTTACGCTTGTGCGAGACATAAACCTGAGAGGCAGGATCGCTGCCGACCAGGATCACCGCGAGGCCCGGCGTGCGCAGGCCTTGCTGGCTGCGCTCGGTGACTCGTTTGGCGATCTGCTGGCGCAGGCTGGCGGCGATTGATTTGCCGTCGATAAGTTGTGCAGTCATTACGCGTGATTAACCATCGAGAGGGGGAAGAAAAGTGCGCGCATTCTCGCATGCCAGGACGTGAGGGCAAAGGCGCTTGGTCTGCAAATTGCCCTAACCCCTTAAATAAAATCAGTTTTTTTCAAAAAAGATTTGACGGGTTTCGAGGGCGTCTATACTATTCGTCGCACTTGTCGGGCACAGCCTAGCACTGGTTAAGAAGGTCGAGCAGAATGGCGTGTTGTTCTGCAAGGCTGGAAGCACTTAGTTTGTAATCCTCCAAGAGTACAGATTAATCAGGCGCCCGTAGCTCAGCTGGATAGAGCATCCGCCTTCTAAGCGGATGGTCGCAGGTTCGAGTCCTGCCGGGTGCGCCATTAGGCAGCTTTGGCACAAGTAGCGCTATATGGTGGGCGTAGCTCAGTTGGTAGAGCACGGGATTGTGACTCCCGTTGTCGAGGGTTCGATCCCCTTCGTCCACCCCATATTTTTAAAAGGCGCCAGATTAATCGTCTGGCGCCTTTGCTTTAAGAGCTTCAAGCGCGGATGTGGTGGAATTGGTAGACACACTGGATTTAGGTTCCAGCGCCGCGAGGCGTAAGAGTTCGAGTCTCTTCATCCGCACCAAATAAAGCTTGGCCCCGTTGAAAAACAGGGTAGGGCTCAACAAAGAAGAAGTGGTTTGGTTTCTTTGTTAACGCAATATGGTGGGCGTAGCTCAGTTGGTAGAGCACGGGATTGTGACTCCCGTTGTCGAGGGTTCGATCCCCTTCGTCCACCCCATATTCGAAAGGCGCCAGATTTAACAGTCTGGCGCCTTTTTTGGTTTTAGCGGTTCTAATATTCCGCGGCCGCAGTCATTGGGTCGCACTGGCAGGGCGTTTCGTCGTATTTATGTATCTCGATGATGCCGCACTGCCTGCCAGCCTGTCTCAGGGGTTGGCCGTCAGGGAGATGGATGACGACTTCTTCTATATATAGAAGGGGCGGCGCAGAGCCCTGGCGTGATGGGCTGTATTTGTCACCGGGGCGGGGTGCGTCAGTGCCTTCGTACCGATAAATTGCCGGCTGTTTTCGGGCGTATTTCCAGTAGGGTGACTTCTTGAGTTTGACCCACTAGAATGCATGCCCTTGATTGGGGTCGGAAATGGCCGGCTAACGTCTGTGCAACGAGGAATATCCATGCAAGTTTCTGTTGAAAATACTACTGCTATCGAGCGTCGCCTGAGCATCACCGTGCCGGCTGAGCGCATCGAGACTGCGGTCAACAAGCGTCTGCAGCAGACTGCCCAAAAGGCCAAGATCGCTGGTTTCCGTCCAGGCAAAGTGCCAATGAGCGAAATCAAGCGCCGTTTTGGTGCCGATGCGCGCCAGGAAGCTGTGGGTGACGTGATCCAGGCTTCCTTCTACGAAGCGGTCGTTGAGCACAAGCTGAACCCGGCTGGTTCGCCGTCGATCGAGCCTAAGTCCCTGGAAGCTGGCAAAGACCTGGAATACGTTGCCGTATTCGAAGTGTTCCCTGAGTTTGAAGTGGCCGGTTTCGACGGTATCGCCATCGAGCGCCTGAGCGCCGAAGTGGCTGATTCGGACCTGGACAACATGCTGGAAATCCTGCGCAAGCAGAACACTCGTTTCGAAGTGGCCGACCGTGCTGCCCAGAACGAAGACCAGCTGAACATCGATTTCGTTGGCAAGGTTGACGGCGAAGTGTTCGCTGGCGGCTCCGCCAAGGGCACTCAGCTGGTGCTGGGTTCCAACCGCATGATTCCGGGCTTCGAAGACGGCCTGGTTGGCGCCAAGGCTGGCGAAGAGCGCGTTCTGAACCTGACTTTCCCTGCTGACTACCAGAACCTGGACCTGGCTGGCAAAGCCGCCGAGTTCACCGTGACCGTCAACAGCGTGTCCGAGCCTAAGCTGCCAGAGCTGAACGAAGAATTCTTCGCCCAATTCGGCATCAAGGAAACCGGTATCGAAGGCTTCCGCACCGAAGTTCGCAAGAACATGGAGCGCGAGCTGCGTCAGGCCATCAAGTCCAAGGTCAAGAACCAGGTCATGGACGGTCTGCTGGCCGCCAACCCGATCGAAGTGCCTAAGGCTCTGCTGTCCAACGAAGTGGATCGCCTGCGCGTTCAAGCTGTTCAGCAGTTTGGTGGCAACATCAAGCCTGACCAACTGCCGGCCGAGCTGTTCGAAGAGCAAGCCAAGCGCCGCGTCGTGCTGGGCCTGATCGTGGCTGAAGTGGTCAAGCAGTTCGACCTCAAGCCTGACGAAGACCGCGTTCGCGAAATGATCCAGGAAATGGCCTCGGCCTACCAGGAGCCTGAGCAGGTTGTGGCTTGGTACTACAAGAACGATCAGCAACTGAACGAAGTGCGTTCGGTTGTGCTGGAAGAACAAGTTGTGGATACTGTTCTGCAGAAGGCTAAGGTGACCGATAAAGCGGTCTCTTACGAAGAAGCAGTCAAACCGGCGGAAGCAGCACAAGCCGACTGATTGTCCAACTCGTTGGAAAATTCAACCATAAGCCAGCCTCGCGCTGGCTTATGCGTTTTCAAGACATGACTATTTGGGAGTAACTGCAGAGCATGTTCCGTAATTCCTATATTCAGCAGAACTCTGATATCCAGGCCGCTGGCGGCCTGGTCCCGATGGTTGTCGAGCAGTCCGCTCGTGGCGAACGCGCCTACGACATCTACTCGCGCCTGCTCAAGGAGCGAGTGATCTTTCTGGTGGGCCCCGTAGAGGACTACATGGCCAACCTGATCTGTGCGCAGCTGCTGTTCCTTGAAGCGGAAAACCCGGACAAGGACATCCATCTCTACATCAACTCCCCAGGCGGTTCGGTCACTGCAGGCATGTCGATCTACGACACCATGCAGTTCATCAAGCCGAACGTATCGACCACCTGCATCGGCCAGGCCTGCAGCATGGGCGCGTTCCTGCTGACCGCAGGTGCCGAAGGCAAGCGTTTCTGCCTGCCAAACTCGCGCGTGATGATTCACCAGCCATTGGGCGGTTTCCAGGGCCAGGCTTCGGATATCGAAATCCACGCCAAGGAAATCCTGTTCATTCGTGAGCGTCTCAACACGCTGATGGCCAAGCACAGCGGGCGTACCCTGGAAGAAATCGAGCGCGATACCAATCGCGACAACTTCATGAGTGCCGAAGCGGCCAAGGAATATGGGCTGATCGACGCAGTGATCAGTCAGCGCCCCGCTTAATATAAGCTGCTCAAAATAGGGCTGGTCGGCATGCCGACCACTGGCGGGCTTGAAAAAGCCCGCATAAGCCTTCATCTTGTGTTGCAAGCCTATCGGATTTGGATCGAACGAATGACTGACACCCGCAACGGCGAGGACAACGGCAAGCTGCTCTATTGCTCCTTCTGTGGCAAAAGCCAGCATGAAGTACGCAAATTGATTGCCGGCCCCTCGGTGTTTATCTGCGACGAATGCGTCGACCTGTGCAATGACATCATCCGCGAGGAGGTGCAGGAAGCCCAGGCCGAAAGCAGTGCGCATAAATTGCCTTCGCCTAAAGAAATCAGCGGCATCCTTGACCAGTACGTGATTGGTCAAGAGCGTGCAAAGAAGGTTCTGGCCGTAGCGGTGTACAACCACTACAAGCGCTTGAACCAGCGTGACAAGAAAGGCGACGAAGTTGAACTCGGCAAGAGCAACATCTTGCTGATCGGTCCTACAGGTTCGGGTAAAACCCTGCTTGCAGAAACCCTCGCTCGCCTACTGAACGTTCCGTTCACCATCGCCGACGCCACCACCCTCACTGAGGCTGGCTACGTGGGTGAAGACGTCGAGAACATCATTCAGAAACTGCTGCAGAAGTGCGACTACGACGTAGAGAAAGCCCAGATGGGTATTGTCTACATCGACGAGATCGACAAGATCTCGCGCAAGTCGGACAACCCGTCGATCACCCGGGACGTTTCCGGTGAAGGCGTGCAGCAGGCCCTGTTGAAACTGATCGAAGGCACGGTTGCTTCCGTACCGCCACAAGGCGGCCGTAAGCACCCGCAGCAGGAATTCCTTCAGGTTGATACTCGCAACATCCTGTTCATCTGTGGCGGTGCGTTCTCCGGTCTGGAAAAAGTGATCCAGCAGCGTTCCACCCGTGGTGGCATTGGTTTCAGTGCAGAAGTGCGCAGCAAGGAAGAAGGCAAGAAGGTGGGCGAGTCCCTGCGTGAAGTCGAGCCTGACGATCTGGTCAAGTTCGGTTTGATCCCGGAATTCGTTGGCCGTCTGCCGGTCCTCGCGACGTTGGACGAATTGGATGAGGCGGCTCTGATCCAGATCCTCACCGAGCCGAAAAACGCCCTGACCAAGCAATACGCCAAGTTGTTCGAGATGGAAGGTGTAGACCTCGAGTTCCGTACCGACGCACTCAAATCAGTGGCCAAGCGGGCACTGGAGCGCAAGACCGGTGCACGTGGCCTGCGTTCGATTCTTGAAGGCGTGCTGCTCGACACCATGTACGAGATCCCCTCGCAGTCCGAGGTGAGTAAAGTGGTGATCGACGAAAGCGTTATAGAAGGTAAGTCCAAGCCACTGTATATCTACGAAAACAGTGAGCCGGCTGCCAAGGCTGCGCCAGACGCGTAAGCGTTTCGCAGTGTCGGTATGAACAAAGGGGCCTCCAGGGGCCCCTTTGTTTTTACGGCGTTTTTTACGCCAGAGCGTTTACTGCGTTTAACTGCTGGCAATAAGCTTGTTTTTTTTGCATGCAGCCCCCATCTTGGTTTCAAGCTTACTTTTCAACTGTCATAGAGGCGAAATCATGAAGACAACCATCGAATTGCCTCTCCTGCCGTTGCGTGATGTCGTCGTCTATCCGCACATGGTTATCCCGCTGTTCGTGGGGCGCGAGAAGTCTATCGAAGCCCTCGAGGCCGCGATGACGGGCGACAAGCAGATCCTGCTGTTGGCCCAGAAAAATCCTGCTGATGATGATCCAGGCGAAGACGCCCTGTATCGCGTCGGTACCATTGCTACCGTGCTGCAATTGCTCAAGCTGCCCGATGGCACCGTCAAGGTGCTGGTGGAAGGTGAACAGCGCGGCGCGGTCGAACGCTTCATGGAGGTGGATGGCCACCTGCGCGCTGAAGTGGCGCTGATCGACGAAGTCGAGGCTCCGGAGCGCGAGTCAGAAGTATTTGTACGCAGCCTGCTTTCGCAATTTGAGCAGTATGTGCAGTTGGGCAAGAAAGTCCCGGCTGAAGTCTTGTCCTCCCTTAACAGCATCGATGAGCCAAGTCGCCTGGTCGACACCATGGCCGCGCACATGGCGCTGAAAATCGAGCAGAAGCAAGACATCCTCGAAATCATCGACCTGTCGGCCCGTGTTGAACATGTGCTGGCGCTGCTGGACGCTGAAATCGACCTGCTGCAGGTCGAGAAGCGCATCCGTGGTCGCGTGAAGAAACAAATGGAGCGCAGCCAGCGCGAGTACTACCTGAATGAGCAGATGAAGGCCATTCAGAAGGAGCTCGGCGACAGCGAGGAAGGCCACAACGAAATCGAAGAGCTGAAAAAGCGCATCGATGCCGCCGGCCTGCCGAAAGACGCCCTGACCAAGGCCACCGCCGAGCTGAACAAGCTCAAGCAAATGTCGCCGATGTCGGCCGAAGCCACCGTGGTGCGTTCTTACATCGACTGGCTGGTGCAGGTGCCGTGGAAGGCCCAGACCAAGGTACGCCTGGACCTGGCGCGCGCTGAAGACATCCTCGACGCTGACCACTACGGCCTGGAAGAAGTCAAAGAACGCATCCTCGAATACCTCGCCGTGCAAAAGCGCGTGAAGAAAATTCGTGGTCCGGTGTTGTGCCTGGTCGGCCCGCCTGGTGTAGGTAAAACCTCCCTGGCCGAGTCGATTGCCAACGCCACCAACCGTAAATTCGTGCGCATGGCCCTCGGTGGTGTACGCGATGAAGCGGAAATCCGTGGTCATCGCCGAACTTACATCGGTTCGATGCCAGGAAGATTGATTCAAAAGATGACAAAAGTGGGCGTGCGCAACCCGCTGTTCCTGCTTGATGAAATCGACAAAATGGGCAGCGACATGCGTGGCGATCCGGCCTCTGCCTTGCTGGAAGTGCTCGACCCCGAGCAGAACCACAATTTCAACGACCATTACCTGGAGGTCGACTACGACCTGTCCGACGTAATGTTCCTGTGCACCTCCAACTCCATGAACATTCCGCCAGCCCTGCTGGACCGGATGGAGGTGATTCGTCTGCCGGGTTACACCGAAGACGAGAAGATCAACATCGCCGTCAAATACCTTGCGCCCAAGCAGACTTCGGCCAATGGCTTGAAGAAAGGTGAGATCGAGTTCGAGGTCGAGGCGATCCGCGACATCGTGCGCTATTACACCCGCGAGGCCGGTGTACGGGGCCTGGAGCGCCAGATCGCGAAGATCTGCCGCAAAGCGGTCAAGGAACATGCACTGGAAAAACGCTTCTCGGTGAAGGTCACGGCCGACTCCCTTGAGCACTTCCTGGGCGTGCGGAAATTCCGCTATGGCCTGGCCGAGCAGCAGGATCAGGTCGGTCAGGTGACTGGCCTGGCGTGGACCCAGGTGGGCGGCGAGTTGCTGACCATCGAAGCCGCGGTGATCCCGGGCAAGGGCCAGCTGATCAAGACCGGTTCCCTCGGTGACGTGATGGTCGAATCCATCACGGCCGCGCAGACCGTGGTGCGCAGCCGCGCCCGGAGCCTGGGGATCCCCCTGGACTTCCACGAGAAGCACGACACTCACATCCACATGCCGGAAGGGGCGACCCCGAAAGACGGCCCTAGCGCTGGCGTAGGCATGTGCACGGCCCTGGTGTCGGCATTGACCGGCATTCCGGTGCGCGCCGATGTTGCCATGACCGGGGAAATTACCCTGCGTGGCCAGGTATTGGCTATCGGTGGCCTGAAAGAGAAATTGCTTGCTGCACACCGCGGTGGTATCAAGACCGTGATCATTCCTGAAGAGAATGTTCGCGACTTGAAGGAAATTCCGGACAATATCAAGCAAGATCTTCAGATTAAACCGGTTAAATGGATTGACGAGGTCCTGCAAATTGCGCTGCAATACGCGCCGGAGCCCTTGCCGGATGTGGCTCCGGAGATAGTTGCAAAGGACGAAAAACGCGAGTCTGATTCCAAGGAAAGAATTAGCACGCATTAATGCGTTAAAGCCTGGTGGCTTCCTTGACAGCTTTTTAGAGCCCTTGTTATAAAGCGGCTCTTAAGTGTCTGTAGGCCATTCAGCACTGGTTTTTGCTTTCACCAAAAAACTTAGAATCATACTCAATAGATATATAAGGGGACTTAGAGTGAACAAGTCGGAACTGATTGATGCTATCGCTGCATCCGCTGATATCCCGAAAGCTGCTGCTGGCCGTGCGCTGGATGCAGTAATCGAATCCGTCACTGGCGCTCTGAAGGCCGGCGACTCCGTGGTACTGGTAGGCTTCGGTACTTTCTCTGTGACTGACCGCCCAGCTCGCACTGGCCGCAACCCACAGACTGGCAAAGCACTGCAAATCGCTGCTGCCAAGAAACCAGGTTTCAAAGCCGGTAAAGCCCTGAAAGAAGCCGTTAACTAAGCTTCGATCTAGCCTTTGCCTACCCGGGTCGAACGCAGGTTCGACCTGGCAGCGGAGCGGCAGATGACCCACGTATCCATCGGGTCGCCACGCCGGGGGTGTGGGTTCAAACCCCCGTCCGCTCCGCCAGTTACGAGAAGGCGCATCCTCGGATGCGCCTTTCTTCTATCCGGACTCTACCCACGCTCCACGGTTGCCTATTTTTGAAGTTCAACCGTTTCTGGGGGACGCATGCTGCAAAATATCAGGGACAATTCACAAGGCTGGATTGCCAAGACCATTATCGGGATCATCGTCGCATTGATGGCGTTCACCGGTATCGAAGCCATTTTCCAGGCTTCGGGTAACAGTAAGCAGGACGTGGCCAAGGTCAACGGTGAAGAAATCACCCAGACCGAATTGAGCCAGGCCGTCGACATGCAACGTCGCCAGCTGATGCAACAGCTGGGCAAGGATTTCGATGCTTCCCTGCTGGACGAAAAACTGCTGCGCGAAGCGGCCCTCAAGGGCCTGATCGATCGCAAGCTGCTGCTGCAAGGCGCCGCCGATTCCAAGTTTGGCTTCTCTGAAGCCGCGCTGGACCAAGTGATCCTGCAGACGCCGGAATTCCAGGTGGACGGCAAGTTCAACGCCGACCGTTTTGACCAGGTCACTCGTCAGTTGGGCTACAGCCGCCTGCAGTTCCGGCAGATGCTGACCCAGGAAATGCTGATCGGCCAGGTTCGCGCAGGTATTGCCGGCAGCGGTTTCGTCACCGATTCCGAAGTGCTGGCATTCGCCCGTCTGGAAAAACAGACTCGCGACTTCGCCACCGTCAACATCAAGGCCAACCCTGCGGCGGTGAAACTTACCGACGACGAGGTCAAGGCTTACTACGACCAGCACGCCAAAGAGTTCATGACCCCTGATCAAGTGGTCATCGACTATCTGGAACTGAAGAAGTCTTCCTTCTTCGACCAGGTTACCGTGAAGGACGATGAGCTGCAGGCTGCCTATCAGAAAGAAACCGCCAACCTCGCTGAACAGCGTCGTGCCGCGCACATCCTGATTGAAGTCAACGACAAGGTCACCGACGCGCAAGCCAAGGCCAAGATCGAAGAAATCCAGGCACGCCTGGCCAAAGGTGAGAAGTTCGAAGCCCTGGCCAAGGAGTTCTCCCAGGATCCAGGTTCGGCCAACAGTGGCGGCGACCTGGGCTTCGCCGGCCCTGGCGTCTACGATCCGGACTTCGAAGCCGCCTTGTACGCGTTGAACAAGGACCAGGTCTCGGCGCCGGTGCGCAGCACCTTCGGTTGGCACTTGATCAAGCTGTTGGGCGTTGAAGCACCCCAAGTGCCGACGTTTGCCAGCCTGAAAGACAAGCTGACCAAAGAGCTCAAGACCCAGCAGGTCGAGCAGCGTTTTGTCGAAGCGACCAAGCAATTGGAAGATGCGGCATTCGAAGCCTCCGACCTGGCCCAGCCAGCGTCCGACCTGAAGCTGACCGTTCACACCTCCGCGCCATTTGGCCGTGACGGTGGCGAAGGTGTCGCGGCCAACCGTGCCGTGGTCACCGCTGCGTTCAGCCCGGAAGTCCTGGATGAGGGGGCCAACAGCACCGCCATCGAGCTGGACCCGGAAACCATCATCGTGCTGCGTGCCAAAGAGCACCTGAAGCCTTCGCAACTGCCGCTGGAAAGCGTTGCAGCGGCGATTCGCACCCAGATGGCCAAGGAACGCGCCAGCGCGGCCGCCAAGGCCCACGCTGACGAGTTGATCGCCAGCCTGCGTGATGGCAAGACCCCGCTGAACCAGCCGGTCGACGGCCAGGCATGGAAGGTCACTGAAGCGGCTACCCGTAGCCAGGAAGCGATCGACCCGGCCGTGCTGCAAGCCCTGTTCCGCATGCCCAAGCCTGCGGCCAAGGACAAGCCGACCTTCACCACCGTGACCCTGGCTGACGGTAGCCTAGTGATCGTGCGCTTGAACGGCGTCAACGAAGCCGTTGCCCCAACGGACGAAGAAAAGGCGCAATACCGCCGCTTCCTCGCCTCCCGCGTGGGCCAGCAGGACTTCGCGGCCTACCGCAAGCAGCTGGAAACCAAGGCTGACATCAAGAAGTTCTGATGTTGGTTTGAACAAAAAGCCCCCGGCCTGAAAAGTCCGGGGGCTTTTTTATGTGCGCTAGACTGGGCATTCGTTATCGCCGACCCAGGAGTCTCAAGCGTGTCTATTCAAGGAAAAGAAGGCTGGGTGATCCGTCGTGCCAGCGCAGCGGATGCCCCGGCCGTGCTGCAGGTGTTTGACGAGGTAATTGCCTGGTTTGTCGGGATGGGTAATAACGCTCAATGGGGCACCGAGCCCTGGTCCGCATTGCCCCGGCGGGTCGCGCAAGTCACGGACGCGTGTGGCATGCCTGGTGCCTGGGTGGTTGAAACGCCTGAAGGACGGGTGCTGGCGGCACTCGTGCTGGGCGAGCCCATGCCTTACGTGCCGCCGGCGTCTGAGCCGGAAGTCTATGTGCGTTTGCTGATCGCCGCACGTGATGCCCGTGCGCGTGGGTTGGGTCGGCAGCTGTTGGCTTTCGCCGATGAGCGTGCCCGCGCTGCCGGGGTCAACCGCCTGCGCGTGGACTGTTACGCCGGCGGCACGGGCGACCTGGTGCGTTTTTACGAGGCGTGCGGGTATCAGCGTATTTCAACGTTCGACCTTGAAGGGTGGCCGGGCCAGTTGTTGGGGCGCCGCCTGTGACGCGCCGGCCAGGGCCAGTAGCATCAGCAGCACAACCGCCCAGGCAAATGCGCCGACGCCCCAGCCTTGGAGCAACACACCACCCACCAGGCCGCCGCCTGCGATGCCCAGGTTCCACACGGTCACCAGCATCGATTGCGCGGCGTCAGCTGACTCGCCGGCCGATTTGGCCAGCGCCGTTTGCAGCAGGGCCGGCAGGCCGCCGAACGCCAGGCCCCATAACGCCACGGTGAGGTAGATCACCGCTGGCAGGTTCATCCAGAACGCCAGGGCCAAGGCGACTAAACCAAACAGCGCGCAACTGATCAACAGCAGTGCACGCAACCACCGGTCAATCAACACACCGGCCAGCCAGATGCTCAACAGCGCGGCGAGGCCGAACACCAGCAGCACGCGGTCGATGTCGGCGGCAATGCCCGCGGGCACCAGCAATGGGGCGATGTAGGTGTAGAGAATGTTGTGGGCCAGTACGTAGGTAAAGGTCACCCACAGCACCGGACGAATACCCGGCAAGCTCAGCACTTGATGCAGGGCCAAGCGTTTTCCGGCCTGTTCGCCGGCGAAATCCGGCAGTTGCAGACGCGCCCCTATCAACAGCAACAGCGTCAGGCCGGTCATGAGTGCAAAGCTCAGGCGCCAGCCAACGGCGGCGCCAAGAAACGTACCTGCGGGCACACCCAACGACAGCGCCAGCGGGGCGCCCAGCATCGCCACTGCAATGGCTCGACCTTGCAGGTGTGGCGCGACCATCCGGCTGGCATACCCCGCCAGCAATGCCCACAGCAGCCCGGCGAACACGCCGGCAAAGAAGCGCGCCACCAGGGTCAGCCCATAGTGGCTGGAAAGCGCGGTCACGCTGTTGACCAGGGCGAAGCCGCCAATGGCCACCAGCAACAACGGCCGGCGGCGCCAGCCGCGCGTCAACAGCGTCAGCGGGATGGCGGCGACGAGTGAGCCCAGGGCATACAGCGTCACCAGTTGGCCAACCAGTGCGGGCGACACGCCCAGGCCTTCGCCCATTTGCGGCAGCAGGCCGGCGGGCATGGCTTCGGTAAGGATGGTAATAAAACCGGCACTGGCCAAGGCCAGCAAACCACCCAGCGGCAGGGTGTCTTTTTGAGCGGTCACGGGGGAATCGGTGAGGGAAGTCATCACACTCTATCCATGCAAAAGGGCAAGCAGGCAGAGTAGGGGGCTGTTGTCCGCGGAAAAACAGGCTAAGGTTCCGAACTTATCGGACGTAGGCGTCCGTAATCATTGTGAGAGATCATGGACAACTTGGGCAGCCTTTCGGTATTCGTGCAGGTGGCGGAGACGCGCAGCTTCACCCTCGCAGGGCGTGTACTGGGTGTGTCATCGTCGGCCGTCGGCAAGAGCATCGCGCGGATGGAAGAGCGCCTGGGCGTGCGGCTGTTTCACCGCAGCACCCGCAGCATCACCTTGACCAGCGAGGGAGCGCTGTTCCTTGAGCGTTCGCGGCGTATCCTGGCCGAAGTCGAAGCCGCCGAGCGCGAACTGACAGAGGCCAGCGCCACGCCCCGAGGCAAGTTGCGCATCAGCGTGCCGCAAGTGCGCGGCTTGTTAATGCCGGTGCTCAGCGATTTCATGCGGGCTTACCCGGAGATCGAGTTGGATGTGGATTTCTCCGACCGCATGGTGGACGTGATCGAAGAAGGTTTCGACGCGGTGATTCGCACGGGCAAGCCGGAAGATTCGCGCCTTATGGCGCGTCACCTGGGGCATTACCAGTTGGTAGTGGTGGGCACCCCGGCCTATTTCCGCGAGCATGGCACCCCGCGACTGCCGCAGCAGTTGAGCGAGCATGCCTGCCTGCGTCACAAGTTCTGCGCCACGGGCAAGCTGGAGCCCTGGCCGTTGCGCCTGGCTGCCGGCGCCTCGGAACCTGTCTTGCGCGCCCCGTTGGTCAGTACCACCATCGAGTCCCTCAACCACGTGGTGCATGAAGGGCTGGGGATCGCCTGCCTGCCGGACTACATGGTCAATCAGGCCGTTGCCGACGGGCGCCTGCAACGGGTGCTGGATGACCACCTGGAACATCGGGGCAGTTTCTGGCTGTTATGGCCATCAAGTCGCCATGCCTCGGTCAAATTGCGCGTGTTTATTGAGCATATGTGCGCAGGGCTTTTTCCTGCGAGTGGTGCAATCTAAGGCTGTGACGTTTTACCGACAGGAATGCGCGCGCCAAGGCCTCGTTCTGTTGCACAATACCGCCCGGACCGTTTTCCTCAGGATTTTCAATGTCGACATCATTTCACTTGCGTAGCCTCGGGTTGGCGCTGGTGTTGGCGGGCGCCGCGGGCTGCTCGTCACCCAAGACCGCTATTTATGAACATGAGAATTTCGACGACTCCGGTACGTTTTCCCGGGATTACCCGGTGACTGACGTCGCCGCGTGTGAAGCCGCACGGCGCGCCTTGCTGAGCCAGGGCTACATCATCACCAGCAGCGACCCGAAACTGGTCGTGGGTAACAAGAGCTTCCAGCAGACCGGCGAAACCCACTTGCAGATCAGCTTCAACGTGGTGTGTGCCGATGATGGCAAAGGCACCAACCATTCGACGATGTTCGCCAACGCCTTGCAGGATCGCTATGCGCTGAAGAAGGTCAACAACTCCGCGAGCCTGGGGGTTGGGGTGTTGGGTTCGGTGTCGATGCCGATCGGCTCCACCGATGACTCGATGGTGAAGGTGGCGAGCGAGACCGTTTCGGCGCCGAAATTCTACGAGCGTTATTTTTCGCTGGTTGATGTGTTCCTGCCACAGGAAGTGAAGAAGGCCGAGCATATCCCCGAGCAACCGAAAGCCGAGCTGGGGGTGCCGGAACCCAAGGCCGCCCCGGCTACCGAGAAAGTCGAGCCGCCGAAGGAAGAGCCTGCCGCCCCGCAGCCTGTCTCCCAGCCCGTCACGCCACCTGCCGAGGCCGCGCCGATTGCGCCGCAGGCAGAACCCGCACCGGCCACCAGCAACCCGGACTTGCCTGCGCCGACAGAAGCGATTCCGCCCCTGCCGACGCCTGCGCAGTAACTCAGACTGCTACGGGGTCGACCTTGTCGACGTTGATCCCGTAGCGGCTGATCGCTTCACTGACTTTCTCGCGTCCGATCACGCCGTCATCCGCCAAGGCCTTCAAGGCCGCCAGCGCGATGAAATGCCGGTCCACTTCGAAGAACGCCCGCAGGGTTTCACGGGTGTCCGATTGCCCAAAACCGTCCGTGCCCAGCGCCACAAAGCGCCGGCCGGGAACGAAGGGGCGAATCTGATCGGCAAACAGCTTCATGTAGTCCGTCGCCACCACCACCGGCCCTGTTTCACTGGCCAGGCAGTGCTCCACGTAGCTCACCCTTGGCTCGCTCTGCGGGTGCAGCAGGTTCCAGCGCTCCACGGCATGCCCGTCACGGCGCAACTCGGTGAGGCTGGTTGTGCTCCATACATTACTGTGGATGCCGAAGTCCTTGTGCAGCAACTCGGCCGCCGCAATCACTTCGCGCAGGATTGAGCCGCTGCCCATCAGTTGCACCTGGGCCTGCGTGCTGGCACTGAGCCGGTACATACCCTTGAGAATGCCGTCCTCCACACCTTCGGGCATTGCCGGGTGCGGGTAGTTTTCGTTCAGCAAGGTGATGTAGTAGTAAATGTCCTCTTGCTGCACGTACATCCGCCGCATGCCCTCGCGAATGATTACCGCCAGCTCGTAGGCAAACGTCGGGTCGTAGGACACGCAGCAAGGGATCACTGACGACAGGATATGGCTGTGCCCATCGTCATGCTGCAAGCCTTCGCCCATCAGCGTGGTGCGGCCTGCCGTGGCCCCCAGCAGGAAGCCGCGCGCCCGCGCATCGCCTGCCGCCCAGGCGAGGTCGCCAACGCGTTGGAAGCCGAACATCGAATAGAAAATATAGAACGGCACGGTCATCACAGCGTGGTTGCTGTAGGACGTACTCGCCGCGATCCATGAGGAAATGGCGCCGGATTCATTCAGGCCTTCCTGCATGATCTGTCCGTCCTTGCTTTCCTTGTAGTAGCTCAGTTGCCCTGCGTCCTGCGGGGTGTAGAGCTGGCCTACGGCCGAGTGGATGCCGATCTGACGGAACAGGCTTTCCATTCCGAAGGTACGCGACTCATCCGGCACGATGGGCACGATCAGTTTGCCCAGGTGCGGGTCCTTGAGCAGGGTGCCAAGGATGCGCACAAAGGCCATGGTGGTGGAGATTGCCCGTTCGCCGGTGTCCTTGAGCTGGGTGGCGAAGGCGGCCAGTTCGGGGATCTGCAAGGGTTCGACCACGCTGTGGCGCGCCGGTACGTAGCCGCCCAGGGCCTGGCGGCGAGCGGCGAAGTAGCGGGCTTCTTCGCTGTCGGCCGCGGGCTTGAGGTAGGGGATGTCGGCGAGTTGGTCGTCCGCGACGTCCAGGTCGAAACGATCGCGGAATGCTCTAACCGCATCGGCGCCCATTTTCTTCAATTGATGGTTGATGTTCTGGCCTTCGCCGGCCTCACCCATGCCGAAGCCCTTGACGGTTTTCGCCAGGATCACAGTGGGCTGGCCGCCATGGCGCACGGCAGCCGCATAGGCGTTGTAGACCTTGTCCGGGTCGTGTCCACCCCGTGAGAGTTTCCAGATTTCGTCGTCGGACATGTCCGCAACCAACGCGAGTAATTCCGGGTACTTGCCGAAGAAATGTTCGCGTACATAGGCGCCGTTCTGTGACTTGTAGTTCTGATAGTCGCCGTCCACGCATTCCATCATGCGTTGGCGCAGCAGGCCGCTTTGGTCTTTGTCCAGCAGCGCGTCCCAGCCACTGCCCCAGATCACTTTGATCACGTTCCAGCCGGCGGCGCGGTACAGGCTTTCGAACTCCTGGATCACCTTGGCGTTGCCGCGCACGGGGCCGTCCAGGCGTTGCAGGTTGCAGTTGACCACGAAGATCAGGTTGTCGAGTTTCTCGCGCCCGGCCAGGGAAATGGCGGCCAGGGATTCCGGCTGATCCATTTCACCATCACCGAGGAAGGCCCAGACCTTGCGTCCCTGGTGTTGCTTGAGGCCGCGCAATTCCAGGTAGCGCATAAAGCGCGCCTGGTAAGCGGCGGTGATGGGGCCGAGGCCCATGGACACGGTAGGGAATTGCCAGAAGTCCGGCATCAGCCGTGGGTGTGGGTAGGACGAAATACCGTCGCCACCGGCCTCGCGGCGGAAGTTGTCGAGTTGCGCTTCGCTGATGCGGCCTTCCAGGTAGGCGCGGCCGTAGATGCCGGGGGAGGAGTGACCCTGGATGTACACCAGGTCGCCCTCAAAGCTGTCGGTTCGGCCACGGAAGAAGTGATCAAAACCTACGTCGTACAGCACTGCGGCTGACGCATAGGTCGCGATGTGCCCACCGACGCCTGAGTGTTTGCCTGCACGCAACACCATTGCCATGGCGTTCCAACGGATAAACGCATTGGTACGGCGTTCGATGGCCAGGTTGCCAGGGTAGGGCAATTGACGGTCCACCGGGATTGTATTGACGTAGGGCGTGGTCACCCGCCCGTAGAAGTCGCCATGCCGCGCCACGTCGAAATCCAGCAACTGATCGATCAGGTAGTGGGCGCGCGGGCGGCCTTCGGTGGACAGCACCGATTCGATGGAGTCCAGCCACTCGCGGGTTTCCTGTGGATCGTCATCGCGTCTGACTGCGTTGTTCGGGGTCATGTGAGGCTCCAAGGTAGGCGGATTTCAAGTGGCGGGCTCCTTGTGGGAGTGCCGGCAAATGTAATTGCAGTTGCAACTACATGACCGAATCTAGCGCGGGATGAGCTACTATTGCAACCTTCTTGAAATTGCCCGGATGGTGTTGCATGTCGTCGAAAGAGCCGGATGTATGGTTCCGTTTTGTCAGGGCCCACAGGACGGTCATCCGCGAAATCGAGCGGCGCCTGGCAGAGGCGGGCCTGCCACCCTATGCCTGGTATGACGCGTTGTGGGGCCTGGAAAGCGGCCCCGACGGTACCCGTCGCATGCACGAACTGGCCGATGTGCTGGCCATCGAGCGCTACAACCTCACCCGCCTGGTCGACCGCCTGGAAAAGGACGGCCTGGTGGTGCGTTCCCGCTCCGACGGCGACGGCCGCGCAGCGTTTGCCTCGATCACCGAGGCCGGTCGGGTGCTGCGTAAAAAGATGTGGAAGATCTACGAAAGCACGGTGGATGAGCTGTTCCTGTCACAGATCGATCCCGAGCAACGCCAGTGCTTTGCCGACGCACTGGAGCGCACCGCCGGGCTGGCGATGGATGCCGGCGTCCAGACCCGCAGCCGCCGCAAAACCTAAAGCCCCACGAAAACCTTGTAGGAGCCGGCAAGCCGGCTCCTACAGTCCAGCGCATTCGACTGCATAGCGATTCATCGCGGCCTGCACCTGCCGTGCGTCGATCCGCCCTTCATCCGCCAATGCCCTGAGCGCCGTTACCACGATCCAATACCGACTCGGCGCCGCCGCCTGCACCGACCCCGCGCCCAGCGCCACAAAGCGTGCATCCACGTGCGCCGCTAACTGATCGACAATCGCCTGCGGATAGCCGGTCACTGCAATCACTGGAGCTGCATTCCCGGCCAGGCAATCGCGCAGATGGCAGCTGCGCTTGGACAGCCCGGGGTGCAGGCGATTCCAGCGTTCAGCCGCGCCAGCCTCGCGGGCCAGTCGTGTGTAGCTGGGGCAGCTCCACAGTTGCGCGGTGATGTCCCAGTCTTGTTCCAACAGCTGCCTGGCCTGCAGCACCTCTTCAAGCGCCCGGCCTGAGCCGAGCAGGCGCACATCCGCAGGGGTGTCAGGTTGGAGTCGGTACATGCCCTTGAGTGCGGCTTCTCGGTCCTGCTCACTCAGGGGCGCCGCGCTTTCATGATCATGCAGGGCCAGGTAATAGAACCCGGGCTTGCCGTCGACATACAGGCTACGCAACGCTGCCAGCACAATCGCTCGGGCTTCCTCGCCGGAGGCCGGGTCATACGGCGTGCAGCGCGGGTGGGTGGCGAGCCATAACGGCAGGGAAGGCTGCGCACCCTTGGGCCACCGGGAGGGTTGGTTTTCGATGTCGTTGCACAAGATGCCGCGCTGGTGGGCGGCGTCGGACAGCGCACTCAACTGCGCCGACGACTGCGCAGTGTGCAGGTACAGCAAGGGTTTTTCGACGGTATTACGGGCGAACCAACTAGGCCAATGACCCACGCGCCGCGAGCGTGACTGGCCGCGGATCACCCAGGCCTGACGGCTGAATTCGAGGGTGTCGGCCATGCTTGTCACGGTGTACAGCGGTGAGCGGCTGGCGGGCGTGGCAGCACTCAAGGCGTCGATGCAAAGCTGCGCGGCGTGTGCGGTAGCGGTGGTCATGGAGAGGGTCACCTGGCGACGAATGCCATTACCCTAATGGAAATCTGTATGTGATTGCAATTGCAATGATTGCAATAGTGTCTCGATGGCCGGGTGCTAAATCCCTGCAACGCTGCTACGTTTAAACCTTGAGCGCAGGAACGTCATGGCGTCGACATTTTTTCGTCATGACGGCACTTTAGGCTGGCTGTGCAGGTCATTAATCAGCAGCCGCTTTTAACATCAAGAAGGAGTCCGGCATGGACGATTACCAGGAAGAACTGCTCGAGTACCACGCGATTGAGTCGGACCCGCTGGAACCCGCTGACGATGCAACAGAGCTGTAAGACCGACTTCAGGCGGAATGCCGCTGACTGCGGCGAAATTCCCCTGGGGTCTGGTTGTTCCATCGCCTGAAGGCCCGTTGAAACGCCTGGGCCGAGGCAAAACCGAGCAGGTAGGCGATCTCGCCGAACGCCAATTCCGTATCGCGAATGTAGGTCATGGCCAGGTCGCGGCGGGTATCGTTGAGAATCGCGCGGAACTGAGTGCCTTCTTCGGCCAGTTTGCGGCGCAGCGTCCAGGTGGGCAGCTTCAGGCGTGCCGCCACTTCTTCCAGGTCGGGTTCCCGGCCGCCATTGAGCATCGGCCCGAGCAAACGGGTAATGCGCTCGCGCAGGCTGCGGGTGCGCGTCAACTGCTCCAATTCCCTTTCGCACAGCTGTAACAGCAATTGCCAGGTGCTTGGGCAGTGCTGCGGGTTGCGCAGCGCCAGGGTGTGTTGGTTGAGGCGCAATTGATTGGCGTCGGCGCCGAAGTGAACGTCTCCAAGCGCTTCGTAGTCTTCGCTGTAGTCCGGCGCTTCAAATTCGATTTCGATGCGCTGCGCTTGCACCGGTTGCTGGGCCAGGCTCGACAATTGATGCAGCCAGCCAGCGATGATCGAGTCCACCACAAAGCGGTTGTAGGCGTTGTAGGGGCTGATGGAATAGAAGCGCAGCCAGGCGCCTTCGGCATCTTCGACAAAGCTCGACTGCCCGCGATAATTGGAACCGTACAGCGCCTCGAAGCGCGTCAATGCGCGCGCCGCCTCGCGTACGTTGGGCGCCTGGGCGGCGGTGACGCCGGCCAGCCCGGCCTGGCTCAAGCGGCTGAGCTGGCCCATGCGCAAGCCCAGGCCCGGGTCGCCGGTGAGCTGGATGGCCGCATGGCCCAGGCGCATGTAGCGTGGGATCGACAAGCGTGCGCCGGCCTCGGCGAGGCGCGCCGGGTCGAGGCCGTATTGCAGCAGCAGCGGCTGTGGGTCCAGGCCGTGGCTGTGGATGGCATCGGCCAGGGTGTGCACGAAGCCCACCGACAGATCCCCCAGCCGGACCGGTTTCACAGCCAGATATTCAACAGGCGTGCGCCACGGGCTTCACCATCGGCGCTGATTTGCCCATTGCTGCTGAGAAAGCTGTGCCCGGCGGTGCCCAGGTCCCAGAACTGCCCGCGCAGGAACACGCTCATGCCGGCGCTGGCCTGGCTGATGGGGGGCTGGCTGATCAGCGTGAGCCGACGCCAGGCCTCGCCCTCGCTGAGCTCTTCGGGCTTGAGGCTGATTTCGGTCGGGGTGGACACGCTTTTGAACCCGCGCCAAGGGCGGTCCCAGGTATCGCGACCGAGCACAAAGGCCGGCACTGCAATCAACTGCGCACCTTGCTCGTTGAGTTTGCGGTAGTTGTCCGGGTACCAACTGTCGCTGCCGACCAGCACACCCAGGCGCCCGGCCGGGGTGTCGACCACGCTGACGACGTTTTCGTCGCCGGGCTGGATAAAGCCGCGTTCATCGTAGATCGGGTAGAGCTGGCGCTGTGGGTCGCCGATCGGCAAGCCATCGGCGGCAAATACCACGCTGGCGTTATACAGCGCGCCATGGCCGACCTGCAGTTGACCCTGGCTCACACTCGGGTTCGGCAGGGTGATGGAACCGGCCACCAATGTAACGCCGAATTCCTTGGCCAGGCCGCCGAACAACACCTGATAGTCCCGCGCCATGTCTTGGGCTTTCATGCGCAGGTAGGCGTCGTCGGTGCGGTTGTCGCCCGTGGCACTGATCCAGGCGCGGGCGAACAGCAGCGGGTTGCTGACCGACAGCCAATTCATCGCCTCTTTGGCGTGGAGGGCCTGGTACACCTCGTTCTTTTCGCCGGTGAGCATCAGCCAGGTACCGATATGTTCGGGCAGCACCACGATAGTCTTGTCATTGATCAGCCCCTGGTCACGGGCTTTTTGCAGGTAGGCCGCGAGCTTCAGGTGCAGGCGTTCCAGGCTCTGGTAGTCGGCGGGAAACAACTCCGGCTGGATGCCCAGCAAGTTGCCACGGTCGGCAGGCAGGCCTTCGTTGACGGCCAGTGTGATACGCAGGTCCGACAGGTAATGCCCCACGGGGCGCTCCTGGGTCCAGACCAGATACGCGGCGATGGCGGCAACCAGGGCCATGGTGATGGTGAAAATCAGAAGTTTACGCATGGGGGAACAGACAACAGACCGTGTGCAGGGTTCGCCGACTAGGGTAGGGCGCATGGGCGGCCTTGCCAAGGGGCGCTGTGCATTTGGATCAATAAGTTGTCAGTTTCAGTCATTGAGCCGTCGTCCACCGCCTCTTAGTCTGTGGGACATAAACCGATGGCAGGCCATTCGAGCCTTCCACGTCCCGTGATGATCCGTTGTGGAGCTTGACCATGACCGCTGTTGCCTACCCGCACCTGCTGGCCCCGTTGGACCTGGGTTTTACCACCTTGCGCAACCGTACCCTGATGGGTTCGATGCACACCGGCCTGGAAGAGAAACCCGGCGGTTTCGAACGCATGGCGGCCTATTTTGCCGAGCGCGCCCGTGGCGGCGTTGGCTTGATGGTGACCGGCGGTATTGGCCCCAATGACGAGGGCGGCGTGTATGCAGGCGCCGCCAAGCTGACCACCGACGAAGAAGCGCAGAAGCACAAGATCGTCACCCAGGCGGTGCACAAGGCGGGCGGCAAGATCTGCATGCAGATTCTTCATGCCGGCCGTTATGCCTACAGCCCCAAGCAGGTTGCGCCCAGTGCGATTCAAGCGCCGATCAACCCGTTCAAGCCTAAGGAGCTGGACGAAGAGGGTATCGAAAAGCAGATCCAGGATTTTGTCACCTGCTCGCTGCTGGCCCAGGTCGCCGAGTATGACGGCGTGGAAATCATGGGGTCCGAAGGCTACTTCATTAACCAGTTCCTCGCGGCTCACACCAACCATCGCACCGACCGTTGGGGCGGCAGCTACGAAAACCGCATGCGCCTGGCCGTGGAAATCGTGCGCCGCGTGCGTGACGCCGTGGGCCCGAATTTCATCATCATCTTCCGCCTGTCGATGCTCGACCTGGTGGAAGGCGGCAGCAGCTGGGAAGAAATCGTGCAGTTGGCCAAGGCCATTGAAGGCGCCGGTGCGACCCTCATCAACACCGGTATCGGCTGGCACGAAGCGCGCATCCCGACCATCGCCACCAAAGTGCCACGCGGCGCGTTCAGCAAAGTCACCGCCAAGTTGCGCGGTGCGGTGCAGATTCCGCTGATCACCACCAACCGCATCAATACCCCGGAAATCGCCGAGCAGATCCTGGCCGAAGGCGATGCCGACATGGTCTCGATGGCGCGCCCATTCCTGGCTGACCCGGAGTTTGTCAACAAGGCCGCCGCCGGCCGCGCCGATGAGATCAACACCTGCATCGGCTGCAACCAGGCCTGCCTGGACCACACCTTTGGTGGCAAGCTGACCACCTGCCTGGTCAACCCGCGGGCCTGCTACGAGACTGAGCTTAACTACCTGCCAGTCCAGCACATCAAGAAGATCGCCGTGGTCGGCGCCGGCCCTGCCGGTCTGGCGGCGGCCACGGTGGCGGCGGAGCGCGGCCATCAGGTGACGCTGTTCGATTCGGCCAGCGAGATCGGTGGTCAGTTCAATATCGCCAAGCGTGTGCCGGGCAAAGAGGAGTTCTTTGAAACCCTGCGCTACTTCAAGCGCAAATTGCAAACCACCCACGTGGAGCTGTGCCTCAACACCCGCGTCGACGTGGCGCAGTTGGCGGCAGGCGGCTATGACGAGATCATCCTGGCCACCGGCATTGCCCCGCGTACCCCGGCGATTCCAGGGATCGACAATGCCAAGGTGCTGAGCTACCTGGACGTGATCCTGGCGCGTAAACCCGTCGGCAAGCGCGTCGCGGTGATTGGCGCGGGCGGTATCGGTTTTGACGTGTCGGAATTCCTTGTGCACCAGGGGGTGTCCACCAGCCTGGACCGCGAAGCGTTCTGGAAGGAGTGGGGCATCGACACCCAGTTGGAGGCCCGTGGCGGTGTGGCTGGGATCAAGCCGCAACCCCATGCACCGGCGCGTGAAGTGTTCCTGCTGCAGCGCAAGACCTCCAAAGTCGGCGATGGCCTGGGCAAGACCACCGGCTGGATCCACCGTACCGGCCTGAAGAACAAGCAGGTGCAGATGCTCAACAGCGTCGAGTACCTGAAGATCGACGATGAAGGCCTGCATATCCGCATTGGCGCCGAGGGCGAGCCGCAGGTGCTGGCGGTGGACAACATCATCATCTGCGCCGGCCAGGACCCACTGCGCGAACTGCAGGATGGCCTGGTCGCGGCCGGCCAGAACGTGCACTTGATCGGCGGCGCCGATGTGGCGGCCGAGCTGGACGCCAAGCGCGCGATCAACCAAGGCTCGCGTCTCGCGGCCGAGTTGTAAGACCCCGGACGGGGCGGTGTTAGACTACCGCCCCGTTTTTCATGCAGATCCCTCCCGATGGGTCCCTTCGATTGGCTTCCCCACGCACCGCTTGAACCTTTGCGCCTGGATTGGCTGAAAGGTGTCGAGCTGGCCGTGTTGCGCCTGGACCGCATCGACCCGCTGATCAGCGGCAACAAGTGGTTCAAGCTCACCGGGCACTTGGCGCAGGCGCAAGATGCGCGCGGCATCATTAGCCTGGGCGGTGCCTACTCCAACCATCTGCATGCGCTGGCGGCAGCGGGGAAGCGTTTCGGTTTTCCCACGGTGGGCCTGCTGCGTGGTCATCCTCAAGACAACCCCACAATCCAAGACCTGAAAGCCTTCGGCATGCAACTGCATTGGCTGGGCTATGGCGGCTATCGCGCGCGGCATGAACCGGGTTTCTGGCGGCCATGGCGCGAGCAGTATCCCGACCTGCACCCCGTGCCCGAAGGCGGCGGAGGCCGTGCGGGTGCCTTGGGGTGTGCGGTGCTGGTCGAGCAGGTGCGTGCGCAGTTACACCGCGTGGGCTGGGCGGATTACGACGCCTGGTGGCTGGCCGCCGGCACGGGTACCACGCTGGCGGGCCTGGCGCTGGCAGAGGCGGGCGCGCACCCGGTGTATGGCGCCATGGCGGTGCCGGATGACCACGGCGTGGCACAGAACGTCGACGCCCTCGTGCAGGGCGGCTATGAGCTGCTGAACGCCAGCCGAGGTGGCTTCGCCAAAGTCGACCCGGTGCTGCTCGACTTCATCGACGCCACGCAACAGGCTTGTGGCTTGCCCCTGGAGCCGCTCTACACCGGCAAGGCGTTACTGGCCTTGAAGATGCAGATCGAGGCCGGGCGCTTCGCACTCGGTACTCGCCTGGTGTTCGTCCACACCGGCGGCCTCCAAGGCCGCCGAGGGTTTGAAGCTTAACGAATGCCCCCTGTGGGAGCGGGCTTGCCCGCGAATGCTGTTTATCGTTCAGCAGATTTGGTGGCTGGCCCGCCGCCTTCGCGAGCAAGCCGGCTCCCACCCGGCATCATGCGCAACGCCGTGTTGTCCCGCAGGATGTAGTGATGGGCAATCCCCGCCAGTGCATGCAGCCCGATCAGCCAATAACCGACCTTGCCGAACCACACATGCCAGCCTTCGATCTGCTTGGCCAGGTCCTTGTTCTCACCGATCAACGGCGGCAATTCCATCCCGTAGAACATCACCGAATGGCCCTCGGCACTGACGATCAGCCAACCGGCAATCGGCATGCCGATCATCAACGCGTAGAGTGCGAAGTGCATCAGGATCGCCAAAAGGCTTTGCCATTGCGGCGGTGCCGGTACGATCTTCGGTGCCACCCCCAGGCTGCGTGCGAACAACCGCAGCCACACCAGCACAAACACGGTGAGGCCAAACATAAAGTGCATCTCGACGATCAATGTGCGCGCACCGCTGCCTTTGGGGAACTGGCCGCGTAACTCAATGCAGGCGTAGACCACCGCCAGCAGCACCACCATCAACCAGTGCAACGCGATCGACATGGTGCTGTAGCGCGTATCGGAGTTTTTCCACGGCATTGCTGGGTTCCTCACTCATCAGGGCAAACCTCCATTCTTTGGCGATGGAGTCCTTTAACTGTATGCCGGTTTTGAGCGCTTTGCCTGGCGTAAGTGCCGTTGTGTTGACCTCTATCAGTGGCTTTGCGGCATTTCCCCACGGGCCAGGCGCGCATTGATGTCGGTGATGACGGCGGGCAGGTCGTTGAGGGTGTCGATCAAGTAATGCGGGCGCGAGCCTTCGAACATAGTCTCGATACGCTTGCGCTCGCGATCCAGGGTGGTGCTGTCCAGGGCGCGGAACTGTTCATACGTCAGGCCCAGGGCATTGCCGGAGCAGGTCAAGGCCACGGTCCACATCCCGGCACGGCGCCCTTCGAGAATGCCCGGCACCGTGTCATCGACCTTCACGCACGCCGCCACGTCATCGATGCCCAGCGCGATCACGTTGGCCAGGGCCTGGGCAGGCCAGGGGCGACCGTTGGGTACTTCGTCGGTGGCGACCACGTGGTCGGCGATATAGCCATTGGTGGCGGCCAGGGCGACGACCTTGTCCATCACTTGCTTGGGGTAGCCGGAGCAGGAGCCGATCTTGATGCCTTGCACGCGCAGCCGGGCGATGACGTCGAGGGCGCCAGGAATCAGGGCCGAGTGTTCGGCGATCTTCTCGATCTGCAACGGCATGAAGCGCTGGTAGATGGCGGTCACGTCATCGTCGGTGGGCGTGCGGCCGAAGGCCTTGCGGTAGCGTTCGGCGACTTGCGGTTGGTCGCAGAGGGTACGGATATGGTCCCACTTGCCCATGCCCATCGGCCCACGGGCTTCTTCGATGGACACTTGCACGTCGAACTCGGCAAAGGCCTCGACAAAGATTTGCGTGGGGGCGAACGAGCCGAAGTCGACCACGGTGCCGGCCCAGTCGAGGATCACGGCCTGGAGGGTGTTGGGGTTTTGATAGTTCATGGTTACAAATCCTGTGGGTCATAGGGGCACTGTAGGAGCCGGCAAGCCAGCGCCTACACGGGGGAGTCAAATCTCGAGTACTTCCATTTCTTGCAGCACGTCGGCTATCGCCTTGACCGCCGCCCGCATCCCTGCCGCGTCGACATGGCCGATGCAGCCCACGCGGAAGGTTTCCACCTGGGTCAACTTGCCCGGGTACAGGATGAAACCCTTGGCCTTGACCCGTTCGTAGAAGTCCTTGAACTGGTAGCGCGGGTCTTGGGGCGCGTGGAAGGTGACGATAATCGGGGCCTGGATATCTGCTGGCAGGAAGCTGCGCAGGCCCAGTTCGCCCATGCCGTCGAGCAGCGCCTGGCAGTTGCTGGCGTAGCGTTTATGACGCGCGGGCAAGCCGCCTTCTTCCTGGTATTGCAGCAGCGCCTCGTGCAGGGCCGCCACCACGTGGGTCGGCGGCGTGAACCGCCATTGGCCGGTCTTGGCCATGTAGCTGTGCTGGTCGAACAGGTCCATCGCCAGGGAGTGGCAGTGACCTTGGGCGGCAGCCAATGCCTGCTTGTCGGCAAAGACGAAGCCCATGCCCGGTACGCCTTCCAGGCATTTGCCGGAGGCAGCGATCAGCGCGTCGAACGGCACTTCGCGGGCGTCGATGGGTAACGCGCCGAACGAACTCATGGCGTCGATGATCAGGCGTTTACCGTGGTTTTTAACCACCTGGGCGATGTCCGGCAGAGGGTTGAGAATGCCGGTGCTGGTTTCGCAGTGGATCAGCGCCACGTGGGTGATGGCCTTGTCGGCCTGCAGCAGGCGGTCCACATCGGCGGCGGTGGTGGGTTCGTCCTCGGCGGTTTCAAAGGTGCTGAAATCGCGGCCCAGGACTTCACAGATTTTCGCCAGGCGCTTGCCGTAGGCGCCGTTGATCAGCACCAGTACTTTGCCGTCACGCGGGACCAGGGTGCCAATGGCCGCTTCCACCGCGAAGGTGCCGCTGCCTTGCAGGGGCACACAGTGGTGGCTGCCCTCGCCGTGAAGGATCGCCAGCAATTGCTCGCACACGCTGGCAGTGAGCTGGTTGAAACGGTCATCCCATGAACCCCAATCCACCATCATGGCCTGGCGGGTGCGGTGGGAGGTGGTCAGGGGACCGGGGGTCAGCAGGATGGGCGCGGCAGTGGTCATCTCAAGTCCTCGCAAGGCATCGGGGGTTGAAGCTACGGCGCTTAAATTGCAGTTTGGCTTGTTATCAATCAAATTGTTTGTTGTTATGCGAGCTATCAGTGAGGCCGATAGCTATGAACCTGTTCCAATTGCGTGCATTCGATGCCGTGGCCCGTGAGGGCAGTTTTACCCGTGCCGCCGCGCGGCTGTTCATCAGCCAGCCGGCGGTGACCGGGCACATCAAGGCACTGGAGGAGTACTACCAAATCCCGCTGCTGCGCCGCACCGCGCGACGGGTCGAGCTGACGGAAGAGGGCGCACGCCTGGCGGCAATCACCCGGGCGATCTTCGGCCTGGTGGACGAGGCACAGACCTTGTTGGAGGCCAACCGCCAGTTGCTCACCGGGCGCCTGGAAGTCGCGGCGGACGGGCCGCACCTGGTCATGCCGATGATCGCCAGCCTGCGCGCACGTTACCCGGGCATCACCGTCAACCTGCGCCTGGGCAACGCCCAGGAAACCCTGGCGGCGTTGTTGTCCGAGCATGCGGACGTGGCGGTGCTCACGGAAGTGGAGCCGCGCAATGGCCTGCACCTGCAACCGTTGAGCGAGTCGCGGATCTGCGCGTTGGTGCCGGCCGCGCACCCTTGGACGCTGCAGCCCAAGGGGATTCGCCTGGCGCAATTGGATGCGGTGATCATGGTGCTGCGAGAACCCAGCTCGATCACCCGGCGCACCTTCGACGACGCCTGTGCCGCCACCGGCGTGCAGCCCAAGGTGTTGCTGGAGCTGGACAGCCGTGAGGCGGTGACCGAGGCCGTTGCGGCCGAGTTGGGCGTTGGCGTGGTTTCGTCCATGGAGGTCAGCCAGGACCCCCGGGTGCAGGCGGTGCCGATCCAGGGGGAGGGCCTGGTAAACCGGCATATGCTCGGTTGCATGGAGCGGCGCCGGTCGCTGCGCTTGATTCAGGCGTTCTTTGAGCTGGCGCCGGGTTGAAGGCTGTCGCGCACGATGTCGAGAAAGGTCGCCACCACCCGGCGTGAACTCTGTTCCTTGAGGCACACCAGGGTCTCTTTCATCCGCTGGCTGCAATCGCGGATCGGCATGGCATACACCCGTGAGTCGGCGCCGAACTCCGCGGCAGAAACCACACCCACCCCAATCCCCACCACCACCGCTTCGCGCGCCGCTTCACGGCCTTCGACCTGGATCGCCGGGCGAATGCGCAGCCCGGCCTGGTTCATCTCTTGTTCCAGCGTCTGACGGGTCACGGAGCCAATTTCGCGCAATACCAGCGGCGTGTCGTCCAGGTCCGCGAGGCAGATGGATGCTCGTCCGGCCCAGGGGTGGTTGCGTGCGACAAAGGCCAGCAACTGGCCGTCGGGCAAGGGCAGAGACAGCAGGCGTTCGTCGTCGACGTCGCGCCCGAGCAGGGCCAGGTCGGCCTGGTAGTTGTACAGGCGAAACAGCGATTCGTCGGTGTTACCGGTTTCGATCTTCACGCTGATCCCTGGGTAGCGTTGGCAGAAACGTGCGATCTGCGGGAGCAAGTGCACGGGAGCATCCACCGCCAGGGTGAGGGTGCCGGTCTGCAAGGCGCGAGAGTCTTGTAGCAACTCTTCGGCTTCGGCCTCGATCACAAACAGGCGCTGGGTGATGGCCAGCAGCCGCTCGCCCAGGTCGGTCAGGCGCACTGAGCGTTTATTGCGATGAAACAGCAGCACGCCAAAGCGTTCTTCGAGCTTGCGAACCTGGTCGGAAATCGCCGGTTGGGTGAGGAACAGGCGCTCGGCGGCCTGGGTGAAACTGCCGTGGAGTGCCACGGCATGAAAGGCTTTGAGTTGGGCGTGGGAAACCGACATCGCAGATCCTCTTACAAGCTGAGCTTATATTTGAAATACGATAAATCGATTTTACCTATTAGTCAGCCGTTGCTTTGATACGCCCCAGTCGCCGTAGGTTGAGTCCTACAACTGCGGTGACCATGGGTCCTGGCAAACAGGGCTCATCTGACCAATGCCGCGCCCTACAAGGCCAGGCATTGCAGTGCTCAACAATAAAAAAACAGGCATTTGTTTTCGATTCTGCCGGCACACTCACACCTGAGGTCAGAACCACCATGAATATCCCTATGGGTAGCATCAAGCGTTGGCGCGTGCAGATTTTTGCCATCACCTGGCTGGCCTACGCCGCCTTCTATTTCACGCGCAAAGCATTTTCCGTTGCAAAGCTGGGGATCGGTGACGACCCGAGTTTCCCCCTCGACAAAATGATGATGGCCAACCTCGATGGCCTTTACCTGGCGGCGTATGCCGTGGGGCAATTCACCTGGGGCATGCTGGCCGACCGCTTCGGGCCACGGGTGGTGGTGCTGGGCGGCTTGCTGATTTCGGCAGCGGCCGCGTTGGTGATGGGCACGTTTGCGACCTTGCCGATCTTTGTCACCTGCATGTTGATCCAGGGGCTGGCGCAGTCCACCGGTTGGTCAGGGCTCTGCAAGAACCTCGGTAGCTTCTTCCCGGCGCAGCAGCGCGGGCGGGTATTGGGTTTGTGGAGTTCGTGCTACGCGTTTGGTGGACTGGTGGCGTCGCCCTTCGCCGGGTGGTGGGCCTACACGTTGGTCGGCAGTTGGCACGCAGCGTTTATCTCCAGCGCGGCGGTGGTGGGCGTGGTGGCGGTACTGTTCTTCATCTTCCAGCGCAACACACCACAGGATGTGGGCTTGCCCGCGGTAGAGCCGGAGCCCGTCTTGACCGCAGAGCAGGCTGCCGCCGAAAAACGCATCAGCATGCTGGAGCCGCTGCGCGCCATCCTGCGCAACCGCACGGTGCTGACCCTGGGGCTGGCGTATTTCCTGCTGAAACCGGCGCGCTACGCGATCCTGTTGTGGGGGCCGGTGATCGTCTATGAGCAAATGCCATCGGTGGGCAAGGTCGGGGCGGCGATTGTGCCCACGGCGTTCGAGCTGGCCGGGCTGCTTGGGCCGATCATGATCGGCCTGGCCTCCGACAAACTGTTCGGTGCCCGGCGCATGCCCGCCTGTGTGCTGAGCCTGCTGGCGCTGACCGTGGCCCTGGCGTTGTTCATGGGCGCGTTGCACACCGGAAGCGTGATGCTGGTGATGGCCTTGCTGTTCGTGATGGGCCTGACCCTGTACGGGCCGGACTCGATGATCAGCAGCACCGCCGCGATTGACTTCGGTACCGCCAAGGCGGGCGCCACGGCGGCTGGCTTCGTCAACGGCTGTGGTTCGGTCGGCGCGATCCTCGGCGGCTTGTTGCCGGGTTACTTTGACACCGTGACGGTCTTTATTGTGTTTGCCGGCGCCGCATTGTTTTCCGCCCTGGTGCTGATGCCTTACTGGAACGCCAGACCGGCGGTACTGGCCCAGGCGGGCGACTTCGTGCCGGACCGCAGTGTGGCGATCAACCCCCTGCGCACCTGAAGGCCTGGCCGGTTTTTTGGTGGATTAGAGTGTTTTTGCGCTATAAACTCTGCCCCCAAAGCGCCGGCCAGTAGACGTTTCGGCGCGATGGACGAAAAGAGAGTGAGTCATGGGCGCACAGTGGAAAGTCAAACATAAAGAAGCGGCAGCCAATGCCAAGGGCAAGATCTTCGGCAAGCTGGTGAAAGAAATCACCATCGCCGCCCGCAACGGCGCGGACACCTCCACCAACGCTCACCTGCGTCTGGTCGTGGAACAGGCCAAGAAAGCCTCGATGCCCAAGGAAACCCTGGACCGCGCCATCAAGAAAGGCGCCGGTCTGCTCGGCGAAACCGTGCAATACCACCGCGTGACCTATGAAGGGTTCGCCCCGCACCAGGTGCCGCTGATCGTCGAGTGCGTGACCGACAACATCAACCGTACCGTGGCGGAAATCCGCGTGGCGTTCCGCAAGGGCCAGCTCGGTGCTTCCGGCTCCGTGGCCTGGGACTTCAACCACGTCGGCCTGATCGAAGCCTCGCCGGACAGCCCGGATGCCGATCCGGAAATGGCCGCTATCGAAGCCGGTGCCCAGGATTTCGAAGACGGTGAAGAAGAGGGCACCACCCTGTTCATCACCGAGACCACCGACCTCGACGCCGTGCAGAAAGCCTTGCCGGAGCAGGGTTTCACCGTGCTGTCGGCCAAGCTGGGCTATCTCTCGAAGAACCCGGTGAGCGGTTTGAGCGATGAGCAGATGGCGGAAGTCGAAGCCTTCCTCGAAGGCCTGGACAACCACGATGACGTGCAGGATATGTTTGTCGGGTTGGCTGGCTGACGCTTACGTGCTGACTGACAATGCCTTGTAGGAGTCCGGCTTGCCGGCGATGGTGGCTTCAAGGACGCCATCGCCGGCAAGCCCGGCTCCTACAGGATGTGTGTTATTTCGTTGAAGCTCGGCCGTGCCAGCACGTCGCGCTGACAGCATCTTTTTTGCAGCTCGACTAATTCACTGCTCACCTGTCCTTCAACCCGTTCCAGCAGTTCCCCCAGCAAAATCCCGAACGCCTGCACTTCTATGCGCTGCAACGCCCTGGTTTCCACCGTGTTCGCCATCGCATGAAACGACGCTGCGCCAAAATCCCCCAGCAGACAATCGCCCGCTTCATTCCACAGGATATTGTGGCCGTACAGGTCACCATGGGTGATGCCGTGCCGGTGCAGGTGCGCGCCCACCGAAGCGATCCCACGTGCCATGCGCAGCGCCACCGCCAGGCTGAAGCGAGTGCCCGCTTCGTAGATGTCGCGGGTACACGAGGCCAGGCTCGGCAGGGCTGCGAGGTTGCGGTAGCTCGGGTCGATCAGGTCCATCACCAACGCGGCCTGGTCGTCAGGGTGGCCGACCACGCGGCCCTCGACCTTGATCAGGTTGGGGTGCAGTCCAGCAGCAATGCAGGCCTGCATTTCGTGCAGCGGCGAGCCGTCGCTGGTGATGCTGCCTTTATACAGTTTGACGGCGACAGGTCTGCCTGACGGTTTCCACAGTGCTTTGCGGATGACACCGGAAGCGCCTTCGCCGAGGACTTCGGCCAGTTCCAATTCGGACCAGGGAATATCTGGCGTGGCGTCATCGCCCGCCACCTCCACTGCCATTTCCACCGGGTTGCCGGCATACGCCAGCCACGTCAGGCTGGGCAGCGCCAGCAGCCACTCGGGCAAATGTGTAAAGCGGTTGGAGGCGATGCGCAGCAACTCAAGGTTGTGGCAGTTGGCCAGGCTTTCCGGCAGGTGGTCCAGTTGGTTGCCGGCCAGCATCAGTTTCTGCAGCAGCGGCCGTTCACCCAGTTCGCTCGGCAACTGACTGATGCGGTTATCGGTCAGGATCAGCCAGCGCAACAGCGGCGGCAGGGCGGTGGCGGGCACGTGACTGATCTGGTTGGCCTTGAAGCCGATCATGCTCAGCTTGGCGCATTGGCCCAGGCTGGCTGGCAGCTCGGTGAAGAGGTTGTCCGAGCAGAACAGCACGCGCAGGTGCGGCAGGCGGTGCAGGTCGTCCGGCAGGCTGCTCAGGGCATTGCCGCTGAGGTTGAGGATTTCCAGGGTGTCGGCCAGCTCGAAAATTTCCCGGGGGAATTCGGTCAGCCCGCAGGACAGGTCCAGGCGCGTGATGCCGGCCAATTGGCCGGCCTTGAGTTGGGCAAGGGTATTCATGAACGGCGCGGTCACTCGGCGAGAAGGCGTAAATGGCGCTCATGATACCGGGTCGGGCGCGTGTTGCGCGTTGGCCGGCTGCAATTGTCCGAGACGGCTGGCAGTGCGCGCCAGGTCGATGGCTTGGCCGCTCAAGGCAACGTCGAGCGGCAATTCGCCGATCAGTACCAGGTGCTTGTCGCGGTCGTAGAGCACGTCCACCAGGTTGATAAAACGCTGCTGCACGGCAATCGGGCAGTCCGCCAGTCGGGGCAGGCCGTCGATGATCCAGTGGTCATAGTCCTGGCACAGCAGCAGGTAGTCCATCACCGCCGTCAGTTGTTCGCACAGGTCGTTGAAGGTGAAGGCGACGCTGCGTCCTTCATGGCGGCGACACATCAACGTTCGATGGCCGACGGCCAGGGGGAGGGGCGGGCAGTCCGCAGCGGGCAGGTCGAGCGCCGCCCGCTGGCTCGGGGTGCCCGGCCACACGTACTGACCGCAGGTAAAACGTTGCGCGCTTTGGGCTTGGGGCAGGCTGCGAAAGTCCTGGGGCGAGCTGACTTCCAGCACCTCCATGCGCGCATCGATCAGGTCGATCACCGGCTTGAAACGCTCGTGGTACAGCGGGTTGGGCAGCAGCCCTTGCGGTGCATAGTTGGATGTCACCAGCACCAGCACACCGCGCTCGAACAGGGCCTTGAACAGCCGCGTAATCAGCATGGCATCGCCGATATCGTGGACGTGGAATTCGTCGAAACACAGCACCCGGCAGTCTGCCAACTGTTCATCGAGGGTCACGGCCAGGGCATCGTCCTGCGCACGGTGCGTGAACATGCCGCGATGCAGGTGGGCGAAAAAGTCATGGAAGTGCACGCGCTGCTTCTCGGCGATCGGCAACGCCTGGAAAAACCCGTCCAGCAACCAGCTTTTGCCGCGCCCCACCGGCCCGTGCAGGTACAGGCTGCGGGCGGGTTGGCCGGCCAGCAGGTGTTGGGTTTCGCGGGCCAGGGCGGTAATGGCGCGGGTTTGACCGGTGCTCAGGGTGTAACCCTGTTGCTCGGCCTTTTGCTGAAAGAACGCGGGGATGGGCGAGGCGTCGAGGGTGTCGGGCTTTTTGCCGAGCAGGCGACGGATCAGGGAAAGCGCGGCCAATGCAAGTCACTCTGTATTTCAGTGGTCGCTCACTTTAGGGCGCTCGCCGCGTTTTGACCAATAGAGAAGGGCGCTGCCAGCTATCTCGAAAAAGCATGTCACGCAGGTAATCCTGTCCAGACTGGCAGTTTTTCGCTGAGTGTCTAACCTCCTACACAGCAGTCACCCCTGTACAAGGACTTGGGGCAGTGAAGGGACGAGCAGTATTGGCAGTCATGGGCGCGATGCTCTGCAACACGGCTTACGGTGCACAACTCCAGGTGGAGGTGCGTATCGACGTGCAGCGGGGCTGCCAGCTGGTGGGGACCACCCGCAGCGCTGGCATCGAGCAACTTGGCGTATTGGATTTCGGCAGCGGCCCGCGTCTGGATGACCCGGCCGGGCCCCTGAGTGCGGCGTTGATCAGCCAGCGCCAGCCGCGCCTGGAGTGCAACCCCGACACGCCGTACCAGGTACGCGTCGATGGCGGCCTGCATGGCGGCACCGGCGAAGTGCGTTACCTCAGCGCCACCCCATCGACCAAACCCATTCCCTATCGCATCTATGCCGACGCCGCGCGGCGCGTGCCGTTGCCGGTGGATGTGCCGCTCAGCGGCCGGGTGCCGGACGCTGGGTTCGTCGACCTGCCGCTCTACGGGCGCATCGAGCCGCTCAAGGACATCCCCGCCGCCGGCCGCTACACCGACCTCCTCAAGGTGACGGTGACATGGTAAGCCGCTGTCTGGCCCTGGTGGCCATGGGCGGCCTGCTGTTGCTGGCAGAAGACGCGCAGGCGGCTGTCGCCAGCGGGTTTATCCAGGCGCGACTGGTGATCACCGCCAGTTGTGAGGTGAGCAAAGGCGTCGAGAGTGCGCCGGTCAACCCCACGGGCGGCACGGCCATGCTTGACTTCGGCAGCCAGGGCCCGACCTGGAGCAACCCGTTGGGCGCCGGCATCACCGATGGCGACAAGGCGCCGTTGGCGGTGTCGTGCAACCCCTCGGTCTCGAGCTTCACCGTGACCATCGACGGTGGCACCAACGGCGACGGCACCACCCGGCGCCTGAGCAATGGGCGCCAGATGATTCCTTATCGACTGTCCGCCGACCCGCAGGGGCGCAGCACCTACAGCATCGGGCAGCAACGCAATTTTGTCGTGGCCAAGGGCACCCAGATACCGATCCCGGTGTTTGGCTCCGTGGTGGCAAATACCAGTGCCTTACCGGCAGGGATCTACACCGACACGTTGACGGTGACACTGGACTGGTAACTCAAGAGGATGAAAACCATGCATGTACTTGTTTCGCGATTAGGCGTCTGTGCGCTGGGCCTGGCAATGGCCTCCAGCCTCAACGCGGCAACCACGGTGACGGGGCAGATCACTTCCAGCCTGACGTTGATTGCCAGTTGCCAGGTCAATGGCTCCGGGGCGGCCACTGGCCTGAACTTCGGCTCCTTGAATTTTGGTACCACCAACAGCCTGTTCACCAATGCCGATGCCCAGTTGTTGGGCGGTACCGGCACCGGTGGGGCGTTGTCGATCCTGTGCTCCAGTGGCACCACACCAGCGGTCAAGGTGCGCGCCGGTGCTCATGACGGCGCATCGCCGGGAGGCAGCCGCGCATTGGCTGACGGTGCGGGTAACTTCGTGCCCTACGACTTCTATACCGACAGCGGCCATTCCGCGCTGCTGGCGATCGACGGCGTGATTACCCTCGCCACCAGTACCGGCGTGGCGCAGACCGTCAACCTCTACGGTCGGGCGGTGGGCAAGGCAGGGCTGCCGGCAGGCACCTACACCGACACCGTGGCCGTGGAACTGACGTTCTAGCGATGTGGCTCAGAGCCTTGCTGGCCTGTGGGCTGGCGTTGCCGCTGCCATTGTCGGCGGTGACCAGCCAGAGCTTCCAGGTGAGCGCGACCATTACCCCCGGCTGCCTGATCGTGGGCGGCGGCGCCAATTACGGTGCGCTGACCTACGGCAGTTACTCGGCGCTGGCGACAGGCACGGTCACGGCTGCGCTGACGGGGGGCGTCACCTTGCAATGCACACCGGGGGTGACGCTGAGCATGAGCGTCAATGGCGGGCAGCACAGCAGCACCGGGCGCAATTTGCAGCTCAACAGTGGTAGCGCGCGGGTGGCTTACCAGTTGTTTCGGGATGCGGCGTTCAGCCAGAGCCTGGGGATCGGCCAGAGCGTCAACGTGGCCTACAGCGACGCGAACAACATCAGCCTGCCGATCTACGGGCGGGTGCAATTGCCGGGCAATCAGCCTGGGGGGACATACAGCGACACGCTGCAGGTGCAGCTGACGTGGTAAGGCTATCGGTATAAGGAGTGGGGTTATGCGTTCACCTTCCCGGCGGCTGTGGGCCGCGGGTATTGCCTTGAGTGCGGTGTGCACGGCAGGGCTTGTGCAGGCGGCCAGCTCGGTGCTGATCTGGCCCATCGACCCGGTGCTGGAGGCCGATCAACAGGCCAGCGCGCTGTGGCTGGAAAACCGCGGGACCGAGACTGCAAGCCTGCAGATTCGCGTGTTCGCCTGGAGCCAGAGCGGCTTTGACGAGCAGTACCAGAACCAGCGCGATGTGATCGGCAGCCCGCCCGTGGCGCGAATCGAGCCGGGGCAAAAGCAACTGGTACGCCTGACCCGCACCCGCGAAGTACCACCTGGGCAAGAGTTGGCCTACCGCATCATCATCGATGAAATCCCTTCGCCCCTGCAGGTGCCCACGCCGCCGGAAGGCAAGAACACCGCAGCGGCGATCCGCTTTCAGATGCGTTATTCGGTGCCGCTGTTTGCCTACGGCGCAGGCCTGTGGAGCAAGGAAGACAGCACGCGCCAGCGCGATCCCAAGGGCGCCGGCAAACCGGAGTTGAGCTGGCAGAAAGTCACCGTGGCGGGGCGCCAATACCTCGAAGTGCGCAACCAGGGCGCCGTGCATGCGCGCCTTACCGATGCTTCGTTCAAACAGGGTGGGCAGACCCGGCCCCTGGTGGACGGCCTGCTGGGCTATGTATTGCCCGGCGCGACCATGCGCTGGCCGGTGCCGGACGGGCTGTCGGCCGACCAGCCGTTGCAGGTCAGGATCAACGGTGCGCAACAGCTGGAGAACCTTGCGCCGAAGCGGTAACGGCAGCGTAGCGGGGCTGGGAGGCCCCGGGTTTTAAACGGATGGAGATGTCCATTGAAGGACACAACGCCATGGTGAGTCGTGGTCGGGCTCGCAGTCTATGGCTGTCGGTGGTAGGCGGGCTGGGCGGCGCAATGATTGCGCTTCCGGGCGTGGCTGGCGACCTGCCACCGCCCCCGAGCAGTATGGAGGCTGTCGCCGATGCACAGTTGTTTCTGGAGCTGGTGGTCAACCAGATGGACACCGGCCGCGTCATCGCGGTCGATCAGCGGGCCGGGCAACTCTATGTGCCGGCCAGCGCACTGCAGGACGTGGGCATGAAGCTGCCCGGCGAATTGAGCGGCAGCGTAGCGCTGGACAAGATCCCCGGCCTGCACAGCGATTACGACAGCAACGGCCAGCGCCTGCTGCTGGATGTGCCGCCGTCGTGGCTGAAGGAACAATTTATCGGCAACCGCAACACTTACCCGCGCACCCAGGCGATGAGCAGCTTCGGCGCCTTGCTCAACTATGACCTGTATTTCAACGACACCGACGAAGGCGGCAGCTACCTCGCCGCCTGGAACGAAGTGCGGCTGTTCGACAACTGGGGCACTTTGTCCAATACCGGCCAGTACCGCCAGACCTTGGCCGATGGCGTCAGCAGCGGTACGTTCAACAACGGTTACCGGCGCTACGACACTACCTGGCGGTTCTCTGATGATGAGCGGCTGCTGACCTACGAAGCCGGTGACGTGATCAGCGGCGCCTTGCCCTGGAGCAGTTCGGTGCGCCTGGGCGGTGTGCAGTTCTCGCGGGACTTCGCGGTGCGCCCGGACCTGGTGACTTACCCCCTGCCGCAATTTGCCGGTGAGGCCGCGGTGCCGTCGTCGGTGGACCTGTTTATCAACGGCTACAAATCTGACAGCGCGCTGCTGCAACCGGGGCCGTACACCCTGACCAACGTGCCGTTTATCAACGGCGCCGGCGAAGCGGTGGTGGTGACGACCGACGCCCTCGGTCGCCAGGTGTCGACCACCGTACCGTTCTACGTGACTAGCACGTTGTTGCAAAAAGGCCTGACGGATTTCTCGGTGGCCGCCGGCTCCTTGCGCCGGGAATACACCCTGAAGGATTTCGCCTATGGCCCTGGCGTGGCCAGCGGCACCTTTCGTTATGGTTATTCCGACAACCTGACCCTGGAGAGCCATGCCGAGGCCTCCAGTGACCTGACCCTGGGCGGCCTGGGCGGCAACCTGCGGCTGGGCAACTTCGGCGTGCTCAACACGGCTGTCAGCCAAAGCCAGTTCGAAGGACGTACCGGCCAGCAACTGAGCCTGGGGTATCAGTACAACAGCACGCGCTACAGCCTCTCGTACCAACGAGTCGAGCGACGCGACGAGTACGCCGACCTGACCCTGGTCGACACCCCTTACGCCAGCCTCAGCAAGCGCAGCGAACAGGTAACGCTGAGCCTCAACCTCGAGCGCTTCGGCAGCCTGGGCATGGGCTATTTCGACGTGCAGGCGGCGGACGATTCGCGCACGCGCCTGCTCAACCTGAGCTGGAGTAAACCGCTGTGGCGCAACACCAGTTTCTACCTGTCGGCCA
This sequence comes from Pseudomonas sp. VS40, assembly GCF_018587885.1. Classification (NCBI taxonomy): domain Bacteria; kingdom Pseudomonadati; phylum Pseudomonadota; class Gammaproteobacteria; order Pseudomonadales; family Pseudomonadaceae; genus Pseudomonas; species Pseudomonas sp. VS40. The sequence continues at coordinate 145,177 of NZ_JAGYWD010000006.1, read as the reverse complement.
ACCGCGAGATCGGCGACAGCAACTGGGCGATGCAGGCGCAGTGGGTGATTCCGTTCGACCTCAACGGCAGCCTGGCCTTGAGCACCGAGCGCAGCAAGGACGGCGCCAGTCGCCAGCGCCTCAATTACAGCAGCGCGGTGCCCAGCGAGGGCGGGGTGGGCTACACCCTCGGTTATGCCCAGGGCGATGGCGCGGCGTACCGGCAGGCCGACCTGACCTGGCGCTTGCAGTCGGTGCAGTTGCAGGCCGGCGTGTACGGCAGCAGCGATGCCCAGACCCGCTGGGCGGATGCCAGCGGCTCGCTGGTGTGGATGGGCGGTAACACCTTTGCCGCCAACCGGATCAATGATGCCTTTGTGGTGGTGAGTACCCAGGGTTTCGCCGGGATCCCGGTGCGCTACGAGAACCAACTGGTGGGCGAAACCGACCGCAACGGCCACCTGCTGGTGCCGTGGAGCAGCGCGTACTACCGCGCCAAATATGAAATCGATCCGCTGAACCTGCCGCTCAACGTGCAGAGCCCGAATGTGGAGCAGCGTGTGTCGGTGCGCCGTGGCAGCGGCTACCTACTGGAGTTCCCGCTGCGCCGGGTGCTCGCGGCCAGCGTCACCCTGGTGGATACCCAGCATCAGGAACTGCCCTTGGGCAGCCTGGTGGTGCACGAGCAAAGCAACCAGCAGGCGGTGGTCGGCTGGGATGGCCTGGTTTACCTGGAAAACCTCTCGGCGCATAACACCTTGCAGGTCACGTTGGGTGAGGGGCGTACGTGCCAGGCGCGGTTCGACATGGACGAGCAGCAACAAGGCGTGCCGCTGATCGGGCCGTTGGTGTGCCAATGAGGGGGTTGGGGTGGCTGTCTGTCGTAGGTTTAGTGTTGTCGGGCCAGGCCATGGCAGCGTGTTCGGTGGTAACCACGCTGCCGGCGAGCTTCGGGTCGATCAGCTCGATGACGGTACGCACGGCGGCGCAGGCCACGTCGACAGCCAACTCAGGGTTGAGCTGCACCTCGGCATTGATCTCGCTGCTGGTGTCCTCCGACCATTTCTACGCGACGATCACCTCCTCCAAGACCGGCATGGTCGGGCCTACCGGTGACGTCATCGGCTATACGATCTACGCCAACAACAGCACCAGCTTTCCGATAACCCGTGGGGCGCAATTCGATTTTGGCGGGGCGGGGGGCATTGCCCAGAGCATCGGGTTGATCGCGGGGCCTGGCGCTAAAACCGTGCCGCTGTACGTGAGCAGTATCACCGGCAGCAACGTCGCCGCCGGCTTGTACACCGAGACCTTGAACATTGCCTGGAACTGGAACTACTGCTCGGGGGTTGGCATTGGCGGTATCTGCCTGGGCCGCGACATCGGCAGTGGTACGGCTGCTTTGACGGTGAGCATGACCGTCACCAATGACTGCCAGATTACTGCACCCAATATCAGTTTCGGTAGCGCCCCGGTGATCAGTGGTTTCACCACGGTGACCGGGCAGGCGAGCATTTCCTGCACCAAGGGCAGTGCGTACAGCGTAGGGCTGAGCGACGGCCAGAATTCAGTCAGCGCGGGCGGGCGGCGGCGGATGGTCTCAGGCAGCAACTACCTGGCCTACGACATCTTCAAAAGTGCCGGCACCACCCGTTGGGGCAGTGTGGGGGCGGCGCGTCGCGACAGCTCCACCGCCGAGGTCAACCCCGGCAATGGCCTGGGTATAGGCAGCCAGGTGTTCAACTACAACGCCAGGATCTATAGCGATCAAACCACTCCGCCGGCCGGCACCTACCTCGACAACGTGGTACTCGACGTGGGCTTCTAGAACTTCAGCATCGCCGGAGTGGGCTGGTCTGCCGGGCTGACCACCGCATAGTTGTAGCCGGCGCCGGACCAATATTGGGCCTGCAAGCCATCGGCACTGCGGCTGCCACGGGGCAGGAAGCCGTTCTCCGGTCCCGGTGGCCGGATATAGAAACTGATGCGCCGCCCTTGTGGATCTTCGTACAGCACCATGGCCGCCGCGCCTTGCTCGGTGGTGAGCAGGCGCCCGCTGACCGGCGTGAACCCGGAACCGCTCAAGTCAGGCAAGCGATGGGCCTGGTTGAAGTAGCGATCGAGCCAGGCCTGCATTGTGCCGCTGCCCTGAACCTGATAATCGGCGGGCATGATGCCGTCCTGGGCGAACAAGCGGAACGCCTGCATCGCATCGGCCATCGGCAATGGGGCGGGCTGGGTGGCTTCACGGGCGTGCCAGCCACCGACACCGCCAAGGCTGACGGCGATCAGCAGCACGGCTGCCGTGGCGAAGTGGCGGCGCGACTGGCGCTTGATGCGCTGGCGAATCAATGCCGGGTCCAGGTCCGGGTTGGGCGGCTGTTGCAGGGCACCGCCCAACGCCGCGCGCAGCAATTGTGCGTCGTGCTGCCAGGCATGGACCTGGGCCGCGACGTCGGGGTGGGCCGCCAGATAGGTTTCAAGCACGCGGCGATCACTCTCCAGCAGTTGGTGATCGACGTAGGCATGCAAATCGCGTTCGCTGGGGGGCAGGCTGATCATTTGAGTATCCGCAGGGAAGGGCTGGCAATTTCGCCATCACTGAGTTGGCGCAGGGCTTGGCGCGCCCGCGACAGGCGCGACATCACGGTGCCGATGGGCACTTCGAGGATCTCGGCGACTTCCTTGTAGCTCAAGCCTTCGACCGAGACCCATAGCAGCAATGCGCGCTGCTCGGTGTTGAGTTGATCGAAGGCTTGCAGGGTCGACTGGGCGATCACGGTGCGTTCCACCGACGGCTGCGCGTCGTCGCGTCCGGTAAAAAATTCCAGCATGCGTGCATAGCGCCGGGTGCGGCGGTGGGCATCGAGGAACTGGCGGTAGAGGATCGAAAACAGCCAGGCGCGCAAGTCGCCTTCGATGCGTTTGTCGGCCCAACTGATGATCCCCCGTTCCAGGGTCGACTGCACCAGATCGTCCGCACTGCTGGCGTTACGGGTCAGGGACACGGCAAAGCGCCGCAGCCTGGGGATGAGTTCACGTAACTGTTCGTCGAGTTCATGCATGGGAATCTGGCTGGTCACTACGCTGGGACTAGAGAGACGTGCGGCGTTGAGGGTTATTCCCCTTGCTTGAAAATAAATTCAAGGCCAGGGAATAGAGCCGACCGGCGTTCGTCTTAATGCTCCGACCTTATGTTCACCCCTAAGGCCTTTGGCCCTGGAGTTCCTTCATGGTAGATCACTCATCACCGCCCCGTCCCCCGTTGAGCACTGCGAGCCTGATCGCGCGCCTGGCGGGTATCGGTGCCGTGGTTGCGGTTGTGGCGGGGGCATTTGCCTACGTCAATGGCACCCTCGACCCACAGCGCCTGCGCCCTAAAACCCTGGTCAATGCCCTGGAAACCAACAATGGCGTGCACCCCGGCTTCCGACGTAACCATGCCAAGGGTGTGTGTGTCGCGGGTTATTTCGAGAGCAGCCCCGAAGCCCGTGCCTACTCCAGCGCCCAGGTGTTCAGCGAGGCCAAGACCCCGCTGGTCGGCCGGTTTGCCTTGCCCAGCGGCAACCCCTATGCGCCCGACAGCAGTGTGCCGATCCGCAGTTTTGCCGTGCAATTCACCCAGGCCAACGGCCAGCAGTGGCGTACGGGCATGAACAGCATGCCGGTGTTCCCGGTGGGTACGCCTGAAGCGTTCTACCAGATGCTCAAGGCCGGTACACCGGAGCCGGCCACTGGCAAACCGAACCCGGCGAGCATGCCGGCGTTTTTTGCCGCTCATCCCGAGACCGCGCCGTTTCTGGCGTGGGTCAAGACCGCCAAGCCATCGGCCAGTTATGCGACTGAAACCTACAACGGTATCAACGCGTTTTACTTGGTGGGTGCCGATGGCAAGCGTCAGGCAGTGCGTTGGGGGGTGGTACCGCAGCTTCAGGATGCGGCGGGCGATGTTGCGCCGGCCGGGAGTGACTTCCTCGAAAAAGACCTGGTGCAGCGCCTGGCGGCAGGGCCGTTGCGCTGGCAGTTGAACATGACCCTGGCCAACCCTGGGGACCCGCTGGACGATGCGAGCAAGGCCTGGACCGGCGAGCATAAGGTCATCAACGCCGGCACCCTGGTGCTGCAAAGCAGTCAGCCGCAAGCGGACGGTGATTGCCGTGATATCAACTTTGACCCGCTGATTCTGCCCAGTGGCATCGAAGCCTCCAATGATCCCTTGCTGGCGGCACGTTCGGCGGCCTATGCCAGTTCGTACCTGCGCCGCGCCGGTGAAGTCAGCCCGTTGCACAGCGCCCCTCAGGAGTCGAAGCCATGAATGCCCAACCACGGTTCTTCGCGCCGCTGGCGCGTCTGTTGCACTGGCTGATGGCGCTGATGGTCATCGCCATGCTGTTTATCGGCGCGGGCCTGGCGGCTTCTGTGTCGGAGCGGCATGAGTGGTTGATCCACCTGCACAAGCCGCTGGGGATCGCGATCCTGGCGTTGGTGATCGTGCGGTTGGTAGTGCGTTTCTCCACGCGCCAACCGCCGTTGCCGGCTGACTTGCCGCTGTGGCAAGTGTTGGCGGCCAAGGCCTCCCATGTGGTGCTGTATGCCTTGATGCTGGTGTTGCCGTTGCTGGGCTGGGCGATGATTTCAGCGGCGGGCGACCCGGTGATGCTCAGCAGTTCGGTGCAATTGCCAGCGTTGGTAGGCGCGAACGCGCCGTTGTTCGCGGTGTTGCGCAAGGCCCATGGGTTTTTGGCCTACCTGCTGTTCCTGACGGTGCTGTTGCACCTGGCAGCGGCGTTGTTCCATGGGTTGATCCGGCGCGATGGCGTATTGCAAAGCATGACTGGCAGCAAACGCTGACGGTGCAGGAGCCGGCTTGCCGGCGATGGCGTCCTTGAAATGTCTGCATCATCAAGGGCCTCATCGCCGGCAAGCCGGCTCCAACAAGGCGTTAGCGTAGGGTGGTCACGATGTCGGCGACGGTGCTCAGTACGTCTTTGCCCAGCTGCTTGGAACGCTCACCGGACCAGCCGGTTTTCAGGTTGGGCGCGTCGTCGTTGTCCTTGAAGGGCATTTCCAGGGTCAGGGACAGGCAGTCGTATTGCTGGCCAACAGCGTTGCACGCCAGGGTCATGTTGGCTTCGCCCGGTAGGTCGCGGGTATAGCCGTAAGTGGTCTGGAAGTCGCGGGTCAGGCCGCTCAAGTGGCTGCGGAAGTGTTTTTCCAATGCCTCGATGCGCGGGGTGTAGCCGGGGTTGCCTTCGCAGCCGGCGGTGAAGACGTAGGGGATTTCCTCGTCACCGTGGATATCGAGGAACAGGTCCACACCGTACGTTTCCATCTGTTGTTGGACGAACCATACTTCCGGGCTGATCTCCTGGCTGGCGCTCTGCCAGGCACGGTTGAGGTCTTGGCCCATGGCGTTGGTGCGCAAGTGGCCATGGAACGCCCCGTCCGGGTTCATGTTGGGCACCAGGTACAGGTCGGCGACTTTCAGCAGCTTTTTCAGCTCGGCATCACCGTCCTGTTGCAGGCGTTCGATGATGCCCTCCATGAACCATTCGGCCATGTGCTCGCCAGGATGCTGTTGGGCGATGATCCAGATCTTGCGGCGGCCTTCACCGCCTTTGCCGCGACGCAGCAACTGGATGTCACGGCCCTCGGCACTCTTGCCGGTGGCCAGTAATTGCGTGCCGGCGCGACTCAGGGCCTGCTCGATCAGCCAGTCGTGACGCTCACGGCTGTAGGGTTCGAAATAGGCTAACCACGCATGCTTCTCGCGGGTTTCCAGGCTGATATGCAGGATTTCCCCATCAAAGCGCGAAGGCACCCGGAACCAGTTGATGTGGTCGTAGGACGCCACAGCGTTGTAACCGCTCCACGCGTGCGGGTAGGAAGACTTGCCCGCGTTGCTCAGGCGGAAGGTGTGAGTGTGGCCCACGTGCATGCCTTCGGCCTTGAAGTGGAACCATTGGTAGTGTTGGCTGCGTGTGTCGGGTTTGATTGCCAGCAATAACTGATAGGCATCGTGGGCATCCAGTACCTGGATATTGCCACTGTCGAAGTCGGAGCTGATTTTGATGGAGGTCAAGGCCACGGTCATAGTCTGGGTGCCTGAATATGAGTGTTGTGGCGGCCATATTACACAGGAGTCTGGTAAAGGCTGGATGCAAAATTGTTGCAGGGGGGAGGGGGGGCGTCATCCGTGACGCCGCAGCAGCTTAGAATCTATGAGATTGATTCTCAAGCGCTATTTCGCAAAGATCTGCGCTAGCGCGTTCGACTGGCTTTCTTTTGGCGATGGTCTTTTGCTACCATGCGCGCCATCGAGCAACACACAGTCTTCATTAGCCTGAAGCCATGCCAGGAAAACTGGCAAAAAAAAGACCCGGCCAAAGAGCCGGGTCAAAAACCGTGATTAGCCTGATGAGGAGATATTCCAAGAGTCCGACCTAAGGTCCCTTGGTCTATCGACTGATCTCGCGATCAGCTAGGTCCAATAATAATCATTATCATTTGCAAGTCAAATGTTTTTATCCCCTGGATAGAAATATTTTTTCTTCGCGCCTGTTATCCGTTCGCTTGAGCCTCGGGCGCTCGCAACGACCGCTCCACCATCGCCTTCGCCATATCAATCAAATACACCACTGAAAACGCCAGGTCGCGCTGATAGCCCTGATGGCTGCTCGCAGATTCATAGGCTGTGGCGGCGGCACTGCGCAACAGGTCCGAGGCGTGCACCAGGGCTTCTTCCTGGCTGATGCCTGGCTTGATGGCAAACAGTGCGTCGTCAGGCATGGATGCCGACATATCTTCTTTCAAGTAAAAGTCCAATGCGCGCTGGGCGGCGCCGCTGCTGCGCAGGTCGTGCAGCTCTGTGTCTTCGGGGAGTTCGGGCAGGAGGTACGGGCTTGTCGTCATAAGGGGCGGTACTCTGGGTGGGTGTCGAAAACCTTATGCCCGATAATAGTACGTATCGTATTTATGTCGTTTTATGGATTACTACAAACTGTTTATTGCCCTGGAAACTGCGTGACGTATTGTCAGCGCCCATGGATAACTGGATCGCGTTGGTCAAGGCCAACATGGAAGACCGCAAGGTCACGCAAGGTGAACTGGCAGAGCGCCTGGGCATGTCCCAGGGCGGCGTGGGCCATTGGCTCAACAAGCGCCGCGCGCCGAGCCTGGTGGACATGAATCGGGTATTGGCGGCGTTGGGGCTGGGGTATCTGGAAGTCGCCCTGGATATTCGCGAGCGAGTCGCTGAGGCGCCCCCAGAGAAAAACTACAACCCGTATTTCCGCTACCCCGTCAGCGATTGGAGAGAGCTGTGCGAGGTCCGCGAAGCGCGGGCGGCTTATGGCGCGGCCCGTTTCGAATTGAGCGATTATCATGCCCAGGGTGAGGCCTTCTGGCTGCCGGTCACAGGTGATGCCATGACCGCACCTAAAGGCCTGAGCGTCAGTGCGGGGATGATGATCCTGGTCGACCCGGCCATTGCCGCCGAGCCCGGCAAACTGGTGGTCGCCCAATGGGCCGGGAGCCCCCAGGCCACCTTCCGCCAGTTGTTGGAGGAGAGTGGCCAGCTTTACCTGGTACCGCTCAACCCCACCTATCCCAAACAGTTGTTGACCGACGATTGCCGTCTTCTCGGCGTCGTCGTGCAGGCCACGGCAAAGTTTTAACCTGCTGTTTCAAGCTCCACCAGCGCGCAACCTTCTGCAACCATTTCGCCCTCCTGGCAGAACAGGGCCTTGACCACCCCGGCCTGGGGCGCGCGGATGCTGTGTTCCATTTTCATGGCTTCCAGCACCACCAGTTGCGTACCGGCCTCGACGTGCTGGCCCAGCTCCACCAGTACGCGCACGATGCTGCCGTTCATGGGGGCTGTCAGGCCGCCTTGGTGAGACTGGCCGGCCTCGACCGCGGCGATCGGGTCGAACAGCGTCACGCCCTGCATTTCGCCGTCCCAACGCAGGTACACCGTGCGGTCGTGCCGTACCGCCAGATGGCTGCGACGCACGCCCTGATGTTCGATCAGCAACTGTTCGCCGCGCAACTCTGGCGGCTCTGCGGCCAGTGTGACCAGCCGATCCTGGCCATTGCAGCTCAAATGCAGTGAAACCTCGGCAGGCAGCCCGGCACGAAACCCGCGCTTATCCGCCCACGGTCCCTCACCCGACGGCAGGCTCTGAATAAAGGCCGAGCCCGCCGCCTGCCAGAATTCATCACTCAGTTCCCCAGGCGCCGGCAGCAACTCATCCTGATAGCGCGGGATAAACCCGGTATCCAGCTCGGCCGCCGCAAACGCCGGGTGCCCGATAATGCGCCGCAAAAAGCCCAGGTTGGTCTTGAGCCCGCCAATGGCAAACTCATCCAGCATGCCCAGCAAGCGCAGTCGCGCCTGTTCACGGTCCTCGCCCCAGGCAATCAACTTGCCGAGCATGGGGTCGTAGAAGGGCGACACGCTGTCGCCTTGCTCGACCCCGCTGTCCACGCGACGCCCCGGCCCCGATGCGGATTCGCGGTAGAGCGTCAGGTGCCCGGTGGCGGGCAGGAAATCATTGGCCGGGTCCTCGGCATACAGCCGCACTTCTATCGCATGGCCAATCAGCGGCACCTGCGCCTGGGTGATCGGCAACGCCTCGCCCTGGGCGACACGAATCTGCCAGGCCACCAGGTCCAGGCCGGTGATCGCCTCGGTCACCGGGTGCTCCACCTGCAGCCGCGTGTTCATCTCCATGAAGAAGAATTCGCCGCGTGCGTCGAGCAAAAACTCCACCGTACCGGCACCGACATAACCGATCGCCTGGGCAGCCCGCACAGCAGCTTCGCCCATGGCCTTGCGCTGTTCGACACTCAAGCCCGGCGCCGGTGCTTCCTCGACGACTTTTTGGTGGCGACGCTGGATCGAGCAGTCCCGTTCATTGAGGTACAGGCAGTGCCCGTGCCTGTCGGCAAACACCTGGATCTCCACGTGACGCGGCTTGAGCAGGTACTTTTCCACCAGCATCTGCCCATTGCCGAAGGACGACAGTGCTTCACGCTGGGCCGACGCGAGGGCTTCGGCCAATTGACTGACGTCCTCGACCACTTTCATGCCTTTGCCGCCGCCACCGGCCGTGGCCTTGAGTAGCACGGGGTAGCCGATGCGCTCGCAGGCGGCGCGGAAGGTTTCCAGGTCTTGGGCTTCGCCGTGATAACCGGGCACCAGGGGGACGCCCGCGGTTTCCATCAGCGCCTTGGCGGCCGATTTGCTGCCCATGGCATCAATCGCCGAGGCGGGCGGGCCGAGGAAGATCAGCCCGGCTGCTTCAATCGCGCGGGCAAAGCCGGCGTTCTCGGACAAAAAACCATAGCCTGGGTGAATCGCCTGGGCGCCACTGGCCTGGGCGGCGGCAATCAGTTTGTCGATTTGCAGGTAGCTGTCAGTGGCCTTGCTGCCGCCCAGGTCGACACGAATATCGGCCTCGCGACTGTGACGCGCATCGCGGTCGGTGGCGCTGTGCACCGCCACGGTGGTCAGGCCCATGGCCTTGGCGGTGCGCATCACCCGGCAGGCAATCTCGCCACGGTTGGCCACCAGCAGGGTCGTCAATGTGCTCATGAACGTGGCTCCTGGGGCTGCCAGCTCGGTGGACGTTTTTGCAGGAAGGCGCGCATGCCTTCCTGGCCCTCGGCGCTGACCCGAATGCGCGCAATGGCGTTTTCGCAGTAGCGGCGCAGGGCCGGGGTGAGGGCGCCGTTGCCCACTTCACGCAGCAAGTCCTTGCTGGCGCGCATGGCCGCCGGGCTGTTCTGCAGCAGGTTGGCGATCCACTGTTCGACCTGAGCGTCCAACTCGCCAAGCGGATAACTTTCCGCCAGCAAACCAATGTCCCGCGCGCGTTGGCCGCCAAAGCGCTCGGCGGTCAGGGCATAGCGCCGCGCCGCGCGTTCGCCGATGGCCTGCACCACGAACGGGCTGATCACCGCCGGCGCCAGGCCGATGCGGACCTCCGACAGGCAGAACTGCGCGTCATCCGCGCCAATCGCCATGTCGCAGCAACTGATCAAGCCCAGCGCGCCACCGTAGGCCGCGCCTTGCACTACCGCAAGGGTAGGGATCTTCAGCTTGGCCAGGTTGTACATCAGCTCTGCCAGTTCGCGGGCGTCGTCCAGGTTGGTGTGGTAATCCAGCTCGGCCGACTGCTGCATCCAGGCCAGGTCGGCGCCGGCGCTGAAGTGCTTGCCGCGCCCACGCAGGACCAAAAAGCGCAAGGACGGATCGCCTTGCACCTGGTCGAGGGCGATGATCAGTTCGCGGATCATTTGGGCATTGAACGCGTTGTTCTTGGCTTCACGACTGAGCCACAGCGTGGCAAAGCCACGGGGGTCGGTGATGAGTTCCAGGGTATTGAAATCGCTCATGGGGTACAGCTCCATTTACATGCGGAACACGCCGAAGCGGCTCGGCTCGATGGGGGCGTTCAGCGCGGCGGACAAGGCCAGGGCCAGCACGTCGCGGGTCTGCAACGGGTCGATCACACCGTCGTCCCACAGGCGCGCGCTGGAATAGTAGGGGTGGCCCTGGGTTTCGTACTGGTCGAGGATCGGCTGCTTGATCGCCGCCTCTTCTTCAGCGCTAAAGCCCACGCCGGCGCGCTCAGCCTGCTCGCGCTTGACCTGCACCAGCACACCGGCCGCCTGTTCGGCACCCATCACACCAATGCGTGCGTTCGGCCACATCCACAGGAAGCGCGGGTCATAGGCGCGGCCACACATGCCGTAGTTGCCGGCCCCAAAGCTGCCGCCGATGATCACCGTGAACTTCGGCACCTTGGCGCAGGCCACGGCGGTGACCAGCTTGGCGCCATGCTTGGCAATGCCGCCGGCTTCGTACTTCTGGCCGACCATGAAGCCGGTGATGTTCTGCAGGAACAACAGCGGAATGCCGCGCTGGCAGGCCAGTTCGATAAAGTGCGCGCCTTTTTGCGCGGCCTCGGCAAACAGAATCCCGTTGTTGGCCAGAATCGCAATCGGGTAGCCGTGCAGGTGCGCAAAACCGCACACCAGGGTGGTACCAAACAGTGCCTTGAACTCATCGAATACCGAGCCATCCACCAGGCGCGCGATCACTTCGCGCACATCAAAGGGCTGCTTGGCGTCGGCCGGGATCACGCCATACAGCTCTTCGCTGCTGTACAACGGCGCCACGGGCGGGCGTTGCAGCAACTCGCCCTGTTTGCGCCAGTTGAGGTTGGCCACGCTGCGTCGGGCGAGCGCCAGCGCATGTTCATCGCTGTCGGCATAGTGGTCGGCCACGCCGGAGATCTTGCAGTGCACATCGGCACCGCCGAGGTCTTCGGCACTCACCACTTCACCGGTCGCGGCTTTTACCAGCGGCGGGCCGGCAAGGAAGATAGTGGCCTGGTTACGCACCATGATCGCTTCGTCGGCCATCGCCGGCACGTAGGCACCACCGGCCGTGCACGAACCCATCACCACGGCGATCTGCGGGATGCCCTGGGCACTCATGTTGGCCTGGTTGAAGAAGATCCGCCCGAAGTGCTCGCGGTCGGGAAACACTTCATCCTGGCGCGGCAGGTTGGCGCCGCCGGAGTCCACCAGGTAGATGCACGGCAGGCGGTTCTGCTCGGCGATGGCCTGGGCGCGCAGGTGTTTTTTGACCGTAAGCGGGTAGTAGGAGCCGCCTTTCACCGTGGCGTCGTTGGCGACGATCATGCATTCGACACCTTCCACGCAGCCGATCCCGGCGATCACCCCGGCAGCCGGCACGTCTTCGCCGTACACCTGATGGGCGGCCAGTTGGCTGAGTTCAAGGAACGGCGAGCCCGGGTCGAGCAAACGGTTGATGCGCTCGCGGGGCAACAGTTTGCCGCGCGACGTGTGCCGCTCCTGGGCCTTGGCGCCGCCGCCCTGCTGCACGTGGGTGAGCAGGGTGTGCAGGGCGTCGACCTGTTGGCGCATCGCCGCGCTGTTGGCGGCAAACTCCGCCGAGCGCGGGTTGAGCTGGGTGTGCAAGGTGGCCATGGTGCGCTCCTTCAGCGGGTTTCGTTGAAGAGTTCGCGACCGATCAGCATCCGGCGGATCTCACTGGTGCCGGCGCCGATCTCATACAGCTTGGCGTCACGCAGCAGGCGCCCGGCCGGGAATTCGTTGATGTAGCCATTGCCGCCGAGAATCTGGATTGCGTCGAGGGCCATTTGCGTGGCACGTTCGGCGCTGTAGAGGATCACGCCGGCCGCATCCTTGCGGGTGGTCTCGCCACGTTCGCAAGCCTGGGCCACCGCATAGAGGTAGGCGCGGCTGGCATTGAGTTGGGTGTACATGTCGGCGACCTTGCCCTGGATCAGCTGGAATTCGCCGATGCTCTGGCCGAACTGCTTGCGGTCATGGATGTAGGGCACGATCAGGTCCATGCAGGCTTGCATGATGCCGGTAGGGCCGCCGGACAGCACTACGCGCTCGTAGTCGAGGCCGCTCATCAGCACTTTGACGCCGCCATTGAGCGCGCCGAGGATGTTTTCTTCCGGCACTTCCACATCATCGAAAAACAGCTCGCAGGTGTTCGAGCCGCGCATGCCCAGCTTGTCGAACTTGTTGCTGCGGCTGAAGCCTTTCCAGTCGCGCTCGACGATGAATGCGGTAATGCCGTGCGGGCCTTTTTCCAGGTCGGTCTTGGCGTAGATCACATAGGTGCTGGCATCGGGGCCGTTGGTGATCCAGGTCTTGCTGCCGTTGAGCACGTAGCGATCACCGCGTTTATCGGCGCGCAGCTTCATCGAGACCACATCGGAGCCGGCATTCGGCTCGCTCATGGCCAGGGCGCCGACGTGTTCGCCGCTGATGAGTGCGGGCAGGTACTTGAGTTTCTGTTCGTGGTTGCCGTTGCGGTTGATCTGGTTCACACACAGGTTGGAGTGCGCACCGTAGGACAGCGCCACCGACGCCGAGCCCCGGCTGATCTCTTCCATGGCCACCACGTGGGCCAGGTAGCCCAGGCCGGCGCCGCCGTATTCTTCCGGCACGGTGATGCCCAGCAGGCCCATGTCACCGAACTTGCGCCACAGGTCGGCGGGGAACAGGTTGTCGATATCGATCTGGGCCGCGCGGGGCGCGATCTCCTTGCTCACGAAGGACTGCACCTGGTCGCGCAGCATGTCGATGGTTTCACCGAGGGCGAAGTTCAGGGACGGGTAACTCATGGACAGGCACCTTAATGTGAGCTTTGTTGTTGTGGGGAGGACGCCAGGGGAGGGCGCTCACCTTTACGTTAACGTAAGCTTGCGTTACGGCGCTGTCAATCGTAGTTTACGTTTACGTCAACCTACAAAAAAGACAACAGGGGTCGTTATGGATCAACCGAATCAGAGCTACAGCCGTGGCTCTCAGGACAAGACCTTGCTGGCCATGACCATCGGCCAGGCCTTTGATCACACCGTCGCGCAGTATCCCGAGGGCGAGGCCCTGGTGGTGCGCCATCAACAGCGCCGCTACACCTGGCGGCAGTTGGCCGAGACCGTTGAGCTGCACGCCCGTGCCTTTCTTGCCCTGGGCATGCAAGCCGGCGACCGCCTGGGTATCTGGGCGCCCAATTGCGCCGAGTGGTGCATCAGCCAGATCGCCAGTGCCAAGCTCGGCGTGATCCTGGTCAATATCAACCCGGCGTACCGCAGCACTGAACTGGACTACGTACTCAAGCAGTCCGGCTGCCAGTGGCTGGTGTGCGCCGGGTCGTTCAAGACCTCTGATTACCACGCCATGTTGCAAGAGCTGAAGCCTGACCTGCGCGGCATGATCAGCCTCGACCCCAGCCCGCCCCCGGGATTCCTGCCCTGGTCGCAATTGGCCGCGCTCGGGGCAGGCATCCCGCCCGAACAGGTGCACAGCCGCCAGGCCAGCCTGCACTTCGACCAGGCCGTGAATATCCAGTACACCTCCGGCACCACCGGCTTCCCCAAGGGCGCCACCCTCAGTCACCACAACATCCTCAATAACGGCTACATGGTCGGCGAAAGCCTGGGCCTGACCGCGCAAGACCGCCTGGTGATCCCGGTGCCGCTGTATCACTGTTTCGGCATGGTCATGGGCAACCTCGGTTGCATCACCCACGGCACCACCATGATCTACCCGAATGACGGCTTCGACCCGCTGCTGACTCTCACCGCCGTCGCCGAAGAGCGCGCCACCGGCCTGTACGGCGTGCCCACTATGTTCATCGCCATACTCGATCACCCGCGCCTTGGTGACTTTGACCTGTCCACCTTGCGCACCGGCATCATGGCTGGCGCCACGTGCCCCATCGAAGTGATGCGCCGGGTCATCAGCGAGATGCACATGAGCGAGGTGCAGATTGCCTACGGCATGACGGAAACCAGCCCGGTGTCCTTGCAAACCGGGGCGGACGACGACCTGGAACGCCGCGTGACCACGGTCGGGCGCACCCAGCCGCAGTTGGAAAACAAGATCATCGACGCCGACGGCAACACGCTGGCGCGGGGTGAAATCGGCGAGTTATGCACCCGTGGCTACAGCGTGATGCTCGGCTACTGGAACAACCCCGACGCCACCCGCGAGGCCATCGACGACGCCGGCTGGATGCACACCGGCGACCTGGCGAGCATGGACGCCCACGGCTACGTGTGCATCGCCGGGCGCAACAAGGACATGATCATCCGCGGCGGCGAGAACGTGTACCCGCGTGAGTTGGAGGAGTTTTTCTTCACCCACCCAGCAGTGGCGGATGTGCAGGTTATCGGCATTCCGGATGCACGTTACGGCGAAGCCATCGTCGCCTGGGTCAAGTTCCATCCAGGGCATGTGGCCAATGAGCTTGAGTTGCAAACTTGGTGCAAGGGCCGCATCGCACACTTCAAGACGCCCAAGCACTTCAAGATCGTGGACGAGTTCCCGATGACGGTGACGGGCAAGATCCAGAAATTCCGCATGCGCGAGATCAGCATCGAGGAGCTGCGCGACGACCGTTGAAACGGGGTGCATGTCTACGGCTCTGCGCTGAACCGTGGTGCCTAAAGTGGCGGATTATTTCGCCACTTGAAGGCCACGCCCATGACAACCCCCTCCATTGATCCCCCCGTGCGTCCGGTTGGGGACGAACAGAGTCCCCACTGGCAGGTGATCCGGGACAACACCCCAAGCTGGTATACCGATGCGCTGGATGAGCGCAAAACTGAATTGGCCGGGTTGGCGCTGAGTATTCCCGACTGGTACAAAAATGCCTCGTCGACGGCGAAGGACCGCATGAGGTCGGTCCATGTGCGCAGCAGGCGGTCCTTGAATCAACTCGATCAGATGTTCAGGGACTTCAAAGGGCCGGCAGCCTACGCCGAGCCGTTGTTGGCGGCCGCGATTGAGAAGAAACTCGGGCAACGGTTGGATACCAGGACGGTATTTTATGCCCGCAAGATGGAGCAGAGAGAGTGCGACATCGAGCCTGAGGAGGTCTCGACGAGCCAGGCCAGCCCCTTGGCTGCGCAGTTCTATTTCTACCGGGGTATCAGCCTGCTGGAGGCAGCGCTGAACAACTTCACCGCACAGGAGGCGGCTGAGTCGGTGTGCAAAGACTGCCACCTGATCACCCGTTACAACTTTCACGGGTACCCCAGCGATAAGTTTCATCCGCTTGCAAACGTCAAGTCGGTCAAGCTAGCCATTGAACCCCATGCGTTTGCCAAGCTGTGCCGCGAGCTCGACCTGGGCAACACTTACTACGAGTACGTGCGCACCTTCATCAATAGCCTGATCCGTACCACCACCACTGAAGCAGGCATTGGCAAACTCTACAGCACCTTGATTGTCAGTCATCGAAACCAGTTGGAGCTGGCCGCAGAGATTGCCTTGATGAAGGGCGATATCCAGCCCGACGGCCACCAAGTGATCTTCGATCTGTTGCGCAGCCAGTCGCAGGTCAAATGGGCAGGGGAGGCGGTCAAGTGTTCGCCGTTTCGGCTATTCTCGTTTGTGCTCGAGAATATTCTGATCATCGGTCCGGTCGTGTGGCAGGCACATTCGAGAGGGGCGGATCTCATGCCCCGAGCGTGCTTGGTCTATATCCCAGGCGACCCCCTTCATCCGCTCAAAGCCTATGACACGATCAGCGCTTTTACCGACCACCTGACCACGCGCCTGTGTCGTGTCGAGTACCGCACCTTCTTCAGCCAGTTCGTGCCGCTGGCCAGCCAGGATGCATTCTTCACGAGGCTCAAGGCTTCGCTGGATCCGAGCGCGCTGCACGGCACCGCCCAGGACTTTGACCCGGCGCAAAAAGGCCGGGTCAATCATCAGGGCAGCTACGCGCTTGCATGGGGTGATGTCTGGGCGGACTGCGCGATTCAGCGTATACGTTCGCTCGTGGCGAATGCCCGCGCAAGTGTGGTGTCGACACAGGACGTCGACGATCGGGTCTACAACGCCTGGCTGTGGTCGTTCGGCAGTACGGCGCTGGATATTCTCAACCTTGCGTCGTTCGTGGTGCCTGTGCTGGGTGAGGTGATGCTGGTCGTCGGCGCCGTGCAGATGGCTTACGAGATCGGCGAAGGCATTGAGGCCTGGTCGCAGGACGACACCCAAACGGCGTGGGCGCATTTTTCGGCGGTGGGGCTCAACCTGGCTGGGTTGGCGGTGCCAGCCGTGTTGTCGGCAACCAAGGACGCCGCGCTGATCAAGCGCCTGGTGCAGGTAGAGTTCGGTGGGCGTAGGCGTCTTTACGCGTTCAATCCCGCGCACTACCTGCACAGGATCAACCTGCCCGACGGACACCGCCCCAACACACAAGGCTTGTATGCCCACGACGCAGGGTTATACCTGCAGGCAGCGGGCGGCGGCTACTACAAGCTCCAGGCCAGCAATCGCTCTGACGAATTCAGGCTGCTGCACCCCGATGGCGATTCACGTTATGCCCCCCGGATTCGCCACAACGGTGAGGGCGCATGGGTGCATGAGTTCGAACAACCCTTGACCTGGGATCGCAAGACCCTGTTGCGCCGCATAGGCCATAGCGTGGATAACTTGAGCGATAGCCAGTTGGAGCAGGCCAGGGCGTTCAGTGGTGTGTCGGACGACGAGTTGCGTCGGGTGTTCATTGAGCATCAAGCGCCCGCGCCGCTGTTCAAGGATATGCTTCGGCGGTTTGAATGCGCTGGCAGGCACCAGGCATTTATCGACCGGTTAAGGCACCCGGACCCTGAGGTGTTTTCTCGCGTCGACTGGTTCATGCAAGTCCAGGTATTGATCGAGAGCGGGATGTGGCCAGAGTCACGTGTATTGGTGGCGCTGGATGCAAAGGGCAACCCGATATGGCGTTCAGGTGTACCGAGCGATGCAAACCAAGTGATCACACTGGAACATGAGCAATTGCAAAGTGGCCTGCTGTTTCCGTCGTTCATCAAGCAGTTGACGGAACCTGAAATTCGCCGATTGTTGGGAGAGCAGAGGGTTACAAGGGAAGCGATGGCCTTTCTGTTTCTTCAGACCCGAGACGTGATACAGGATACGGCTGCTGCGGGCCAGGTGCAGGAGGGCAATGAGGTCGATCCACTGATGCAATACCTGCGTACACCATTGGCAAGGGTCGTGCGATACCGGGATTGTTTGCTGGAAGCCGCCGAGAGCACCCGAGGCACGCTGTTAAATCGCGAGATCTCGGCCGGTGAGGTTTCCAGTGATGCCAACGTGCAGCTGCTCCAGCGTAGCTTTCCAGGCTTGCCCAGGTTAGCGGCTGAAGAAATTCTGAGCCATGCCAACAGTCAGGAACTGGCACGCATGCAGACCCCATCGCGTGTGCCGTTGCGCCTGGCCGAAGAAGCGCGAGGGTACTTGCAGAAGGCGCGCGTGATGCGGGCACAGGCCGATCTGTTATTCGACAATCAACTCACCCTGGACAGCGTGCACCTGGCACTGCACAAGATGGCCGCGCTGCCTGAGCTCCTGGATGGCGTGTGCATTGAGCTTCGGTCGGGGGCCTACGACGGCCCTTTGCTGGACCGGGTGGGAGACAGTAGTGCCCCCCGGCAACTGCAGCTTATCCACACCGACATGAAGACGTGGAAACTCTGCAGCGGACCGGGAAAAATTGAATACTGGCGAAGCGACAAGGACGCCTTTTTCAACGCGCTCTGGATGGCTAGCAGTGGCAAGTTCACCAGTTGGCCGCAGTTCAATGCGGCTGCGCAACGGCTCAAGCGCAAGCTTGCGCAGCAGCCGCTGAGTGAGCCGGTGAGTCGACGTGCACTGGGCTTGCAGGCGATCAAGCCCGGTTTCAAATCCCCCATGCGCCTGGCTGATGGGCGCGTGGGTTATCCGCTCAGTCCGGTAGGTGGCGCCGTCGAACGTCCGTTAGCTTGCAAGAGCGCTGCGATGGCGCTCTATCCAACAAAGTCCATGGAAGAGGTCGAGACCCTGCTTGGCCTTCAACAGGCCAGTGACGCCGTTCTGCTGGCAAAACTGACCGAGCTTGAAGCGGAATTTGCCGCATTGAACAAGACGCTGCTCGAGTGGCAACAGCAAGGGGGATCAGGTTATGCGAGCGCCCGCCGCAGAGTCTCGGGTACCCTCAAGGCGGCTTGGCGCAGGGCCTCTGCGCAGGCATTTGCAGGGGATGGGACACCAATCGGCCATGTGCTGGACCTGTCGGATGAGGCGATCGGCGAGTTACCGGCGATCAGCGCAAACATGGATCACGTAGGCAGTCTGTTTTTACGCCGGATGGCGCTTTCAGACAGCTCCTTGCCCTTTCTGAATGCATTCGGCGGGCTGCGCTGGTTGAACATGAGCAATAACAACCTGACGCAACTGCCGACGTTTGCGAACGAGGGGGTGGGGCTTACCAAACTCAATTTGAGCGGAAATGATATCCAGTTGACCGACCAAAGCCGTCGGCGCCTGGAGGGTATGCGGAGCCTGAAGATACTCAATCTTGGCAATAATCCCCGCTTGGGGTGGCAGGCCGATCTGCGTGGCCTGCGCAACCTGAACCAGCTTTACCTGCCCAATACAGGTACGGTCAGCTTTCCCGTCGGTGCCGAACAATTGCCCTATCTGGCCCGTACCGATCTGCATGACAACCGGATCAGGACATTGCCTGAATACGCCTATGAGCATCCGGATCGCGTTATTGTGCACGGCAATCCGGTATTGGCAGCCGCCCAGGTACAACTGGGTGAGCACGTGACGGTCGATGAAGCGCGTGGTTTGTGGTTGGGCGCGTCGTCGACCGGTGACTCGGCGCGGTTGGGTGGGATCTGGGATGAACTCAGGGTCAGTCTGAGTTCGGATGCTTTTTTTGCAGTGGTGGCCGACACAACCCGCAGTGCCGAGTACGCCAGCGCGGTGACTCGCCCAGCGCTGGCCGAGCGGGTGTGGGGCATGCTGGAGGCCGCAAGCGAAAGCCAGGCTATTCGCGAGGCGTTATTTACCGTGGCCGACGATCGAGTGACCTGTGGTGACGGCAGTTCGGTCGAGTTCATGAACCTTGAGCGTGAGCTGCTAGGGGCAAAGGCACTTGAACTAGCCGGAACGGAGAATGCCGAAAGCACGCTGATCGAAACGGCCAGGAAGTTGTATCGTTTGATGCTGGTAGACGACATTGCCCTACGGGACGTTGCGGCAAGAGGCCCTGGATTTACCGAGGAGGTTGAAGTCGTCCTGGCTTATCGCGTACGGCTTGCAGAGCGGCTGGCGTTACCGGTCCGGTCCCGGGACATGTTGTTTCCCCAGATGGCCAATGTAAGCCCGGAGACCATCGACGCCGCGTATGCACAGGTGCTCAGGGACGAGCGCAATCCGGCTGCCGAGGAGGCTTTTTTTGTCGGGTGCCTGTTCTGGGAGAAACACCTTCGCACCCGCTACTCTCAAGCGCTCGATGCACTGATGGCACCCGGTCGCGGGTTGCTGGGAGAGAAGAGCGAAGCGTTATTCGAACTTTCGGATCTGGAAGGTCAACGGGATACCGCTGCTGGCCAGGACGCAATAGAGCAATGGCAGGCAAAGCACGCTGAGGCCGCCGACCGGGTGGCCCGCCTGTTTGGCGCACGCAGGGATGAAGTGCTGGTGAACGGCGCGATGCCGAGTGCTTTTTACAAGCGGGAGCTCGATCAATTGGGGGTGGAGCGGCAAATGCTGGAGCAAAACTCGCTGAAAACCTTGACGCGCACTGTATTGAACAACGTTGCGGCGGTGAGCGGGACATCGCTCTGAGGGAGGGGGGCACACAGCACAAAGGGGACCCGAGGGTCCCCTTTAATGTGTCGTTGCGTGCTCTTTTTTTATTATTGAGGGGCGGTCTATTGTTGTTTTTGGCAACCGTTACCCTTTACCGCTGTTTTTGGCGACCCCCATCCGGGGTCAAGAGCAAACGTATTTTTTTGAGCGCTGATCTGCTTCTTCGTGAACGATCCAACCAGTGGGTAGCTACCTGAGGTAGTTTTATTTTTCTCTAACCGGTTGCGGGTTTCGGCACGCCGTACCCTGCGAAGCACATCTTCTCCAAAAAAATCTGTTAGCTGCGTCTCTGCCGTGTTGTTTTTGTTATGTCAGAGTCGTTTCGTCTTATTTTTATTAGGTTTGGTGCTTTTTATTCTTGTTATGCCATAGAGATAGCAGAACCCGTGCCAACTTTTAAAATTCCTTTAAAATCAGTGATATAAATTTTGTGTAGGGAATGGCCTACGGCAAATACGACAAAATATGTTCCCGTGTTACTCGATGTGTAGCCGTGCGGTAACACATTGTCACGGCTAAGCGACTCAACCGGCGTTACGCGCCTTCGCTACACGCGATCCTGTAGGCCGGCCCAGCACAGTGCTGATTTGCTGGCCCGCGCCAATCAATGCCTCCAGGTCGATTCCTGTGTGGATGCCCAGGCCGTTAAGCAGGTACAGCACGTCTTCGGTGGCGACGTTACCGCTGGCGCCCTTGGCGTAGGGGCAGCCGCCGAGGCCCGCGATAGAGCTGTCGAACACCGTGATTCCTTCCAGCAGGCTGGCGTAGATATTCGCGATGGCCTGGCCATAGGTGTCGTGGAAATGCCCGGCCAGCTTGTCCCGTGGCACCTGCGCGGCGACCACCTCGAACAACCGCCGCGTCGCGCCCGCCGTGCCGGTGCCGATGGTGTCGCCGAGGGACACCTCATAGCAGCCCATGGCATACAACTCCCGCGCGACCGCCGCCACTTGCTCCGGCGCGATCTCACCCTCATACGGGCAACCCAGCACGCACGACACATAACCGCGCACGCTGACCCCGTGCTGCTTGGCGGCCGCCATGATCGGCGCGAAGCGCTCCAGGCTTTCGCTGATGGAGCAGTTGATATTGCGCTGGGAAAACGCCTCGGACGCCGCCGCAAACACCGCCACTTCCTTTACGCCGGCCGCCAATGCGTCCTCGAACCCGCGCAGGTTCGGCGCCAGTGCCCCGTAGGTCACGCCGGGCTTGCGCTGGATCTGCGCGAACACCTCGGCTGAACCCGCCATCTGCGGCACCCACTTGGGGGAGACGAAACTGCCGACTTCGATATAGCTCAGGCCGGCCGCGCTGAGGGCGTCCACCAACTGGACTTTGTCCGCCACGCTGATGGGGTGGGCTTCGTTCTGCAGGCCGTCGCGCGGGCCGACTTCCACCAGGCGTACGTGTGAGGGGAGGGACATGGCAGTTACCTTCGTGATCAATGGCCAGCCTGGCGCATGGTGTGGGCCAGGGCCTGGGTGCAGCGCTCTTCGGCGGTGTCCAGTTCCAGCTTCATCTGTTCGATATCCAGCAGTTGCTGTTCCAACTGCTCGCGGCGCTCGGTGATCTTCGCCAGCATGCTGTTGAGCTGCACGTGGTTACCGCTGGTGGGGTCGTAGAGCTCGATCAACTCGCGGCATTCGGCCAGGGAAAAGCCGATGCGCTTACCCCGCAGGATCAGCTTGAGGCTGACCTTGTCGCGCGCGGAGTAGATGCGCTCCTGGCCCCGGCGTTCCGGGGCCAGCAAGCCTTGTTCTTCGTAGAAGCGAATGGCGCGGGTGGTGATGTCGAGCTCGCGGGCGAGGTCGGAAATGCTGTAGGTGGTGCTCATGGCGGCGCTCAAGAAAGTCTTGGCGTTAAGCTAATGGCAGGTTGACGTAAACGTCAAGCGAATCACTGCAGGAGCCGGCTTGCCAGCGATGGTCGTCAACGATGACGCAGCCAGCCCGGACAACGGCGGTGACTGTGCGTTTTTCGCCGGCAAGCCGGCTCCTACAGGGAGGGCAATCTCAGGATTGTTGTTTGTCGAGTTTCTTTTCGTGCGCCGTCACCTGCTGGCACAGCTCGATCATCTGCTCGCGCATCCAGCGGTTCGCCGGGTCCTGGTCGGTGCTTTCGTGCCAGTACAGGTGAGTTTCCACCGGCGGCACGTCGTTGACCGGCAGGTTGAACCAGTGCAGTTCGTGGCGGCGGGCGAAGCGCTCGGGCACGGTCATGACCATGTCGGTCTGCTGCAACACTTGCGAGGCCATCAGGTAATGCTGGGAACGCAGGGCGATCTTGCGCTGGATGCCCATCTTGCCCAGGGCCAGGTCGACGTGGCCCAGCCCGTTGCGGCGGCTGGAGATATGGATATGAGTCAGCGACAGGTAGTCATCCAGGGTCAGCTTGTCCTTGCCGGCCAGGGGGTGGCCCTTGCGCATCGCGCATACGTAGCGGTCTTCCATCAGCTTGACGTGGCGCACCTGCGGGTCGGTGTTCAACGGCGCATCCACGGCAAAGTCCAGGCGCCCGGCGGCCAGTTCCTTGGTGGTCTCGCGGCGTTTGGACAGGAAACTCTCGATCACCACCGTCGGCGCCAGGCGGCGCAAGCGCTGGAACAACAGCGGCAGAATCACCGCTTCGGTGAGGTCAGTCATGCTGATGCGGTAGGTCTTGGCTGCCTGTTGCGGGTTGAAGATGCGGCTTTCCTGCACCGACACCCGCAGCAACGACAGCGCATTACGCACCGGGCCGATGATGTTCTGCGCCATGGGCGTGGGCACCATGCCCTGGGCGGTACGCACGAACAGCGGGTCGTTGAAGGTTTCCCTCAGGCGCGCCAGCGCGTTGGACACCGCCGGCTGGGTGATGCCGACAATCTGCCCGGCGCGGGTCAGGTTGGCTTCGGTGTAGATCGCGTCAAAGACGATAAACAGGTTGAGGTCGACCTTGCTCAGATTCATTTCGTAGCGCTCTTATTGTTAGGTGGCCATACGTCGATCATATATCGGTGATGAATGTTAATACACGCCGAGAATAGGCTAGGTAAATTATCAACGCTGTTCTAGCATCGATTGCATGACCTAAACAACCTCTCAGAGAAGGGAGCTGCTCATGGATTTCGCCTATTCGCCCAAGGTTCAGGAACTGCGTGAACGCGTCACTGCGTTCATGGATGCTTACGTTTACCCGGCCGAGCCGGTGTTCGAACGCCAAGTCAGCGAAGGCGACCGCTGGCAGCCCACCGCAATCATGGAAGAGTTGAAAGCCAAGGCTAAAGCCGAAGGCTTGTGGAACCTGTTCCTGCCTGAATCCGAACTGGGCGCCGGCCTCACCAACCTTGAATACGCGCCGCTGGCCGAAATCATGGGCCGTTCCCTCTTGGGGCCGGAGCCGTTCAACTGCTCCGCCCCCGACACCGGCAACATGGAAGTGCTGGTGCGCTACGCCAACGAAGAGCAGAAACAACGCTGGCTGGAGCCGCTGCTGCGCGGCGAGATCCGCTCGGCGTTCGCCATGACCGAGCCGGACGTGGCATCTTCGGACGCGACCAACATGGCCGCCCGCGCCGAGCGCCAGGGTGACGAGTGGGTGATCAACGGCAAGAAATGGTGGACCTCCGGCGCCTGCGACCCGCGCTGCAAGATCCTGATCTTCATGGGCCTGAGCAACCCGGATGCGCCGCGCCACCAGCAGCACTCGATGATCCTGGTACCGGTGGATACCCCCGGCGTGAAAATCGTGCGCCCGCTGCCGGTGTTCGGCTACGACGACGCGCCCCATGGCCACGCCGAAGTGCTGTTCGACAATGTGCGTGTACCGTACGAAAACGTACTGCTGGGCGAAGGCCGTGGCTTTGAAATTGCCCAGGGGCGTCTTGGCCCAGGCCGTATCCACCACTGCATGCGCTCCGTCGGCATGGCCGAGCGCGCGCTGGAATTGATGTGCAAGCGCTCCGTCAGCCGTACCGCGTTTGGCAAACCACTGGCCCGCTTGGGCGGCAACATCGACAAGATCGCCGACTCACGCATGGAAATCGACATGGCGCGCCTGCTGACGCTGAAGGCGGCGTACATGATGGACACCGTGGGTAATAAAGTGGCGAAAAGCGAAATCGCCCAGATCAAGGTAGTGGCGCCGAACGTAGCCTTGAAGGTGATCGACCGCGCGATCCAGATTCATGGCGGTGCCGGGGTGTCCAACGACTTCCCGCTGGCCTACATGTACGCCATGCAACGTACCCTGCGCCTGGCCGACGGCCCGGACGAAGTGCACCGCGCAGCGATCGGCAAGTTCGAGATTGGCAAGTATGTGCCTAAAGAGCTGATGCGCAGCGGCCAGTAACACCGCGTCGCCTGCAATCGCGGGCAAGCCCGGCTCCCACAGTTGACCGTGTTCTCCTGAACAACTCGGTCAACCGTGGGAGCCGGGCTTGCCCGCGATGAGGCCAGTACCAGCAACACAAAACCCAATGCTCAGTACACCCAAACTTCCACCCGCCGATTTTTGATCCGGCCTTCATCCGCCGTATTCGCCGCCACCGGCATCTGCGCGCCAAACCCGCGAATATCCCGCAGTACCACACCGTTTTTTACCAACTCCCGGCGCACCGCCATCGCCCGCAACTTCGACAGCAGCGCCGCTCGCTGCGGGTCATCCTTGGCATCACCAAAGCCCACCAGCGACACCTGTTTGTCGAGCTTGCCATGGCTCTTTATATACGCCACCACCCGCTGCAGATCCTGGCGCGCCTTGTTGTCCAGGCTCGCACTGCCTTCCTCGAAGCGAAAATTCACGGTCAGACGCTGTGCCTCGCGGGCGATAGCCTGATAGTCCTCGGGCATCGAAGTACGGGGCTCCACGGCGATCGCCTGCACCTGCTGGGCGATAAACCCGCTGGCCGCGACAATCGCCTGGCCCTTGCTGCTCTGGGTAAAGTCCACCAGTGCCTTGGCCCACGGGTTGCGCGCCGACGGCGGCAGGTAGAAGAACAAGCGGCGGGACAGCGGGTAATCCTCGGTGGCGATCAAGCTGTTCAGCGGCAACATGGGTTGTGAGTCGCCATCCACAATCGCCACCGCTTTGGCCTGGCGCACGTAGGGCAGGCCAATAAAACCGATGCCCTGGGGATCCCGGCTGACGGCATCGGACAACTGTTCGCTGGACTCGAAGCGCTTGGCGGAGGGCGCCAGCGGTTTGCCGCGCAGGCGCAGCACCAGGTCCTTGAAGGTGTCGTAGGTGCCGGATTGGTCATCACGTGCGTACACCTGAATCGGCCCGCCGACGCCGCCCACGGCCTCCCAGGTACTGGCTTCGCCATTGAAGATCTGCGCCAGTTGCTCGGTGTTCAGGCTGTTCAACGGGTTTTGCGGGTTAAGGATGATCGCCAGGCCGTCGATGGCGATCACCTGTTCGGCTTCGGGGCTTTTCAGGTCGCCGAGGGGTTCGAGGTCGACCAGTTCGCTGTCCTTGATCGGGCGGGACGAAGCCGCCAGGTCGGCGGTGGATTTTTTCAGCGCCGTGAAACCGGTGCTGGAACCATGGGCCGCGACCTCGATGGTGACGGTCTTGCCCTGGCGCGTCTTGCCGACCACGCGCTGTTCATTGGCGCCTTCGGCCGGCTCACTGTGCACGGCCTGCAGGCCCTGTTGTTCCATCAAGCCTTTGACCAGCGCGGGACCCAGCGCTGCGCCAATGGTGTTGGAACCCTGGATGCGCAATGCAGGGCCTTGGTCGGGAGCGGGTAGGGGGGCAGCAACAGAAACGAGGGGTAACAGGGTCAGCAGGAACAGAACGCGCAGCCTCATGCCGCCACCTTCTCAAGCCAAAGGGAGTGCTGCGAGAATAAGTCAGGCAGGTTGCATAAATATGACTCAACGGTAGGAGCTGGCTTGCCAGCGATGGCGGCCTCACAGCCGCCCACAATCTAACTGTCACCCCGCAATCCAAAAATGTGGAAGCTGGCTTGCCTGCGAACGCGGCCCGACAGCCGACCACAATCTAACTGTCCCCCCGCGATCCAAAAATGTGGGAGCTGGCTTGCCTGCGAAGGCGGCCTGACAGCCGACCAGGATATTGGATCAGACCGGGTACATATCCGTTATTTGGGTAACGGCTTCTATGGGTTCCGCCCTTACGGCGGCTCACTTTTGAAAAGCGCAAAAGTAAGCAAAACGCTCTTGCCCCAACACTCGGCACCTCGCCTAGGCTCGGTGTGCCCGTAATTCGACAGTGATTTGGGGGGCCGCCGCCACGCGCCATCCATGGCGCGGGGCGGCTAAACCGGCATCCCTGCCGGTTTACCCCCCAAATCACTGCCGAATTACGGCCAGCGTGTTTGATGGGGCGCCTAGGATCAAAAGCGAGATCAAGATCAAGATCAAGAGCGGCTCGCTTCGCATCGTGGTTACTGTGGCTGCTGCAGCGTTCTGTAGTTACCTGGCTGGACGGTGTTGTCAGCTCAATTCGAGCCAGATAGGCGCGTGGTCCGATGGCTTTTCCAGGCCGCGCAGGTCGTAGTCCACTCCAGCGTCCTTGACGCGCGGCATCAGGCCGTTGGAGGCCAGGATCACGTCGATCCGCAGTCCGCGCTTGGGCTCATCTTCAAAGCCGCGGCTGCGGTAGTCGAACCAGCTGAAGCGGTCGGCCACGTCCGGGTTGAGGTGACGGAAGCTGTCCACCAGGCCCCAGTTTTTCAGGCGGGCCATCCACTCGCGTTCTTCTGGCAGGAAGCTGCACTTGCCAGTCTTGAGCCAGCGCTTGGCGTTGTC
The DNA here is from genome assembly GCF_018587885.1 of Pseudomonas sp. VS40. Taxonomy (NCBI): domain Bacteria; kingdom Pseudomonadati; phylum Pseudomonadota; class Gammaproteobacteria; order Pseudomonadales; family Pseudomonadaceae; genus Pseudomonas; species Pseudomonas sp. VS40. The sequence continues at coordinate 118,211 of NZ_JAGYWD010000006.1, read as the reverse complement.
GGCGCCGATGCCGATGTCGCAGTCTTCCGGGGAAATGTTTACGTCGCCCATCACCACCAGTGCCTGGTCATTGCTGAACTGGCTTTCCAGCAGGTGCTGCAAGTCTTCATAGAAGCGCTGCTTGGCCGGGAATTTGGTGGGGTGGTCGCGGCTTTCGCCCTGGGGGAAGTAGCCGTTCATGATGGTGACCGGGTGGCCGTTCTCGTCGGCGAAAGTGCCCCAGATGAAGCGGCGCTGGGCGTCTTCTTCATCACTGGCAAAACCTTTGTGCACGCTCAAGGCTTCTTTGCGCGAGAGCAGCGCCACGCCGTAGTGGCCTTTCTGCCCGTGGTAGTACACGTGATAGCCCAGGGCCTGTACTTCGGCGAGGGGGAACTGGTCGTCGTGGACCTTGGTTTCCTGCAGGCCGATCACGTCGGGCTGGTGCTTTTCAATCAGCGCCGCCAGCTGATGAGGGCGGGCGCGCAGCCCGTTGATATTGAAGGAGACGATTTTCATGGTCGGCTGTCCAGTCCTGGCAAAAGGGCGATGCTAGCGGACAAGTCGGACGGGGGCCAGCGTGGCGGTAGGCCAGATGCGCTGCTAATGTCTGGGAACGACTCGTGCTGCGTGGGTTCGTACCCATAAGAACGCCGCCTCCTGAGCGGTGCCCAGGGAGATTGATTGTATGCCTGACACCTCGACTGCCATTGCCGAAATCCGCCTGCTCAACAGCGGCTATTCCCGCGAGGCTCGTTCACTGCTGTACCAGGCCTATCGTCACGAGCCGACCTTTGCCTACATTTTCGAAGCCGAGCGCTCGGGTTACGAGCAGCGGGTACGCGCCACCGTGCGCGAGTTGGTCAAGCAGCATTTCTTTCAGAAACTGCCGGCCATTGGCCTGTTCGTCAACGACCGGCTGATCGGCATCGCCCTGATTGCGCCTCCGCAACGGCGCCTGGGCATCACCGAGAGCTGGGCCTGGCAATTGCGCATGTGGCTGAGCACCGGCGTGCGTGGGACGCGGCGCTACCTCGACTACCATCATGCAGTGCTGGCGTGCCTGCCGAGTGAGTCGGTGCATGTGTTGCCATTGCTGGGGATTCACCCGCAATTCCAGGGCAAGCATTATGGCGAGCAGTTGCTGGAGGCCGTGCATAACTGGTGCGCCGAAGACCCGCACTCGGCCGGTGTGGTGCTCGATACGGGCAATTCACGCTACCTGGAGTTCTATAAACGTCAGGGCTACGAGGAAATTGGTGAAGTCGCTATAGGCCCCATCCTGGAACACGTGTTTTTTCATCCGAACCCCCAGCCGTTACATGCTGCAACGGCTTAGCGCAGAATTTTTCAGAATTGTCTGAGTTCTAAGTTTCTCCCCAGCTCGTGTAGCATCCGCGCCTATGAAGTTTCCAGGAAGATTTACCAGCGGCTTGGTTCTGCTGTTCACAAGCTGCGGCGCGTTTGCGCAAAGCGAATTGGACGTGCGGATCAAGCCTTCAAACGACGCGTTGAAAGCCAACATCGAAGGCTATATCGGCGGGGTCGGCGATCGTGATGAAGAGGCCCTGCTGCGGTTCAGCCGTGGCGCCGAGGAGCAGGCGCGCAAAGCCGCCCAGGCGCTCGGTTTCTATCAGCCACAGATCGAAAGTGATGTGAAGGGCGGCAAGAACCCGCGCCTGATCCTTACCATCGACCGCGGCGAGCCGGTGCATTTGCGTAACGTGACCATTCGGGTCGACGGCCCTGCCGCCGACCTCAAGGCCTTTCGCGTGCCCGTCAGCGACGACCTCAAATCCGGTGCCGTGCTCAACCACGGCCACTACGAAGACGCCAAGCGTCTGATCCAGAACCAGGCGTCGCGCTACGGCTTTTTCAGCGGGCGCTTCACCCACCAGACACTTTCGGTAGACCCGCAGGCCGGTGTCGCCGATATCGAACTGATCTACGACAGCGGCCCGCGCTACACCCTTGGCAAGGTCAGCTTTGCCGGTGATACGCCGTTTGACGAAGAACTGCTGCAACGCATGGTGCCGTTCAAAAGCGGCACGCCCTACGACTCCGAACTGATCGCCGAACTCAACCAGAACCTGCAAGCCAGCGGCTTTTTCGAAGGCGTGCGCGTGGACGCTGCCCCGGCCGCCTCCAGCAATGACATTATCCCGGTCGCTGTGCGCCTGGAAACCCGCAAGCCGCGCACCATGGGCCTGGGCCTGGGTTTTTCCACCGACGTGGGGCCGCGCGGCAAAGCCAACTGGACCCGCCACTGGGTCAACCCCCAAGGGCACAGCTATGGCTGGGAAGCCGAGCTGTCGGCACCACGCCAGAACGTCGGCCTGTGGTACGACATCCCGCTCGACCCGCCGCTCACCGACAAGCTGCGGTTCGCCGGTGGCTACCAGAATGAAGAAATCGCCAACACCGACACCCTGAGTAAATTGCTCACCCTCGGCCCCGAGTGGCACAGCAAGTTGCCCAGCGGCTGGACCCGGGTCATCTCGCTCAAGTACCAGCGCGAAGAATATCGCCTGGGCAATGACTCCGGCCTGAGCAACCTGGTGATGCCGGGGGTCAGCTACTCCTACCTGCGCAGTGACAACCGTATCGATCCGCACAATGGCTACCGCCTGCAATTCGATACCAAGGTGGCCAAGGAAGGCCTGGGGTCCGACACCAACCTGCTTTACGGCACGGCCATGGTCAAAGGCCTGACCACTTTGTGGGACAACCACCGCTTCCTGGCGCGTGCCCAGGTGGGCGGCAGTGCCACCAATGGCTACAAGTCGGTGCCGCCGTCGCTGCGCTTCTTTGCCGGTGGCGACCAGAGCGTGCGCGGCTACGAGTACCAGACGCTGTCGCCCGAGAACGACCGTGGCGACCGCATTGGTGGCCGCTATATGGTCGCCCTGAGCGCCGAGTACCAATATTCCATCGCCGAAAAATGGCGAATCGCGACCTTTATCGACCAGGGCAACTCGTTCAATACCCTGGAAATGCCCAGCCTGAAAACCGGCGTGGGCGTCGGTATTCGCTGGGTGTCGCCGGTCGGCCCGATCCGCCTTGACCTGGCCCATGCCCTCGAAGATCCGGGTGGCGTTCGATTGCACTTTTCCATGGGGCCTGAGCTGTGATGCGTGGTGTGAAAATAGCGGGGTTGGCCTTGGTGGCCATCCTCGCCGTGCTGTTACTGGCAGTGTGGGCGGTGCTCGGCACCCAGGCGGGCAGCCGCTGGGCCTTGGCACGCGTGCCGGGCTTGAGTGTCGACAATTTCCAGGGGCATCTGGGCGGCCAATGGAGCGCCGACCATTTGCTGTGGCAGCAGGACAGCAGCCGCGTCGAACTCCAGGCGCCGCAGTTCGACTGGTCACCGGCGTGCCTGTTGCGCATGACCTTGTGCATCGACCGCTTGGACGTGGAACAGGTCAGCCTGCAATTTCCACCGAGCACCGAAGACAGCAGCGGCCCCATCGCACTGCCTGACTTGAAGCTGCCCGTGGCCATCCAGTTGGGCGACGTGCGCGTCGGTAGCCTGCTGTTCAACGGCAGCGAAGAGCTCAAGGGCCTGCAACTGGCGGCGCATTGGACCGCCGCCGGTATGCAGATCGACTCGGTGCACCTGCAGCGCGATGGCCTGGTGCTGGACCTGGCTGGCCTGCTGCAACCCTCCGGCGACTGGCCGTTGAGCGCCAGCGGTAATCTGAGCCTGCCCTACGCGCCAGGTGATGCACCCTGGAAGGTGGCGCTCAAGGTTGAGGGCGACCTGCTCAAGACCCTCAAGCTTGACGCCGACAGCACGGGCTATTTGCCGGCCAAGCTCACGGGGGAACTTCAACCCCTGGTGGAAAACCTCCCCGCGCAATTACACATCACCGCCGACGGCTTCAAGCCCAGCGCCGAGCTGCCCGACACCCTCCAACTCAATCAACTCGACCTCACCGCCCAAGGTGATTTGAGCCGTGGCTACCAACTGCTGGGCAAAGCCGTGCTGCCGGCGGAAAAAGGCCCGGTGGACTTGCTGCTGCAAGGCAAGGTCGACGCCAAGGGTGCACAGATCGCCGGCCTGGACCTGAATGCCGGTGACAAGCAAAACCTCAAGCTAACGGCCCAGCTGGACTGGCAACAAGGCTTCAGCGCCGACGCCAAGATCGATTGGCTGGACTTCCCCTGGCATCGCCTCTATCCGGTGATCGACGAGCCGCAAGTCACCCTGCGTACGTTCAATGGCGAGATTTCCTATAAAGACGGCAACTACCTGGGCAATCTCAAGGCCGACCTTGATGGCCCGGCGGGCAAGTTCAATGTGGTCACGCCGTTCAGTGGCGACCTCACGCAAATCTTCCTGCCCGAGCTGAAACTCACCGCCGGCCAAGGCAAGGCCGAAGGCCACCTGAACCTGCAATTTGCCGATGGCATTGCCTGGGACACGGCCCTCGACCTGTCGGCGCTGAACCCGGCATATTGGGTGGCCGAACTGCCCGGCACCCTGGCAGGGCCGTTGCGCAGCAAGGGCGAGTTCAAGAACGAGCAACTCAAGCTCAATGCCGACCTCGACCTCAAGGGCCGCCTGCGCGGGCAAACCGCGGTGCTGGCGGCCAAGGCCGAAGGCGCGGGCGAGCAGTGGACCCTGGCCAACCTGGACATCCGCCTCGGCGACAACCGCATCAACGGCAGTGGCAGCCTGCAACAACGCCTGGCTGGGCAGATCGATATCAAGCTGGCGCGCCTGGCCCAGTTGTGGCCGCAGTTGCGCGGCCAGGTCAATGGCCGGCTCGACGTGGCTGGCAGCCTCAACGCGCCTCAGGGCAAACTCGCCCTCAAGGGCCAGCAACTGGCGTTTGCCGAGAACCGCCTGCAAAGCCTCACCCTCGATGCCAACCTGGATAATGCCCAGCGCGCCAAAATCGACCTCAAGGGCAGCGGTATCCAGGCCGGCGACACCCAGGTCGGCACCCTGACGGCCAGCGCCCAGGGCGATATCAAGAACCAGAAAGTCCAACTGGACCTGGCCGGCCCGTTGGTCAAGCTGGCCCTGGCATTGGACGGCAATCTCGACAAAGGCAATTGGCGCGGGCGCCTGGCCAGTGGTGATGTACAGGCCGGTGGCCAGGACTGGAAACTGCAGGCGCCGGCAAAGATCGAGCGCATGGCCGATGGCAAGCTCACCTTTGCCGCGCATTGCTGGGTGTCCGGGCCCGCCAGCCTGTGTGGCGAAGACCAGCGTCTGATGCCCGAGCCGAAGCTGCGCTACCACCTCAAGCAATTCCCCATCGACAGCCTGGCGGCATTCCTGCCCAAGGATTTTGCCTGGCAGGGCAAGCTCAACGCCGACCTGCAACTGGACCTCCCGGACAGCGGCCCCAAAGGCGTGGTTTCGGTGGACGCCAGTGGCGGCACCCTGCGCGTCAAGGACAAGGACCAGTGGCTGGATTTCCCATACGACACCTTGAAGCTTGAAACCACCCTTAACCCCAAGCGCATCGATACGCAGCTCAACTTCCGTGGCGGCAAGTTGGGTGAATTGATGGTGCAGGCGCAAATCAACCCGTTGCCGAAGAACAAGCCGATCACCGGCAATTTCAACCTGGCCGGCCTTGACCTTTCCGTGGCGCGGCCGTTTGTGCCGATGGTGGAAACCCTCAGCGGCAAGCTCAACGGTAATGGCCGTATTTCCGGTGGTTTGCTGGCACCCCAGGTCAACGGCAACGTGAACCTGGTGGGCGGCGAGGTATCCGGTCCGGAACTGCCGATCAGCCTGGAAGGCCTGAATGTGCAAGCGCTGATCGCGGGCGAAAGCGTGCAGCTCAACGGCGCCTGGCACAGTGGCAAGGTGGGGCAGGGCAGCCTCAAGGGCCAGATTGACTGGGGCCAGGCGCTGGTGGTGGACCTGAGCTTGCAGGGCACGCAACTGCCGGTCACGGTCGAGCCTTACGCCGTGCTGGAGGTGGCGCCCGACCTGAAGATCAGCCTGAAGAACGACAAGCTGGCGGTTGCCGGCAAGGTGCATATCCCACGTGGCGATATCACCGTGCGCGAGTTGCCGCCGTCCACCGTCAAGGTCTCCGATGACACGGTGATCGTCGGCAGCCAGACCGAAGAGGGCAAGCCGCCGATGGCGATGGCCATGGACATCGACGTGGTAGTGGGCGAGGACAAGCTCAACTTCTCGGGCTTTGGCCTCACCGCCAAGGTACAGGGCCATGTGCACATCGGCGACAACCTCGACACCCGTGGCGAGCTTTGGCTCAACGATGGCCGCTACCGTGCCTATGGGCAGCGCCTGGATGTGCGCCGTGCGCGGCTGCTATTTACGGGGCCGCTCGATCAACCGTTCCTGGATGTTGAGGCGGTGCGCCTCGTTACCGAGCCCTCCAGGACGGTGACTGCGGGTATTCGCCTGAGTGGCAGCGCCGAACAGCCGACCACGCAGGTTTTCTCCGAGCCCGCGATGGCTCAGGAGGATGCGCTGTCTTATCTGGTGCTGGGACGTTCGCGCAACAACACCGGTGAAGACAACAATATGCTGGCCGAAGCGGCCTTGGGCCTTGGCCTGATGGGCAGTGCTGGAGTGACTTCAGATATTGCCACTAAGCTGGGTATCCAGGACTTCGACCTCGACACTCAAGGCTCCGGAAACAACACGTCTGTTGTCGCCAGCGGCAAGATCACCGAAAAACTCAGCCTACGTTACGGGGTGGGGGTGTTCGAGCCGGCCAGTACCATTGCCTTGCGCTACCTGTTGAGCAAAAAGGTGTACCTGGAGGTGGCGAGCGGCGTGGCCAGCTCCCTGGACATCTTCTACAAGCGCGATTTCTAACCCCCACCAACCGTGTAGGCGCCGGCAATCCGGCGCCTACAGTCTTGTGCATCCCGCCGTTTGTCCGCCAGATACCAAGCAAGCTAATAATTCCATTTGACATTCGCTGCCTAAGCAGTAACATCTTGTCATACATTCACTGCCTAGGCAGTAATAAGGTGACTTCCGATGCCCCACTTCACCCCTGACAGCTTTCGCAACTGCCACCTCGGCCTGCTCCTGGGCCGGGCGGCGCTGCTCAAGGACCGCATTATCGACACCCATATGGAACCGCACGGCGTGACTGCCGCGCAGTTCAAAGTGTTGATCATCATTGCCCAGTTCGACGTCGATACCCCGGCGGAGCTGTGCCGCAACCTGTCCCTGGACAGTGGCTCCATGACCCGCATGCTCGATCGCCTGGAGCAAAAGGGCTTGCTGGCGCGCCAGCGTTCCGAGCAGGACCGGCGCCAGGTGCGGCTGGTCCTCACGGAAGACGGCCAGCGCCTGGCAGACATGCTGCCGCACATCGGCGCCCAGTCGATGAACGAGCTGGCCGGCGCCCTGGAGCCTGGCGAGCTGCAAACCCTGGAAAAAATCCTCAAGAAAATTCTCGTCGCAGCCGGTGACGCCATCGTCATCCAGCGGGTAGGTAACTCATGAACACACGCGCATTCAGCCTGGTGCTGGTGGCGATGACACTGGCCGGTTGTGCCAACTACAGTGGCCTCGACACCCAAGGCAAACGCCTCGACGCCAACACCCTGCAAACCGGTAAGTCCCTGAGCGGCATGACCCTGTCGAGCGCTGCCTGGCCGACCGCCGACTGGTGGAAAAGCCTCGGCGACCCACAGCTCGACGGCCTGATCCAGGAAGCCCTGCAAAACAGCCCCGATATGCAAGTCGCCAGCGCCCGTGCCCACCAGGCCGAAGCCGCTGCCTACGCCGCCAACGCCGAGCGCATGCCGACCCTCGACGCCAGCGCCGGTGTCAGCCGCTCGCGCCTGGCCAAAGACCAGGACCCGCGCGGTGAAGGCGATGCTTATTCGACCGTGCGCAACATCGGCGCCAGCTTCAACTACAACTTCGACCTCTGGGGCGGCCAGCGGGCTGCCTGGGAAGCTGCCTTGGGTGAGGCGCGTGCCGCCCAAGTCGACCAGCAGGCGGCACGCCTGACCCTGGCCGCCAACGTGGCCAAGGCCTACAGCGACCTGGGCCAGGCCCATATCGTGCGGGACCTGGCCAATGACGACCTCAAGCGCACCCGGCAGATGCTCGACCTGGGCAAGCGTCGCCTGAACTCGGGCATCGACAGCCAGTACCAGTTCCAGCAGACCGAAAGCCTGGAAGCCAGCGCCCAATCGCAACTGATCGACGCGGAAAAACAACTGCAAAGCGCCAAGATTGCCTTGGCGGTGTTGCTTGGCAAAGGCCCGGACCGGGGCAGTGAACTGGCGCGGCCCGCCGTGCTGAAACCCAGCGCCGTCGCGGTGCCATCCGTGCTGCCGGCCGAGCTGCTTGGCCGTCGCCCGGACCTGATCGCCGCGCGCTGGCGTGTGGAGGCGGCCGGCAAGAACATTGATGCGAGCAAGACCCGCTTCTATCCCAACCTCAACCTGAGCGCGAGTGCCGGGGCCGAGTCGTTGCTGGGGGATGCGATGTTCGGATCGGCCAGCCGCTTCTTCAACATTGCGCCGACGATCTCGCTGCCGATCTTCGACGGCGGCCGCCTGCGTGCCGACCTCGACGCCCGTGACGCCGACTACGACCTGGCGGTGGCGCAGTACAACAAGACCCTGGTGCAAGCCCTGGGCGATATCGGCAACACCCTTTCGCAACTGCGCGACACCGGCCGGCAGATCCAGGCCCAGCAACACGCCGCGGACATTGCCCAGCAGTCCTACGACACCGGCGTGCAGCGCTACAGCTCCGGGATCGGTAATTACCTGGATGTGCTGAGCATCGAGCAGCAATTGCTGCAGGCCCAGCGCCAGCTGGCGACCCTGAATGCGGCGCAGATCGACCTGTCGATTCAATTGATGCAGGCCCTGGGCGGCGGCTACAGCGCCGACAACGTGGCAGCGACCACCCCAGCCACACGCACGGAATAATTTGAGGTATTTGTCATGGCCACTGCCGAAAACACCAACGCAACCGAACAACCCAAAGACAACAACCCACGCAAACGCAAAGTGATGCTGATCGGCCTGGCGCTGATCGTCATCCTCGCCGTGGTCGGCGTGTGGGGCTGGTATGAGCTCTACGGCCGTTTCAACGAAAGCACCGACGACGCCTACGTGAACGGCAACGTGGTGGAAATCACCCCGTTGGTCACCGGCACCGTGGTCAGCATCGGCGCCGACGATGGCGACCTGGTCCACGAAGGCCAGGTGCTGATCAACTTCGACCCGAACGACGCCGCTGTCGGCCTGCAAAGTGCCCAGGCCAACCTGGCCCGTACCGTGCGCCAAGTGCGCGGCCTGTACAGCAACGTCGACGGCATGAAGGCCCAGGTCAATGCACAGAAAGCCGACGTGCAAACCGCCCAGGACAACTTCAATCGTCGTAAAACCCTGGCCCAGGGCGGGGCGATTTCCCAGGAGGAACTGTCCCATGCCCGTGACAGCCTCACTGCGGCCAAAAACGCCCTGACCAACCTTGAGCAGCAACTCAAAACCACCAATGCGTTGGTGGACGACACGGTGATCAGTTCCCACCCGGATGTGCAGGCCGCTGCCGCGCAATTGCGCCAGGCCTACCTGACCAATGCGCGCAGCACCTTGATCGCACCGGTCACTGGCTACGTGGCCAAACGCACCGTGCAACTGGGCCAGCGCGTCCAGCCGGGCACCGCGTTGATGGCGGTGATCCCGCTGAACCAGCTGTGGATCGACGCCAACTTCAAGGAAACCCAACTGCGCAATATGCGTATCGGCCAACCCGTGGACATCGAGTCGGACATCTACGGCAGTGACGTGAAGTTCAGCGGCACCGTGGACAGCCTGGGTGCCGGTACCGGCAGTGCGTTTGCCCTGCTGCCGGCGCAGAACGCCACCGGTAACTGGATCAAGATCGTGCAACGGGTACCGGTGCGCATCCACGTCAACGCCGACGAGTTGGCCAAGCACCCACTGCGCGTGGGCTTGAGCACCGTGGTCAACGTGGACCTGCATGACCAGAGCGGCCCGGTACTGGCGCAACAGCCCCCACAAAAGGCCTCGTTCACCACCAACGTGTATGACCGGCAATTGGCCGAGGCTGACGCCATGATCAACCAGTTGATCCATGACAACAGCACCGCCGCACCCAAGGCTGCGCAACGCTAATGAGCAATAACGCCTCCTTCACGCCACCCAGCCTGTTGATGGCCACTATTGGCCTGTCGCTGGCGACCTTCATGCAGGTGCTCGACACCACCATCGCCAACGTGGCGTTGCCGACCATTTCCGGCAACCTTGGCGTGAGTTCGGAGCAGGGCACCTGGGTCATCACCTCGTTTGCGGTGAGTAACGCCATCGCCTTGCCGCTCACCGGTTGGCTCAGCCGCCGGTTTGGCGAGGTGAAGCTGTTCTTGTGGGCGACCCTGCTGTTTGTGCTGGCGTCGTTCCTCTGTGGTATTTCCACCTCGATGCCGGAGCTGATCGCGTTTCGGGTCATACAAGGCCTGGTGGCCGGGCCGTTGTACCCAATGACCCAGACGCTGTTGATCGCCGTGTACCCACCGGCGAGGCGAGGCATGGCCCTGGCGCTGTTGGCGATGGTCACGGTGGTGGCGCCGATTGCGGGGCCGATCCTCGGCGGCTGGATCACCGACAGCTACAGCTGGCCGTGGATCTTCTTTATCAACGTGCCCATCGGCATCTTTGCGGTGATGGTGGTGCGTTCACAATTGAAGAAACGCCCGGTGGTCACCAGTTTCCAGCCAATGGACTACGTGGGGCTGTTGAGCCTGATCGTCGGGGTCGGCGCCTTGCAGATCATCCTCGACAAGGGCAACGACCTGGATTGGTTCGAATCCAACTTCATCATCATTGGCGCGGCGATTTCGGTGATTGCCCTGGCGGTGTTTATCATCTGGGAGCTCACCGACAAACACCCGGTGGTCAACCTGCGGCTGTTTGCCTACCGTAACTTTCGCATCGGCACCATCGTGTTGATCCTCGGTTACGCGGGCTTCTTCGGCATCAACCTGATCCTGCCGCAGTGGTTGCAGACCCAGATGGGCTACACCGCCACCTGGGCCGGCCTGGCAGTGGCGCCGATCGGCATCTTGCCGGTGCTGATGTCGCCGTTTGTCGGCAAGTACGCGCACAAGTTCGACCTGCGCCTGCTGGCGGGCCTGGCGTTCCTGGCGATTGGCTTGAGCTGCTTCATGCGGGCGGGCTTCACCAATGAGGTGGACTTCCAGCATATCGCCCTGGTGCAGCTGTTCATGGGTATCGGTGTGGCGCTGTTCTTCATGCCGACCTTGAGCATCCTGATGTCCGACCTGCCGCCGAGCCAGATTGCCGACGGTGCGGGCTTGGCGACTTTCCTGCGGACCCTGGGCGGCAGCTTTGCAGCGTCGCTGACCACCTGGATCTGGATTCGCCGGGCGGACCAGCACCATGCGTACATGAGCGAGAACATGACCACCTACGACTCCGCGACCCGCGATGCCTTGCAGGCGCTGGGCGGGGCAGGGCAGAAGGCCTACACGCAGCTGGACCAGATCCTCACCAGCCAGGCGTACATGATGTCCACCGTGGATTACTTCACGTTGCTGGGGTGGATGTTCATGGGGTTGATGCTGCTGGTGTGGCTGGCCAAGCCGCCGTTTGGCGCCAAGGCAGGGCCGGAGGCCTCCGGCCACTGATCCGCAAAGGCTGGAATGCAATCAACTGTGGGAGGGGGCTTGCCCCCGATCGCGGTGGCTCAGTCAAAAATCTGCTGACAGATCCACAGCCATCGGGGGCAAGCCCCCTCCCACATTTCGATCTCTTTTCACGGGGGATCTGGGGTGTTGGTGGCTCAAGCCCCAGGCAACGCCAATTGCGGATTGACGAAGTCAAACGCCGCCAACTGAAACCCTTGCTCATCTACCTGCAACGCCCAGCCCTGCTTGTCCCAATCCCCCAGCACAATGCGCTTGGCCGCCTGGTCGCCAATCTGCAGCTTGTGAATGGCAGGCCGGTGGGTGTGGCCGTGGACCAGGGTGCGCACGCCAAACTGCTGCATCACCCGGGGCACTTCCTCGGGGGTTACATCGACGATGTCGTTGGCCTTCATGCGTGTCTGTGCACGGCTCTCACTGCGCAGCTTGCGTGCCAGTTTATGGCGCGTGCCCAGCGGCAGGTGCCGCAGGATAAACAGCACAATCGGGTTACGCAGGATGCGCCGCAGCTTCATATAGCCGACGTCGCGGGTGCAGAGGCTGTCGCCGTGCATCAATAGCACGGGCTCGCCATGGAGCTGCACGACACTCGGGTCCTTGAGCAAGGTGGCACCTGCTGCTTTGCAGAACGCCTTGCCGATCAGGAAATCGCGGTTGCCGTGCATGATGAAAATCGGGGTGCCGCTGTCGCTCAGCTCGCGCAGAGCCTCGCAGATCGAACGCTGGAAGGGGGTCATCCCATCGTCGCCAATCCAGGCTTCAAAGAAGTCCCCCAGAATGTACAACGCCTGGGCGCCACGAGCGCGGTGGTGGAGCAGATCCAGAAACGCCCGGGTAATATCCGGGCGCTCCTCTTCCAGATGCAAATCTGAAATCAGCAATATCACCCAACGATCTCAGCTTTCTCGACGATCACGTCGTCTACCGGAACGTCCTGGTGACCGGCTTTACCGGTGGTCTGCACGCCTTTGATCTTGTCGACGACGTCCTGGCCTTCGGTGACTTTACCGAATACCGCGTAGCCCCAGCCCTGCACGTTCTTGCCGCTGTGGTTCAGGAAGGCGTTGTCGGCGACGTTGATGAAGAACTGCGCGGAGGCCGAATGCGGCTCCATGGTACGGGCCATGGCGACGGTGTACTTGTCGTTGGAAAGGCCGTTGTCCGCTTCGTTCTGGATGCTTGGACGCTTGTCTTTCTTTTCTTTCATGCCAGGCTCGAAACCGCCGCCCTGGATCATGAAGTTGCCGATGACACGGTGGAAAACGGTGTTTTCGTAGTGGCCGGCGTTCACGTACTCGATGAAGTTGGCGACGGTGATCGGCGCTTTCTCGGCGTTCAGCTCGATGACGATGTCACCGTGGTTGGTGGTCAGTTTGACTTGAGTCATGTTCACTACTCTTTTCAGGGAATTCGTGGGTTTGGGTGCCTGGGCACCACGACCGGTATGGCGAAACTGCGGCCAAGGGGCGCAGTTTAGCGTGCCCGGCGGGAATTTCGAGGTGGTTTTTTACCGCCTGTGCAATAAATGCTGCAGTTTTCGGTGCTGCCCTGTCAGGTGCTTGACAGCATCGGCTATGATATCGCCTTTGTTTTATCTGGCCTCACCCGGCCACGAACCTGTCTGTTCAAGGATCCTATGAGCAAGCCCACTGTCGACCCTACCTCGAATGCCAAGGCCGGACCTGCCGTCCCGGTCAATTTCCTGCGCCCGATCATCCAGGCGGACCTGGATTCGGGCAAGCACACGCAGATCGTCACCCGCTTCCCGCCAGAGCCCAACGGCTACCTGCACATCGGTCACGCCAAGTCGATCTGTGTGAACTTCGGCCTGGCCCAGGAGTTCGGTGGCGTCACGCACCTGCGTTTCGACGACACCAACCCGGCCAAGGAAGACCAGGAATACATCGACGCCATCGAAAGCGACATCAAGTGGCTGGGTTTCGAATGGTCCGGTGAAGTGCGCTATGCCTCGAAGTATTTCGACCAGTTGTTCGACTGGGCCGTCGAGCTGATCAAGGCCGGCAAGGCCTACGTCGACGACCTGACCCCGGAGCAGGCCAAGGAATACCGCGGCACTCTGACCGAGCCGGGCAAGAACAGCCCGTTCCGCGACCGTTCGGTAGAAGAGAACCTCGACTGGTTCGCCCGCATGCGCGCCGGTGAGTTCCCGGACGGCGCCCGCGTGCTGCGCGCCAAGATCGACATGGCCTCGCCGAACATGAACCTGCGCGACCCGATCATGTACCGCATCCGCCACGCCCATCACCACCAGACGGGCGACAAGTGGTGCATCTACCCGAACTACGACTTCACCCACGGCCAATCGGACGCCATCGAAGGCATCACCCACTCCATCTGCACCCTGGAGTTTGAAAGCCACCGTCCGCTGTACGAATGGTTCCTCGACAGCCTGCCGGTACCGGCGCACCCGCGTCAGTACGAGTTCAGCCGCCTGAACCTGAACTACACCATCACCAGCAAGCGCAAGCTCAAGCAACTGGTCGATGAAAAGCACGTCAACGGCTGGGACGACCCGCGCATGTCGACGCTCTCGGGTTTCCGCCGTCGCGGCTACACCCCGGCATCGATCCGCAACTTCTGCGACATGGTCGGCACCAACCGTTCCGACGGCGTGGTCGACTTTGGCATGCTCGAATTCAGTATCCGCCAGGACCTCGACGCCAACGCCCCGCGCGCCATGTGCGTGCTGCGTCCGTTGAAAGTCGTGATCACCAACTACCCGGAAGACAAGGTCGACCACCTCGAGCTGCCACGTCATCCGCAAAAAGCAGAACTCGGCGTGCGCAAGCTGCCGTTCGCCCGTGAAATCTACATCGACCGCGATGACTTCATGGAAGAGCCGCCAAAGGGCTACAAGCGCCTGGAGCCGAACGGCGAAGTGCGCCTGCGCGGCAGCTACGTGATCCGTGCCGACGAAGCGATCAAGGACGCCGATGGCAACATCGTCGAACTGCGTTGCTCCTACGACCCGGAAACACTGGGTAAGAACCCTGAAGGCCGCAAGGTCAAGGGCGTGATCCACTGGGTGCCAGCCGCGGCCAGCATCGAGTGCGAAGTGCGCCTGTACGATCGCCTGTTCCGCTCGCCGAACCCTGAAAAGGCCGAAGACAGCGCCAGCTTCCTCGACAACATCAACCCTGACTCCCTGCAAGTACTCACTGGTTGTCGTGCCGAGCCATCGCTTGGCGACGCACAGCCGGAAGACCGTTTCCAGTTCGAGCGCGAAGGTTACTTCTGCGCGGATATCAAGGACTCGAAACCAGGTCAGCCGGTATTCAACCGTACCGTGACCTTGCGTGATTCGTGGGGCCAGTGATTCTCTAAGGAAGCCGTTGTGCTAACGATCTACAACACACTCAGCAAGACCAAAGAAGTCTTCAAGCCGCTGGATGGCAACAAGGTGCGCATGTACGTGTGCGGCATGACCGTGTACGACTACTGCCACATCGGCCACGGCCGCAGCATGGTTGCCTTCGACCTGGTGACCCGCTGGTTGCGTTTCAGCGGCTATGACTTGACCTATGTGCGCAATATCACCGACATCGACGACAAGATCATCAACCGCGCCAATGAAAACGGCGAGTCGTTCGACGCGCTGACCGAGCGCATGATCGCCGCGATGCACGAGGACGAGGCCCGCCTCAATATCCTCAAGCCGGACATGGAACCGCGTGCCACGGACCACATCCCGGGCATGCACGCGATGATCCAGACCCTGATCGACAAGGGTTACGCCTACGCCCCAGGCAACGGCGACGTGTACTACCGCGTCGCCAAGTTCATGGGCTACGGCAAGCTGTCACGCAAGAAAATCGAAGACCTGCGCATCGGCGCACGTATCGAAGTCGACGAAGCCAAGCAGGACCCGCTCGACTTCGTGCTGTGGAAAGGCACCAAGCCCGGCGAGCCGAGCTGGGAATCGCCGTGGGGCGCCGGGCGTCCGGGCTGGCACATTGAATGCTCGGTGATGTCCACCTGCTGCCTGGGCGAGACCTTCGACATTCATGGCGGCGGCAGCGACCTTGAGTTCCCGCACCACGAAAACGAAATCGCCCAAAGCGAGGCCGCCACCGGCAAGACTTACGCCAACGCCTGGATGCACTGCGGCATGATCCGCATCAATGGCGAGAAGATGTCCAAGTCCTTGAACAACTTCTTCACCATCCGCGACGTGCTGGCAAAGTACCATCCGGAAGTCGTGCGTTACCTGCTGGTGTCGAGCCACTACCGCAGCGCTATCAACTACTCGGAAGACAACCTCAAGGACGCCAAGGGCGCCCTGGAGCGTTTCTACCACGCGTTGAAAGGCCTGCCCTCCGTGGCACCGGCCGGTGGCGAAGCCTTCGTCGCACGGTTTACCGAAGTCATGAACGACGACTTCGGCACCCCGGAAGCCTGCGCGGTGCTGTTCGAGATGGTGCGCGAGATCAACCGTTTGCGTGAGAGCGATCTTGATGCGGCGGCGGGTCTGGCGGCGCGCTTGAAAGAACTGGCCAGCGTGCTGGGGGTTCTGCAAATGAAGCCTGAAGATTTCCTGCAAGCCGGCGCCGAAGGGCGTGTGGATGCGGCTGAAGTGGATGCGTTGATCCAGGCGCGTTTGACTGCTCGTGCCAACAAGGACTGGGCGGAATCCGACCGACTCCGCGACCAACTCACCGCCATGGGCGTGGTGTTGGAAGACGGGAAGGGTGGGACGACGTGGCGGTTGGCTGATCAGGCCTGATCGGTAAACGCTGAATGAAAAACGCCCCGACTGGTTCGGGGCGTTTTTTTTGCACACCGTTTTAACGGCTCACTCGATCCACTGTGGGAGCTGGCTTGCCTGCGATGACGGAGTGCCAGTCACCGAAGATGCAGACTGATATTCCGCTATCGCTGGCAAGCCAGCTCCCACATTTTTTACGGTGCCCGCTTCATTCAGTTGCTGATCCACGCCTCACGTAAAAATCATCCGGCACCATTCGCAACAACCCGCCGGCTTTGCCGATGGAGCGGTTACGACTTCCTATGCCTGCGACCAATGCGAGGGGTGGGTACATGGTCTGTTCCTTCAGAGAAGTCCATTATTGCGCGGCGTGAGCGCCTGCCGTCACTTGATATCGACTCTGCACAAAACCATTGTCCGACACGTAGGTGCCTACATGGTGCAGCTGCCGCTCACTGCCAACCTGGCTGAACAGTGGAACGCCTTGCCCGAGTAAAACCGGGATACGCGTAATGATCAGCTCATCGATCAGGCCCGCTTCAAGAAACGCCTGGATGGTCTGGCCTCCGTCGATATAGAGGTGCTTCATGCCGCGCTCGGCTAACGTTGCCACGAGTGAGGTGACGTCTCCTGCCATGACCTCGACCTTGCCCTCCAGGTGCGCAGGGATCTGCAGAGGCTGGTGGGACAGCGCAATGACGGGCGTGCCCTCGTAGGGCCACTCGGGGAAGGACAAGATTTTCTCCAGGGTTTTGCGACCCATTACCAGTGCATCGACCATGGCGATGAAGCGTTCATAGGTCACGCCGTTCAGCTCGGCGGTTTCGTACTCTGGTCGGTGCAACCACTCGATATCACCGTCCGGGCGGGCAATAAAGCCGTCGATGCTGGCTGCGATGAAGACCGAACATTGGATAGCCATGGCGAAAACTCCTTTTAGTGCGCGTGGACGCTAATACTCATTTAATCCTCGGGTGCAACAACCGGGCGTCTAGACACAATCCTGATGCCCCTTTCTGCCGTGCGAGGATGTATGCGAAGTTGGTTGATCCGTTACCGTTACGCAATCATTTTCTGGATGTGCTTCGGCGTTTTCCGTACGTCCCTGGCCGACTGGAATCCCATTCCCTCTGGCTCCATGCGCCCGACCTTGCTGGAGGGCGATGTGGTGTTGGTGAACCGGGTGGCCTACGACCTCAAGCTGCCGCTCACGGACATTTCCCTGGCCAAGCTCGATAACCCCCAACGTGGCGATGTGGTGACGTTTTCATCGCCCAAGGACGGTATGCGCCTGATCAAGCGCATCGTCGGCATACCCGGTGACACCCTGGAAATGAAAGATGAGGTGTTGTGGGTCAACGGCGTGCCGGCTACCTACAGTGACGCGCAGGACATCAGCGAACCCATCCTGCCCGGCCATACGGTGCCAGGAATCAAGCTGAACGAGCGGGCGGCTAACCGTCAGCGCACGGTGCAGTTCATGCCGACGGTGCGGGCAATGCGTAATTTCGGGCCGGTGGTGGTGCCGGCCGACAGTTACTTCATGCTGGGGGACAACCGTGATAACAGCGATGACTCACGGTATATCGGCGTTGTGCCACGCCGGCTGTTGATCGGGCGGGCGCATCATGTACTGGCGTCGGCGCAGATCCTGGATCACTGGATGCCACGCCTGAACAGATTTGGCGCGCCGATCCTGTAAGGACAAGCCCTCATTACCCCTGTAGGAGCTGGCTTGCCGGCGATGGCGGCGTATCCGCTACATTGACGGCGACTGACACGCCGCCATCGCCGATAAGCCGGCTCCTACAGTTGGCTGTGTTACGAGGGCCCCTGAATCCAGATACTAACTTTTGGGTTAGCCCATTACCTTTTCGTGCGTTCTTGTGGGCTGTCTGCCCGGTTCCTATCCTGCGGTCTTCGTTTATCCAGGAGTAGGTTCCATGAGCTTTGATCTCGGACTAAAAGGCCTTCGTGCGCTGGTCACCGGTGGCACCAAAGGTATCGGCGCCGCCGTGGTGGCGGTGTTGCGTGAACAAGGCGCCCAGGTGATTTCGGTCGCGCGTTCGGCGGCGGATTCGACGCCCGAAGGCGTGCATTTCATCGCTGCCGACCTAGGCACTGCCGCCGGTTGTGCGAGTGCTACTGAGGCGGTGAAGGCTCGGCTTGGCGGTGTCGATATCATCGTCAATGTGCTCGGCGGCTCAAGCGCGCCCGGCGGTGGTTTTGCGGTGCTCGATGATGAGCAGTGGGCGAATGCCCTGGGCCAGAACCTGATGGCGGCAGTGCGGGTGGATCGGGCGCTTCTGCCTGGGATGCTCGCGCGCGGCGCCGGGGTGATTATTCATGTCACATCGATCCAGCGGGAGTTACCGTTGCCGGAATCGACCACGGCGTATGCCGCTGCAAAGGCAGCGTTGGCGACCTACAGCAAGAGCCTGTCGAAAGAAGTCACGCCCAAGGGTATTCGGGTGGTGCGGGTTTCGCCGGGCTGGGTGGAGACGGACGCGGCGGTGGCACTGGCGGAGCGCCTGGCGGAGCAGGCGGGAACGGATTACGCGGGGGGCAAGCAGATCATCATGCAGGCGCTCGGCGGTATTCCGCTTGGACGGCCGGCCAAGCCCCAGGAGGTGGCTGACTTGATCGCCTTCCTGGTCTCGCCCCGCGCCGCGTCGATCAGCGGCACCGAGTACGTGATCGACGGCGGCACCGTCCCTACGGTCTAAATCGCCGGTTTGGCGGCCTGCCATTTGAGCAGGCCATCCAGTACCGGGCAAAGGCTCTGCCCCCACTCGGTCATACGGTATTCCACCTTGGGCGGCACCACTGGGTAGACCGTGCGCTGTACCAGGCCATCGGCTTCGAGCTGGCGCAATTGCTGGGCGAGCATCTTCTGCGAGATATCCGGGATCAGTCGCTCAAGGTCGGAATAACGCTGCACCTGGCCGCCGAACAGGTGGAACAGAATGATCAGCTTCCAGCGCCCGCCAAGCCAGGCGAGCGTGGTTTCGACGTCAGCGGCGGCGGTGGCAGGGGTGTAGGGTTTACTCATCGCATAAGTCCTAGGACATTTCGGAAAGTTGCCATTTTTTTTGACGTCCGCCGCAGCCTGGCTTTAGATGGTCGACACGACCAAACCCACGATGAAACCAGCGGTGATTAAAATGGATTGTATCTTCTGCAGCATTGTTCAAAAGACCTCCCCAGCGCACATTCTGTGGGAAGACGACCAGCATATGGCGTTTCTTTCGATCTTTCCCAATACTCCGGGTTTCAGCGTGGTAATCCCCAAGCAGCACTACGGCAGCTATGCGTTTGCGCAGTCGGATGAGGTGTTGGCCGGGCTTGCCGTTGCAGCGAAGAAAACCGCGCTTCAGATCGACCGTGCGTTTCCCGATGTGGCCCGTACGGGGATGATGCTGGAAGGGTACGGGGTGGATCATCTGCATGCGAAGTTGTTTCCCATGCATGGGACGGGCGGGGACAGTACCTTCAAGCCCATCAGCTCCAAGGTGGAGAAGTTCTTCGACGCCTATGAGGGCTATATCTCGTCCCACGATTTTGTGCGGGCGGATGATGCCGAGCTAGCGGAGTTGGCGGCGCACATCAGATCATTTGTCTAATGCAAAACCAAATGTGGGAGCGGGCTTGCTCGCGAATGCGGTGGGTCAGTCGCTGATGTGCTGACTGAAAAACCGCATTCGCGAGCAAGCCCGCTCCCACACTTTTTTACTGTGTTCGCTTGATGAATCAGCGGCGGCTGCTGACTTCGGCCGGTACGTCATCACCGGCCATGCGCTTGCGGAACAGCGCAGTGCGCGCCAACAGCAACGTGGTCACCGGCACGGTGATCGACAGCAAAATCGGAATCAACCACCCGTGCAACACCGGCCCGGACTTGAGCACCGAAAAATAAATGATCGACGCCAACGCCACACACCACGCTCCCAGCGTCGAGGCCAGTGCTGGCGGGTGCATGCGCTGGAAGAAGTCCTTCATGCGCAACAACCCGATCGCGCCGATCAGCGCAAACACACTGCTGAGCACCAGCAGCACCGCCACGACGGTTTCCATCCACAACGGCATCATTCAATCACCTCCCCACGCAGCAGGAATTTGGCCAGGGCAAACGAGCCCACGAAGCCGAACAGCGCGATCAACAGCGCCGCTTCAAAGTAGGTGTCACTGGCGTACCGAATGCCCAGCACCAGCATCATCAGCATCGCCAGGATGTACAGGTAGTCCAGCGCCAGTACCCGGTCCTGGGCCGACGGGCCCTTGAACAGGCGGATCAGCGTCAGCACCATGGCCAGGGAGAACAGGAACAGGCTGAACAGGATCGCATTGGAGAGCAGGGCGCTCATTCGAAGATCTCCATCAGGGGCCGCTCGTAGGCGGACTTGAAGTGCTCGATGAAAGACGCTTCATCCTCCAGGTCAAACACATGCAGGAGCAGGATGCTGCGGTCCAGCGCCAGTTCCGACCAGATGGTGCCAGGCACTACCGTGGTGATCATCGACAGCGCGGCCAGGCCGTTGGCATCACGCAAGTCCAGGGGGATCTTGATGAAGCGCGAACGCGGCGGGCGGGCGCCACACATCAGCACGCCCCAAGCTACTTGCAGGTTGGAGACGATCACGTCGCGGCCCACCAGGAAAAACAGGCGAATAATCACCCCCGGGCGGCGGATGCGGATGGGCAACGGCCGCAACGGCGCCATCAGCAGCGGCGCGAGAAAGCCCAACAGCGCGCCCAGCAGCAGGTTGCCGGGGCTTACCGACAGGTTCAGCACCAGCCACAACACCCACAACGCCAGCGACAACCACGGGGCAGGTAACAGGCGTTTCATGGCTGCACCTCCAGCGCGGCGGCTTTGGCCTCAGGGCTCGGCACCGGTCGCGTCGCCATCACCGCCATAACATAGTGCTCCGGGTTGTTCAGGCTGACAGCCGTGTCCTGGGTGTAGCGCATCAGCGGCTCGGCCTTGAAGGTCAGCAGGATGCTCAAGCCGAGCAGGAAGAAGATCGGCAGGCACTCGTAGCGACGCAGCAGTGGCGATGGACGCTCTTCCGGGGTCCAGAAGCGCTGGATGCCCAGGCGCGCGAAGGCGATCAATGAGGCCAGGCCGGAAAGAATCAGCAACGCCACCAAGCCCCAGGCAGCCGGGCGGATCGGCGCGTCAACGCTGACGCCCAGGCCCAGTGGATTAACCAGCGCACTCAACAGGCTGAGCTTGCCGATAAACCCGGAAAGCGGCGGCATGCCGATGATCAGCAGGGCGCAGGCGATAAAGCTCAGGCCCAGGAAGGCCATGGTCCAGGGAATCACCTGGCCGATCACGGCTTTCTGCTCGTCATCGAGGTTGACGCCAGGACGCGGATGCAGGGATTCCATGGCCTTGGGCAGCGCATCGATCTCTTCATCCAGCGGCAGGTCGTTGGCCGAGCGCGACCGCTCGATCAGTTCGGCCAGCAGGAACAGCGCACTCAGCGCCAAGGTCGAACTGACCAGGTAGAACAGCGCCCCAGCGGTGAGGCTCGGCTGGGCGAAACCCACGGCCGACAGCAGGATCCCGGCCGACACCAGGATGCTCAAGCTGGCCATGCGCTCCAGCCGCTGCGCCGCCACCATCGCCAGCGCCGCGCAGATGATGGTCGCCATGCCGCCATACACCAGCCAGTCGCCGCCAAACAGCGCCGAGGCACCGGCCTGGCCGGAGAACAGCAGGGTCCACAGGCGCAGCACGGTGTACACGCCGACCTTGGTCATGATCGCGAACATCGCCGCCACCGGCGCACTCGCCGAGGAGTAGGCGGGGGCCAGCCAGAAGTTCAGCGGCCACATGCCGGCCTTGGCCAGGAATGCCGTCGCGAGGATGGCCGCACCGGCGTGCAACAGGCCGCGATCCGCCTCGGGCACCAGCGGGATTTTCAGCGCCAGGTCAGCGAAGTTCAGCGTGCCGGTGACGCCATAGATCATCGCCGCGCCAATCAAGAACAGTGACGAGGCCAGCAGGTTGATCGCAATGTAATGCAGGCCCGAGGACACCCGCGCACGCCCGGAACCGTGCAGCATCAAGCCATAGGACGCCGCCAGCAGCACCTCGAAGAATACGAACAGGTTGAACAGGTCGGCGGTGAGAAAGGCCCCGTACAAACCCATCATCTGCACCTGGAACAGCGCATGGAAGCTGGTGCCCGCGCGGTCCCAGCGGGCCATGGCGAACAGCAGCGCGCTCACGCCGATGATCCCGGTGAGCACCAGCATCAGTGCCGACAATTGGTCCACCACCAGCACGATGCCAAACGGCACTTGCCAGTTGCCCGGCAGGTACACGCCGATGGAGCCGGGGCCGCCTTTTTGCGTCCAGTACAGCAGCAGGATGGCGATGCCCAGCCCGATCATGCTGGAGAACAGGTTGATACGCGCTTTCAGCGGCCGATGCTTCTCGCCGAGCATCAGCATCAGGGCGGCGGTAAGTAACGGCAGCAGGATCGGCGCGACGATCAGTTGATTCATCCACGTCATTCCTTGGGCTCCCGGCCGTCCACATGGTCAGTGCCGGTCAGGCCCCGGGACGCCAGCAACACCACCAGGAACAGCGCGGTCATGGCGAAGCTGATCACAATGGCCGTGAGCACCAGCGCCTGGGGCAGTGGATCGGTGTAGTTGAGCAGGTCCTGCGGCACGCCGTCCTTGATGATCGGCTCCTTGCCGATAAACAGGCTCCCCATGCTGAAAATGAACAGGTTGACCCCGTACGACAGCAGGCACAGGCCCATCACCACCTGGAACGTCCGTGGCCGCAGGATCAGCCAGACGCCGGAGGCCGCCAGGACCCCAATGGCAATTGCGATGACTTCTTCCATCAGGCGGCTCCTTCCGTTGCGGCAACCACTTTGGCCTGGTTGCTCGGTTTATGGGCCCGCACGGACTGGTGACCGAGGGCGGTAAGCATCAGCAGCGTCGAACCGACGACCATGGCGTACACGCCGACGTCGAAGAACAAGGCGCTGGCGACATGGATGTCGCCCAGCACCGGCAGGCTGAAATGCCAGGTATGGGTGGTGAGGAACGGGTAGCCGGCAAACAGTGCACCGAGCCCGGTCAGCGTCGCCGAGAACAGCCCGAAGCCCATCCAGCGCATCGGCCGCAGGCTCATCTGTGCCTCGACCCACTGCGTGCCGGCAACCATGTATTGCAGGATAAACGCGACCGACATCACCAGGCCGGCGACAAACCCGCCGCCCGGTTGGTTGTGGCCGCGCATGAACAGGTAGAACGACACCACCAGCGCTATCGGCAGCAGCAGGCGCACCAGCACCGCCGGCACCATCATGAAGCCCAGGGCGGTGTCGCTGGCCTGGCGCGGGTTGACCAGGTCGGTGGCCACGTCCGGTGCCAACTGGCGCTGTTGCGCGGGCAGTTGCATGCTTTCCTTGGATGGGCGGAAGCGCCGCAGCAGGGCGTACACCGTCAGCGCCACGGCGCCGAGCACGGTGATCTCGCCCAGGGTGTCGAAGCCACGGAAATCCACCAGCATCACGTTCACCACATTGCTGCCGCCGCCTTCGGGCAGGGCGCGGCTGAGGTAGAACGAGGAAATGTCGTTGGGTGTCTGGCGGGTCAGCATCGCGTAGGACAGCAGCGCCATGCCGCCACCCACCACCGTGGACAACAGGAAGTCACGCAAGCGACGGATGCGAGCCTTGCGCAGCGAGCTGGGCAGTGGCGAGACTTCTTCGATCCGCCGTGGCAGCCAACGCAGACCCAGCAGGATCAGCACAGTGGTGACCACTTCTACCACCAACTGCGTCAGCGCCAGGTCCGGCGCCGAGAACCACACAAAGGTGATGCAGGTCATCAGGCCGCACACGCTGACCATGGTCAGGGCTGCCAGTCGGTGATACTTGGCTTGCCAGGCGGCGCCGAGGGCACAGGCAATCGCCAGCAGCCACAGGGTCACGAACACAATGGAACCGGGGATCTTCGGTCGGTCGCCCCAACTGAGGCCACTGTTGAGCATCGGGATCATGCCGCCGATCACCGCCACCAACACCAGCAAGAACAGTTGCGTCTGCAGGCGCTTGGTGCTGATGCGTTTCTCGATCTTGCGCACGCCGCGCATCATCACTACCAGGCTGCGCTCGAAACCGCGCTTGCCGTTGAAGTAGCTGATCACCGGTGGGTATTTGAAGCGGCCGCGCTTGAGTTGCTTGCGCAGCAGCAGGTAGAGCACAACGCCGCCGGACATGGCCACCAGGCTCATGATCATCGGCGCGTTCCAGCCGTGCCAGATCGCCAGGCTGTACTCCGGCAGCACACCACCCACCACTGGCAGGGCGGCAGCGGCGAGGATCGAACCCACCACCTGGGCCGGGAAAATGCCCACCAGCAGGCAGGTGAACACCAGCAGCTCGACCGGCGCACGCATCCAGCGCGGCGGTTCGTGGGGCGTGTGCGGCAGGTTGGTCGCGGTTGGGCCGAAGAACACATCGACCGTGAAACGCAGCGCGTAGGCCACGCTGAACGTACCGGCAATGGTCGCGATCAACGGCAGGGCAAACTCCACCCAAGCGGTCGAGGTGATGAATACGGTTTCGGCGAAGAACATCTCTTTGGACAGGAAACCGTTGAGCAACGGCACGCCGGCCATGGACGCACTGGCCACCATCGCCAGTGTCGCCGTAAAGGGGATCAACCGCACCAGCCCGCTGAGCTTGCGGATATCCCGCGTGCCGCTTTCGTGGTCGATGATGCCCGCCGCCATGAACAGCGAGGCCTTGAACGTGGCGTGGTTAAGGATATGGAACACGGCTGCGACGGCAGCCAGCGGGCTGTTGAGCCCCAGCAGCAAGGTGATCAGCCCGAGGTGGCTGATGGTGGAGTAGGCCAGCAGGCCCTTGAGATCATTCTGGAACATGGCGCAGTAGGCGCCGAGGAGGAGGGTGAGAGCGCCGGCACCGCCGACGATCCAGAACCATTCTTCGCTACCGGACAGCGACGGCCACAGGCGGGCCAGCAGGAACACGCCGGCCTTCACCATCGTCGCCGAATGCAGGTACGCCGACACCGGGGTGGGCGCCGCCATCGCGTGGGGCAGCCAGAAGTGGAAGGGGAACTGGGCGCTTTTGCTCAAGGCGCCGATCAGCACCAGGGCCAGCATGACCGGGTACAGCGCGTGCGCGCGAATCTGATCGCCCGCTGCCAGCACCTGGTCGAGGTCATAGCTGCCGACGATATGCCCCAGCAGCATCACGCCCGCCAGCAGGCACAAACCACCGGCGCCGGTGACCATCAACGCCATGTATGCACCGCGTCGCGCGTCGGCGCGGTGGTGCCAATAGCCGATCAGCAGGAACGAGAACAGGCTGGTCAGTTCCCAGAAGAACACGATCTGGACCAGGTTGCCGGAAATCACCAGCCCGAGCATGGCGCCCATGAAGGCCAGGAAAAACGCAAAGAAGCGCGGCACCGGGTCATCCGGCGACATGTAGTAGCGCGCATACAGCGACACCAACGTGCCGATGCCCAGCACCAGCATCGAGAACAGCCAGGCAAACCCGTCCATGCGCAACACGAAGTTCAGCCCAAGGCTGGGCAACCACATGAATTCTTCGCGGATCACGCCACCGTGGGCGATTTGGGGGTAGAGCAGGGCGACTTGAACGGTACCGACCAGGGCCACAAGGCCAGCCAGCAGGGATTCGGTGTTACGTGCATTGTGCGGCAGCAAGGCCGCCAGACAGCTGCCAATAAACGGCAGAAGCAGTAGAACTATCAAGGACATAGGCTTCTAATCTGCGGGAGTTTGGGATGCATCATACGTGCCGCTTTAACGATCACCAAACGGCAACATGTGGCAGGATCCTACAAGATAGGTCGAAACTGCTCATTTAGCCTTGTTTAAAGTGACCGCATTCCTACGGGCGACACCGCTCCCTGTGGGAGTCGGGCTTGCCCGCGATGGCAATCTGACAGCCACCGCAAGCATTCGGACCCTATCCCTGCTGTTCCTGTTCCCGCTCATCGCGCAATTCGAGGGCCTTCTGCCCCTTGGTCTTCATCTCACTGACAATCACCGCCGCCACAATCAACGCCGCCCCCAGCATCGCAATCGGCGGAAAACGCTCCCCCGCAATCCGCCCCACCACGCCGGCCCACACTGGCTCGCCGGCATAGATCAACGTGGCGCGGGTGGGCGAAACACTTTGCTGCGCCCAGTTCATCGCCACTTGGATCACCGCACTGGTCAAGCCCAGGCCCACGGCACTGAACAGCAATAACCATGAAAACCCCGGCAGTGCCTCGCCCATCGGCACCACCATCAGGAACGACAACAACGACGCCGTGGCCAGTTGCACCACGGTCACCCGGCGCACATCCACCTGCCCGGCAAAGGCGCTGATCAGGATGATTTCTGCCGCGATCGCGACCGCGCCGATCAAGGTGGCGATTTCACCGGGGCTGAAATTCAACGAAGCGCCCGCCGGCCCGGTCAGCAGCATCAACCCGGTGAACGCCAGCATGATGCCGATGCTTGGCATCAACCCCGGGCGCCGGCCCAGCACCAGCCATTGCAGCAATGGCACGAAGGGCACATAGAGCGCGGTGATAAACGCCGACTGGCTGCTCAGGATCGTCTGCAGGCCAATGGTCTGCAACCCGTAGCCAAACATGATCGCCACGCCGATAAACACCCCGGCCTTCAACTCGAACAGGGTCAGGTCGCGCAGGGTGCGCAAGGAAAAGAACCCCACCACGATGGCCGCCGCCGCAAACCGCAGGCCGACGAAAAACATCGGGCCACTGACGGTCATCGCATGCTGCACCAGCAAAAAGGTGCCGCCCCAGATCATGGTGATCACCACCAGGATGCATTCGGCTTTACTGAAACGGTTGAAACGCGAAGGGGAGTTCGGGGTGGTCATGGCGGCTCGGTCTTGCAAGGGAAAGGCACGGACCGCACAATGCGCCGCACGCTGGGCAGTATACTGCGCACACCCACCTATTGAGCAATATAGTGCACAAAGAAAATCCGCAACGGGCTTCGGTCCTGCAGCACGTCAGCCAGAACGTTCGTCGCCTGCGCCACGCGGCCGACTTGAGCCAGACCGCGCTCTCGGAAAAATCCGGGGTCAGCCGGCGCATGCTGGTGGCCATCGAGGCGGGCGAAAAGAACGTCAGCCTGTCCACCCTCGACCGCGTGGCCGAAGCGTTGGACGTGGCGTTCAGCGACCTGATCCAGGCCCCGGATGCGCCTGACCACAGCCGTATCAACGAACTGGCCTGGGCCGGTGACATTCCCGGCAGCAAGGCGGTGTTGCTGGCCAAGGCCACGGCGCGGCGCGAGGTCGAGTTGTGGGAAATGCAACTGGAGCCGGGCGATCGCTACAGCCCTGACCCCGACCCGGATGGCTGGAGCGTGCAGTTATTCGTATTCCAAGGCTGCCTCACGCTGCTGGTGGGCGATGAAGAAAAGCGCGTCGCCGCTGGTGAGTTTTATATGTTCGCCAGCCGGAACGTGCATGGTTATCGCAATGACGGCGACGTGGCGGTGCGCTTTGTGCGCAATGTGGTGATCTAACTGTTCTTCCGGCAACAGTGGATGGACACTTTGCTGGTTTGAAAACGCGCTCGGCTGCGCTGGAATGCCAGCAACTCGCTGATTTTATTGGCGATTAGATTCAGGCACGACTCCTGCAATCACCCAGGTAATCCCCTCGGAGCCTGGAGTCGGCCCATGTCAGCCCACCCTCAACACCCTGCCCATATCATCCGCTCGGACGCGGAAGCCATCGAGGTCGCCACGCGCCTGGCCAAACGCTTTGCCGTCGAGGCCAGCGCGCGCGACCGTGAGCGGCGCCTGCCGGTGGCCGAGCTTGACGAGTTCTCCGCCAGCGGTCTGTGGGGCATCACCATTCCCAAAGCGTACGGTGGAGCTGGCGTGTCCTATGTGACCGTGGCCGAGGTGATCAAGCTGATCTCCGCCGCCGACCCGTCCCTGGGGCAGATTCCGCAGAACCACCTCGGTGTCGTCGACATCCTGTTGCAAACGGCGACCGAGGAACAAAAACAGCACTACTTCGGCAAAGTCCTCCAGGGCTATCGCTTCGGCAACGCCTTCTCCGAAGCCAAGAGCAAGAACGCCGGCACCTTCGACACGCAGATTCGCTTCCATGGCGACACCGCGCAAATCAACGGCGAGAAGTTCTACTGCACCGGCGCGCTGTTCGCCCATTTGGTGCCCACCGTCGGCAACAATGAAAACGGCCAGGCCTTTATTGCCTTTGTCGAACGCGACGCGCCCGGCCTGAACGTGATCGACAGCTGGGACGGTTTCGGCCAGCGCACCACTGCCAGTGGCGGCGTGACCCTCGACGGTGTGACCGTGCCCGTGAGCGCGGTGATTCCAGCCCACTTGGCCTTCGACCAGCCCACGGCCAATGGCCCGATCTCGCAGATCATCCAGGCCGCCGTCGACACCGGCATCGCCCTCGGCGCGCTGGAGGAGGCGAAGCACTACGCACGCCAAGCGCGGCCCTGGATCGACAGCCAGCAGGATCACGGCTGGCAAGACCCGTTCACCATCGCCGCCATCGGCGACCTGGAATGGCGGGTGCACGGCACCGAAGCCATTCTCGCCAAGGCTGGTCTGGCGGTGGACCGCGCCCTCGCCGAACCGAGTGAAGACAGCGTGGCCCATGCCTCGTTGGTGGTCGCCCAGGCCAAAGTGCTGTCGGCCGAAACCGCCTTGCTCGCCAGCAGCAAACTCTTCGAACTGGCTGGCACCCGCTCGGTCACCGGCAAGCACAACCTCGACCGCTTCTGGCGCAACGCACGCACCCACACCCTGCACGACCCGGCCCGCTGGAAATACCACCTGATTGGCAACTTCGTGCTCAACGGTGTGAAGCCCGCGCGCCACGCCTGGAACTAAGGAGCTTAACCATGACTGCACTGAGCCTTGCGCGCCAACTATTGGACAGCACCCGCCGGCATGTCGAGAAAAGCGATGACCCCTACGTCATCAGCCGCTTTGGCGACTTACAGATTCGCGTCGATGTCGCCGCTGCCCTGTTGGAACGCGCCGAAACCCATCCCAGCCCGGTGGCCGCCACCGAAGCGCAAATTGCCGCCGCCGAAGCCCTGATCGCCGCGAGCAACGCCGAATTCGAACTGACCGGCCAACGCACCGCACTGCCGTCGACCCTCGACGCCCCCCTGCGCTGGAAATACCAGGTTGTCGGCAACTACCACCTCAACGGAGTGCTTTGATGTCCCGTGAAATCCGCTTGAATGCCTTCGACATGAATTGTGTCGGCCACCAATCCCCGGGCCTGTGGGCGCACCCGCGTGACCGTTCGTGGCAGTACAAGGACCTGGAATACTGGACCGACCTGGCGAAAATCCTGGAGCGCGGCAAGTTCGACGGCCTGTTTATCGCCGACGTGCTGGGCATCTATGACGTCTACAACGGTAACGGTGATGCGGCGATTCGCCAAGCCGCGCAGGTGCCGGTCAATGACCCGCTGTCTCTGATCGCGCCGATGGCGCTGGTCACCGAGCATCTGGGTTTTGGCCTCACCGCTTCGTTGTCCTTTGAGCATCCGTACCCGTTCGCCCGCCGTCTCTCCACCCTCGACCACCTGACCAAGGGTCGCATCGGCTGGAACATCGTTACCTCCTACCTGGAAAGCGGCGCCAAGAATCTCGGGCAGAAAGCCCAGACCGAACACGACGCGCGCTACGACTACGCCGAGGAATACCTGCAGGTCTGCTACAAACTCTGGGAAGGCAGTTGGGAGGAGGGCGCCGTGCTGCGCGACCGCGAGCGTCGGATTTTCAGCGACCCGAGCAAGATCCACGAAATCCGCCATGTCGGTAAACACTTCCAGGTGCCCGGCATTCACCTCTGCGAGCCGTCACCGCAGCGCACGCCGGTGCTCTACCAGGCCGGGGCGTCCAGCCGTGGCAAGCAGTTCGCCGCCGAACAGGCCGAGTGCGTATTCGTCGCCGCACCCTCCAAGGTGCTGCTGAAAAAGACCGTCGCTGACATCCGCCAGCGTGCCGCCGACGCCGGGCGGGATCCGAAGAAGATCCTGATCTTCAACTTGCAGACGGTGATCGTCGGTGAGACCGACGCCAAGGCCAAGGCCAAGTTTGACGAATACAAATCCTACGTCAGCTACGAGGGCGCAATGGCGCTGATCTCTGGCTGGACCGGCATCGACTTCAGCCAGTTCAAGCCCGATGAACCGCTCAAGCACGTGCACACCAACGCGATTCAATCGGCGGTGGAAGCCTTCTCCACGGCGGACCCGAACAAGGTCTGGACGCCAAACGAACTGGCCGATTGGGTCGGCATCGGCGGCTTTGGCCCGCTGTTTGTCGGCGGCCCGGAAACCGTGGCAGACCTGTTGCAGGAGTGGGTCGAAGAAACCGATGTCGACGGCTTCAACCTGGCCTATGCACTGACCCACGAAACCTTCATCGACGCCGTGGACCTGCTGGTGCCGGAGTTGCAGAAGCGTGGCGTGTACAAGACCGAGTATGCCCAGGGCACGTTGCGCGAGAAGTTGTTTGGCGATGGTGCGAGGTTGGCGGCGAATCATCCGGGGGCCGGTTACCGCGATTTGGCGGCCTTGCACCCTTCCAATGTGGGAGCGGGCTTGCTCGCGAATGCGGACTGACATTCAACATGTATGTCGACTGATTTGCCGCTTTCGCGAGCAAGCCCGCTCCCACAGTAGATCGGTGTCGATTCAAAAAAAACGGCCAGCGGACCACCGCACGCACATCACTTGAATAGGAGCATCACCCCTATGAGCGTGCACGAACTCAAACGTCCGCTGGTCCTGGAATGGCCCGCCGAATGCCTCGGCAACCTGCCCAAGGCGCTGGAACAACTGCAGCACTGGGCGCAGATCACGCCGCTGCATACCGCCTTGCGCCACAAGCGCCAGGGGCAGTGGTACGCGTGGCGCTGGATTGACGCATTGCGTGACGTCGAGCGCCTGGCCGATGGCTTGCGCCAGCAAGGTTTCAGCGAGCACTCGCGGCTGGCCCTGAGCGGCGCGTTCGAGCCGAACCTGTTGTTGCTGGCGCTGGCGGCGCAATCCATCGGCGGGCAGGTCCTGACCCTGGCCGACGACCTGGAACCCGAGGCGCTCCAGCAGCACCTGTGGCGCATTCGCCCCACCCATTCCTATGTGCAGAGCCGCCAGAGCGTGCGGCATTGGCAGTCGGCCAATCTGATGGACTTCGCCCAATTGCTCGGTCCGTTGGCGCCCGCGCAACACCTCGCACGTTGGTGGCATCCCACGGGGGAGACCGTGCTGTGGAGCGAAGAGGGCACCCATTGGCAGGGCGGCCTGGCGGTGGTCCTGGAGCAGTGGCTGAACAGCGGCCATGGCCTGGCCTTCCCGGAAAGCCTGGCGTCGGCGCGACGTGACCGCAGTGAAGTCGCCCCCACCGGCCTGCTGCTGTCGCCCGCACGTCTGCAGCACTTGGCCGACGAGATCGAAAGCCGCCTGGCGCCCTACGGCACCTGGCGCCGTCGCCTCTGCGAGTGGGCCATCGCCCATCCGCAAAGCGGCCTGCGTCGCCTGCTGAAAAACCGCGTGCGCAAACTCCTGGGTTTCCAGCGCCTGGCGTATATCTGGCAACCCGTCAAATCCACCCCTTCGCCGGCGTGGCTGGCGGAATTCAAGCGGGACATCGCATGAGCCAGGCCATTCTCCAAGTGCGGGATATTTCGCTGTCGTTCAAGGGCGTCAAGGCGATCAATGCCTTGTCCTTTGAGGTGGCGCGCGGCGAAATCTGCGCGCTGATCGGCCCCAATGGTGCCGGTAAAAGCTCGCTGCTCAACGTGCTCAATGGCGTGTATCGCTTCGATGCTGGCGAGATTGTCTTCGAAGACCAGCACTTCCACCGCATCGACCCCTTGGGTGCCGCGCGCCGGGGCATTGGCCGCACTTTCCAGAACAACGCGCTGTTCAAGAAGATGAGCGTGCTCGACAACCTCCTCACCGGCCTGTCGCGCCACATGCGCAGCAGCTTTATCGAGCAGGCCCTGGGCTTGCCCCGCGCACGTCGAGAAGCCGAGGCATTCCGGTTGCGGGCCCAGGGCATTCTTGAATTCCTGGAGTTGCAAGCCCACCGGGACGTGTTGGTCGGCAACCTGTCCTACGGCCTGCAAAAACGCGTGGAACTGGGGCGGGCGTTGATCGCCGGGCCGAGCCTATTGCTGCTGGACGAGCCCATGGCCGGCATGAACGCCGAAGAAAAACAGGAAATGGCGCGCTTCGTCGCTGACGTAAACCGTGACCTCGGCACCACGGTGGTGTTGATCGAACACGACATGGGCGTGGTGATGGGCCTGTCCGACCATGTGGTGGTGCTCGATTACGGGCGCAAGGTCGGCGATGGCACGCCTGTCGACGTGCAGGCCAATCCCGAGGTGATCGCGGCCTACCTGGGAGTTGTAAACCCATGACGTTCTTCTTCGAAACCCTTCTCGGCGGCCTGCTCGCCGGCACCATGTATTCGCTGGTCGCCATCGGCTTCGTGCTGATCTACAAGGCCAGTGGTGTGTTCAATTTCGCCCAGGGCTCGATGCTGCTGTTTGCGGCGCTGACCTTTGTCAGCCTGCATGACCAAGGCGTGCCGTTTGCCCTGGCGCTGCTACTGACCGTGATCGTGATGATCGTCGGCGCCTTGCTCATCGAGCGCCTGGTGCTGCGGCCGCTGGTGAACCGTTCGCAGATCACCTTGTTCATGGCCACGTTGGGCCTGTCGTTCATTATCGAAGGCCTGGCCCAGGGCTTGATGGGCTCCCAGGTGCGCGCCCTCGACCTGGGCATCGACGACGTACCGTTGTTCGTTGGCCCGCTGATGCTCAGCCAGTTCGACCTGATCGCCGCCGCTGCTGCCGTGGTGCTGGTGACAGTGCTGGCGCTGCTGTTCAACAAGACTCGCATCGGCGTGTCGCTGCGTGCAGTGGCGGATGACACCACGGCGGCGCTGTCCATCGGCATCAACCTCAACCGCATCTGGCAGATCGTCTGGGCGGTGGCGGGCATTGTCGGACTGGTGGCGGGCCTGCTGTGGGGCGCGCGCCAGGGCGTGCAGTTCTCCTTGTCGCTGGTGGTGCTCAAGGCCTTGCCGGTGTTGATCATCGGCGGCTTTACCTCGATTGGCGGGGCGATAATCGGCGGGCTGATCGTCGGCGCGGCGGAGAACCTCGCCGAGGTGTACATCGGCCCGTTGATTGGCGGCGGCATCACGCCGTGGTTCGCTTACGTATTGGCCCTGGCCTTCCTGTATATCCGTCCCGCCGGCCTGTTCGGCGAGCGCGCCATCGAGCGAGTCTGAAACCATGTCGATCCCCGTTGCTCAAGACACCGCGCCGTTGCTGCTGATTCAGCGGCGCATCCCCTGGGCCCTCAGCGGCCTGATGGCGCTGGCCTTTATCGTGGTGCCGCTGTGGGGCAATGACTACTGGCTGAACGCGATCCTGATCCCGTTCCTGGTGCTGTCGCTGGCCGGGCTGGGCCTGAACCTGCTCACCGGCTACACCGGCCAGACCTCGGTGGGGGCGGCCGGCTTCATGGCCGTCGGCGCATTTGCCACCTACGGTTTTTTGCTGCGCCTGCCGGAGCTGGGGTTGCCGGTGGCGCTGCTCGGTGGTGGCATTATCAGCGCTTTGGTTGGCCTGCTGTTTGGCCTGCCGAGCTCGAGGATCAAGGGCTTCTACCTGATGGTCACCACCCTGGCCGCGCAGTTTTTCCTGGAGTGGCTGTTCGTCAAGTTCCCCTGGTTCTACAACTACGGTTCGTCAGGGACCATCTCCGCGCCGAAGCTGGCGCTGTTCGGTCATGACCTCAACACGCCGTTGGGCCGTTACCTGCTGACCCTGGTTACCGTGGTGCTGTTGACCTGGACCGCGATCAACCTGGTGCGCAGCCAGGTCGGCCGCAACTGGATGGCGATCCGCGACATGGACACCGCCGCCGCCGTGGTCGGCATTCCGGTGGTGCGTTACAAGCGCCTGGCGTTTGCGGTCAGCTCGTTTTACCTAGGCATCGCCGGCGCGCTATGGGCCTTTGCCTACCTGGGCACGGCCAGCGCCAGCAGCTTCGATATCAATCGCTCCTTCCAAATCCTGTTCATCATCATTATCGGCGGCATGGGCAGCATCGCCGGCAACTTTGTCGGCGCGGCCTTCATCAGCCTGCTGCCGATCTTCCTCAGTCATGCCGGCCAGGCACTGTTCGGCGGTTCGGTGGATGCGGGGCAGTTGCAGAACCTGCAGAAAATCATCTTTGGCGTATTGATCATCGTGTTCCTGATCAAGGAACCCGAGGGTTTGATTCGCCTGTTGCACAACCTGCGTGACCGTGTGCGGCAGTGGCCGCTGCGTTTCTAACATTCCCTCAAGAGAATTCCCATGCGTGCATCCTTGAAACGTTCCATGATCGGCGCTGCGTTTACGCTGGCAACCCTGGCCAGTGCGGTCCCCCAGGCGATGGCCTCGCCGGACCAGCAATTCATTCCCCTGGCCACCTACCGCGTGGGCGCCTACGCCTCCAGCGGTGTGCAGGTGTGGGCCGGGATGATCGACTACCTGCGTTATATCAACGAGGTCGAAGGCGGCATCAATGGTGTGAAGCTGGTGTGGCAGGAGTGCGAAACCGAGTGGACGGCGGAGAAGGGCATCGAGTGCTATGAGCGCTTCAAGAATGGCCTGGATGGCGCGCCGGTTGCGGTGTACCAGCCCAACGGCGCGCCAGCGGCGTATGCGCTGAGCGAGCGCGCGGAAGTCGACAAGATCCCGCTGATCACCCTCGGCTACGGCCGCACTGAAGCCACCGACGGCACCGTGTTCCCCTACAACTTTCCGGTGATGCTGACCTTCTATAGCGAGGCGTCGACACTGGTGAATTACATCGCCCAGCGCGAAGGCGGCTTCGACAAACTCAAGGGCAAGAAGATCGCCACGGTCTACCACGACTCGGCCTATGGTCGCGAAACCCTCGGCCCGCTGAAATTGCTGGCGGAAAAGTACGGCTTTGAAAACATCCAGATTCCAGTGGCTGACCCCGGCAACGAACAGTCCGCGCAATGGCGCCAAGTGCGCCAGGCCAACCCGGACTGGGTGTTTCTGCGCACCTGGGGCGTGTCCACACCGGTCGCGGTGAAGACCGCTGCGCGTTTCGGCTTCCCGGTGGACCACATCGTCGGTGATATCTGGGCCAGCTCCAGCGAAGACGTGTTGCCCGCCGGAGCGGCCGCCAAGGGCTACCTGGCCCTCACGCCATACCCGGCCGGGGCTGATTTCGAGATCCACAAACGCCTCAAGCAGTACATCCTCGACAAGGGCCACAGTGACCTCAAGGACCTGAAGAACTTCGGCAGCGTCTACTACAACTCCGGCCTGGTGAACGCCGCCGTGGCGGTAGAAGCGATTCGCACCGGCCAGGCCAAGTTCGGCAAGCGCCCGCTCAATGGCGAAGAAGGCCGCTGGGGCCTGGAACGCCTGAACATCGATGATGCGCGCTTGAAGGACATGGGCTACCTGGGCCTGATGCAGAACCTCAAGCTGTCGTGCCGCGACCACGAAGGTGGCGGCTCGGCGCGGGTGCAACAGTGGGACGGCGCCAACTGGACGCTGATCAGCGACTGGATCGCCGCCGACCGCGCCCTGTTGCGCCCGCTGATCGATGAAAAGTCGGCAGCGTTCGCCAAGGAAAAAGGCCTGACGCCGCGTACCTGCACCGGGGATGAATAAACCATGAGCCAGCCCGCCGCTGAATCCGCCAGCCAGGCGCTGTTGAGCGTCAACGACATCGAAGTGATCTACGACGGCGCGATCCTCGCGGTGGCCGGGGTGTCGCTGAGCGTACCCAAGGGCGCGATCGTGGCCTTGCTCGGAGCCAATGGCGCCGGCAAGAGCACCACGCTCAAGGCCATCTCCGGGTTGGTGCGTGCCGAGCGGGCCGAGGTCAGCCGGGGCACGATCGAATACGCCGGTGCCGACCTGGCCGGCGTCGACCCCAGCCAGCGCGTGCGCCAGGGCATGGTCCACGTGCTGGAAGGTCGCCATGTGTTCGGCCAACTGAGCGTGGAAGACAACCTGCGCAGCGGCGGTTTTGTCCGGCGCCTGAGCCGCAAGGAGATGGAGCACGACCTGGAACGCATCTACGCCTGGTTCCCACGGCTCAAGACCAAGCGCCACACCCGCGCTGGTCTCACCTCGGGCGGCGAGCAGCAGATGGTCGCCATTGGACGGGCGTTGATGACCCGTCCTACTTTGGTACTGCTCGACGAGCCATCCATGGGTTTGGCGCCTATGATCGTGCAGGAGATTTTCGCGATCATCGCGCAGCTCAACCGCGAGCAGCAGGTGAGCTTCCTGATCGCCGAGCAGAACATCAACGTTGCGCTGAACTATGCGTCCCACGGCTACGTATTGGATACTGGGCGCGTGGCCTTGAGTGGCAGCGCCGCTGAACTGTTGGCGCGGGGCGACTTGCATGACATTTATCTGGGCAAACAGTAAGGGCAACTCTGCATGACTGAATCCATCCGCAACGCTGATGTACTGATCATCGGCGGCGGCCTGAGCGGCACGATGCTGGCCGTGCAACTGCTGCGCCTGCCCGGCCAACGCCGGATCCTGGTGATCGAGCCGCGCGCGGAACTGGGGCGCGGCGAGGCCTACAGTGCTGTCGAACTGGGCCACACCCTCAACGGCAATGCGGCGCGCATGAGTGTCGACCCGGACAATGCCGACGACCTGACCCAATGGCTCACCGACTACATCGGCGCC
Organism: Pseudomonas sp. VS40; assembly: GCF_018587885.1. Lineage (NCBI taxonomy): Bacteria > Pseudomonadati > Pseudomonadota > Gammaproteobacteria > Pseudomonadales > Pseudomonadaceae > Pseudomonas > Pseudomonas sp. VS40. Next base: position 81,007 of record NZ_JAGYWD010000006.1, on the reverse strand, counting down.
GGCGGCTGGCCGGAGTCCGGCCAGCAACGCGTGCCGATCAGCGAACTGTTCCCGCCGCGCGGGATTTTTGGTTTGTACGCCCAGCAACGCTTGGCTGAGGCCAAGGCGCAGTCTGCATCCAGCGTCGAGCACGTGCGCGGCGAAGTGGTCGACCTGCAAGTGGAGGAAGCCTCGACGCTGCTGACCCTCGATAACGGCCAGCCACTGCGCGGCGGGTTTGCGGTACTGGCCACCGGCATGTTCCCGGCGGCACGCACGCCACAAACCGAATCCAGCGGGCTGAATGCGGCGGCGGTGGACCCGTGGGATGTCAAGGCGATGACCGAGATTGACCCACAAGCGCCGGTGCTGATCATCGGATCGGGGCTGACGATGGTCGACGCTGTAGTCTCCCTGGAACAGGCCGGGCATCGCGGACCCATCGAGGTTTTCTCGCGTCACGGCTTGCTGCCCCATGTGCGCCGGCAACCGCCGAGCTGGGCGGATTTTCTCGGCGAGGATCACCGTCTGCGCAGCCCTCGGCAATTGCTGCGCGAAGTGCGTCGGCAATGCGCTATTGCGCAAACGCAGGGCATCGATTGGCAAGCGCCGCTGGACACCGTGCGCGCACACATCGGCCGCCTGTGGAGCCAGGCCAGCGAGCGCGAGAAACGCCAGTTCGTACGGCATGTGCGGCCGTGGTGGGAAAGCCATCACCACCGTTCGCCGCCGTTGAGCGCGCAGTTAGTGGCACGCTTGCATGATGAGGGGCGGTTACGGATCCGGGCAGCCTCTTTCAAGGGCTTGGAACCTTCGGCTGAAGGCGTGACCATTCGCTTGCGTCATCGCGGCGAGCAAGCCATCACCCAGGTCTCGGGCGCAGCGCTGATCAACTCCAGCGGTATCGAATACGACTGGCGCCGCGTGGCCCGTGCGCTGCCGCAGCAATTGCTCAAGCGTGGGCTGATCCAGCCGGGGCCTCTGGCGTTGGGGATTGCGGCGGACGCGTCGGGCGCGGTGCTGGACGCCGAGGGCAATATCAGCCGGCGCCTGTTCGCCATGGGCCCGCCGTTGCGCGGGATGTGGTGGGAAAGCACCGCAGTGACCGATGTAGCGCTGCAAGCCAAGGCACTGGCCGCACGACTCACCCTATAGGCGCCGGCTTACCGGTGAAAAACGTAAAGGCGCCGCATACGTTCTGGCTTTCCGCGTCATCGTTGACGACCATCGCCGGCAAGCCAGCTCCCACATTCGAGTCGGTTCCTCCAGGCGCACCCCCGATCACCGATGTCCCGCGCATGATCCGGCCCGATCCCGTGCGCCACAAATCTGTCACCACGCGCGTGTCGTGGCCTTGGGGTTGCAACTGCCCGAGGCGCCAGGACCCAAGGGTGACTATGTGCCAGTGACGATTCATGCGGGTATGGCCTATGTGAGGACAAGTGTGCCGGCTGGGCGATGGCGTGATCAGCGGACCGGTGACGGACCAGACCTCGCCAGCGCGGGTGACACAGGCCGGTCAAACCTGCGCGTTGCGCGCCTTGAGCGTGCTGGATCAGGCGGTAGGGTTGGAGAACGTCGAGCGCATTCTGTTTGTGCGAGGTTTTGTGTTTGGCGGCGAGGGTTTCCAGCGCTTTTCCAACGTGGTCGACGGCGCTTCCCAGGTGTTGATTGACGTGTTTGGCGAGCAGGGCCGGCATGCGCGGTCGGCGGTCGGCGTGGCGGGGTTGCCCAGTGGCGGAATGCTGGAATTGGAGGTCACCGCCGTTATCAAAACGACTGGATGACACATCGGCACTCACCTCAATGAACGCGTAAAATGCCGGTTTTTTTACGCGTATCTCGCAAAGGTGCCCCTTGAGCGCAGCCAAAGCCGTCGGACTGTTACTACTCACCTCCCTGTTGGCGGCGTGCGGCACCTCGCCGCCACGCACGCCCAATGACCTGTGCGGCATCTTCCGCGAAAAGGACGACTGGTACGACGCCGCCAAAGTCACGCAAAAGCGCTGGGGCGTGCCGATCCAGGTACCGTTCGCCATCATGTACCAGGAGTCCGGCTTCCGCCAGGACGCCCTGGCCCCCCGCAAATACCTGCTGTGGATCATCCCCTGGGGCCGCGTCTCCACCGCCGCCGGCTACGCCCAGGCCAAGGACGAAGTGTGGAACGACTACCGCAAGAGCACCGGCCGCACCGGCGCCAGCCGCCAGGACTTCGACGACGCCATCGACTTTGTCGGCTGGTACATGGACAAGACCTACACCATCAATGGCGTCTACAAATACGACGCCTACGGCCAATACCTGAACTACCACGAAGGCTGGGGCGGCTACCGCCAACGCACCTACGCCGCCAAGGCCTGGCTGCCGCCGGTGGCCAGCAACGTACAGGCGCGCTCGCAGATGTATGCGGCGCAATATGCGCGGTGCAAAGATGATTTGGGGCGGGGGTTTTGGAGTCGGTTTTGGCGGTGGTTGTGAGGAGCAAGTTAACTATTGTGGTGGGCAGGGCTTGTTGTGGTGAGCGGGCTTGTCCCGCGTTGGGGCGCGAAGCGGCCCCAAAAAAAGCGTTCTGCCTGATTAGAACGAGTCTGTTTTAGGGCCGCTTCGCAGCCCAGCGCGGGACAAGCCCGCTCACCACAAGGTTTTGCTTGATGCGAACGGACTTAGCTCGGCTGCATACACTCCAGCGACCGATCCACCATCACACTGGCCATGTCCACCAGGTGCATGACCGACAGCACCAATGTGCGTGAAGTCCCTTCCAGTTGATCCCCGGCGGTTTGCGCCGCAACGGCAGCACAACGCAACACGCTGCTGGCGTGGGCCAGGGCGTCTTCTACGCTGAGGTCTGGGGTGGTGGTGAAGAATTGCAGTTCTGAAGCGGGCGGCGCGGGGACAGGTTTGTCCATGGGTTCAACTCCTAATCTAAGTTGGAATGTCACCACGATCGCTACCAAACGACTTTTAGGGTGGTGACCGTACGCAGATTGGTAGACCGGTGATTAGGACCCGGTGCACCCGAAGGTGCCCTGCGCACGGCCACCATGACGCAGGGCCGAAAAAAAGCGCCTTGCAGAAGGGGGCGCTTAGCGCCTAATCACTCGTGGTCTACCAAACCCCGAGTCACTGAATTGGCAGTGACCGACGAAGACTAGCCACGTGATTTGAGCGGCGCAAGCGGTTGGGATTCTCTCGGAAACGTCCTGCGAGATAAAGGGAAATGTCATCGCAGCGACTCTTCCTACACTTGCCAAACCTACCCAATTCTGGGAAAACCCCACCCTTTGTACCGTCAACGAGCGCCCTATGAGCCCCGAAGAACTCCAAATCACCGACATCCGCCCCGGCACCGGCAAAGCCGTGGTCAAGGGCGCGTTGATCACCACCCAATACACCGGCACCCTGGAAGATGGCACGGTGTTCGATTCCTCTTGGGAGCGCGGCAAGCCGTTCCAGTGTGTGATTGGCACCGGGCGTGTGATCAAGGGCTGGGACCTGGGCTTGATGGGCATGCAGGTGGGCGGTGTGCGCACGCTGTTTGTGCCGGCGCATCTGGCCTATGGCGAGCGGTCGATGGGCGCGCATATCAAGCCCAACAGCAACCTGCGTTTTGAGATTGAGTTGCTGGAAGTGCTGACGCGGGACGATTGAGGACGATGGACATGGAGGTTGATTCACAGGGGGGGCCGGCGTGTTCCGTCGTGGGCATTCAGGTCGTTGAGCTGGGTGATCGCGATGAGGTCGAGTTGCAGCGGTTTTTTGAGCGGGCGCCGGATTACTTCATCGCGGTCAACGGCGCACCCGCCACTGCGACCGAAGCGCATGAGGAGTTGCAGGGACAGTTGCCCGCAGGGTGGGCGTGCAGTCGGATGTATTGGCTGGGTTACCGCGATGTGGAAAACCAGCTGGTGGCGGTGGTGAACATTGCGGCGGACTTGCTGGCTGTTGGTGTTTGGCATATCGGGCTGTTGCTGGTGGATGCACGCTTGCATGGCACTGGGTTGGCGCAGCGGCTGCACGCCGATCTTGAGGCTTGGGCGGCGGGCAATGGCGCTCAATGGCTGCGTTTGACGGTAGTCATCGGCAATGCCAAGGCCGAACGTTTCTGGCCAAAACTTGGCTATGTGCAGGTACGCACCCGCGAAGGGATCACGATGGGGCGTCAGGTGAACAGCGTATCGATTCAGGTCAAGGCCCTGACAGGTGGGCAGGTGGGTGATTACCTGACATTGGTGCCGCGAGATCAAGTGGATGTACCTTCCTGAACCCATCCTGAAGAATCTTCTTATTCCCCATACGGAAACTTTCCTACGGTTTACTCTCCTTTCATCGGGGCGTAAGCTTCGCGCGTTTTCATCAATAGCGGAGACCCTCAGTGGGTACTTGTTCGAGTGACAGTAGTCGGCCGGTTTCGGTAACCGGCACAGGCTTGGCAAGGTAACGCGCATTTTTCCGATGCCGTTGTCTCGCCACTAAAAGCGAGAAGCGGCATCCCGGCAGCGGCCAATCCTGGCACCTGCCCGAATCCCTCTCATCGACGCTGACCAGCACCTGACTCGCCTCGGGATGCTACGGACGCGCCTGCCTTTTTTCGGCAGGCGGGCCAAGCTGACTGTGCCCATGAAACGGGCGCGGTGCAGACGGCGGTACCTGCACGACGGTTTCCTCGCGCAGGAGTAACACCATGAACTTCACTCTGTTGAAAGAGTTCTTCGCCGGCTTCCTGCGGACCCGGCACATCGCCCGGCACTTCCGCCGCCTGGCGATGCTCGAAACCGTGACCGACGCCAGTGTCAGCCGCGAAGTACCGCCGACCCTGGCGCACACCCTGGTGGTCTCGGCCAACAGCAGTGCCGTGCAATTGCTCGGTACCCTGGGCAGCCACGCCGAAGGCTTGAACACCCAGGAAGCCGATGCGCTGCGCGTGCAATACGGCCTCAACGAAGTCGAGCATGAGCAGCCGCTGCCATGGTGGGTGCACCTGTGGCATTGCTACAAAAACCCGTTCAACCTGCTGCTGACCTTGCTGGCGGTGATCTCCTGGCTGACCGAAGACATGAAGGCCGCCACGGTGATTTTCTCCATGGTGGTGCTGTCGACGCTGCTGCGTTTCTGGCAGGAGGCCAAGTCCAACAAGGCTGCCGACGCCCTCAAGGCCATGGTGAGCAACACCGCCACCGTGTTGCGCCGGGACGAAGCCAAGCGCATCGAGCTGCCGATCAAGCAATTGGTGCCGGGCGACCTGATCATCCTGTCGGCCGGTGACATGATCCCTGCCGACTGCCGCGTGCTCAGCGCCAAGGACCTGTTCGTCAGCCAGGCGGCGATGACCGGCGAATCGATGCCGGTGGAGAAGTTCGCCCAGCAGCAGGACGCCAAGACCCGCAACCCATTGGACCTGGAGAATATCCTGTTCATGGGCACCAACGTGGTGTCCGGTGCGGCGACGGCGGTGATCCTGACCACCGGCAACAGTACCTATTTCGGCGCGCTGGCCCAGCGTGTGACCGCTACCGACCGCGCCACCACCTCGTTCCAGCACGGCGTCAACAAGGTCAGCTGGTTGCTGATTCGCTTCATGTTTGTGATGGCGCCGCTGGTGCTGTTCATCAATGGGTTCACCAAGGGCGATTGGACCGAGGCGCTGCTGTTCGCATTGTCGATTGCCGTGGGCCTCACCCCGGAAATGCTGCCGATGATCGTCACCTCCACCCTGGCCAAGGGGGCGGTGTTTCTGTCGCGCAAAAAGGTCATCGTCAAACGCCTGGACGCGATCCAGAACTTCGGCGCCATGGACGTGCTGTGCACCGACAAGACCGGCACCTTGACCCAGGACAGGATTTTCCTCGCACGCCATGTGGACGTGTGGGGCGAAGAGTCCGACGATGTGCTGGAAATGGCCTATCTCAACAGCTACTACCAGACGGGCCTGAAAAACCTGCTGGACGTGGCGGTGCTGGAACATGTGGAGGTGCATCGTGAGCTGAAGGTCGGCACCGCGTTCCAGAAAGTCGATGAGATCCCGTTCGACTTCAATCGCCGCCGCATGTCGGTCGTGGTCGCCGAGCAAGGCCAGCCGCATCTGCTGATCTGCAAGGGCGCGGTGGAAGAGATCCTGTCGGTGTGCACCAACGTGCGCCATGGCGACGTCAACGAAGCGCTGACCGAAGACCTCCTGGCACGTATTCGCCAGGTGACTGCCGCGTTCAATGAAGAAGGTCTGCGTGTGGTGGCTGTGGCGGCGCAGCCGATGGCGCCGGGGCAAGATACGTACAGCCTGGCGGATGAGAAAAACCTCACGCTGATCGGCTACGTGGCGTTCCTTGACCCACCGAAGGAAAGCACCGCGCCTGCGCTCAAGGCGCTTAAAGCCCACGGCGTCGCCGTGAAAGTGCTGACCGGCGACAACGAACTGGTCACCGCCAAGATCTGCCGCGAAGTGGGGCTGGAGCAACAGGGCCTGCTGATGGGCAACGACATCGAGGACATGACCGACGCCGAGCTGGCCAAGGCCGTGGAAACCACTAATGTGTTCGCCAAGCTGACACCGTCCCACAAGGAGCGCATCGTGCGCCTGCTCAAGGCCAACGGGCATGTGGTGGGGTTCATGGGCGATGGCATCAACGACGCGCCGGCGCTGCGTACCGCCGACATCGGCATTTCGGTGGACAGTGCGGTGGACATCGCCAAGGAAGCTGCCGACATCATCCTGCTGGAGAAGAGCCTGATGATCCTGGAGGAGGGCGTGCTGGAAGGCCGGCGCACCTTCGCCAACATGCTCAAGTACATCAAGATGACCGCCAGTTCCAACTTCGGCAACGTGTTCTCGGTGCTGGTGGCCAGTGCGTTTATCCCGTTCCTGCCGATGCTGCCGATGCACTTGCTGGTGCAGAACCTGCTGTACGACATTTCGCAGATTGCGATTCCGTTCGATAACGTCGATGCGCAGATGCTCAGCAAACCCCAACGTTGGCAGCCGGGCGATGTCGGCCGTTTCATGCTGTTTTTCGGGCCGATCAGTTCGATCTTTGACATCACCACGTTCGCACTCATGTGGTATGTCTTCGATGCCAACACCCCCGACCACCAGACCCTGTTCCAGTCCGGCTGGTTCGTGGTGGGGCTGCTGACCCAGACGTTGATCGTGCACATGATCCGCACCCCGAAAATCCCGTTCCTGCAGAGCCGTGCGGCGATGCCATTGATGGTGATGACGGGCGTGATCATGGCCGTGGGCATATTCCTGCCGATGGGCCCACTGGCGCACTACTTTAAATTGCAGGCGCTGCCATCGCTGTACTTTGTGTTCCTGCCAGTGATTCTGCTGGCGTATATGGCCCTGACCCAGGCGGTGAAGGGCTACTACATCCGTAAATTTGGCTGGCAGTAACAGCAGTAACAACGCCCCTTGTATGGGCTGGCAAGCCAGCGCCTACAGGGGTGAGTGGTCAAGGAGAGTTTTCATGCAAGCAATCAACAACATCAACCTCAATTCGCTGATTGATACCCTGGTCAGCCTTACTGCGGCCTTTATTCTCGGCGGCCTGATCGGCTTCGAGCGCCAGTACCGCCAGCGCACGGCGGGCCTGCGGACCAACGTGCTGGTGGCGGTGGGTGCGGCGATCTTCGTCGACATGGCCAACCGTCTCGGTGGTGCCGAAGGCGCCGTGCGGGTGGTGGCCTATGTGGTGTCGGGTATTGGCTTTCTCGGTGCCGGCGTGATCATGCGCGAAGAGGGCAACGTGCGTGGGCTCAATACTGCCGCCACCCTCTGGGCCTCGGCTGCGGTGGGTGCCTGCGCGGGTGCCGACTTGATCCTGGAAGCGCTGCTGGGCACGTTGTTTGTGCTGGCGGCCAATACCTTGCTGCGCCCGATCGTCAACAACATCAACCGCCAGCCGCTGGATGTGGTGTCGGCAGAAGTCACCAACATCCTGTATGTGATCGCCCGGCGCACCCAGCAAAAAGCCGTTCTGGCGTTGCTGGAAGCTGAGCTGGCACGGTGCAATTACCCCGCCAGTGATGTGGATGTTCGCCCCTTCGGCACGGAAGAAGTCGAAATCGAAGCCACCTTGGCCGTGACCTCGGTAGACGGTGACGAGTTGGACGCCCTGGTGGCGCGCATCTCGATGTCGACCCTGGTGGTGCAGGCATTCTGGAGTCCAAGTACTACGGAGTAGGCTGTGTCTGTCAGGCAATGCCGCGCGCAAAGCCGGCTATGCTACTCAGAGGAAAAGTCCTACAAGCATTCGAGACTATCCCTTCATTTGAAACAACACGCCGTTGATAAGGTTGCGCGCTTGCGTCTGCTCAGCAACCAAGACGCAGCTCTACGTTATTACCGTGTTTGATCAAAAGGAGGGGTCTGTACTGCCTGATATGTTACGTAGAGTCATCAGTGCCGTCCGTCGGAACTGTTACTTTTCACAGGTAGATAGGTCCCGCGTGATATGTAAGCGTACTGATCCTCTTAGGGGAGTCTTATGAGCAACAAAGCTTTAATTGTGGACGATCACCCTTTTATACGTGCCACCGTGAAGTACCTGTTGAAGCAGGAAGGTTTTGTTGAGATTTTTGAGGCGGGCAACGGGGCCGATGCCATGCAGATTGCCCGTGAGCAGAAACCGGACCTGATCATTCTCGATCTGGCAATGCCCAAGCTCGGTGGTCTGGAGGTCATCAGTCGGATCAAAGCGCTGGAGTTGCCTTGCAAGATCCTGGTGCTGACCTCTTACCTGGCGGTGTTCTTTTCCACCCGTTGCATGCGCGCCGGGGCCATGGGCTTTGTGGCCAAGACGGGCGAACTTGATGAGTTGCAAAAGGCGATCAGGGCGATCCGGTCTGGCTACAGTTGCTTTCCGAGCCTGCCGAGCAGTTCGGTACGCCGTGATGATCTGCAGACCACCGAGCATGAACTGGTGGACGCGCTGTCGGACCGTGAATTGACAGTGTTGCAAAAATTGGCGCTGGGCCTGGGCAACAAGGACATCGCTAGGGACATGCTGCTGAGCCACAAGACCGTCAGCACGTACAAGACGCGCCTCAAGGAGAAACTGCGTATGGATTCGGTGGTGCACCTGGCCAAGTTCGCCCAGCGCAACCATCTGATCTGAAATGACCACCTCTCGGCGGGTGAAACTCACGGCCATTCTGCTGATAGGGCTGTTACCCTTGGCGGCGATGGCCCTGGATCAACCCTATCCCCTGCGCCTGCTTGGCCACTCCACCCTTGAACACCCCGATGTTGCGCTTGATGAAAGCGATTGGCGCTGGCTGCGTGAGCGACGCACGTTGGTGATGGGGGTGTCGGCACCCGACTACGCCCCTTTCGATTTGAGCAACCATGACGACTTTGAAGGCATCACGGCTGACTACACGGGGCTGGTCAGCCAGGTCTTGAACATCCCCATCGAGGTGCGGCGCTACGATACCCGCGATGAAGTGATCGAGGCACTCAAGTCAGGCGATGTGGATTTCGTCGGGTCGGCCAATGGTTACGAAGCGGCCGACAAGGCGTTGGTACTGTCGCGTTCCTACGCCAATGATCAACCTGTGCTGGTCACCCGTGCAGGTGACAGTCATTCATTGAGCGCCGACCTCGCCGACAAGCGCGTGGCGATGCTCTACCACTATATGCAGCCCGACGCAGTCCAGGCTTTTTACCCCAAGGCACATTTGCAGTTGTATGGATCGACGCACCAGGCGATCGGTGCCGTAGCGTTCGGCCAGGCGGATGTCTACCTGGGCGACGCCATCAGTACCCGCTATCTGATCAACAAGAACCACCTGAACAATGTGCGCATGGCGGATTTTTCCGCGTTGGAAGTCAATCCGTTCGGGTTTGCGTTTACCGCCGACAACCTTCGCCTGTTGAACATTATCAACACGGCGCTGGCGGTTATCCCGGCCAGCCAGCAGATGGATATCCTGCGGCGCTGGAGTGCCGGTGGCACCGGTGTCCTGGAGGCCGACCGTTTGCGGCTGAGTGACAACGAACAGCGTTGGCTGGAGAAGCATCCACGGGTAAGAGTGGCGGCCCTCGATAAATTCATGCCGCTGTCGTTTTTTAATGAACAAGGGCAGTTCGCCGGTTTGAGTGACGAGGTTTTATCGCGGATCAGTTTGCGCACCGGGTTGAAGTTCGACGTGGTGCAGGGCAGTTCGCTGCCTCGGCAAATTGACGAAGTCAGCACCGGTCAAGTGGACATGCTGGCGGTGATCACGCCCAGCGTCGAGCGTTCCGAGAAGATCCGCTTTACCCGGCCTTACTTGTCCAATCCTTATGTGCTGGTGGTGCGCGCCGCTGATGAGCACGTGGTTACGCTGGAGGACATGCCTGGCAAACGCCTGGCGTTCATCGGCGGCAACAGCCTCGCCGCGCAAATTGCCAAGGATTACCCAGGTATCGAGTTTGTCGACGTCGAGAACCCTGAAGCGTCCCTGAGCCAGGTCGCTAAAGGCAATGTTGATGCGACGGTGGTTTCGCTGATCAGCGCACGCTACATGATTGCGCGCGATTATCGGGATCGCCTGCGGATCACCAGCACAGTCGGGACGGAACCAGCGAGGATTGCCTTTGGTGTCAACCGCAGCCAATTGGAGCTGTATTCGATCCTGGAGAAGGCGCTGCTGAGCATCACACCCGAAGAGATGGACGAACTGTCCAACCATTGGCGCAGTGAGATCATCGTCGAAGACAGTTACTGGGTCAGCCACCGCAACGTGATTATCCAGGGGTTTGGCCTGGCGGCGCTGTTGCTGGTGATTACCCTGGGCTGGGTGCTCTACCTGCGCAACCTGATTCGCAAGCGGGCCCAGGCCGAGCGGGCCTTGAGCGACCAGATGCGGTTCATGGGCGTGCTGATCGACGGCACACCCCACCCGATTTACGTGCGCGATCGCCAGGGGCGGTTGATGGCGTGCAATAACGCCTACCTGGATGTGTTCGGCTTCAAGCTGGAGGACGTCATCGGCAAGACGGTCGTGGAAACCGACACCGGTAACCCGCCCCAGGCCCAGTCTTTCCATGCTGATTACTTGAGCCTGATGGCGCGTGGTGAGCCACAGATCCAGGACCGCGTCCTTAAGGTGCCCGGTGGTGGTGTACTGACCATTTACCAGTGGATGCTGCCGTACCGCGATAGCAACGGCAACGTCGTGGGCATGATTGCCGGGTGGGTCGATGTGAGTGAGCGCCAGCGCCTGCTGGGCCAGTTGCAGGAAGCCAAGGAGGAGGCCGACGCGGCCAACCGCGCCAAGACCACGTTCCTGGCGACCATGAGCCATGAGATCCGCACGCCCATGAACGCGGTGATCGGCATGATTGAGTTGGCCCAGAAAAACGCCGAGCAAGGTCGTGCCGATCAGGATGCGCTGGAGGTGGCGTCGATGGCCTCGCGCAGCATGCTGGAGCTGATCGGCGATATCCTGGACATTGCGCGGATCGAAACCGGTCACCTGTCCCTGACTCTGGCGCCGGCTAATCCGCGCGAGTTGCTGGCGTCAGTAGCGCGGGTGTTCGAGGGGTTGGCGCGGGATAAGGGGCTGTCGCTGCATGTCGAACTCGACCCGATGACCGACTGCTCGGTGCTCATAGATCCTTTGCGTTTCAAGCAGGTGGTGTCCAACCTGCTAGGCAATGCCATCAAGTTTACCGCCACCGGCCAGGTGCGCTTGGGTGCCCAGTGCGCGCCGGCGTCCGCTGATGAGCACGTAAACCTGCGGTTGTCTGTGGAAGATACGGGGATAGGCATCAGTGCCGAAGATCAGCAGCGCTTGTTCAACCCGTTTATCCAGGGCAGCAATCACGCCCAATCGGCACGCAGTGGTTCCGGCCTCGGGTTGGTGATCAGCCGCAACCTGTGCGAGATGATGGGCGGGCAATTGCACTTGAGCAGCGTGCTCGGAAAAGGCACGCGGGTGGACGTGGCGTTGACGCTGGCGTTGACCACGCAAACGCCGGTTTCCGTACCGGTGTCACGCGTTCCCCCTACCCAGGCCTTGAACCTGCTGGTGGTCGATGATTATCCGGCCAACCGTCTGCTGCTGGCTCGACAATTGAGTTTCCTGGGGCACCGCATCGTCACCGCCGACGATGGCGCCGAGGGCCTTGCGCTGTGGCAGGCCGGTCATTTTGACGGGGTGATCACCGACAGCAACATGCCCATCATGGACGGCTACACGTTGGCGCGAGATATCCGCGCCCAAGAGCGTCAACGTGGCCTGGTGCCTTGCCTGATATTGGGATTCACCGCCAACGCCCAGCCGGAGGAAACGGAGCGCTGCAGACAGGCGGGCATGGATGGTTGTTTGTTCAAACCGACCGGTTTGGATGATTTGCGCGCAGCGCTGGCATCACGCACGGCCAGTGCTGCCACGCCTAAAGCCGAACCGGTGTTTGATTTGAGCGCGTTGATTACCTTGACGGGCGGCGACAAGGCCGCACTCGACGAGTTGTTGCAGCCATTGCTCGGCAGCCTCGTCGAGGACCGCCTGCTGCTACCGGCGCTGCTTGATCCGGTGGACTTTGCCAGGCTGCATGACCTGGCTCACCGCGTCAAAGGCGGGGCCCGCATGGTCAAGGCTCAGGTGCTGGTCGCCTGTTGCGAAACCTTGGAGGGCGTATGTGAACGGCGCGACCACGATGCGTCATGGGCTGCGGTTGAGGCCGTAGGCGTGGCCATTGACGGCTTGCACCGTAGTCTCAGCCAGCACTGCAAGCAGGCTTGACCGAGTGTGTTAGCCATTCGGTGTATTTGGGAGAACTCCTACATGGATAGGGAACAAGCCTGATTTTGTCTTCGAGGTATGTCTGGAAAATGGGCCAGGCTCAATGACGAGCACTGCCTGCCCAGGAGTTCGCCATGCCAAACAAAGCACTGACCATTCTGATTGCCGATGAGCAACACCTGCAACGCTTGTACATCGAGAAGATGCTCAACCAGTTGGGGTATCACCGGATCGTCCCGGTGCAGACCTTCGAAGAGGTCCAACTGCTCACCGCCATCCCGGCCCAGCCTTTTGATGTGCTGATCATCAACGCGGGGCTGGCCACCCACACGTGCGGGCCTCAACCCCAGGCGCATCATGTACTGGTCTACGATCACCTGGACCTGAACCCGGACACGCCCGCCGATAAAAAGCCTGCGGTGTTGGTACGCCTGCCCGGCGTGCCGGACACCGTCAACCTTGAACACTTCATGGACATCATCGACCCACCCGCAGCCACGGCCGGCCTGCGGGTGTTGCCGTGGCTGCGGGAGCTATCGCGCAGCCACGTGGCCAGGGTTTAGTCCCACTTTGGCGCGATGCCCTTGGGGCTGGTCAGGCGATGGCCGCGTTCCAGTGCGGCGATCTGTGCCATGTCGGCAGCGTTCAAGGTCAGTTGCAGGGCCTTGAGGTTGCTTTCCAGGTTGGCGCGTTTGGTCGACGACGGAATGACTGCGTAGCCCAGTTGCATGGCCCAGGCCAACGTAACTTGCGCCGGGGTGGCCTGATGGCGCTCGGCGATCTGCTGGATCACCGGGTCCTTGAGCACTTCGCCGTAGGCCAGGGTCATGTAGGACGTGATCTGGATACCGTGGGCGGTGGCAAAGTCCACGACCTTGCGGTTTTGCAGGTAGGGATGCAGTTCGATCTGGTTGGTGGCGATGTTCTCGGCGCCCACGGCTGCAATCGCCTGCTTCATCAAGTCGACGGTGAAGTTGGAAATGCCGATCTGGCGGGTCAGGCCCAGGCGCTTGGCTTCCAACAGTTGGCCCATGAACTCGGCGATAGGCACCTGGTCTTCCGGCGAGGGCCAGTGGATCAGGGTCAAGTCCAGGTAGTCGGTTTTCAGTTTGCGCAGGCTTTCTTTCAGGCTTGGAATCAGCTGGCCTTCGGCGAAGTTGGCGATCCAGATCTTGCTGGTGATGAACAGCTCATCGCGCGGGATGCCACTGTCGGCAATCGCCTGGCCGACATCGGCTTCGTTCTCGTAGATCTGCGCGGTGTCGATAACGCGGTAGCCCAGTTGCAGGCCGGTGCTGACGGAATCGATCACGACCTGGCCTTGCAGGCGGAAGGTGCCGAGGCCAAAGGCCGGAACGTTTTGCATAGGGGTAGACATCAGTAACTCCAGACGGGGTGTGAACAATGGAGTCGAGTATCCGCCCGTCGTTCCTTCGGAAAAACCGTCGAATCCGAAAAGGACTCTTTACCACAGGTCACGAATGGCCGCCTTGCCACTGTCGTCAGTTCCCGTAGCAACGTTCTCATTCCCGCCAGCGGCTTAAAACGTCGGCGGCGTAATCACCCAGATCACCACCGTGTTCACCTTGCCAGGGTTGCCGTACCGATGGGGCTCATTGCTGGCAAAGCTGAAACTGTCGCCCGCCTCCAGCAGAAAATGCCGCTCACCCACCCACAGCTCAAACCGACCACTCAGCACGTAGCCTGCTTCTTCGCCTTCATGGCTGTAACTCTGCTGGCTATAGGCGCCGGGCGGAAAGCTCGATTGCAGCATTTCCAGCTGGTGGTTGGGCAGGGGCGTCAACAGTTGGTCGACGATGCCATCTTCGTAGTGAATGCTTTGGCGATTGCCTTTGCGGACCACGTAGCCTTCGTCCTCGACCGCGGGCACGGTGTCGCTGGCGAAGAACCACTGGGTGGTCACGCCCAGGCTGCGGGCAATGTTGAACAGTGCCGGGATCGAGGGATAGGCCAGGTTACGCTCCAACTGGCTGAGGTAACCGGCAGTCAATTCACTGGCCTGCGCCAAGGCGGTGAGGGTCAGCCCACGCGCCTTGCGCAGGCCACGAATGCGCGTGCCGAGAAACAGTTGCTGGGGTTCGTCTGTCACAGGTTCCACGCTACCTTGAGTCCTTCGTAGATCGCCTCTTCGGCGGTGCGCGGGGCCAGGCAGTCGCCGATCCGATCAAAGGGCACCAGGCCATGCAGCTCCGCGCCCAGAGTGTCCACCGGCTGGTGCCCCTGGCACAACACCAGGGTGTCGATATTCTCCAGCAGCATCGGCTCGCCGCTGGCGGTGTGTTGCAGGTAGACCGTGGTGTCGTCGCAACCGTAGAGGCGGGCGTAGGGGATGATCGGGATGCCCAGCCGATGCAGTTCGCCCGCCAGTTGATCGCGCACGTACAGCGGCAGGTTTTCCCCGCAGTGAGTGCCATTGACCGCCAGTTGTACCCGGTGGCCTGCGCGTGTCAGGCGCTCGGCAATGCCGGGGCCGATCCAATCGCAACGCCAGTCGACCACCACCACTGAGCACCCCAGGGGGACTTGCTCGCGCAGCACCTGCCAGGCGTCCACCACCTGCAGCTCGCCGCCTTGCTCGAAGGTTGGCCAGTAAGGTTCGGCGCCGGTGGCGATGATCACGTGGTCGGGACGTTCCTGTTCCACCAAGGCACGGTCGACCCGGGTATTGCGCACCACCCGTACACCGGCCAGTTCCATCTCACGTTGCAGGTTGGTACTGGCGCCACCGAATTCGCTGCGCCGTGGTAACAGTTGGGCCAGCAATACTTGGCCACCCAATTGCCCGCTGGCTTCGTACAGCGTCACGTCATGCCCGCGTTGTGCGGCGACTGCCGCCGCTTTCATGCCTGCCGGGCCACCCCCTACTACCATGATGCGTTTGCGCTTCAACGTCCCTTGCATTTCACCAAATATCAGCTCGCGGCCGGTCTCCGGATGCTGGATGCAGGAGATCGGCAAACCCTTGTGAAAATGACCGATGCACGCTTGATTGCAGGCAATGCACGCCCGCACATCTTCAGTGCGCCCCTCGAGGGTCTTGGCCGGCATCCGGGGGTCGCAGATCAACGCCCGCGTCATGCCGCAGACATCGGCCTGGCCGCGCGCCAATATCAGCTCCGCCTCCTGAGGCTGGTTGATCCGCCCGGTGACGAAAAGCGGAATCGACAGGCTGGCCTTGAACCTCGCCGCCTCATCGGCAAGGTACGCAGCGGCAATCGCCATGGGTGGCACGATATGGATCGCGCCGCCCAGGGAGGCTGATGTACCCGCGACGATATGCACGTAATCCAGCTGTGCCTGCAGACGTTGCACGGCCTCCAGGGATTCGGTTTCGGTGAGCCCCTCGGCATCGCGTTCATCGGCAGAAATGCGCAGGCCGATGATGAACTGGTCGTCGGTGGCGGCCCGTACCGCCGCGATGATGTCTCTCAAGAACTTCAGCCGATGCTCCAGGGAGCCGTTGTAAGCATCACTGCGCCGGTTCACCCGAGGGTTGAGAAATTGCGCCGGCAAGTACCCATGGCTGGCGACCACTTCAACCCCGTCGATCCCGGCCTGGTGCAGGCGCCTGGCCGCCGCTGCATAACCTGCGACGATCGCGTCGATCATCGCCTGGTCCAACGCCCTTGGCATCACGCGAAAGCGCTCATTGGGCACGCCGGACGCCGAGTACGCCACGGCCAGCAAGCCGTCGGCCGACTCCATGATTTCGCGCCCAGGGTGAAAGATCTGCGAGAGCACCACGGTGCCTTGGGCGTGGCAGGTATTGGCCAGTTCGCGGTAGCCGTCGATGCAGCCGTCGTCAGTCGCCATCAGCACATGGGAGGTGTACCGCGCGCTGTCATGCACCCCAGCGACTTGCAACACGATCAGCCCCACACCGCCTTCGGCACGGGCGCGGTGGTAGGCGATCAGCTGCGCATTGACGCGGTTATCGGTGGGCATCGAGGTGTCATGCCCGCTGGACATGATGCGGTTTTTCAGGCGTTTGCCGCGCAGCACCAAGGGTTCGAACAGATGGGGAAAGGCAGGGTGCGACATGGTGCGAATACTCCAGGCGCTGTTATTGTTATCGTTCTATAGGAGGCGAGCGCCAGTAAAAAATCAACTTGTTTTTTTACTGGCGGCTGGATTAGCGTCGCCCTCACCAACCCGTGCCTGGAGAATAAAAATGACGCACTCCACCGAACAACAACTGCGTGAACAGCTCGCCGCGTGCTATCGATTGATCGCGCACTACCGCATGAGCGACCTGATTTTTACGCATATCTCGGTGCGCATCCCTGGGCCTGAACATCACTTCCTGATCAACCCGTATGGGCTGATGTTCGACGAAATCACCGCGTCCAGCCTGGTCAAGATCGG
Organism: Pseudomonas sp. VS40; assembly: GCF_018587885.1. Lineage (NCBI taxonomy): Bacteria > Pseudomonadati > Pseudomonadota > Gammaproteobacteria > Pseudomonadales > Pseudomonadaceae > Pseudomonas > Pseudomonas sp. VS40. Next base: position 63,913 of record NZ_JAGYWD010000006.1, on the reverse strand, counting down.
CTTGGACGGCCACGCCGTGGAACCCTCCGCCTATGCGGTCAACCCGGCGGGTTTTGTGATCCACAGCGCGATCCACGGTGCGCGTGAAGACGCCCAGTGCGTGTTGCACACCCACACCCGTGCAGGCTGTGCGGTGGCCGCGCTGGCGTGCGGGTTGTTGCCGGTTAACCAGATTTCGATGGAGTTCTACGGCAAAGTCGCCTACCACGACTACGAAGGCGTGGCCCTCGACATGGATGAGCAGCAGAGGCTGGTACAGGACCTGGGCGACAAGCCGGTGCTGATGCTGCGTAACCACGGTTTGCTCACCGTCGGCGAGACGGTCAGCCAGGCGTTCCTGCGCATGTACTATCTGGAGAAGGCCTGCGATATCCAGATTGCCGCCCAGGCGTGCGGCCCGCTGGTGCTGCCGCCTGCCGAGGTCTGCGCCTACACCGAGCAGCAATTCAACAACCCTGGGCGACCACTGGAGGAGGGCGAGCTGGTCGACCTGGACGCCATGCAATTGGCGTGGGCGGCGTTGCTGCGGATGCTGGATCGGGTGTCGCCGGGGTATCGCGACTGATGTAGAGTCGTGCTGCCGACTCAACCCAAGGACACCGCCGTATGACCCAGGAATCCCGTTTTTCCAGGATGGAGCCGGAAGTGCGCAAGGCCACGCTGGTGCAGGCCACGCTCACGTGCCTCAAGCGAGATGGTTTCCAGGGCGCGTCGATCCGCAAGATCAGCGCCGAGGCCGGGGTGTCGGTGGGGCTGATCAGCCATCACTATTCGGGCAAGGATGAACTGGTGGCCGAGGCCTACCGGACCATCACCGGCCAGGTCATGAGCCTGCTGCGCGAGACCATGGCCAAGGCACCGCCGAACCCCAGGGAGCGTCTGTCGGCGTTGTTCCGTGGCTCGTTTTCCGCCGAATTGCTCGACCCGCACCTGCTGGACGCCTGGCTGGTGTTCTGGGGCGCGGTAAAGACGGCGCCGGCAATCAACCTGGCTCACGAACACTCCTATGGCGAATACCGCACCATCATGCGTTCGGCCCTGACCGACATGGCCAGGGAGGAGGGCTGGAAGCACTTCGACGCCGACCTCGCCGCCATCGGCTTGAGCGCATTGCTCGACGGGTTATGGCTGGAGTCGGGGCTCAACCCCGGCACCTTCACACCCGAGCAGGGCATTCAAATCTGTGAAGCCTGGGTGGACGGGCTGCAGGCCGGTGGTCGCCAGCGATATCAGCTCAAACCCTGAGCCCATCCCGCCGCCCGAACGCCAGGTTCGGGCCGGCATTTCCCGCTTTGAAAATATTTGCGGTTTGCTGATTGCCTTCTTACTGAACACTTGTTTAGTATCGCCTCATGTCGCACCCCTCAAGCCAAATAAAATAATTCGAGGAAGCCATGACGACCGATTCGCCCGTGCTCAGTCAGGTACAAGCAGGCGTTGCCTGGATCACCCTCAACCGTGGCCCGCAGCGCAACGCCTTGGACATCCCCACCCTCAAGCACCTGCACACCTTGCTCGATGCCTTCAACACCGACGCCGCTGTGCGCGTCGTGGTATTGACCGGCAACGGTCGCAGTTTCTGCGCGGGTGCCGACCTGGCCGAATGGGCCGACGCCGAAGCCCGTGGCGCCCTCGAAACCTACGGCTGGACCGAAACCGCCCACGCGTTGATGACCCGCCTGCACACCCTCGATAAACCCACGATTGCTGCGATCAATGGCACGGCCGTCGGCGCCGGCATGGACCTGACGTTGTGCTGCGACCTGCGCATCGCGGCCCAATCGGCGCGCTTCAAGGCCGGCTACACCAGCATGGCCTACTCGCCGGACGCAGGCGCCAGCTGGCACTTGCCACGCCTGATTGGCAGCGAGCAAGCCAAGCGCCTGCTGTTCCTCGACGAGCTGTGGAGTGCCGACCGCGCGCTGGTCGCTGGCCTGGTGGGTGAAGTGGTCGCCGATGATCAGCTCCAGGCGCATGCCACCGAATTGGCCGCACGCCTGGCCAGCGGCCCGACCTTCGCCTTCGCCCAGACCAAAACCCTGATCCGCGAAGGCGCCGACCGCAGCCTGCCCGAGCAGTTGCAGGCCGAACTGGCCGCCGGCCTGTTGTGCGGTCGCAGTGCCGACGGCGCCGAAGCCCTGCGCGCATCCATGGAAAAACGCCTCCCGAATTTCTGCGGCAAATAACAACAACACCTCCGAACAGGTAGCGCCATGAATTTCCAACTCAGCCAAGAACAAGACATGTTGGTGGACGCGGTACGCAGTTTTGTTGCCAAGGAATTGTTGCCTCATGAGGAGGCGGTGGACCGTGCCGATGAGGTCTCGCCCGAACTGGCTGCACAGATTCGCGACAAGGCGATTGCCGCCGGTTTCTACGCGTTCAACATGCCGGAAGAGGTGGGTGGCGGAGGCCTGGATTACCTGTCCCAGGCCCTGATCGAGAGGGAGTTGTCGAAGGTCTCGTGGGCACTGCACGTGTTTGTCGCACGGCCGTCCAAGATCTTGATGGCGTGCACGGGGTCACAGATTGGCGACTACTTGTTGCCGTGCGTGCAGGGCAAGAAAATCGACTGCTTTGCCCTCACCGAACCCGGCGCCGGTTCCGATGCCAACGCCATCAAGACCCGTGCGGTGCGCAGGGGTGATGACTTCGTGATCAATGGCAGCAAGCACTTTATCAGTCATGCCGGGCACGCCGATTTCGCCATCGTGTTCGCGGTCACCGATACCTATGAACACAATGGTCGGCAGCGCAACGCCGTGACCGCGTTCCTGGTGGATCGTGGCACCCCCGGCATGACCATCCGCCGTGGCCCCAAATGCGTGAGCAACCGGGGCTACCACACCTATGAAATGTTCTTCGACGACTGCCGTGTCCCGGCCTCCAAAGTACTGGGCGAAGTGGGTAAGGGCTGGGACGTGGCCAACGCCTGGCTCACCGCCGGCCGCGTGATGGTCGCCGCCAACTGCGTCGGCCAGGCCCAGCGCGCGCTGGAGGTGTCGCTGCAATGGGCGGCGGACCGCAAGCAATTCGGCCAGCCCATCGGCACCTATCAAGGCGTGAGCTTCAAGCTGGCGGACATGGCCACGCAGATTCGCGCAGCCGAACTGCTGACCCTGCACACCGCCTGGAAGATGGACCAGGGCACCATGACCGACGGCGAGGCCGGCATGGCCAAGCTGTTTGCCAGTGAAACCCTGGGCAAGGTCGCTGACGAGGCGGTGCAGATTTTCGGCGGCATGGGCTTGATGGACGAGGGGCCAGTGGAACGCATCTGGCGCAACGCGCGGATCGAGCGGATCTGGGAGGGCACCTCGGAAATCCAGCGCCATATCATTGCCCGTGAACTGTTGCGGCCGCTGTTGCGCTGATCGGCGCGGAGAACGCTTATGTCCCAGGCTATTCGCGACAATCTCAAGCGCCTGCTGGCGCCCCGGCACCTGGCCTTCGTCGGCGGGCGCAGCATGGCGCGTGCGCTCAAGCGCTGCGCCGATGGCGGGTTCACCGGGCCCATGTGGCTGGTCAACCCGCAGCATGACAGCCTCGATGGCGTCCCCTGTGTGCGCCATGTTGCCGATTTACCCTGTGGGCCGGACGCGGTATTTATCGCCACCAACCGCGAACTCACGTTGACCTGCGTCGCCGAACTCGCGGCCATCGGCACGGGCGGCGCCATCTGCTATGCCTCGGGCTTTGCCGAAACCGGGGCCAGCGGGGCGGTCATGCAGCAACAGCTCTTGACGGCGGCGGGTGACATGGCCTTGCTCGGCCCCAACTGCTACGGCTTGCTGGACTACCTGCACTGCTCGGCGCTGTGGCCGGTAGCCCACGGCGGCAAGGCGGTAGAGCAGGGCGTAGCGGTGCTGACCCAAAGCGGCAACTTCGCCTACAACCTGTCGATGAGCGACCGTTCGCTGCCGGTGGCCTACATGGCCTCGGTGGGTAACCAGGCGCAATTGGGCGTTGCGGAATTGATGGATGTGCTGCTCGATGAGCCGCGCGTCACCGCTATCGGTCTGCACTTGGAAGGCTTGAAGAACGTGCCGGGGTTTGCCCGCGCAGCGCACAAAGCGCTGGAGAAAGGCATTCCGATTATCGCGCTGAAAACCGGTGTCTCGCAGATCGGTGCCGAGCTGGCCTTGAGTCATACCAGTTCGCTGTCCGGCTCCGACGTTCTGTACGACAGCCTGTTCGCACGGCTGGGCGTGATCCGCGTCAGCGGGCCGGTGAGTTTTGTCGAAACCCTCAAGGCTGCGGCGTGCGGCAATCTTCCTGCGGGCAATAGCCTGATCGCATTGGCCTGTTCCGGAGGCGATGCGGGGCTGATTGCCGACTATGCCGAGTGCAATCACCTGGCCCTGCCCAAGCTCGATGAACGCCAGCGCAGTGAGCTGGCGCAGGTATTGCCCAGCTATGCCAACCTGGTCAACCCGCTGGATTTCACGACCGCCATCTGGGGCAACCGTGAAGCCCTGAACACCATGCTCGACACCGCCCTGCGCACCGAAGCCGATGCCGCCATGCTGGTGCTGGATTACCCCGCCGAATTCACGGGCGAGCGCCAGGAGTGCGACCTGCTGTTGGAGCTGTTCTGTAACGCGGTCAGTCGCCATGGCAAGCCCGGCTTTGTCACCTCAGCCTTTCCCGAATTGCTGCCGGCCCATGCCCGTGAGCGCCTGCATGCCCAAGGCATTGCGGCGTTGCAGGGAGTTGAAGACGCACTGGCGGCCTGGGGGCGGATTGCCGACTACCAGAACAACCGACGCGTCTTGCTGGAGCGGGGCGAATCGATCCTCGAACCGCTGTGCCCCCAAGGCCTTACGGGCAGCGGCGAGGCGCTCGACGAATGGGCCTCCAAGCAGGCGTTGCGTGCATTCGGCCTGACTACGCCCGCCGGGGTGCTGAGCACGCCGGGAAGGGCTGTCAGCGATGCAGAACTACTGGGTTATCCGCTGGTGCTCAAGGCAGTCAGCACCCAGCTGCCGCATAAGACCGAAGCCGGTGCCGTGGTGCTCAACCTGCAAAACGGTATGGCGCTGACCACCGCATTGGCGCAGATGCGCGAGCACATCGCGGCTTATGCGCCGGGTGTCGCCTTTGACCAACTGCTGCTGGAGTCCATGGCTGCACCACCGCTGGCCGAGTTGATCGTGGGCATCAAGCGCGAAAACGATTTTGGCCTGGCGCTGGTCATTGGCGCCGGCGGCATCCTGGTCGAATTGCTCAAGGACAGCCGCAGCTTGCTGCTGCCCACCACCGACAGCGCAATCCGCAATGCCCTGTTCAGCCTGCGCAGCGCCGCGTTGCTGCACGGTTTTCGCGGTCGAGACCGGGCGGACATGGACGCGTTGGTGGCAGCGATCCGCGCGGTCGCGGATTACGCCTGCGCCAACGCCGGGCAGTTGCTGGAGTTGGATGTAAACCCATTGTTGGTCAATGCCCAGGGCGCCGTGGCGGTCGATGCATTGATTCGTCTAGGAGATGAACATGCACGATAAAACCATGACCGGCGGCCAGGCCCTGGTGCGGTTGCTGGCGCAGTATGGCGTCGACACGGTGTTCGGCATTCCCGGCGTGCATACCCTGGAACTGTATCGCGGCCTGCCCGGCAGTGGCATTCGGCATGTGCTCACGCGCCATGAGCAAGGCGCCGGTTTCATGGCCGACGGCTATGCCAGGGTCAGCGGCAAGCCGGGCGTGTGCTTTGTGATTACAGGCCCTGGCGTGACCAATGCGGCCACCGCTATAGGCCAGGCCTATGCCGACTCGATTCCGATGTTGGTGATCTCCAGCGTCAACAGCACCGCCAGCCTCGGCAAAGGGTGGGGCAGCCTGCACGAAACCCAGGACCAGCGTGCGATCACCGCGCCGATCACGGCGTTTTCGGCGGTGGCGTTGAGCGCGGAGGATTTGCCCGAGCTGGTCGCCCGCGCCTACGCGGTGTTCGACAGTGAGCGACCACGCCCAGTGCATATTTCGGTGCCGCTGGATGTGTTGGCCGCGCCGATCAAGCGCGACTGGAGCCACGAAGTGGTGCGTCGCCCAGGTCGCGGCCTGCCGTCTGCTGAAGCCTTGGATCAGGCCGCGGCCAAGCTCTCGGTGGCCAAGCGGCCAATGATCATTGCCGGCGGCGGTGCACTGGGGGCGGGCGAGGCGTTGCAGCGCTTGAGCACCCACTTGGCGGCGCCCTTCTTTACCAGTGTGGCGGGCAAGGGCTTGTTACCGGTCGACGACCCGCTCAATGCGGGTTCCACCCTGTGTGTCGCTCCGGGCTGGCAACTGATCAGCGAGGCGGATGTGGTGCTGGCGGTGGGTACGGAAATGGCCGACACCGACTATTGGCGCGAGCGTCTGCCCCTCGGCGGTGAGCTGCTGCGGGTCGACATCGACCCGCGCAAGTTCAATGACTTCTACCCCTGTGCCGTGGCGCTGCAAGGCGATGCCCGCCAGACCGTTCAAGCCTTGTTGGAACGCCTGCCGTCCACCCCGCGTAACGCGGATGATGCCATCGCGAAGGTGTCTGCCTTGCTGCAGGCGGTCGAGTTGGGCCACGGCCCCTTGCAGTCCATCCACCAAGCCATTCTCGACCGCATTGCAGCCGAGCTTCCTGCCAACGCTTTTGTGAGCAGCGACATGACCCAGTTGGCCTACACCGGCAACTACGCCTACCGCAGTCGCGCCCCCCGTAGCTGGCTGCATCCCACCGGCTACGGCACCTTGGGTTATGGCCTGCCGGCGGGTATTGGCGCCAAGTTCGGCGCGCCGCAACGACCGGGCCTGGTGCTGGTGGGCGATGGCGGTTTTCTCTACACCGCCCAGGAACTGGCCACTGCCGTCGAGGAATTGGACAGCCCGCTGGTGGTGCTGCTATGGAACAACGACGCCCTCGGCCAGATCCGCGACGACATGCTCGACCTGGACATCGAACCCATCGGCGTGCTGCCACGCAACCCGGATTTCGCGCTGTTCGCCCAGGCGTTCGGCTGCACCGTGAACCAGCCCCGCAACCTGGATGAATTGCAGACGGACCTGCGCAACGCGTTCAAACGCAACGGCGTGACCTTGATCGAGTTGAAACATGCCTGTGCCTGTTGACCTTTAGAGAGACAAGACCATGAGCGAAAACAACAACAAAATGACTCAAGCGATGCACCGCCGCGACTTCCTCAAACACAGCGCCGTGGCTGGCGCGGTGGCCGCGGCGTTTTCCATGGGCCTGCCGTTGCACGCCTTTGCCGCCGAAGCCACGCCCAAGCCTGGCGGCGTGTTGCGCCTGGGCCTGGCCGGAGGCAGTACCACCGATTCCCGCGACCCTGGCTCCTGGGTCGACACCTTCACCTTTGTCGGCTTTTCGGCGGTGTACAACACCCTCACCGAAATCGCGGTGGATGGCAGCGCGATTCCCGAATTGGCCGAACGGTTCGAATCCACGCCCGATGCGCGGGTGTGGACCTTCTACTTGCGCCCGGGCGTGACCTTTCACAACGGCAAGAGCCTGGCCGCCGAGGATGTGGTGGCGTCGATCAATCATCACCTCGACGCCAAGTCCACTTCAGCCGCCAAGACCGTCCTCGGCGATGTCGCCAGCGTCACGGCCAAAGGTACGGATGCGGTAGTGTTCGAGTTGCATTCGGGCAATGCTGACTTCGCCTACGTGGTCGCCGATTACCACTTGGTGATCATGCCTGCCAAGGACGGCGTGGCTGACTGGCAAGCCGGCGTAGGCACCAGCGGCTATCGCCTGAAAAGCTTCGAACCCGGCGTGCGCATGGACCTGGAGCGCAACCCCGACTACTGGAAACCCGGCCGCGCGCACTTCGCCAGCGCCGAATTGCTCGCCATCGCCGACGGCGCCGCGCGGGTCAATGCGTTGGTCACCGGGCAGGTGGATGTGATCAACAAGGTCGACCTGAAAACCGTGGCACTGCTCAAGCGCAACCCCGGCTTGGTGATTGAAGAAACCAAGGGCGCCCAGCACTACACCTTCCCGATGCTGTGCGACAGCAATGAGTTCAAGAACAACGACATCCGCATGGCAATGAAGCACGCGATTAACCGCGAGACGCTTCTGGCTTCGGTGCTGCACGGCTATGGCCTGGTGGGCAACGACCACCCGATCCAGCCCGGCAGCCGTTTTATCAATAGCGCCCTGGAGCAACGTGCCTACGATCCGGACAAGTCGCGCTTCTACCTGCGCCAGGCCGGTGTGGAGTCGCTCAAGGTACGCCTGCAAGCTTCTGACGCCGCCTACACCGGCGCGGTGGACGCCTCGGTGTTGTTCAAGGAACAGGCACGCCAGGCCGGCATCGACATCGATGTGGTGCGCGAACCGGCCGACGGGTTCTTTTCCAATGTGTGGATGAAGCAGCCGTTCACCACCTCCTTCTGGTACAGCAGCCTGACCGCCGACCGCATGTTCAGCATCGGCTATGCCAAGGGGGCGGCCTGGAATGAAACCCACTGGGACAACCCGCGCTTCAACCAACTGCTCAACGCCGCCCGTGGCGAGATGAACGCGCCGCTGCGCCAGGAGATGTACAACGAAATGCAGGCGCTGTGCCGGGACGATGGCGGCGCGATTGTGCCGCTGTTTGCCAGCTCGGTGGCGGCGCGTTCGAACCGGGTCAACCATGGGCCGCTGACGGCGCCTTATGGCGAGTTGGATGGGTTGCGGTTGATCGAGCGGTGGTGGCAGGCCTGACCCTTGTGGGAGCCGGCTTGCCGGCGATGGCGGACCGGAGGTTGGCGGTGATGCCGCTGGCCTCATCGCTGGCAAGCCCGCTCCTACATCAGGGCGGTGATGTCTTTGAACGCGTGCCCTTTCAAGGAATCCCACGATGAATAGCTTGTTGAAACTGGTCCTCCAACGCCTGGCCCTCGGCGTGCTGTCGTTGTTTGCCGTGTCGGTGATCATCTTCCTGGCCGTGGGCATGCTGCCGGGAGATATCGCCCAGGCCATGCTCGGCCAGTCTGCCACCCCGGAAACCGTGGCGGCGTTCCGGGCGCAACTCGGCCTGGATTTGCCGCCGTTCACGCGGTTTGCGCAATGGCTGCTGCGACTGCTGCACGGTGATCTGGGTGCATCCCTGGCGAACCAGCGACCCATCGCCGAGCTGATCGGCGCGCGTCTGGGCAACACCCTGAGCCTGGCCGCACTGGCAGCGTTGGTCTCGGTGCCCACGGCGCTGGTGCTGGGCATGCTGGCGGCGCTGTATCGCAACAGCTGGTTCGATCGCCTGCTCAATACCTCGGCGTTGAGCGCGGTGTCGTTCCCGGAGTTCTTTGTGGCCTACCTGCTGATCCTGGTGTTCTCGGTGAAACTCGGCTGGTTCCCCAGCCTTTCCAACCTGGCGCCGGATGCCACCCTTGGCACGATCCTGGAACGCTCGGTACTGCCGGTAGCCACCCTGAGCCTGGTGGTGATCGCACAGATGATGCGCATGACCCGCGCGTCGCTGATCAACCTGCTGGCCAGTCCCTATATCGAAATGGCCCGACTCAAGGGTATCAGTCAATCGCGGATTATCTGGCGGCACGCGTTACCCAACGCACTGGCGCCTATCGTCAACGTGGTCGCGCTGAACCTGGCGTACCTGGTGGTGGGTGTGGTGGTGGTCGAGGTGGTGTTTGTCTATCCCGGTCTCGGCCAGTTGCTGGTGGACTCGGTGTCCAAGCGTGACATCCCGGTGGTGCAGGCCTGCAGCCTGATCTTTGCCGCGACCTACATCCTGCTCAATACCGGGGCTGACGTGTTGTCCATCGCCAGCAACCCACGCCTGATGCATCCCAAGGGGTAGCCCATGAACCTGCTGAGCCAAGTGGCCCGCGCGCCGTTGAGCGCCAAGTTCGGCCTGCTGATCATTGTGTTGTACGTCCTGGTTGCGCTGTTCGCACCGCTGCTGGCGCCCTATGGCGAAACCCAGGTGGTGGGCGAGGGTTTTGCGCCCTGGAGCGGCCAGTTCCTGCTGGGCACCGATAACCTGGGGCGCGACATGTTCAGCCGCCTGGTGTACGGCGCGCGCAATACCCTGGGCATCGCGTTCCTGACCACCACATTGGCGTTTCTGCTCGGCGGCTTGAGCGGTTTGGTGGCGGCGATCAAGGGCGGTTGGATTGACCAGGGTTTGTCGCGGGTGGTGGATGTGCTCATGGCCATTCCGCAGTTGATCTTCGCCTTGCTGATTCTGAGTGTGGTGGGCACCAACGCCACGTCGCTGGTGCTGGTGATTGCGTTGCTGGATTCGACCCGGGTGTTTCGCCTCTCGCGTGCCGTGGCGATGACCGTGGTGGTGCAGGACTTTGTCGAGGCCGCCCGCCTGCGCGGTGAAGGCTTGTGGTGGCTGGTCACCCGCGAAGTCCTGCCCAACGCCGCCGCGCCGCTGATTGCCGAATTCGGCCTGCGCTTCTGCTTTGTGTTTCTGTTTATCAGCGCGCTGTCGTTCCTCGGCCTGGGCATCCAGCCGCCCACCGCCGACTGGGGCAGCATGGTGCGCGACAACGCGGTGTTGATTACCTTCGGCGACATCAGCCCTTTGCTGCCGGCCCTGGCGGTGGCGTTGATCACCGTCAGCGTGAATTTTGTCGTCGACTGGATGCTGCATAAATCCAGCGGCTTGAAGGAGTGCTGAGGATGGACAAGCCACTGCTGGAAATCCGCAACCTGCAGATCGAAGGGCATTACGAAGACGCCTGGCACCCGCTGATCAAGGGCATCGACCTGACCTTGCAGCGCGGTGAAGTATTGGGGCTGATCGGCGAGTCGGGTGCGGGTAAATCCACGCTCGGTCTGGCAGCGATGGGCTATGCGCGGGACGGTTGCCGCATCACCGGCGGCTCGGTGTGTTTCGACGGCATCCAGTTGCTGCGGGCCAAACCCGAGGCGCTGCGCCAGCTGCGTGGTTTGCGCATTGCGTACGTGGCGCAAAGTGCGGCAGCGTCGTTCAACCCGGCGCATCGCCTGATCGACCAGCATGTGGAAACGGCGGTGATCAACGGCGGCGTCGACCGTGCCCAGGCCGAGCGCGAAGCGGTGCAATTGTACCGTGTGCTGCGCCTGCCCAACCCGCAGACCATTGGCCAGCGCTACCCCCATCAAGTCTCCGGCGGGCAGTTGCAACGGGTGATGACCGCGATGGCCATGGCCTGTCACCCGGACCTGATTATCTTCGATGAACCCACCACGGCCCTCGACGTCACCACCCAGATCGAAGTACTGGCAGCCATCCGCGACGCGGTAAAAACCTTTGGCAGCGCCGCGTTGTACATCAGTCATGACCTGGCGGTGGTGGCACAGATGGCCGACCGCATCATGGTGCTGCGCCATGGCAAGCTGGTGGAAGAGGCCGATACCCGCAGCATGCTCAGCCAGCCGCAGCAGGACTACACCAAGTCCCTGTGGGCAGTGCGCAGTTTTCGCACCGAGCCCAAGGCGTGTCCGGTCCAGCAAGTGCCGTTGTTGGATGTGCAGCAGGTGAGCGCCAGTTATGGGCATCAACCGGTGCTGCATGAGGTGTCGATGAAGCTCTATCGTGGCCAGACCCTGGCGGTGATTGGCGAGTCCGGCAGTGGCAAAAGCTCCACGGCGCGTTTGATCACCGGGTTGTTGCCGGCGACGGCGGGGCAGGTGATGTATGACGGCGCGCCCTTGCCCGCGGACTTTCGAAAGCGCAGCAAGGAGCAATTGCGACGTATCCAGATGATCTATCAAGTCCCGGACACCGCGCTGAATCCGCGTCAGCGCATCGTCGACATCATCGGCCGGCCGCTCACGTTTTACCTGGGCCTCAAAGGCAAGGCCCTGCGCGCGCGGGTCGCCGAGTTGCTGGAGATGATCGAGTTGGACCCGGCGGTGTTCATGGCGCGCCAGCCGCGCGAGCTGTCCGGTGGCCAGAAACAGCGGATTTGCATCGCCCGCGCGCTGGCGGCCGACCCGCAACTGATCATCTGCGACGAAGTCACCTCGGCCCTCGATCAACTGGTGGCCGAGGGCGTGTTGAAACTGCTCGACCGCCTCCAACAGCAATTGGGCGTGGCCTACCTGTTTATCACCCACGACGTGGCCACCGTGCGCGCGATTGCCGACGAGGTGGTGGTGATGCAGCGGGGCAGGGTGGTGGACCAGGGCAGCCGCAACGCGATTTTTACCCCGCCGTACCAGGACTACACCGGCCTGCTGTTTTCATCGGAGCCGGAAATGGACCCGGACTGGCTCGATCACTTGCTGGCCCAACGGGCAGCGCACACCGTTTGAGGAATTTGTATGAAGGTTTTGATTGTTCACGCCCACCCTGAGCCGCAGTCGTTTACCGCTGCCTTGCGCGACCAGGCGGTCGCCACGCTGGAGCGCCAGGGGCATGAGGTTCAGGTCAGTGATTTGTACGCCATGCAGTGGAACCCGGTGGCGTCGGCGGCGGACTTTTCGTCGCGGGAAAATCCCGACTACCTGGTGTATGCCCTGGAGCAGCGCCTTGGGGTGAAAAAGCAGTCGATCGCGGCGGACATCCAGGGCGAATTGGACAAGCTGCTGTGGGCTGATCTGTTGATCCTCAACTTTCCGATCTTCTGGTTCTCGGCGCCGGCGATGCTCAAGGGCTGGATCGACCGGGTGCTGGTGTCGGGGGTGTGTTACGGCGGCAAGCGCTTTTACGATCAGGGTGGGCTGGCGGGCAAGCGTGCGCTGGTCACGGTGACCCTGGGCGGACGCGAGCACATGTTTGGTGAGGGCGCGATCCACGGGCCGCTGGAGGATATGTTACGGCCGATTCTGCGCGGAACGCTGGCGTATGTGGGCTATGACGTACTGGCACCGTACGTGGCGTGGCATGTGCCGTATATCAGTGCTGAAGCGCGACAGGAGTTCCTGGTGGGGTATGCGCAGCGGTTGCAAGGGCTGGCGGATGAACAGCCCTTGGTGTTTCCGAAGCTTGAGCAGTTTGATGAGGCGCTGTATCCCCTGTCGTGAGCCAAACACTGATCAAATGTGGGAGCTGGCTTGCCTGCGATAACAGTACATCAGCTACAGTTTTGTAGCCTGACACTGCGCCATCGCAGGCGGGCCGGCTCCCACATTTCGATCTCGACCAATCAGTTGGTTTTGTGTTGTTGGCGCAAACGCTCGGCCGCACTGCGCAGCAATTGCTCGGTGCCGTCCCAGCCCAGGCAGCCGTCGGTCACGGACACGCCGTATTTCATCGACGCGCTCAGCGGCTGGCAGCCTTCGAACAGGTGGCTTTCGAGCATCATGCCGATCAGCGAGGTGTCGCCCTTAAGGCGTTGTTCCAGTACTTCGTTGAACACCGCCGGTTGACGCAACGGGTCCTTGCCGCTGTTGGCGTGGCTGCAATCGACCATGATCCGCGCCGCCACCTTGGACTTGGCCAGGTCGTGCTTCACCTGCGCTACGTTCTGCGCATCGTAGTTCGGCCCACGATGACCGCCGCGCAGTACCAGGTGCGTGTCGGGGTTGCCCGGGGTCTGGATAATCGCCGGGTGGCCCTGGCTGTCGACGCCGAAATGGCGGTGCGGGTGAGAGGCCGAGCGCATCGCGTCGCAGGCAATCGCCACGCCGCCGTCGGTGCCGTTCTTGAAGCCCACGGGCATGCCCAGGCCGCTGGCCATCTCGCGGTGGATCTGCGATTCGGTGGTGCGCGCACCAATCGCGACCCAGCTGAGCAAGTCATCGAAGTAGCCGGCGGCCATCGGTTGCAGCAGTTCAGTGGCGACCGGCAGGCCCAGGCGCAGCATTTCTCGCATCAGTTCGCGGGACAGCGTGAGGCCGGCGGCCATGTCATCGCTGCCATCCAGGTGCGGGTCGTAAGCCAGGCCTTTCCAGCCGATGGTGGTGCGCGGTTTTTCGACGTAGGCACGGATCACCAGCAGCATCTGGTCGCTGACTTCCAGCGCGAGCTTCCTCAGGTTGCGCGCGTATTCCATGGCCGATTCCGGGTCGTGGATCGAGCACGGGCCGACGATCACCAGCAAACGCGAATCTTCGCCATTGAGGATGGCGCGCACGGCGTGGCGATGGGCGTGGACTTGTTCGTTGAGGAAGGGGCTGAGCGGCAGCTTGAGCTTTACATCCAGGGAGCTGGGCAGACGCTGGGTCAGGGCTTCATTGGCACTGGTGAGGGCAGAAACGGGCAGAGCGGCGGTGGCAGAGTTCATATTCAAGGCTTCCTGGGCAAGCGGCGGGCAGTTCCCGCGCGCTTTGCCCTACTGGGGTGTTCGACAATTGGCCGTGTTGGCTACGTGTGTTGGCTTGCCACCAATAGGTGACCGATCGGAGGCGGCAGGCTGTCCCGAGCGGAGCTGGCTAAATCGCCATGCGGTGGAGGTTTCGTAGCGGTAATAGGTGGCGTAGTTCATGTCGTGTGTCCTTTAAAGTGTTCTGCAAAATTGATAGAGGCCTGAAAAAACAAAACCCCCGGTCGGGGAGCCGACCGGGGGTTTAGATTTCTCTGGTAGGCGACCCCTTGAGTAGTGGGCGCCGATTTCAGGTATCAGGCGCGCCAGTGGCTAAACCAATACCCAAAATAAAAGCTTACCGCTGCGCTCGAACCGCTCACACGGGTAGCCGACACCGAGCGCGAGGCGCTGGCAGCAGGGCAAACCTGAGTGTGGGTGAGTTGCAACATGGTAGGTCTCCAAATGATGGGGGGAGCTTACTAGAGGCATGCAGGAGGATTCAATCAGTAATTTCTATCGCGCACCGACCCCAACCGCTATGGGGCGAGATATGCTTGTAGGCACTTGATGATGCTTGGACGCGACCATGACTGCCCTGACCCTTGCTGCTGCTCAAACCCTTTCCATCGCGAGCGACCTGCCGGCCAATATCGAACGCCACCTGGCATTCATGCAAGCGGCTGCCGGCCATGGCGTGCAAGTGCTGGTGTTTCCGGAGCTGTCGTTGACCGGGTACGAACCGTCATTGGCGGCAGGCTTGGCGATTGCGCCTGACGACCCTGTGTTGACGCCACTGCGGGACATGGCGCGGGAACTGCGGCTGACGGCGGTGGTGGGGATGCCCATCCGCCTGGCGCCTGAAGGGGGAGTGTTGATCGGTGCGCTGGTGTTGGCCGCGGATGGCTCCGTGGCGGTCTACACCAAACAGCATTTGCATCCTGGCGAAGAACTGGCATTTGTCGCGGGGCAGGGCGGCGCGGCCCTGGAACGGGGGAGCGACCGAATTGCGCTGGCGGTGTGCGCGGACTTCACCCATGGCAGCCATCCGCGTCTCGCGGCTGAGGCCGGCGCCACGGTTTACGCCGCCGGCGTGTTGATCAGCGAGGGCGGCTACGCCACAGACAGCGCGTTGCTCCAGGGCTATGCGGCCGAGCATGGCCTGCTGGTGTTGATGGCCAACCATGGTGGCCCATCCGGTGGTTATGTGTGCGCCGGTCGCAGCGCTATCTGGACGGCTGACGGCGGTTTACTCGCCGCCGTTCCTGGTGTCGGCGAGGCGCTGGTGATTGCCCGTCGCCAGGGCGGGCAGTGGGCCGGTCAAGTGGTTGCCGTCTGAATGGCGTTCCATCTGCGCGCGGCGACAGACCAGGACCTGCCGTTTGCACGAAACCTGACCTTTGCAGCCATGAGCCGTTACTACCGGCAGTACGGCCTGGTGTGGTCCAACGATGGCTTCGACGTCGCCTGGGCGGGCCGCGAGAACTGGCTGGTCTGCAACGAGGAAGGGGTGATGGGCTTTATCAGTTTGAGCCGCGACAGCCGAGCGCTCTATATCCGCGAGTTGCATATGCTCGAGGCCTGTCGAGGGCTGGGCGCGGGCAGTTGGGTGTTGGAGCAGATGGCAATCAAGGCCCAGGCCCTGGGCTTGTTGCGCCTGACCGTGTTCAAGACCAATCCGGCGAGGAGGCTCTATCAGCGCTGCGGGTTGAGCATTGTCGGTGAGGAAGACTGCTTCTGGCGCATGGAGCGCGTCTGCCATTCAAGCTAAACCATGCATCTGACGCTAATAAGCGCATACTGGCTTCAGGAAATGACTTCCTGAGCGTTGTGCTGGCTATCGGCCTCAGCAAGGATGATCCCTTCTTTCATGCCCAACAGGACCGCCACCTTGTGGGCTTCTCCACGCCGTCCCTTTTTGCGCCCAGCGAGCACTTGATAGGTGGTTGCCGGATCAACGCCATGTTCACGAGCGAACGCTTGGACTGACTTGCCTTGATGTTCCAGCCAGGCCTTGGCTTGTGCAGCAGTACGGATTCCGGGCATAGTTCAAAACCGTTCAAATTCGTTTAACAATGAGATGAGGGTGTCACCTCTTGGGGTGTGCCAAAAAGGATCATACATCCAAATGAGTGGAATCGGTTCGCGTTTGAGGCAAGAGAGAGAGCGACTTGGCCTGTCGCAAAAAGTATTTGGTGAAATAGGAGGCGTTGAAGCCAACGCGCAAGGTAAATACGAAAGCGGAGGGCGAGCACCCAAGGCTGACTACTTGTCGCGTGTGGCCGAAAAGGGAGTAGATGTGTTGTACGTGCTGACCGGTGTGACTACGCCGATCCAGCTGGAAAACCTCAGCCAGATCGAAGAAAAGGTACTGGGTGACTACCGCGCAATGTTCAAGGAAGACCAGGCTGCGATCCGCCGCTTGACGTCAACTCTGGCCGAGCACTCCGTTTTGCAGAACGGGAAAACCAAGCCGCAGCCCCAGGATTCCTGACCCGCTGCCCAACAAATACAGCCGTTCACCCCTTGGTGGGCGGCCACTGTGTGTTCAAACGCTATATATATGACGCTTGCAGCTAGGTCTGCGCCTTGGTTTTTTGCTAAGGTGTTCAGCAACCTATAAGACCATATCGCGAGGTGTCTGCTTGATTAGGGTGCTAGTAGTCGATGACCATGATCTCGTTCGTACAGGCATTACACGAATGCTGGCTGACATCGATGGCCTGCAAGTAGTCGGCCAGGCCGAATCGGGTGAAGAGTCCCTGATCAAGGCCCGGGAGTTGAAACCCGATGTGGTGCTGATGGATGTCAAGATGCCTGGTATCGGCGGTCTTGGCGCCACGACCAAATTGTTGCGCAGCCATCCGGACATCAAAGTCGTGGTGGTGACCGTGTGTGAAGAAGACCCGTTCCCGACTCGCCTGTTGCAGGCGGGCGCAGCCGGTTACCTGACCAAAGGTGCAGGCCTGGCCGAGATGGTGCAAGCCATCCGCCTGGTGTTTGCCGGCCAGCGTTACATCAGTCCGCAGATTGCCCAGCAATTGGCCATCAAATCTTTCCAGCCCGTCAGCGACTCGCCATTCGATGCGCTGTCGGAGCGGGAAATCCAGATCGCCTTGATGATCGTCGGTTGCCAGAAGGTGCAGACGATCTCCGACAAGCTGTGCCTGTCGCCCAAGACCGTCAACACCTACCGCTATCGCATTTTCGAGAAGCTCGCCATCAGCAGTGATGTTGAATTGACCCTGCTCGCAGTGCGCCACGGCATGGTGGACGCCAGCGCCTGACATGACCACACCGTTTGATCCAAGTGCCTTCCTCTCTACCTGCAGTGGCCGCCCCGGCGTGTACCGCATGTTCGACAGCGAGGCACGCCTGCTCTATGTCGGCAAAGCCAAGAACCTGAAAAACCGCCTGGCGAGCTACTTTCGCAAGAGCGGTCTCGCGCCCAAGACCGCGGCGCTGGTGGCGCGTATCGCCCAGGTCGAAACCACCATTACCGCCAATGAAACCGAAGCGCTGCTGCTCGAGCAGACGCTGATCAAGGAATGGCGGCCGCCCTACAACATTCTGCTGCGCGACGATAAATCCTACCCGTACGTGTTTTTGTCCGACGGCAACTTCCCACGCCTGAGCATTCACCGGGGCGCAAAGAAGCAGAAGGGCAAGTACTTCGGCCCCTATCCGAGCGCCGGCGCGATCCGCGAAAGCCTGAGCCTGCTGCAAAAAACCTTTTTTGTCCGCCAGTGCGAAGACAGCTTCTACAAGAACCGCACGCGGCCGTGCCTGCAATACCAGATCAAGCGCTGCAAGGCCCCGTGCGTCGGCCTGGTCGAGCCGGCCGAGTATGCCGAGGATGTACGCCATTCGGTGATGTTCCTCGAAGGGCGCAGCAATGCCCTCACCGACGAGCTTTCCGGCGCCATGGAGCAGGCCGCCAGCACCCTGGACTTCGAGCGCGCCGCTGAGCTGCGTGACCAGATCTCGCTGCTGCGCCGTGTGCAGGATCAGCAGAGCATGGAAGGCGGCAGCGGTGACGTGGATGTCATCGCGGCCTTCGTCAATCCGGGCGGCGCCTGCGTGCACCTGATCAGCGTGCGGGGCGGGCGGGTACTGGGCAGCAAGAACTTCTTTCCGCAGACCGGTATCGATGAGGAAGTGGCCGAAGTCATGGCGGCCTTCCTTGGGCAGTACTACGTCAGCAGCCCCGAGCGCGACCTGCCGTCGGAACTGATCGTCAATGTGGTGCATGAAGACTTCCCCACGCTGATCGAGGCGATCCACGAACTGCGCGGCCGCGAGCTGGACATCAGCCACCGCGTACGCGGCACCCGCGCGCGGTGGCAGCAACTGGCGGTGACCAATGCCGAACAGGCCCTGGGCGCGAGGCTGGCCAATCGACAGCACGTCGCTGCACGCTTCGATGCCTTGGCCGAAGTCCTCAACCTGGACGAACCGCCGCAGCGCCTGGAGTGCTATGACATCAGCCACTCCAGCGGCGAGGCCACGGTGGCCTCCTGCGTGGTATTCGGCCCGGAAGGGCCGATCAAATCCGATTACCGGCGCTATAACATCGAAGGCGTCACCGCCGGCGATGACTACGCGGCCATGCACCAGGCCTTGACCCGGCGTTTCAGCAAGTTGAAGGACGGCGAGGGCAAGTTGCCGGATATCCTGCTGGTCGACGGCGGCAAGGGTCAGTTGTCCATGGCCCGCGATGTGCTCAACGAGCTGGCGGTGCCCGACTTGATCCTGCTCGGCGTGGCCAAGGGCGCCACGCGCAAGGCTGGTTTCGAGACGTTGTACTTGAATGATGCCGCCCATGAGTTCACCTTGAAGGGTGACTCACCCGCGCTGCACCTGATCCAGCAGATCCGCGACGAAGCCCACCGTTTCGCAATTACCGGCCACCGCGCCCGGCGTGGCAAAACCCGGCGAACCTCAACCCTGGAAGGGGTGGCGGGGGTTGGGCCGACACGGCGTCGCGACTTGCTTAAACATTTTGGTGGCTTGCAGGAGCTGTCCCGTGCCAGCATTGACGAAATAGCCAAAGCACCCGGTATCAGTAAAAAGCTCGCTGAGTTGATTTATGCGAATCTGCATAGCGAATAGAATGCCTTTCCACCTCGTAGCCAGTTGTGCCGATGAATATCCCTAATCTGATCACCGTTCTACGCGTCCTGCTTATTCCGATTTTTATCCTGTTGTTCTATTTGCCGTATGAATGGAGCTACGCGGCCTCCAGTTCGGTGTTTGCCTTCGCGGCCGCCACCGACTGGCTCGACGGTTACCTGGCCCGCCGCCTGGAACAGAGCACGCCGTTCGGCGCGTTCCTCGACCCGGTGGCCGACAAACTCATGGTCGCCGTCGCCCTGGTCCTGCTGGTGCAAGAACATGGCAACCTGTGGCTGACCCTGCCGGCCGCCGTGATCATCGGCCGCGAGATCGTGGTCTCGGCCCTGCGCGAATGGATGGCCGAAATCGGCGCCCGCGCTCACGTCGCCGTCTCCAATATGGGCAAATGGAAAACCGCTGCGCAAATGCTTGCGCTGGTTATCCTGTTGGCCAACCCGTCGGACTTCACCTTCTGGGTCCTGCTGGGCTACGCCTTGCTGCTCATTGCTGCGGGCCTGACGCTGTGGTCCATGCTCCAGTATCTGCGCGCCGCTTGGCCGCATCTGCGCACCACCGTTGAAAAGAAATAAAACTTTTTTGAATCAAGGGGTTGACGGGTTCTGATAATTCTATAGAATGCGCATCACCAAGACGCGGGAATAGCTCAGTTGGTAGAGCACGACCTTGCCAAGGTCGGGGTCGCGAGTTCGAGTCTCGTTTCCCGCTCCAAATACAAAGAAAAAGCCACTCTAACGAGTGGCTTTTTTTTGCCTGCGATTTGGCCTTTTCTACGATGAGCAGCGGGATGATGGCTTTGCCCAGGCTTCCCGTCCCGATTAAGCCGATATTCATACGGGTCCCCGCTTTTCGGCTCGGGCGAGCATCCAGGCCGCTGAGTATGTGGGCGAGGGGATTGCTACGGGAGGGTCAATGTTGCACTCTCATCGTTCATGTTTGTACGAGGTGAGGGATGGACTGGAGTGACATGCGGGTCTTCCTGGCGATTGCCCGCAGCGGCTCTTTGGGCGGTGCTGCCAAACAGTTGGGTGTCAGCCACCCGACAGTGGGGCGACGCTTGCAGGTACTTGAACAGGGCAGCGGGCAGCCGTTTTTTCTTCGGACTGCCCAAGGGTTGGTACTGACCGACAGTGGTGAAAAGATCCTCAGCCTGGCGCAAGAGATGGAGCACAGTGCGCTGGCCATCGAGCGGCGCATGGCGGGTGACAGTGCCCAGCCTGAAGGTCTGTTGCGGATTTCATCTGCGGACTGGTTTGCCTGTTACGTCCTGTCCCCGGTCCTGAGCGAGTTGGCGCGACGTTACCCTTTGATCGTCCCTGAGGTTATCGCCGGGCATCGGCTATTTGACCTGTCTCGCCGCGATGCGGATATCGCTTTTCGTATCGTCCCCTTCACAGAACCCGACATCGTTCACCGCAAGCTGACAACCATGCCCTACGGCCTGTATTCGGCCGTTGGATTACCTGTGCCGAAGCCCCAGGGTGAAGGCCTGGGTTTGATCACCATGAACATCGCCCAAGCCCACTACCCGGATGTGCAATGGTTGCAGCAGCGTTATCCGCTTGCCCGGACCGTGTTCACCAGCAGCAGCCGCACGGTTCAGGCCCAGATGTGTGCGCAAGGCTTCGGCGTGGCAGTGCTGCCGCGTTCGCTTGGCGACCAGGTGCCTGCACTCAAGCTGCTTGATCCGGATGAGCCGCCACCGGGCCGTGATATCTGGATGGGGTATCACCAGGACATGCGGCAGATGGACAGGCTGCGCGCGCTCGCCGACCTAGCGTCCAGCATGATCGGCTCCGAGTGAGGGGTGGGCCGGTCCACTCAGCTTGGGCGCACCCTTGATGCATCCGGTATGGGCGCAGGCTGGCGCGCCAGGGTGACGCTCAGTCCCGCGCCCAGGGCCAGGCACGCGGCAATACACAGTATGGACATGGTGAAGGCGTGAGTGATGGCCGCCGCGTCTGTGCGCGCGCCTAGCAAGGTATAGAAAATACCGCCGATCAACGCGACGCTCAGCGACGTACTGACTTGCAACGTGGAACTGGTAATACCTGCAATCATGCCGGAGTAGGCCGGCGCCACGCGCCCGGTGACCATTCGCATCAATGTTGGCATGGCGAGCCCTTGCCCGAAGCCGATCACAAACAGGATCACCGCAAGCAGCAGGGATGGCGGAGTGACGCCGGTCGGTGTCACCAACACAAGCCAGGTCAAGGCCAGCAACCCGACGACCTCCAATCCCATGCCTGCGCAATTTACGTAAGCGCCTAACAAGCGCCTGCCTTGCGAAGTCGACAACGGCCCAAGCAGAAATCCCGTGCCGAATGGCAGGAAGATCAGCCCCGCGCTGAGTGCGGTTGCATGCAGTGCGCTTTGCAAATACATCGAAAACAACAAGAAAAACACACCGATCGAGTAGAAGGACAGGGCAACCAGCAGCGCTCGACCCAGCCCCGGCGCCTGCAGCGCGGCCGGGTCGAGCAACGGTGCGCCACCGACCAGGCGCAAACGCGTTTCGTATTGCCAGAACAACCAGGCCAACAACGGCGCGGCAGCAATTGAAAGCCATGACCACAGAGGCCAACCCGCTTCACGCCCTTCGATCAATGGCACGATCAGCGCGCCCAGCGTCATCATCGACAGCGCCGTGCCGCCCAGATCCAGCTTGCTCGCATGGCGGGTACGCGTTTCCCTCAATGCGGGGATGCCAAACAGAATGACCAGCAGTGCAATCGGCAGATTCACAAGAAAAATCGCCCGCCACCCCATGCCCATCAGATTGAGCGAAATCAAGATTCCGCCCAGAGCCTGGCCGATCACCGACGCCAGACCAAAGACAGCCCCATAGAGGCTGAGCGCCAAGGGCTTTTCGGATTCCGGGAAAATCGCCTGCACCGAAGCGAGCGCCTGGGGCGCCATCACCGCGGCCGTGATGCCTTGTAGCGCACGACCGCTGATCAAAACCCAAGGCGAAGAGGCCAGCCCGCATATCAGCGAAGCTGCCGCGAAACCTATCAAGCCGAGGAAAAACATCCGCCCGCGACCGTAAAGATCGCCGAGTCGTCCGCCGGTGATCAACGTGACGGCATAGAGCGCGGCATATGACGAAATGACCAGCTGTTCGGCGGAGGAGGAGGTGCCTAACTCCTCTTGAATAGACGGTAGTGCGACATTGACGATGAAGAAGTCCAGAGGTGGCAGAAAAGCGCCGACCAACAGGATTGCGAACATAAACCAGCGTCGCCGTTCGACTGGCATCACTTCGATCTGAGACATAAGGGGTGTCCTGTTTGAGACCGTAGGGTTCCCAAATTTATTAGAGGCCTGAACACCCGTCGGGCAGACGCAGCGTGTACCCGATCAGGCATCCACGGCGTCCAGCATCACTTGAGGGCGCCTCGGGCTGTTTGAATGACTCATCGGCACAATCTCTTGGATTTCGGGGCATTCCCAGAGCCGATCGGGTTCAAAACTAAACGATTCATCGCCGGATTTCGCCGCACAAATATGTACGTCCGGCGTTCAGTTATGGCAGTGCCGCTCACCCCGAATGACTCCCACAATAGGGCCATTGTTATGTCAATGATCCACACAACCACCGCCGAGGAGTCAGGTATGTCAGGTAAATTCAGTGATCAAGTTGCCGTTGTGACGGGCGCTTCCACCGGGATCGGATTTGCGATTGCGCAGGCGTTGATTGCCGAGGGGGCAAGGCGCGTTTACATCACTGGACGTTCATTCGGCACGCTCGAGGCAGCGGTCGCCACGTTGGGCGACAAGGCGGTTGCGGTCCTTTCCGATGTATCACGTCAGTCCGATCTTGATGGCCTCAGGGCGACAATCGAGGCGCAGGGTGATCAGTTGGACGCGGTATTTGCCAACGCGGGTATCTGTGAAAAAAATCCGCTGGGCGAGACCCAAGAGGCAACGTACTACAGCGTTTTCGACATTAACGTGAAGGGTGTCTTCTTCACGGTCCAAACGCTCTTGCCGTTGATGAAAGACGGCTCGTCAGTGGTCTTGACGGCTTCCATCTGCTCCAGCAACGGTATGGAGGGGCTGAGTCTCTATAACGCGTCCAAGGCAGCAGTGCGATCCTTTGCACGCACTTGGGCGAATGAGCTCAAAGGCCGCAAGATTCGCGCGAATGTATTGAGCCCTGGCTTCACCCGCACCCCACTGATGGATAACGGTTTGAAAATGAGCGAGACCGAGATCGACGCGCTTCGCCAATACGTCGAGCAGATCACCCCTTTGGGCTACATGGCCCAACCAGAAGAGATCGCTAGTTCAGCCCTGTTCCTGGCGTCCGCCGATGCCAAATATGTCAACGGCGTTGAGCTGATGGTCGATGGCGGTCTTTCGCAAATCTAGAGAATTGCCGGCTGAAAAAGCCGGAAGGAAAACGCTGCCGAGCGCGCCTGGTATCCACCAAGGCTTCACGGCGTGCCCGCAGCGCTTCGATCTACACATTGGCTGAGTGCACAGTTGGCCGCCGTGCACTTCACCGCACGCTTAACGGAACGCGGGCACCACGTGCTTGATAAACAGCTCCAGGGATTTTTTCTTCTCGGCGTGGGGCAGGCTGTTATCACACCAGAAGCTGAACTCGTCGACGCCCAGTTCCTGGTAGTACTGGATGCGCGGGATGATTTCTTCCGGTGTACCGATCATCGCGGTCTTGTGCAGGCTTTCCAGTTCGAATTCGGGGCGCCCGACGAATTTCTCTTCCGGGCTTGGATCAAGGAAGCCGTTGACGGGCACGGTTTTGTTACCGAACCACGCATCGAAGGTGCGATAGAACTTCGAGATCGCCTTGGCCCCGACTTTCCAGCCTTCGGGGTCATCGACTGCGTGCACGTGGGTGTGGCGCAGCACCATCAATTGCGGGCGCGGCACGTCGGGGTTGTTGTCGAGGGCGGCCTGGAATTTGTTTTTCAGGTCGAGGACTTCTTCGTCGCCCTTCATCAACGGGGTGACCATCACGTTGCAGCCGTTGGCCACTGCGAAGTTGTGGGAGTCGGGGTCGCGGGCGGCGATCCACATCGGCGGGTTGGGCTGCTGGATCGGCTTGGGTACGCTGGTGGAGGTGGGGAATTTCCAGATATCGCCGTCGTGGGCATAGTCGCCTTTCCACAGGGCGCGCACCACCGGCACCATCTCGCGCAGCGCCTGGCCGCCGCTTGAGGCGGGCATGCCGCCGGCCATGCGGTCGAACTCAACCTGGTAGGCGCCTCGGGCCAGGCCGACTTCCATGCGCCCGTTGCTGATCACGTCGAGCAGGGCGCATTCGCCCGCCACGCGCAGAGGGTGCCAGAACGGCGCGATGATGGTACCGGCGCCCAGGTGAATGGTGGTGGTCTTGGCCGCGAGGTAAGCCAGAAGCGGCATCGGGCTTGGCGAGATGGTGTATTCCATGGCGTGGTGTTCACCAATCCACACGGTGCTGAAGCCACCGGCCTCAGCCATCAGGGTCAGTTCGGTCAGGTCTTCGAACAACTGGCGATGGCTCACACTCTCATCCCAACGTTCCATGTGTACGAACAGGGAAAACTTCATGACGCTTACCTCGGATCTATTGTGATCGGCCTGTCGACTGCGGGCCCTTAAGTACTCTCGCCTGGGTGAAGCATGCCGGTGAAGACGGCTGTTCGGCGGATTGATTGTTGGTATACCATAATACGGCATATCCGCAAAACTTTTCTCTCCAACGGTTACACCCTCACCTCACAAGGAAGGCGAGCTCGATGAACATAAAACAAAAACTAATCCTGGCCTTTGCGGTGATTGCCAGCCTACCGGTGATTCTGGTGGCTGTGCTGATCATCCTCAATGTGCGCCATGAGGCACGGGACGGCTTTGTCGACAGCAGTGGGCGCGAGATTCGCCAGGTCGACAACGCGATGCAGCTGTTTTTCGAAGGGATCAGCCAGAACGTCGCTTACCTGGCCGCGCATCCGCAGTTACAGGCGATCAATGCCGATGTGAAACGCTACCTGGCCAGCGATGCCGCGCAAATCGCTCCCGGCGCACGCGACCAGCAACTGTTCACCTTGTTTGAGGGGCTGGCCAAGAGTCATTCGGCCTATACCTACCTGTCCCTGGGCACCGAGGACGGCGGCTACGTGTTCTGGCCCGGCGACCCCAAGCTTGCCAGCTACGACCCCCGCACGCGGCCCTGGTACAAGACGGCCATGGCGCAGCCGGGCAAGACCCTGCGCACCGAAGCCTATTACTGGGCCGCCGACGATGTGGTGCTGGTCAGCACCGTGCAAAGTTTCAATGACCAACAGGGCAAGGCGAGCGGGGTGGTCAACATCGACGTCTCCCTCAAGCAGCTGACCGACCTGGTCAAGCAGATCAAGCTGGGCGAAAGCGGCTACCTGATGCTGATGGAAGCCAACAACACCGTGCTGGTCGACCCGCATGACCCGTCCCACAATTTCAAGCAGTTGGGCCAGTTGGGTGAAGGCTATCGGCAGTTGAGCGAGGCCGGCCAAGGCCTGGTGCAGGTCGAGTTGGCGGGTGAGCGCTACATGGCCCTGGTATGGCCGTCCAAGGCCTTGGGCTGGCGGTTTGTCGGGCTGGTGCGCGAGAGTGAGGTGATGGCCGGCGCGGCACGCCTGACGTGGCTGATCGCGGGCATCGCACTGGTGTGCGGTGTGTTGTTCGCGGTGGCGGGTGCGTGGTTTGCCGGGCTGATCGTCAAACCAATTCGCGGCGTGGCCAGTGGCCTGGAAAGCATCGCCCAGGGCGAAGGTGACCTGACCGCGCGCCTGGCAGTGAAAGGCCGCGACGAGACGGCGCAGCTCGCCGGCTGGTTCAACCAGTTCCTCGAAGCCATACGCACGTTGATCCAGCGCATCGGCCAGGCCGCCGGGCAGATCCACAGCAGCTCTGGCAGCGCCACCGACGTGTCGGTGGAAATGGCCGACGTCGCCGAGCGCCAGCGCGAAGCGGTGGACATGGTCTCCACGGCGTTTCATGAAATGGTCGCCACCTCCAACGAGGTCGCACGCTCGTGCAGCCAGGCGGCTGACTCGGCCGACAACGGCCAGCGTCAGGCCCATACCGGGCAGCAGCAAATCGACGCGGCGGTGAGCAGTGTCGGGCGCTTGAGCGAAGAGATCGGCCATTCTGCCCAGGCCATGGAGCAGTTGGAAAAAGACAGCAACGACATCCAGTCGATTCTCGGCACCATCCGCTCCATCGCCGAACAGACCAACCTGCTGGCGCTCAACGCCGCCATCGAAGCCGCGCGAGCGGGCGAACAGGGCCGTGGTTTCGCGGTAGTGGCGGACGAGGTACGCGCCTTGGCCAAGCGCACGTCAGACTCCACCGGCGAGATCGACGGGCTGCTCGGCAACCTAGCACGCCGCACTCACCAGATGGGCAAGCAGATGCACGCGAGCCTGGAGGTGTCCCAGGAAACTGTGGTGTCGATCAATGAGGCGCGGGCCAGCTTTGGCCTGATCCGGGAGTCGGTAGACGTGATCCGTGACATGAATACCCAGATCGCCACCGCCGCTGAAGAGCAGCATCAGGTGGCTGAAGACATCAATCGGCATATCAGCCAGATTCACGGGGACGCACAATTGGTGGCAAGCCTGGCCGATGCCACGCGCCAGGATGCCCAGCAATTGACGGCGTTGTCGCAGACGTTGAATCAGTTGGTCAGTCGTTTCCGTACCTGACCACCGCCGCTTGCTTTTATTTGAAATGCAAAAAAGGTGAGAGCGGGCTTGCTCGCCAATGCGGTGTGTCAGTCACTGAATGCATCGACTGAAAAACTGCCTTCGCGAGCAAGCCCGCTCCCACATTTTGATGTGTGGAGCCTTCAAATAGGGGTATCAGGCCGGCAGGGGCAGGGCGCCCATCTTGCCGTGGCAATACACCAGTGGCCCGGCGTTCTGCTGGGGCACGATCAGGTTCTTGACCGAGCCGACCATGATCGCGTGGTCGCCGCCTTCGTATTCGCGCCACAACTCGCACTCGATCACTGCCGTGGCATTGGCCAGGATCGGGTTGCCCAGCTCGCTCAAGGT
Organism: Pseudomonas sp. VS40; assembly: GCF_018587885.1. NCBI lineage: Bacteria > Pseudomonadati > Pseudomonadota > Gammaproteobacteria > Pseudomonadales > Pseudomonadaceae > Pseudomonas > Pseudomonas sp. VS40. The sequence goes on along the minus strand of NZ_JAGYWD010000006.1, from coordinate 36,551 downwards.
CCATTCAATGCCCTGGGCCTTGTCCTTGCCCTTGCGCGCGAAGGCGTAGGCTTCGGTCTGCTGCCCACCGGAGAGCACGTGGATGGCAAAGCGTTTGTTCTTGATCAACACCGGGTACGAGTCGGAGCTGTAGTTGGGGCAAAACAGCACCAGCGCCGGGTCCATCGACAGCGAGCTGAAGGCACTGGCGGTCAGCCCGACGATCTGGCCGTCGTCGTCCAGTGTGGTGATCACGGTGACCCCGGACGGAAAAGAACCCATCACTTGTTTGTAGATGGCGGCATCGATCATGGGACGGTCCTCTTAGGGTAGAGCGGTTTTTATGAATTTATAGGTCTGATGGTATACCGTAATACAATCGATGCAACAGCTTTTTAAGCCAGCCGATGAACGTCTGTCTTTGATCTTATAACCAATAAATACGGGGGTTTTGCCATGAGGTGAGGTGAAATCCTGTGGCACAATTACGGATCAGATGCGCGCCAGGACTACGGATCAGTCTTGTGAAAATGTTGGAATACCATAATATGGTCTTCATCTGAGGGGCGGCCATGAAGCGTCCCCGGTATGGCGTCAAACAACTATAAGATCAGACAAACGCGAGTTCATTTCCATGCCCCAGATGTCCCGGCAAGATCCCCTGATCGAGAATCACACGGTCGATTACGTTCCTCCCGCAGAGCGCCATGGAAAGGCCCGCGACCTGTTCACTTTATGGTTCAGCACCAACATCGCACCGCTGCCGATTGTCACCGGTGCCATGGTGGCCCAGGTGTTCCATCTCAACCTGATGTGGGGGCTGCTGGCGATTGCCCTCGGGCATATGCTCGGCGGCGTCGTGATTGCCCTCGCGTCGGCCCAGGGCCCGCGTATGGGTATCCCGCAGATGGTGCAGAGCCGTGGGCAGTTCGGCCGTTATGGCGCGCTGCTGATTGTGTTCTTCGCGGCGTTGATCTACATCGGTTTCTTCATTTCCAACATCGTGCTGGCGGGCAAGTCCATCGTTGGCATCGTGCCTTCGGTTCCGGTGCCGGCGAGTATCCTTATCGGCGCACTCAGCGCCACGGCCATCGGCGTGATCGGCTACCGCTTTATCCATAGCCTCAACCGCATCGGCACCTGGGTGATGGGCAGCGCGTTGCTGGCCGGCTTCATCTACATCTTTGCCCATGACCTGCCGGCAGACTTCTTCACCCGTGGCGGCTTCAATGCCGCCGGCTGGCTGGCCACGGTGTCGCTTGGCGTGATCTGGCAGATCAGCTTCTCGCCCTACACCAGCGATTACTCACGCTACCTGCCGGCAGATATCGGCATTACCCGGCCGTTTATCGCGACCTACCTGGGCGCGACCCTGGGCACCATCTTGTCCTTCGCGTTTGGCCTGGTTGCGGCGCTGGCGACGCCGGAGGGCACCGAAGCCATGGTCGCGGTCAAGCAAGCCACCGGCTGGCTAGGCCCGATTTTGATGGTGCTGTTCCTGCTCAACATCATCAGCCACAACGCCCTGAATCTGTATGGCGCGGTGCTGTCGATCATCACCTCGATCCAGACCTTCGCCAGCCAGTGGACGCCGAGCATCAAGGTGCGCGTGGTGCTGTCGGGCGTGGTCCTTGCCGGTTGCTGCGTGGTCGCGCTGGGCGCGTCGGCGGACTTCATCTCGCAGTTCATCGGCCTGATCCTCGCCCTGTTGCTGGTGCTGGTGCCGTGGGCGTCGATCAACCTGATCGACTTCTACATCATCAAGCGCGGCGCCTACGACATTGCCTCGATCTTCCGCGCGGATGGCGGGGTTTACGGGCGGTTCAACCTGCATGCGATCGTCGCGTATTTCATCGGCATCATCGTGCAACTGCCGTTTGCCAATACATCGCTGTATGTGGGGCCGTGGGCCAACCTGGTGGAAGGTGCGGACCTGTCGTGGCTGGTGGGGTTGGTGGTGACGTGTCCGTTGTATTACTGCTTGGCGACGCGGGGGAAAGAGACGCGTGAGCTGGTGGGGAAATTGAAGTATGTAAAGTAAATGTCGGGTGGTGCGTTCACTTAATGGCTTAATGCTATTAATCTCGTTGTTTTTTGATCTTCAAGGACGAGATGCATGCAACGGTTCGAGCGCAGTTGGGTGAGCCCACCGGATTTTCTGCTCAGTGAAGAGGTCGGCAAGGCCAGGCGTGAAATACGAAAGTTCCTGTTGCTGCCGCTCGCTCAGCGCTCACAGACTGCCACGCCATCTTCTGCCGTGGTGTTGGATAACGACAATGTCATGCAGGCTTTACGGAGATTGTTTCGCGATAAATGCGCGTTCTGTGAGCGTCTTCACGTGGACCTGCAGCCCTATCGGTTTCGTCCCGTCGCCGAGGCACTGCCGACGGCCAAAGCCAAGGACCAGCACCTCTATTATTCCTGGCTGACTCTGGCCTGGGAGAACATTTATCCCATTTGTCGAGAGTGTATTCCCCACCGTCCCGATTATTTTCCTGTTTCGGGCGCACGGGTTGCATTGCCTGATCGACGCAAGTTGGACAGTTATGTAATCAGCGATTCCGGGCTATGGGGCGACTATCCCCTGAAGGAACGAAGCCACCTTCTGGACCCCTGTTACGAGCACTCATTTCATAAACACCTCAATATCACCTTCGGGGGCCAAGTAAAACCTTGCAGCCATCAGGGTGAAACCACGCTCGAATTTTTCCACCTGGATCGGCCTGAACTCGAGCCTTTGCGTGCAAAGCGCCTGCAAGAGTATTTGGGACTGCTCTTCACGCGTGGTTTTAAGGAGTTGCGCGACAGTGACGCCCTTCCGTTCGAAGGGCTGGACTTTGCAAGACTGGAATTTGGCGGGCTCTGGTATTTGCAGTGCAGGCAAATTGCCCGGCTGCTGACTTCCAAATCTTACTTGACCAATGAAGAAGCACTGAGCCCCGAACGCATCGGCGAGACCTTTGCCTTGATCGTGCGATTGCCGCACTTTGCCGTGGCATTGGAGGCTCTACGGGGGATGGCTCGCCGGACCCCCTATGGTTACTCGCTTCGAATGACGCAAAAACGTGGCAAATGGGTCAAGCCAAAAGGCGCGCAAGGCTTACCGCCGGTGGAGTATCCAGCCCTCTACGGCTTGACCATTAAAAACTTCAGAAGCGTTGAGGACCTTAGCCTTGAAATCAACCAGTCCGCTCAGTTACTGCCCAATCAGGCGCCTGCGCTGCTGATCCTCGGGGAAAACTCGACGGGTAAGAGCTCCATTCTTGAAGGTATGGCGTTGGCGTTGGCGCAGGAGGGTGGCAGGAGGGCGCTGGAAATAAACACAGACACGCTGATACTCGATACCTCCCTGCTCGGGGTTGCACAAAAAAAACGCGCGCTTACCACGACTGTGACTCTAAGGTTCCAGGGAGGTGAAAATAGGGTGCTTGGCATTAAGAAGGGCGGGCTGGATGTCAGTGGGCCATTCTCCACGCCTCCTGTGTTCGCCTACGGCGCGTTTCGCCAATACCTGGATACCAACGCGCTGGATGCGGCACCGCCCGGTTCAATCGTCAATTTGTTCCACCCGAATCGTTTCCTGCTCAACCCTGAAACTTGGTTGATGAGTCTGGAAAAACGTGCGTTCGATGAGGTGGTACGGGTTTTGCGCATCATCTTTTCTGTCGATAGCAACTTTGCCTTCATGTTGAGAGATAAGAAGCACATGCGTTGCCTGCTGGTGACCAACGCCAAAGACGAAAAACCCGCTGGTAAAACCCCCTTGCAACTGGCGTCATCGGGTTATCGCTCCTTGTTGGCCATGGTGTGCGACATCCTGCGCGGGTTGATGGACCCTGACATCAGCCCCTATTTCCAGAGTTTTCCCACCGCACAGGCAGTGGTGTTAATTGATGAAGTCGAAGCACATCTGCACCCGCGCTGGAAAATCCGCGTGATGAGCGCGTTGCGAGAGGCACTCCCTGGGGTGACGATCATTGCGACCTCCCATGACCCTTTGTGCCTGCGCGGTATGCATCACGGCGAAGTGGTGGTGATGCGCCGTCGGATCGATGTGGATGCGGATGTGTCGGTGCGCGTTGAGTGTTTGAGCCACCTGCCTGATGTCGGAAAACTCACGATTGAGCAATTGCTGACGTCGGACTTTTTCAACCTGATGACGACCGATCAACCCGAGGTGGCGTTTCAACTGGCGCATATCGCCGATTTACTCGCTAAAAAGTCCGCGGGCGAAGCGCTCAGCACAGATGAAGGTGCCGCTGTGAAGGCTTTCGAAGGGGAGCTCAGGTCCGTCCTTCCGATTGGCGGTTCTGAGGCGCAACGGTTGGTCCAGGAAGCCGTTGCCGAGTTTCTCAAGGCACGTGCCAGTGAGCCCTCCAGCCAAATGGCCAACCTGCGCAAGCAGTATCGCGACGAGATAATCAATATCCTGGAGCAATTCTGACTATGCGATTCGTCGATCGAGGTACGGTGACACCCAAGGCGATGCAAAAAAAATCCAATGGGGATCCTTCGCCTGCCGACAGGGAAGTTGCTCGGTTCAGGGTGTACTTTGCGCAGAAAAACGACGCTGCATTGGCCGCCCAGCATGCGGCGGCCATCGGGCAGGCCCCTGTGATTAAAAATGCTGAAGCAGATGATGAGGCGAAGGAATCCAAGCCGACCTTCAGCGTTTATAAGCATTCGAGTGTCGAGGAGCGTCTGCACGAACTGTTTCATGGAAAGTGTGCCTACTGTGAGAGCTTTTACTTCTCTACGGCGCCGGTCGATACCGAGCATTTTCGGCCCAAGGGGCGGTTGCAGGAGGATGCCGAACATGGCGGTTACTGGTGGTTGGCGGCGACGTGGGACAACCTTTTGCCGAGCTGCATCCATTGCAACCGGCGCAGCGGTCAGGTTACTCCCACTCTTTCGGCGCAACTGGTTCAACTGATCAAGGCGGGGACGCAGTTCAGTGCGTCCAGCCAGGTGCAAAGCGGCAAGCACGACAGCTTTCCTATCCTGGGTAAGCGCGCCACCGAGTCCGAGCCAAACTATCTGGCTGAATACCCGCTATTGCTTGATCCCTGCCGGGACAACCCCAGCGAGCATTTACGTTTTCATATTGATCGGGATAACTTGATCGGGCTCGTGCTGCCCCGGTCCCACGACGGGGCAGGCTTGCCTGTGGGCGATGTGGAAGGGGCCGCGGATGAGCTGGCGGCCGAGATCAGCAGGGCCCGCGCGACAAGGCTCAGTGTGAAGGGCGCTGTGTCGATTCAAACCTATGGACTCAACAGGCTCGGCCTGGTGCAGGACCGCACGCGAGTTCTGAGGCATCTGGTATTTCTGGAGCGGATGGTGATGGAGTTGAGTTCGCTGATGATGGAGCTGGAAGACGAGGAGGGTATCGCGCCGACGAGCAAGCAGAAGGTGATGGGGCGCCTGAGCAGCCTGCGGGATCTTTTGCTCCAGCAAATGAAGGAAATGGGAGAACCCGATGCGCCCTACACAGTGATGGTTCAGGAATGGACGGCGGATTTCTTGAAGCGTTTGAAATCCACTCCCCAACCCTGAACCGTCCGCACGTCAATGCGCCCCAGCCGCCTTGTTCAAATCGCTCTCCGTCCACTCGGTATACACACACGCATCCGCCGTTGCCCAGCGTACACGCACTGGGTCGCCGGCCTTGAGCGGCATGCCGGCGGCAGACAGCGCCTTGACCGTCATCGAGGTACCGCCGAGGGTTTTCACCGTGCAGGTCTGGCTTTCGCCGAGGAACAGCACTTCATCGACAATCGCCGACACTTCGTTCCAGCCCGCCTTCAAAGGTTGTTCAGCAGCCTGTTCCGCGCTCAGCGCCAGGGCTTTTTCCGGGCGTACCATCAGCAGCACCTCCTGCTCGGTGTGCAGGCCGCTGGTCAGGCGGATTGACAACGACTGCCCTTCAAACGACGCGGCCGCATTGCCCTGGGCGTTGAGCTTGAGGAAGTTGGAGTTGCCAAGGAACGAAGCGACGAACGCATTCGGCGGGTTCTGGTACAGGTCGAACCCGCTGCCCAGGCCGACGATCTTGCCGTGGCTGAAAATCGCGATGCGCTGGGACAGGCGCATGGCTTCTTCCTGGTCGTGGGTCACGTAGACGATGGTGATGCCCAGGCGTCGGTGCAGTTGGCGCAGTTCGTCCTGCAGGTCTTCTCGCAGTTTTTTGTCGAGGGCGCCGAGAGGTTCGTCCATCAGCAGGATGCGCGGTTCGTACACCAGTGCCCGGGCGATGGCGACCCGTTGCTGCTGGCCGCCAGACAGTTGCGAGGGGCGGCGGTGGGCGAACGGTTCCAACTGCACCAGCTTGAGCATGGCGTCGACACGCTTCTCACGCTCGGCGCTGGCCAGTTTGCGGATCGCCAGGGGGAACGCGATGTTGTCGCGCACCGACAAGTGCGGAAACAGCGAGTAACGCTGGAACACCATGCCGATGTCGCGCTTGTGCGGCGGCACATTGACCAGCGACTGGCCGCCTACCAGGATTTCGCCGCTGCTTGGCGTTTCGAAGCCGGCGAGCATCGACAGGGTGGTGCTCTTGCCCGAGCCGCTGGAGCCAAGGAAGGTGAGGAATTCTCCGTCCTTGATGTCCAGCGAGAGGTTGTCCACGGCGGCGAATTCGCCGTAGTACTTGTTCAGGTTGCGCAGGCTGACCAGGGGTTGGCCTGGGTGCTGGGCGGGGTCTTTGATCACTGCACTCATGTCTTAATCCTCGGCGCTCAAGCGCGGGTTTCAGTGCGTCGACGAGCGACGGCGGCAATCACCATGACCAGCACCGACAGGCCGATCAACAACGTCGAGGCGACGGCGATCACAGGCGTCAGGTCCTGGCGCAGGGTGGTCCACATTTTTACGGGAAGGGTTTGCAGGGTCGGGCTGGCCATCATCACGCTGAGCACCACCTCGTCCCACGAGACCAGGAAGGCGAACAGGGCACCGGCCACCATGCCAGGGCGTATTGCCGGAAAGGTCACCTTGAACACCGCCTGCACACGTGACGCGCCGCAGATGACCGCCGCGTCTTCAATCGATTGGTCGAACAGCTTCAGCGAATTGATGATCGAAATGATGGTGAACGGTAGTGCAACGATCACGTGGCTGACCACAAAGGCGAACATCGTGCCGGTGTAGCCGAGCTTGAGGAACAGCGCATACACCGCCACGGCGATGATCACCAGCGGCACGATCATCGGCAAGGTGAACAGACCATAGAGCAGTTCGCGGCCGGGGAAGCGGCCACGCACCAGGGCAAACGCGGTGGGCAGGCCCAACGCGACGGCGAACACGGTGGTCAGCACCGCCACCTTGAGGCTGGCCATCGCCGCGTTCATCCAGTCGGCATTGGAGAAAAACTGGCCGTACCATTTCAGCGTCCAGCCCGGCGGCGGGAACACCAGCCACTGGGATGAACCGAACGACAGCAGGACGATGAACACGATCGGCAACAGCAGGAACAAACCAATCAAGCCGGTGGTGGTATAGAGGCCCAAGCGCATCCTGCGGCTCATGGCATTGGGAGTCAGGAGCATGACAGCTTACCTCGCGTTGCTGGCGCCAACCGGGGATTCCGGCTGGAGCTTCAGGTAGAAGTAGAACAGCACCAGCGTGATGAAAATCAGCAATGCCGCGCCGGCACTGGCCAGGCCCCAGTTGAGGAACGATTGCACCTGCTGGATGATGAACTCGGGCAGCATCATGTTCTGCGCACCGCCAAGCAACGCCGGGGTGACGTAGTAACCGAGCGACATCACGAACACCATCAAGCCGCCGGAGAACAGCCCCGGCCGGCACAGCGGCAGGAATACGCGCAAGAAGTTGGTCCACGGGCTGGCACCACAAATGGCGCCGGCTTGCAGGATCATCGGGTCGATAGCCTGCATGGTCGCCTGCAGCGGCAGCACGATGAACGGGATCATGATGTAGCTCATGCCGATGACCACGCCGGTGAGGTTGTGCACCATTTCCAGCGGTTGATCGATGATGCCCATCGCCATCAGCACTTTGTTGATCACCCCGGAGGCTTGCAGCAAGACCAGCCAGGAATAGGTGCGGGCGAGCAGGCTGGTCCACATCGACAGCAGCACGATATTCAGGATCCAGCGCCCCCATCCACGTGGCACCAAGGTAATGACCCACGCCAGCGGGAAACCCAGCAACAGGCTGAACAGCGTCACCAGGCCGGCCACCGAAAAGGTGTTGAGCAGCACGCGCGCGTACGCCGAGTTGGCGAACAGTTGTTCATAGTTGCCCAGGCCCGGCACCGGCTCCAGCACGCCACGCAGCAGCAGGCCGATCAACGGTGCGAGGAAGAACAGACCGAGGAACAATAGGGCCGGGATCAGGTTGCTCGACCCCCGCCAGCGCTGCGCCAGGGACGGTGCCCGACTGTTGCGGGAAACCGTGCCGGCAGCGCCGAGGGCGCTCCCGGTCGGCGTGGTTGCCGTCATTTTCATTTGACTAGCCATTCATTCCACCGTGTCGCAATGGCCGGGCCGTTCTTGGCCCAGTAGGCGAAATCGAGGGTGATCTGGTCCTTGGCATACGCCGTCGGCAGGTTGGGCGCAAGGACCGAATCCAGGCGCTGTACGCTGTCGATGTTCACCGGTGCATAAGCAGTCAGGTTAGAGAAGTCGGCCTGGCCTTTGGCGCTGCTGGCACTGGCCAGGAACTTCATCGCGGCGGCCTTGTTCTTGGTGCCTTTGGGCACCACGAGGATGTCGGCCATCACCAGGTTCTGCTTCCAGCTTACGCCCACGGGGGCGCCATCTTCCTGCAGGGCGTGGATGCGGCCGTTCCAGAACTGGCCCATGCTGACTTCACCGGAGGCCAGCAGTTGTTGCGACTGCGCGCCGCCGCCCCACCAGACGATGTCTTTCTTGATGGTGTCGAGCTTCTTGAAGGCGCGATCCAGGTCCAGCGGGTAGAGCTTGTCGGCGGGGACGCCGTCGGCCAACAGTGCCAGTTCGAGCACGCCGGGGCTTGGCCATTTGTAGAGCGCACGTTTGCCGGGGTAGGTCTTGGTGTCGAACAGCGCGGCCCAGTCCTGCGGCTTGCCGGCGCCGAGCTTGCCTTCGTTGTAGCCGAGCACGAAGGAGAAGAAGAACGAGCCCACGCCATGGTCGGAGACGAAGCGCGGGTCGATCTTGTCGCGCTGGATCACCGAGAAATCCAGGGGTTCGAGCAGCCCTTCGGCGGCGGCGCGCAAGGCAAAATCAGCCTCCACATCCACCACGTCCCATTGCACGTTGCCGCTTTCGACCATGGCCTTGAGTTTGCCGTAGTCGGTCGGGCCGTCCTGTACCACGGTGATGCCGCTGGCCTTGCTGAATGGGTCGGCCCACGCCTGCTTCTGTGCGTCCTGGGTGCTACCGCCCCAGCTCACGAAGTTGACGCTTTCGGCCGCCATGGCGGCATGGCTGGCGGTGGCCAGCAAACCCGCGAACAGGACTGCGCTGATACGTGTGTTCAACACCATTTTTACGCCCTCATTGTTGTGTTTATGAGCGGGGCTTTTGAGTGCCCGCCTATCGGGAGCAGTCGGTGTGGATGACCCTTGAAGGGTCATTCAACCTATGGGATATCATATTATGGTATTCCAAACTTTGCGCAAGCATTTTGCCATACCGGCCATCTGGCCGACGTCACTCAACGAACGGAATGCTCTCCACGACTTCCAGGTCATAACCGGTCAAGCCCGCGTATTTCAGCGGCGGGCCGAGGTGGCGCAACTGGCCCACGCCGAGGTCTTGGAGAATCTGTGCACCGGTGCCCACTTCCGAGTAAATCCGCGACTGCGAGCGATTGAACTGGCGTGGCGCCTGGGTCAGCTGTGGCACGCGCTCCAGCAATGCCTGGGACGATTCATGGTTGGCCAACACCACTACCACGCCGCTGCCTTCTGCCGCGACGCGTTGCAAGGCCGCCCACAGGGTCCAGTTGGACGGGCCGCTGTAGTCGGCGCCGACCAGGTCGCGCAGCGGGTCGATCACATGCACGCGGACCAGCGCAGGCGTATCGCGATGCAGGTTGCCCATGACCATCGCCATGTGCACGCCACCGTCGATGCGGTCTTCGAAGGTGATCAGGCGGAAGGTGCCATGCACCGTGGGCAAGTCACGTTCGCCGATGCGCACCACGGTGCGTTCGGTGCTGAGGCGGTAGTGGATCAGGTCGGCGATGGTGCCGATCTTGATGCCGTGCTTGCGCGCAAACACCTCAAGCTCAGGTCGGCGGGCCATGGTGCCGTCGTCGTTCATCACTTCGACGATCACCGAGGCCGGTGCATGCCCGGCCAGGCGTGCCAAGTCGCAGCCAGCCTCGGTGTGGCCGGCTCGGGTCAGCACGCCGCCGTCCTTGGCGCGCAACGGGAAGATATGCCCTGGCTGCACAATGTCCGCAGGCCCGGCGTTGATAGCCACGGCTGCCGCCACCGTGCGCGCGCGGTCGGCGGCGGAGATGCCGGTGGTCACGCCGGTGGCGGCTTCGATGGACACGGTAAACGCGGTGCTGAACACACTGCCGTTGCTTGGCACCATCTGTTCCAGGCCCAGGCGCTGGCAGTGTTCATCGGTCAGGGTCAGGCAGATCAGGCCACGGGCTTCGCGGGCCATGAAACTGATAGTCTCGGCGGTGCAACACGCCGCAGGCAGCAAAAGGTCGCCTTCGTTTTCCCGATCTTCGTCGTCAACCAGGAGCACCATCTTGCCCTGGCGATAGTCTTCGATGATGTCTGCGATGCTGTTGAAAGACATTGGGGATGCTCGGTCTGTTGGTTGTATGTATTATGGTATACCACAAAAACTCAACAAGAGGATGTCGTGATGAAGGCCTACTGGATTGCCCACGTGGATGTGTCCGATGCAGAGCAGTACACGCAATACACCCAACGCGCGCCGGCGGCGTTTGCGAAGTTTGGCGGGCGCTTCCTGGCCAGGGGCGGGCGCAGTGTGGCGCTGGAAGGCGGGCCGGCACGACAGCGCAATGTAGTGATCGAGTTTGATAGCTACGAACAGGCCGTGGCGTGTTACGAATCGGCGGAGTACCAGGAGGCGAAAGCACACCGCGAGGGCGCGGGACACGCGCAGATCATTATTGTTGAAGGGCTGGCACCCTAGGTCTATCAGGCCAAGGCAGCTCGAATCTGGGAGCAGGCATGCCTGCGATGCAGGCACCTCGGTAGATCAGCATAGGTATCTACACAACGTTGTAACCCCCAACACTCACCACGATGCGAAGCGAGCCGCTCTTGCTCTTGCTCTTGCTGTTGATCTCAGGCGCCCCATCAAACACGCTGGCCGGAATTCGACAGGGATTTGGGGGGTAAACCGGCAGGGATGCCGGTTTAGCCGCCCCGCGCCATGGATGGCGCGTGGCGGCGGCCCCCCCAAATACCTGGCGGATTACGGGCACACCGAGCCTAGGCGAGGTGCCGAGTGTTGGGGCAAGAGCGTTTTGCTTACTTTTGCGCTTTTCAAAAGTGAGCCGCCGTAAGGGCGGAACCCATAGCAGCCGTTACCCAAGTAACGGATATGTACTCGGTCTGATCCAACATCCCGGTCGGCTGTCAGGCCGCCTTCGCAGGCAAGCCAGCTCCCACATTTTTGGATCGCGGGGGGGCAGTTGGAGGGTGGTCGGCTGTCAGGCCGCCTTCGCAGGCAAGCCAGCTCCCACATTTTTGGATCGCGGGGGGGCAGTTGGAGGGTGGTCGGCTGTCAGGCCGCCTTCGCAGGCAAGCCAGCTCCCACATTTTTGGATCGCGGGGGGGAAGTTGGAGGGTGGTCGGCTGTCAGGCCGCCTTCGCAGGCAAGCCAGCTCCCACATTTTTGGATCGCGGGGGGACAGTTGGAGGGTGGTCGGCTGTCAGGCCGCTTTCGCAGGCAAGCCAGCTCCCACATTTGGATCGCGGGGTTAGAGTTAGAGGGGGGCCGTCTGGTAGGCCGCCTTCGCGAGCAAGCCCGCTCCCACACGTTGACGCGGTTCCGCCTGAAGGTCAGCGAATAAAGTGGATCCTGCCGCTGTCGTCATTCCCGATATAAATGCCATACACCCCCGCCCGGCGTTCCTCGATATACCGCTCGAGGATCTGCCGGATCGCCGGGTAGTAGATGCTGTCCCAAGGGATATCCTCGGGCGCAAAGAATTTGTAGTCGAGGGTTTCCGGCCCGAACTGGCCGGTGACCTCCAGCGCGATGGCGCGAAAGATGATGTACACCTCGCTGATCCTGGGCACGCTGAAGATCGAGTAGGGCGAAAGGATCTCCGCGCGTACGCCGCTTTCTTCCCACACTTCACGCAACGCGGCCTGCTCGGTGGTTTCGCCACCTTCCATGAAGCCGGCGGGCAGGGTCCAGGTGCCGGGGCGGGGCGGGATCGCCCGTTGGCACAGCAGGTATTTGCCGTCCTGCTCGATGATGCAGCCGGCGATGATCTTGGGGTTGATGTAGTGGATATAGCCGCAGCCCCGGCACATCAGGCGCTCATGCGTATCGCCCGGTGGCAGCTGGTGACTGAGGTCACTGGCGCCGCACGTCGGGCAAAAGCGTGGGCTGGGCACGGTCAATGGCCTATGCGGGGTTCTTTGAGGGCGATGGGCAGGGTGATTTCCGGGAGCTTGCCGGTTTCTTCCTGCTTGCGCTTGAGGTAGTCCAGGGCCACGGCGGCGGCGGCGCGCACATGATCGACACAGGCTTGGTGGGCGGCCAGGGGGTCACCGCTCTTGATCGCCTGGACCATGCGTTCCATTTCCTGGTTACTGTCGCCACGGCGGTTTTCCTGGGACACCGAAGTGGCGCGCAGATAGCTGATGCGGGCCTGCAACTGGCGTAACTGGGTGGCGGCCACGTGGTTGCCGGAGCCTTCGAGCAATACGTCGTAGAAGCCCTGTACCGAGTCGATGACCTGTTGCAACTCGCCATCCTTGAGGGCCTTGCGGTTTTCCTCCAGGGCTTTTTCCAGGGCCTTGATGTCCTTGGCCTTGGCGCGCAGGGTGAACAGCTGCACGATCAGGCCTTCGAGCACGCAGCGCAGTTCGTAGATATCGACGGCATCAGCCAGGGTGATGATCGCTACCTGCGGACCCTTGGCATCGGCAAACTCCACCAGGCCTTCGGATTCCAGGTGACGCAAGGCTTCGCGCACCGACGTGCGGCTGACGCCGAGGCGGTCGCAAAGGTCGCGCTCCACCAGGCGGTCACCCGGCAGCAGTTGGAAGTTCATGATGGCGCTGCGCAGTTTCTCCAGCACGATTTCGCGCAGGGTAACTGGGTTGTGATTGACCTTGAAGCTGTCGTCGAGTGGCAGGCGTTTCATGGGGTCTGCTCTGAATGTGGCGGTTAACTGGAGGCCAGGGGCGGCTGCGCCGATTGAGGCCGAAATCGTGCCGAAGTTTATCATGCTGCGTTCTTTAAGCGACAAACCCTCGCGGCGCCCGCCATCCGGCCCCCGGCGCTCCTCACGCCAGCGTGGGCAACGGGCCCAGCTTGCCTTTGTGGTAGATCATCGGCGTGACCGGCTGCGCAGGCAGGATCAGGTTTTTCACCGCGCCGACAATGATTGCATGATCACCGCCGTCATATTCGCGCCACAACTCGCATTCAATGATCGCCGTGGCCTTGGCCAGCAGCGGGTTGCCCAACTCGCTCAAATGCCACTCGATGCCCTTGGCCTTGTCCTTGCCTTTGCCAGCGAAGGCATAGGCCTCGGCAGTCTGGTCAGCCGACAGCAGGTGAATCGCAAAGCGCTTGCTGTCGCGCAGGATCGGGTAGGTGTCCGAGGCATAGTTGGGGCAGAACAGCACCAGGGCCGGGTCGATCGACAGCGCGCTGAATGCACTGGCGGTGATGCCGACGATGCCGCCGTCCGGGTCGAGGGTGGTGACCACCGTGACCCCGGATGGGAATGAGCTCATGACGTCTTTGTAAATGCCGGGTTCGATCATGGTCTGGGTCTCTTAACGCATCACAAAAGGATCAGGCATGGGCGCCTGGGAGAGGTTGATCCACACTGTTTTCAGTTCGGTGTAGGCCAGCACCGAGTCGATGCCGCTTTCGCGTCCGTAGCCACTGTTCTTGAAACCACCGATGGGGGCCATGGCCGACACCGCGCGGTAGGTGTTGACCCAGATGATCCCCGAGCGCACGTCCCGGGCCAGGCGGTGGGCACGTCCGAGGTCGCGGGTCCAGATGCCGGCGGCGAGGCCGAACTGCGAGTCGTTGGCGATGGCCAGCGCTTCGGCTTCGTCCTTGAAACGGATGACCGAGGCCACCGGACCGAAGACTTCTTCCTGCATGATCTTCATCGAATTGCGGTCGCATTCGAACAGCGTCGGCTCATAGAACCAGCCTTCGCCGAGGTTCTGCGGGCGTTTGCCTCCGGTGCGCAGGCGTGCGCCTTCAGCGATGGCGTCCGCCACCAGGCCTTCGACCACGGCCAGTTGCTGCGCGGTGGCCATCGGCCCCATTTCGCTGGCGTCGTCCTGCGGGTTGCCGATGCGGATGCGTTGGGCACGCTCAACCAGGCGCTCGACGAATTCGTCGTAGATCTCATCCTGCACCAGCAGGCGCGAGCCCGAGACGCAACTTTGGCCGGATGCCGCATAGATCCCGGCAATCGCACCGTTGATGGCGCTGTCCAGGTCAGCGTCGGCAAAGATGATATTGGGTGACTTGCCGCCCAGTTCCAGGGACAGCTTGGCGAAGTTCTCGGCGCTGCTGCGCACCACATGCCGTGCCGTGGTCGCGCCGCCGGTAAAGGCGATCTTGCGCACCAGCGGGTGACGGGTGAGGGCGGCGCCAGTGCTGGGGCCGTAGCCGGTGACCACGTTGACCACGCCAGGCGGGATGCCGGCTTCAAGGGCCAGGCGCGCCAGTTCGAGGATGGTCGCCGAGGCGTGCTCCGACGGCTTGATCACGATGGTGTTGCCCGCCGCCAGGGCAGGCGCAAGCTTGATCGCGGTCAGGTACAGCGGGCTGTTCCACGGAATGATCGCTGCCACCACGCCCATGGCTTCGTGCACGGTGTAGGCAAACAGGTCGGGCTTGTCCAGTGGCAGGGTGCCGCCTTCGAGCTTGTCGGCCAGGCCGGCGGTGTAGTGGAAGAACTCCGGCAGGTAGCTGACCTGGCCGCGTGTCTCGCGGATCAGCTTGCCGTTGTCGCGGCTTTCCAACTGGGCCAGGTGTTCCTTGTTCTCGGCGATCAGGTCACCCAGGCGGCGCAGCATTTTGCCGCGTGCCGTGGCGGTCAGGCCACGCCAGGCCGGGCTGTCGAAAGCCGTCTGTGCGGCTTGTACGGCGCGCTCCACATCGGCTTCATCGGCATCCGGAAGTTGCGCCCAGGGTGCTGCCAGGGCCGGGTTAAGGCTGTCAAAGGTCTTGCCGGACAGGGCATCGACCCATTCACCGCCGATGCACATCTGGAAGCGTTCAAGCGTCATGCCACGATCCCCTTTATCGTTTGTTGTTGGGCGTGTGCCGTTTCGAGAAAGTCCAGCAACAGCTGGTTGACCAGGCGCGGCGATTCAACCGGCATCATATGCCGTTGCTCGGCCAATATAGCCACGGTGGCGCCCGGAATCCGATCAGCCAATTGGCGGGCCATCTGCGGTGTCGAGCCGGGGTCCAGTTCGCCGGTCGCCACCAGGGTGGGAGACTTGATGTTGCCCAGCTCGTCGGCGCGGTACATGTCTTGGGTGGCAAACAGCTCGTAGGTGGTCAGGTAGCCTTGTGGGTCGTTCCCCGCCAGCGTCTGGCGCAACGCCGCGATCTGCGCCGGGTTGGCTGCCTGGTATTCACGGCTGAACCAGCGCGAGAGGGCGGCTTCGGCATTCGCATCCGGCCCGTGCTCGGCGGCCTGGGCGGTGCGCGCGATAACGCCGGCGCGCTGCTCGGGGCTGCGATTGAACACGCTGTTAAGCACCACCAGGCTTTTGAGGCGCTCGGGGTAATGCAGGGTAAACGCGCGTGCCACCAGCCCGCCCATGGAGAAACCGATCACCGTCGCCTGGGGCAATTGCAGGTGGTCAAGCAGCTCCAGGAGTTGGTCGGCATACCCCAGCAACGGTGTGCCGTTTTCCGGCCGCGGGCTGGCGCCGTGTCCGAGCATGTCATAGGTAATCACGCGATAGTGCGGGGCCAGGCCAACGACTTGCCCGCCCCACATTTCTTTATTCAGGCCCACGCCGTGGATCAAAACCACAGGCTGGCCTTGGCCGGTCGCCAGATAACTGGTGCCAGCCGGGGTGCGTTCAGCGGTGAGCCGAATCATGGAGCGCTCCTGCATACCTTTTTGTTTGAGTGACGAGCCTTGATTACTGGGCTTTTTCAGCGGCCAGTTCCTCAAGGTCGATGTAACGGTTGCCGATGCGTGGGTGCAGGCGACCGCCATCGGCACAGCCCAGGACCACGACGATTTCGTCGGCACGCGGCGAATCCTCGATGTGCATTTCCAGGGTGATGTAGTGCGAGCGCAGGCCTTCGTCATCCTTGTGCATCATCGGGATCTGGATCGACGTGCCCGGGCCGCCGCGCTTGTTGGTAAAGCTCAGGTAGCTTTTGGCGTTGACCGCTTCTCGGTAGTGGTTGCCAAAGCGCAGGGTATGGATGATGGCCGAGGCGTGTTCGATCTCGCCGTCGGCACCGACCACGGCGGCCTTGCCATAGGCTTCGATCTTCTCTGCGCCGCCGATGATGCCGACCAGGCGCTCCACCATCAGCGCGCCGAGATCCGAACAGTTGGCACGGATCTCGGGTTTCAGGTCTTCGACAAAGCCGCGACCCAACCACGGGTTCTTCAGGACGACCGCCAGGCCGACCATGGTCACCGGCGTGTCAGAAGCCTTGCCGCCTTCGATAAAGGTTTCTTCTACGTAGCTGACGATCTTGCGGATTTCGAAACTCATGGCTGCTCCATCTGGGTACGGTGGGTTTGTGTATGATGGTATACCATAATACCGGAAGCGCAAGAGTCAGCAGTAATTTGATGAGCACCGTCACGACGGTGGGCTAGTGCTCGATCGCAAAAGGCGCCATAGCACTGAACCGCTGCCTCAGCCATTGATGCAGCGCAGTCACTGATCGCGAGACCTGCCCGCGATGGGGGCAGGCGAAACTCAGGGGGTACACATCACCGGGATAGTCGGTCAGCAGTACCACCAGACGGCCTGCCTGGACGTCGGCGCTGACATCCAGCCAGGATTTGTAGGCGATCCCTTCACCCTCCAGGGCCCATCGGCGCACCACATCCGCGTCATCGCTGAATAGCGGGCCGGCGACGTGCACGGTTTGCGTGCCCAGTTGCCAGCGGTCATGCAGCCGACCGCTTTGCAGGTACGGCAGGCACGTGTGACGCGACAGGTCCTGCGGCGTTCGGGGCGCGTCCTGGCGTGCCAGGTAGTCCGGGGACGCCACCAGTACCCGGCGGTTGCCGGGCACCAGGGGCAGGGCGATATAGTTGGCGTCTTCGTTCAGGCCGTAGCGGATGGCCACATCCACCGGGTCACGAAACAGGTTGCTCACGTGGTCCGAGAGCAGGAAGCGCAGGTTCAACTCCGGGTGCAGCCGGCGGAATTCGGTGAGCCACGGCAGCAGGATATTGCGCCCCAGGTCCGACGGGGCGGCGATCTGCAGGGTGCCACGCAGCGGCGCATTGTCACCGTGCAGGTTGGCCCGACCTTGCTCCAGGTGTTCGAGCACTGACCGCGCCGTGGGCAAGTACTGCTCACCTTCAGCGCTCAGGCGCAGGCTGCGCGTCGTGCGGGTGAACAGGCGCACTTCCAGTTCCCGCTCCAGACGCTTGATTGCAGCGGCCACCTGCCCAGGTAGCAAATCGGCCTCGACTGCGGCGGCGGTAAAGCTGCCCAGGGCGGCGCTGCGCAGGAACAAGCCAAGGTCATCGATACGGATCATTTTCTCTTCCAGAGTGAAAGTGTTGCTGCATTGTGTTGATTTTTCTTTGTAGTGGGAACGGTAAAGATGCTCGCCACTTCCTTCATCAATGAGCTGCCATGAAAGCCATCGCCTTTACCGAACACGGTCTGCCCATCCACGACCCGCGCTCACTGCAAGACGTCAACATCGCCGCACCCACGCCTGGCCCCAGGGACTTGCTGGTAGAAGTCGAGGCGGTCGCGGTCAACCCGGTGGACACCAAAGTCCGCTCCGGCAGCTTCGCCAAGGAGCCAAAGGTGCTCGGCTGGGACGCGGCCGGTACCGTGCGCGACGTCGGCGCCGACGTCCGGTTGTTCAAGCCGGGGGACAAGGTCTACTACGCCGGCTCGCTGACCCGGGCAGGCAGTTACAGTGAACTGCAGGTGGTGGACGAGCGTATTGTCGGGCACCGCCCGCAGTCGTTGAGCGCTGCCCACGCGGCGGCCTTGCCGCTGACCTCGATCACTGCCTGGGAATTGTTGTTTGATCGCCTCGGAGTGCGCGAAGACGGCGGCGACGGCGATGTATTGCTGGTGGTGGGTGCCGCTGGCGGCGTGGGCTCGATGCTGGTGCAATTGGCCCGCGAGCTGACCGGCATGACCGTGATCGGGACTGCCTCGCGCCCGGAGACCGTCGACTGGGTCAAGCGCATGGGCGCCGATCATGTGATCGACCATCGCCTGCCGATGTTGGCCCAACTGCAAGCGCTGGGGGTTGGCGAGGTCAGTCATGTGGCCAGCCTGACGCACACCGAGGAGCACTTGGCGCAATTGATCGAAGTGTTGCGACCCCAAGGGCGCCTGGGGGTGATCGATGATCCCCGCACCTTGGATGTGATGCCGCTCAAACTCAAGTCATTGTCCCTGCACTGGGAGTTGATGTTCACCCGCTCGCTGTTCGAAACCCCGGACATGATCCACCAGCATCACCTGCTCAATCGCATCGCCACACTGATCGACCAAGGCATTTTGCAGACCACCCTGGGTGAGCATTTCGGCGCTATCAATGCGGCCAACATGCGCCGTGCCCATGCGTTGGTCGAGAGTAACAAGGCGCGTGGCAAGATTGTGCTGGAGGGGTTTGCATGAACACCTTGATCAGGTCGATGGGGTTGACGCTGCTGGTGTCGTTGACCGCAGGCTGCGCCAGCCAACACCCGAGCCTTTCCCCCAACGGAGTGCCCACCATGCAAAAACCCTTGGTATCCATCGCCGTGCTCAAGGCCAAGCCCGGCCAGCAGCAGGCACTCAAGCAAGGCTTGTTGGCGTTGGTTGAACCAACGCGCACCGAGCCCGGTAACCTTGACTATGTGCTGTTTGAGCTGCGTGACGAGCCCGGTACGTTCTACATGCGGGAAGCTTTCAAGAACCAGGCCGCCCTCGACGCACATTTTGCCACGCCGTACTTCAAGGCATTTGCAGCAGCGGCCGACGGTTTGCTCAAGGAGCCTTTGCAGCTTATTTTCCTCGAGCAAGTGTCGGACTGAGGCCCCCAAACCGTGATCGGCGGCCCCTGGCTATCAGGGGCTTTCCCGCAAGGCCTCCTGCAGCCCCGGCCGGCTTTTCATTTGCAGGGCAAGTGTACCCATGGCCAACAGGGCCGCACTTGCGCCTGCGATGGGGATGTAGGCGAGACCGAAATGGGTAATCACCCACCCTGCGCCGACGCCACCCAACGCTGTTCCGAGGTTGAATGACGCAATATTGAGTCCCGACGCCACGGCACTGGATTGCGGAATATAGTGGTGTGCCAGGCGCAGCATGCGCAGGGTCGACATGGTCACAATGGCAAAGAACACTACCCCCAATAGCCCCACCAGCGTCAGGGTGGCGATCACCGAGTCCCCCCACAGATACAAGCTCATCAGGTTGAGCATCAAGGCGCTCAAGCCACCGAGCAAGCATCGGTCCGCGTCGAATGCATCCACGAGATAGCCGCCGAGCACATTGCCGAGAATGGAGCAGACACCGAACGCCAGCATCGCCAGGCTCAGCACCTGCGGTTGGATACGGGTGATGTCCAGCAGAAACGGCGACACGAAGGTAAAAAACGAAAACGTGGCGACGCTCACCAGCATCGCGATCGTGGCAGCCATCAACAGTTCGCGGTGCAACAGGGCGGCGAGGCCTTGTTTCAAGCCTTGGCCAGCGTTAGGTGACGCGGTGGGTTGCCGGCGCATCAGCAGGACCAGCCCCACCGTGCTGATCAGGCCCAGGCCACCGATAGCCAGGAACACTATCCGCCAGGACCAGTAGCTGCCGAAGAAGGTGCCGATGGGCACGCCAAAGGCAATCGAAAGCGTCAGGCCGATCCACACCAGCGACAGCGCGCGCCCTGCACGCATCGGGTCGACCAGTTTGACTGCCGCGTTGGAGGCCACGGCCATGAACACGCCATGCGCCAAGCCGATGATGAGGCGTACGCCGTGCAAGGTCAGGATATCCGGCGCCAGGCTGATAACCACGCTGCCGACGGCAAGTACGGCGAGGGTCAGCAGCAGGACGGATTTGTCGCGCCAGCTGGCCAGCATGGCCGTGATGACCGGGGCGCCGATGGCGGCACCCAGGGCGTACGCTGCAATGGCCGAGCCGACGTTCGAAATGGACTCGTGCAGGTCCAGCGAAATCGCGGATACCAAGCCGGCGACAACGAATTCGGACAAGCCGAAGGTGAAGGTGCAGAGCGAAAAAATATAGATGACAGCTGGCATAGGAACTCAGTGGTGGGAGGAGGGCGGGTTCAGGTCAGGTGTGCAACGCGCAACGCCAGTTCAAGGGCTTGTTCATAGTTGAGGCGCGGGTCGACCTTGCTCAAGTAACGACGGGACAGGTCCTCGGGCTGCAGGTCGCGTGCCCCGCCCAGGCACTCGGTGACGTGCTCCCCTGTGAGCTCCAAGTGCAGGCCGCCCAAACGCGTGCCGTGTTCGCGATGGACACTGAAGGCCACCTCGATCTCGCCCATGATCTGCTCGAAACGTCGGGTTTTTGTACCGCAGGCCAGGGTCTCGGTATTGCCGTGCATGGGGTCGCATAGCCATAGCACCTTGGCGCCTGAGCGAGTGACGGCGTTGAGCAAGGGCGGGAGTGCCTTGCGTAGTTGGTCAGCGCCCATGCGGTGAATCAGCGTCAGTCGGCCCGGTTCGTTGTGGGGATTGAGTCGCTCGATCAGCGCCAGCAAGGCGTCGGGGCTGACCTCGGCACCCACTTTCACGCCCAATGGATTGCGGATGCCGCGACAGTACTCCACATGCGCGCCTTCCAGGTCTGCAGTGCGTTTGCCGATCCAGGGAAAGTGCGTGGACAGGTTGAACCAGCCGTCGAAACCCGGTTCTTGGCGCGTCAGGGCATGCTCGTAGTCCAGCAGCAGGGCTTCGTGGGACACAAAGGTTTCACGGTGCAGAAAACGGTCGGTGTCGCTGCCTGCCAGCGCCGCCATGAATTGCGCGGTGTGCTGCACACCCTGGATTGTGCGATGGAAGGCGGCTCTCTCAGGGTGCGTGTCGATCCATGCCGTGCTCCAGTGCGCGGGCTTGAGCAGGTCATCGATACCGGTTTCATACAGGGCACGGATAAACCCCAGGGTTGAAGCGCAACAACTGTAAGCCTGCAGCAGGCGTTGCGGGTCGGCGCGGCGTTCTTGTGGGCTAAACGTGCTGCCGTTGACGATGTCACCGCGGTACACCGGCAGGGTTTCCTGGCCCAGGGTTTCGCTGTCGCTGGAACGCGGCTTGGCGTATTGCCCAGCCAGGCGCGCCAGGCAGATCACCGGCATTTGCAGGCGCTGCATCAGTACTTGAGTCATTTGTTGCAGCACTTTGACCTGGCTGGCGGTGGTCTCCCTGGAGCAGTGGTCAAAAGACTCCGCGCAATCGCCGCCTTGCAGGATGAAGCCTTGGCCGTCCTGCGCCTGGGCGATCAAGGTCTTGAGTTGCAGGATCTTGCCAGCGCTCACCAGCGCGGGCCGCTGGGCCAGTCGCTGCAAGGTATGCTGGAGTTCGGTGGGGCAGGGGTAGACGGGCTGGTGCAGGGCCGTGCGTGAGCGCCACGTATCGGGTGTCCAGCCAGTGGCGTTGGCCTGGAAGTGTTTGTGTGTCGTCAGCATTCAGCGTCTCCTTGTCGGTGCATAAGTCGAAGGTCCCACCGGTGCAAGTGCACTAAGTTGGCGCCGTCTTTTAAGCGACTGTCGTGGTTATGCCCGGAACTCGTTTTTGCAAGGTGGCGGTGATAGTGCGGTGACAACAGTGAGATGAGAAATACTATAAAAGTCTCTGTTTAATACTTTTGGCGGGTATTAGTCGGCGCGTGGTGCCCCCCAGTGTTAGAGAGCTGTGAACTGTTTAGTTAGTTGTAATGTGCGGGCGACTCGCGTATCGCGGGGGCACGACCCTAACTAAATAATATCGCCGGGTCGCCAAGTATCGGGCGTTTTCTCTGATATCTGCAGGCTCTTACAAATAGACCGCGAAAGTATTTTACTTTATCGCTCGGCTCGCCAATTCTCGCTGGGGTTTTTTAACGAGGGCAAGTTAATGTTAGTGCATAACGATCATTACTATGGGGTTTTGCAGGGCGCCGAAAGCGAAATCCTGCGTCATGGGGAGTTGATCCCCGACGCCCCTTTCTATGAACGAAAACTGCGGGCCGTATGGGAACGTGCTCGCAAGAGCGAGTTCTACCACGCCCTGGGTGACTACAGTTTTGCCGGGTTCCAGGCCCTGGCGCTGACACCCAAGGCCAGCCTGAAAGGTTCTCCACGTGCATTCTGCACCGTTGAATACGGCCAGGCCGCCAAGTATTACGCAACCACCGGCACCACCGGCGAGCCGACCCCCAGCCCCAGGCTCAAGGAAGACATCATTTGGAACGCGGTGTCGGTAGCGTTCCACTGGCGCCACGTTATCGAGCCCGGTTCGCGGGTCGCCAATCTGATGCCGTCAGACATCGTTCCAGTGGGCGACTTGATCGCCAATGTGTGCGAATACCTCGATGTCTCCCATGTGCGTGCCTACCCCTTCACCACCGGTATCACCGATTGGGAGCGCCTGTGCAAGATGTTCGAGGTGTACCGTCCGACGGTGATCTTTATCGCGCCGGGGGTCCTCGTCCAGCTCACGCGCTACCTCAAGCAGCGGCAGATGCTGGAGCGTGTCAGTGAGTCGATCAAGGCGATCATGTTGCTGGGCGAGGTCAATACCCGGCCATTCCGGGAAAAACTGGCGCAGTGGTGGGCTTGCGATATTCACGACGCCAGCTACGGCAGCACCGAAACCGGCACCTTGGCGGCGGTGACCCAGGGCAAGGTGCAACGTTTGACCACGGGTACCAACTACTTCGAATTGGTGACCGCCAGCGGTCAGATCGTACCCTTGAGCAAAGGCGCCAGCGGGCGCCTGGTCGTCACCCCGCTGAATCTTTACGCCCGCCCCCTGTTGCGCCTGGACACCGGCGACAGCGTGACCATCACGTCCGAGTGTGCAGTCGGTTTGCCTGGACCGACAATGATGGTCAACGGTCGAGATTCCGACGCTGTCATGGTCTCTGGAGTGGACCTTGAAATCCGCAAGATCGAGGAAATCGTCTACGGCACCAGCAACGCCACCGGCTACATGATCGAGGTGGACCGTACGACCGACAGTGCCAGCCTGATCCTGGAGCGCGACGTGGTCTGGGACAACGCGCTGGAAGCCGGGCTCGCAGACTCGTTGCGCGAGTGCTCCCAGGAACGCATGAACCTGCAGTGGGACAGGATCCTGTTCGTCAACAACCTGGCGGCGGTCAGCAAGAGTGGCGCCTCGCAAAAAAGCTGGAAAAAAACCAACCTGCGCTTTGTCGGTGGCCAGCAATGAATGCCTTCAGTCCGATCCCGCCACGTTTCCCCGAGGGCCGCGCGGTGGTCAGTGGCCAACCGGACCTCTGGTGCACGTATGCGGCCATCCGCAGCCTGGCCTGGATCGATCAGTTGCATTCCGTCGACCAGCCGCAGATTCGTCGCTACATCGAGACGCGATTGAATCGCGATGGTGGCTATGCCTGGAGCAAAGGCATGCCTTCGGATGCCTGGGCAACGTTTTACTGCACGGAAACCCTCAACGATCTCGGCGCATTGGAACAGGTGTCGGAAAAGACCGAACCATGGCTGGACAGCCTGTGGGACGGGCAGGCCTACGCCATGTGCGCGGGGCAGGGCGCGGACGTGTGGGCGACGCACTACGCCGTACGCACCTTGATCAATGTGTGCCACGGTCAAGTGAAAGAGCCGGCCATGCTGCTCGAGTGGCTCAGTGCATTGCAGTGTGAAAATGGCGGGCTGAGTTGGTCGCCCGCGTTTGCCCAGCGTAACAAGGCCGATGTGCGCGCGTGCTTCTATGGCGTGATGGCTTGGAAGGCGCTCAGCCAGCAAGGCGACTGGGTGCCTGCATGGGATATGGATCGACTGGTCCACTGGATGCAGGCCCAGCAGCTGGAAGGGGGCGGGTTTCGTTTCAGTGAAGCGGCGGATACACCGTGCCTGTGGGCCACCTATCGCACCACTGCGACCCTCGCCGCACTGGGAACCGCGCCATTGCACAGTGCCGATTGCGTCGCGTGGATCGAGTCGTTGCGTGGCCCTGAAGGCGGGTTTGTGCGCTGGCAAGGCTATGACTGTGAAGACGTATGGGCGGTGTTTTGTGCGGTCGGTTCGCTCAAGGCCCTGGGCCAGGATGTGAGTGGGCTGGCCTTGGGCGTCAGCCGGTTTGTCCAGCAGCTTTATGTCGACAATGGCGGCTACACCTACCGTGAAAAAAGCGCGGCGGCGGATGTCTTGACCACTGCCGCCACCGTCCTGGATGGCCGCCTCTCCCCGCAGGCCCGTGCCTCGGCGGTGAGGTGGATCGAGGGCTGTCAACTGCCCAACGAAGCCGGCGTCATGTATATGCCCGGCCGTGGCGCAGAAGTACGTTGTACGGCGTGGGCCTTGGCGGCCGGTGCGCTGCGCGACTCGCCGCAGGCGCGGCAGGCCGTGTTGGCGTGGCTGGGGCGGATCCAGAACCCCGATGGCGGCTTCGGCTTCTGGGAGGGGCGAGGCTCGGACATGGTGTCGACGGCTTCCGCGGTTTCAATCATCACCCGGTTGGGCCGCAGTGACGGAATCGACTGCGGGCAATTGGAGCGCTTTGTAAGGCGTTGCGCCGTCACCCAGGAACCGCTGGCCTTCGCCAATTTCCCGGGCGGTGTGCCGACGTTCCGATCCAGTGTCCAGGCGCTCAAATGCCTGCGATACCTGGGCCACCGCGATGATGACGAAATGCTTGCCTTGTTGCGGCGGCACAAGGTCAAGCAGGGTGGTTTCGCCAATACCGGCAATCGCATTCCGGACCTGCTCAGTACCTACGAAGCCATGGCCGCGTCCTGCGATTTCGGCCTCGAGGTAGACCGCGCTCACGTGCTGTATTTCCTGGAAAACGTCGAGACGGACGGCGGTTACGCCTGGTCACCGATGTACCGCGAAGGGCACGACGCGCTGTCCACCTGCCTGGGCAGTCTGGTGGGGCAGTGGTTCAAGGGGCAGTTGCCGGTACTTCCTAACTTGTATTTGTCTTGAGAGGCTCATGTGCCGACGATCAACATTCGCTCCGGGTTTCTGGGAATAAGCGAGAAAAAGAAAATCGCCTTGAAAGTTGCCCGGGAACTCAAGGGCCATGGGCTGGATCCGGGGCACTGCATGGTGATTTTTAGTGCGCTGGATGAAGACAGTGTATTCAGTGCCGGCCTACCCATGGCGATCAACCATGGTGAAACAAAGCGTAGTCGTGTGTTCTTTATTCGCGCCTCGATAGCCGCCAGCCGTGATCAGTTTTTCCGCAAGGATTTTGCCACGCAACTGTTCAACTTCTTTACCACGCAGTTTGCCGATTCATTCTTTTATCTGCAGTACGAGGATGTGTTTCCTGAAAGTGTTTTTTACGCCACGGATGAAACACTGACTAACGCTGCCACCAAGGGTTAATAACATGACTAACGTCAGCACTGTAAAAGACGATATCCGCACCGCCCTGGAAACACTACTGGGGCCTGAAGTTCGCAGCATTGGCGCGGACGAGAGTTTTCGCGACTTTATCGGCGAGCGTTTCGACAGCCTGATGGCGGTTGAAGTGGTGACCACCATCGAGGAGCGGTTTGGTATCGAGGTGGACTATGTCGGCGACGACGTTCGCTACTGGTTCGAGACCTTGGAAAAAATGGAGCAGTTCGTCAAGGAGCGCCTGGAAGACACTGCCACCTTGCAGGCGGTGTAGGCGATGAGCGCGGAGCATGTCTTCCGTACCTCCGGGTCTACCAGCGCGCCGCGCCAGTGGGCCCGCACCCGGCGGCAGATGGAGCAGGAAGCACGGATGATCCTCGGTACGTGGGCCGCGGGTGTCACGGATATCCTGTCGTTCGCCCCTACCGAACACAGCTACGGCATGATTCTGGGGCAGGTCGGTGCCGATGTGACCCGGGCCCGATTGCAATCCTGCTCCCTGGAAGCACTCCTGCTGCCGGACCTGCAGGTCAGGGGGCCGACAGTGATCCTGTGTATCGCCAGCACCTGGACATTGCTCGCATCGCTGCTCAAACGCCTGGTGCCGCAGGTGCCCGTACTGGTACTGCATAGCGCTTCGGCGCTGCCTTCCAAGGCGTACGCGATCGTTGATCGTTATGCCGGCCAGGGCGCGACGTTTATCGAACTGCTCGGCTCGACCGAGACCGGTGCCATTGCACATCGTCCCATTGGCGAGGCAGCCACGGCCTGGACGGTATTCGAGGATGTCTCGCTGCTCAGCCCGGTGGGGGTGGAGTCGCGACTCAACGTGCACAGCCCGCGAATCGCAAGGGCCGCTGAGGGACAAGTGTCGGCACTGACGCACCAGAGCGACGACTGGATCCTGGCGGTTGGGCATGGGCAATTCCAGTGGTTGGGGCGTGCCAGCCAGCTGATAAAAATCAATGGTGTGCGCCAGGACCTGGGTGTCCTGCGCGCTGAACTCAGTGCCGTGACCCAGTGCCAGCACCTGGCGTGCATGCCCCTGCGCGATGAGTTGCGCGGTGAGGCCTACGAAGTGGTTTTCAGCTCGCCCACACTCACGGAGGCGAGCCTTGCCCAGGCCATCGAGCGCCTGGGCGTTCATTTTCCCAAGCCGGTGCAGATTCGACGCGTCGAGCAGTTGCCCTTGTCGGCCAGCGGCAAGCCGCAGGCTTGGGCTATCCAGCAAACAGGGAGTTGAGAGTCATGAGCATCCGTACTGCAGAGCAGAGCATTACTGCCTACCTGTCCGGCCACGCGAGCCAACGTGAACAGGCCACGGCGGTGCCGGAATTTCTCAGGTTACCGTTGCGCCAGCGCTACAGTTTGCTGCTGGAACAGCCGCAACTGCGGCATCAATGGGCCGGGCAGTACAACCACTGGGCAGGCTCGGCGGACAGCCAATACCGTTGCCTGGTCTCGAGTGTGACCGACGACACAGCCACGTTCCGCATGGGGGTCAAAGACACCGTCGACGTGGCGGGCATGCCCACGCGTCTGGGGTTACGCAGTTACCGGCACTATCCCGATGTGTCAGCCAGCGCCTTGTGGGCGGTACATCCCGAGGTGCGCATCCTGTACAAGGTCGCCACCACCGAACTCAATATCGGTTTCGGCTGCGGGGCGCGCAATCCGTTGTATCCGAGCATAGACCCCTCCGGCTCCAGCACCGGTTCGGCGGTTGCCGTGGCCGCACACCTGTGTGACATCGCCCTGGGCACCGATGTGCTCGGCTCCGTGCGTTGGCCTGCAGCCCATTGCGGCATGGTGGGGCTGCGCATGACCCACAAGGCCTCCAATCTGGACGGTGTGTTCCCGTTGTCACCCTCCATGGACGCCCTCGGCTGGGTCACGCGTACCGCCGATGACCTGGACTTCCTGATGCCCAGGCTGGGGCTTGAGCGACACCTGGGCGTGCAAAAGCCGCTGGCCGGCACCTACCGGATTGGCGTGTTGAGCCACATTGACGACGGTGTCACCACGGCACCGATGCTGGCGATGATGGACCAGGCAAAAAGCCTCCTGGCAGACCTGGGTATGCCTCAAGTGCCCATGCAGTTGCCCGAACTGTGGGACTGCCGTGGTTCGGCGTGGCAGTTATGTGCCCGGGACGCGTGGCTGGCTTCCCAGGTATGGCGTGAAATTTTCGATGCGGATTTGCACTGGTCGACCCAGGCCGCGCTGGAGGTAGGTGCCGGGGTGAGCGACGCCGAGTATCAGCAGATAACTGCGCGCATGCAGGCGGTGCGTGCCTCCATTGACAGTTGTTTTGACGCTGCAGGCGTGGACGTGGTGGTGTTTCCCATCGACCCTTGCCGGCCATTCGATGTGCGCCGTCCGCTGCCGGGCGATTCGACCATTCCGTCGCCTGCCGACCCGGATTACTCACGCAAAATCGGCTTTACACCCTTAGCCAGCTTCAGTGGCCTGCCGGCAATCACCTTGCCGATCATGCTCAGTGCTGACGGCAAGGCCCCCCTGGCCCTGCAGATCATGGGGCGCCGCGACAGCGAGCTGCAATTGATCGACTTGGCTAAACGACTTGAAACGCTGCGTGGCCCATTGCCGGCGGCTGCACTCGACCAATAAGGATCCTTTGATATGTGTGGAATTACAGGCTGGGTCGACTTTGCGCGAGACCTCAAAGATCAACGTCCACTGGTGGCCGAAATGACCGCCAGCCTCACGCGACGTGGCCCGGACGCCGAAGGGATCTGGCAGGGGCAGCACGCGCTACTGGGGCACCGGCGGCTGGCAATCATTGACTTGAGCGGCGGCGTGCAGCCGATGACATTCACCACTGCGGGCGGGGCGACGGTGGCGATGGTGTACACCGGCGAGGTCTACAACTATGTCCAACTGCGTGAACGTTTGAGCAAGGCCGGGCACCAGTTCACGACTCGCAGCGATACGGAAGTGGTGTTGCACGCCTATCTGGAGTGGGGTGAGCAATGCGTCGACCACCTCACCGGGATGTTTGCGATGGCTATTTTCGATGAGCGCCAGGGGCGTTTCCTGCTGCTGCGCGACCGTCTGGGCGTCAAGCCGCTGTTTTATGCGGCGCTGGACGCTGGCCTGCTGTTCGCCTCGGAGCCCAAGGCCATTCTCGCCCATCCGCAGTTCCAGCGAGCGCTGGACGTTGTCGGCCTTGTGGACGCGTTGTCCCTGTCCAAGGCTACCGCGCAAACGGCCTTCAAGGGCATTCGCGAACTGCCTCCGGGCCACAGCCTGCAATTGCTGGCGGGGCGCGCACCGAAGGTGCAGCGTTATTGGGCTGTCGAACGTCATGAGCACACCGACACCGACGCACAAACCGTCGAGAAAACCCGCGCCTTGCTGGAAAAGGCCCTGGGCGAACAGCTGTATGCCGATGTGCCGGTCTGTACCTTGCTCTCCGGCGGCCTGGACTCGACCGTCCTCACCGCCATGGCGCAGAAAAAACTGCAAGCCGAACAAGGCGGTGTGGTCAACTCGTTTTCGGTGGACTTTGTCGGCCAGGCCGAACAGTTCCGTGCCGACACTTTTCGCCCTGACCGCGACCAACCCTTTGCGCTGGCGGCGGCCGAAGCGATCGGCAGCCATCACCAGACCATCCTGATCGACAACCAGGAACTGGTGAGCGAGGTGGCGCGGCAGTCGGTATTCAGGGCCAACGACTCCGCCCAGACCTTCGGCGATGTGGACACCTCACTGCACTTGCTGTTCAAGGCCATCCGCGAGCACTCCACCGTGGCCATTTCCGGCGAAGCAGCGGATGAGGTGTTTGGTGGCTACGCTTGGTTCCGCGACCCCCAGGCCCTGGAAGCCCAGCGCTTTCCATGGCTGTCGCGCATGCAGCTGCTGCAGGCCGAGATGATCAACCCGGACTTCAACAAACTGTGTGATTTCGCCGAATACCAACGCAGCAGTTATGGCCAGGCGGTGGACAGCGTCGAACATCTGCCGGGCGACAGCCTTGAGGAGCGCAAGATGCGCGAAGTCTGCCACATGCACCTGCATCGCTGGCTGCCGATCCTGCTGGATCGCAAGGACCGCTTGAGCATGTACGCCAGTCTCGAAGTGCGTGTGCCGTTCACCGACCATGAACTGGTGCAGTACGTCTACAACGTACCCTGGAGCATCAAGGGCAAGGAGGGCGTGGAAAAGTGGTTGCTCAAGCAGGCCTGTGCCGACCTGGTACCTGACGCTGTCATGCAGCGCAAAAAGAGTCCCTACCCGACGTCTGCCAACCTGGCGTATGAACAGTTCCTGCGCGCGCAAACCCGTGCGCTGTTGCAACAAGCCGACAACGCGGTTTTCCAGATCATTGATCGCACGCAATTGCGTCGCGAGCTTGAACAGCCTGTGGGGGCCTTCAACTCCCAGCTCAAGCGCAATAACCTGGAAACCGCTTTGTCCCTTGCCGCATGGCTCAAGGATTATCGGCTGGCACTCTAACCGACCTGTACGGCCAGTGCCCCCTCAACCCCGGGGGCGGCGTTGAAGTCGAGCATGGAAATAAAGCTGTCCATCAACGGCGATTCGTTGTGGGTGTTCCAGCTCATGTACAGGCCGATTGCCGGGTTGGGAGAGGCGGTCACCGGGTAGATCCGGCGAAACAGTACCTTGTCGCGCATGATTGAGTTGGCAATCGACTCGGGTACCAGGGCGACCCCGAAGCCACAGGCTACCAGACCGATCAGGGTATGGATCTGTGCGGCCTCTTGCACAACCTTGGGGTAAAAACCGGCGGCTTCACACAATGCAATAAGCTGACTGTGATAGCCGGTACCCAGGGCTTCGGGGGTGAACACGAAGTCTTCGCCGGCGAAGTCCCTCAAGTCTATCTGGCCGTCCTTTGCCTTAGGGTGATGGGCGGGCAGCGCCATCACGATCTCTTCATCCAGCAACAGGCGGGACTCGACGTTTTCCGCCGAAATTGGCAGCTTGCGCATGAAGGCAATATCCGCCTCTCCCGACAGAATGGCCTTGGCCTGGCTGGAGGAGGGCATCTCCTTGATGACCAACTGGACCTTGGGAAAGGTCTCGCGAAACTGGCGCAGCGTACTGAGCAGCGACTCGTAGTAGGCGATCGACACCGCAGTCACCGTGAGTTTGCCGGCAATCCCCTCGGACACCTGACGTGCGTGTTCGATGCCCTGCTCCAACGCCTTCAGGGTGCTATACGCGGCCTCCAGGAACGCACCGCCGGCCGGGGTCAGTTTGACCCCGCGCTTATTACGGGTAAACAAACTGAACCCCAGTTTGTCTTCCAGGCGATTGATGGCCTGGCTCAGCGGGGGCTGGGCCATGTGCAGGCGGATGGCAGCCTTGTGGAAATGCAGCTCTTCAGCCACG
This sequence comes from Pseudomonas sp. VS40, assembly GCF_018587885.1. NCBI lineage: Bacteria > Pseudomonadati > Pseudomonadota > Gammaproteobacteria > Pseudomonadales > Pseudomonadaceae > Pseudomonas > Pseudomonas sp. VS40. The sequence continues at coordinate 5,250 of NZ_JAGYWD010000006.1, read as the reverse complement.
GCAATGAACTGGCGTAGCAGGCGGGTTTCGATCATTTCTTCTGTTCCTTCATTTGAACTGATCAGTGGACTAGGTGCAGCAATGGTACCGTTAATCCAGTGTTCGACTAAGGAATAAACATCGCCCAGTTAAACTTTGGATCCAAAACTTGCAAGACTACCCAGCAGACCTGAATCCCGCAGTGAAGTTCATGGAGGGGCCGTTCATTCCGGGTTTGCGCGCAATAAACATCAACTTGATATGAGCCAAGTATCAACTTGCGCCGCCGTTAGTATTAAACAGCACCGATATACATTGTTAAGGTGAGGTGGCACTCAAGAGGAATAGCCAATGAACTTTACAGGAATGACCGCCGTTGTAACGGGCGCAGGCCGAGGCTTGGGGTTCAGTTACGCGCAAGCCCTGGCTACGCTGGGCGCCAATGTCGTGATCAGTGATATTGGTGCGGACAAGTTGGGCGCGGGGGGCGATGGCTCGATTGCCATGGAAGCGGCTCGCACCCTTGCAGACCAGGGTTTTAACGTGGTCGGACATCACGGTGACCTGTCCACCGAACAGGGTTGCGAGCAGTTGGTGGCGACGGCCATCGAGGCGTTTGGTCAACTCGATATTTTAATTCACAACGCCGGTTGGGTCGGTTATCAACCCATTGATGAGGCTGATGCAACATTCATAGGTCGCGCGGTGGATATCAATATCTACACGCCGATCTGGTTATGCAAACATGCCTGGAAACACCTCCAACACTCTACTGCCGCCCGGGTGATATTGACCTCGTCAGACCGTGCGATGTACCAGCACTATGCGCAACCCGGCCTGGTGGCGTACGCCGCCGGCAAGATGGCGCAACTGGGCATCATGAATGCGTTGAGCATGGAAGGTGCGGAGTCGGGCATTCTGGTCAATGCGGTATCACCCGTGGCCAAGACCCGCATGTGGGGCGTGACGGGCGAACCGGAAAACCTCAAGCCCGAATGGGTGACGCCTGGCGTGGTGTTCCTGGCGTCGCGGCAATGCCAGGATTCCGGTTACGTCCTGCGCGCCAGCAATGGCCAGTTTACGGCGACGCGGTTTGTGGAAAACCCGGGTGTCGACTATCCCGTCGATCTGGCTCGCGTGAAGGCCGCCACTGCCGAACAAGTCGCCCAACGTTGGGACCAGATCAAGGAGTGTTGACTATGCCTGCTCAGGAAGAGCTTCGTCTTTTTTCGCCCTGCCAGGCTGACCTGGGTGAGAGCCCGGTCTGGGATGAAACCCACCAGTGCCTGCTGTTCGTGGACATCAGTGGCGGCCAGATCAATGCCTTGGATCTACAGGGCAACCTGACACGGTTGTATGAGTCGCCTTCGCGTATTGGCGCCTTGGCATTGACCGAAAAGGGCAATCTGATTTTTACCCAGAATGCCGGAGTTGCCATCCTCGACCGCACCCGTCTGCGGGTCATCCAGCACTCAAAGCTGGCCATCACGCTGTCGTCCTACCGCTTCAACGATGGTGCCTGCGATCCCCAGGGCCGTTTCATCACCGGCTTGATGGATGAGGCGCACAGCCGCAATACGGGCAAGTTCTACCGCTACGACGCCGGCCTGAACGCCTCGGTGATCCTGGACAACATCAGCCTGCCCAACGGCCTGGTGTGGTCACGTGATGGGCGCGAGCTGTTCTTCGTCGACTCGGTAGCCCGGACCCTCTACCGTGCCCGCTACCCGGCAAATGGCAGCTACCTGGAACAAGTCTCGGTATTTGCCCAGACCCCGGCTGAACTGGGGCGCCCGGACGGCCTGGCCCTGGATGTCGAGGGCAACCTCTGGGTTTGCCAGTTCAATGGCAGCTGCCTGCTCCAATACGACCCCAATGGCGTCCTGCTCCAGACCTTGCCAATGCCAGTGCCACGCCCCACCAGTTGCTGCTTTGGCGGGGCGGATAGGCGCACCTTGTTTATCACCACTGCCAAGTTCGGCATGTCGGCGGCGGAGCACGCGGACTATCCGGCGGCGGGCAATATCTACAGCATCCGGTTGCCGGTGCCGGGAATACCGCGGCACCGCTTCAAGGAACTGTAGGTTACCTTTGCGTCATGGCCGTGGCAGGCCGGCGGGTATCAGTGAATAGTCGGTCAACGCCATCACCTTTTCCTGAATCTCGCCCACCATCGCGCCGTGTTCCGCGGCGCTTTTTTCCTTGATGGCGGACCACTCCTGATCAGCCATCAGGTTTTTCCAGCCCTGGCGCATCGTATCGGCGTCAGGCCATCTGATCACGTAGAGGAATTCGGTACGCTGGTGGGTCTTGGCTTCCCACAGGGCGATGATATCGAACCCATGGCGGGCCATGATGCGCATGGCGTGATCACGAAATCGCTGATGAAACGCAACCTTGTTGGTCTCGAAAATTTCGTAGATGCGCAGTTGGTAGACGGCGTCTTGCGAAGGGGTTGCCACAGTTGAGTCGAGGGTGTTGGCGTGGGCATTCAATGAGGGCATGAATAGGCCTGCGATTGTCAGGAAATGGAAAGCCAACAGCGTGGTTTTAAATCGTGCCATAGAGGGGCCTGCTCTAAAAAACCAGGGAAGTTCCGCTGACGCGGGCTGCCCCTGGATGTTTGGGGAGCGGGGCGGGTTTGTATAATATTTTTTCTCGCGGTGGGTGAGACGCGTGCAGTCTCAATGGGCGGCGGAGGGGCCGCGCTGGGGAGGGTGATCGGCGCGGGGGGAGGGCCGCGAGTTTCGGTCCAGCATGCCCCGGCGTATGCGCATCAAGTCTTGGTACGCCTCGGTACGCTTTGCATCGGCAATCTGCTTGGCCTCGCTAAAGCGCAACCACGCGGCTGCGTCGGCCAGACTGGTGCCGATGATGTCGTAGGCTGCCTTCTCCAGCCGATCGGCTTCGAAGAACAGTTCGGTGTTGCCGGCCAGTTGTTCGTCCCAGCCAGGTGTGGTCGATGCTTCACACTTTTTCGCTGCCATGTCCGCTACCTCAACCTCGTCCGTGTGGGTGTTTGTGTGTCCTGAAGTATTGAGCGGAACAGGGTCAGATTCGTTCAATTTAGTGCGTTAAACCTCCAGGTTGCGCAAAAGGCGGTGCGCCAGGGCGAGTCGAAATGTACGTCGCTGTACACTCCCTGTGCACCATGCAGCTGGGCGTGTAGAGTGGCCTGCAATTCCCAGGCAAGGTGACCCGGATGATCGCAAAACCCCGAGGCAAGACCCAGGACACGGGCTGGCGAGGCTCGGTCGACGTGTGGCTGGACGCCGCGTACACAGCGCTGAAAGAGTCCGGCATCGACGCCGTGCGCGTCATGCCGCTGGCCAAGCAACTGGGCTTGTCGCGTACCAGTTTCTATTGGTTCTATGAAGACCGCGAGCAACTGCTCGCCGCGTTGCTGACCCGTTGGCGCGACAAGAACACCGGCAACCTGGTGCGCCAGTGCGAGCGTTATGCCGAAAGTATTTGCGAGGCGATCCTCAACGTCTTCGAATGCTGGCTGAACCCGGAACTGTTCGACTCGCAGTTCGAATTTGCCGTGCGCAGTTGGGCAATGCAGTCGGGGGAGGTCAGCGCCGAAATCGCCCTGGCCGACGACACTCGCATCAACGCCTTGGCCGGCATGTTCCGGCGCTTTGGCTACGATGACGAAGCCGCCGATGTGCGCGCGCGAACCATCTACCTCACACAGATCGGCTACATCTCGATGAAAACCACCGAAGACGTGGTGGTGCGGTTCCGGCGAATTCCCCAGTACGTCAGCGTATTCACCGGCAAGGCCTTGAAGCGGCGCGAACTGGACCGCTTCTATGGGGCGTTTGGCTACGCCGAAACCTCGCCGGGGGTGTTTGTGCCGTTGACTGACACCTTTGACGAACCGACAGCTGGCGCCGAGTAAAAGAGCACGGACGCAGTGTCAGCCGCGACATGGATCTAAGTGTGGGGGGGGTCGGCACTGCTGGCATTTTTATCGCCTGACCCACCGCCTTCGCAGCCTCGCTAAAGCTCGACAGCTCCCACAGGGGATCGGTGGTGTGGGTGGGATTTGTGCCACGACGAAGATCAAGTGTGGGAGCTGTCGAGCCCCTGCGAGGCTGCGAAGGCGGCGGCACTGCTGGCATTTTTATCGCCTGACCCACCGCTTTCGCAGCCTCGCTAAAGCTCGACAGCTCCCACAAGGGATCGGTTGTGTGGGTGGGATTTGTGCCACGACGAAGCTCTAGTGTGGGAGCTGTCGAGCCCTGGCGAGGCTGCGAAGGCGGCGGCACTGCTGGCATTTTTATCGCCTGACCCACCGCTTTCGCAGCCTCGCTAGAGCTCGACAGCTCCCACAGGGGATCGATTGTATTGGCGCAATCTTGGCGGCGACGGAGATCTAATGTGGGAGCTGTCGAGCCCCAGCGAGGCTGCGAAGGCGGCGGCACTGCGGGCATTTTTATCGACTGACCCACCGCTTTCGCAGCCTCACTAAAGCTCGACAGCTCCCACAGGGGATCGGTTGTGTGGGTGGGATTTGTGCCACGACGAAGCTCTAGTGTGGGAGCTGTCGAGCCCTGGCGAGGCTGCGAAGGCGGCGGCACTGCTGGCATTTTTATCGACTGATCCACCGCTTTCGCAGCCTCGCTAAAGCTCGACAACTCCCACAGGGGATCGGTTGTGTGGGTGGGATTTGTGCCACGACGAAGCTCTAGTGTGGGAGCTGTCGAGCCCCAGAGAGGCTGCGAAGGCGGCGGCACTGCTGGCATTTTTATCGACTGACCCACCGCTTTCGCAGCCTCGCTAAAGCTCGACAGCTCCCACAGAGTATCGGTTGTGTGGGCGCAATCTTGGCGGCGACGGAGATCAGGTGTGGGAGCTGTCGAGCCCTGGCGAGGCTGCGAAGGCGGCGGCACTGCTGGCATTTTTATCGACTGATCCACCGCTTTCGCAGCCTCGCTAGAGCTCGACAGCTCCCACAGGGGATCGATTGTATTGGCGCAATCTTGGCGGCGACGGAGATCTAATGTGGGAGCTGTCGAGCCCCAGCGAGGCTGCGAAGGCGGCGGCACTGCGGGCATTTTTATCGACTGACCCACCGCTTTCGCAGCCTCGCTAAAGCTCGACAACTCCCACAGGGGATCGGTTGTGTGGGTGGGATTTGAATCGCCTCGGGTTTCGTAGACACCTCTTTGCCTTAAACTGAGGCCAATTAGGAGGTGCCATGAGCAACCCACGTTATCCCGAAGAATTCAAAATCCAAGCGGTCAATCAAGTGGCCGAAAAGAA